>JALBVF010000020.1 GCA_025050535.1 Candidatus Protistibacter heckmannii
TATCCCTTCCGATGCAACCTCACGACCTGCTTTCGCCTCTCGTGCAGCTGCTCCAGTTTCTGGTGTCGAGCGTCTTCTTTTTCTATGCCAATTCGATGCCAGAAATGATAATAAGTTAAATCTTTATATTGCCGCGTCAATAAAAATTTTTTCGGCCCCGCATGGACGGCCTACGGGTGGTAATTGATAGACACCCAAACGTATCCATTACCCTCTCTGCGAATGAGGTCTATGCCCGGAAACGAGGGGTGGGCGGCGGCCAATCAGGTCGCCGCGCTTGGCCGCTTCGGCATAGGCTTTCTTGCGCTCAGCGGTGGCGGACTTGCTGTCCACGTCGAACCGGATGGTGACTTCGGGATGCTCGAACTGCACGGCCACGACGTGCATCAGATCGCCCAAGAGGACCAGGCGCTCGCCCTTGCTCTCGATGGCGTAGATGGTGTGGCCGTGGGTGTGGCCATTGGCGGCGATGGCCTTCACCCCGGGGACGAGATCGGTGTTGCCGTCGAAGGGCTTGAAGCGGTCGGCGGCGATATACTGATTGATCGCGGCCATGGCCATCTTGAAGAATCCCTTGGCGGCCTCTGGCGCCTGGTCCAATGTTGGCTTGGCTCAGCCAGTAGTCGGCGTCGCGCTTTTCTGCGCGGACCACGGCGTTGGGAAACGCCGGCTTGCCGTCGGCGACGAGGCCGCCGACGTGGTCGCCGTGCAGATGGGTGATGTAGATCTCGTCGACCTGCTCGGGCTGGTAGCCAGAGGCCTTGAGGTTGGCGAGCACGGTGCCCAGGCCGGGGCCGAAGACGCCACCGGTGCCGGCGTCGACCATGACGAGCTTCATGCCGGTGTTGATCAGGAAAGCATTCACCTAGGTGTCGACGGGCGTCTTGAGATAGGACTTGGCGAGCGCCTTGTTGACGGCCTGCAGCGTTGTGTTGGTGAGCAGCTTGTCCACGGGCAGCGGCAGCGCACCATCGGAGAGCACGGTGATTTCGAAGTCGCCGAGCGCTTCGCGGCGGCCTGGATGGAGGCGGTGGGCAGGAGCGCCAGCGCGGTGAACACGGCGGTGCAGGTTGCGGCGGAAGTTGCGACGGACGCAACCGCGAGAGCGGCGCGCGCGTGCTCTACGTGCAGCCCACGCTGCAGAACCCGACCGCCCGCACCATGAGCGCGGCGCAGCGCGCGGCGGCGCGACTTGTGGATCGTGGAGAGCGACGTCTACGGGCCGCTCGCCTGGAACGCAGCGAAGAGCGGCCCCGAAGTGCCCATCTCCGTGCTCGCCACCGAGCGCAGCTACTACGCCTCCAGCGTCTCTAAGGCGCTCGCGCCGGGGCTGCGCGTTGGCTTCCTGATGACGCCCGAAGCGCAGCGCTACGAGCGGGCCTGCACGGCCATGCGCATGGCCTGCTATTCGATCTCGCCGCTCGCGCCCATGCTCGCCACGCAATGGATGCAGGACGGCACCGCCGCGCGTATCTCTCGACGAGATGGCCGGCGAAGCCGTTGCGCGCAGCGCGCTCGCCGCCCAGCTTTTCTTGCCGGCGATGGAGACGCCCTCCTTCGCCGCCTCGCTGCACGTCTGGCTGCCGATGTCCGAACTCGAGGCCGAGCGCGTCGCCAGCCGCGCTCGGCGTCAGGGCGTGACCGTCACCTCGCCAGCCGGCGTGGCCGTGCCCGGTGCGAGCATGTCCGGCGTGCGCCTCTGCTTGAACTCTCCGGCCGATCTGGCGACGCTGCGGCGCGCGCTGCGCATGGTCGCCGGTGCGCTCAGCGACGAGGACGGCGCCCGGGACCTGCCTTCGCGCTCCGGGGTGTGAGCCGCGCGAGCATTATTTTTTCAACTTGCTTGACATGCAACCATTTTTTTGCATACGATGACTCCATGGTCGATGAAAGAAGCCTCCAGAAGACCTGCTCGGAAGGCCGAGGGCAAGGTTCTGTGCGTGATGGAGCTCGAGCCGGTGGAAGACGGCGTGGTGAAGCTGAGCATTACGCACAGCATCGACCACTCCGAATCGCGATTCATCCACGCGGTCTCCGGCGGCTTGCCGAAGATCATCTCCAACCTCAGCAGGGTTGACCACCTTCTCACCATGCAAATTCGCGTAGCCATATATCTGCTTCAGAAGGTCACGAATATGAACGGCGGTGGCTGGTGCGCATCGCGCTCTCACACGCATGCACAGAGCGCGTAGATCCTCCTCATGGATTTCGCCAACAAGGCGTTTATTAAATGCCGACAGGATGTCGCGATCCAATACGCTCTTTCGCATTGAACGGGTCGACTCGGCCATAGTGGTCCCATAAAGCCAACGGGTGGCATGATCGCTGAAGGTTGGGGTCTCCGGTCCACTCCCCTTCTCTCATTGCTTCTGCAACGCTGGCGAAGTGCCCTCGCCCAGCAACCGCCTGGCGCGTCGCAGTTTTTCTCGAGCTTCGGCCAGTGAAATTCCCCCGAAGCTGTAACGACCTATGGTCAACGTCTCACACTGGCCATTGATCCTGTAGTCGTATCGGAAGGTAATAATGCCTTTCAGCGAAACGATGGCGTACATGCCATCGCGATCGGCGACCTTGTAGAGGATCGCACGGGGTTTCAAGTTCCGCAGGGCAAAAATAGTCTCCTGATTGAAACGGCCGATTGCCGTCACCTATCACGAGACCTACATCCCCTTGCAAACCCGCATCAATCCTGATGTCGAAGAGAAAAAACAACCGTCACTGACGGTTGTTCTTCCGAGGCCACGCTAACCTCAGGAAAAAGAGCTTGTGCACCCCGTTTACCGTCAGTTTCGCTGACTGGAAGCTCCTAAAAGCCAAAGTAAAACAATAAAATACTTTATAATCAATAGCTTATAATCATCGCATTCTCGTTGATTATTTTTTGCGAGATGCTCTAAGTTTTTGCTTTATAAGGGTAACTCACCCTTACTCCCACTCAATCGTCGCCGGCGGCTTCCCCGAGATGTCGTACACCACGCGGTTGATCCCCTGCACCTCATTGATGATGCGGTTGGAAGCTCTGCCCAGCAGCTCGTGCGGCAGATGCGCCCAATGCGCGGTCATGAAGTCCTGGGTCTGCACCGCGCGCAGGGCCACGACCCATTCGTAGGTGCGGCCGTCGCCCATGACGCCGACCGACTTCACTGGCAGGAAGACCGCGAAGGCCTGGCTGGTGAGTTCGTACCAGGTCTTGCCGCTGGCTTCGTCGCGGGTGTTGCGCAGTTCCTCGATGAAGATGGCGTCCGCCCGGCGCAGCAGGTCGGCGTATTCGCGCTTGACCTCGCCGAGGATACGCACGCCCAGGCCCGGGCCCGGGAAGGGGGGGCGGTAGACCATCTCGGGCGGCAGGCCCAGGGCCACGCCGAATTCGCGCACTTCGTCCTTGAAGAGCTTGCGCAGCGGCTCGAGCAGCTTGAGGTTCAGCGTGTCGGGCAGGCCGCCGACGTTGTGGTGGCTCTTGATGGTGTGCGCGGCTTTCTTGCCCTTGCCGGCGGATTCGATCACGTCCGGATAGATGGTGCCCTGCGCGAGCCACCTGGCGCTCTTGAGCTTGGCCGATTCGCGCTGGAAGACTTCGACGAACTCGGCGCCGATGATCTTGCGCTTGGCCTCGGGGTCGGAGACGCCCACAAGCTTGCCCATGAATTCCGCGCTGGCGTCGACGTGGATCACTTTCACGCCGAGGTTGCGCGCGAACATGCCCATGACCATCTTGCCTTCATTCAGGCGCAGCAGACCGTGGTCGACGAAGACGCAGGTGAGCTGGTCGCCGATGGCGCAGTGGACCAGCGCGGCGGCCACGCTGGAGTCCACTCCGCCGGAGAGGCCGAGGATGACTTCCTCGTCGCCGACCTGCTTGCGGATGGCTTCAACGGCTTCGGCGATGTAGTCGCCCATCACCCAGTCTGGCTTGCAGCCGGCGATGTCGAGCACGAAGCGGCGCAGGAGCGGCACGCCCTGCAGCGTGTGGTTGACCTCGGGGTGGAACTGCACGGCGTAGAAGCCGCGCGCCTCGTCGGCCATGCCGGCCACCGGGCAGGACGGCGTGGAGGCCATGAGCTTGAAGCCGGGCGGCATGTCGATGACGGAGTCGCCGTGGCTCATCCAGACCTTGAGCATGCCCTCCCCTTCGGGCGTGCGGAAATCCTCGATGTCCTTGAGCAGCTTGGTGTGGCCGCGCGCGCGGACTTCGGCATAGCCGAATTCGCGGTGCTTGCCCGCGGCTTCCGCGGTCTGGACCTTGCCGCCGAGCTGCTCGGCCATGGTCTGCATTCCGTAGCAGATGCCCAGCACGGGCACGCCGGCTTCGAACACGGCCTGCGGGGCGCGGGGCGTGTCGCCTTCGGTGACGGAGTTGGGGCCGCCGGAGAGGATGATGCCCTTGGCGCCCCATTCGCGGATAAAGCTGGCATCGACGTCGTACGGATGGATTTCGCAGAAGACATGCGCCTCACGGATGCGGCGGGCGATGAGCTGGGTGACTTGGGAACCGAAATCCAGGATCAGTATTTTGTCGTGCATGGTCAGGCTAGGACGCCGTGGGCGGCGTGAAGGGTGGATTGGAATTCTGGGGCGCGGCTTGCTGCGCGGCGGATTGAGAGGCGTGGGCCGCGTGCGCCTTGGCCACGGCGGCCTCGATCTTCTCGCGGCGGCTGAGCACGCCCGCGCCGCGAAGCTGCACGAGGCCAAGCACCAGCATGATGAGCACCGCGCCGAGGGCGGTGGGCGTGGCGGCGGTCACGAACATGCCGAGCACGATCCAGACGATGATCAGGATGGCCGAGGCTAGATTGAGCCAGCCCACGGTGGAGGCCATGGCGATGATCAACTGCCGGTTGGCGACGGCGCGCAGCTGGATCAGCGAGATCGCGAGCAGCGCCAGCCCGAAGAGCTGGCTGTAGTAGGCCGGCTGCGGTTGCTGGAGCTGCAGCAGTTCGAAGACGCCGCCGTAGGGCGCGGAGGCGAACAGCAGCCCAAAGGTGGCGCAGAATGCCGCGTCCAGCAGCAACACCACGCGCAATAGTCCGGTCATGATGCTTTCTCCTGTTCAAAGAAAACGGGCCGGATTCGTCGCGCCGGCCAGTCAGCCTTAGTCCAGGTGGTAGTTGGGCGGTTCCTTGGTGATCTGAACGTCATGGACGTGCGACTCGCGCATGCCCGCCGCCGTGATCTGCACGAATTCCGCGCCGCGGTGCCAGTCGGCAATCGACTCGCAGCCGCAATAGCCCATCGACGAACGCACGCCGCCGGTGAGCTGATGGATGATCGGCAGCACCGAGCCCTTGTGCGGCACACGGCCTTCGATGCCTTCGGGCACGAGCTTGTCGACGTTGCCGGTGTTGTCTTCCTGGAAGTAGCGGTCCGCCGCGCCGTCCTTCATCGCGCCGACCGAACCCATGCCGCGGTAGCTCTTGTACGCGCGGCCCTGGAAGAGGAAGACCTCGCCCGGGGATTCCTCGGTGCCGGCGAACATGCCGCCCATCATTACGGTATTCGCGCCTGCCGCCAGAGCCTTGGCGATGTCGCCGGAGTAGCGGATGCCGCCGTCGGCGATCAGAGGCACGCCCGTGCCGGCCAGCGCCTCGGCGACGTTGCTCACCGCGCTGATCTGCGGCAGGCCCACGCCCGCGACCACGCGCGTGGTGCAAATGGAGCCGGGGCCGATGCCCACCTTGACGCCGTCCGCGCCAGCTTCAACCAGCGCCAGCGCCGACTTGCCGGTGGCGATGTTGCCGCCGACGACCTGCACCTGCGGATACTTGGTCTTGACCCATTTCACGCGGTCGAGCACACCCTGGCTGTGGCCGTGCGCGGTGTCGACCACGACCACGTCCACGCCGGCCTTGACCAGCATATCGACGCGCTCGTCGTTTTCCGGGCCCACGCCCACCGCCGCGCCCACGCGCAGGCGGCCAGCCGAGTCCTTGGCGGCGTTCGGGTGTTCCTTTGCCTTCTGGATGTCCTTGACGGTGATCAGGCCGCGCAGCGCGAAGCTGTCGTTGACGACCAGCACGCGCTCGAGGCGGTGGCGGTTCATCAGGCGCTTGGCCTCGTCGAGCGGCGCGCCTTCCTTGACGGTGACCAGGCGTTCGCGCGGGGTCATCTTGGCGCGGATTGGCGCGTCGAGCTCTTCCTCGAAGCGCAGGTCGCGGTTTGTGATGATGCCAACCACCGTCTCGCCTTCTACCACCGGGAAGCCGGAGATGCCGTGGCCTTCGGCCAGCTCCATGACCAGGCGCACGGTCATGTCGGGCCGAACGGTGATCGGGTTGCGCAGCACGCCGGATTCGAAACGCTTGACGCGCGAGACTTCGCGCGCCTGGTCGGCCGGCTTGAGGTTTTTGTGGATGATGCCGATCCCGCCTTCCTGGGCCATGGCGATGGCGAGCCTGGCTTCGGTCACGGTGTCCATGGCGGCGGACACCAGAGGAATGTTGAGTTCAATCTCCCGGGTCAATCGGGTGCGCAGCGAGGTGTCGCGGGGGAGAACTTTGGAGTAGGCAGGAACAAGCAGGACGTCGTCGAAGGTTAATGCTTGTTGAACGATTCGCATGCATGAGCCCCTTGGCAAAAGCGAATTATAAAGCAAGCCGAAACAGTCAGCGAAAATGCACAATCCGGCGCCTTAGCCAATGCTTTAGCAAATGCCTTAGCGGCGCCCTAGCGCCAGCGCCGCCCCGCCTTGGCGTCGGCCTTGCGGTGCTTGGCCGCGCGCTCGGCGCGCACCGCCTTGGGGTCGGTGCGCAGCGGCAGCGTGATCTCGACGCGGTCGCCGTCGTGGAGCACGGCGTCCAGCGGCTTGAGCTTGCCAAAAACGCCGGTGCGGCAGTGTTCGAGGCTCTGGCCCGGCAGGCTGACGATCAGGCCCGATTTGTCGAAGGCTTCGCGCAGCGTTCTGCCGGCAGGCAGTTCCAGTTCGACCAGCGTCGGGCCCTCCGGGTCGCCGATGCAGACGCTCACGCGGATCATCCCCGCCTCAGCCATAGACCTGCTCCGCGCGCTTGACGAAGCCGTCGACGAAGGTCGAGGCGATCATGCCGAAGACCGGCCCGATCAGCTTGTCGAGCAGGTCGCTGGAAAACTCGTAGTGCAGATGAAATTCCACCTTGCAGGCGTCCTCGCGCAGGGCGGTGAAGATCCAGGCGCCGTGGAAGCTGCGGAACGGGCCGTCGACGAATTCCATGTCGATGCGTTCGGGCGCGTGCTGGGTGTTGCGCGTGTGGAAGAACTGCTTGATGCCCTTGAAATGGATGTGGATGCGCGCGTCGAGCAGGGTCTCGGTCTTCTCGTAGACGTCCACGCCGCCACACCAGGGAAGGAATTGCGGATAGCCCTCCACCCTGGTCACCAGGTCGTACATCTGCCGCGCTGAATAGCCGAGCAGCACCGACTTTTTCACGTCCGCCACGGGCGAATTCCTGTCCGGTTTGCTAAACTCGTGATTTTAGCGGAGGTCCGCCCGATGCGGTCTTCTGCGCAGTCCGCCCCGCAGGCCTCTTCGCCAGCTGCGCCTCCGGCCGGCTCCGCAGCCTCCGACCGAATCCTGAACCCAAGCTGAACCCAGCAACGACCATGAGCAGCACCATCGCCGACAAACGCAAAGCCTTCTTCGATTACAGCATCGAAGAACGCTACGAGGCGGGCATCGTTCTCGAAGGCTGGGAAGTCAAGGCCATCCGCGAAGGCCGGGTGCAGATCCGCGAGGGCTACGTCGTCATCCGCAACGGTGAGATTTTCCTCATCGGCGCGCACATCAGCCCGCTGATCAGCGCCTCCACCCACGTCAACCCCGATAACGTGCGCACGCGCAAGCTGCTTCTGCACGCCGAGGAAATCAAGAAGCTGATCGGCAAGGTCGAGCAGCGCGGCTACACCCTCGTGCCGCTGAACCTGCACTACTCCAAGGGCCGCGTGAAATGCGAGATCGGCCTGGCCAAGGGCAAGAAGATGCACGACAAGCGCCAGGCCGAGAAAGACCGCGACTGGCAGCGCGAAAAGGGCCAGATTATGCGTAGCGCGGCGAAAGACTCTCGCTGACCAAGCCTGCGCGACAACCTCAGCTTCTGGCGACGCGCCTCGCGGACACTTCCGAAGCCAAAGCCCGGATATCCCGCTTCAATTCCTCGAAGACAGGCTCCCATTGGCCAAATTCCCGCTTCCGATACAGCGGGACGCTTGGATACCAGGGGTTGTCCCGCCGATTCAGCATCCAAACCCAATGCGGATTGACGTCGAGCAGCACCCAGGTCTTCTGGCCCAGCGCGCCGCTGAGATTAGCGACCGAGGTGCATACGGTCCGGGATCGCGGTCGTAGATGCATCGATATGGTTCAAGCGCCTCACCATGACGTTCGGCGACTTGCAGCGCGTAACCCAATCTAAAATGTGAATGCGCTCCATCCGGCCGAAGTTGCACCATGGCTTTGGCCATCGCGATCGCTTGCGTCTTCCGGCTTTGCTGGCTCAACACCACCACCGTCTCGTCCAAGCTCCGTTCGGACATGCCATGCAGATGAGCGGCTGCCTCGAGCCATATTTCGCAGGCTTCGCTCCGCTCCTGCCGCATGGCGGAGAGACGGCGTCTTCCAGAAAGAAGAGAAAGGCCTGCAGCGCAGGATCCAGCTTTACGGATTCGGAGTCCTGCATTGATCGGCGAGCGCAGCCAAAGCGCGTCCATCTCGAGAATATGGATCGCGAGGATGGGCTCGCCACATCTTGGACGGATAAGAAAATGGCGCGTTTTGTAAGGCGGTGTTGCTCAGCCCTGCCAGGAGTTCCCTACACATCCGGAGACGTAACGCGGCAAAGAACGGGCATGCTGACAGCCCGCACCGAGGAAAGGCTTCCTCAGGATTTTGCCTTGACGATCTGCATCGCCGTGCCAATCAGGCCGCCGAGGTCGGCCTGATTGGCCGGCAGGATCAGCGTGTTGTTGGTCTTGGCGACGTTGCCGAAGGCGTCCACGTAGCGTTCCGCCACCTTCAGGTTCACCGCCTCGATGCCGCCGTCAGAGCGGATCGCCTGGGCCACCTTCTGGATCGCCGAGGCGAGGCGACGGCCACCGCGACGATGGCCGTCGCCTCGCCCTGGGCCTTGTTGATCGCGGCCTGCTTCTCCCCTTCCGACTTGGCGATGGCCGCCTCGCGCGTGCCGGCCGCCAGATTGATCTGCTTCTGGCGCTTGCCCTCGGAGGCCGCGATCAGGGCGCACGCTTCTCGCGCTCGGCCGTGATCTGCGCCTGCATGGCGTGCAGGATGGCCTCGGGCGGCGTGAGGTCATTGATCTCGTAGCGCAGCACCTTCACGCCCCAGTTACGCCGCCTCGTCCAGCGACGTTGACCACTCTGTGGTTGATCAGGTCGCGCTCCTCGAAGGTCTTGTCGACTCGAGAACGCTGCCGGTAGCTGCCCTGAACGAACGGCGCCGACGTGCGGTGAAGATGTGGCTGGATGGTGTGAGCCTGAAGGACGCGGCGGCGCAATGCGAGATGTCGCGCACGACGGTCATTGCGGCGGTGAAGGCGTATCGCGCGGGCGGGTGGAAGGCCCTCGACGTTGAGCGCCCCGGGCACCAACAGGGTACGGGAAGAACGCTGACGGCGGAGCAGGAGCGCGAGGTTCAGCGGCTGAT
>JALBVF010000021.1 GCA_025050535.1 Candidatus Protistibacter heckmannii
TCAGAACAAAGGCCAAATTCCACGCCGCAGCAAAGAACCACATGGCGTTCATCGAAACCCATCTCGAACGCATGAAATCCTACTTCCAGGATCTCCACGCCAAATACGCCGCATGAAAACTTCTTAATGCCGGATCAATAATGGCAGCTCGTGCCCGTTTCCGGCGTGATGGTGTTGAGCGCGTGGCCGGTGACGCCCTGCGAGCGGCCGCCCTCGCGCGCGCCGGTCCCGGCCGGGGCCACGCCCACATCGATCACCACGGTCGACGGCGCCTCGAAGCGGATGATCTGCCAGCGGTCCACCTCGCCGGGTTTGCCCAGTTGTTCGGCCCAGAAAGGCGGCGGCGGCACGCCATGCATCCAGTGCGTGACGGTGAACGTCTCGTCGTTGTGCGTCACATCGAAGGGGGCCTCGGCGACCTCCAGGTTCCCCAGGCTGATGCCGTGGACGAAAGTCTCGTGGGTCAGGTCCATGAGATTGTCGATCACTAGGCGGTAGTCGCATTTCACATGGATCACCTCGCCGTCGCCGGCCCAGTGCGGGTCATCGTTCCAATGAATGTCCGGCACCTTGGCTTGGTCGGCCAGGGCCGGATCGCCCGGCCAGATCCAGATAAAGCGGTGGCGCTCCACCACCGGGTAAGAACGCACGCAGGCCGAGGGATTGAGCGTCTCCTGCGAAGGCATGCTCATGCAGCGTCCGCTGGGGTTGAACACCAGTCCGTGATAGCCGCAGACCACGTCGTCACCTTCCAACCGGCCTAGCGAGAGCGGCAGAAGCCGGTGACAGCAGGCATCTTCCAGGACCACCGGCGTGCCGTCGGCGCGGTGGTACATCACCACTTTCTTGTTGCAGATGGTGCGCAGCATCAACTCCCGGCGCAGCTCGACGTCATAGGTGGCGTACCAGGCATTGAGAGGGAAAGTCGGTGCGGAAGCGTTGGAGTCCATGACGGTGATTCGAAGGGATTGCCGGGTCGGTTCGATTGAATGTATACACAAATAATTTCAAAGCCCATTTTCAAGCGAAAAAATCTGGGTTTCCCTGATAAAAATCAAATTCTTTTATACATAAATGCCGAGCCATCCAAGCCGGCTCTCCTTATCGACGGCAGGGTCTGCGACCCGCTATGATTAGCGTTTTCGCTGCAATTTCGCATCGATTTCGCCTTATTCTGGGATCCATCTTCCATGTCTTCAGGCCTTATCCGCATCCGCGGCGCACGCCAGCACAACCTCAAGCAACTCGACCTCGATCTGCGCACCGGAGAAATGACCGTGGTCACCGGCCCCTCGGGCTCGGGCAAGTCTAGTCTGGTCTTCGACACCCTCTACGCCGAGGGCCAGCGCCGCTACGTGGAGACCTTCAGCGCCTACGCCCGCCAGTTCCTCGACCGCATGGACCGCCCCCAGGTGGACAAGGTGGAGGGCGTGCCGCCGGCCATCGCCATCGACCAGACCAACCCGGTGCGCAGCTCGCGCTCCACCGTGGGCACGATGACCGAGCTCAACGACCACCTCAAGCTGCTCTACGCCCGCGCCGCCGAGCTCTTCGATAAAAAGACCGGGCTCAAGGTCCAGCACGATTCACCCGAGACCATCTACGCCGAGCTGATGGCGCGCACCAAGGAGGCCGATCCGCGCCTGGTCGTCACCTTCCCCGTCGAGCTACCTGGCAACATCTCGCCAGAGGAAGTCGAGCAATGGCTCTCCGCCAGCGGCTACACCCGCGTGCAGGCCGAGCGCGAAATCGCCTCGCCCACCGGCAAACGCAAGGTGCTCGACGTGGTCGCCGACCGCTTCCGCATCCAGGGCGTGGAGAAGGTGCGCGCGATCGAGGCAATCGAAGCCGGTCTCAAGCGCGGCAGCGGCCGGCTCGACGTCTACGTCATGCCCGAGTCCGCGGAGGAAGCTGCGCCCGCCGAGCCCAGGATCTGGCGCTTCTCCACCGGCCTGCACTGCCCGCAGAGCGACATCCGCTACGCCGACCCGCAGCCCGCGCTCTTCTCCTTCAACTCCGCCTACGGCGCCTGCGACGCCTGCCGCGGCTTCGGCCGCGTGATCGGCGTGGACATGGGCCTGGTCGTGCCCGACGCGCGCAGGACCCTGCGCGACGGCGCGGTCAAGGTCATGCAGACGCCCGCCTGGAAGGAATACCAGGACGACCTGATGCGCTATGCCGGCCGGGAAGGTATCCCGCGCGACACGCCCTGGGGCCAGCTCACCGACGCCCAGCGCGAATGGGTCATCAACGGCTCGCCGCTGTGGAAGGGCAAGTGGAACAAGGCCTGGTACGGCGTGCGCCGCTTCTTCGACTATCTCGAGTCGAAGGCCTACAAGATGCACATCCGCATGCTGCTCTCCAAATACCGCAGCTACACGCCCTGCACCGTCTGCGCCGGCGCGCGCCTCAAGACCGAGGCCCTGCTCTGGCGCCTGGGCAGCAAGGAAAACGCCGGCGCCGTGCTCAGCCCCGCCCAGCGCTTCCTGCCGCAGGGCGTGGACTGGTCGCGCGTCCAGCTCGAAGCCCTGCCCGGCCTCACCGTGCACGACCTGATGCTCATGCCCATCGCGCGCATCCGCCAGTTCTTCGACAGCCTGAGCCTGTCCGGCACCGTGCTCAACGAGGCGCTCTCCCAACTCCTCGACGAAGTGCGCGCCCGGCTCAAATATCTCTGCGACGTCGGCCTCGGCTATCTCACGCTCGACCGCCAGAGCCGCACCCTCTCCGGCGGCGAAGTCCAGCGCATCAACCTGACCACCGCGCTCGGCACCTCCCTGGTCAACACCATGTTCGTGCTCGACGAACCCAGCATCGGCCTGCATCCGCGCGACATGAACCGCATCGTCGAAGCCATGCACCGCCTGCGCGACGCCGGCAACACCCTGGTCGTGGTCGAACACGATCCGGCAGTGATGCTCGCCGCCGACCGCCTGATCGACATCGGTCCCGGCCCCGGCGAACGCGGCGGCAACATCGTCTACGACGGCACGCCCCAGGGCATCCGCTCGGCTGACACCCTCACCGGCGACTACCTCGGCGGACGCAAGCACATCGAAAGCGGCCGCGCGCGCCGCCCAGTCGACGCCGCCACGCCCAGGCTCACTCTGCGCGGCGCGCGCGAGCACAACCTGCAGGACCTCACCGTCGACATCCCGCTGCAGCGCCTGGTCTGCGTGACCGGCGTCTCCGGCTCGGGCAAGTCCACGCTGCTGCAGGACGTGCTCCATCCCGCCCTCGCCCGCCACTTCGGCAAGGCCACGGAATCCCCCGGCGTGTACGACAGCCTGGACGTCGCCGAACATCTCGGCGACGTCGTCTTCATCGACCAGTCGCCCATCGGCAAGACCACCCGCTCCAACCCCGCCAGCTATGTCGGCGCCTTCGACGAAATCCGCAAGCTCTTCGCCAAGGCCCCGCTCGCTCTGGAGCGCGGCTACGGCCCGGGCATGTTCAGCTTCAACAGCGGCGACGGCCGCTGCCCCACCTGCGGCGGCTCCGGCTTCGAGCACGTGGAGATGCAATTCCTCAGCGACGTCTATCTGCGCTGCCCCGATTGCGACGGCAGCCGCTACCGCCAGGAAATCCTCGAGGTCAAGATCGAGCGCCGCGACTACGCCAAGATCGAGCCCGCCAAGCTGCGCAAGCTCAGCATCGCCGACGTGCTCGACCTCACGGTGAGCGAGGCCGCCGGCCTCTTCGGCGGCGACAAGGAAGTTCTGCGCGTGCTACAGCCCATCATCGACGTGGGCCTGGAATACGTGAAGCTCGGCCAGCCCGTTCCCACGCTCTCCGGCGGTGAGGCCCAGCGCCTCAAGCTCGCCGGCTTTCTCGCCGAAGCCGTCGCCGGCGGCAAGGAAAAAATCAAGACCGCCGACCCCAAGCTCTTCATGTTCGACGAGCCCACCACCGGCCTGCACTTCGACGATGTCGCTAAGCTCATGCAGGCGCTGCGCAAGCTGCTCGACGCCGGCCATTCGCTGATCGTCATCGAGCACAACCTCGACGTGATCCGCGCCGCCGACTGGCTGATCGACCTTGGCCCCGAGGGCGGCGAGGGCGGCGGCCGGCTGCTCTTCGCTGGCTCGCCCGAGGACATCGCGCACTGCAAGGCCTCGCACACCGGCGCCGCCCTTCTCGAATACAAGCAGGCGATGGCCACGGGCGTGTCGCCCATCGGCAAAGACTGGGCTGCCAAGCCGGCGGCGGCGCGTGCGCCGGCCGACGGCTCCATCCGCATCGTCAACGCCCGCGAGCACAACCTCAAGGCCCTGGACGTCGCCATCCCGCGCGACAAATTCAGCGTGATCACTGGCGTGTCCGGCTCGGGAAAGTCCACCCTCGCCTTCGACATCCTCTTCAACGAAGGCCAGCGCCGCTATCTCGAATCGCTCAACGCCTACGCGCGCTCCATCGTTCAGCCCGCCGGCCGGCCCGAGGTGGACGCCGTCTACGGCATCCCGCCCACGGTGGCGATCGAGCAGCGCCTCTCCCGCGGCGGCCGCAAGAGCACGGTGGCGACCACCACCGAGGTCTGGCATTTCCTGCGCCTGCTCTATGTGAAGCTCGGCGTGCAGCACTGCGTGCACGACGGCGCGCCGGTGCAGGCGCAGAGCGTGGGATCCATCGCCGCCCAGCTTCTGCGTGACCACAAGGACCAGCACGTGGGCATGCTCGCGCCGCTGGTGGTCAACCGCAAGGGCGTCTACAACGACCTGGCCAAATGGGCCAAGGCGCGCGGCTACACCCATCTGCGCGTGGACGGCGAATTCGTCTCCACCACCGACTGGCCCAAGCTCGACCGCTTCAAGGAACACACCATCGAGCTGCCGGTCGGCGACCTCATCGTTAGCCCCTACCTCGAAGCCGCGCTGCGCTCGATGCTCGCCCAGGCGCTGGAGCACGGCAAAGGCGTGATGCATCTATTCGCGCCGCTGGACAAGCTGCGCGAGCGCATGGAAAAAGGTCTGCCCACGTCCGACGTCGGCAAGATCAAGGTCTTCTCCACCAAGCGCGCCTGCCCGGTCTGCGGCACCAGCTATCCCGAGCTCGATCCGCGCACCTTCTCCTACAACAGCAAGCACGGCTGGTGCACCACCTGCGTTGGCACCGGCCTGGCGCTCACCCGCGAGCAACGCGCCGTCTTCGACGACACCATCCTCAACGCCGACGACAACCGCGGCTGCGAGCAGACCATCCCCTCCGAGGAGGCCGAGCCCGAGGACCTGAGCGACCAGCCCTGCCCGGACTGTGGCGGCACGCGCCTGAACCACGTGGCGTGCGCCGTGACCTTCGACGAACTCTCCATCGCCAAGGTGGCGCAATGGACGGTGAGCGAAACCCGTGAATGGGTGCAGGGCCTCAAGCTCTCGGGCCGCGACGCAGACATCGCCCGCGACGTGGTCAGCGAAATCCGCAGCCGCCTGGAATTCCTCGAGGAAGTCGGCCTCGGCTACCTGACCCTGGACCGCGCCGCGCCCAGCCTCTCCGGCGGCGAGGCGCAGCGCATCCGCCTCGCGGCGCAGCTCGGCAGCAATCTGCAGGGCGTGTGCTACGTGCTCGACGAACCCACCATCGGCCTGCATCCGCGCGACAACCGCATCCTGCTCGACGCCCTGCACAAGCTCGGCGGCAAGGGCAACACCCTGGTCGTAGTCGAACACGACGAAGACACCATCCGCCGCGCCGACCACATCATCGACATCGGCCCTGGCGCCGGCAAGCGCGGCGGGCGCCTGATCGCGCAGGGCGGCGTGAAGGAGCTGGCGGCGCATGCCGATTCGCTCACCGGGAAGATGCTCACGCATCCCGTCGTGCATCCGATCCAGCCGCGCCGCGCCGTCCCCGCCGAGGGCAAGCCCGCCAAGGACGAGCCGCTGCAGTGGCTCACCGTGCACGGCGCGCATCTGCACAACCTGCTCCGCGTCGACGCGCGCTTCCCGCTTAAGCGGCTCACCGCCGTGACCGGCGTGTCGGGCTCGGGCAAGTCCACGCTGGCGCGCGATGTGCTGATGGCAAACCTGCTCGATTCCGTGGGCCGCTCGGTGATGTCCTCGCCGGCGGTCAAGCGCGCGCGCAAGACCGCGCAGGCCAAGGGCGAGAAATTCGACCGCAAGACCGAAGTGGCGATGACCTGGAAGGGCTGCGACGCGCTCACCGGCTGGGAGAGCATCGACCGGGTGCTCGAAGTCGACCAGACGCCCATCGGCAAGACGCCGCGCTCCTGCCCCGCGACCTATATCGGCTTCTGGGGCACCATCCGCAAGCTCTTCGCTGAGACGCTCGAAGCCAAGGCGCGCGGCTACATGGCGGCCCGCTTCTCCTTCAACACCGGCGAGGGCCGCTGCCCGGCCTGCGAAGGCCAGGGCATGCGCACCATCGGCATGAGCTTCCTGCCCGACGTGAAGGTGCTCTGCGACGTGTGCCACGGTCAGCGCTTCAATCCCGAGGCCCTCGCCGTCACCTGGCGCGGCAAGAACATCGGCGAGGTGCTGCAGATGGAAGTGGACGAAGCGGTGGAGTTCTTCTCCAGCATGCCCAATCTCGCGCATCCGCTGAAACTCATGCAGGACGTGGGCCTGGGTTATCTGACGCTGGGCCAGCCCTCGCCCACGCTATCCGGCGGCGAGGCGCAGCGCATCAAGCTCGTGACCGAGCTGACCAAGGTGCGCGACGACATTACGCGCCGCGGCCAGAAAGCGCCGCACACGCTCTACGTGCTCGACGAACCGACCGTGGGCCTGCACATGGCCGACGTCGCCAAGCTGACCAAGGTGCTGCACAGGCTGGTGGACGGCGGACAGAGCGTGGTGGTGATCGAGCATGACCTAGACGTGATCGCCGAGGCCGACTGGGTCATCGACCTGGGACCGGAAGGCGGCTCGGGCGGCGGACGCATCGTCGCCGCGACCGATCCAGACAGCCTGGTAAAGATCAAGGCCAGCCACACCGGCGCGGCCCTGGCGCCGGTGCTGGCGCGGCAGTAACTCCGGGAAACACTCAGGAAGCCGGCGCCGGGCGGGCGACTGAGTCTGCCTCGCCAGCGTTCCAGCCGCCACCCAGCGCGCGGATCAGTTGCACGCTGGCGCGTCTCCAGGTCGAGCGCATTGCGCTCGGCCAGCAGCGCAGCGGTCTGCGAGGCGACGACGTCCAGATAGTTGATCGTGCCTTTGCGGTAGCGGTTGGTCGCGTACTCGAGCGAATTGCGCACGGCCGCCAAGGCGTCCTTCTCGGCCAGCGCGGCGGTGTGATAGTGGTTGAGCAGCGTCAGGTTGTCCTCCACCTGTTGGAAGGCGGTCAGCACCACGCCCCGGTAGTTCGCCCCCATCTCGTCGAGCACCGCGCGCGCCTGCGCCTCCTGCGCGCGGTGGCGGCTGGCGTCGAAGAGGTTGACCGCCAGCGAGGAGCCGATGGCCCAGAAGATGCTCGGCGCGTTGATCCAGTTGCTCGCGTCCACGCTCTGATAGCCGCCGGTCACGCCCAGCACCACCGAGGGGAAGTAGCCAGCGCGCACCACGCCCACGTCGGCGTTGGCAGCCTCGATGCGGTGCTGCGCCTGCACCTGCTCGGCCTGCGAACGCGTCGATTCGAGATGATTCTTCGCGCGGGCCACGTCCAGGCCGGAAGAGATGCCGCCGCCGTTGCGCTCGCGCGTGAGCACCAGCGCCTTGGTATAGGTGGCGACGGTCACTTGCAGCAGAGCGGCCTCGCGGTCGTAGCCGCGCAGCTGGATATAACTGTCGGCCAGCTCGGCCTGCAGGCTCAGGCGCGCCGATTCCAGATCTGCCTCCGAGGCCGCGACCTGGGCGTTGCCGGCGGCGAACTGGCCGCGGATACGGCCCCAGAAGTCGAGCTCGTAGGAGATGCCGACGCCGGCGGTGAAGTTGTTGTACTCGGGCGCGGTGGTGCCGCGCAGCAGCCTCATGTCGGACTGGCGGTCGCGCTCGGCCCCGACGCTCGCGGCGATGCTCGGGAACAGGCTCGAGCGCAGCTGCACGCCCACCGCCTGCGCCTATTGGAAGCGCGCCAGGGCGGCGGCCAGATTCGGGCTGTTCTGCGCCAGGCGCTGCTCCAGTGCGTCGAGTTCGGCGTCGCCGAAACGCCGCCACCAGGCGTCGCGCGGCAGGCTGTCGGCCGGCATGCGGCTGCGCGCCGCGCCCACGGCCAGGATGTCAATGCTTGGCATTCTTGCCCTCTTCGGCGATGCGCACCGTTGCGCCGGCGGCCACGCCGTCGGGCGGATTCCCGATCACGCGGTCGCCGGCGGCGAGCCCGCCGTCCACCTCGATGACCTGCCCCAGGTCACGCTTGACCGTCACCGGGTTGAGGACCACCTTGCCGTCGGCGCCGATCACCGCCACCGCCAGACCTTGCGCATTGAAGATCAGCGCGCTCGCGGCGGCGGCGCTTGGCGGCAGGGCCAGCTTTACGTTGGCGTAGCCACCAGGCATCAGCTCCGCCGGCGGCGTTTTCCACCACAAGCTGCATCAGCGTGGTGCCGGTGGCGGCACTGACCGCGCGCGAGGAGGCCTCGACCACGGCCGAATAGGTCTTTCCCGGATGCTCGGGCATGGAAATCAGCCCCTTGGTGCCGGGCGGCACGCTGGGCACGTAGTTCTGCGGCACGCTCACGTAGACGCGCAGCTTGTGCACGTCGGACACGACGAAGAGCTCCTGGCCCATGCCGTTGCCGGCGGCGATCAGCGCACCCACGTCGGTGTTGCGCGCGGTCACGATGCCGTTGAAGGGCGAGACGATGCAGGTGAATGCCTTGAGCGCGAGGTTGCGGTCGAGGTTGGCGTTGGCCTGCGCGGTCGCGAGGTCGGCCCGGGCCTGCAGAAGCTGCTGGTCGAGATCGGGCGTCTCGATCTCGGCGAGCTGCTGGCCGGCCTTGACCTGCATGCCGATGTCGACGTTCCAGGTCTTGAGATAGCCGCTCATGCGCGCATAGATGGGCGCGCGCGAATAGGCTTCGAGCCGGCCCGGCGAGACCACCGACACGGTGGGCACGATCTGGGCGTCGGTCCAGGCGCGCAATTCGCTGTTGCCGTTGGCGCGGCTGACCAGCCCCGCCGCGACGACGAGAGCGGCGCAGCCGGCGCCGACCAGGCCGGCCGTGCGCAGCTTGCGCTTGGACAGCAGGGGAGTGGTGGCCTTGGGTTGCTCAGGCTGCATGGGGTTATCCGGAAGCGGAAGGCGAAGGCTGGACCGACGCGGAAGAAGCGGGTTTGCGGCCGTGGTTGCGGTGCACGATGCTGAACACCACAGGCACAAAGATGAGGATGGCGATGGTGGCGAAGATCAGGCCGCCGACGACGGTGCGGCCCAGCGACGCGTTCTGCTCACCGCCCTCGCCCAGGCCCAGGGCCATCGGCGCCATGCCGATCACCATGGCCAGCGCGGTCATCAGCACCGGCCGGAAGCGAACATAGCCGGCTTCGAGCGCGGCGGCAGTGGCGTCGCCCAGCTCCTCGAGCTTTTCGCTGGCGAAGCTGATCACCAGCACACTGTTTGCGGTGGCCACGCCCATGCACATGATCGCCCCG
>JALBVF010000022.1 GCA_025050535.1 Candidatus Protistibacter heckmannii
GTCCCTGCAACAATAGACTCTATATCACTCAATAAGCTCAATGTTTAAGTGCTGGATCAATGGGGTCTCTCAGTGGCAGACAAGGAAGTCGACGTCGCCGTCCTCGGGGCGGGCGCCGCCGGCATGATGTGCGCTGGTATGGGCGCGCAGTCGGGGCTCAAGGTGGCGCTGATCGATCATGCGGAAAAGATTGGCGAAAAAATCCGTATTTCCGGCGGTGGGCGCTGCAATTTCACTAATCTTTATGCGAGTCCGGCGAATTTTCATTCATCGAACAAGGATTTTTGCCGTTCCGCACTGGCGCGCTACACCCAGGCCGATTTCCTCGATCTCGTGCGCAGCCACCGGATCGGCTATCACGAGAAGCACAAGGGCCAATTGTTCTGCGATGAATCCGCCGAGCAGATCGTGCGCATGCTCGAGGCCGAATGCGAGGCCGGCGGCGTGCGCTGGATGACCGGCTGCAAGGTCGGCGACGTGAGCCGCGGCGTGGATGGTTCGGGCCGCGAGCGTTTCCGCATCGGCACGGCGGCTGGCGCGGTGGCCGCGGACGCCCTGGTCGTGGCTATGGGCGGTCTGTCCATCCCCAAGATCGGTGCGACCGACTTCGGCTACCGGCTCGCCAAGCAGTTCGGGATTCCACTGGTGCAGCCGTGCCCAGGTTTGGTGCCGATGACCTTCGACGCCGCCGGCTGGGTGCCCTTCGCCGAGCTGGCGGGCATCTCCCTGGAAGTCGAAGCCAGCCTGCCCGAGGCGCCGCGCAAGTCCGTGCCGGTCTTCCTGGAAGACCTGCTCTTCACCCACCGGGGGCTCTCCGGCCCGGCGATCCTGCAGATTTCCAGCTTCTGGCGGCCCGGCCAAGCGCTGTCGCTCAACCTGCTCCGCGGCCGCAACGCCGAAGCCGAGCTGCTGGCCGAGAAGGCCCGGCCGGCGCGCCAGCTCGCGACCGTGCTCGGCCAATGGCTGCCCGCCCGGCTGGCGGCACACTGGATTTCGGCCCAGGGCCTGGACCCGGCGGCCCGCATCGGCGAATTGCCCGACAAGACTCTGCGCAAACTGGCGGCTTCGCTCTCCGCCTGGCGGCTCGCGCCGTCCGGAACAGAGGGCTACCTCAAGGCCGAGGTCACCTGCGGCGGCGTGGACACCCGGGCATTGTCCTCGGCCAGCATGATGGCCAAGGCCGTACCCGGCCTGTACTTCATCGGTGAGGTCATGGACGTCACCGGCTGGCTCGGCGGCTACAACTTCCAGTGGGCCTGGGCGTCCGCTGCGGCGGCCGCAACAGCATTGGCGCAACGTTGAACTTGTGATAAAGTAATAGAATTTTCGAGTCTGGCTATCAGTTTAATCATCTGTTTCGAATCCGCGCAGAAATCCTTGATTTTAAATAACTCATTTTTTTTAAAAGGCTTTTAACGGAAAATGACGACCATTCGCCTCAAAGAGAATGAGCCTTTCGAAGTCGCGCTGCGGCGCTTCAAGCGCACCATCGAGAAAAACGGCCTGCTGACCGAGCTGCGCGCCCGCGAGTTCTATGAAAAGCCGACCGCCGAGCGCAAGCGCAAGAAGGCTGCGGCCGTGAAGCGCCACTACAAGCGCATCCGCAGCCAGATGCTGCCGAAGAAGATGTACTGATTCTCCTGCGTCCGCCCACTGCGGATGCGGCTGACATGAACCCGCCGGCGGTTTGGCCACTGGCGGGTTTTTTGTCTTTATCGATCAAGGCAGACCCGAGGACATCATGAATCTGAAACAACGCATCAACGACGACATGAAGGCCGCCATGCGCGCCCGCGAGGCCGAACGCCTGGGCAGCATCCGCATGCTGCTGGCGGCGATGAAGCAGTGCGAGGTCGACGAGCGCATCGAACTCGACGACGCCGCCATCTTCGCCCTCGTCGAAAAACTCATTAAGCAGCGCCGCGACGCCTCCTCCCAGTTCAAGCAGGCCGGCCGCGAGGATCTGGTCGCCAAGGAAGAGGCCGAGATCGTCGTGCTCGCCGCCTACATGCCGGCGCAAATGTCGGCCGAGGAAGTCGCCGCGGCCATCGCCAAAGCCGGCGCCAAGGGGCCGCAGGACATGGGCAAGGTCATGGGAGTGCTCAAGCCCGCGCTCGCGGGCTGCGCCGACATGGGCGCGGCCTCCGGCCAGCTCAAGACCGCGCTCGCCGCGCTGGCCTGAGCCAGACCTCGACCGCATCGCCGAGCCTACCCGGGCGTGATCCCCCAGTCATTTATTCAGGGCCTTCTGGCCCGCGTCGACATCACCGACGTGGTGGGCCGGCATGTGCAGTTGAAGAAGGCGGGGGCGAACTATCTGGGCCTGTGTCCCTTCCATAACGAAAAGTCGCCCTCATTTACCGTTTCGCCCTCCAAGCAGTTCTTCCATTGCTTCGGCTGCGGCGCGCACGGTTCGGCGATCGGTTTCCTGATGGAGCACAGCGGCGCCTCGTATGTAGAGGCCATCCGCGATCTCGCGCAGTCGGTTGGCATGACCGTGCCCGAGGAAGAGAACCGCGTCTCGGTCGAGCAGCGCAAGGCTAGGCAGGATGCGCAGATGGCGCTCACCCAGGTCATGAGCACCGCCTGCGACTATTATCGCAAGCAGTTGCGCTTGTCCGACGCGGCGAAGAATTACTTGAAGGGCCGCGGCCTCACGGGCGAGATCGCGGCGCGTTTCGGGCTGGGTTTCGCGCCGGACGCATGGCAGAATCTGGAAGGCGAATTCGGGTCCTATCGCGACGACGCGGTGGCCAAGCCCCTGGTCGAGTCGGGCCTGGTGATCGAAAGCGAGAAGACCGAATCCGACGGCAAGCATCGGCGCTATGACCGCTTTCGCGGCCGCGTGATGTTCCCCATCCGCAACGTCAAGGGCGCGGTGATCGGATTCGGCGGACGCGTGATGGACGGCTGCGAGCCCAAGTATCTCAACTCGCCGGAAACGCCTTTGTTCTCCAAAGGCAATGAACTGTACGGCTTGTTCGAAGCGCGCGCGGTCATCCGCGAGATGGGCTACGTGCTGGTGACGGAAGGCTATATGGACGTGGTCGCGCTTGCCCAGATGGGGTTCGCCAACGCCGTCGCCACGCTGGGCACGGCCTGCACGCCCATGCATGTGCAGAAGCTGTTCCGGCAGATCGACAACGTCGTGTTCTCCTTCGACGGCGACGCAGCGGGACGGCGCGCCGCGCGCCGCGCGCTCGAAGCCTGTCTGCCGTTGCTGGCCGACGACAAGACCGTGCGCTTCCTATTCCTGGCGTCCGAGCACGACCCGGACAGCTATATCCGCGAAGAGGGCGCGCAAGCTTTTGACGCAGCGGTGGCGCAGGCCATGCCGCTGTCGCAGTTCCTGCTCAAGTCGGTGGCGCAGGACCTCAATCTGCGCCAGCCCGAGGGCAGGGCGCGCGCGCAGTTCCAGGCCAAGCCGCTGCTGCAGGCCATGCCGCCCATCGGGCTGCGGCTGCAGATCATCCGCAGCCTGGCGGAGATGACGGGTTCCACGTCCGCGGAGGTCGAGGCCGTCTGCGAGCTCAAGCCAGTCGCCGCCAGCCGCTACGCCGCGCCCAAGCCACGGGTCAAGCGCGCGCCGCCAACCGGGCTGGAGCAGCAGTTGATGCGCATGCTGATGCGCTTCCCGGAGCTGGCCGGCGAACTCGACGCGCAGACGCGCGCCGCGCTCGCGACGCCCGACGGCGCCAATAGCGAGCTGCTGGCCGATCTGTTCGCGCATTGCGACCAGAGCAAAAGCTTCGCGGCGCTGTCCGACCTGCTCGCGCAGTCGCCCTTCGAGGGCGCCTACCAGGGCTTGCGTGAAGCGGTGCTCAAGGACGACATCGACCTGGACGCCGCGCGCGCCGAATTGCAAGGCGCGGCGTCCAAGTTGGTAACGGAGGGCTGGAAGCAGGAACAAAGGCGGCTTGCCCAGTTGATCGAAGCCGGGCGGGCCAGCGACGCCGACAGAGAGGCCTACCGCCGGTTCGCCGAATGGCTTCAGCAGGAAAAAGCCGGTCCGAAGCCGGTCGATTGACCGATTTTTGCAGTATTTGGCTAGTTAGTCAGCAGATTTTTCATACGTTATAACATCAGATTCAATTAATGCGGCTTGGGTTGTTTTTTCATCCCTGCCGCTGCGAAAAGAGAGTGGCTATGGCAAAGGCAAGCGCGACCAAGAAATCCACTGGCAAGCCAGCGGCAAAAACCGCGGCTAAGGCTGCGCCGCGCGCGGCGAAGCTGGCACCGAAGGCGGCAGCCAAGAAGACCGCCGTCAAGCCGGTGGCCAAGCCGGCGGCCAAGCCCGCACCGAAGGCGCCCGTCAAGCCGGCCGCCAAGGCGCCGGCTAAGCCCGCAGCAAAACCCGTCGCTAAACCCGCCGCGCCGCTCAAGGCGGATGCGCCGGGCAAGGCAGTGTCGGCAAAAGCTGTTGCGCCTACGGAAACTGAAAAGCGTTTGCCCAAGTCCAAAGCCAGTGCCCAATCCGAATCGACTGGCGAAAAAGTGACGACAGAATTGCAGGCAGCACCCGAGACCGCCGCGCGTCCGGTATCCGAGAAACAAAAAGCCAAGGATCGCAAGGCAAAGGAAAAAGCGCTGCTGCGCGACTTTGAAGCGCGCCAGGCTGGTTCCACCGAAGAGGAGCTCGAGGCGCGCCGCCAGAAGCTCAAGGCGCTGATCAAGCTGGGCAAGTCGCGCGGCTATCTGACCTACGCCGAAATCAATGACCATCTGCCCGACGACCTCGTCGACTCAGAGGCCATCGACACGCTCGTCGCCACGCTGAACGACATCGGCGTCGCCGTCTACGAGCAGGCGCCCGACGCCGAGACCCTGCTGCTCAACGACAACGCGCCCTCCGCCGCTTCCGATGAAGAAGCCGAAGAGGAAGCCGAAGCCGCGCTGTCCACCGTCGACTCCGAATTCGGCCGCACCACCGACCCCGTGCGCATGTACATGCGCGAGATGGGCGCCGTGGAGCTGCTCACCCGCGAAGGCGAAATCGAAATCTCCAAGCGCATCGAAGCCGGCCTCAAGGACATGGTCATGGCCATCTCCGCCTGCCCGGTCACCATCTCCGAAATCCTCGTCATGGCCGACAAGGTCGCCACCGGCACCTCGCGCATCGACGAAGTCATCGACGGCCTGATCGATCCCAACGCTGAAGCTGCCGCCGTCCTGGCTGCCACCCAGGCGCAGGAAATCGTCGCCGAGGAGGAGGAGGAAGACGAGGAAACCGAGGACGAGGAAGATGGCGAGGACGAAGATGGCAGCAGCGCCGCGTCGGCCCGCCAGCTCGAAGAGCTGCGCGTCACCGCGCTCGAGAAGTTCGCGGTCATCCGCGAGCACTTCGACAAGATGCGCAAGGCCTACGAACGCGAAGGCTATCAGTCCAAGCCCTATCAGCGCGCCCAGGAAGGCATCCGCAAGGAGCTGCTCGAAATCCGCTTCACCGCCAAGAACGTCGAGAAGCTCTGCGACACCCTGCGCGGCCAGGTGGACGAAGTGCGCAAGCTCGAGCGCGCCATCCTCAACATCGTCGTCGACAAGTGCGGCATGCCGCGCAGCGACTTCGTCGCGCGCTTTCCCGGCAACGAGACCAACCTCGGCTGGATCACGCCGATCGCCAACGAGAACAAGCCCTGGAGCCAGGTGGTCGCCCGCAACGCGCCGGCGGTGCAGGAGCTCCAGCAAAAGCTCATCGACCTGCAGCAGCGCGTCGTGCTGCCGCTCACCGAGCTGCGTGAAGTCAACAAGAAGATGGCCGAGGGCGAGAAGCGCACCCGCGAAGCCAAGCGCGAAATGACCGAAGCCAACCTGCGTCTGGTCATCTCCATCGCCAAGAAGTACACCAACCGCGGTCTGCAGTTCCTCGACCTGATCCAGGAAGGCAACATCGGCCTGATGAAGGCCGTGGGCAAGTTCGAATACCGCCGCGGTTACAAGTTCTCGACCTACGCCACCTGGTGGATCCGTCAGGCCATCACGCGTTCGATCGCCGACCAGGCCCGCACCATCCGCATCCCGGTGCACATGATCGAGACGATCAACAAAATGAACCGCATCTCACGGCAGATCCTGCAGGAGACCGGCGCCGAGCCCGATCCCGCGACGCTCGCCGCCAAGATGGAAATGCCAGAGGACAAGATCCGCAAGATCATGAAGATCGCCAAGGAGCCGATCTCCATGGAAACGCCGATCGGCGACGACGACGATTCCCATCTGGGCGACTTCATCGAGGACACCAACACCCTGGCTCCAGCCGAGGCGGCCCTGCATGGCAGCATGCGTGACGTCGTCAAGGACGTGCTCGATTCGCTCACGCCGCGCGAGGCCAAGGTCCTGCGCATGCGTTTCGGCATCGAGATGAGCACCGACCACACGCTGGAAGAAGTCGGCAAGCAGTTCGACGTCACCCGCGAGCGCATCCGCCAGATCGAAGCCAAGGCGCTGCGTAAGCTGCGTCACCCCAGCCGCTCCGACAAGCTCAAGTCCTTCCTCGAAGGCAGTTGAGCCGGCGCCGCCGCCAAAAATCACGGGCCCCTAGCTCATGCTTGGTTAGAGCAGCGGACTCATAATCCGTTGGTGCCGTGTTCGATTCACGGGGGGCCCACCAACCCTAGACACGGGTTTGCCGATGCGGCGGCCCGCGTTTTCTTTTGCGGGGACCTACGGATTATGAATCCGCGGCTCCCCCATGTAACTTCGCGCGTGTTTTTGCACTGATTTTCGCGCGTTTTTTCACCGGTTTTCAGGCGAAAAATCGAGGCTCAAGCCAGGTCAAGGGGTAAGGTGAGACTACAAAGGTATCCCCGTTGTTATCCTGTTTCCAGACACCCCCCCAGATAAATGAAAATTCCGCCTCCGGCAGCCAAAAAACCCTCGGCGGCCTGCGGAAATCCCCCCCCAGCCTACGCCACGCGCCGCCTGCTTTGCGGACTCGAATGAGGCCAGAAACGTAGCCAGGTCGACCTCCCAAGCTGCAGCTACCTGCTGTGCATAAAAGGCGTCCATCGCACCGATTTTCCCAGCAACCTCCTCAATGGTCGGCAAAAATTCCTACATGATGTCGATGGGGATCAGTGAGTAGCCCTCCGTCCCCCAATAGGGCGGGTCGAGGTAGAAAAACGTGTGCGGCCGGTCGTAGCGCTTCATGCACTCCTGCCACGACAGGTTCTCGATTGTAGTGCCTTCGAGGCGCAGATGCGCGGCCGAGAGGCTTTCCTCGATGCGCAGCAGGTTGGGCGCTGCCGAGGTGGTCGCGGTACCGAAAGTCTGACCGTCGACACGGCCGCAGAAGGCGTGATGCTGCAGGTATTAGAACCGCGCCGCGCGCTGAATGTAGGTCAGCGTCGACGGTCGGCTCTCCTGGTGCCACTTGAACACCTGGCGGCTGCTGATCGCCCAGCGGAACTGCCTCACAAACTCCTCCAGGTGATGCTGCACCACGCGGTACAGATTGGTCAGCTCGCCGTTGATGTCGTTCAGAACCTCGACGGGTGCTGAATGCGCGCGCAGAAAGTAGAGCGCCGCACCGCCGAAGAAGACTTCCACATAGCACTCGTGAGGCGGGAACAAGGGCAGCAGCTTATCGGCCAGGCGGCGCTTGCTGCCGAGCTAGGGGATGATGGGCTTACACGAATTATTAAGGAACATCGGCGTCGGTTTTCCTCTCTTCAGGCGCTCGCGGCGCGCTGCTGTGAGGCTCGACGGCCTTCTCATTCATGCTCCCGCAGCGGGGGCATTTCCAGCGAATGCGGGTGTACTCTACCTCCGCCACCTTCCTATTGCAAAAGCCACATCTGATCGCGTCCAACTGCTCGTCCTGGTCGTGGTAGGCTTAGGACGCCGTCGCGACAGTGGCGGCGCCTTGGCCTAAACGCAGGCTTGTTCTGTGGGTGGGTGGTCTGCCTGGTGTTCCCGAACCAGGCAGGTCGCGCCGTCTTTTTCATACAATGGGTCTCTTTATCAGGCACATCAGGGCAACACATTAGGCGCGATCGGAGGTAGTGGTGAATTTCCCGCTTCGATCCACGCCAAGTACTCCATATAGTCGGTGTTCTCAAGATCCATTGGAATAAAGGCGTTGTCTTCTACGCGTAGCACCACCGCATCGGAAATTTCGCCTGTTTCACCATTGAGAATGCGCTTGAATTTGTGAGTCATGATTAGAGCCTGCAGTTAGCGGTGAAACTCAGTGAGTAATAATTGGCTCCATTCGTGGTGGGATTTCCGTAAAACGAGCAAGAATCGACACCAGTACTGTTGAACGCGATCGCACACCAGTTCGTTCCATATCCAACATTCACGGTCACAGTAGGAGGAGCGCGCTTGGTTACTTTATATGTCCCTTGCGCATAGTGATTGTTGGTACCGGCAGTGCCGTAACCAGACCAGAAAATTTGATTCGTGGACTGTTCGAAATACCGTTGGCATAGCATCAATTCTTGAGCGTAAGTACGAGTGGTATCAAATAGTGTTGCAGTGCTACCGGGTTCGAGTTGCACACTAGTGATATAGAGCTTCGCGCCGTTGGTTTCCACGATCGAACGGGCGCCTGTTGCGGAAATATAGTTAGCTGATGTCCACGCTCCCGCTACACCGGAAAATGTAGATCCACATCCAAGTCCGAAAGCAACATACAGGGAACCTTCCCCGCTGGCACCGACCCAAGTTCCTGCTGTGTCGCCCGGAATTGTGATGGTTTTATATTCCCAAGTATTGGGGGTGTTAACTGTATAAGTGAATGGATAGGACCGAGTTGTCGCATAATTTCGCAGTGAACCGCCGTAAGTGCCTGCCGCATCGGCATACGCCCAGAACGAAAACGTCACGCTTTTTGCATTCGCAGTGCCAAAGCCAAGATCAGCGATCGAGTAACCATCCAGCGGCTGTTGAAGCAAGAAGTAATCGCCCGCAGCGACCGCATACGCACTAAGAGCGGTCATTCCAAGGTAGGAACTAAAGCCAACTGGAGGGGTGATAGCTCCAGCGTTTTGCTGAGCAGAAAATTTTCCTGCAACGCTTCCTAGGATGATCCACTGCTCCATCACATATTGAGAGATGGTGGTATTGTTCATCGCTGCGCAGCCCTAT
>JALBVF010000023.1 GCA_025050535.1 Candidatus Protistibacter heckmannii
GCGCCGGCGCCCAGCAGGGCGGTCAGCGCCAGCGCCGCGGCGGCGAAGGTCTTCTTCATGGTTGCAACTCCAGATTGAGGATGGGGGCGGATAAATCCGGTGGGTGAAACTGGCTTCGGAACGGGTTCCGACCTGCGTTGGCGGCACCCGCAGCACGAGGCCTTCTAGCTCGGGGCCGACGACGATCTGGCAGCTCAGCCGGCTGGTGGTCTGGCGCGGCGGTGGCGTCGAGCAGGGCCTCTTCATCGCCGTCGGGCGGCGCGATCCCACCGTGGAAATCGGGGTCGACGTAGACGTGGCAGGTGGTGCAGGAGCAGCTCCCCCCGCATTCGGCGTCGATGCCGCGCACCCAGCCGGTGCGCGGCGCCCAGGGGAGGATGCGGAAGGTCGCCGGGTCGGCGACCATGACGAAGTCCGCGCCGCCCTGCATGAGCTCCATGTCCAGGCCGCCGCCCTTGGTGAAGACGGGGAAGACGGTGCGGTGCGAGGTGTCCTTGACCAGCAGCGTGGAGGTCATGTTGACGCCTTCATTCAGGGCGCCCGCCGCGGCCTCCGCGACGAGGGTCTTGCCGCGCAGGATGCCGTGCTGGTCGCAGAAAACGAAGCGCACGGTTTCGGTCTCGGCGGCGATGCGCCGCGCGAGTTCGTTGGCGGCGCGCTGCTGCGCTTCGCCGCGCAGTCCGAAGCGTTCGACGAAATTGGCCATGTCCGCGCCCGCTTTACTTAGCGAGCCGGGCGGCGGCCCAGTCCGAGGCGTTGCGGCGCAGGAGATCGGCTTCCTTGGTGAGCGCCATGGGCACAGCCTCGCCGGCGAGGTTGGCCTCGATGGCGGCGACGAGCATGCGGCGGTAGGCGACGATGCCCTTGTCGGTCGTGCCGAGGTGCTCGCGGGTGCGGTCCTGGATGGGGCCTTGCGATTCGATGGCCCATTGGTCGTGCACGTTGATGTCGGAGCCCATGCCGGTTTAGGTCTGGCTCTTCTTCTCCTCGACGCTGTAGCCATAGTCGTTGCGCTTGTTCTTGCGCGAGGTGTAGTCGGGCAGTTCGTAGAGCTCGAGGCGCTGCTCGCGCATGAGCTTCTTGTCGACGTGGCCGGTGAAGCTGGTGAAGATGGCGTACCAGTAGCAATGGGTGTCGTCGACGGGGACGTGCCATTGGGAGATGGTCATCTCGGCGCTCATCGGGATGACGAAGGCCTGCAGGAAGATGAGGTTGGTGACGCGCACGTGGGTCTGCTCCGGACCGAGCTCGCGCAGCGCGGTGAGGCGCATGCCGTAGTCGGTGGAGGCGATTTCGATGCTGGGCGCGTCGTGCTCGCTCAGGACCTGGGTAATGGCCATCTCGGAGTCGGCCGAGGCGCCGCGGAACTGCTGGCCGTAGCTCTCTCCAGTGTCCTCGTCCTCGAAAAAGCGGTGCAGGTAGGAGGCGTGGGCGGGGTCGATGCCGACTTCCAGCGCCTGCAGCCAGTTGCATTCGAACAGGCCCTTGAAGGCGAAGGTGTGCGAATCGGGCGCGACGAAGCAGTCGAATTCTGGAAAGGCGGGAGGCTCGCCTTCGCCGATGTAGGCGAAGATCACGCCGCTTTTTTCGATGACGGGATAGGCGGCCTGCTTGATGCGGCTGCACAGTTTTCTGCCGGCGGGTTCGGCGGGCGTCTCCAGGCAGTTTCCGGCGGCGTCGAATTTCCAGCCTTGGAAGGGGCAGCGGATGCCGTTGGACTCGATGCGGCCTAAGGCGAGGTCAGCGCCGCGGTGGGGACAGTCGCGGTCGAGCATGCCGAGCTTGCCCTGCTCGTCGCGGAAGAGCACGAAGTGCTGGCCCATGAGCTTGACCGGGCGCATCGGGCGCGGGCCTTCGAGTTCTTCCTTGATCGCCACGGGCTTCCGGTAGCAGCGCAGCAGCTTGCCGGCGGGTTCGCCGGCGCCGACGGTGGTCATGAGTTTGTTTTGTTCTGCGCTGATCATGCCTTGGTTTCCTTGCCCTTATTTCATTACGCTGGATTCATTGCATACAATTGCACTCAATATATCTATATTCGGCGGGTATTTCATTCAGGATTAAAACTTAAATTCGTCCAAAATCGAGAAAATCATCGGCTTCGTTTTTGGGATTTCTCCTTCAAATCCAGGAGCCTTCGCCCCATTCCCGGGAATAAATTCCCCGTAAAGCCTTTCAATCAAAGCACGTATGCAATTGGCATGCCGCGGATTTGATAATAGAATTAATTGCATACAGTAAAAACGAGGTTTTGGAGAGGTGGCGATGGAATCCCAGCAGGCCCGCGTTCTGGTGCAGTTGCGCGATCTGGTTCTCAAGGGCGAATTCGCACCCGGCGAACGGCTGGCCGAGATTCCGCTGGCCGACCGGCTGGAGGCGTCGCGCACGCCGGTGCGCCTGGCGCTGGCGACGCTGGAGCACGAGGGCCTGATCAAGCAGTCGCCCGCCGGCGGCTACCAGATGCGCAAGTTCACCTCGCAGGAGGTGGCCGGCGCGATTCGCGTGCGCGGCCTGATCGAGGGCTATGCCGCGCGCCTGCTCGCCGAGCACGGCCTGCCGCGCCAGCTCGCCCGCGAGCTGCATCAATGCCTGGACGACGGCGACCGCGCGGTGAACAAGCCGACGATGACGCTGGACGACTACGCCACCTATGTGGAAATGAACGACCGTTTCCACGACCTGATCATCCACGGCAGCGGCAACACCGCGGTGCTGCGTGTGATGGAGATGCTCAACGGCCAGCCGCTGGCCTCGCCCAGTTCGATGCTGCCGATTCAGTCGTCGATGGAGGAGGACCAGGAATGGATGAAGCAGGCGCACCGCCAGCATCACGCGCTGGTTAAGGCCATCGAGCGCGGCCAGGGCAGCAGCGCCAAGGCGCTGGGCGAGGAGCATGTGGAGATCGCCAGCATGAACCTGGAATACGCGCTGGAGAATCCGGAGCTCGCCGCCAAGGTGATGCCGGGCTTCAAGATGGTGTCCGACCTGTCGGCGCACCGCGGCTGAGGCCGCCCACCCCCTTCCCCCCTCCCCCGCTAGTCTTGTCAGCGCGCCGCTCTGTTGTTCCGCCGCGCCGCGCGGGGTAGAGTACGTGCAAAAACCCTGAACGCCCGAGCCGGCGGCCGGGGCAAGAACGATAGAGAACCAAAGCCACCATGAGCCCCGCCCCTTCGCAGGCATGCGCCAACTCGTCATGGGCGCGCTGTTCCTGGTTGGTTTCGTCGCCAGCACAATGGGCGTGGCGATGCTCGGCAAGGGCGTGAGCGAATACCAGCTCGCGCAGAAGATGCGCGATCGCAACCAGGCGGGCAACCTGATGGCCCAAGTGGCGCACGAGCTGGGCCTGGAGCGCGGCGTGGTGACGCTGACCCTGTTCCGCAAGAACATCACCGTCGAGGAGCGCGCCAACCTGCAGTTGCCGGCAATCCGCGAATCCTTCAACGGCTATCTGCTCGAGGCGCTGTCCCTGAGCGAATCGGCGGCGCCAGCCGCGGTGAAGCCGCTCAAGCAGCTTGAGGACACGGTGTGCCGCGTGCGCGAGCGGGTCGACCAGGAGCTGTCCAAGCCCTTCCAGGTCCGCAGTCTGGCGGCGATGGACAGCCTGATGCCCGACGTCGACGGCATTTTCGCCGCCGCCCTGCGCGCCAACGAAACGCTGGCCACCCAACGCCAACACAACGACTTCCTGATCAATTTCCTCGACCAGCTGCGCTACAGCCTGGTGCAGTACCGGCTGGCGCGGGGGCTGGAGGCGGTGCGCTTCAGCACGATGATGATCGGCGCGACCAAGCCCACGGAGAAGGAGATCAGCATCCTCTACGCGCGGCGCTCGATCTCGAACGCGGCCTGGTCGCAGCTGCGCCAACTGGCCGGCGCGGCGCGCAGCAAGAAGCTCGACCAGTTGATGGACGAGACGCAGAAGTAGTTCAACACGCTCTCGGAGATCAACGAGGAGGCGCTGGCCCAATGGCGCCAGGGCGCAAGCCCGAGTGCGGATCTGGCGGCGCACACCAATCAGGTGGTGCGCGCGATGACTTCGCTAGTGACGCTGACCGGCGCGGTGGGCGCGGCGATCGACGAGCACATCGATGAGCTGGAGCGCGAGAGCTATCTGAGCCTGGGCGGCGGCGCGGTGCCCGACGGCCAGCCCGGCGTGCATGTGGAGGAATACGGCGCAAATGAGGTGCGGGCCGTGGCCACGCAATTCAACCGCATGGTGCGCGCGCAGGAGACGGCTCTGGCGACGATCCACCGGATGAACGTGACGCTGGAGAACGAGGTCACCAAGCGCACCTCGGATCTGCAGGCCGCCAACGAAAGCCTGGAGGCGTTCAACTTTTCGGTGGCGCACGATCTGCGCACGCCGCTGCGCCAGATCGATTCCTATGCCTCGCTGCTCGAGCGCCAGCCCGCCATCCTGGCCGACTCCGGAAGCGGCGCGCTGGTGGAGCGGATCCGACGCTCGGTGGAACGCATGGGCGGGCTGATCGACGGCCTGCTGCGCCTGGTGCAGATTTCCAAGCACCAGCTACAGCTCGAGGACGTGAACCTCACGACGCTGGCGTGCGAAATCTCCGAGGAGCTGCAGTTCTCCGAGAACGGCCGGCGATCTTCGAGATCGAGGAGCAGCTCATGGTTCATGCGGACAAGACGCTGATGCGCGCGGTGCTCGACAACCTGCTGCGCAACGCCTGGAAGTACAGCACGAATGTGGCGATCGCGCAGATCCGCTTGGGCCGGCGCGCCACGCCGGACGGGCTCGAATATTTCGTGTCGGATAACGGCGTGGGCTTCGACATGGAGCGCGTGCAGGAGCTGTTCGAGCCTTTCCGGCTGCTGCACAACGAATCGGAGTATCAAGGCGTGGGTGCGGGCCTGTCGACGGTGCGCGCCATCCTGATCCGCCACGGTGGCGGCATCCGCGCCGAGAGCCGTCCGGGAGTGGAAACCCGTTTCTCCTTCACTCTGAACGCGAGATAGGCGCCGCCGCCAGCCGATGCTGACCCAATCCCTCCTGATTTCCATCGCCATCAGCAACCTGATGCTCGCGGGGCTGATGCTGCTGTTCTCGGGCGCCTATCGCAGCGGCCATCTGTCGGTGAAGATCTGGACGCTGGCGCGTGTGCTGCAGGGCCTGGGCTTTTTCCTGGTCGCACAGCGCGGCTCGCTTGGGTATTTCTGGTCGTACCGGATCGGCAACGCCGGCGTGAGCCTGGGCTGGTGGCTGGATGTGGTGGGCACCTGGGGGTTTCTGGAGCGGCAGCTGCGCCTGGTGCAGGGTCTGGACGCGGGCTTGGTCAGCTATCTGCTGTTCGCCGCGATCAGCTACCGCTGGGAGCAGGCGAATATCCGCATCATTTTCCAGACCGTCCTGTCCATCCTGATCTTCGGCCTGCTGATGCTGGGCTTCCTGAGCGAATGGCGAAAGACCGGCTCGCGCCTGGCCGCTTATCTGACGGGGTTCAGCGTGCTGCTGATCGCGGGACGCCTCCCCCGGCTGTGGGCCGCCGTCTTCAACACGGAGTTCACCGTCCTCTCCAGCGACATGCTGCAGACGATCAGTTATGGGGCGCTGTATCTGGCGCTGCTGTGCAACGGCTTCGGGTTTCTGCTTCTCTCCAACGAAAAACCGAGCTCAAGGCCGGCGCCCTGAGCGGGCGGCGAATCGCCTTCCTTGTCTTTTTCTCTCAAAGTGCACAATGGCAGCGGTTCGCGCCGATAAATCGGCAAGACAAGAGAATCGTGCGCTGCTGCGCACCGACGGGAGACATCCGCATGGCCACGAACGCTCCGCAGCCCGACGCTTCGCGGCGCCATTCCAACCAGTTTTCCCTGCTCAGCCAGCGCCGTTTCGCGCCCTTCTTCTGGACGCAGTTCGCCGGCGCAGCCAACTAAAACCTCTTCAAGTTCGCCTTCACCGTGATGGTGACCTACCAGCTCAGCGGCGGCTGGCTGTCAGCGGAGATGGCGGGCCTGGTGATCGGCGCGCTGTTTATCCTGCACTTTCTGCTGTTCAGTGCCACCAGCGGGCAGCTCGCCGACAAGTACGACAAGACCCGCCTGATCCGGCTGGTGAAGAATCTGGAGATCGCGATCATGCTGATCGCCGCCGCCGGGTTTTATACGGCCTCGGCGGGCACGCTGCTGGCGGGCACCTTCCTCATGGGCCTGCACTCCACGCTCTTCGGGCTGGTGAAGTACGCCTACCTGCCCCAGGCGCTGAGCGAACGCGAACTCACGGGCGGCAACGGCATGGTGGAGATGGGCACCTTCGTCGCGATCCTGGTCGGCAACATCGCCTGCGGCATCCTGATCGCCGTGCTGGAGGTGGGCCGCGAGGAGGTCGCCATCGGCTTCGTGCTGCTGGCCGTCGCGGGCCGCGCGGTCGCGCAATGGATCCCGCTGTCCGCACCTTCCGCGCCCGGTCTGCGCATCAACCGGAATCCGGTCGGCGAGACCTTGCGCAACCTCCGCCTGGCCGGAGAAGACATCGCCGTGTACCGCTCTCTGCTGGACATCAGTTGGATGTGGTTCTTCGGCACGGCCTTCCTCGGCCAGTTTCCGGCCTTTGCCAAGGAGGTGCTGCACGGCGACGAACAGGTGGCATCGCTGCTGCTGGTAGTCTTCTCGGTGGGCATCGGCGCGGGTTCGCTATTGTGCGAGGTGCTCTCTCTGCGGCAGGTGGAGATCGACTTGGTGCCGCTCGGCGCCATCGGCATGAGCGTGTTCGACTTGTACGCGGCGTCGCGGGGGCTCGGCGCGGCGCACACGCTGACACTGCATCAGTTCGTCGGCGTGGCCGCTCACTGGCGCGTGATGGCGGACCTGGCCGGGATGGCGCTGTTCGCCGGGCTGTACAGCGTGCCGATGTATGCGCTGATTCAGCTGCGCAGCCAGCCCTCGCACCGCGCGCGCATCATCGCCGCGAACAATATCCTCAACGCACTGTTCATGATTCTGAGCGCCATCCTCTGCTGACTGCTGCTCAAGCTGGGCTTCAACATTCCACAGGTCTTCCTCGCCGTGGGCGTGGCGAACATCGTGATCGCCGGCTATATCTTCACGCTGGCGCCGGAATATCTACTGCGCTTCGCCGCCTGGGTGATGTCGCATCTGATGTACCGCTTCAAGATACGCGGCGAAGACAACATCCCAACCCGAGGCGCCGCCATCCTCGCCTGCAACCACGTCAGCTTCATCGACGCGATCCTGTTGATGGGCGCGAGCCCGAGGCCCATCGTCTTCGTCATGAACCACAAGATCTTCCGGGTGCCCGTCCTGGGCTGGCTCTTCAAGCTGGCAAAGGCAACCCCGATCGCGCCGCAGCGCGAGGACCCCGGGATCTACGCAGCGGCGTTTGAACGCGCGGCCAGCTTTATAGTGTTGGATAAGCGATTGCACGTTTTCCAATAAAACGTCGAGTTGGGCTACGCATCGCGGGTGCAGCGTTGAGCGGATGGGCGTTGATGTTTTTCCCTGCCGCCTCAATCAGGCGTGTCTCTTCCTGAAACAAGCACAGCTTCTCGTTGAATTCCTTGACTTGTTTTTCTTTCGTATAGCCTGGATCGCAGGTGACTTTGGCCGACAACAAAGCGTTAAAGGTGTTCCTAAACATCCACCGATCCTGGAGCGTGCCGTGGTCCAACAGAGTTACGGTGAGGCGCGTGATGCGCCGGTCTCGAAGCTCCAGCCTCGTGCCATCGCAGAAATGTATCGCGTCCACACTCCAAAAAATACGCTCATGCCTGAGCGCCTGAGCTTGAGATGCAAACAAGCCGCCCGCAAAATCGAGTAGCACATCTCCCTGCGTGCCAGTCATGGCGCCCCGGGTCAGGGCCTTCGCTTTGCGCTCGACAAGGATGATATTTCCCTCATCTTCAAACACAAGATCGAACTCACCTGCCCCTTGTTCACCCAGATCATACTTCGCGCTCTCGAAGCTCGGTTGCAAGCCGTGCTTGGTGAATAAGTATTTCGTCAGCCGCTCTGTGCCATCGCCTTTCAGACTGTCGATTTTCTTATTGTCCTATTGGTTCTCCAGGCTGCGAATTTGGTTTCGAACAGGGCCGGCCCTATTGATC
>JALBVF010000024.1 GCA_025050535.1 Candidatus Protistibacter heckmannii
GAAAACTTCTTCCTGCCGGATCAATAAGCCGGATAATCCCGGTCACAGCTTTCTTTTAAGGGAAATGCATGTTCGATTCGATGCGGCGCCGTTTATTCGCGGCCATGGTCTGCGGCGTATTGGCGGGATTTGCGCTCGCCGGCTGTGTACCCGACGAATATCGGGTCAGCCGCGACAAAATGGAGCAGGTCCTGGCCCGCAAATTTCCACTGCAGCGCAATCTGGCGAATATCGCTGATCTGCAGCTTTCCAATCCCAAGCTCAATCTGATTCCCGAGGGCAACCGCGTGCGCCTGGACGCCGACGCCGAGCTCGCCCGCGTCTGGGGCAACAATCCGCTCGCCCTGCTGCTCGGCAATTGGGGCGTCAACGGGCCTTCCAAGGGCCGCGTGGGCGTGTCCGGCCGCCCCGACTACGACGCCGCGCGCAAGGCCCTGGTGCTGCGCGATCCGGTCGTGGAGACGCTGGAGTTTCCCGACCTGCCTCCCGCCGGCCACACCCTGCTCGAAGGCGCACGCCAGCCGCTGGCGCAACTGCTCCGGGACGTGCCGCTCTATCAGTTGGACGAGTCGCAGATCAGGCTCGCCGGCGACGTGCTCAACAAGCTCAGTCTCACGGTGCAGGCCGATGGTATCCTTCTGCGCCGCTGAGATTTCCGCGGCCGCCGTCCCGGCTGTTCCTGTTTCCGTCGTCGTTTTTCCAAGGTTCGAATGGATATCCTGCTCGCGCTTAAGTCCCTCCTGCTCGGCATCGTCGAAGGCCTCACCGAATTCCTCCCCATCTCCAGCACCGGCCACCTGATCGTGGTGGGCGACCTGCTGCGCTTCAACGACGAATGGGGAAAAGCCTTCGAAGTGATCATCCAGTTCGGCGCCATCCTCGCCGTATGCTGGGAGACGCGCGCGCGTCTGCTGGAGACGGTGCTGGGTCTGGCGACGCAGGATAAGGCGCGGCGCTTTGCGCTCAACATGATCGTCGCCACGATTCCCGCCATCGTCCTGGCACTGCTGCTGGGCAAGTGGATCAAGGCGATGCTGTTCAATCCGGTCACCGTCGCCGCGGCGCTCGTGGCCGGCGGCCTGATCATCCTCTGGGTGGAGGCGCGCCAAAGCAAGGGCCACGGCCACAGTGACCTGCTGCAGGCCGCCAGCGCGGGCTTGGCGCGCGTGGACAGCATCAACCAGCTCACCCTGGCCGATGCCGTCAAGGTCGGCCTGGCGCAGTGCCTGGCGCTGATCCCGGGCACCTCGCGCTCGGGCGCCACCATCATCGGCGGCATGCTCTTCGGCCTGTCGCGCCGCGTCGCCACCGAGTTCTCCTTCTACCTCGCGATCCCCGTCATCTTCGGCGCCACGGTCTATGAACTGGCCAAGCAGAAGCAGCTGCTGCTGCACGGCGGCGGCGAGTTTGCGCTGGCGCTGCTGATCGGCTTCGTGGCGGCCTTCGCCTCGGCCCTGGTCTGCGTGCGCTGGCTGATCCACTACGTCGCGAGCCACGACTTCAAGGGCTTCGCCTGGTACCGCATCGTCTTCGGGCTGTTGATCCTGTTCACGGCCTGGACCGGCGTGATCAAGTGGGGCGGTGCCTGATCCTCCGTCGAAACAGAGCAGCAGATTGTTCGTCCTGACCGGCGGGGATTAGATGGGGCCGGGGTGCAGCTGCTCGCCGGCCAGGATCTGCTCGTAGTACGTCAAATACTTGCGCGCAATGCGCTGCACCGTGAAGCGTTCGCTCCAGTAGGCGTGCACGGCGCGCCGGTCGAAGCGCTGGCCGCGCGCGCGGCTTCCGCCAGCTCCGCCGCGCCGGTGGCCAGCGCGCGCCCGCTTCCGCGCCGACGAGCTCGGGCAGCGAGCCGTAGGGCGTGCTGAACACCGGCACGCCAAAATACAGGCTCTCGATCACCGCGATGCCGAAGGGCTCGGGCCAGCGCACCGGGAACAGCAGTCCGCGCACGCCGCGCAGCCAGCGGTTCTTCTCCGCGTCGCCCACCATGCCGTGGAAATGCGCATTGGGGTCGAGCGTGAGCCGCAAGCCCATCTTGAAATTCAGCCGATGCCCACCCAGCACCTCCAGCGGCGCGCCCGCGAGCCGCGCGGTGCGGATCGCGCCGCGCACGTTCTTCACCTTCCATGCCGCCTTGGCGAGGAACACAAAGGGGCCGCCGCGCGCCTCGAAGTCGGGCTGCGCATAGCCGCGCGCGCCGTGATTGCGCGCATGGTCCGCGGACACGAAGATGCTGTTCGGATGGAAGCGCCGCGCCTCGCGTGTGTTGCCGTGGATGGTCTGGCAGTCGGGCAGCCCGAGGTCCTCGGGCTGGCCCGACTGGCAGTGGACGATATCCGTGCCGGCGGGAATCTGCGCCCGCAGCGGCGCGTTGCGGTCCCAGGGGGAGGACCGGCACGAAATCCAGCGTCGAGCCCGGCCGCGCCAGATACGTGACGCCGTGGCCAAGCTCGTGCAGCGCCTGGCCGAGCCAGACGGCCATGCGCTCGCTGCCGCCGTATTGCGCGGCGGGCAGCAGGGAGTCGATTACGATGCAGACGCGCATCGCGTGAACACGAGATCCCAGACGCCGTGCCCCAGCCGCAGACCGCGCTTCTCGAACTTGGTCACCGGCCGGTAGTCGCGGCGCGGCGCATAGTCGGGCGCTGTGTTGCGCAGCTGCGGTTCGCCCGACAGCACTTCGAGCATCTGCTCGGCATAGGGCTGCCAGTCGGTGGCGCAATGCAGATAGCCGCCCGGTTTCAGGCGCGAGGCCAGCAGCGAGACGAATTCAGGCTGGATCAGCCGGCGCTTGTGGTGGCGCTTCTTGTGCCAGGGGTCGGGGAAGAAGACATGCACGCCGTCCAGGCTGTCCGATGCGATCATCTGGCGCATCACCTCGACGGCGTCATGCCGAAGGATGCGCAGGTTGGGCAGCTCCTGTTCGCCGATGCGCTTGAGCAGCGCGCCCACGCCCGGCTCGTGCACTTCCATGCCGAGGAAATCCTTCTGCGGCAGCAGCGCGGCGATGTGCGCGGTGGTCTCGCCCATGCCGAAGCCGATCTCGGCGATGCGCGGCGCGCCGACGCGGCCGAAGGCCGCTTCCCAGTCGAGCGGGGCGGATTGGAAGGGGAGGATGAACTGCGGGCCCAGATTCTCCAAGGCCTTTTGCTGGCCGCTGGTCGTGCGCCCAGCGCGCATCACGAAGGAGCGCACGCCGCGGGCATGCACGCCCGGCGGAAGTTCGCGGCCGCTGCCGGCGGCGGGCGGGTCTTGTTGGTCGCCGGACGGCGCGGCCGGCCGGGCTTGTTCCGCCATGGGCAGAGGCCGAGCCGGCAGGTCAGTCTCGGATCGCGACGAAGGACATCTTGCCGCCCTTGTAGTCGGCGATCGCCACTTCGACGTCCAGGCGCGCGCTCATGCTGGCGATGACTCCCTTGATCTCGTCGACCGTCGAATCGCCCTTCACGTGGAAGGTGGTGCATTTCACGTGCGCGCCGTTGATGTTGTGTACCAGGAGGGTGCAGATGTTGAACACCTCGGCCGCGTTGTCCTTGGCTAGCGGCGAGAGTTCGCCGTCGTCCACCATGTCGTCGGCGGCGCCCGGGGGAATCCAGGTCAGCGCGACGCCCAGGTTGGCGGCCGCGGACAGATCGAGCAGCACTACGTAGGCGATCGAGCCGTCGTCGTTGTTGTACAGGCCCAGGCTCGTCATGTTCGACAGATTGTGCAGGGTGCGGGCCTTGGCATTGGCGAATTCGGACATGTGGCGCTCCTGTTTGTTTTTTGTTGATGCGCTGTTACAGCGCCTGGGCGAGCGCGTTCTTCATCGCGTCGACGGTCAGCGGCTTGGAGATCAGGAAGCGGATGCCGGCGTTGCGGGCCTGCTGGATCATCTCGGCGCTGGATTCGGAAGTGATCATGCCGCACTTGATCGAGGGCAGCTCTGCGGTCAGGTTGGCCACCAGATCCACGCCGCTCATATTGAGAGCATGTTCCAGTCGGTCAGCACGAGTTCCGGCTTCTCGGCGCGCGCCTTCTTCAGGCTTTCGGCGCCGTCCTCGGCTTCGAAGAAGGTGCAGTCTTCATAGACGGCGGCACGCAGGGTGCGGACCACGATCATCCGCATCGCTTTGCTGCCGTCGACGATAAGAATCTTCATGAGATAACTCTCCGTGATGGCATCCGCGCGGTATTTCGCCGCCGCTGCCGGGCCGGTCCAATGACCGGCTTTACTTGAAAAAGCCGAAACCCACAATGATACCTGTTGCGAAACTTGTCGAAAAGCCGGGGTTTCCGGGCTATCGGCAGGTTCTAAATTTTTTGTTCATATATGAGCAATTGGCAGAAGCAAACACAAGCGGTGCTCAAGAGCGATGCCGTGAAGGCTGCTTTGCTTGTCGGACTGATCGGCGCCGCCTATACGGTACTGGCGCCCAACGTCGACCTGGCCACGCTCGCCACCCTGGGCGCGTTGCTCACCGGCTGGCTGTGGACGAGCGTCCGTCAGGCGCGCAGCGCCGAGCAGCTCGCCCTGGCGCAGCAGGTCAACGTCGAGCTCGCGCAAGGCCTGTGCGACCTGATCACCAAGTCCGCCGTCGACGCCCGCGCCCAGCTCAGCGACTCCTATAGCGAACCTGTGGAAGATTCGCATGCCGCTGCCGGCACCTGACCCCGACGAGACGATGCCGAAGGATCTGCAAGAACTGGCCGGCTACATGCGGCAGCACTACGTCGAGGCTGGCGACTGGTGGGAGAACCAGGGCCTGCCCAGTCTGCAGGACAGCGCACTGCCGGCCGACCTGGTGGACGACTTCAAGCAGATGGCGGGCGATGCCGCGGAGGCCGAGGCATGACCGACCCGGCCGTCGCCGCACAACGGCAGCAGGTTCGCCAGCAAGGCCTGATCGCGGGTCTGGTCACGCTGCCGTTTCGCTTCTTCAGTGTACGGTGCGGCTCACTGCTGCTGTGCATCGTGATCGAGTGCATCGGTCTGCATTTCTTCTGGCCCGAGCAGGGCTGGCATCATGCGCAGGGCATGCTCGATTACGAGCTCGCCCAAGTCTCGGAGAACTTCACGCACAGCGTGCTCGTGCAGGAGCCGGGGCGTAGTGCGCGCCGGCTCATCGAGAACGCCTACGACTGGATGTTCCTCAAGAGTGGTCTGCTCGATTGGATACGCGATGCCGCGGCGCACTCCCGCGCCGGTGCGCACAACCAGGCTCATGACTTCCGCTATACCTGGGCCAGGTCTACGTGCATGTCGAGAACTACTTGATCGCCTCGGCCTACACCGTACTGGTTTTCCTTGTGCAGCTGCTGGTGCTGACGCTAACCTTGCCCATGTTCCTGATGGCCGCCTTCGTCGGCCTGGTGGATGGGTTGGTGCGCGGGACGTGCGCAGGTTCAGCGCCGGGCGCGAATCGGGCTTCCTCTACCGCCGCGCGCGAGCCAGCCTGATTCCGCTGGTTGTGCTGCCGTGGGTCGTCTACCTGGCGCTACCGGTGAGCGTGCATCCGCTGCTGATCCTCCTTCCGAGCGCGGCGCTGCTCGGTGGCGCCGTGGAAATTGCCGCAGCGACGGTCAAGAAGTACCTCTAGCGGCCCGGTTGCGGCCGTCGGCGATGATGAGCACGCACCACTCAGCGGGTGGCGGCGCCGTCCTCGCCACGGGCCACTTGGTGAGACCGGGGAGCTACGCATTATTGAAGCGGCAATATAAAGATTGAG
>JALBVF010000025.1 GCA_025050535.1 Candidatus Protistibacter heckmannii
ATATAGAGTCTGCTGTTGCAGGGACAAAATCGACTCGAGAGCGCTGCCGGTAGCCGCCCTGAACGAACGGCGCCGACGTGCGGTGAAAATGCGGCTGGATGGCGTGAGCCTGAAGGACGCGGCGGCGCAATGCGAGATGTCGCGCACGACGGTCATTGCAGCGGTTAAGGCGTATCACGCGGGCGGGTGGAAGGACCTCGACGTAGAGCGCTCCGGGCGCCCGCAGGGTATCTGCGCTTCGGTGGCGTTCCTGACACCAGCGCCGGCAGCATCGGCACCGAGAAGCTGGCCCTGACGCCGGACAGCACCGCCAGGGGCGTGGCCGTCCAGATCAACGAGCTGGCCACCCAGACCGCCGCGCTGACCATCATCAGCGGCGAAACCGCGCACGTGACCGTGGCCGGCGACGTGCACCACCTCGATCCCCCCTGCTGGCGCGCTACATCCGCACCGGCGCGATCACCCCCGCCACCGCCAACGCGTCCCTGCCCATGGACATCATCACCGAGTAAGTCCAGACCCCATACCAACCAGTAGCTCCAACAGTATTCAGCCCGGCATTGCCGGGCTTTTTTTGCTTATTTTTTTGCTTTTGAAATTTAGGTTAAAATTCCGGTCGCCGAGTTAATGACAACTTGCAGGGCGTTCTTCCGGGCAACCGGGAGACAAATACCGCTAAAGCGTCGCCACAGTCTCTCAAAGGGCGCGCTGAACGGCTCTATTTGGAGAATAGTGTGGCAAACGATTATTTCTTTACTTCGGAATCCGTCTCCGAAGGCCATCCCGATAAGGTCGCCGACCAGATTTCCGATGGCATCCTCGACGCCATCCTGGCGCAGGACCCGCTCTCCCGCGTCGCCGCTGAAACCTTTTGCAACACGGGCCTGGTCGTCCTGGCCGGTGAAATCACCACTCGCGCCAATGTCGACTACATCCAGGTCGCGCGCGACACGATCCGCCGCATTGGCTACGACAACACCGAATACGGCATCGACTACAAGGGCTGCGCGGTGATGGTCGCCTACGACAAGCAGAGCCCGGACATCGCCCAGGGCGTGGACAAGGCGCACGACAACAACCTCGACCAGGGCGCCGGAGACCAGGGCCTGATGTTCGGCTACGCCTGCGACGAGACTCCGCAGCTCATGCCGCTGCCGATCCACCTCTCGCACCGCCTGGTCGAGCGTCAGGCCGATCTGCGCCGCGACGGCCGCCTCGCTTGGCTGCGCCCCGACGCCAAGTCGCAGGTCACGATCCGCTACGTGGACGGCAAGCCGCACAGCATCGACACCGTGGTGCTCTCCACCCAGCACGCGCCGGACATCAGCCTGGAAGCGCTGCGCGAGGCAGTGATCGAAGAGGTCATCAAGCCGGTGCTGCCCAAGGAGCTGGTCAAAGGCGAGATCAAGTATCTGGTGAATCCGACCGGCCGCTTCGTCATCGGCGGCCCGCAGGGCGACTGCGGCCTGACCGGCCGCAAGATCATCGTCGACACCTACGGCGGCGCTGCGCCGCACGGCGGCGGTGCGTTCTCGGGCAAGGATCCCTCCAAGGTGGACCGTTCTGCCGCCTACGCCGGCCGCTACGTGGCGAAGAACATCGTCGCCGCGGGCTTGGCGAGCAAGGCGCTGATCCAGGTGTCCTACGCCATCGGCGTGGCGCGCCCGACCTCGGTGATGGCCTCGACCTTCGGCACTGGCAAGATCTCCGACGAGAAAATCGCCGAGCTAGTCCAGAAGCATTTCGACCTGCGCCCGAAGGGCATCGTGAAGCTGCTCGACCTGCTGCACCCGATCTACCAGAAGACCGCCGCCTACGGCCACTTCGGCCGCGAAGAGCCGGAATTCACCTGGGAGCAGACCGACAAGGCCGCCGCGCTGCGCGCCGACGCCGGACTGTAATTCCCTCGCGGGCCGTCTGGACTTGTCCGGACGGTCACGCTTTCCATGTGGGATTCACCAGCCGCGAGGTTTTTCGTGGCCTGGCGGCGCGCCCGGGGCCTTTGCGGACGCGCCGTCCGGGCAAGTGTCCGCGCCCGCTCTCTGGCCGGCTTCCGCACCGCCGCTTTGCAGCCGGCAGGCGCCGGTTTACAATGCGTCCCGTTCCGAGGAGCGCTGCGACGGTTGTTTGACATTTCGAACCCCGCCAGGCTCGGCAACCCCTGTTTCAACCGCGCTCGCTAATTCGTGGCATGGACACGAGAGCGAGGCTGACCCATCCCCTCCCGCCGTGTTCATGCCGCCACCTATTGCGGAGTCCTTATGAACGCTGTGACCGAATCCAAGAATTTCTCCGACTATGTGATCGCCGATATCGGCCTGGCCGGCTGGGGCCGCCGCGAGATCGCCATCGCCGAAACCGAAATGCCCGGCCTGATGGCCATCCGTGAAGAGTACGCGGCCGTGCGTCCCCTGAAGGGCGCGCGCATCACGGGATCGCTGCACATGACCATCCAGACCGCCGTGCTCATCGAGACGCTGCAGGCGCTGGGCGCGGAAGTGCGCTGGGCCTCGTGCAACATCTTCTCGACCCAGGACCACGCCGCCGCCGCCATCGCCGCGGCCGGCACGCCGGTGTTCGCCGTCAAGGGCGAGACGCTCGAGCAGTACTGGGACTACACCCACCGCATCTTCGAATGGGCCGACGGCGGCTTCTCGAACATGATCCTGGACGACGGCGGCGACGCCACCCTGCTGCTGCACCTGGGTGCGCGCGCCGAGAAGGCCCCGGCCATCATCGCCAAGCCTGCCAGCGAGGAAGAGACCGTGCTCTTCGCCGCCATCAAGGCCAAGCTGCAGAAGGACCCCACCTGGTACTCCACCCGCCTGGTCAAGATCCAGGGCGTGACGGAAGAAACCACCACCGGCGTGCACCGCCTGTATCAGATGCACGAGCGCGGCGAGCTCAAATTCCCTGCGATCAACGTCAACGACTCGGTCACCAAGAGCAAGTTCGACAACCTCTACGGCTGCCGCGAATCGCTGGTGGACGGCATCAAGCGCGCCACCGATGTGATGGTCGCGGGCAAGGTCGCCGTGGTCTGCGGCTACGGCGACGTGGGAAAGGGTTCGGCGCAGGCGCTGCGCGCCCTCTCGGCCCAGGTCTGGGTCACCGAAGTCGATCCGATCTGCGCGCTGCAGGCCGCCATGGAAGGCTACCGCGTGGTCACGATGGACGAAGCCGCCTCGCAGGCCGACATCTTCGTCACCGCCACCGGCAACTACCATGTGATCACCCATGAGCACATGAAGAAGATGAAGGACCAGGCCATCGTCTGCAACATCGGCCACTTCGACAACGAGATCGAAGTCGCAGCGCTGGAGCAGTACAAGTGGGAAGAGATCAAGCCCCAGGTCGACCACATCATCTTCCCCGACGGCAAGCGCATCATCCTGCTGGCCAAGGGCCGCCTGGTGAACCTGGGATGCGCCACCGGCCACCCGTCCTACGTGATGAGCTCGTCCTTCGCCAACCAGGCGATCGCGCAGATCGAGCTGTTCACAAAAACCAAGGACTACCCGGTCGGCGTGTACGTGCTGCCCAAGCACCTGGATGAGAAGGTCGCGCGCCTGCAGCTCAAGAAGCTCAACGCCAAGCTCACCGAGCTGACCGACCAGCAGGCCGCCTACATCGGCGTGGCGAAGACCGGCCCCTACAAGGCCGATCACTACCGCTACTGATCCGCGCGCTCCGTTCATGGCGACCGACAACAGCAGCCCGGCTGCCGGCGTCGGCGCGACCGTCAGCTTCGAGTTATTCCCGCCCAAGACGCCCGAGGGCAAGGAGAAACTCGCTGGCGTGTGCGCCGAGCTGGCCAAGGCCGGCCCGGAGTTCTTCTCCGTCACCTTCGGAGCCGGCGGCTCCACGCAGGAAGGCACCCTGCAGACCGTGCTCGACATCCGGAGTATGGGCCAGCAGGCCGCGCCGCATCTGTCCTGCGTGGGCGCCAGCCGCGACGGCATTCGCGCGCTGATCGCGCAGTACCGCGCCCACGGCATCCGCCGCATCGTCACGCTGCGCGGCGACCTGCCTTCGGGCATGGGCCAGTACGGCGAATTCAGCCATGCGCGCCAGCTCATAGAATTCATCCGCGCCGAGACCGGTGATTGGTTCCATATCGAGGTGGCGGCCTACCCCGAGGTGCATCCCCAGGCGCGTTCTCCGCAGGACGATCTGAAACATTTTGCGGAAAAGGTCAAAGTGGGCGCGGATTCGGCGATCACGCAGTATTTTTTCAATGCCGACGCGTATTTCCGTTTTGTCGACGAGGCACGCAAGCTGGGCGTGGATGCGCCGATCGTGCCGGGCATCATGCCCATCACCAACAGCACGCAATTGCTGCGCTTCTCCGACGCCTGCGGCGCGGAAGTGCCGCGCTGGATCCGCATGCGCCTGCAAAGCCTTGGCGATGATGCCAACGCCATCAAGGCCTTCGGCCTGGATGTCGTGGCCGACCTGTGCCGCCGTCTGCTCGACGGGGGTGCGCCAGGCGTGCATTTCTACACCTTGAACCAGTCTGTCGCGACGCTCTCGCTGTTGAAGCGCATCTAGTGAAAGCCGGGCGCTCCCGCGCCCGGCTTGCGTCCGGTTTCTTCAGATCGGACATGTAGCCGTTCCAGGGAAGCTGTCGCGCATTTCCAACGACGGCCGCGGGTGGCGCCGAAAAATCCCGTCTTCCGCCGTCAGGCATTTCATCGGCGCTCCGTCGTATTCCTTGATTTCCGTCGCCCTCATCCATCGTCATCACAGCCTTACTTATTAATCCGGCATTGAAGCAATGAACTCAAGCAGCATACCGAACCGGCGCATGTTCGAAGTAGCTCTTGACGCGCTCG
>JALBVF010000026.1 GCA_025050535.1 Candidatus Protistibacter heckmannii
GCGTAGATCATCTTCAACTGGTCGGGCGTGCGGTCGCGGATCAGCCGCTGAACCTCGCGCTCCTTCTCCGCCGTCAGCGTTCTGCCCGTACCCTGCGGGCGCCCGGGGCGCTCAACGTCGAGGGCCTTCCACCCGCCCGCGCGATACGCCTTCACCGCCGCAATGACCGTCGTGCGCGACATCTCGCATTGCGCCGCCGAGTCCTTCAGGCTCACGCCATCCAGCCGCATCTTCACCACACGTCGGCGCCGTTCGTTCAGGGCAGCTACCGGCAGCGTTCTCAAGTCGATGTTGTCCATGCAACATGCCGACTCTATATCACTCAATAAGTTCAATGTTTAAATGCCGGATCAATAATGGAGGCAAGAAGATCCTCTGTTCGCGCAATTTGTTTTTCTAATCTCTGCCTCATTGTAGGCAGATCGCCTTTAAGGCGATCTATCTCGCCCAATATCCGGGCGCGCTTATCGAGTAGCCATTTCAATGATGGTGGGGTGCGCAATTCACTCATGCCCTCAGTCTAGACATAAATCCTTCGAAAAAAGAGGGCATCAGCTACCACATAGCGTTTCATAGCACCCGAGCGTGATGCTCGAAGTGATCCTTCAAGAAACTGGCAATGAAGTAATAACTGTGGTCGTAGCCAGGCTGCCGGCGCAGCGTGAGCGGGTGTCCAACTGCCGAGCAGGCTTGAGCTGAGAAGCCAGAAATTCATCGGCCTCGCCTTGATCCACCAGCTGCGGAAGACGCTCACTGGATTTCGCGATCAAAGCCACGGCGTCGTGCTCAGCCCAAGCCGCGCGATCATCGCCGAGATAAGCGCCGAATGCCTTCTTCCCCCAGGGCGCCTGCGTGGGCGCAACGATGGGCGAGAAAGCCGACACGCTCGCATATCGCCCAGGATGGCGCAGCGCGAGCGTCAGCGCGCCATGCCCACCTATCGAATGGCCGAAGATACTGCGCTTGTCCGTCGTGGGGAAATGCTGCTCGACGAGCGCGGGAAGTTCCTGCACGACATAGTCTTCCATGCGGAAGTGCGGCGCCCAAGGTGTCTGCGTCGCGTTCAGATAGAAGCCCGTGCCATGTTCCAGGTCATATAGGCCGGATCGTCGGTCACGCCTTCTCCACGCGGACTTTTGTCGGGAGCAACGACGACGAAGCCGTTGCGCGCGGCATGTTCCTGTGCGCCCGCCTTGGTGATTAAGTTCTGCTCGGTGCAGGTCAGGCCGGAGAGCCGGTACAGCACCGGGCATTTCTCTCCACGCAGCGCAGCGGCGGGCAGGTAGATGCCGAACTTCATCTCGCAGCCGAGTGCGGCGGACGCGTGCTTCCAGACTTCCTGGCGGCCGCCGAAGCTGGCGCGGCTCTCGACGCGTTCCATCAGTAGTGGACCACCGAGCGGATCGACTTGCCTTCGTGCATCAGGTCGAAGGCTTCATTGATCTGCGTGAGCGGCATGGTGTGGGTGACAAAGGGGGCGAGCTTGATCTCGCCCTTCATCGCGTCTTCGACCATGCCCAGCAGTTGCGAGCGGCCCTTGACGCCGCCGAAGGCGATGCCCATCCACTTTCGGCCGGTGACGAGCTGGAAGTGACGGGTGGAGATCTCCTGCCCCGCGCCGGCCACGCCGATGATGACCGACTGGCCCCAGCCGGTCATCTCGACGATGACTTGCTGGATGGGTTTGTCGTGGTCCTTGGGGTTGATGCAGTCGGTGGCGCCGAAGCTGCGCGCCCTGGATCACAGCCAGGCCGATGCCACCCAGGCCGAACACCGCGACGCTGTCGCCGGCCTGCACCTTGGCGGTGTTCTTGACCGCGTCCATGCCGGTGGTGACGCCGCAACCCAGCTGGCAGACGTGCTCGGGATTGGCGGCTGGGTTGATCTTGGCGAGCGAGACTTCGGCGACGACGGTGTATTCGCTGAAGGTCGAGCAGCCCATGTAGTGATAGATCGGCTGGCCGTTGTAGGAGAAGCGCGTGGTGCCATCGGGAATCAGGCCCTTGCCCTGCATGGCGCGCACGGACACGCACAGATTGGTCTTGCCCGATTTGCAGAACGGGCATTTGCCGCATTCGGCGGTGTAGAGCGTGATCACATGGTCGCCCGGCTTGACGCTGACGACGCTTTCGCCCACCTCGACAACCACGTCCGCGCCTTCGTGGCCGAGCACCGCCGGGAAGACGCCCTCGGGGTCGTCGCCGCTCAGCGTGAAGGCGTCGGTGTGGCAGACGCCGGTGTGGGTGATCTTGACCAGCACCTCGCCTTTTCTGGGAGGGGGGCGACGTCGATCTCGACGATCTGCAGCGGCTCTCCGGCTTTGAAGGCGACGGCGGCACGGGATTTCATGTGAGGGGCTCCTTGAGTGAGCCAGTATTGTACGGCGGGCCGCCGTGCTTAGCTGCCCATCTCCTACAGGCGGGCCTTCAGGCGCGGCCCGGCGAAATCGAGAAACGCCCGCACTTTCAAGGGCAGGGGGCCTTGCCCGGGATGGATGAGGCTGATGGGCCAGGGCTTGATCTCGAAGGCTTCGAGTGCGAGCATGCCGGCGCGCACCGCGTTCGGCACTTGGTAGGAGAGAACGCGGTTGAGGCCGGCGCCGGCGAGCGCGGCGTCGATCGCCGCCTCGGCCACGCTGACGACGAGCCGTGAGCGGATCGGCACCTCGATCTCCAATTTTCCCGACATGAAGGTCCAGACCTACCGGGATGCGATCTGCTCGAGCGTAATACACGCATGCCTGCTGAGATCGCGCGGCTTCTTCGTCACGCCGTGTTCGGCGAAATAAGCCGGGCTCGCGTACACCACCCGGCGCGTCGTGCCGATGCGCACGGCGACGAAGCTGCTGTCCGAGAGCTCTCCGATCCGCACCGCGATGTCGACGCGCTCTTCGAGCAGATGCATGACGCGGTCGGTGAGCGCGATGCGCATGTCGATGTCGGGGTAGGCCTTGAGGAGTTCGGCGACCACTGGCAGCAGATGCATGCGTCCGAACACGAGGGGCGCGGTGAGCGCGAGCTCGCCCTTGGGCGATGCATACTCCCCCGTCGCCACGCGTTCCGTGTTGCCCACTTCCTCGAGGATGCGCCGACATGCGGCCACATAAGACGCCACGACTTCGGTGAGCGAGAGCTGCCGGGTGGAGCGGTGCAGGAGCCGGGTCTTCAGATGCGCCTCCAGCTCCCCGACCTTGCGGTTCACCGTCGCGAGCGGCATCTTGAGTTGGCGCACCGCCTTGGAAAAACTGCCCGCGTCGACCACCGCCACCAAGATCGACATCGATTCGATACGGTCGGTCATGTTCTTGAATTCCGAGAGAATGATTCTCGATAATGCCTGATTATCTTTATTTATGGAAATGGCTACCATCGGGCCATTCAAGCTTTGGAGAACCGCCGTGTCCACGCTTTCGAGCGCCCATCCGCAGTCGCTGCAGGCCAACGCGTCCATCAGGAACCTGCCCGTGAATCTGTTCGCCTCGGTGATGAGCATCGCCGGGCTTTAGATCGCATGGCATCAGGCCAGCCATGAATTCGGGGTCAGCCCGTTGATCGCCGAAGGCATCGGCATTCTCGCCTTCGCCGTCTTCATCGCGCTCGGCGCGGGATATTTCGTCAAGGCGGTCAAATACCCGGACGCGGTCATCGGCGAATTCCGCCACCCAATCGCCGGCAATTTCTTCGGCGCGATCACGATCGCCGTCCTGTTGCTTTCCGTGGTCGCCGCGCAATGGAATCGGCTATCGGCTGCTCGCCGAAGGCATATGGACCCTGGGAACGGTGCTGGCAATCGCGCTCTGCTTCGCGATCACGAGCCGGCTCCTGCAGGAGCAAGGTCGACGCGGCGCACATGGTTCCCGCCTGGTTCATGCCGGGCGTCGCGACGCTCGACATCGCGGTGGCCGGTGGGACCATGCCGATGCCCTGGGCGCATGAGGTCAATCTGTTCGCCTTGGCCGTCGGGACGATGATCGCGCTGATGCTCTTCACGATGATCATGTCGCGGCTCATTCACCACGAGCCGCTGCCGGCCGGCATGGCGCCTTCGCTGATGATCCTGATGGCGCCGTTTGAAGCGGGATTCCTGGCGTACACCAACTTCATGCAGCGCGTGGACACCTTCTCCGGGCTGCTGTTCTAATTCGGTCTGTTTATCTTCCTGATCGTGGCGCCCAAGATTTTCCGTCGGGGCATCCCCTTCACCACCGGCTGGTGGACGATCGGCTTCCCGATGGCGGCGCTGAC
>JALBVF010000027.1 GCA_025050535.1 Candidatus Protistibacter heckmannii
AATCAATAAAGCGCCCGGCGCGGGCCCGCCCAAACCCATCCCGGGCTTTTTTGTTTCGTTTGTTTCAACAGCCTGTTGCGGTGCACATTTCGCCCGCCGGCGATGGAATACTCCGCCCCGTCGCCGATCGCCTGTCTCTCACGCCTTACGCTCACCTCGGGAGAACCGCCATGGATCAGTCGAAAATTCAAGCAGTGCAAAGCACTTGGAAGAAAGTCCTGCCCATCCGCGAACAGGCCGCCGCCCTGTTCTATTCCAACCTGTTCCAGCACGATCCCTCGCTGCGCCAGCTCTTCAAGGGCGACATGGAGGAGCAGGGCCGCAAGCTGATGGCGATGATCGGCGCGGCCGTCGTCGGCCTCTCCAAGCTCGACGAGCTGGTGCCCGCCGTGCAGGCCCTGGGCGCGCGCCACGCCGGCTACGGCGTGCAGGACGCCCACTACGCAACCGTGGGCGGCGCGCTGCTCGACATGCTGCGCACCGGTCTGGGCGCGGCGTTCACGAAGGAATTGGAAACGGCCTGGACGAACGTCTACGGCGTGCTCGTGCAGACGATGCAGGCCGCCGCGAAGACGGCCTGAGGCCGCTTGAAGGGGCCGGGGAAAGCCGCTCAGCCCTTGCCGGGCGCGACGACCATCGATTCGAGTTCGCCGACCAGGCCGCGGGTGGCCTTCTCGGCGGAGGCTTCGATATCGCGGTAGAGGCGGATCACCGCCATGCCGGTCTCGGTGACGGCGGCGCCGCCACCGTGCGCGGTGACCAGGCCCAGGGCGACGTCGCCGGTGGCGTAGAGCACGATGCCGGCTTCACTCAGGCCGCGTTCCTTCCAGGCCTTGAGGAAGGCTAGGGGCATTCCGCCCGAGGGGAAGAAGAACACGGACTTGGGCTTGACGTCCTTGATCTTCTGCACGAAGGCGGCGAAGTCGGGATTGGCCAGCGGCGTGCGCAGCTCGCCGACGATCTTGCCGCCGCCGGCGGTGAAGGCTTTCTTGAAGGCGGTTTCGGAATCCACGTCCGCGCCGTAGTTGGCGACCACGGTGAAGGCTTCCTTGACGCCGTTCTTGAGCATCCACTGCGCCATCGGCGCGGACACCTGCTGCACGGTGAAGGACAGGCGCGCGATGAAGGGCGAGCTGTTGGTGATGGCCGAGGAGGAGGAGGCGTTCATGATGATGACCGGCACCTTGGCCTGGGTCGCCACGGGGGCGTAGGCGTTGGGGCTGAAGTCCAGGCCACTGATGAAGCAGGCCTTCTCGTTGACGACGAGCTCCTGGGCGAAGCGCTTGGCCATGTCGGGCGCGGGACCGGAGGTGTCGCGCTTGATGATCTCGACCTTGCGGCCGTAGTCGGCGTAGGGGCCGGAATACGAGGCGATGATGCCGATGCGCAGCGGGTCTGCGGCCTTGGCG
>JALBVF010000028.1 GCA_025050535.1 Candidatus Protistibacter heckmannii
TTTCCAATATGTTAGGTCTTTCATCAAGTAATCCTGTGTCAAAGCAACTGAGTCTCGAAAGGAGAACCAACATGATGCCAGGATACACCGGCCACGTCCAAGAAGGCCCGCAACACGAAGTCCCGGCTGCTGGCTACAGAGAAACCAAGTCTCACATTCCAGGTAACTCGGCCGACACAGCTCGGCAACTCAGCATCACAGCTCGCAGCTCAGTCTGCGTGTCGGCATCGCGCTGCTGCAGTGCGGCGCTGCTCGGCAAGCGCGCGGCACACGCTCGTCAACGCCGATTTGTGCGTTCGCAACGCGGACGGCAATATTGATAATCACCGAGCAGCTCGCGTCGCTGCTGTTGACGACTGTTCGCCGTCCTGCTGTCTCGGTTATTGCTGTCTCGCTGTCGGGTGTCGCAGCTGCGCAGCGCTAGCAGTGCGTTCGTGTTTTAGCTTAGCTAGCCACAACGATACCGCGTTGACTTCGGACCGTGATTGACTGTTTGTATAGGCTACGGCGGCTACATACCGGCGGTGACATCTGAGAACTTGTTCGGCAAGACCTACGGCCACCTGACGTACAAGTCGGCTGTGCAGACGTTCCCGAAAGGCATCGACTTGCCGGCCGACAAGAAGTACCTCACGCAGGCCATGAAAGAACACAAAACGCCGAGCGAAGTCATCAGGAGAACTGCCGCTCAGTGCGTCGGCGTCGACAAGATGGACGACACGTACAAGAAACCGATGGACCAAGAGGCCCTCTACAAGTTCTACGGCATCAGCACCGCCGAGATGGACGAGATCGCGGCCAAAAAACAGCTCGACAGAAACACCAAAGCCTTTTACGGCACCACCGACGAGAGCGCAGCCAGGCCCAAGAAAAAGGTCCAGACCTACGAAGAAGCCGTCAGAGAGTTCCACGCAGTCGACGAAAAGAAAGAACTCAGAAGAGGCAACGCAATACCCGGCTACGGCGGCTTCAAGAGAAGAGTCCTCGCAGACAACATCTTCGGAGTCACCCACGCCGAAGGCATCAAGAGATCGCAAGACTCGATGGGCAGAATCGAAGACGAGAAGTGCGAAACGCTCAAAATGAACTCGACGTTCGTGCCAGCGTACAAGAGACCGAAGCCGGAGGACGAGTGGTTCTA
>JALBVF010000029.1 GCA_025050535.1 Candidatus Protistibacter heckmannii
GCCGACCTGAAACATGTCATCAGCACACGAGTCCCCGTCAGAACAAAGGCCAAATTACACGCAGCAGCAAAGAACCACATGGCGTTCATCGAAACCCATCCCGAACGCGTGAAATCCTACTTCCAGGATCCCCGCGTCAAATACGCCGAATGAAAACTCCTTAATGCCGGATCAATAAAGCTCAGTAGACCATCAGCAGAAAAAATTACTCGTCCTGGTCGTTGCGGGGCTGGCTGATAACGAAATTCAGTGGCTTGGCATTCGAGGAAGTGCTGGTTTCGCCAGACGACCAGGCTGTGCGGGCCGAAATCCTGCTGCTTTCCCCGTTCATTCTGGTGTCTTGCCTAAACCACAATGGGGTGAAGATCTTGGACACCCTGGCGATCGGTGAATACCTCAACGAGATCAAGCCCAAGGCCGGCCTGCTCCCCGCCGACAAGGAAACCCGGGCGCGCTGCCGCTCGATCTGCGGCGAGATGCATTCAGGCTTCTCCGCGATGCACGCCGCCCTGCCGATGAATCTCAAGGGCCATTTCCCCAATTTCAAGGTCTGGTCGCGGGCGCACGGCGACATCGAATGCATCACCACCATCTGGCGCGAATGCCTGGAGACCTACGGCGGCCCCTACCTCTTCGTCGGCCTCTTCATGGCCGACGCGATGTACGCGCCCGTGGTCACCCGCCTGCTGACCTACGACGTGCAGGTCGACGAGGTCTGCTCGGCCTACTGCCGCGAAATCATGGCGCTGCCGCAGATGGCTGAATGGATCGCCGTCGCGCAGCTCGAGCCCGACGAATTCGACGAACTGGATGTGGAATTCTGAGCACTGCATTTTAACCACTGTAGTCACTTATTGATCCGGCATTTAAACAATA
>JALBVF010000003.1 GCA_025050535.1 Candidatus Protistibacter heckmannii
ATCCTACTTCCAGGATCCCCGCGTCAAATACGCCGCATGAAAACTTCTTCCTGCCGGATCAATAAAAAGCCATCAGGAGACCCGGAAATGGATTCACAGCAAGAGCTGTTGGAGAAGCAGAGACAGGCATTGCGCAAAGCGGCGCTCGAGTATCACGAATTTCCCACTCCGGGAAAAATCTCCGTCACTCCCACCAAGCAGCTCACCAATCAACGCGATCTCTCTCTTGCATACTCGCCCGGTGTGGCCGCGGCCTGCGAGGAGATCGTTGCCGATCCCGCGAACGCGGCGCGCTACACCTCCCGCTCCAATCTCATCGGCGTCGTGACCAACGGCACCGCGGTGCTCGGCCTGGGCGACATCGGCCCGCTGGCCTCGAAGCCGGTGATGGAAGGCAAGGGCGTGCTGTTCAAGAAGTTCGCCGGCATCGACGTCTTCGACATCGAGATCAACGAGAAGGACCCGGACAAGCTGGTCGACATCATCGCCTCGCTCGAGCCCACCTTCGGCGGCATCAACCTCGAGGACATCAAGGCACCGGACTGCTTCTATATTGAGCGCAAGCTGCGCGAGCGCATGAAGGTGCCCGTCTTCCACGACGACCAGCACGGCACCGCCATCGTCGTCGGCGCGGCGATCACCAACGGCCTGAAGGTCGTCGGCAAGGATCTGAAGAACGTCAAGCTCGTGACCTCGGGCGCGGGCGCGGCGGATCTGGCCTGCCTGGAGCTGCTGCTCGACATGGGTATGCCGCGCGAGAACATCTGGGTCACCGACCTGGCCGGCGTGGTTTACGAAGGCCGCAAGGAACTGATGGACCCGGCCAAGGAAAAATTCGCGCAGAGGACCGACGCGCGCGAGATCGCCGACGTGATCGCCGACGCCGACGTCTTCCTCGGCCTTTCTGCTGCTGGCGTGCTCAAGCCCGAGATGGTCGCCAAGATGGCGGCCAGGCCGCTGGTTTTCGCGCTCGCCAATCCCACGCCGGAAATCCTCCCAGAGGAAGTCAAGGCGGTGCGCGACGACGCGATCATCGCCACCGGCCGCACCGACTATCCGAACCAGGTCAACAACGTCCTGTGCTTCCCCTTCATCTTTCGCGGCGCGCTCGACGTGGGCGCCACGACGATCACGCGCGAGATGGAAGTCGCCGCGGTCGACGCCGTGGCGGAGCTGGCGCAGGCCGAGCAGAGCGAAGTCGTCGCCTCGGCCTACGGCATGAGCGGCGTGGCCTTCGGCCCCGAGTATCTGATTCCCAAGCCCTTCGATCCGCGCCTGATCGTGAAGATCGCGCCGGCCGTCGCCAAGGCCGCGATGGACTCCGGCGTGGCCACGCGCCAGATCAAGGACTTCGATCTCTATCGCGAGCAGCTGCAGCAGTTTGTCTACCACTCCGGCACGCTGATGAAGCCGATCTTCTCCGTCGCCCGCAAGGTGCCGATGGAGAAGAAACGCATCGTCTTCGCCGAGGGCGAGGACGAGCGCATCCTGCGCGCGGTGCAGGTGATCGTCGACGAGAAGATCGCCCATCCTATCCTGGTCGGACGCCCGGCGGTGATCGAACGCCGCATCGAGCGCTACGGTCTGCGTATGCGCGCCGGCATCGAATTCGAAGTGGTCAATCCCGAGAACGACGACCGCTACCGCGACTATTGGGAGACCTATCACCGCCTCACCATGCGCAAGGGCGTGTCGCAGCAGTTCGCCAAGCTGGAGATGCGCCGCCGCATGACGCTGATTGGCGCGATGATGCTGCACAAGGGGCATGCCGACGGTCTGATCTGCGGCACCATCGGCAGCCCGCATCAGCATCTGGTCTATATCGACGAGATGATCGGCCATCGCAACGGTGCCAAGGTCTACGCCGCGATGAACGCGCTGGTGCTGCCCGGTCGGCAGGTCTTCCTCGTCGACACGCACATCAACCAGGATCCGAGCGCGGACGAACTGGCCGAGATCACGATGATGGCCGCCGAGGAGCTGCGCCGCTTGGGCATCGAGCCCAAGATCGCACTGCTGTCGCATTCCAACTTCGGTTCGAGCAATGCGCCTTCGGCCCTGAAGATGCGTGAAACCTTCGCCATCCTGCACAAGCGCGCCCCGAAGCTCCAGGTCGACGGCGAAATGCACGGCGACGCGGCACTCGATCCCACGCTGCGCGCCAGCGTGGTGAGCGATTCCTCGCTCAAGGGCGAGTCCAATCTGCTTGTCCTGCCCAATATCGACGCGGCCAATATCGCCTACAACCTGCTCAAGACCGCGGCTGGCAACGGCATCGCCATCGGTCCGATGCTGCTGGGCGCCGCCAAGCCGGCACACATCCTGACAGCTTCTGCAACGGTGCGGCGCATCGTCAACATGACGGCGCTCGCCGTGGTCGATGCCGCGGCGCAGCGTTAATTTGTACTGACAAATCCAGGCAGTTTTGCGGCTTTTCTGTCTGGATACCCCTTCCGGACGCACCAGTGAGCGCTTTCGGTAAGTGTGCGCAAACAATCAGATAAGTCTCTGTAAACAAAGGGTTTCTCTTCTTTGTTACAGGGGAAAGCTTGCTTCGTCGGCGCGATTTCGGTAAGCTTATCCTCTCCAGGACTAGCAGATTTTCGTAAAAATCAGTCCTGCACCATATAGATCGAAAGCGATGACGACTAGACCGAAAGCCATGACGACGACCATCCGCGCGGCCATTCTAGCACCCGCGGGTCGCGATGACCGCGCCCCCGGCGAGGCTTGGCAGCGCGCAGGAAATCACCCCGGCAGTTTCTACACCGAAGTCATCGGCGGTTCGGCCTTGCGCCGCGCCCCGTCATATTCCCCAGTTCCGCAGGCCAATGCGCTCGTCGACCAGGATGTGTTTGGTGCAACGCCGGAAATCTTCCGCAGCGTCCGCCCCAACATCGTGCAGTCCATCCGTGCGTTTCGCGTGCTGGAGCTGGCGCAGGCCGCCGAATCGCTGGGCCAGCACTTCCTCTTCGCGAACTGCGCCGAGGCGCAGACCCGCGCCGAGGTGCTGGAGACGATCGGCGCCGCTTTCCTTTTCCCGAAGCCCTACGCCAAGAGTTTCGATTCGCTCAGCGGCAACCTCACCGACCTGCTGCACAAGGCTGGTTCGCAGCCTGGTTTCGTGATCGTGCTCGAAGGCCTGCCTTGCGCGCCCAAGTTCGACAAGGAAGCACGCGAGACCTTGCTTGACGTCTTCCGCGATGCGGCGGACTTCTGGGCTGAGCGCAAGATTCCGTTCCGGGTCTTCTACGCCTTCGCCTGACGCAGCGTCCGCCAAATAAAAACTGGCTTCGATTGGCCGGTTTTTATTTGGCTGCTCCAGAGGCTCCTCTCAGAACTCGCCCCAGATCGTCGCCAGCGCTGCGAGCGCCGCCGGGCCAGCCGTCTCGCAGCGCAGGACCCGCTCCCCCATTTTCACTGCGGCCAGACCGACCGTGATCGCCTGGGCTTCCTCCTCGGGGGCGAAGCCGCCCTCGGGACCGACGAGCAGGGTGATCGCGCGGCCTTCGCGCCGCGCCGATCTGATCGTCTGTCCGCCGGCGACCTCGGCCAGGCTGGTCGCTGCGGACGGCGCCATCACCATGCCGGGCTGCCCGCCCAGCTTGGCAAGCCAGTTTTCGAGGTTGAGCAGAGGCCGGACAAGGGGGACGCGGTTGCGCTCGCATTGCTCGCAGGCCGCCGCCGCCAATGCCTGCCAGTGCGCGACGCGCCGGGTGGCGCGCTCGCCGGACAGACGCACGACGCCGCGCGCGCTGAGCAGTGGCTGGATCGCATGCACGCCGAGCTCGACGGCCTTCTCCACCACCCAGTCCATCTTGTCGCCGCCGGCCACCGACTGGGCCAGCACGATTCGGTAAGCGGGTTCGGCTTCGCGCGGACTGAAGGCGTCGAGTTTGGCCATGACCGTGTGCTTGCCCACGCCTTCGAGGCTGCTCAGATATTCGCCGCCGCTGCCGTCGAAGAGAACGATCTTGTCGCCGGCCTCCAGGCGCAGCACGCGCACGTGGTGGGCCAGTTTCTCCGGCAAGGCGAGCACATGTCCCACCGCGATGCCAAGGGCGGGGCGCGGCTGCAGGTAGAAGCGCGGCAGTTGCCGTCCTTCGGAGGCGGCCGTGTCGGCGGGTGGGTTGCGCATGCGCGCTAGCCTACCATTGAATGCGCGCCGCGGTGACGCTCCGGCCGGCTGTCAGGGATGTTCATGCAGGTCTGTTAAAATCCCGCTTCTGCATTTCAAGCTCCGGTTTCCCCGGGGAAATTGTCAAAATCCCAGCCCGACGCGCCTCATGCCTGCATCCTCCACACTGATCGCCAACGCCATCCGCGTCCTGTCCATGGACGCCGTCCAGCAAGCGAATTCCGGCCACCCCGGCATGCCCATGGGCATGGCCGACATCGCCGTGGCCCTGTGGGGGCGGCATCTGCGCCACAACCCCGCCGACCCGTCCTGGTCCAACCGCGACCGCTTCGTGCTCTCCAACGGCCACGGATCGATGCTACTCTATTCGCTGCTGCATCTGAGCGGCTACGACCTGCAGATGTCCGAGCTGCGCAATTTCCGCCAGCTCCACAGCAAGACCGCGGGCCATCCTGAATACGGCATCACCCCGGGCGTCGAGACCACCACCGGCCCGCTCGGCCAGGGCTTGAGCAACGCCGTGGGCATGGCGCTCGCGGAGCGCCTGCTCACCGAGGAATTCAACCGGCCCGGCCATGCCGTGGTCGACCACCACACCTATGTCTTCCTCGGCGACGGCTGCCTGATGGAAGGCATCAGTCATGAGGTCTGCTCGTTGGCGGGCACGCTGCGCCTGTCCAAGCTGATCGCCCTGTGGGATGACAACAGCATCTCCATCGACGGCGACGTGGTCCACTGGTTCGCCGACGACACGCCCAAGCGTTTCGAGGCCTATGGCTGGAACGTCATCCGCAACGTCGATGGCAAGGACGTGGACGCGGTCGACGCCGCCATCGCCGCCGCCAAGCGCAGCGACCGGCCCACCCTGATCTGCTGCCGCACCGTGATCGGCCAGGGCTCGCCCAACAAGGCTGGCGGCCACGACGTGCACGGCGCGCCGCTGGGCGCGGCCGAGATCGCCGCCACCCGCGAAGCCCTAGGCTGGACCCTGCCGCCCTTTGAAGTGCCCGCCGAAGTCTATGCGGAATTCGACGCCCGAAAGAGCGGTGGCGCGGCCCAGGCCGAATGGAACGCGGCCTTCGCCGCCTACGCCAAGGCCTTCCCCAAGGAGGCCGCCGAATTCCAGCGCCGCGCCAAGGGCGAGCTGCCCGCCGGCTTCGACGCCGCGGTCGCCGACTACGTGGCCGCCTGCCAGGCCAAGACCGAGAACATCGCCAGCCGCAAGGCCAGCCAGAACGCCATCGAGGCCTATGCCTCGCGCTTGCCCGAGATGCTCGGCGGCTCCGCCGACCTGACCGGCTCGAACCTGACCAACTGGAGCGGCAGCAAGCCCGTGCGCGGCGAAGGCGGCGGCAACTACGTCAACTACGGCGTGCGCGAATTTGGCATGAGCGCCATCATGAACGGCGTCGCCCTGCACGGCGGACACATCCCCTACGGCGGCACTTTCCTGACCTTCTCCGACTACAGCCGCAACGCCCTGCGCATGGCGGCGCTGATGAAGATCCGCTCGCTCTTCGTCTTCACGCACGACTCCATCGGTCTGGGCGAGGACGGCCCGACCCACCAGTCGATCGAGCACGTCTCGAGCCTGCGCCTGATTCCCAACCTGGACGTCTGGCGTCCGGCCGATGCCACCGAGACCGCCGTGGCCTGGGCCGAAGCGCTGCGCCGCAAGAACGGCCCCAGCGCGCTCATCTTCAGCCGCCAGAACCTGCCGCCCAACCAGCGCAGCCTGGCGCAGCTGCGCCTGATCTCGCGCGGCGGCTATGTGCTCAAGGACGAGGTCAACGTCAAGACCGGCAAGCCAGACGCCGTGCTCCTCGCCACCGGCTCCGAAGTTGGCCTCGCGGTGAGAGCCGCCGACGCGCTCGCCAAGGAAGGCGTGCGGATGCGCATCGTATCCCTGCCCTCGACCACAGTCTTCGACCGCCAGGACGCCGTCTACAAGGCCGACACCCTGCCCGCGGGTGTGCCGCGCGTGGCCGTTGAGGCAGGCGTGACTGACTTCTGGTGGAAATATCAATGCGCCGCGGTGGTGGGCATCGACGTCTATGGCGAATCGGCTCCGGCCGGCGTGCTGTTCAAGCACTTCAACCTGACCGCCGAGAACGTCGCCAACACCGTCAAGTCGGTGATTTGAACTAAACAAGCCGGTCTGGCGCCTGCCCGCGCCCGGCCGCATGGTTTTTATCTAGGAGAGCATGCATGACCATCAAAGTCGCCATCAACGGCTACGGCCGCATCGGCCGCAACGTGCTGCGGGCCCACTACGAGTCCGGCAAGAAGCACGGCATTGAAATCGTCGCCATCAATGACCTGGGCGACGCCAAGACCAACGCCCACCTGACCCAGTACGACACCGCCCACAGCAAGTTACCCGGCACCGTCACGGTCGACGGCGACTACATGGTGGTCAACGGCGACAAGATCCGCGTGCTCGCCAAGCGCAACCCCGCCGAGCTGCCCTGGGGCGAGCTGGGCGTGGACGTGGTGCTCGAATGCACGGGCTTCTTCACCACCAAGGAAAAGGCCTCCGCCCACATCGCCAGCGGCGCCAAGAAGGTCGTGATTTCCGCCCCAGGCGGCAAGAACGTGGACGCCACCATCGTCTACGGCGTCAACCACAAGACCCTCAAGGCCAGCGACACCGTCATCTCCAACGCCAGCTGCACCACCAACTGCCTCGCGCCGCTGGTCAAGCCGCTGCACGACAAGATCGGCGTCGTCTCCGGCCTGATGACAACCGTGCACGCCTACACCAACGACCAGGCGCTCACCGACGTCATGCACGAAGACCTGCGCCGCGCCCGCTCGGCCACGCAGAATATGATCCCGACCAAGACCGGCGCCGCCGCCGCGGTCGGTCTGGTGCTGCCCGAACTCAACGGCAAGCTCGACGGCTTCGCGATCCGCGTGCCGACGATCAACGTCTCCATCGTCGACCTGTCCTTCATCGCCGCGCGCGACACCACCATCGACGAAGTCAACGCCATCCTCAAGGCCGCCTCCGAAGGCGAGCTCAAGGGTATCCTTGACTACAACACCGCGCCGCTAGTCTCCTCGGACTTCAACCACAACCCGGCCTCGTCGACCTACGACTCGACGTTGACTAAGGTCGCCGGCCGCCTCGTGAAGGTGTCGAGCTGGTATGACAATGAATGGGGCTTCAGCAACCGGATGCTGGACACGACCGTTGCCTTGATGGCCGAGAAGTAAGTACGGCTCGCAGGAAATGAAGATGCCGCGGCATTGCGCCGCGGCATCTTTTTTGGGTGGAATAGATTCCACCCTGGGACTTGCACCGTCTGGCGCAAGTCGTGAATCCCTACTCTAACTGCTTGGCTTCCCGGTGCGAACAATTTTTCTTTGTGCAAGCACCATATAAAGCCAAGGCATGCTCGTGCAGCGCATAGCCGCGTTCCGTGGCGATGGTTTTCTGCCGGCTTTCGATTTCCTTGTCGAAAAACTCTTCCACGCGGCCGCAATCGATGCAGACCAGGTGGTCGTGATGGCTGCCCTGATTCAGTTCGAAAATCGCCTTGCCGGATTCGAAATTATTGCGGGTCAGCAGGCCGGCCTGCTCAAACTGCGTGAGCACGCGATAGACCGTCGCCAGGCCGATCTCCATATGTTCGGCGAGCAAGGTGCGATAGACGTCTTCGGCGCTGAAGTGGCGCTGTCCGCTCGTCTGGAAAATATCGAGGATTTTCAGGCGAGGAACCGTGGCTTTTAAGCCTATATTCTTGAGGTCGGCTGAATTTGGCATGCCAGGTAAGTACAGTAGAATAACGGGTTTATGATAAGCGGTTTGGGTGTGAATGTGGGTCGTAATATTATCGCACCGCCGATCTCAAAAAATTTTCGAGGAAATGCAATGAGCCAACGGAATATCCGTGCGGTGCAGATGGTTTTTATGCCCGCTGCTGTTTCGCTGCTGCTGAGCGCATGCGGCACATATGACAGCGCCAGCAAGCGGATGCTGGACTTCTTCACGCTGTACCGGATCACCGTGGTCCAGGGCAACTTCGTCTCGCGCGAGTCCGTGGCCCAGCTCAAGGCCGGTATGACCCGCGAGCAGGTGCGCTTCCTGCTGGGCACGCCGCTGCTCACCGACATCTTCCACGCCGACCGCTGGGACTACTACTTCTCCTTCCGCCACGGCAGCGAGACCATCGTCCAGCAGCACCACTTCACCGTGTTCTTCGAAGGCGACAAGCTCGTGCGCTTCGGCGGCAACGACCTGCCCTCCGAATACGAGCTCATCCAGGAAATCGACGGCCTGAAACAGCCCGCTCGCGGCCAGATCGGCAAGGAAGCGCCCGCCAAGGCGCCGGCCGCCGCGCCCGCTTCTTCGCCTGCTTCTGCTCCCTCTTCCGACGCCAAGCCCGCGGAGCAGAAATGACCAAGCTTCGAATCGCCGTGGCCGGCGCGTCCGGCCGCATGGGCCACATGCTCATCGAGACTATCCTCGCGGCGCCGGACATGGAGCTGGCCGGCGCGCTCGACGTCGCCGGCTCGCCCGGCATGGGCGAGGACGCCGCCGCTTGGCTCGGCCGCCAGACGGGCGTGCGCATCACCGCAGATATCGCCCAGGGCCTGTCCAAGGCCGACTGCCTGATCGACTTCATGCGCCCCGACGGCACGCTGGCCCATCTGGCCGTCGCCAAGACCAAGGGAGTGAAGATGGTGATCGGCACCACCGGCTTCGACGAAGCCGGCAAGCAGGCGCTCAAGGACGCGAGCCAGCACCTGCCCATGGTCTTCGCGCCGAACATGAGCGTGGGCGTCAACGCCACCTTCAAGCTCATCGAGCTGGCAGCGCGCATCATGTACAGCGGCTACGACATCGAAATCATCGAAGCCCACCATCGCCACAAGGTGGACGCGCCCTCGGGCACCGCGCTGCACATGGGCGAGATCGTCGCCCGTGAACTTGGCGTCGAACTCGACGAGAAGGCGGTCTACGCCCGTCAGGGCAACACCGGCGCGCGCGAAGCCGGCACCATCGGCTTCACCACCATCCGCGGCGGCGACATCGTCGGCGATCACACCGTTCTCTTCGCCGGTCCTGGCGAGCGCATCGAGATCACCCACAAGTCCTCCAGCCGCCAGTCCTATGCCGAAGGCGCGCTACGCGCCGCGCGCTTCCTCACCACGAAAACCAGCGGCCTGTACGACATGCAAGCAGTGCTGGGTCTGTAATGCAGGGCTTGTAATCCAGAGTCAGTAATGCAAGAACGATATCTCCCCTCCGCCGTCGAGACGGCTGCGCAAAACCACTGGCGCAAGATCGACGCCTACCGCGTCACGGAAAACGCCAAGTCCGCCGACGGCAAGCTCAAGCCCAAGTTCTACGCCTGCTCCATGCTGCCCTATCCCTCGGGCAAGCTGCACATGGGCCACGTGCGCAACTACACCATCAACGACGTCATGGCCCGCCATCTGCGCATGAAGGGCTACAACGTGCTGATGCCCATGGGCTGGGACGCCTTTGGCATGCCGGCGGAGAACGCCGCGCTGAACAACAAGGTCGCGCCGGCGGCCTGGACCTACGACAACATCGCCTACATGAAGAAGCAGATGCAGGCGATGGGCTTCGCGATCGACTGGTCGCGCGAGGTCGCCACCTGCAAGCCCGACTACTACCGCTGGAACCAGTGGCTGTTCCTGAAGATGCGCGAGAAGGGCATTGCCTACCGCAAGACTCAGGTCGTCAACTGGGACCCGGTCGACCAGACCGTGCTCGCCAACGAGCAGGTCATCGACGGCCGCGGCTGGCGCTCAGGCGCGCTCGTGGAAAAGCGCGAGATCCCTGGCTACTACCTGAACATCACCGCCTACGCGCAGGAGCTGCTCGCCGACCTCGACGGCCTGGGCTGGCCCGAGCGCGTCAAGCTCATGCAGCAGAACTGGATCGGCAAGAGCTTCGGCGTGCGCTTCGCCTTCCCGCATGAGATCAAGGGCGCCGACGGCAAGCTGATCCAGGACGGCAAGCTGCACGTCTTCACCACGCGCGCCGACACCATCATGGGCGTCACCTTCTGCGCTGTGGCCGCCGAGCATCCGCTGGCCGCGCACGCGGCCGCCTCCAATCCCGCGCTCGCCGCCTTCGTCGAGAAGTGCAAGCGAGGCAGCGTCATGGAGGCCGACATGGCCACCATGGAGAAGGAAGGCATGCCCACCGACCTCTTCGTCACGCATCCGCTGAGCGGGGCGCAGGTCGAGGTCTGGGTCGGTAACTACGTGCTGATGAGCTACGGCGACGGCGCCGTCATGGGCGTGCCCGCGCACGACGAGCGCGATTTCGCCTTCGCCAAAGAATACAAGCTGCCGATCAAGCAGGTCATCGCCGTCGAAGGCCAGGCTTTCAGCGACGAAGCCTGGCAGGAGTGGTACGGCGACAAGGAGTGCGGCGCCTGCGTCGCCAGCGGCAAGTACGATGGCCTGGGCCATGCCGCCGCGGTCGACGCCGTGGCTGCCGACCTCGCCGCCCAGGGCCTGGGCGAGAAGAAGACCACCTTCCGCCTGCGCGACTGGGGCGTTTCGCGCCAGCGCTACTGGGGCACCCCCATCCCCATCATCCACTGCGAATCCTGCGGCGAAGTGCCGGTGCCGGAGAAAGACCTGCCGGTCGTGCTGCCCGAGGACTGCATCCCCGACGGCAGCGGCAATCCGCTGAACAAGCGCACCGACTTCGTCAACTGCGCCTGCCCGTCCTGCGGCAAGCCCGCGCGGCGCGAGTCCGACACCATGGACACCTTCGTGGACTCGTCCTGGTACTACATGCGCTACGCCGGCCCCGACGCCCCGACCATGGTCGACGCGCACAACGATTACTGGATGCCGATGGACCAGTATATCGGCGGCATCGAACACGCCATCCTGCACCTGCTCTACGCGCGCTTCTGGACCAAGGTCATGCGCGACCTGGGCCTGCTCAAATTCGGCGAGCCCTTCACCAACCTGCTCACCCAGGGCATGGTGCTCAACGAGACTTATTTCCGCGAGGACGCCGACGGCCGCAAGGAATGGATCAATCCCTCCGACGTGGACCTGCAGGTCGATGAGCGCGGCCGGCCCATGGGCGCGACCCTGCGCGCCGACGGCAAGCCGGTGCAGATCGGCGGCGTGGAGAAGATGTCCAAGTCCAAGAACAACGGCATCGATCCGCAGGCCCTGATCGACCAGTACGGCGCCGACACCGCGCGCCTATTCGTCATGTTCGCCGCGCCGCCCGGGCAGCAGCTCGAATGGTCCGAGAGCGGCGTCGAGGGCGCGACGCGCTTCCTGCGCCGCTTGTGGAACTACGGCCATGCGAACGCCGACGCCGTGCGCCAGGGCATCGCCGCCGGCGCGCCGCAGGGCTCCGACGAGCTGCGCCGCGAAATCCACTCGGTGCTCAAGCAGGCCAACTACGATTTCTCGCGCATCCAGTACAACACCGTGGTCTCCGCCGCGATGAAGATGCTCAACGCGCTCGAAGGCGCCAAGGACGCCGCGCCGGCCCTGCGCGCCGAATGCCTGGGCATCCTGCTGCGCGTGCTGTATCCGGTCGTTCCGCACATCGTCCATGCGCTGTGGACGGAGCTCGGCTACGCCGCCGTGCTGGGCGACATCCTCGACGCGGCTTGGCCCGAAGTCGACGAGGCCGCCCTGGTGCAATCCGAGATCGAACTCGTTCTGCAGATCAACGGCAAGATGCGCGGCAGCATCCGCGTGAGCGCCCAGGCCGACAAGGCCGCCATCGAGCAGGCCGCGCTGCAAAGCGAGGCCGTGGTCAAGCAGGCGCAGGGCGCGCCGGCCAAGAAGGTCATCGTCGTGCCCGGCCGTCTCGTCAACGTGGTCCTGTAACCGGCAAGCCCCTTCCTAGGAGAACGCCATGCGCCGCCGCAACCTGCTGATCCTGCTCCCGACCCTGCCGCTCGCCGCCTCGCTGACGGCTTGCGGCTTTCATCTGCGCGGCGCGCGGAACCTGGCGTTCAAGTCTCTGTTCATCACCGGAAAGACCGGTTCGGTCGCCGCCGAAGTTCACCGCAACGTGCGCCTGGGCACGGACACGAAGATCGTGGACAACCCCAAGGACGCCGAGGCGGTGCTCTACATCGACAACGACGCCCGCGGCCGCCAGATCCTCTCGCTCAACTCCCAGGGCCAGGCGTGCGAATTGCGCTTGAGCCTTTCCGTCGCCTATCACCTCACCGACGGCCAGGGCCGCGAACTGATCCCGCCCTCGGACCTGACCTTCACCCGAGACCTCACCTTCAGCGAAAGCGCGGTGCTGGGCAAGCAGGACGAAGAGGCCGCGCTCTACCGCAACATGGAAGAAGACGTCGCCAAGCAGCTACTGCGTCACCTCTCCGTGGTGAAGCCGCGCGGGGGCTCCGCCAAGCCGCCCGAGGCGCTCAAGCCCGAGTCCGGCACAGCGGCCAGCGCCGCCGGCGCCCTGGCTGCGCCCGCCGCCGATCCCAACAAGCGCTGAGATGCAGCTCAGACCTGAGGCGCTGGCACAGCATCTGGCCCAGCCCCGGCTGGCGCCCATCTACGTTCTGCACGGCGACGAGCATCTGCTCGTGCTCGAGGCGGTCGACGCCATCCGCAAGGCCGCCCGCGCCCACGGCTACAGCGAACGCGAAGTCCATACCGCCGAACGCGGCTTTGCCTTGGCCGATCTGCTCAATGCCAGCCAGAGCATGTCGCTCTTCGGCAACCGCAAGCTCGTCGAAGTGCGCATCCCCACCGGCAAGCCCAGCAAGGAAGGCGGCCAGGCCATCCGCGACTATGCCGCCGCCCAGTTGCAGAACGCCGATCCCGACACCGTCACCCTCGTCACCCTGCCGCGCCTGGACATGACCACGCAGAAGTCGGCCTGGTTCGCCGCGCTCGAAGCCGCCGGCGTCGGCGTCAAGATCGATCTGGTCGACCGCAGCCGCCTGCCCCAGTGGATCTCGGCGCGTCTGGCCGCCCAGCAGCAGAAGGTGCCCACCGGCGAAGCCGGCCGCCGAGCGCTGCAATTCATCGCCGACAAGGTCGAGGGCAACCTGCTCGCCGCGCATCAGGAGATCCAGAAGCTCGGCCTACTCTTCCCGGCCGGCGAGATCAGCTTCGAGCAGATCCAGGACGCCGTGCTCAACGTCGCCCGCTACGACGTCTTCAAGCTCTCCGAAGCCATGCTTTCCGGCGACATGGCGCGCCTGGCGCGTATGCTAGACGGACTGCGCGGCGAAGGCGAGTCGCACGTCCTTGCCCTGTGGGCGATGACCGAGGAAATTCGCGTATTATGCAAAGTTCGCAAGGGCCTGGACGAGGGCAAGCCCATGGCCCAGATGCTGCGGGACAACCGCGTCTGGGGTGCGCGCGAGCGCCTGGTCCCCGATGCGCTCGGCCGGCTCGACGCCCGCCGCCTGCGCGCCGCGCTCTCCCTCTCCAGCAGGCTCGACCGGCTCGCCAAGGGCCTGCGAGAACCTGAACTGCCCGCCAACGTATGGGACGGCCTGCTCGATCTTGGCCTGATGATGAAATGAATCCGAAAGACTTGGGCAACACCATGCAAGACCTCGGCAAGCGCGCCCGCGCCGCATCGCGGGACATGGCACGCGCCAAGACCTCCGCCAAGAACGCCGCGCTGCTGGCGATCGCCGCTGCCGTGTGCCGCGACGCCGAGAAGCTCAAGACGATCAACGCCGGCGACGTCGCTCGCGCCAGGGAGAAGGGCCTCGACGCGGCCTTCATCGACCGCCTCACGCTGACCGACAAAGTCATCGCCGGCATGGCCCTGGGCCTGGAGAAGATCGCCGCGCTGGCCGATCCGGTCGGCGAGATGAGCAATCTACGCACCCAGCCCTCCGGCATCCAGGTCGGCCAGATGCGCGTGCCCCTGGGCGTGATCGGCATCATCTACGAATCGCGGCCCAATGTGACCATCGACGCAGCGGCCCTGTGCCTGAAGTCGGGCAACGCCGCCATCCTGCGCGGCGGCTCCGAAGCCATCGACTCCAACACCGCGCTCGCCGCCTTGATCCTGGAAGGCCTGTCCGGCGCCGGCCTGCCCGCCGACGCAGTGCAGGTGGTGCAGACCACCGACCGCGCCGTGGTGGGCGAGATGATCACGATGACCGAATACATCGACATCATCGTGCCGCGCGGCGGCAAGAGCCTGATTGCGCGTCTGATGGAAGACGCGCGCGTGCCCATGATCAAGCACCTCGACGGCATCTGCCACGTCTACGTGGACGCCGCCGCCGACATGGACAAGGCCGTGCGCATCTGCGACAACGCCAAGACCCAGCGCTATTCGCCCTGCAACACCATGGAGACGCTGCTCGTCGCCGAAGGCGTCGCCGAGCGCTTCCTGCCAACCATCTGCGCCATCTACCGCGACAAGAAAGTGGAAATGCGCGTCAGCAAGGAAGCCCGCGCGCTGCTCGATAAGCACGGCTTCTCCAGCCTCGTCGACGCCACAGAGGAAGACTGGCACACCGAATACCTGGCGCCCATCATCGCCATCCGCATCGTCGCCGGCCTCGACGCCGCCATGGCGCACATCAACCACTACAGCTCGGCCCACACCGACGCCATCGTCACCGAGGACCACAGCGCCGCGATGCGCTTCCTGCGCGAGGTGGATTCCGCCAGCGTCATGGTCAACGCCTCGACGCGCTTCGCCGACGGCTTCGAATACGGCCTGGGCGCCGAGATCGGCATCTCCAACGACAAGCTGCACGCCCGCGGCCCGGTCGGCCTCGAAGGCCTGACCTCGCTCAAGTACATCGTGCTGGGCAACGGCGAAGTCCGCACCTGATCGCGCAGCTTGACGATGCTCTGGGTCAAAAGCCTGCACATCCTGTTCGTGGCTTCCTGGTTCGCCGGGCTGTTCTACCTGCCGCGCATCTTCGTGAATCTGGCCATGGCCGAGCAGGAAGAGGCCGACGCGGCCGTCAAGGCCGCGGTCAAGGCGCGCCTTCTGCTGATGGCGCGCAAGCTCTACCGCTTCGCCACCATGCTCGCGGTCTTCGCGCTCGCCTTCGGGCTCGGGCTCTGGCTGGGGTTCGGCATCGGCCAGGGGGCGGGATGGCTGCATGCCAAGCTCTTCGTGGTGCCGCTCGTCATCGGCTATCACCACGGCTGCGGCGTGCTGCTGCGTAAGTTCGAGCAAGGCCGCAACACGCGCGCCCACACCTGGTACCGCTGGTTCAACGAAGCGCCGGTGCCGCTGATGCTGGCGGCGGTCGTGCTCGCGGTGGTCAAGCCTTTCTGATTTTTCAGCCGAATCCGGGACCGCGCGCGGCGCCGGTCCTTGCACAGCCAACGGGAGCCCAATGAGCAGCCAACCCTATTTCGCCATCTGCCCGCGCGGGCTGGAAGAAGCGCTTGCCCAGGAGCTCGCCGAGATCGGCGTACTGGCTGCCGCCGCGCTGCCGGCCGCGGCGCTCAAGGTCGACAAGACGGTCAACGGCGGCGTGCATTTCTCCGGCCAGAGCGCCGCCGTCTACGCCGCCAACCTGCACAGCCGCATCGCCAGCCGCATCCTGCAGCAGGTGGCCAACGGCCCCTACCGCAGCGAGGACGACATCTATTCGAGCGCGCTCGGCGTAGCCTGGGAAAAACACATGCGCAAGGGCCAGACCCTGCGCGTGGACCTCACCGCCAGAAAGTCGCCGCTCAAGAGCCTGAACTTCACCACCCTGAAGATCAAGGACGGCGTCTGCGACCGCCTGCGCGACAAGACCGGCGACCGGCCCGACGTCGACACCGTGCGCCCCGACGTGCGCATCTTCGGCCACCTCACAGAAGACCGCTACACGCTCTATCTCGACACCTCCGGCGAGCCGCTCTTCAAACGCGGCTGGCGCACTCAAAAGGGCGAGGCGCCGCTCAAGGAAAATCTCGCGGCCGGCATTCTGCGGCGCTCCGGCTGGCAGCCTGGGCAGCCCTTTTACGACCCCATGTGCGGCAGCGGCACCTTCCTGATCGAAGCCGCGCAGCTCGCGCTGGGCATCGCGCCGGGCGCCAACCGGCGTTTCGGCTTCGAGCAGCTCTCGGGCTTCGACGGCAAGGTATGGAAGACGCTGCGCGGCCAGGCGCGGGACATCGCCGGGCGCAACGCGGACCGGCGGCTGCGGATCGCCGGCAGCGACATCTCCGGCGACATGCTCGAGATCGCCCACGCCAACTGGGAGCACGCCGGCCTGCCGGGCGAGCCCTGGCTCAAGCAGTTGGACGCGCGCTTTGCCCGTCCGCCCTTCGACGAGCCGGGCGTGATGCTGCTCAACCCGCCCTACGGCGAGCGCATCGCGGTGCGCGGCAAGCAGGCGCCGGCCGAGCGCGTTAAAGGCAAGCGGATCGCGCCGGCCAAGCTGGAGATGGATCCCCGTGCCGAGGAGGAGGCCAATGAATTCGCCGCCACCTTCGCCTCCACGCTCAAGCAGGCCTTCGCCGGCTGGACCATCCACGTCCTCACCGACGATCTCGATTTACCGCGCCGCATGCGCCTCAAGGAATCGAGGCGCACACCGCTGTTCAACGGCCCGATCGAATGCCGGCTGTTCCGGATTGCGATGGTGGCGGGCAGCGCGCGTCAATAACCGGGGCCGGGGCCCGCGCGGCGGCGAGCGCCTTAGGCGCAAGCTCCCTGCAGCGCAATATCTCCTCATCGAGTCCGTGCCTGAGTCGCCACCATGCGCTGCTCAGCCCCAGCGCGACCTTGCCCTCTGGACTTGAGACGGGCAGGGATAGAGGCAGACGCCGCATGGCGTCCTCGATGTTTTTCAGGTGCTGCTTGTATTCGATCTGCGCCTTCTTGAAGCACAGGCGCGGATAGGCCTGCGCGGGCGGCGTCTGCGTCAGCGCGAACGCGGCCAGGACCAGGGAAAGCATCGGCGTTTTCATGGCTCGTCTCCTTGTGGGACAAAAACGGCCGGACGCCGTTTGGCGGCCCGGCCGGAGACGAAGTGCCGTCAGGAAGGATTCGGTTTCGGCCGCGAAGCGCTGATATGGGCGTCTGTGCCCGCAAGGCGCTGAACACAACTCCCGTGCCGCGTGAATGCGGCGCTATGCGGCGCCTCAGACGGGAACGCTGGGAAGTCTTCCGCAGGCCCTCTCGATTGCCGCGATGCCGTCCATCCTGCTCTTGATGGCCATCATATATCGGACGTTCTCAACCGAAGGCCTCAACCCGGCGACGCGCCTGAACTCGGTGAGGAGTTCGGTGTATTTCGAGGCGTTGAAATTGTGGGTGTACCTGTTGCACGAATTCATGGGCTGAATGCCCACGTCGCCCCAGCCGGTCGCCTGCGCTTGGCCCGAGGCCATCAGGATCGCGGCTGCGAGGATGCCTATTGCTGCGAATGTCTTCATCTGTATTCCCCCTTTGAAGTGGCCGGCGTCACGCCGACTCAATCTAGCATAGGGAAATCCGGCCCGTCTGGAGCGGGCACAGCGCCGGAATCGGAAAATGCTCGGGCATCTTCCTAGATAGGGCGGCCTGGTGCGGAGATCCCTGTCCGCAATGAAAAAGCCCAGGATGACCGGGGCTTTGTTTACCGCGCGGGGATGGCCGCAGGCGCCGTCCGTTACTCCACGGCCTTGACCATGTCCTCGACGACCTTCTTGGCGTCGCCGAAGACCATCATGGTCTTGTCCAGGTAGAACAGCTCGTTGTCCAGACCCGCATAGCCGGCGGCCATCGAGCGCTTGTTCACGATGATGGTCTTAGCCTTGTAGGCCTCGAGGATGGGCATGCCGGCGATTGGCGAGGCGGGGTCGTTCTTCCCGGCGGGGTTGACCACGTCGTTCGCGCCCAGCACCAGGACCACGTCGGCCTGACCGAATTCCGCGTTGATGTCTTCCATCTCGAAGACCTGGTCGTAGGGCACTTCCGCCTCGGCCAGCAGCACATTCATGTGGCCGGGCATTCGGCCCGCCACCGGGTGGATCGCGTACTTCACGGTCACGCCCTTGTGCGTGAGCTTCTCGGCCAGCTCCTTGAGCGCATGCTGCGCGCGCCCCACCGCCAGGCCGTAGCCAGGGACGATGATCACGGTTTCAGCGTTGGTCATCAGGAAGGCCGCGTCGTCGGCCGAGCCGGACTTGACGCTGCGCTGCACCTGGCCGGCCGCGCCGGCGGCGGCCGGGGCCGCGCCGAAGCCGCCGAGCAGCACGTTAAAGAAGGAGCGGTTCATCGCCTTGCACATGATGTACGAGAGGATGGCGCCCGAGGAGCCCACCAGTGAGCCGGCGATGATCAGCATCGAGTTGTTCAGCGAGAAGCCGATGCCCGCCGCCGCCCAGCCCGAGTAGGAGTTGAGCATCGACACCACCACCGGCATGTCCGCGCCGCCGATCGGGATGATGATCAGCACGCCGAGCACGAAGGCGATGACGGTCATGATCACATAGGGCGTCCAGTTCTGCGCATCGCCGCTCGTGCCGCCGAGGAACCACCACAGGCCGCAGCCCAGCATCACCAGACCCAGGACCAGATTGAGCAGATGCTGGCCGGCGAACTGCGCCGGCGCGCCCTGGAACAGGCGGAACTTGTACTTGCCCGAGAGCTTGCCGAAGGCGATGACCGAGCCGGAGAAGGTGATCGCGCCGACGAAGGTGCCGATGAAGAGCTCCACTCGGTTGCCCACGGGGATCTGCCCGTCGACCAGCTGAATGCCAAGCGCGCCAGGCTCGGCCACGGCCGCCACGGCGATGCACACCGCCGCCAGGCCGATCATCGAATGCATGAAGGCCACCAGTTCGGGCATCTTGGTCATCTCGACGTGCTTGGCCATGGTCGCGCCCACGCCGCCGCCGATCACCAGGCCGGCGAGCACGGTGCCCAGGCCCAGGCTTTCGTTGCCGGACTGCTGCATGCCGAAGATCTTGAGGGTCAGGGCGATGGTGGTGAGCGCGGCGATGGTCATGCCGGCCATGCCGAAGGCGTTGCCCATGCGCGCCGACTTGGGCGAGGAGAGGCCCTTCAACGCCTGGATGAAGCAGATCGAGGCGAGCAGGTAGAGCAGGGTTACGAGGTTGAGGCTCATCAGGCTTTCCCCCCCACCTTGGATTCTTTCTTCTTGAACATCTCCAGCATGCGGCGGGTCACCAGGAAGCCGCCGAAGACGTTCACCGCGGCCAGGGCCACGGCCAGCACGCCCATGGCCTTGCCCAGCGGCGTGACGGTGAGCGCGGCGGCCAGCATCGCGCCGACGATGATGATCGCCGAGATCGCGTTGGTGACGGCCATCAGCGGCGTGTGCAGCGCCGGCGTGACGTTCCAGACTACATGATAGCCGACGTAGATGGCCAGCACGAAGATGATCAGGTTGATCACGGTATGGTTGATGATCTCCATTCCCTCTCCTTATTGATTCTTTCTCAGATCTTCTTGATCTCGCGCACGCGGTTGGCCGCGTCGACCAGGATCACCTTGGGCTTGTAGGCCACAGCATCCGCATCGCTTATCGGGCCGTAGGTGCAGATGATCAGCAGGTCGCTGACGTGGGCCTTGCGGGCTGCCGCGCCGTTGAGCGAGATCACGCCGGAGCCGCGCGCACCCTTGATGATGTAGGTGGAAAAGCGCTCGCCGTTGTTGATGTTGTAGAGCTCGATCTTCTCGAACTCGCGCATGTCGGCCGCGTCGAGCAGATCCTCGTCGATGCCGCAGGAGCCTTCGTATTCCAGGTCCGCCTCGGTCACGGTGACGCGGTGCAGCTTGGCGCGGAGCATGATTCTTTGCATCTTGTTTCTTTCAGTGCGTGTCGGTTGCGCCGCTCAGGCGCGCAGGATGGCGCCGTCCTTGCACATCAGGCAGGCCTTGACGATGTCGTCCTCGAAATTGACGACCAGCTTGCCTTCCTTGTCCAGGATCAGCTTGAGAAAGTCGAGCAGGTTGCGGGCGTACAGGGCGGAGGCGTCCGCCGCCACCATGCCGGCCAGATTGGTGTGGCCAACGAGGGTCACGCCGTGCTTGAGCACGACCTTGTCGGCCTCGGTCAGCGGGCAGTTGCCCGCGCCGTTCTCGCCCTTGCCTGCGGCCAGGTCGACCACGACCGAGCCGGGCTTCATCTGCTGCACGGTGTCGGCCGAGAGCAGGGTGGGAGCCTTGCGGCCGGGGATCAGGGCGGTGGTGATGACGATGTCGGCCTGCTTGGCGCGCTCGGCGACCAGCTCAGCCTGACGGCGCATCCAGTCAGCCGGCATGGGACGCGCGTAGCCGCCCACTCCCTGGGCAATCTCCCGTTCCTCGTCGGTCAGGAAGGGCACGTCGACGAACTTCGCGCCCAACGATTCGATCTGCTCCTTGGCCGCCGGACGCACGTCCGAGGCTTCGATCACCGCGCCAAGGCGCTTGGCCGTGGCGATGGCCTGCAGGCCGGCGACACCCGCGCCCAGGATGAGCATGCGTGCGGCCTTCACGGTGCCGGCGGCGGTCATCAGCATGGGCATGAAGCGCTGATAGTGGTTGGCGGCGACCATAATGGCCTTGTAGCCGGCGATGTTGGCCTGCGAGGAAAGCACGTCCATGCTCTGCGCGCGCGTAGTGCGCGGCGCGGCTTCCAGGGAGAAGGAGGTGAGGCCGGCGGTGGCCATGGCGGCGTTGTTCTCGGCGTCGAATGGATCGAGCATGCCGACGACGACGGCGCCCTTGCGCAACGCGCCGCGTTCTTCCGCGGAGGGCGCGCGCACCTTGAGGACGATCTCGGCGGCCATCGCCTGCGCGGCGTCCACGATCGAGGCGCCCGCGGCCTCGTAGGCCAGATCGGGCTGGCTGGCGTTCAGGCCAGCGCCGGATTGGACCAACACCTGATGGCCCAGGCCCACCAGTTTCTTGACGGTTTCGGGAGTCGCTGCAACGCGGGTTTCGCCAAAGCGCGTCTCCAGCGGGATGCCGATGACCATGCGGGGTTCTCCTGAGGTTTTTATTGGGGCGGCGGCCGGCGCAGGCCGGCGAACCGAGAATATTACACTGCAAAGCCGGGATTTTCGGCCCCCGGTAAAATAGCGCCTCATGAACACCTCCTGGAAACCCCGCGTCACCGTCGCCGCCGTCATCGAGCGCGAAGGCAGGTTTTTTCTCGTCGAGGAAGACACCGCGGAAGGCTTGAAACTCAATCAGCCGGCCGGCCATCTCGACTCCGGCGAATCCCTGCTGCAGGCCGTCGTGCGCGAGGCGCTCGAGGAGACCGCCTACGACTTCGCGCCGACGGCGCTGCTCGGCGTGTATCTCGCCGCCGGCCATTCCTCGCGCACCGGCGAAGCGGTCACCTATCTGCGTTTCGCCTTCCGCGGCAAACTCGGTCGCTGCCACGAGGGCCGCGCCCTGGAGATGGGCATCGTGCGCACCGTGTGGATGACGCCGGAGGAAATCCGCGCCAGCGCCGCGCGCCACCGCAGCCCCATGCTGCTGCAGTGCGTGGAGGATCATCTTGCCGGCAAGCAAGGCTCACTCGACGTCCTCTACACCCACGTCTCGGCGCTGACCGCGAAGAGCGTCGAGCCGTGAGCGCGGGCGAGAAGGGGCGCGTCGTCGTCGGCATGTCCGGCGGCGTGGACTCGTCCGTCAGCGCATGGCTGCTCAAGCAGCAGGGCTACGAAGTCGTCGGCCTGTTCATGAAGAACTGGGAGGACGATGACGACGACGAATACTGCTCCACGCGGCAAGACTGGATCGACGTCGTCTCGGTCGCCGACCTGCTCGGCATCGACGTGGAAGCCGTAAACTTCGCCACCGAATACCGCGACCGTGTGTTCGCCGAATTCTTGCGCGAATATGCCGCTGGCCGCACGCCCAACCCCGACGTGCTGTGTAACGCTGAGATCAAGTTCAAGGCCTTCCTCGACCATGCCGTTGGCCTGGGCGCGGAAACCATCGCCACCGGCCACTACGCCCGCGTGCGCGAAGAGGCGCGGGGCTTCGAACTGCTCAAGGCGGTGGACGGCAGCAAGGACCAGAGCTATTTCCTGCACCGCCTGAACCAGAACCAGCTCTCGCGCACGCTCTTCCCCCTGGGCGAGCTGCACAAGACGGAGGTGCGCCGAATCGCCGCCGAGATTGGGCTGCCGAATGCGCGCAAGAAGGATTCCACAGGCATCTGCTTTATCGGCGAGCGGCCCTTCCGTGAATTCCTCGACCGCTATCTGCCCACCAAGCCCGGCCCGATCAAGACGCCCGAGGGGCGGGTTGTGGGCGAGCACGTGGGCCTGGCCTTCCACACCATGGGCCAGCGCAAGGGCCTGGGCGTGGGCGGCAGCCGCGAGGGCAGCGGCGAGGCTTGGTACGCGGCGCGCAAGGACATGGAGAACAACACGCTCTACGCCGTGCAGGGCCACGATCACCCCTGGCTGCTGAGCAAGGAAGTGGAGGCGGAGGACCTGAGCTGGATCGCCAGCGAAGCGCCGTCCGCCGGCCTCGCCTGCGCGGCCAAGACCCGCTACCGCCAGGCGGACGCCGCCTGCACGGTCGCGGTGGTCGATACGAAGACGCTGCGCCTGAAATTCGACGAGCCGCAATGGGCCGTCACGCCCGGCCAATCCGCCGTGCTCTACGACGGCGAGGTCTGCCTGGGCGGGGGCATCATCCGTTATTGATCCGGCAGGAAGAAGTTTTCATGCGGCGTATTTGACGCGGGGATCCTGGAAGTAGGACTTCACGCGTTCGGGATGGGTTTCGATGAACGCCATATGGTTCTTTGCTGCGGCGTGTAATTTGGCCTTTGTTCTGACGGGGACTCGTGTGCTGATGACATGTTTCAGGTCGGCGTTGAGTCGCTCATCCGGATTGAGCTCCGGGCTGTAGCTGGGCAGGTAAAAGACTTCGATGTCGGCTTGGTGCTCGGCAAGCCATGCCTTGACCGGCTTGCAGTGATGCACGCTGAGGTTGTCGAGGATCAGGAACACTTTCTTGCCCGCGCGCTTGCCATCGGCCACCAGCGCCTCGAAGAACTCGATGAGCTTCTCGTGGTTAAAGGCACCATCGATGATCATCCAGCTTGCCTTGCCCTGATTGGTCACTGTGGAAATCATCGACAGCTTCTGTCGCGTACCTCTAACCGCCATCGTGACCGGGGTTTTCCCTTTTGGAGCATACTGCGGCCCCGAACATCCGTATTCACCAACGCGGTTTCGTCACCCCAGTGAGTCTCGCCACCTTTGGCCTTGGCACGCTTCTCGATGGCCAGATACTCCTGATCGATCCACTGCTTGACAGACTCCGGTCGCTGTTCGTAAGCGCGCTTGATCGGCTTTTTCGGCGTGAAACCCCAGCGCTTGAGGTAGTCTCCGACCGCACGTATTGAGAGTTTGACCGCGTATTCCTGTTCGATGAACAGCATGACCGCGCCTCGCGTCCAGAGCGCAGATTCCATCTTCAACTGCTCCGGACGTTTGTCGCAGATCGTGCGCCGGATTGCTTCTTCTTGATCCGCATTAAGCCGTCTTCCTTCTCCTGGCGTACGAGCTTGTGGGTGCGGCTTCAGGGCCGCCGCGCTCCCTTCTTCATAGAGATCAATGGCCAGTCGAGCCGCCGGGTAACTCAGCCCTGTCAACTCCACGATGGCCATGACTCCGTATCCCTTCCGATGCAACCTCACGACCTGCTTTCGCCTCTCGTGCAGTTGCTCCAGTTTCTGGTATCGAGCGTTTTCTTTTTCTATGCCAATTCGCATGCCAGAAATGATAATAAGTTAAATCTTTATATTGCTGCGTTAATAAAGACGGGAATCCGGCGCAGCCCGGCCTTCGGGACCGTGTGCCGGGTAACAAAAAGGCCGCCTCATCGGGCGGCCTTTTTGCTTGGGGCGGGCTGGGTTCAGGCCGGCTTGGTGTCGACGAAGGACTGGCGGGCGCCGACCTTCTCGTAGAGTTTGACCAGCGTGGGATAGTCCTCGCGCCATGCGATGTCGGGGAAGCGGAAATCCAGATAGCCCAGCGCGCATCCCACGGCGATATCGGCCAGGGTGATGTGGTTGCTGCAGCACCAGGCGTTGTCGCCCAGGCCGCTGGCTATGGCCTTCACACCCTGGTGGATCTTCGCGAGCTGGCGGTCGATCCAGAGCTGGCTGCGCTGTTCCTCGGCGTGGAACTGGCCTTCCAGGAGGACCAGGATGGCGGCGTCCATCACGCCGTCGGCCAGCGCCTCCCAGCAGCGCACTTCGGCGCGCTCGCGGCCCGGCTGGGGAATCAGCTTGCCGACGGGGGTGAGGGTGTCGAGGTATTCGACGATGACGCGGGAATCGAACAGCGCGCCGCCGTCTTCCATGATCAGGCAGGGCACCTTGCCGAGCGGGTTGGATTCCTGGATCTTGGTGTCCGCGCCCCAGACGTTTTCCAGCAGCAGCTGATAGTCAATCTTCTTTTCCGCCAGGACGATGCGCACTTTTCGGACGTAGGGGCTGGTAAAAGATCCAATCAGTTTCATCGTGAGCCTTGTCTCTGGGTGGGGCCAAATCCGGAGGAGCGATTGTATCAAAGCCCGCAGAGCGTCCCCAGGCGTTTGGCGCCGGCTGTGGTTTTCTCGCATCTTGCACGCACCTTCTGGGCGGCGGTTTCAAGCCCGGGTTGAAATGCTAAAATCCGCGCCATGTCGACCTCCCCCAACATTCCCCAGTTCGCCGCGCTCGAAGCGCTGTCGCCGCTCGACGGCCGCTATCTCTCCCGGACCCAGCCGCTGCGCGCCTGGATGACCGAGTCGGCCTTCCTGCGCAACCGCGTCAAAGTGGAGGTGCACTGGCTGATCGCGCTGTCGCAGTCGGGCCTGCCCGGCATTCCGCAGTTTTCGCCCGGCGCCGAAGCCAAGCTGCTCGCTCTGGTCGACGACTTCGCGCTGACCGACGCGGCGCGTATCAAGGAAATCGAGAGCGTCACCAACCACGACGTGAAGGCGGTCGAATACTGGCTCAAGGAACGCGTGGCCGGCGACCCAGAACTGGAAGTCGCCAGCGAATTCATCCACTTCGCCTGCACCTCAGAGGACATCAACAACACCTCGCACGGCATGATGATCGCCGGCGCTCGCGACGAGGTCATCCTGCCCGCGCTGCGCAAGCTGCACGCCCGCCTCGTCGAGCTGGCCAACACCAACGCCGGCCACGCCATGCTGGCCCGCACCCACGGCCAGCCCGCCACGCCCACCACCCTGGGCAAGGAAATGGCCAACGTCGCCGCGCGCCTGGACCGCGCCATCAAGCGCATCTCCGCGGTCGAGCTGCTGGGCAAGATGAACGGCGCGGTCGGCAACTACAACGCGCATATCGCTGCCTATCCCGAATTCGACTGGGAGCGCTTCTCGCGCTACGTCGTCGAGGAGCGCCTGGGCCTGGTGTTCAATCCCTACACCACGCAGATCGAGCCGCACGACTACATCGCCGAATTCTGCGACGCCGTGGCCCGCGCCAACACCATCCTGGTCGACCTGAACCGCGACATCTGGGGCTACATCTCCCTGGGCTATTTCAAGCAGGTCACCCGCGCCGGCGAAATCGGCTCCTCGACCATGCCGCACAAGGTCAACCCGATCGACTTCGAGAATTCCGAGGGCAACCTCAGCCTGGCCAATTCCGTGCTCAAGAACCTGGCCGAAAAGCTGCCCGTCTCCCGCTGGCAGCGCGACCTCACCGATTCCACCGTGCTGCGCAACCTCGGCGTGGGCCTGGGCTACAGCCTGCTTGCCTACGTCAGCTGCCAGGTCGGCCTGGGCAAGATCGAGACCGATGCCGCCAAGCTCGCCAAGGACCTCGACGACGCCTGGGAAGTGCTGGCCGAACCGGTGCAGACGGTGATGCGCCGCTACGGCGTGCCAAACCCCTACGAGCAGCTTAAGGAGCTGACCCGCGGCAAGTGCATCACAAAGGAAGCACTGCACAATTTCGTCCGCATCCTCGCGATCCCCGACGACGCCAAGCTCGCCCTGCTCGCGCTCACGCCAGCAGGCTACATCGGCAAGGCCTCGGAGCTGGCCCAGCGCATCGTCTGAGGCCACCGGCCTCGTGGCGTGAGCGGCAGGCTCCCGCCGCCCCTTCCCTTGCTTGGATCCCGTTTCCGGGCGCCTTCCGCGTCGAAAAATTCCCCGATTTTCCCGTCGCACACCGTTCAAACGGTTTTGCTATGATCGCCGCAAGCCGGCACGATTCGGCTGGAGCGGCTGTCGCAGCCGCTCAACAAAAACCTGGAGCCCATGATGAAAAAAGCACTTGTGTTGGCCGCGGCCTTGCTGGCAAGCGCGCCGATGCTGGCGTCGGCGCAGTTCGCCAAGAATGAAGACGCCATAAGATACCGTCAGTCAGCCCTGACCGTGATGAGCCGCCACTTCAGTCTCATCGCCAGCACCGTGCGCGGCGAGCGTCCCTTCAACGCCGCCGAAGTGCAGGCCAACGCCGACGTCGTCGCGATGATGTCGCACCTGCCCTGGATCGGCTTCGTGGCCGGCGCCGAGACCAAGGCGACCAAGCCCGAGATCTGGAAGGACCCTGCCAAGTTCAAGGAAGCGGCCGACAAGCTGCAGACCGAGACTGCCAAGCTGCAGGCCGCCGCGAAGACCGGCGAACTCGCCAAGATCCGCACCTCCTTCGGCGCCGTTGGCCAGAGCTGCAAGGCCTGCCACGACAACTTCCGCAACCAGCCCTGATCCGGCGGACCGCAAAACAAAAAGCCGCGCATTGCGCGGCTTTTTTCATTGTCCGGGCGGCGTCGCTTCAGAGGTGCACCAGCCAGTAGACGAAGCCCGCGCACAGCGCCAGCAGGGCCAGCGCGCCGATGCGCAGGGTGGCGCCGTCCGCCGCCAGCTGCACACCCGCCTGGCCGTCGTCGAGCTCCTTGTCGCCGGTCAGCATCGCCTTCACCAGCTTCTCGCGCTTGCGCAGCCGGTACCAGATGATGGCGGCCAGATGCAGGACCACCAGCACCAGCAGCACGTTGAAATTGATGTGATGGATCTTGGTCATCAGGCCAGAAAGCGCATTGCTGACGAGCTTGGCGAGCGGGCCCTCGAAGGCGATGTCGTCGTTCGAGAACAGCCCCGTGCAGGCTTGCAGCAGCACCACGAAGAGCAGGGCCAGCACCGACAGCGCGCCAAGCGGATTGTGGCCGGGGCCGCCCGCCTTGCCGCCGCGCAGATAGGCGAGCACCGCGCCGGGGCCGAGCACGAAGCTGGCGAAGCGCGCATAGCGGCCGCCGAAGAAGCCCCAGAGGATGCGGAACAGGATCAAGGTGAGCACACTGTAGCCGATGCGTGCATGCCAGACCGAGAGGTCCATGCCCAGCGGCTCGGCCAGCTCCATCGTGCACCAGGAGCCGATAATCAGCAGCGCCAGCAGCCAGTGGAACAGCCGCGTCGGCAGATCCCAGATTCTTACCTTCATGCCTGCTCCTCAAAGTGAGCGGGGCCTGATGTCAGGCTCCGTCTTGGTTCACCGCCAATGTCCGGCGCTCAGACCTGCGCGCCGTAGTTGGGGTCGTCCTTGTTGGTGACGCGCGTCTGCACTACCTCCTCGGCCTTGTCGGCGCCCTTTCCGCCCTTCTTGCCTTCCGCTTTGGCCTCGGCCTTGTTCTCGCCCTTGACTAGATCCTCACGCTTGATTCCGAGCCACATGGCCAGCGCTGCGGCCACGAAGACCGAGGAATAGATGCCGAACAGGATGCCGATGGTCAGCGCCAGCGCGAAGTAGTGCAGCGTCGGGCCGCCGAAGAGCAGCATCGAGAGCACCATCATTTCCGTGATGCTGTGGGTGATGATCGTGCGGCTGATCGTGCCAGTGATGGCGCTGTCGATCACTTCGCGCGTGGTCATCTTGCGGTACTTGCTGAAGTTCTCGCGCACCCGGTCGAAGATCACCACCGATTCGTTCACCGAATACCCCAGCACCGCCAGCACCGCCGCCAGCACCGAGAGCGAGAACCCCCACTGGAAGAAGGCGAAGAAGCCCAGGATGATCACCACGTCGTGCAGGTTGGCGATGATGCCGGCCACCGCGAACTTCCATTCGAAGCGGAAGGCCAGGTAGATCATGATGCCGGCGACCACGAAGGCCAGCGCCATCAGGCCGTCGGTGGCGAGCTCCTTGCCCACCTGCGGGCCGACGAATTCCACGCGGTGCAGCTTGACCTCGGCATTCTGCGTGCGCAGCGCGGCGAGCACCTGCTCGCTCTGCTGGGCCGAGGCCAGGGTCTTGCCGTCGGTCCCCTTGGTCAGGGGAAGGCGGATCATGATGTTGCGGGCCGAGCCGAAGTTCTGCACCTGGGCGTCGGCATAGCCGAGGCCCTCGACCACCTTGCGCACCTGCTGCAGGTCGGCGCTTTGCGCGTAGTTCACTTCCATCACCGTGCCTCCGGTGAATTCTACCGACAGGTGCAGGCCCTTGGTGGCCAGGAAGAAGACAGCGGCGAGGAAGGTGATCAGCGAGATGACGTTCAGCACCAGCGCGTGGCGCATGAAGGGGATGTCGCGGCGGATACGGAAAAATTCCATGATGATGTCCTTTGCGTTTTTCCGTGATCAGCGCTTCTTGGCGGGCTTGGCCGCGGCTTCCTCGGCCGGGGCCTCGGGCAGCTCCGCCGCGTCGCCGGCCGGCTTCCAGACCTGACCGATCGACGCCGACTGCAGGCGCTTGCGCCCGCCGTACCAGAGGTTGGCCAGGCCGCGCGCGAAGAACACCGCCGAGAACATCGAGGTCAGGATGCCCAGGCAGTGCACGACGGCGAAGCCGCGCACCGGGCCCGAGCCAAAGGCCAACATGGCCAGGCCTGCGATCAGGGTGGTGATGTTCGAGTCCAGGATGGTCGCCCAGGCGCGCGAGAAGCCGTTGGCGATCGCCATCTGCGGCGACACACCGTTGCGCAGTTCCTCGCGGATGCGCTCATTGATCAGCACGTTGGAGTCGATCGCCATGCCCAGCGCCAGCGCCATCGCGGCGATGCCGGGCAGAGTCAGCGTAGCCTGCAGCAGCGAGAGCGCCGCGACCAACAGGAGCAGGTTCAGCGCCAGGGCCAGCACCGAGAACATGCCGAAGAGCATGTAGTACAGCACCATGAAGGCCGAGATCGCCGCGAAGCCCCAGGAGACCGAATGGAAGCCCTTGCGAATGTTGTCCGCGCCCAGGCTCGGGCCGATAGTGCTTTCCTCGATGATCTCCATCGGCGCGGCCAGCGAACCGGCGCGCAGCAGCAGGGCCAGGTCGTTGGCGGCCTCGGTGGAATAGGAGCCGGTGATCTGGAAACTGCTGCCGAGTTCGGAAATGATGTTGGCCACGGTCAGCACTTCGCCCTTGCCCTTTTCGAACAGGACGATGCCCATCGGCTTGCCGATGTTCTCGCGCGAGACTTCGCGCAGCACGCGTCCGCCCTGGGCGTCGAGCTTGATGTTGACCGAGGGGCGTTGGCGGTCGTCGAAGCCGGCCGCCGCGCTGACGATACGCTCGCCGGTGAAGATCACCTGCTTCTTCAGGATCACGGGCGCGCCGTTGCCCTGGGTGAAGAGTTCGCTGCCGGGGGCGACGTGGTCGCCCGGGCGCGGATTGCGCAGCGCGTCGGGATCGGCCAGACGCGCTTCCAGCGTGGCGGTGCGGCCGATGATGTCCTTTGCTTTGGCGGTGTCCTGCACGCCGGGCAGCTGCACGACGATGCGGTCCGCGCCCTGCAGCTGGATCACCGGCTCGGCCACGCCGAGTTCGTTCACGCGGTTGTGCAGGGTGACGATGTTCTGCTTGAGTGCGGCCTCCTGGGCTTCCTTGCGGGCCGCCGGCGTGAACACGCCGCTCAGGCGCACGCCGCCGCTGTCGGCCTGGGTGCTCCAGGCGAGCTCACGGATGCTGTCGGCGAGCACGTTGCGGGCACGCTCGGCCTCGGGTACGGCGATGAAATGCAGAACCAGGCCGTCGGCCGTCTTGTCGATGCCGCTCTGGCGGATGCCCTTGTCGCGCAGGGTGCTGCGCGCGTCGTTGGCGAGACCGTCGAGTTTCTTGGTCAGCGCGCCGGCCATGTCCACCTGGAGCAGGAAGTGCACGCCGCCGCGCAGATCCAGGCCCAGGTACATCGGCAGGGCATGCACCGCGGTCAGCCAGTTCGGCGAGGCCGAGATGAGGTTGAAGGCGATGGTGTAGGAGGGGTCAGCGGGGTCCGGGTTGAGCGCCTTAGCGATCGCGTCGCGCGCCTTGAGCTGGGTGTCGCCGTCGGGCAGGCGCACCTTGACCGTGCTGCCGGGGCCGATCTGTTCGAACATGACGCCGTCGGCCTCGATCTGCGCCTGCATGAGCGCTTGCTCGACGCGCTGCTGCAGGGCCAGGCCCACCTTGACGGTGACCTTGGCCGAGGAGACCTGGACGGCGGGGGCTTCGCCGAAGAAGTTGGGCAGGGTGTAGATCAGCCCGATCGCCAGCGCGACCAGGATGACCAGATACTTCCACAGCGGGTAGCGGTTCATGGATTGCTCGGTTGGATCGGACCGGCGCGCGGGCAGGTCCCGTTTAAATCGACTTCAGGGTGCCCTTTGGCATCACGGCGGTGATCGAACCACGTTGAACCTGGACTTCCACGCCTTCGGCGAGTTCCACGCTCAAGTACTGCTCGCCGACCTTGGTGACCTTGCCGAGGATGCCGCCGGCGGTGAGGACTTCGTCGCCCTTGCCCAGCGCCTCGATCATGGACTTGTGTTCCTTCTGACGCTTCATCTGCGGACGGATCATGACGAAGTACAGCACCACGAACATCAGGATCAGCAGGATGAAGCTGGTCAGGTTGGACTCAAGACCGCCCGCGGCGGATTGGGCGTAGGCATTGCTAATCAGGGAAAAGGACACGGGTCTCTCCGCAAAAATACAGTTGGGCAACATGCGTCCGCAGCGCGGCGTCGGAACGCTCGGTGACGGGCGGCCGCCCGGATTCGAGCGAACCCCGTATTTTACACTGCCCGGCGCGGGCTCAGGCCTGCGCGCCGCGGGCGTGGTCGGCGTGGAAATCCTTGACGAAAGCGGCGAAGCGGCCAGCGCGGATGGCCTCGCGGATGCCCTGCATCAGGCTCAGATAGTAGTGCAGGTTGTGGATGGTGTTCAGGCGCGCGCCGAGGATTTCATTGACCCGCTGCAAGTGGTGCAGATAGGCGCGCGAGAAGTTGCGGCAGGTGTAGCAGGAGCAGCTCGGGTCCAGCGGGCCGGTGTCGTTTTTGTGGCTGGCGTTACGGATCTTCACGTCGCCGAAACGGGTGAAGAGCCAGCCGTTGCGCGCGTTGCGGGTGGGCATCACGCAGTCGAACATGTCGATGCCCTTGGCCACGCCGTAGACCAGGTCCTCGGGCGTGCCCACACCCATCAGATAGTGCGGCTTGAGCGGCGGCAGCTTCGGGCCGATGTTGGCCAGCACCCGATAGAACAGCTCCTTGGGCTCGCCCACCGACAGCCCGCCCACGGCGATGCCGTCGAAGCCGCGGCCGTCGACCTCGACGTCCTGAAGCCCCGCCAGCGACTCCTGGCGCAGCGGCTCGTACATGCTGCCCTGGACGATGCCGAAGAGCGCGTTTGGATTCTTCAGCCGCAGGAATTCCTGTAGCGAACGCTTCGCCCAGCGCAGGCTCATGCGCATCGAGCGGCCGGCCTCCTCGGGGCCGGTCACGCTGCCGTCGTCCTTGCCCTCGGCCTTGTAGGGCGTGCATTCGTCGAGCTGCATGACGATGTCGGAATTGAGCACCTTCTGGATCTGCATCGAGATCTCGGGCGAGAGGAAGAGCTTGTCGCCGTTGACCGGCGAGGCGAAGGTCGCGCCTTCCTCGGCCATCTTGCGCATCGGGCCAAGGCTGAAGACCTGGAAGCCGCCCGAGTCGGTGAGGATGAGCCGGTTCCAGCCGATGAATTTGTGCAGCCCGCCGTGCGCCTCGATGGTCTCCAGCCCCGGGCGCAGCCAGAGGTGGAAGGTGTTGCCCAGGATGATGCGGGCGTGCATGTCCTCGAGCTCGTTGGGCGCCATCGCCTTGACCGAGCCGTAGGTGCCCACGGGCATGAAGACGGGCGTCTCGATCTCGCCGTGGTTCAACGTCAGGCGGCCGGTGCGGGCCTGGCCTTCTGTCGCGAGGATTTCAAATTTGAGCATGGGCGGCTTTCTGGGTGTCGGGTCTGGCGCGGGCGGTTTTCAGGCGGCCTCCGCCCGGGCGAGCAGCATCGCGTCGCCGTAGCTGAAGAAGCGGTAGCGCTGTGAAATGGCGTGAGCATACGCCGCGCGGATGGGCTGCATACCGGCGAAGGCGCTGACCAGCATCAGCAGGGTGGATTTTGGCAGGTGGAAATTGGTGATCAGCATGTCGATCACCTGGAAGCGGTAGCCGGGTGTGATGAAGATGTCGGTCTCGAATTCGCCGCTCGTCACGACGCCGCCGTGGTCGCAGGCGCTCGCCTCCAGCGCGCGCAGCGTGGTCGAGCCCACCGCCACCACGCGGCCGCCCGCCGCGCGCGTGGCGGCGATGTCGGCGGCGAGCTGCGGCGAGATGGCGTAGCGCTCGGCGTGCATGCGGTGTTCGTCCACGTTCTCGGTGCGCACCGGCTGGAAGGTGCCGGCGCCGACGTGCAGCGTCAGATAGACGCGCCTGACACCCGCGCGGTCCAGCTCGGCGAAGAGCACGTCGTCGAAATGCAGGCCCGCCGTGGGCGCCGCCACCGCGCCGGGGTTGCGGGCGTAGACGGTCTGGTAGCGGGCCTCGTCGCCGGCGTCGGCCGCGTGGGTGATGTAGGGCGGCAGCGGCAGGTTGCCGTAGCGCTCGAGCAGGTCCAGGCAGGGCTCGGGGAAGCGCAGTTCGAAGAACTGACCGTCGCGTCCGCCGACCTCGACCTCGAAGGCGTCCGCCAGCCGGATGCGGCTGCCGGGCTGGGGCGTCTTGGAGGCGCGCACCATCGCCAGCGCCTCGCGCTCGCCGGTCACGCGCTCGATCAGCACCTCCACCGCGCCGCCCGACGCCTTCTGGCCGAAGAGCCGCGCCTTGATCACGCGCGTGTCGTTCGCCACCAGCAGGTCGCCGGGCCGCAGGAAGCGCGGCAGCGCGCTGAAGACGGAGTCCTCCAGCGCGGGCGGCTCGCCGGGCCCGACCGCCAGAAGCCGACTCGCGGAACGCTGCGCGCCGGCGTGCTGGGCGATCAGTTCGGGGGGCAGGGCGAAGTCGAATTGGGAAAGCGTCAGCGGCATGGACATTACAATAGCGGAAAGCCCGCTATTGTAATGTCCGCGGGGCAAATTCCCCAGGCAGAAGCCCAAGGCCCGTCCCTGAAACCAGACCGCAATCCTCGCAAGGAAGCCAAGGCGGACGCGCCCGTCCGGTCCGGCCGCAGAACGGCCTCGGGCGGTCTTGTGCCCGCCGCGCCCGAGCCCGGGGCGAAATCCGCGAAGCCCGCCAAGGCTTCCGGCGTTTCCAAGACCGCCGCCGACCCGTCCGGCACGGCCGCGCGTCTCGCCAAGCTGTGCCTGCGCAGCGACATCGACCTCGCGCTGCATCTGCCGATGCGCTACGAGGACGAGACCGAGCTGCACCGCATCGCCGACCTCGTGCCCGGCGTCGCCGGTCAGGTCGAGGCCGTTGTCGTCTCCAACGAAGTCATGTTCCGGCCGCGCCGCCAGTTGGTGGTGCGGGTGGAGGACGGCTCGGGCGCGGACCTCGTGCTGCGCTTCCTGAATTTCTATCCGAGCCAGACGCGGCAGATGGCCGAGGGCGCGCGACTGCGCATCCGCGGCGAGCCGCGCGACGGCTTCTTCGGCATGGAGATGGTGCATCCCGTGTGCAAGGCCGTCGCCGAGGCCGAGCCGCTGCCGCAAGCGCTCACGCCCGTCTATCCGAGCACGGCCGGCATCTCCCAGGCCTATCTGCGCAAGGCCGTGGCCAACGCCCTCGCGCGTCAGCGCCTGCCCGAGCTGCTCGAGGGAGGGCTGCTCAAGGTCCTGTGCGCCCAGATTCCCGGACTGCCGCACGCCGGCAAGCTCGCCGCCATGCCGCCGCTGGCCGAGAGCGTGCACATGCTCCACCAGCCCGCGCCCGACGACGACCTTTACGCCCTGGCCGAGCGCATCCATCCCGCCTGGCTGCGCGTGAAATTCGAGGAGCTGCTCGCCCAGCAGCTCTCGCTCAAGCGCGCCCAGGCGCAGCGCAATCTGCTGCGCGCCCCCCGGCTCAGCGCGAGCGCGCGGCCCGCGCCCGGCGAGCTGCCGCCCAGGACGGCGGGCCTGCTCGCGCGCTTCGCCCAGGCGCTGCCCTTCAAGCTCACCGGCGCGCAGGAGCGCGTCTGGGCCGAGATCCGCGCCGATCTCTCCAAGTCCCAGCCCATGCACCGCCTGCTGCAGGGCGACGTCGGCAGCGGCAAGACCATCATCGCGGCGCTGGCCGCCGCCCAGGCCCTGGAGGCCGGCTGGCAGGCCGCTCTGATGGCGCCCACCGAACTGCTCGCCGAGCAGCATTACCGCAAGCTGCGCGGCTGGCTCGAGCCGCTGGGCGTGGACATCGTCTGGCTCGCCGGCAGCCTCAAGGCTGCGGAAAAGCGCAAGGCTCAGGCGGCCGTCGCCGAAGGTAGGCCCAAGCTCGTCATCGGCACCCACGCCCTGATCCAGGACGGCGTGCAGTTTCCGCGCCTGGGCCTGGCCATCGTGGACGAGCAGCACCGCTTCGGCGTTGGCCAGCGCCTGGCGCTGCGCCAGGCCGACAGCCAGGGCTTTCTGCCGCATCAGCTGATGATGTCGGCCACGCCCATCCCGCGCACGCTCGCCATGACCTACTACGCCGACCTCGACGTCTCCGCGATCGACGAGCTTCCGCCCGGCCGAACGCCCGGGGTCACCAAGCTGGTCAGCGACGCGCGCCGCGAGGAAGTCATCGGCCGGGTGCGCGCCGCGGCCCTCTCCGGCCGTCAGGCCTACTGGGTTTGCCCCCTGATCGAGGAGTCCGAGGCGCTGCAGCTGCAGACCGCGGTGGACACGCACGCCGCTCTGAGCGAGGCCCTGCCCGAGCTCCAGGTCGGCCTGGTCCACGGCCGCCTGAACGCCGCCGAGAAGCTCGAGGTGATGCATGCCTTCGCCGCCGGCGAGATCCATCTGCTGGTCGCCACTACGGTGATCGAAGTGGGCGTGGACGTGCCCAACGCCTCGCTGATGATCATCGAGCATGCCGAGCGCTTCGGCCTCGCGCAGCTGCACCAGCTGCGCGGCCGGGTGGGGCGTGGCAGTGCGGAGTCGGCCTGCGTGCTGCTCTACCAGGGGCCGCTCTCGCCCACCGCCAAGCTGCGCCTGCGAACCATGCGCGAGACCCAGAACGGTTTCGAGATCGCCGAGCGCGATCTGGAGATCCGCGGCCCCGGCGAATTCCTCGGGGCGCGTCAGTCGGGCGCGGCCATGTTGCGTTTTGCTGATTTGCAGGCCGACGCCTGGATGGTCGACCCCGCCGCCGCCCTGGCTGAACGCCTGCTCAGGGATTATCCAGATGCCGCCCAGGCCCATCTGGACCGTTGGCTGGGGTCGCGGGCGGAATATCTAAAAGCATAGAAATTTGAAACGGCTTGTCATTTTCCGGATTATTGATCCCGCACTTAAACATTGAGCTTATTGAGTGATATAGAGTCGGCATGTTGCATGGACAACATCGACTCGAGAACGCTGCCGGTAGCCGCCCTGAACGAACGGCACCGACGTGCGGTGAAAATGCGGCTGGATGGCGTGAGCCTGAAGGACACGGTGGCGCATGCGAGATGTCGCGCACGACGCTCATTGCGGCGGTGAAGGCGTATCGCGCGGGCGGGTGGAAGGCCCTCGACGTTGAGCGCCCCGGGCGCCCGCAGGGTACGGGCAGAACGCTGACGGCGGAGCAGGAGCGCGAGGTTCAGCGGCTGATCCGCGACCGCACGCCCGACCAGTTGAAGATGATCTATGCGCTGTGGAGCCGCCAGGCAGTTGCCGAGTTGATCCTTAACCGATAAGGCATCAAGCTGGCCGTTCGCACGATGGGCCTGTATCTGGAGCGTTGGGGCTTCACGCCGAAAAAGCCCATGAAGAAGGCCTACGAGCAGTCGCCGGCGGCGGTGAAAAAGTGGCTCGACGAGGACTACCCGGTGATCGCCGCCTGCGCCAAGGCTGAGGGGGCCGAAATTCACTGGGGCGACGAGACCGGCGTGCGCCGCGACGACGTGCGCGGGCGCAGCTATGCCACGCAGGGCCAAACGCCCGTGATTCGCGTGAACAACAAGCGCCACGGCTTGTCGGTGATCTCCACCGTCACCAACAAGGGCCAGATGCGCTGGCAGGCCTTCGACGGAGCGTTGAGCGCCGACATCCTGATCGACTTCCTGCGCCGGCTGGTCAAGGATGCCGGCCGAAAGATCTACTTGATCCTGGACAACCTGCGTGTGCACCACAGCAAGCCTGTGAAGGCCTGGCTGGCCGAGCACAAGCACGAGATCGAAGTCTTCTACTTGCCCAGCTACAGCCCCGAACTGAGCCCCAACGAAATGGCCAATGCCGACCTGAAGCAGATCGGCACCAAACTCGCTCCAGCTCGCTCGAAGCTGCAACTGGTGAATGCCACGCGCCAGCATCTGCTCAGCGTTTAGCGACAGCCCGAGCGCGTCAAGAGCTACTTCGAACATTCGCCGGTTCGGTATGCTGCTTGAGTTTATTGTTTCAATGCAGGATAAATATTCAAGGCGGCAAAGGCGGGTGGAGACAGGCATGGGATGCATACTGGCGATCGACCAGGGCACCTCGAGTTCGCGCGCGATCGTGTTCGACGAACAGGGCGGCGTGGTCGCGCAGGCGCAGCAGGAATTCAAGCAGATTTTTCCGCCGCCGGGCTTGGTCGAGCATGATCCGCTCGAAATCTGGGACAGCCAGCTCGCCACCTGCCGCGCCGCGCTGGAGAAAGCCGGTCTGCACGCTGCCGATCTCTCGGCCCTGGGCATCACCAATCAGCGCGAGACCATGGTCGTCTGTGAGAAAGCCACCGGCCGGTGTTCAGCGCCATCGTCTGGCAGGGACGGCGCACCGAGGCGATCTGTGTCGGACTGCGCGAGCGCGGCCGCGCCGAGCCGCTGCGCGCCAAGACTGGGCTGATCCTCAACCTCTATTTCTCCGGCACCAAGCTCGCCTGGATCCTCGACACGGTGCTGGGCGCGCACCAGCGCGCCGAGGCCGGCGAGCTGCTCTTCGGCAACGAAGACACCTGGCTAGTCTGGAAGTTGACTGGCGGGCGGCTGCACGTCACCGACGTGACCAACGCCTCGCGCACGATGATGTGGAACATCCACACTCATGAATGGGATGCGCAGATTCTGGATTGGCTGAACGTGCCCGCGGCCATGCTGCCGCAGGTGCACCGCTCGAGCCATCTTTTCGGCGAGACCGATGCGCCCTGGCTTGGCGGCGCGGTGAAGATCGGCGGCATCGCCGGCGACCAGCAGGCGGCCCTTTACGGCCATGCCTGCTTCAAGCCGGGCATGGCCAAGAACACCTACAGCACTTGCTGCTTCATGCTGCCCAATACGGGCGGCCGCTGCGCGGACTCGCGCAGCGGCCTGGTGAGCACGGCGGCCTGCCAGACGGTGGACGCGCCGCAGTATGCCGTGGAGGGCAGCGTCTTCGTCGGCGGGGCGGTGGTGCAGTGGCTGCGCGACGGACTCAAGGCCATCGAGAAGTCGGCGGACATCGAAGGGCTGGCTGCAGAGGTGCCGGATTCCGGCGGCGTTGTCTTCGTGCCGGCCTTCACGGGCCTGGGCGCGCCCTACTGGTTGCCTTCGGCGCAGGGCGCGATCGTCGGTCTCTCGCGTGGCACGAGCATCGCCCACATCGCGCGCGCGGCGCTCGAATCCATCGCCTTCCAGAGCGCCGCGCTGCTGCAGGCGATGGTCAAGGACACCGTTTCGCCCATCGCCGAGCTGCGCGTCGACGGCGGCGCCTCGGCCAACAATCTGCTGCTGCAATTCCAGGCCGACCTGCTCGGCATCCCGGTGTTGCGGCCCAGTGTCACGGAGACCACGGCCTTTGGCGCGGCCTATCTAGCGGGGCTTGCGGTGGGCGTCTACAGCGGGGAGGCGGCCTTGTCGAAGCAGTGGCAGGTGGACAGGGAATTCCATCCGGCCATGAGCCGCGACCAAGCGCTGAGTCTAATGGAGAAATGGGAGAGCGCGGTCGCGAAGACGGTGCTGCCGGTGAAACAGCGCTAGGCGGCGCCGGGCGGCGCGGGACGCTGGCATGAAAAACGGGCCTCCTTGGAGGCCCGTCGTGCTTGCGAGGAGTGCGGCTTGCGCCGCCGCTCAGAACTTGACCTTCAGGCCCAGGCTCGCGGTGCCCGCGCTGTACCTGCCACCGAGGCTGTCGTCCATGATTTTTTAGTAGCGCTCGAGCTCGAAGCGCAGGCTGGTGGCGTTGGACAGCGCATATTCGACACCGAGGCCGAGCATCCAGGGCGTTTTTTTGCTGGTGGCGCCAGCTGGAACGGGGATGCCGGGCGTGCTGCTGGAGCTCGACAGCGTGGTGCGCGTGTACGCCGCGCCGACCTTGGTGAAGAGCCGCCAGTTGTCCGTCACCGGCAGCATGCCGAGCATGGACAGCGACACGCCGTTGATGCTGCGCTCGGCGTTCCCGCTGCCCGAGGTGCCGGGGCGGAACATGCTCATCTTGCTCTTGCCCAGCATCACGCCCGCGCCTTCGATGGCGAAGTAGCAGTTGAAGCTGTAGTCCAGGCCGAGCTTCAGACCGTAGGAATTGAAGTTGGAGCCGGTCTCCTGGCCGGTGGGCACGCCGCCGTCGAGCGTGCCGTTGGAGGCGCCGGCGGCGCCAAGGCCGTACCAGCCTTTGTCGTTGCCGCCTGGCGCGGCCGCGGCGGCGGCGGACGCGAGACCCAGCAGGAGCGCGGCGAGGCTGGCCGCTGTGCTTGCTTGCAATGCCTTCATGAGATTCCCCCTTGTTGAAGAAGCAGGACCGCGGGACACGCGCCTGCCGTCTAGCTCGGTGGGGTGAATCTGCTCAGGCTTCGTTCCGTTTTTTGTGTTGCAAATTGTAAGACGGAAGGCAAAAGCCGCGAGACCAAAAAAAGGGCGGCCATCGAGGCCGCCCTTGGGGGAGGGGCCGGAAGCCGCGGCGCCTGCCCGCGCCGCCCTTGGCGGGACGCGTCAGCCAGATCACACCGATCAGCAGTATGAAGAGCACGGCCGAGCCGTAGAAGATGTCGTTCGCGCCGAGCATGTTGGCCTGCTGCGAGAGCACGCGCTCGATCATGCCCAGGGCCTGGGGCTGCGGCATGCCGATGCTGCCCAGGTCCTGCACGGTCTGGTGCAGCGCGGGCTGCCAGGCGGTGGCCTGTTCCACGAGCTGGACGTGGTGCAGTGAGCTTCGGTTCTCCCAGAGCGTGGACGAGGCCGAGGCGCCGACCGCGCCGAAGGTGATGCGCACGAAATTCGACAGCCCCGAGGCCGCGGGAATGCGGTGGCCGGGCAGGCCGGAGAGCGTGATCGAGGTCAGCGGGATGAAGAAACAGGCCATGGCCACGCCCTTCAGCAGCGTGGGCACCATCAGCGTCCAGGTGTCCACGCCGGTGGTGAAGCCGGCGCGCAGCCAGCAGACCAGGGCGAAGATGACGAAGGCGAAGCTCGAGACGATGCGCGCATTCCAGCCGGGCAGCTTCTTGCCGATGATCGGCGTGAGCAGGATCGCGAAGATGCCCACCGGCGCCATGATCAGGCCGGCGTGCGTCGCGGTGTAGCCAAGGTTGGTCTGAAGCCACAGCGGCACGATCACCCGGTTGCCGAAGAGCAGGCCGTAGGCGAGCGAGATGGCGAACACGCCGCCGCTGAAGTTGCGCCGCGCGAACAGCGTCAGGTCGACGACCGGATGCTCCTCGGTCAGCTCCCAGGCGATAAAGACGATGAAGCCGACGAGCGCGGTGAGGCCCAGGATGATGATCTCGGGCGACTGGAACCAGTCGAGCTCCTTGCCCTTGTCGAGCATGAGCTGCATCGAGGTGACCAAGATCACCAGCAGGGCGAGCCAGATCTTGTCGATCGGCAGCGCCCTGGTGGGCGTTTCACGCTTGTGATAGATGGACCAGTTCGCCCAGGCGGCGCCGATGCCCACCGGCACGTTGATGTAGAATATCCACGGCCAGCTCATGTTGTGGGAGATGCAGCCGCCCAAGATCGGGCCCATGATCGGCGCCACCAGCGTGGTCATGCCCCACAGCGCGAGCGCCATGGACGCCTTGGCCGGCTTGAAGCTGGAGAGCAGCAGGGTCTGCGAGAGCGGGATCATCGGGCCGGCGACGAGGCCCTGCACGATGCGCGCGAAGATCAGCATCTGCAGATTGGGGGCTAGACCGCAGAGCCAGGACGAGAGCACGAACAGCAGGATCGAGGTCGTGAACAAGCTTCACCTGGCCGAAGCGCATCGTCAGCCAGCCGGTCAGCGGCACGGAGATGGCGTTGGCCACGGCGAAAGAGGTGATCACCCAGGTGCCCTGGCTCGGCGAGACGCCCAGGTCGCCGGAGATCGCCGGGATCGACACAATGGCGATCGAGGTGTCGAGCACGTTCATGAAGGTCGCCAGCGACAGCGCGATCGTGCCGACCAGCAGCTTGGCGCCGCTGAGCGGCTGCGGCACCGGCTAGATGCCGGGCTGCGGTGCAGCGCTGGTGTTGTTCTCGGCCATCTCAGCCTCCGGCGGACTTGGGCGCGGCAGCGCCCAGATTGGCGCTGATAATGCGGGCGACGATCTCGTCGGCCTGCTTGGACACGCCGTCGAAGACCTGGGTCTGCAGCACGGCGGCCGGCGCGGCCAGGGCGTCGCCCTTGGTGCGGGTGTCGACCTTCACGACGGTGGACATGCCCACGTGCAGCGGATTGGCCTTCGGCTCCTTCGGGTCGAGCTGGATGCGCACCGGCAGGCGCTGCACTACCTTGATCCAGTTACCGGTGGCGTTCTTCGCGGGCAGCAGGGCGAAGGCCGAGCCGGTGCCGGCGCCCAGGCCGACCACGCGGCCGTGGTAGCTCACGCTGCTGCCGTAGATATCGGCGCGCACACGCGATAGCTGGCCTTCCTTGAAGTTGGCGTCGACCCACACGCCGTCGAGCGGCACCACGGCCATCAGGGGGGCGACGCGCTGGCCGACCTGCACGGCGCGCTTGGCGACGTAGCCGTTCAGCGGCGAGGAGATGGCGACGCGAGCGTAGGCCAGATAGGCCTCGCGCACGCTTGCCGAGGCGCGCAGCACGTTGGGATGCTTCTCGACGCTGGTGCCTTCTGTCAGCGTGCGGTTGGCCGCGAGCTGGTCGTTGGCGACGGCGAGGTTGGCCTGGGCGGCCTTGAGCGCAGTGCGGGCGTGGGCGATTTCCTCGGCCGGCACGGCGCCGCAGGTCTTCGTTAGCGCGCGCGAGTTCGGTTTCGCGCAGGCTCACGGCCGCCTGCAGGGCGCCGTTGTTCAGGAAGGTCGTGCGCACTTCGTGCACGGTCTTGGCGAGCCGGGCTTCGGCCTGGATGGCGGTGACGGTGCCCGCGACCTGCGGCGTGATCTGCACGACGTTGCCGGCGACGTAGGCTTCGTCGGTCTCTTCCATGAAGCGGGAGTACAGCGCCCAGTAGGCGCCGTAGACGACGATGATGACGATGAGTCCGAGCGTGATGATGCTCAGCAGGAATTTGCGCTTCGCGCCGTTGCCGTTGGCGGCGGGTTCGGTGGTGGTGGGTTCGCTCATGACTGGCTCCGGGGGATTCTGGATTGGGCTGAGGGATCAGCCCTGGGTATTGGTTTGCTGCGAGGCGGTGGCGGGCGCGGCTGCGTCCACGCCGCCGCCCAGCGCCTTGATCAGGCCGATCTGCAGGTCGATGCGGCGTGCCAGCAGGTTGGCGCTCACGCGGCTTTGCGTGAGTTAGGCGCTCTCCGCGCCCAGCACCTGCAGTTGCGAGCCGAGGCCAACCTTGTAGCGCGTCTGCGAAAGCTCCCAGCCGTGGCGGGCGGCCTGCAGCACGACGTTTTGCTGCTCGATCTGCTTCTCGGTGTTCTCGATGCCGGCGACCTGGTCGGCCAGTTCGCGCAGCGCCTCGGTCAGCGTCTGGTTGTAGCTGGCGACGGCGTTGTCGTGGGCGGCGTTCTTACCGCTCAGGCTGATGTTGGGCATGAATTCGGACTTGACGGTCTGCACATCCTTGCCGGCGGCCTCCACTCTCCAGCGCGCGGCCATGAGATCGGGGCGGCGCGAGAGCAGGTCGATCTGCGCGTTGTCGGGCAGGCGCGGCGCGGGCAGGGCCTGCAGACGTGGCGCGGCGATCTTCAGGCCGCGGTCCTGGCCCTTGCCGAGCAGGGCGGCGAGCTGGTGGCGGGTGAGGTCGATCTGCTCGTCGAGCTTCTGCACTTCGAGCGCAGCGCTGGCGCGGTTGCCACGGCTGGTGCTATCTTCAATGCGGGTGTCCAGGCCGGCCTTCAGGCGCTGCTGGGTGAGCGCGGAGAACTGGTCGCACAGATCCAGGTTGCGCTTGACCAGGTCGCGCTGCGCGATCTGCAGGCCGAGCTGGTTGTAGGCGCGGGCCACGGCGGCGGTCAGCGTGAGCTTGACGGCTTGGGCTTCGGCCTGCGCGGCCATGTCCTGGGCCACGGCAGACTTGAGCGCGGTGCTATGGCGGCCCCAGAGGTCGAGGTCGTACTTGGCGCTGACGGTGGCGTCGTTCAGCGTGAACCAGTTGCCGGCCAGGGTCGAGGGATAGATGAAGTTCTCGCTGATGCGCTGATAGGTCGATTCGGCGTTCACCGCATAGCTGGGCTTGGTCGCGGAATCGGCGGCGGAGACCGCGGCGCGGGCGGCGGCGATGCGCACCTGTGCGGCCTGCAGGCTCGGGTTGCCGGCCAGGGCTTCGTCGATCAGGGCCTTGAGCTGCGGATCGGCGAGGCTCTCTGTCCAGTTGGCGGCGGGCCATTGACCGCCCTGCGCGGGCAGCGACTTCTGCGCGGCGTAGTTGCCGGCATCGTTCATCTTAGCCAGCGGCCGGTCGGCGTCGCCCATGGCCGCGCAGCCCGCGAGGGTCAGCACGGTGATGGCGGCGGCCACCGCGGTGAGGCTGGTGGAGAGATAGGCGATGACCGAGGTCTTGCCGTCGAGATGCGAGGATTCCTGTCCGGCTTCGCGGCGGGCGCAGCGTTGCGCGCCGCGCTGGCCAGCCTGGCCGGGATGGGCTTCGTGTTGGAGTTCGCTCAGGGTGTTCATGATGTTTCTCTGTTGTCCGCGATCTTGCGGAGTAGGGCTTTCAGGTTGTCGACCTCAGCATGCGAGAAATCGTTGAAGCGGGCGTTGAGCACGCCGACAAAGAGTTCGGGCAGCTTGGCTGCGAGCGTGCGGCCTTCGCCGGTGAGCATCAGCTTGACCACGCGGCGATCTTCTTCGCTGCGCACGCGCGCGATCAGGCCGCGTTTTTCCAGGCGGTCGACCAGGCGCGTCATCGCGCCGACGTCGATGCAGAAGTCGCGGCTCATCGCCGAGGGCGTCACCGAGCCTTCGCCGCTCTTGAGGATCCGCATCATCAGGGCGGCCTGCTGATGCGTGATGTCATTGGGCATCAGGGCCTGATCCATGCTCATCGACAGGCTCGATTTCGCGCGGTGCATCCAGTAGCCGACGCTCTCCTCGAGCATGTAACGCTCGACGGTGAACAGCGGCTGCTTGTCGGAAGAAGGTTGCTTAGGCATTTTTTGTCCATTCAATGATTGCTTAGGCAATTATATAAGTAGAGAAAAATTTGTCAAGGCAAGTATTTTGCTTTTTTCAGGTTGAATCAGACAGATTAGGGAGAAATTGTGGCTTATTGATCCGGCAGGAAGAAGTTTTCATGCGGCGTATTTGACGCGGAGATCCTGGAAGTAGGATTTCACGCGTTCGAGATGGGTTTCGATGAACGCCATATGGTTCTTTGCTGCAGCGTGTAATTTGGCCTTTGTTCTGACGGGGACTCGTGTGCTGATGACATGTTTCAGGTCGGCGTTGAGTCGCTCATCCAGATTGAGCTCCGGGCTGTAGCTGGGCAGGTAAAAGACTTCGATGTCGGCTTGGTGCTCGGCAAGCCATGCCTTGACCGGCTTGCAGTGATGCACGCCGAGGTTGTCGAGGATCAGGAACACTTTCTTGCCCGCGCGCTTGATCGGCTTTTTCGGCGTGAAACCCCATGACTCCGTATCCCTTCCGATGCAACCTCACGACCTGCTTTCGCCTCTCGTGCAGTTGCTCCAGTTTTTGGTATTGAGCGTCTTCTTTTTCCATGCCGATTCGATGTCAGAAATGATATTAAATTAAATCTTTATATTGCCGCGTCAATAGTGCCATCACCGTGCCGCAATCGTGCGATGAAGTCTGCCGCAAAAACCCCGATTGAGCGGGGCGCCACTTATCCGGTTGAATAAGCAGGTTTTACGCAATCAATTGCATTTGACATCCCGGGCTGCTTGGTGAAAATTAATGACTAACGAGTTATTTGCCATGAAAGTCGACATTTCCTCGATCGATTCCGCCGGCGAGGATCCCTGCGCCAAACCTCGCTGGGAGCGCCGCAAGGGCGCCCGCCCCCAGGAGCTGGTGGCGGCGGCAGTGCGCATCTTCGTCGAGAAGGGCTATGCCGCCACGCGCCTGGAAGATGTGGCCGCGGCGGCGGGCGTCTCCAAGACGCCGTCTACCTGTATTTCACCAACAAGCAGGAGCTGTTCGAGGCCGTGGTGCGGGAAAACATCGTCCCGATCATCGACGAGACCGAGGAGAAAATCCAGCACCAAACCGGCCCCGCCGTCGAGCTGCTGCAGATGTTCATCGGCGGCTGGGCGGAGAAACTCGATTCCTCGCATCTGTCGGGCATCTCTAAGCTGATGATGGCCGAGGCGAGCAATTTCCACGATATTTCCGAATTTTATCACCAGGAAGTGATTTCGCGCTGCCGTCATCTGCTTTGGAAAATGCTCGAGCGCGGCGTGGCGAGCTGAGAATTCCGGCAGCTGAATATCGAAAAGACCGCCCAGCTGCTGGTCGCACAAATGATGTTCCTGATGATGTGGAAGCACTCCTTCGGTGTTTGCGTCCAGCAGCCGATCGACCAGGTGGAATACGTCGGCACCATGCTGGAAAATACTTTGAGCGGAATTCTCAAGCGCTGACCGGTAAAATGCCGGCTTTTGCAAATATCCCGCGCGCGCGGCCTGTGGAGAATAGCGATGGATGTCGAAAAAGCCCGTTTCAACATGATCGAGCAGCAGATCCGGCCCTGGGATGTTCTGGATCTGGAGGTGCTGGACCTGCTGACCGTGGTCAAGCGCGAAGCCTTCGTGCCCGCCGCCTACAGTTCGCTGGCCTTCGTCGACATGGAGATCCCGTTGCTGGCCGGCGCCGCCGAGAACCAGCACATGCTCGCACCCAAGGTCGAAGCCCGCCTGATGCAGGAGCTGGCCGTGCGCAACCACGAGAGCGTGCTCGAGATCGGCGCCGGTTCCGGCTACATGGCCGCGCTGCTCGCCTGCCGCGCGTGCCACGTGACCACCGTCGAAATCGATCCGCGCCTGGCCGACACGGCCCGCGCCAACCTGACCGCCCAGGGCGTGCTCAACGCCGACGTGGTGCTGGGCGACGGCGCGCGCGGCTGGAGCGGCGCGCAGGGCTACGACGTGATCTGCATATCGGGCTCGCTGCCCGTGCTGCCAGAGGCCTATCTCAAGCTGCTCAACCCGGGCGGCCGCCTCGCGGCCTTCGTCGGCGGCGTGCCGGTGATGGAAGCCAAGCTGATCACGCGCACGGGCTCGGGCGCTGGGGACTTCACCTCGGTCAATCTCTTCGAGACCAGCGTCGCGCCGTTGACCAACACAGCCACGCCCAGCAAGTTCCGCTTCTGATCCGAGCGCCGACAAACCCGACCCTCCCGAACATGACACTCTCCCGCATGCGCCGGCCAGCCGGCATGGTTGCCAACCTGCTGTTCACCGCCTGCGCCGTCGCCGCGGAGGGCCTGCCGTTCGCGGCGCGGGCCGCCGACCTGCTCCAGACCTTCAATGACGCGCTGTCCTGCGACCTGGTCTACGCGTCGGCGCGCTCGCAGTACCAGGCCACGCAGGAGAAATATCCGCAGGGCCTCTCGCAGCTTCTGCCGACCATCATCTGCACTGGCAGCACGAGAAAGACTTCGCTGGGCTTTCTGAACAACTCTGGCGTCACCCGCGACTTCTCCACCACCGGCTGGCAGGTCACGCTGACCCAGCCGCTGTTCGCCTGGGACTGCTGGGAGAGCTACAAACAGGGCGAGCTGCTGGCGGCCGCCGGCGAAGTGGCTCTGGTGCAGGCGTGCTATGACTTAATCACGCGCACCGCCCAAGCTTATTTCGACGTGCTCACCGCGCAGGACAACCTCGACCTGGCGCGCTCCAAGCTCAACTCGATCAACCGGCAGTTCGAGCAGGCCAAGCGCAACTTCGAGGCGGGCACGTCGACCATCACCGACACCAACGAAGCGCAGTCGCGCCTGGACCTGGGTAAGGCCGCTGAAATTGCGGCTGCGAGCGACCTCGACACCAAGCGCGACGTGCTGCAGCAGATCATCGGCAAGGCGCCCGACACGCTGCGCGGCCTGCGCGTCAAGGCCGCGATCCCCGGCCCCGAGCCGCTCGCGCCGGACGATTGGATCAAGCAGGCCGAGCAGTTCAATCCCACAGTGACCTCGGCGCAGATCAACCTCGACTATCTGCACTGCGACCGCAACAAGGCGATCGCCGGCCACCTACCCTCCGTGGCACTGACCGGCGCCCGCGGCTACACCAACCAGACCGGCACGACGACCTCGGTGAGCCCTTCGCAGCTTTACACGACGAACATCGGCGTGCAGGTGACGATCCCGCTATTCGCGGGCGGCTACACGCAGTCGCGCGTTCGCGAGACTATCGCCCTCGAGGACAAGGGCCGCACGGATCTCGAATCCGCCCGGCGCGGCGCGGCGCAGGCGGCGCGCGCGGCTTTCCTGGGCCTGTCCAGCAGGCTGGCGCAGGTTAAGGCGCTGAAAGCGGCGGAACGCTCCGCGGCGCTGTCGCTGGAATCAAACAAGCTGGGCTACGAAGTGGGCGTGCGGATCAATATCGACGTGCTCAACGCCCAGGACCAGCTCTACACCACGCGGGCGCAGCTGGCCAAGGTGCGGTACGACACCATCGTCGCCGGGCTGCGGCTGAAGGCGGCGGCGAACGTGCTCAAGGATGAGGACGTAGGGTTGGTGAACAGCCTGCTCGCCGACGGCTCCAACCCCTCCACTTCCGCAAAATAAGCCGGGGCCGACCGCTCTTGTCCGCCGGACTGCATCGCAATACCGTTCTGATGGCCCTGCAGCTGGTGCTGCTGGGGGTCTCGCCCGCCTTGTTCGTGCCGCTGGTGATCCGGATGGTGGGGCCGGAGACGTATGCGGGGATTGCGGTGATGCAGGTGGTGACGGGATATCTCGTCGTTCTGGTGAGTTATGGATTTCATTTGAGTGGGCCGGCGATGATGGGGCGGGCGGCGACGGATGCGGAGCGCGCCGGCATATTCTGGAGCGCATTGCGGGCCAAGCTCATGCTGTTGGCGCTGGCGCTGTGCCTCTTTACCCTGACCTTCCCCCTGCTCGGCAGACCGGCCGGCGCACAACCTCATCTGGCAGTCTTCGCCTTGCTTCTGTGCGCCTTTGCCGGCAACTCAGTCTGGTATCTGCAAAGCCTCGACAGATTCGCGCCCGGCGCGCTACTGGCCGCCGCCGGCGCGGCCGTCGGCATCCTGCTGCTGATCTCCAACGCATGGATGCTGCCCGGCACGACAGCGTATGCGGCGGTGCTGGCCTTAATATTGCCGCAAGTCTGCGTCGGGGCGGGCAGCTTCGCGGCGACCGTTCCCGGCCTGGCCCCCGCGAGACAAGCCGCGGTCCGCATCGCCGACACACTGCGCGCCGAATTCCCGGTATTCCTTTCGCAATTTGCCATGCTGGCCTATATGAGCCTGGGTACGCTGGCAGTCAGTTTCTTTCACTCCCCCGAAACCACGGCAGCCTATGCCGCGGCGGAAAAACTGTTCAACACCGGATCGGTGCTGCTGGCGACCTTGTATTCGGCTGCGTATCCACGGCTGGCCGGCGTCTACCACCGGGACCTGGATGCTTACTGGCGCCTGAACGGCAAGATCCTCGCGCTGTTTGTCGGCTTGGCGGCGGTGGGGGAATCAGTGCTGATCGCATGGCAGCTTCCACTGCTGGGCGTCTACGTCGGCGCCGATCTTGCGCCGCTGATTGCGCCGCAATTGCCGCTATTCTGGCTCTGGCTCGCGTCGAGCATCTTCGGGCATATGGCTTCCGGACACTTGGTCATCGCCGGGAAGTGGGGGACGGCATTGCGCATGACCTTTGGCATGGCAGTGCTCAGCGCGGCCGCTGGCCTGTATCTCTGCCGCGCCCAGGCAGGATATTGGATGGCTGGAATGCTGCTAGCGCAATGCCTGCCGCTTTGCTTGCTGCTCAAGGCCTACATGGAGATGCACACCGCACAAAAAAAGCGGCGCCCGACCCATCCCATATAATTCGAGCTTTCCCCAGACAGATTCATGGTTTCGATGCCGGCAAGCACAAATCATACGGGTAAAGCCGTCTTCAGGCTCGATCCCGGGAACAGCCCTCTACGGCACCTCGACGCCGCCCTCTCAATCCTGGTCCTGCTCGCCGTACTGGCGGCGCTAGCTGCACGGCCGTGGATTCCCTTCGGTCCGGGAGACTGGGCAGGCTACCTATTCCGATACGATCAGGACGCCCTGGATCTATATCGACGCGGCAGCGCGGCCTTCTTCTACCTGGCCGAAGCCGCCCGCGCGACAGGCTTGTCCGCCGCAACGTTCTATCTTCTGCTTTCCATCTCCGGCATCGCCATCGAACTCGCCGTCTTCAGGCGGATGCGCGAACAGCTGGCGCTTCCCTGGATCGCCCTGGCCTTTCTGATCCTGCCGGGCTTTATGCTGCACGACATGATCCAACTGCGCACCGGGCTGTCGCAGGCGATGTTGATGGCGGCGCTCTGGTCTCGCATTGATGCGCGCCTTGGCTTGACGGCGGTGTTCTGCGTCCTGGCGGCGGGCTTTCATATGTCCGCTCTATTATTCATCCCATTCATATTTCTTCCCCACCTTTCCGTGGCCGGGCTTGTGGTCTCGCTCGTCGTGCTGGGCGTTGCACTGCCCAACTACGAGGACTTGCTCATCAAACTGCGCGGCGTCGGAGGCATGGGCGATCTGACCTTGGCCAAGAGCGCCAGCTTTGGCAGCATCGTCGCCAACGCCGGCGTCTATGTCCTGCCCTTGCTGGCTGGGGAATGGTTCCGGCGCCGCCATCGTGATCTGCAAGCGGTGTACGCCCCCACGGCCTGGATCGTGCTAGCCTGCCTGATCTTCTATTTGGGCTTGTGCTTCCTGCCCAGCGTTCCAGATGTCGTCGTGGTTCGCTGCCATCAGGCAGGCTGGTTTGGCGTGGCGACGCTGCTCACCATCCTGGCGCACGATCGCTTTCTGCGCTGGCTGTTCAGTCTGCCTGTGACGCTGCTGTTCGTGGTCTACTACATCCATGTTGCTCTCAAGCCTGTCTAAATTCCTGCGCGCCTCCCCACGCACCCAGGCCGTCATGGTGAGCGAAGTGTTTCTGTTTCCGCTGATCTGGCTGCGCAGCTATCTGCTCTGGATCGGCGTGCCATGGAAAAAGCGCCGCTCTCTCCATGCGCGCAATGTCGCAGACACCAGAATGCTGCTGATCTTCAATGAGTGGGCCGGCTATCCGCCGCTGCGGGAAAAAGAGGTTGACGGACGCCGCTATCGCGTCGGACGACAATTCCTGTTTCAGGCTTTGCCCGCCATGCGCGAGGCCTTGCCCTGCGAACTGCGCTGCGTCGCCGATGTTTGCTGCGACCCTGGGCAAACCACACCGCCCGATATGTCGGGGCACGGGATCGAATTGCGCGAGCGTGAAAATCATGGCTTCGACATCGCCGGCTATTTCATGCACCTGATGCAGCTTCAGCCGGCCCCCGAGGATCTCGTTGTGTTCTGCAACAGCTCCGTTCCCGAGCAAGGCTATGTGCTGATTCCCGAACTCGCCGGCATACTCGCGGCGGACCCCGGCGTGGGGCTGGTGGGGTTGAGCAGTTGCGCCCGCCTTTACGCCAGCATCTTGCCCTTGAATCTCGTCCCGCATATTCAAAGCTATCTCGTCATGCTCCGCTACGGAGACCTGCAGACACTGTTTGCGGACTACCTGAGCGATAGCGCAATCGACCGCCGGTTCCCTACGCATACCGACGCCAAACGCTTGGGCGAGATCATGATTTCGTATCGCTATCTGCGCGCTGGCTATGCGCTCGCCACCAGCTCCGGGCGCGGCGCGATGCGCTTTCATCCGTCCCAAGGCGTCCGGGCCAGCGGCATGCCCCTGCAAGACCACCGTGGAATGGCGACATGAACGCCGCGCCTGCGCTCCCCCTCAGCTTTGCCGTCGTGGCGCCCACGCTCAACGCTGGCCCTCGCTGGGCTGATTGGCTGCGGGCCCTGGCTGCCCAGAAGACGAAGCCGCGCCGGACATTGGTGATCGATTCGGCCTCCGACGACGACACCGCCTCGCAGGCCGCTGCCGCCGGCTGTGAATTGCTGCACATCCGCCGCAAAGACTTCGATCACGGCGGCACCCGGCAGACCGCATTGGAAATGCTGAGCGACGTCGATCTCATTGTCTTTCTCACGCAGGACGCCCTGCTTACTGACCCGGATGCGCTCCGTGCATTGCTGGCGGTGTTTTCTGACCCCGCCGTCGCGGCGGCGTACGGCCGCCAGTTGCCCCGGCGGGAAGCGGGTCCAATAGAGCGGCACGCCCGGGCGTTCAACTATCCGGCGGCGGATCGCGTCGTTTCAGCTGCCGACATTCCCCGGCTTGGCCTGAAGGCGGCGTTCTGCTCCAACTCCTTCGCGGCGTACCGGCGGCAGGCCTTGCTGGCCGCCGGCGGCTTCCCGGCCCGGCTGATCCTGGGGGAGGATATGGTGGCGGCCGGCCGGCTCTTGCTCAATGGCCATAAAATCGCATACACCGCGCAAGCGCATGCCGTCCATTCGCACAGCTACGGGTTGGCTGAGGAATTCCGCCGCTATTTCGACATCGGTGTCCTGCATGCGGATCAAGCGTGGCTGTTGGAACGATTCGGCTCCGCCAGTGGCGAGGGGCTGCGCTTCGTGAAATCGGAAATTGGGTATCTGGCAAAGACAATGCCGCTACGCATCCCGGAGGCTTTGCTGCGCATGGTCCTGAAGCTGTCGGCTTATCGCCTGGGGCGAGGGGCTTGCTTTCTGCCGCGTCCCGTTGGGAAGTGGCTGAGCATGCACCGCGAATATTGGAACAAGTGAGAATGCATTGAACAAGTTTGCGCTATTTCTAAGCGACCTGGTCAGTTTGGCCGCCGCCTTTGTGCTGGTTGGGCACGCATTTTCCCATCCGGTGCGCGTAGCCCTGGGCAAACAGACACCGCCCGTGCCCATCTCTGATCTACCGCAACTACGCATCTTGATTTTCTCGATGGTCGCCATTGCCGTCCTGGTGTGGCTTCTCGCAGCCAAAGGACACTATCACCGCCGTAAGCCCTTCTGGGATGAGGTCGCGGAAATCTGGCAATGCCTGCTGTGGGCCGCCTTGGTCGATGCGGCGGCGCTCTTCCTCGCCAAGCTACCGTTCTCGCGGATCACGTGGTCGCTGAGCTGGATCAGCGCTCTGATCTTGTTGCCGCTGCTGCGGATCTCGGTCAAGAAGCTTCTGCTGGCCTTCGGCGACTGGAAAATTCCCACGCTGATCGTCGGCAGCGGTGCGCAAGCGGCGGCGACCTGGCGCGCCATGGTCAGCGACAACATGCTTGGATATGAGGTGCGCGGCTTTGTCCTGGCCGGTGATGCGCCTCAGACGACGATCCGGGAGCTGGCGGCCTCCGCCGGCCTGCCGCTCTACCTTGATATCGACGAGGCGCAGCGCGCCAGGCCATCCTCGACGCGTGGGCAAATCGTGCTGGCGCTGGAGCCACAGGACATCCCCCGTCAAGCCCATTGGATCGCGGCGCTTTCCGGCCATGACCGCGACCTGGTATTGGCTCCACCGCTGCATGGCATGCCGCTGCATGGCTTGGACACCACTTATTTTTTCAGCCACGACATTCTGCTGATGCGCGTCAGGAACAAACTCGCGCGCAAAGGGCACATCCTGCTCAAGCGGGCCTTCGACATCGTGGGCGCCTCCATTGGCCTGCTGCTGCTCTCGCCCTTCTTCCTGGCGGCCAGCCTGCTGATTCGGCGCGATGGTGGCCCGGCCATGTTCAAGCACAAGCGTGTCGGGCAAAACGGCGAAGAGTTTGGCTGCTATAAATTCCGGACCATGGTGCCCGATGCCGAACTGGCGCTCAGGCAATTGCTGGAGAGGGATCTGGAGGCCGCCGCGCAATGGGTGCGCGACCGCAAGCTGCGCAATGACCCACGGGTGACGCCGCTGGGCCGCTTCCTGCGGCGCAGCAGCCTGGACGAACTGCCTCAGTTGATCAATGTGCTATGGGGCGAAATGAGTCTGGTGGGGCCCCGCCCCGTGGTCCGCGCCGAACTGGAGCGCTATGGCGACGACCTTCAGTACTATCTCGAAGCCAAGCCGGGCATCACGGGACTTTGGCAAGTCAGCGGCCGCAACGATCTGGACTATGCGCAACGCGTGTTCCTGGACACCTGGTATGTCCGCAACTGGGCGTTGTGGCACGACATCGTCATCCTTCTGAAGACCGTCAAGGTCGTATTCCGGCAATACGGCGCCTACTGACGACGCCCAACGCAAGAAGGACCGGACCGATTCTTGTCACCCCTCGTCTGGAAAGTAGATTGTCGGGCGAGGGAAATAAGCGGCTCGGTGGAGCCGTTCTTATACGGCCTGGAATTGAGCCACCAAGGCGCTGCACAGCAAAGCGCCCTTCCAATCGTAATTGACCGTTTCCAGGCTTTGCGCATGGTTCATGAATAAATCAAGATATTGCCGCTCAAACCGAGGCTGAATAGGGTGATAGTGGTAATGCCGAATCTCTTCGAGCTTAAACCCTCTGCCCCGCAGCTTCTCCTCGATGTTCAATTGGCTATATTTCTCGATTTCGACACCGGATTTGTTGATGTCCGTGTCGAACATGGCCTTGAACGGGGTCGGCACTTCATTCAGCTTGACCAGGCCTCCCAATTTCTGGGAAATATCACCGACGATCTCGGCCGGGACGTTTGATTCTTTCATCAAATCAACGCACAGGTCGATCGTGTATTGATTGAATGTAAAGATGTCAAAGAGCTGGTTCGTAAAGCTGGCGATGACGCGGCCACCAGGTTTCAGGACCCGTTTGAATTCACTGAAAATATCGTCGTGATTCGGCAGGTTGCTGACGACGCCGAGGCAAAGCACGACATCGAAAGAGGAATCCGGGAAAGGAATCTCATAGATGCTGGCATTCTGAATCCTACCGGCGTCAATGTCATATTCTTCGAGCACCTTGGCGCCAAGTTCGAGCATCAGTTCGTTGTTGTCGAACCCCACGCAATCAAATCCATCCTTGACCAGTTCTGCCAACACTCTGGCGTCACCGCAACCCACGTCGAGCACGCGCAATGGGCGCGGCGATATCTGCTTGATGAGGTGGCGCGCGATTTCCAAGCGGAACGCATTCGCAGGATAGTCGCCCTCTCCGTCATAGCATGAATGGTACTTGGAGCTGTTGTCGGAATAATATTTCTTGACGTGTTGAATGTAGTCTGCAGTGCTCTTCATTAACTTCTACGCCTACCAGGTTTTATGCTTGATTTCGCCGTTGCCGAGATCGAGATTAGCCACGGTGGTGTTACCCACATCGTCATTGACTGCGACACCGATTTTCCGGATGCAGTCGAGTGGAATGCTGTGCTCATCGAAGGTGTACGACCAATGATGGAACGGCTTATGGATATCCACATTGTCGTGGATATAGTTGCCATCGGTGGTCATTAATGCAAGATAAGGCTGCGGCCCAAAAATCTTCTTGTCCGCCAATATCCTCAAGGTATTGCCCTTCAGTTCAAGCTCAAGCTTGACCGGCTCCGCTGCGGGAAGGGACAGCGCCGAACGCATGGCCTCCCGCGCCTCGCAGAACTTGAATTGCACGTCTGGATATTTCTTGCTGAGCTCCGGAAGCAGTTGCCTCACCGTCCGCACACCCTTTCGAATATCCCGGTAATCATGATCGGCAAAGCCGACGACGACAGGCTTCCCCTCGGACGCCTCTTTGAACGCAGTCTCAAACGTTTCCATATCCAGCAACTTGAAGCGCGTGCCGACGTTCAGGCACCGGGCAATATAACGCCGGCAGTTGCCCGCCGACTCATGATCGTCATGATCCGGGTGATAGGGTGTCCAGCTTGTCGTCGCGCGTCTCCAATCGCCAAAGCGTCCATCGACGAGATCGGGCTGGTCATTCACCCCGCTAAAAGCCTGATTGGAGAAATCAAATGGGACGAACTGTTCGAGAAACCAGTGGCTGTCCGGCCTGATAGTGTTGAATCCTGGCCGATATGAGTTGGGAAACCACTGCCGGTTGATGACACGATAAGCCAGGATGCGGAACAACGAATCCGAGTGGGCAAAATAATGCGTGCCGCAATGATGCGCAGCACGGTCAAAAGACATCGGATGAAAATGAAAATGCAGTCCATCCCGGCGGAAATTTCCGTGATTCTTGAGCGATAGATATCGATCGAATACGTTGGCATATCCGATGTCCCGTTGCCTTGGATTGATCTTGTAATCGATGTGATCCATGCAAAACCAATTGAAGACCCACCCATCTCCAAACGAATCCTTGAGTTCATTGCGGAACTCATCGGACATTGCGTCATCCAGCATGGAATAGATCGAGGGCCAATCTGGCTTGTAATCCAGAATGTCCGGATTCAACATCTTCGCGACTGCGCCTTCCAATCCATTCAGCTTGATCTCACTGCATTGCAGCTTCTTCAGGTTTGCCCTGGAAGGAGCGAAATCGATTCCGAAGGAAGCCTTCAAGCGTTCAAATGTTGCCTCGATGGATTCATACAGAGGACCTTCCGTATCAAGGCAATGCACTAAATGCACTATTTTTTTCATCGAAGATGGCATGGTTGTTTGGTTGGACTTCGGTCTTGGGTTTTGCAGAAATGCCTGGGGGAAATTATTTGGCGGCCTTGATTCTAATCGGCAACACCTTGCTCTGCTCCTCTACTTCTGGACTTGTCTTATATCCATTGACCAGCTCTTTGAGGATCGCGCGGATCAGCGCAAGCTGATTTTCTTCCGCCGCCTTTTCGAGCGCGGCCAGCTTTTGTTGCAGCAGGGGCCATGACAAATAGTCTTCCTGCGCTTTCATGATCTTGGAATGGGCCGTGGTCTGAGGATTTTCTCCAATCAGCAATTCCTCATAAAGCTTTTCACCGGGACGCAATCCAGTCACCTGGATTTCGATATCGCCATCAGGATTCGCCGCGCTCTTCACTGATAAGCCAGACAGTTCTACCATGCGCTTGGCCAAATCGGAAATCTTGACCGGGGCCGACATATCCAGGACAAACACATCGCCGCCTTCAGCCATTGCCCCAGCCTGGATGACCAGCTGCGCCGCCTCCGGAATGGTCATGAAATACCGGGTGACTTCGGGATCGGTGAGGGTGATCGCCCCCCCCTGGCGAATCTGCTGCCGGAACAGCGGCACCACCGAGCCCGAAGACCCGAGGACGTTGCCAAAACGGACCATGGAAAACTTCGTCGCGGAATCCACGGCCAAGGCCTGAATCACCAGCTCAGCCAGCCGCTTGCTGGCTCCCATCACGTTGGTAGGCCGCACGGCCTTGTCTGTGCTGACCAGAACAAAACTGGCAACTCCTCCATCCCTGGCGGCGATCGCCGTATTCAAGGTGCCGAACACATTGTTCTTGATGCCCTCGGCGACATTCCGCTCCACCATCGGCACATGCTTATAGGCGGCCGCGTGATAAATGGTGTCTGGCTGCCAGATGCTGATCACTTCCCGGATGCGACCAGGATCGCGGACATTGCCCAGCATCGGGACGAGCTCGGTTTCCGGGCTCGTTTCGGGGAGGCGCTCCTGCAATTGGGATTGGATTTCGTATAAACCAAATTCGTTGTGATCCAACAGAATCAGACGCGCGGGGCGATTCTCCAGGATCTGACGGCACAGTTCACTGCCGATGCTGCCGCCGGCGCCGGTCACCATGACAGCCTTGTCGGTGATATTCAGCTGCATCAGCTCGGGATTTGGGGGCACGCACTCACGCCCCAGCAAATCATCTTCGTCCAGTTCTTGAATATCTGTGACCGTAACCTTACCTTGGGCGATATCCATCAGGCCGGGCAAGGAGCGCACATGCACCTGAAAATTCCGCAGCGTGCTCAGGATTTCGTTTCGCCTCACCCTGCTGGCGGAAGGCAGGGACAACACGACGTCGGTAATCGCATATTGCTCGATCAACTCGTCGAGTTTTTTCGGCGAATATACTTTTCTTCCATTGATCGTCTTGCCATGCAGAGAGGCGTCGTCATCGAGGAAGCCGATCATCGCAAATTGACGCGTTTCCGCCAATGCGCTGGCGATTTGGACACCGGCCGCTCCCGCGCCGTATATCAGCCAGCGCTTCTCCTGAGACATTTCGCCGCGGATGGCGCTCTGAATGCTGTTCAACCAGAACCGGGCGAACGCCCGGCTGCTGGCGATCAAAATGAGGAATATCAGCGGCTGCAGAATCCCAAGGGAGCGCGGCACCCCTGGGAGCGCAAATCCCATCAATATCAGGAAATAGACGAGCCCATAAAAGAACACCGCTTTGCCGATGCCCACCAGCGCAGACAGCCCGGTGTAGCGAAATACCGCCAGATAAAGTCCAATGCGCGTGAAGACAGGCACGGCAAGCAGGGGAGGCAGCACATAGGCAAACCATTGATATTCGGTCGGCCAGTGCCATTCGTCAAGCCGAAGGGAAAACGCAGCCCATGTGGACACCAGCGCCATGGCGATATCGGCAAGCGCAACAATACCTTGCTTCCAAATTCGTGGCAAATTGATCAAGACTGTTTGCATCAGTGGGATACGCCTTCGCGAATAAGTACCTTTTTTGCGGTCAACCACAGGATCCGAATATCGAATAATAACGACCTGCGAGCAAGATATTCACCGTCCAGCGCGACTTTCTCAGGTATTGAAAGCTCATCCCGGCCATTCACCTGCGCCCAACCGGTCAAACCAGGCAACAGCTCATCAATATGACGCAGGGTTCTGGCCTCGATTAAATCCGCCTGATTAAAGAGCGCCGGCCGCGGACCGACAAAACTCATTTCGCCACGCAAAATATTCCACAGCTGGGGTAATTCATCAAGGCTGGTCTTACGTAGAAAACCACCAATGGGCGTGAGATAAGAGGCCGGATCGGCCAATAGATGCGTCGCCACCTCGGGGGTGTCGATCCGCATGGACCGGAATTTTGGCATCCGGAACAGGGCGTTGTCTTTCCCCGCCCGATCGGACCAATACAGGGTTGGACCCGGCGAGGTCAGCCTGACGGCGAGCGCCACGGCGAGGATCGGCAAGCAGAGCACCAAGGCGGCGCATACGGCCAGCACCAGGTCGAAAACGCGTTTCATTGGGAAGACTCCTGGAAATCCTTCACTGCCTCCATCAATCCCTGTGACAGGGACAGCGGCGGGCACCAACCCAGAATATCGCGATTCAAGGAAATATCGGCTTGCAGGGAGCCTAGCATCCGGTTTGCCGCATTCCTCCTGCCCAGCAGAACCGCGCCAATGCGCAGCAGGAGGGCGGGAACCGGCAGCAGGCGCGCCGGCCGCCCCATTGCCGCCGCCAGCCGGCGGATGAGCTCCGGGGTGGATACATCTTCGCCGTCGGCCGCCAGAAACACCCGGTTGGCGGCCGCGGGATGCCGCAGGCAGACCAGAATGAGGTCGACCAGGTTGTCCAGCGCCACAAGGCTGCGCCGGTTATGCACCGCGCCGAGGGGGAGCGGAAAGCCCGCTCTCACCAGCTGCATCAGCTTTCGGAAGTTTGCCTTCACGCCAGGGCCGTAGACCAGGACCGGCCGGATGATGACCACCTCCATACCCGTCTGCCGGGCAAGGTCCAGCAATGCGTTTTCGGCCTCCAGCTTGGAAACGCCGTATGGATCCTCCGGCGCCGGCCGGTCATCGGCCCGATAAGGGGCGGCCTGGACGCCGCCTTCGCCGTTCACTTTGATGGAGCTGATGAACACGAAGCGCCGCACCCCGGCCGCGGCAGCCTGCCTCGCAAGGTTGACGCTGCCTGCCACGTTCACCTTGCGATAGGCTGCCAACACATCCGGCTCTGTATCCCGCATGACGTGGACCCGTGCCGCCAGATGCACCACTCTGTCCACGCCATTCATGCAGGGAGCCCAATCCGTGGCGCCATCGATCGCACCGACCGCTACACAGGCTTGCCTGGGCTGCCGGGTCGCGCAAACCGAAGCCATGCCCTGCGCCTGCAAGGCATGGTGCAGGGCGCTGCCCACAAAGCCGTCGGCGCCGGTCAGCAAAATCACGCTTCGCCTCCATGCATCCGGCCGTTCGGGCCAGCCGCCAGACCGCCCAGCCATCGCTCCACGCGCGAGACCAAGGTGCCGCGGTCATATTCCTTGCGGCAGTATTGCCGGCCCGCCTCCCCCATGCCGCGCCTGACGGCGGCGTCCATGGCGCGCATCCGCAACACGGCGTTGGCAAGCCCTGCCGCATCCCCCGCCGCGCAGGCGAGCCCCGCTCCGGCCTCCTCCACCACGCACCGCCCCTCGCCGTCCAGCATGGCTAGAACCGGAATGCCGGAAGCGAGATAGGACTGCAGCTTGCCCGGCACGGTGACTTCGAAGATTGGGTCCCTCCGGAGCGACACCAGCAGAGCGGAAGCATGTTGGTAGAAGGAGGGCATGCGGCTGCCGTCATGACGCCCGGTCAGCAGCACGATGTCCTGCAGCCTGCGACGCGAAATCTCCTCGCGCACCCAAGGCATCATCCTGCCGTCGCCGACGATCAGCCAGCGGATATCGGCATGGCCGGAAAGCCGCTGGGCCGCGTCCAGCACTGCCGGGAAATCCTGAGCCTCGCCAACATTGCCGGCGAACAACACGCTGAAACAATCCTCGCGCCAGGGGATTTCAGGCGCCGGCGTCACCGCTCCACCTTCGTAGGCGGCCTCGGTCCAATTCGGAAAATAGTCTATGCGCGCTCCCGGAGGGCAGTACTTCCGGATCTGCTCGCCCATACCGCGCGATTGCCCCAAGACAAGGTCACAACGCGCATAGATAAACCGCACCATCGCCGTGATGGCGCGCAGCAGGATGCGCGGTCCGGTGACGCCTACGGCGTGCAGCGATTCCGGCCACTGATCCAACACCCATAGCGCCACCGGCCACCCATTGCGGGCCCGCAGGGTAATAGCAGGCAATGCGACCGTGATGGGAGAGGGCTCAAAGACGAAGATGGCGTCAAATCGCTCGGAGCGCAGCCGCCAAAGGCCTGCCACTGTTGCGCTCAGGGCATAGCTCAGATAATTCAGCGTCAACCTGAGTTTGCCGCGCCCGCGCGCCAGCATCGGCACACGAATGACAGTGGCGCCGGCGTATCGGCCATAGGCTTGCGGATTCTCCAGAAAGGCGGGAAACACAGCGCCTTCGGGATAGTTGGGTTTGCCCGTCAGGACGACGATCTCATGTCCGCGGACGGCAAGCTCCGCGACCAATTCGTTGATGCGGAAGTTCTCTGGCCAGAAATACTGGGTGACGACGAGCAGGCGCAACGCGTTCTCTCAAGGCGACTTGCGCCACACGACCCGGTTCACGTAGTCGACATAGCTGTGGATGATGCGCACCACCTTGTCGGACACGTTCGGCATGCTGTAGTCCTTCACCGGCCGCAGGAGCCGTTCCTCGCCGCGCGGCTGGCTGGTCAAGATCGCCAGCCCCTGGAGTACGCTCTGAGGGTCCAGGCCCGTCATCATCACCGAAGCCTCTTCCATCGCCTCGGGCCGTTCATGGGCCTCGCGGATGTTCAGCGCGGGGAAATTCAGGATGGAAGATTCCTCGCTGATCGTGCCGCTGTCGGAAAGCACCGCGCGCGCCGAGGTCTGCAGGCTGACATAGCCAAGGAAACCCAAGGGCTTGAGCAATCTCACATTGGGATGAAAGGACACGCCGGCGGCATCGATGCGCTTTTGCGTCCGCGGATGCGTGGAGACGATCACGGGAACCCCATGCTGCTCCGCCACCGCATTGAGCGTGCCGACCAGCCGCGAGAAATTCGCCTCCGATTCAATGTTCTCCTCGCGATGGGCACTGACAACGAAATAGGCTCCCGCCGTCACTCCCAGCCTCGAGAGGACATCCGAGGAGCGAATCGCATCGCGGTAGTGCTCCAGCACCTCGAACATCGGGCTGCCGGTCTTGATGACCATGTCGGGCGGCAGCCCTTCGTGCAGCAAATATTCGCGGGCGATGTCGCTATAGGTCAGGTTGATGTCGGCCGTGTGGTCGACGATGCGCCGGTTGATTTCCTCGGGCACCCGTTGATCGAAGCAGCGGTTTCCCGCCTCCATGTGAAACACCGGGATCTTTCTGCGCTTTGCCGGCAGCACTGCCAGGCAACTGTTCGTATCTCCCAGGACCAGCATGGCGTCCGGTTTGATCTGCTCCAGCGCGGCGTCCACCGTAATGATGACCTTGCCAATCGTCTCCGCGCCGGTTGCGCCGGCCGCGGCAAGGAAATGGTCGGGCTTACGAACGCCGAGATCCTTGAAAAAGATCTCGTTGAGCTCGTAGTCGTAGTTTTGCCCCGTGTGCACCGTGACATGGTCGCAGTGCTGGTCCAGCTTGGCCATCACCCGCGAGAGACGGATGATTTCCGGACGTGTTCCGAATACGGTGACGACTTTGAGCTTGTTCATGTCAGAGGGGCATGGAAAAAGTGTCGGGGCGGCCGCGGTCGAATATCTCGTTGGCCCACAGCATCACAATCATGTCGCCTTCGCCGATATTGGTGATGTCATGCGTCCAACCTGGAATCGTCTCGACGATCTCGGCCTTCTCGCCGCTGGTGCACAGCTCATGATACTCACCGGTGTCGAGCTGACGAAAGCGGAATTTCGCCTTGCCTTGGATCAAGAGGAATTTCTCGGTCTTCGAATGATGATAGTGGCCGCCTCGGGTGACGCCGGGGTGCGCAGTGAAAAAAGAAAACTGTCCTGAATCACGGGTCTTCAGCATCTCGACGAACACCCCCCGCGGATCGTCATGCATGGGGACCGGATAGGAAAACGCCTGGGACGGCAGGTAGCTGACGTAGGTCGAATAGAGCGTGCGCACCAGTCCGCCGCCGACACGCTCCGTCACCTGCGACTCCCTGCTCGCCCGGAAGGACTGTATCGTGGCGGCGAGCTCGCCGAGCGTGATCCCATACACCGGCTCGATGGCGCCGTGGACTTCCCCGCTCAGCCCTTCGTCAAGCATGCCCACGATACCGTCGACGACATCATCGATGTAAACCAGCTGCAGCGGATGGGCGGGATCATTCACCGTGATCGGCAAATCCCGGGCGATGTGATGGCAAAACGTCGCGACAACCGAGTTGTAATTCGGCTTGCACCATTTCCCGAACACATTGGGCAGCCGCAGAATCTTCACCGCGGCGCCAGTGCGCCGCCCGTAGGCGAGCACAAGGTCTTCGGCGTCGCGCTTGCTCCGGCCGTAGGGATTGTCGCTTTCAGCCTGAATCGATGAGGCGAGCAGAATCGGCAATTTGCGCCCCGACTCTTCCGCCAGTCTGCAGAGCGTTGCCGTCAAACCCGTATTGACCTGCGCAAACTCGGCGACATCCACCGGCCGGTTGACGCCGGCGAGATGGCAGATCGCATCCACCTGGGCGATGGCCCACTCGAGCTCACGGATATCCGACGTCCGCACAAACTCCAGGGGCTCGACCTTCTTCTCCCGAAGATTCATCGAAAGATTCTTGCCGATAAAACCCGCCGCTCCGGTGATCAATATGCTCATCGGAGCTAGTCCACAGGTTGAGCGGACTGGCCTCCCAACAGATCCCGGACATAATCCAGCTTAAGCAGCAGCGCCTTCATAGCGGGCACGTCCAGGCGCGTCGTGTTGTGGGAGTTGTAGTCGGAGCTCTCGGTGATTTTCGCCTCGCCTTCCTCGACAAACTTTCCGTAGTTCAAGTCCCGCATGTCTGGAGGCACACGATAGTAGTCGCCCAGATCCTCCGCGCAGGCCATCTCTTCTCTGCTGAGCAGAGTTTCGTACACCTTCTCGCCGTGCCGGGTCCCGATGACGTGCACGGGATGATCCGGTTTGGAGAACAGGTCGGTCATGGCCCTGGCCAGCGTATCGATCGTGGCCGCGGGCGCCTTCTGGACAAAAATCTCCCCATTGCGGCCATGCTCGAACGCATAGAGCACCAGATCGACCGCATCCCCCAACGTCATCATGAACCGCGTCATCTGCGGATCCGTGATCGTGATCGGCTTCCCAGCGGCAAGCAGCTCCACAAACAGCGGGATCACGGAACCGCGCGAGGCCATCACATTACCGTAACGGGTCGCGCATACGACCGTCCCGGTGTCGGCCAAGGAACGCGACTTGGCCACGACCAGCTTCTCCATCATCGCCTTGGAGATGCCCATAGCATTGATCGGATAGACGGCCTTGTCGGTGCTCAGACAAATGACGCGCTTGACGCCGCTTTGCACCGCTGCCTCGATCACATTCTCCGTGCCGAGGATATTGGTCTTCACCGCCTCCAGCGGATAAAACTCGCAAGACGGCACTTGCTTGAGCGCCGCGGCGTGAAAGACAAAATCCACGCCCGACATCGCGCCACGAACGCTGGCCAGATTCCTGACATCGCCCAGATAGAAGCGCAGCTTCGGATGGTTGAACATCTTCCGCATGTCGTCCTGCTTTTTTTCGTCGCGGCTGAAGATGCGGATCTCCCGCACGCCGGTGCTCAAAAAGCGTTTCAACACGGCGTGGCCGAATGAACCCGTGCCTCCGGTAATCAACAATACGGCGCCATCGAACATGTTTATCTCAGCGGTCTATTTGGCTTTTGAGGCTTGGTTGGAAAACGTCCTGGACATCGCGTTGCAAAAGGCGATGTCCTGTGGCGGATCGCACTCTCCGGTTTTTTTCAGGACGAGGAGATACTCATAAAAATGCGGCGGGGGCAGTTCCTTGCCTTGGTCATCGGAAAAATCTCCGCGCCGCTCGAAAAACAGCCGCTTCTCAACGGCGAATCCAAATCTGTCGATGTGCTTCAACAGCGCAACGACATCGGTGAAGTAATTGGGATGGCCCTTGCCGCGCGCACCGGCTTCCGCTTCCAGTGCCTTGATGTCATCGGGACGATAATTGTCGTTCTTCCCCGTGATCAATATCTTGCCGCCATCTGCGGTGACGCGATGCATTTCAACCAGCGCCTCCGTCTGGTACATGGCGTCGAATGCCGCAAAGCAGACGACGCGTTCAAACGCGCCCGACGGCAGGGGGAGAGCTTCACTGGGCGAAACATAGAAACGGACATTGGGCGCCGTGCAGGCTTCCTGCGCCGCGCGAATCATCTGCTCTGATATGTCGACCGCGGCGACTTCGGCCGCCATGGCGCTGAGCGTCGGCAAACTCCGGCCAAAGCCACATCCCAGCTCGAGCACATGATCATCGGCTTGGATATCCAGCAAGCTGATGATGGAAAGATACAAGGCATCAGCCGTAGTCTTGACGTCGCCGACAGGCGTGACAGATTTGCACACGCCCGAGGCGTTGGCTTCGGCAACCCTGGCCTTCCAATAATTTACATAATTTTCATTCCAGTACTTAACTCGCGCCAAATCATCACTGGTGCCAAGCTCGGTCTTTTTGGACATCAATCGCCTTCCTGAACTCATCTCCGATCATTCAATATATATTGTAGTACCCTTGCTTGGCCAAATATGCCAAATCGTGGCCATCAATAATGTCCAGATTCTCCTTATATTCCATGGGGCGCCCGGTATATTCTGAATAAGAGACCGTCTTCATCAGATTGGACTGCACCCCATCAGGGACCAATAAAGTGAGATCCATTCTCTCCTGGCATCTCTCGAAAATATCGCCTCCGTAGGGCGACTCGTCTTCATACACCGGCTGTCCCAGACCTTTCTCGAAAAAATGGGAGCCATATCTGGGCGTAAACGCGTAATCGCATCCCACCAATATCGCATTGGTGAATCCGAAATATGCCGCCATTCCCAGCATGGCATACAGGCCGCCCTGCATGAAGCTGAATTCACCATCCAAAGCGGTCTTCTGGAAATCCCAGGTGCGGCTGCCGAAGTGATGCGTGTAATACACGTTCTCGCCACGCATATTCAGGCAATTCGACAGACTAGTGAAAAAACGGGTTTTCGGATTCTCCCCGATTTTTCTTCTGAACAGGTCGCCAATATAGTTGCGATACCAGGCGCCATAATATTTCCGGTACCGATAAAACAGGAAGGCCGCCGGCAAGTGGTAATAAAGGCAGTTCAACTTGCCGAAATCCATGTGGAAGAAGCATGAATTGCAGCTGATCGAAACCCTGTCGCTGAATCGGTCCAGATCCATGCTCTTGAGCGAAGCGCCGTTGCCGAAGATGTAGCAGCTTTCCCCTTGGTGACGCCCCTTGAACGCGGCGTTCCGCTTGAGCTGCGGCTGCGCCAAACGCCATAGAATTTTGTCCTTTAACTGCATGCTCCCTCACCAGGCATTCAATCCGCCGTCAATCATCAGATTTTGTCCAGTGACATAGCTGGATGCATCCGAGGCCAAAAAAACCAGGGCCCCCACCATCTCATCCGCCTGCGCCATGCGCGCCATCGGAATGCGGCTCGAGTATTTCTTGCTGAACACGTCGTTCTGCCCGCTTTCCACTCCGCCGGGCGTCAAGGTATTGACGCGCACCCCTTTATCTCCCCAGTGCGTCGCCCAGTACCGGGTCAAGCCCACAACCCCGGCTTTCGAAGCGCTGTAGACGGGCGGCGTGTTGATCGCCTGCCCCAGATACTGCGAGCCCTCATAGATCCGGGAATCCGGCCCCAGCACGCCATAGATGGAAGCGGTCTGGATGATCGAACCCTTGCCCCTTGCCGCCATCCTGGTCCCCACCGCCTGCGCCACCAGAAACATGCCGTCCAGATTGACGGCCATGATTTCGCGCCAGACGTCCAAGGGGAACGACTCGGGCGGAGTGAAGAATTTTGAGAGGTCAGCGCCCTTGCTCGCGGCGTTGTTGTGCAACACGTCGATGGGCCCCAACGCGGCTTCCACCCAGTTCACCATCTCCAGAACCGAAGCCGGATCAGAGACGTCGCAGGCGACGCCAATCGCCTCCGTCCCATGGGTGGCGTGCAGCTGGGCTGCAACCTCCTGCCCCCGCTCCTCGCTCACGTCAACCACCGCCACCTTTGCGCCAAAATCGGCAAGGCCGGCGCAAAATCGTTGCCCCAGAATCCCCGCCCCGCCAGTCACCACGGCGACCTTTCCGCCGAGATCGAACAGCTTACGGTATTTGCCGGCATTCAACATATTCATCCCTATTTTGTTTCGGCACCCAGACAAGCCCGCATCATAAAACCCGCGCCGAACCAGCGGACGCAACCTTGCCCGCGAGCGCCTCGCCAATCACCAGATCCATGGCGGTGTCGATGTCCAGAGCCCTTTCCATTGGGATCTGCACCGCGCGCACCCTGCCATCGAAAAGACGGTCGGCGGTCATGATGAAATCAGCCTTCGCCACATAAGCCACCGTCGTCACATCATAGAGCTCGGGCGCATCCTGACGACGATGATATACACCTTCCACCGCCAGCCTGACCAAGCCATCGGCCTCTCGCCTGACCATATTGAAATAGGGATTGCGTTCCGCCTCGCGCACAGTCAACACGACATCCGGCGCATAGGTCAGGAAGGCATCCAGACAGCAATCGATGTCGGCTGCGATCCGCAAGGGCGAGGTGGGCGGCAGGCTCAGGAAAATATCCACCTTCTCGCCCGCATCTCTCAGAAATTGAATGGCATGACGCCACGCAAGCCATTCGGGCGTTTGATCGCCGGCCAGCTCCTTGGGGCGGAGAAACGGAACCTGGGCGCCCGCTGCGCGCGCCGCCTCTGCGATTTCGGGATCGTCGGTGGAAACCACTACCTTGCGCACCCGCGGCAGCGACAAACCCAATTCAACCGCATGCGTGATCAGCGGCTTCCCTGCAATGGGCAGCAGGTTTTTACGGGGCAGCCCTTTCGAGCCTCCCCGCGCGAACACAAAAGCCACAATGTTTGTGTTCACACGGACTCCATCTCTGCATCAAGGTTGATCACTGTCGCCGCGCCTCACCATCCATGTTTTGTGGGCGGCCGCATCCTCCGCCGCATCGATTAGGCGCAGGACGTCCAGGCCTTCTTCCAGGGAACACAACATGTTCTTTTCCCCCGCCTGCACGGCCATGTGCATGTTGATATAGGTTTGATCGCGCCCCGAGGAAAAGACCTCGATGTCCTCATTGACCGTCAATATATTCCGGATCAGATCGGCTTCGATGGTGTACCGCGCGGTATTGATCAGGAAGAACCTGCGGGTCAGCCGATCCAGATAGTTCAGCTGCACCGACACCACGGGGCATCGCGGCGTGGCCAGCAACAGCGCGAAGACGTCGTCGCTATCGATCTCGAGCGGGCTGTATTGCCCTCCGATCGCCGCCACCCGATTCCAGCCACCCAGCATCCAGGTCAGGTAATCCAGTTCATGACTCAGATCGCGCAAGGCGCCGCCGCCCAGTCCCGCGCTGGCCGAATAGGATTTCCGGTAGTCGGTGGCGGGACGCCAATGCGGCAGATATTGCCCGACATAGGCCTGCACCGACAAAACACGCTCCCCCTCCAGCAGGGCCTTGATCCTTTGCGTGATCGGGTGGAAGCGCAGATTATAGGCGACGACGATGTTGCGAAACGCATTTTCCGGCAGGATCTCAAGGCGGCTGAATATCGGCTTTTCGACCAGCACGGTCCCCGTATATCCCAGGCCAGCGAGCGCCGACAAGGCGCCATGATGTTCGCTGGTGGCATTGGCGATCACGACATAGTCTGGATTCTGCTCGTCCAGCGCCTGCCCCAGGTCCGCATACACGGCCGGAAAATCAATCTTCCGCCAGCTCACCACGGACACGCTGGCGCCAAGACTCTCTGTCACTTTGGCATGCAAAGCACCAATCGAGCCATAGCCGACAATCAAGACCTTCATGCGTGTCTCGGCTTAGTCATGTTGAAAAAATTTCCTTTCGGCGCTACCAAAAGATTGCCCCTGGGCGACGCGTGCCAGAAAGGAAAACGTTTCGGCCGAGCATTGCCGCCACGAATACCTTTTCGCCCTATCCGCCACCGCCTGTGCCAATTGTGTACGCAAAGCCGGCGAAGCCAACAGTTTACGCAAGGCGGAGGCGATGTCCTCCGGATTCTCCGGGTCAAAATACACACCGGCGTCTCCCAGGACCTCGGGCATGGGACCGCGGTTGGAGCTGGCCGTCGGCAACCCGGCCGACATGCCTTCGAGCAAGATGATAGGGAGATTCTCGCAGCTCGACGCATAGAGAAACACATCCGCATGTGCATAGTGCGCCGGCAAATCCTGATACGCCACGGCGCCATGGTAGATCACCCCATCGCCGTCGAGCCTCAGCGCCTCCAGCGTCTTCTTGAGACGTGTCAGCGCGGGCGGATAAGCCGGACCGACAAGGCCCAGCCGGATCGGCAATCCTTCGTCCCGCAGCATCGCCACCGCCCTGGCCACCTTATTCTGGTGCTTGTACACATCAACGATGGAGACATACAAAATCCGGATCGGGTTTTCCATTGCATATTGCGCCATGTCCTGCTGTACGCGAGGCGGGTGGGAAAACCTGGGGGCTATTCCATGAGGAATGATCGCGGTGAGCGCTCCAGTACCGCCAATGGACTTCAGCACAGTCTCTCTTGCGTATTGCGTCAGAAAAATAATGCCGTCGCTTCCGCGGAAGGTGCGTCCTTGCGTCAACCGGAGAAGCATCAGCTTCAAGGTCATCCAGGACCATCCGAAACGGCGCATCTCGCGCCATTCGAAGGGCAGAAGATTCTGACTGATGCTGACAACCGGCCGGAAGGTCCCGGCATACGATCCGCCGGGAACCAGCAGCACATCGCACGCCGCCTGCCGCGCCAACCGGGAGAGCCGTCGATATTGCCACCACGATCTGCGCAACAACCCCAGGTCCAGTTCGGGTTGCGCGGCCTTGACCAGCCACGGTTGATCGGCGAGCCGCGCAAGCGTCGCGCTGCCGCCCCAGACCACCACCCGGGAGAATCCATCAGACTCCGGCCGCGCGGCCGCCAACAGCTCGGCAAGATGCGTCAAGCCGCCGCCGGCGCGGATATTGGATGCGTCAATGCCCAGGATCATGGCGCACCACCATCGGCTTCGGAACGCCGCGCCGAACCGTGCAGCACCTCACGGACCAGCGACAAGAGAATCCAAGCCAACGCCTTGGCCTTCCACCGCAACGGCGCCTTGTTCCATAGATAAGGCGCCAGACTGCGCCTTGCATCCCGATGGTGGCCAAGCGTGAGAAAGGCCTGCCCCTGGGCCAGCCCGATCCAATTGAATCCCAGCTCCGCATCCGCCGCGGCAAAATCCGCCGCGTGACGCATGCGGATCGCGGCCGTCGTGCTCAACTGCCGCTTGGCATTGCTGGTGTTCCCACCGCCCACCCAGTAGTACCCAAGCGTTTGGTCAAGCCGTACAAATTTCGCGGCGCGATGCGTCAATCTGATCCAGGCATCGTAATCTTCGATCGCGACGAGCTCGCTCTCTTCGGACAGCCCTCCAATTTCCGTCAGACATGCGCGGCGGACAAGCACGCTGGAATTGTTAAGTGCATTTCCATGGGCAATCAGGTCTCTGGCCGCGGGCTCGCGCAATGCACGCGTTCGCGCAAGCCGACGCCTCGACATCGTCCCCCGGCCATCAGCCAGGAACAGATCGTGATACACCACGTCGGCGCCGCGGTCCAACATCGCCATGGATGCTTCGAGCTTGGTGGGCGCCCACCAGTCGTCCGAGTCGAGAAAAGCGACGAATTCGCCCTGCGCTTCGCGGACACCCAGATTTCTTGAGGCGGCGATGATTCCCTGGTTGTGGATTTTCAGCAGACGGACCCGCGGATCCATGCAGGCCCGCACGACTGCATCGGTATCGTCCGATGAATGATTGTCGACGACCAAGACTTCCCATGCGCCCAATGTCTGCGCGCGCACGGAATCCAATGCGCGCTGCAAATCCGCCGCGCGATTGTAGGTTGGAATGACAACGGAAACTCTTGGACGCATGACCTCGGTGTCGTCAACTCTTGTGAGCCGAGCCTGCTTGCCCTTGCACGATTTGTTTATCGCTCATGATTTCGGTAATGATCGAGGCAGAAACGAATCAAGGTATCCAGTTCCTTGTCGATCAAGTCCTTTGGACTGGTCTGGAATCCCAATGCCGAAAATTTCTCGCAGCGATAGTTCAGATCCAGGGTGGCGGACGCATTCGGATCCAGCTTGCGCTGAATATCCGGCTCACTGCCCAGGGCGATCTTGACTCTGCCCGCGATTCTCTGCGCCATCTCCAATACGGTGGGCGCCCAGGACCCACCGATATTGAACAGCCCATCGGAAAGCTTCTCCGATGGCGCCTCGAGGAGATGGGTCAACGCCCCGCAGACATACTCGATGGGCACGAAATCCCGGCGTTGCATGCCGGACGATTGAAGCACTATGCCACCATGCTCGACGGCCTGCCTGCACAGATCGTTGGTCAGCAGCATCCAGCAATTGACCGCCGGATGTGCGGGCGCGCCAAACGCATTGGAGAGGCGCACTGAAATGCCTTCAATCTCCCGCCCAAGATGCGCGGTGCGCACCGCATCCTCTCCGGCCCGATGACTGGTGGCGTAGGGATGCACCGGCATGGCGCAGCTTGTTTCCGTGATCGTTCCATGCAGCGGACTGCCGTAGACATGCGCGCTCGAAAGATAGAGCAGCCTTCGCACCCCGGACCGGGACGCGGCCCTCACCAGTCGCGCCGTCGCGGCGGCATTGAACTCGTATGCGAGCACGAGATCCGCCGCGCAATCCTGGGCATTGAGGCCAGCAAGATGCGCAACCACATCCACGCCCTCGCACAGCGCCTCCAGCGCCACGTCGGATTGCCAATCGACCTGCGCGACACGCGCCCCCGGCAGCCAAGGCGCCGCCTCGTAACTGCGCGAGGCAAGACAGACTTCATGCTCCGTCGAAGCCGACAGGTATTGCCCCAGACGTCCGCCAAGGAAGCCAAATCCACCGGTGATCAATATCCGCATGCGCGCCTATCGATGTTGAATCTGCCAATCGTATGGAATGGACGCATCGAATGCCGGCTTGCGTTCGATCTCCGCGGGATCATGCGACAGCGTGGCGCAGTTGGCGACAATGGAAGCCTCGGTGCCGATCCCTTTCCAGCCGTTCCAGACCAGCGGCGGCACCGTCAACAGGAAATAATTCTCCGGCGACATGAAATATTCGTCCACCTGCCCGAAGGTCTTGCTTTCAGGCCGATCGTCGAACAGCACGCATTTGATGGCGCCGTGCACCACCGCGTAATTGAGCGTCATGCGTTTATGCAGATGCCATGCCTTGATGGCGCTGGGATAGGTGCAGGAGAAATAAACCTCCCCGAAGCGGGAAAATGCCGGCGAATCCTCGCGCAGCATATGCATGACCTTTCCCCGCTCATCGAAAATCTGGCGCAGTGGCGTAACGATCACTCCATCGATCATGGCAGCTCCGGGAAATAGTCATGAATTTGCGCGCGCGTGACCTCTTCCACATCTTTTCCGCCAAGGTAGGCCGCATACCAATGCGCGGTTGCATCCAATGTCTTGTCCACCGGCCAGCGCGGAGACCATCCGAGCTGCTGATGCGCCTTGTCGCAGTTCAATTGCAGAAGCTGCGCCTCGTGCTGCACATGCGCCGGTTGCTCGACCTGAATGCTCCCCCGGCCGAGACTCGCCACGATGGCCCGGGCCACATCCTCGACCGTGCGCACCTCGATGCTGGAAGGGCCAAAGTTCCATGCGCTATCAAACGCCTGCGGCCGCGCGTGCAGATTCGCTGCCAAAAGCACATAGCCGGAGAGGGGCTCCAGCACGTGCTGCCAGGGACGGGTCGCTTTGGGATTGCGCAGCACAATCGGCATTCCCGCCTCGATGGCGCGAATGCAGTCGGGAATGATGCGATCCGCCGCCCAATCCCCTCCCCCGATCACATTGCCGGCCCGGGTCGACGCCGCACCCAGGCCATCCGGGTCCTGCAGGTAAGAGCGGGCATAGGCAGAGAAGACGACTTCGGCCGCTCCCTTGGATGCGCTGTAGGGATCACGCCCTCCCAGTCTGTCGTTTTCACGATAGCCCCAAACCCATTCCACGTTCTCGTAGCATTTGTCCGAGGTGATGTAGACCAGCGAGCGAACCGATGCGCAATGACGCACCGCCTCGAGAAGATGCACCGACCCCATCACATTCGCCTGAAACGTTCCGACGGGATCTTGATAAGAGCGCTTGACCAGCGCCTGCGCCGCAAGATGGAAGACGTATTCCGGTTGAAAATCCAGCAGCGCCTTTTTCAAGCCCGCCGCGTCGGCGATGTCGCCGACGATATGGTGGATGCGCGGCGCGAGCTTCAGCAATTCGAAATGACTTGGCCCCGGTTCGGGCGCAAACGCGTAGCCCATCACATCGGCTCCCACCTCCTTGAGCAGGAAGGTCATCCACGATCCCTTGAAGCCGGTATGGCCTGTGATGAAGACGCGCTTCCCCGCAAACGAGGCGAGCGCATCCCGCATGCTCAACGCACCCACGGCGCACTCCCCTTGGCGTATATGGCATTCAACAATTGATATTCCCGGCTTGTATCCATCGGCTGCCAGAATCCATCATGCTGATACATGGCGAGTTGCCGGTCGGCGACCAGTCTGGCCATCGGCTCTTGTTCGAACATCAGGTCTTCCCGGTCGTCCAGGTAGTTGAACAGCCCGCGGCTGCACACGAAGAAGCCGCCGGAGATCCGGCCCGCAGTCGCCTGCGGCTTTTCATTGAACTCGGAAATGACGCCATCGTCGCCGGCGACCAGCTCGCCGAACCGACCCGGCGGACGCACGCCGGTCACGGTCAAGGTCTTGCCGTGCGCCTTGTGAAAAGCAAGCAGCTTGTCGATGTCCACGTTGCCGACGCCGTCGCCGTAGGTGAGCATGAAATGCTCATCGTTGCCGATGTAGTTCCTGATCCTGCGCACCCGCGCGCCGGTCATCGCATTCAAGCCGGTTTCGGCGAGCGTCACCCGCCAATCGGATTCGTCATGATCGTTGTGGAATTGCAGGTCACTGGAACGGCTCAGCGAAATGGTGAAATCCTTGGTGTGGGCTTCGTAGTTCAGGAAAAAATCTTTGATGACCTGGCTCTTGTATCCCAGGCACAGCACGAACTCCTTGTGGCCGAAGCTGGCGTAGCGCTTCATGATGTGCCAGAGGATCGGATACCTGCCGATCGGAATCATCGGCTTGGGGATTTCATCGGCCACATCGCGGATGCGGGTGCCAAAGCCGCCGCACAGAATCACCACTTTCAAGATACCACCTCCATTGCCGCCTTCAGTCGCGCAGTATCAGCGCTTCCGACATGGCGAGTTCGTTCAATGCATACTGCAGATCGGCGTCGGCCACTCCCGCAGTCAATTTTTCTGCCAACCAAGGAGTCAGCGCCTGCCTGTATCGCGCCTTAACCTGATCCGCGATCCGGCAGGCGGCGAGCGCAATCCCGATATCCAACCGCGCACGCAGCGGCATATCCATATCGTCCCCGACGCGCCCCAGAAATACACCAAGCATGCGGGCGAGCGGCCTTTCGGCGCTATCCCACAATGGATCGGCAACTATAGCCTCTCCACCACGCCTGAGAACCCCGGGCTCTGACGAGAAATCCAGGGACAACGGCCCTTTGTCGGTGTCAAGTTCGACAACGCGCCGCCTCGTCTCTCCATTCCTGATCATCGTCAGGCTGCACGGCACTCCCGCCCACCGCAACGTCACTTCGACATGCGCTCCGCCTTTGTAGACCGCCACATCCGTACATTCACCTTGCTGCGATCCGAGCAGAAATCCCAGTATCGACACACAGTGCGGCAGCCAGTCCATAAAAACCGGCAGCGCCGGATCGAATCGCTTGTTCTCCCCATGGCGCCGCTCCGCCACGGGATCCTCGAATCTGATGCGCACCTCGCGCGCGGGCCCGGCTTGCGAAAGCGCCTGCGACAGCGCTTCGACATAACGCGCGAACAGGAAGACATTGGCCGCGTAAAACGACGCCTGCTTCTCCCTCGCCAACGCCGTCAAGGCCCGCAGCGCGGCCTCCGAGAGTGCAACGGGCTTCTCCGACAAGACCGCGGCGCCATACTCCAACGCCCACTCGATGGTGGGCACATGATCCTTCGCCGCGTTGACCACGATGACCGCGGCGGACCGGCCCTCTACCAACTGCGGCCAATCCTCAGTCACGCGCACGTGGTCCGCCGCCTTGCGCCCCGCCAACCATGCGGCCATGCCAGATGCGTTCCTGGGAGACCGGACGACAATGCTGGCGCCCTCGGGTGCGATATTCAGCAACACGCCGACCATGACCTGCGCCCAGCGTCCACCGCCAATCACAATGATCTGGTCCGGACCTGAGGGCTGCACCATCATCAGTCCGCGGGGAAATCCGCCGTGCTCAGAATGTCCACGATCTGCCCTTTGTAGCCGTGCTCAGTCATATAGCTTCGGATTTCTTTCGGAATATGCCAAGCCAGATTGAGCAAGGGCAAGGTTTGATCGGGGTAGCTGAACAAGGCCTCATCGGACTTGATGGGGATCCGCGTGCTGGGCAAATAGTGGCCGATCTTCAAAGAGTCCGGTTTCTCATGGACAGCGGAAATCGTCTTTTCGTCGATACCGAGAAGCTTGACCAGGATGGCGGCGCGCCCCGGGAAAGCCTTGGCGCGCAACGCGCCGTATTTGCTGGTCAGCTCGGCAAGCTCTTCGCTCTTTCTGACACGCCAGCGGCCGATATTCGCGCTCATTGTCGCAAAGCGCTCCGCGAAGGCGGCTTCCCGATCACGGATTTCCTGCACGTTCTCCGGGTCGCGGCGCATGTCGGGAGGGCTGATGAACACCCGGATGTTCCCGCCGTACCGAGAGGGGAATTCCACTTCCGAAATCCCCATGCCCAGGGAGCGCGCCATCCACTCGAACGAGCTGTAGCTATAGGTGCGGGGGTGTTCGTGATAGAAGGTATCGAACTGATTGGTCGCCAGTACCGAGCCCAGATAGTGATTCTCGATGACGAGCACAGTCTTTGGACCCGCCAATATCTTCAATGAGGTAAGCACCTCGCACAGGTTCTCGATATGCGCGAAGACATTGGTGAGGGTGATGAAATCCGGTTTGCCCTGGGACTCGATGATCTGCTCCGCCACTGTCGGCGAAAGAAAATCGTTGATCACAAAATGCTTCTTCTCGCTGGCGTCCGCCGCCGCGCCCGTCGGCTCGATGCCGCATGTTAGCGCGCCACGCTGGCGGAAGAAATCCAGCAGGCTGCCGTCATTGCAGCCGACATCCAGAACAGTCTTCCCCGCCAGGGATCCGAAGCGGTTCTCGCAGGATTCGGCCAGACTGGCCATCCCATTCAGGACGTCCACAGTAAAACGTGAACGGTAGTGATAGGTCTTTGGAAACAGATCATGCTTGGGCACCTGAAACCGCTGATGCGCGGTCAGGCACGTCTTGCAAAACAAGATCTCGATCGGATATTCACGGCAGACCCGAGAATTTCCGACCTCGACCAGGTCGTCACACATCGGATGCAATCCGAGGTTCAATACGGATTCAAGCTGGTCGTTACCGCAGACTTCGCACGACTTAATTTCATTGAATTGGGTTTGCATAATATTTCCGCTTAATGCGCGAGGCCCTGGGATGGCGACAGGCGCATGATCAACCTTTTAGCCTTTCTCACGAAATACAAAAATAAGGATAGATAGGAGTTGGGATAAACGGCATTCGCCGCCAACAGCCTGAACGGCTTTATATAGGCCACGCCCGACACCTCGCGACGCAATATCATGTAGACCAGATCCGGGATGAAGTACCGCAAGGCAAAATTCCGACACTCCAGATAACGCCACAGGGACATGCCATTTCCCCGGTATTCGTCGAGCGCCTCGATCAATCTCACGCTGCGCACCAGGGGATACATCGGAGCCCATTCTCTCGCGCCGGAAAGGCAGACGCTGAGAGGCTTACTCTGAAAATAGGCCCGCGACCCTGAAAACGCTTTGGCGAATATTTTAACGTGCGGAAAGGTATTATCAAAATACGCAAAAGTCCGCATATCCTTGATTGCCTTCGCATTTAAGACCCCGGCATTTTCCAGCCATTTCTCCCGCCTGAACACCGACAAAAACATTCCCCCGAGAAAATCAAAGGATATTTTGGGGTCGATAAGGTCAAAAAAGGCCAGCTCGCCGTCTTTCTTCCTGGTCGAAAAGGGCTGCATATCCGACGGCAGATTCGACACGTCGAAAGGCTGCGGATGCGACAGCACAAACTCCGTCGTCAGGTGGAATGAATTGACATAGAAAAAATCCACATGGGGATGCTTTTCAATCAATTCCAAGAGCGTTTTCAAGGCCTCCGGCATCAACAGGTCGTCGTCTCCGACAAGCCAGGCAAATTCGCCGGTCGCCATGTCGACGACCTTGAGAAAATTCGCCGGGATCCCTAGGTTTTCCTGATTGCGTTCATAGCGGAGAGGGACCAGCTGCTTGGCCTCTTCCACGATTTGCGCGGTGTCGTCGGAAGAGCCATTGTCGGATATGCATACCTCGACACCGGAATGCTGCATAATTCCTGACGATGCGATGGACCGCAGGCAATTCCGCAGATGTCTTGCCCGGTTGTAGGTGGGAATGCAGATGGACAGTCTCATGCCGGGACGCTCCGCGCCGCCTGACTGTGTTCACGCAGATAATTGGTGAACGCCTCCCAGGGCTGGCTTTCCGTTGATTCCGGGCTTCGCAGATAGTCGTCGATATAGGCCTTGTACTTCTCCTGATCGACGCGCGGTCGCCGACACGCGTCGCTGATATCGGACTCCATATAGAGGAGCGGGGCGCCCAATGCGCGCGCCATCGCCTTGATATGCGGCCCCTTGAACGAGGCATTCAGCGCCTTGTTGGTCAACGAGATAACTGGGGTGCCATTCATCGCCGCAAAGCCAAGCGCCGTCGACCCATGTGCCAATATCAATTCGGTGTTCATCGTCAGCGCCTGGGTCCGGGAGAAAACAACTTCTCGCCCCCCAAAATTCTCGGCGTAGTTTGGGATGGCTTTCCCGTCCGGATGAGCGGCGACGACGATACGGCGGCCCGTCACCTTCTCCGCGGTGAGGAAGCAGCGATTCAGAAGCGCATAGTAGACATCGGGCCGTATCGGATCCGGGAGACCCAATAAGGAATAGTCCTTTGCCTGCGCAATACAGTCATCAATAAACAAGAGATACGGCGCCTCTGCGCCCGTGCGCGCGCCTGAAGGCGAGGCGCGCTTCTCCGACCAGAATTGATGGAAATCATCCGCGGCAATCTGTATTTCCGACAATCGGGCAACTGCAGGCGGTCCGCCCGCTTTTTTCCCCGCGACCAGCGCGATATCGGGCAATGGCAGGCTCTCCTGCGCTTGCCGCGCAGAAGCCAACAACCTGTTCAAGGTCTTTAAGACGACGCTGATCGGATTGATCGCCAAATAGTGCATGACGAGCTCTTTCGCGGAAAGATGGGGGCACCAGCCCGCCCTCTTCTCCACGCTCAACACGCCCAAGGTCGTCAGCAGCGCGCGGATCGTTCTTTTTTCATCGCCCGGGAGGATGTAATCAATGGCATAACCCGGCTGCAGAAAGCGGAGCTGCGCCTCCAGACTCTGCAGAGAGTCGATCTCGATGACGTGTTCATATGCGTTCCGCCGATACACCAGGCTCGCATAGAAGGGATTGAGCCAGCGGTTGCAGTCCAGCACCGTGACATTGAAGAACCGGCTTAGGTGAGCGATGCCGGTGCGCTCATAGTTCTGATCGTTAAAAGGGATGCCGAGCAGCACAACCACTGTGATCTCGCGCGCATCCACTGCTACTGCGTCACCGCTCTTCATTGGTCGCTCAATTGACCTTGCGGAAAACAGGCTTGATAGCCGGCCCGACAAGATAATGCTCGACGCCCCGTTCAAGCGCCGCACGGTATATCGGCAAGGCCTTTTCCAGGGCCTGCGCCGTCAGGGCCAACTCCTCCTCGCCATGGCGATAGGAGATCGCGATCCATGGCATCAACACGCCATTGCGCACCATTTCCTGGGAAAACAGCGTACGCAAGGGCAGCGAGCTCACTCCGGACGCGTCCAGTGTGAGATAGTAGGGCGAGCACGCGATGCCTCCCGCCTTGAAGCTATGCGAGACGCCATGTTCCTCGGCCTTTTCGCGCAGCAGCGCGATCAGCTTCGCGCCATAGTCCCAAAGGTGCTCGACGACGGGGTGCTCGCGCATGAACTTCATCGTGGCGACGAAGGCGCCCAGCCCCGACATTTCCGCACCGTGCGTCGTGGAGAGCAGAAAGACTCTTTCGCGTCCCTCAAATTCGATCGACCCAAGTTCCATGATCTCCCTGCGGCCGGCGACACAGGAAACCGAGAATCCGTTCGCCATAGCTTTCCCGAACGTGCAGAGGTCGGGCTTGATGCCATACAGATGCTGAGCGCCCTTCAGATGCCAGCGAAAGCCGGTGATCATTTCGTCGACTACGAAGACCACGCCGTGCTTTTTGCACAGCGCCTGCACCCCTTCAAGGAAACCCTCCTTGGGGTTTTCCACGGTCGCGGCCTCCATGGCCACGCAGGCGAACTGATCCGGATACTCGGCGAACAACGCCTCCAGCGAGGACAGGTCGTTGTAGTTGAACAGCTTGGTATGCGCCAGCGTGTCGTCCGGAATGCCTCGCGTCAGAACGGTGGAGCCGATAAACCAATCGTCATAGGAGAGGAAAGGCTGGTCGGAGCATCTCGCCACCAGGGTCCTGCCGGTGTATGCGCGCGACAGCTTGACCGCCGCCGAGACCGAGGTGGAGCCGTTCTTGGTGAACTTCACCATGTCGATGGCGTCGATCAGATCGATCAGAGTTTCTGCCGCCTCGAGCTCGATCGTGGACGCACGCGTCAGGTTGTTGCCGTGTTCGATCTCCCGCAGGGCGCCGGCGTTGACTTCGGGCTCGGCGTAACCGATGTTGACCGCGCGCAACGCCATGCCGTAGTCCAGATAGCGATTGCCCTCAGGGTCGAATACGTAGACGCTCTTTCCCATGGAAAGAATCTGCGGTGCGTTCTGGGGAAACTGGTCAAAGCCCCGCGAGTAGGTGTGCGCGCCGCCCGGGATGGCCCTGAGAAGCCGCTGCTGGTAATCGCTCATTTCAATATTCCTTTGATCTGTGCATCCATCAGTGCATCGGCGATGACGAAATCGGCAATGCCGTCGATTTCGATGGCCTTGTATTTGTCCACCACCCAGGGGGCCGTCTTGTCGTGATAGAAGCTGCGGTGCCATCTGAAGGTCTCGACACGGCTCGCATAAATGGAGCCCTCGAGAAAATAGTAGTCCTCCTTCAGATCCTGTCTGCGCAGTCCCGTCGGCTGAATGCCGCTCATCGGCTTCAGAAAGGCGCCGTCCAGCACATACAGGAATGAGGGATGGGAGGTGTCGACCTGCGCAACCCCGACGACGCTCTCCACGTCGGGATTGGATTCGAGCAACGCGAGGGCCCCCGAGATATCAGAGGTCTCACGCAGTGGCGAGGTCGGCTCCAACAGGACAAGGTATTCGTACACCTCTCCGGCCTGCTTCAGGGAATCGAGCGTATGCAGGATCACGTCGGTACTGGATGCGGTGTCGCCCGACAGCTCCGGAGGCCGCATGAAGGGAACCGTGGCGCCGTAGTCCTTCGCAATCGACGCAATCTCTTCGCTATCGGTGCTGACCACCACTTTGTCGACATAGCCGCAACCAAAGCCTTTCTCGATGCTCCATGCAATCAAAGGTTTGCCGCACATTCTGCGAATATTTTTCCCCTGGAGCCCCTTGGAGCCCGCCCGTGCAGGGACGATGGCCAGAACACGCTTGTTATTGATCATTGATATGCGAAACGCCTTCGTCAGGAAAGTGTGCCGAAATTATTGGCTTGCCGATAATCTTCAGGCCGACCGACATCCAGCCATGGCTCGTGCATTGGATAGGCGATGGTGCGTTCCGCTCCCTGTTGCAAGCGGCCGAACAGCGTGGGCATGTCGCACGCCTCTCCCGCTTTCAACACGGCCAATGCCGAAGGCTCAAGCACATAGATGCCCGCGTTGATATGCGTTCGGTTGATCGGCTTCTCCTCGAAGTCGACGATATCGACTCCGCTCGTGCGGACGACGCCGAACGGATGCTGCCACTCATGCAGACGCACGGCCATCGTCGCCAGCGCACCGTGCCGGCAATGGAAATCCAGGAGGTCGGCGTAGCGGATGTCGGTGAGGACATCCCCGTTCGACACCAGGAACGGCTCCGTGGGGACTGGATTCATCAGGCTGATGGCGCCGGCCGTGCCCAGCGGCGACTCTTCGTGCAGATATTCGATCCGCACTTGCCAGCGCGCGCCGTCCCCGAAATACTCTTCGATCATGTGGCCGAGATAATGAACCGCCAGCACAAAATGCCGGAAGCCCTCTGCCTTGGCCTGCTCGATGATGTGCTCCAGCATCGGCTTGTCGCCGACGGGCAGCATCGGTTTCGGGCAGTTCTCCGTATGCGGCCGCAGACGCATCCCTTTCCCGCCGCACATGATCACCATCATGTTGGACCGCTCCGGGGCCGTCATCAGATTACCCCAGATGTGCAGCCCCACGACACGCTGCTCCTTGTCCACGACCGGGAGCTGACTGATCTTGTTCGCCTGCATGAGCTGAACGATCGCTTCGCGGCCAAGCTGCGGCGGAACCACAAATGGGTCCCGCTGTATGATGGGCGCCAGGGAACTGTTCATATCGAGCCCGCGCAGCAGGCCCCTGCGGATGTCCCCGTCGGTCACCGTCCCCAGCAGCACTCCGCCGGGGCCGACCACAAGCGCGACCTGCAGCGAACTCTCGTCAAGATTGCGGATAGCCTGCTGCATGGTCGCATCCGCCGGCAGCAAGGCGCGCCGCCATGTCTCGTCGGACGGTGAAATGGGAGTGTTGGATCTGCTCGACATGCTTGGATCAGGCTAAATCGTAAAAGGATTTCTTTAATAGCGCTTCCAGGGAAACGCTGCGCAGGGCTGCCACAATTTTCTCGCTAGCCCCGCCATCGCCATAGGGATTGCGGACCGTGGCGAGCATGGACTGGAACGACGGCGAATATAGCCTTTCGATGGCATCTCCGATCGCAACCCTCTCCGGAAGGCAGTCGATCACGCTCTCGGCCTTGAGCCGGCCCTTTTGGCGATCGCCAATATTCACGGTCCCCTTGAAGAAGCTGGGCGCTTCGGCCAAGCCGCTGGATGAATTGCCCACGATGCCGTCCACGAACTGCATGCACGACAAATACCGCAGCTGCCCCAAGGAGACGAACATGTGCGCATTCTCATGCGCCGCGGAAAATTGCTCGAGCATCTGCATCATCACCCTGCTGTCGGTATCCGCATTGGGCATTGTGAAGATCAATTGCGTGTCTTCCAGCTGCGCCAAGGCTGCGAGAAGTTCTTCCATCTGATGTGCCGCCGATCCCGCTTCCAAGGTCACGGGATGAAATGTGATCAGCAGGTTCTTCTTGCCGAAGCTGAAGCCAAGCGAATCCTCCAGGGCGGCCCGCTCCATCAACGCCAGGTGCTTGATATTGTCGACGCCCATGCCGCCGACCAGATAGACCTTCTCCGGCTGCTCGCCCATCTGCACCACTCTGCGCCGATACTCTTCTGCCGCGACGAAATGCAAGTGCGACATCTTGGTGATGGAGTGACGGATCGCCTCGTCAAAGGCCCCCTCCGTAGTTTCCCCTCCATGCAGATGCACCACCGGGATCCGTGCGATCAAGGCTGCCGCGACCGCCGAAAATATTTCAAAACGATCGCCAAGCACCAGCAGGAGATCGGGCCGCAGCTGTTCAAATGCATCCCCGAACCCGATCATTCCCAGACTCATCGATTTCGTGACGCCGGAGGGCGTGTCCGAACTCAGCAGCATCTCCACTTTGCGATGTATCGGCAGTCCGTCCGCCTCGATTTCCCGGAAGGTCAGGCCAAACTCCGGCGCCAGATGCATGCCGGTGACGACGACTTGAAGTTCCAGCTCCTCGGACGCCGCGATGGCGAGCATGACCCTGCGCAACAAGCCATATTCAGCCCGGCTGCCGGTGACGACGCAGATCTTTCGGGTCATGGCGCGACACTCATGTTAGTCATAGCTCAATCAGCTCGTCTGGCAGGAAATCGCGCTTGGCCTGCTGCCCACACACCTCATCCCAGCGCATCGGAGACAGGCCGCTGCCCGGCCGCTTCACCGCAAGGTTTTCCGGGCCGAAGCGTTCGCCGGCGCGGATCGGCTTTACGGCGACCAGGGACTTCCTGGCAATCGGCTTGTTCTTTGCCTCGCTCGCGCTCGGACGCTTGACGCCATCCCCCAGCGCCTGCTCGATATTCCGGATCGCCTTGACCATGGATTTCAACTCGTCCGGTTCGAGGCTGGCCTTGTGGTCGGGGCCGGGAAGCTCCCTGTCCATGGTGAAGTGCTTTTCGATGACGCACGCGCCAAGCGCAATGGCGGCGGCCGCAACTTCAATGCCCTGCGTGTGATCCGAATACCCGACCTTCACGCCAAATGCATCCCTGATCGCCGTCATCGCCCGCAGGTTCACGTCGGCCATCGGCGTGGGGTATTCCGTATTGCAATGAAGCACCGTGATGTCGGCGCGCGAAAGTCCTGCGCATTCCAATGCGTCGATCGCCGCTTCGATCTCGCCCAGCGTCGCCATCCCGGTCGAAAGGATGACGGGTTTTCGGTAGGCGCCGACATGCCGCAAATAGGGAAGGTTGGTGATCTCGCCGGAAGGAATCTTGAATTGCTCGATGCCCAGCTGGACCAACAGGTCGACGCTTTGCTCATCGAACCCGGTCGAGAAAAATGCAATGCCCTTCGATTTCGCGCGGGCGATCAGGGCCTCATGCATTTCGCGCGTGAGTTCAAGCTTGCGCAACATCTCATTCTGCGAGTCGTTCCCGCCCGCATTCTTGTTCTGATAGTCGGCCTTGGCGGCATAACGGGTGGCCAGGCGATCGGCGCTGAATGTCTGGAATTTGACCATGTCGGCGCCCGCATCCGCCGCGACATCCACCAGCCGGTATGCCATCTCCATGTCGCCGTTGTGATTCACGCCGGCTTCGGCAATGATGAGCGTTTTCATTTCGGCCTCGCGCTATCCGGCATCCAACTTCCATCGTGGCAATCCGCCAGCACGTTTTGCCCCATGCCGATCACGCAGCGGCGGCCAATTTCTGCGCCCTGCTGGATCACGGCCCCACTGCCGACGAAGCTACCTTCCCCGACTTTCGCCCCCCCGTTGACGGTGGCGGCGGTGGCGATATGGCAGTGATCGGCGACCACCGCATCGTGCTCCACCAACGCCATGCTGTTGAGGATGCAGTTGCGTCCGACGATGGCGCCGGCGTTGATGGCCGCGCCGTGCATGACGATGGTTCCCGGGCCCAGCGACGCATGCGGAGAAACATAAGCGCGGGGTGAAACAAGGACCGGCAGCTCCCAGCCGCCGGACTCCAGTCGTTGGAACAATTGCATGCGGATGTCCGGCGTCTTGATCTGCCCCACTCCCACGATGGCATGGCGCGCCTTCGCGCCCATTGCTTCGAGCTCGGCATCTGAGCCCACCACCGGATAGCCCAACACGCTTGACCCGATCTCGGCCACCGTGCCCAACAGCCCGGTCACATCGAATCGGCCCTCCTGTTCAATCACGTCAATGCAGGACCTGGCATGGCCGCCCGCACCAACGAGGAGAATCGGAAGCATGGTCATGATGCGGACTGTCCCAACGCCGCGCTGCTTGGCAGATTGATCAGCCTGCTTTCAAGCGATTCCGCCGTGGTCAACGGCATCCGAGGGCTGGCTGCATAGGGCTTCAGGCGGTGCATCAATGTCCAGGTGGGGCGCGTCATCAGCCCCGCGTCATTGGTGGCCGCCAGGATTTCGTCGCGCAAAACACGGTCCGGATTCGCCAGCAGCATGGTCTGCAGCCAGTAGTTGGCATGACATCCCGGCGGCTCCTCGACGATGCGGATATCCGGAATCCCTGTGAAGGCGTCCCGGTAGCGCGTGAACAGACGGCGCTTGGATTCGATGAAATCAGGCAGCTGCTCCATCTGCGCGCAACCGAGCGCCGCATTGATGTTGGGCAGCCGATAATTGAAGCCGATCTCGTCGTGATGATATTCCCAGCGATGTGCGAGCTTGGCCGTGGTCGTCAGATGCTTGGCGTGCTTCGCGAGCTCGGTGTCATTGAACAGGATCGCCCCGCCGCCGCCCGTGGTGATGGTCTTGTTGCCGTTGAAGCTCAAGGTTCCCATCAGGCCGAACGTGCCGGTGTGACGGCCTTCGACCGTACTGCCCAGCGATTCCGCGGCATCTTCCACCAGGACGAGATTGAAGTCCCTGGCCACCGCCAGAACGCCTTCGATGTCGACGGGGTGGCCAAATGCATGCATGGGCACCAACGCACGAATCCGGCGGCCGGTCGTTTTGTTGAAGCAGGCCCCGCTACGCTGCTCCGTCGTTTCGCTCAAATACACACGCAGCGCATGCGGATCCACCCCCAAGGTACGCTCTTCACTGTCCACGAAATGAGGAACGGCGGCGCAATAGGCAATGGCATTGGTGGTCGCGATAAACGTCAGGGCTGGGACCAGGACTTCATCCCCCGCCTCAACGCCTGCCAGGAGCAGGGCGACATGCAAGGCCGCCGTGCCATTGACCACCGCCACGGCATTCTGCGCGCCGGTATAGGCGGCCAGATCGGCCTCGAAACGATCCACGTATCTTCCCACCGAGGAAACAAACGTGGAATCCAGGCAGTCCTTCAGATACTCCCACTCCCGGCCGCTGAATTGAGGATCGTGCAAGGCGACCTGCTTGTCGCCGACGACACGGCGAATGGCATCGACCACTTGCGCGGCGAGCGCACTCTGAGCGTGGGGGGCTTGGACGGTGTTCACAGGTTGTAGATATCCGTTTTGTACATAGCGAGATTCGCCGGATCCTGAAACCAGCTCGCGGTCTCGGCAATGCCTTTTCGGAATCCGTCGAGTCCGCTGAACCGGGGTTGCCAATTCAGCAAGGCGCGGGCCTTGGTGTTCTCCGCCCACAGGCGCTCGACCTCGCTCTTCTCGGGCCGCATGCGCTGGTCGTCTGTCAGGATATCGATTTCAACGCCCATGACTTCCGCGATCGTGCGCGCGGTGTCACCAATGGATATCTCGTAGTTGCTGCCGACGTTGATCACTTCGCCCACGCCGCGGTCCGACTCCAGCAAGGCCATGAAGCCCGCCACGGTATCCGCCACGAAGTTGAAATCGCGTGTCGGGTGAACCGCGCCGAGCTTGATCTGCCGCTTGCCGCTGGCGATCTGGGTGATGATGGTGGGAATCACTGCGCGCGCCGATTGCCTGGGCCCGTATGTATTGAACGGCCGCAGGATGGCCACCGGCGTGCCAAAGGCGGCGTAGTAGGAATAGGCGATGGAATCCGCGCCGATCTTGCTGGCCGAATATGGTGATTGCCCGAGCAGTGGATGCCCTTCCGTGATCGGCACGAAGCGGGCGGTGCCGTAGACCTCGCTGGTCGAGGTATGCACGACCTTCTGCACACCCAGATCGCGGGCAGCCTGGACGACGTTGAGAGTTCCCTTGACGTTCGTGTCGATATAGGTGTCGGGCGAGTGATAGGAATACGGAATGGCGATCAACGCGGCAAGATGCAGCACCGCATCACAGCCTTGCATCGCGGTGCGCACCCCATTCGGATCCCGGATATCGCCGGCGAACACCTCAAACCGTCCCTTGACATCCGACGCGCAGGCATCGAGCCAACCCCATGAATTGAAGGAGTTATAGAGCACGAATGCGCGTACGTCATGGCCCGCCCGGACCATGGCCTCAGTGAGGTGAGAGCCGATAAATCCGTCGGCGCCGGTGATCAGTACTTTCATAATAGCGATTTTAATTCAGTAAGGCCTTGTTTTGGCGAAGGAAGTCGGCCCCGAATCGGGACCGGATCTCACCGTGAAGGGCATTTCGAGGGAATATCTCCCAAAATCTTCGCTGCAGCGCTTCGTCCTCGTCCGTCGTCTGCCAGGTTCCACGCTGACGCGCCTCCATTTCCAGCACCACAGCCGCCACTTCCTGCGGCGTGCTCTCGATGAGGTCCACATCGATGCCCAATCCATCCTCCCGGCTGGACATGCCATGCCCAGCGCCGGACGCGAAGATTTCCTGAAAGGTCATCAGGCGGCCTTCCTTGCGCAAACGCAGCTTCTTGGTCGTCGCCAGAAACTTGGGGCTAAAGGTCGCGATGATCCCGACCGGGACATGATCGACATAGACGATCGGACGCCGGAAGATAAACGGCACAGCGTCGAAGCCCGTCCCGTTCGAGATGCAGAACGCGCAATGCGCGCCCAGATAGATGTCCATGAAATCGCTGCGCAGGCCTTTGGCCGCATAGTCGATCACCATCGGATTTGGATCCGATATGCGCATGGCTTCATTTACCGCCGCGCCCATGCGCACCACGTAGTATCCGCGCTTGGTCAGCTCCTCTGCGGCGAGCACGTAGTTTTGGATGTCGCAATTGCGATAGTCGTGGTAGGACCAATTCCACCAGGGCAGCGCATTGCGCAGATAGCCGTCGTCACGCACGTTCAGGCAGACGAAAGGCGCGCCTTGCGGAATGCTGATGGCTCGCAGGCCTTCTTGGCCGCGGGCCTCCTCGGCGGGCAGGAAGCTCAGGTGAGGGGCCGAGATATCGAGCAGGTTATGGACGTCGCGGTCGTTGCAGGTGGTCCCCGCGATGACATGCGCCCGCCCACCGGGTATCCAGCCATTGACCTTGGCGGTCGGCGCCATCAGCCAGGCAGGCCAGATGTGCATGACCCGCGCCCACATCTTCGCGAGCTGGCGATTGCTCACCGGCCAGTTGTGGTACCAGATGTCGATATGCGAAACCTTCGGCGTGTTGATCCCCGCATCCTTTTCGCAAAGATACAGCTCAGTGTTGCCGGCAAAGTGGCCGAGGCGTTCGCTCACCAGCATGCCGATCCGGATCAGCACCAGCGGACGCGCCGCGCGCATCGCCAGCACGAACAGCAGCCCCAATGGGAGGAAGAGGCAGGTTTGAAACTTGAGCCAGGCTTTGACGGCGGCGGGCTTCACATATGCCCAATTCCCCTTGAGCAGATGCGTCACCACGATTCCGAGCTTTTGTAATGCTTGTCGACTCATGCGTCCTCGTGCTTCCAATCAGTTGTCCAGCCAGGATTGGTGGCGGCGAAGAAAATCCGCGCCGATGCGCGAACGGATTTCGCCATGCAGCTCATTTTTCGGGAACACATCCCAAAACCTGCGCTGCCGAGCCTCGTCTTCTTCACTGCCTTGCCATTTTCCGCTGAAGCGCGCTTCCATTTCCATCACTGCGGCCGCGGTCGCCTCGGGCTCGCTTTCCCGCAATTCGATACCCGCCTCTTCATAATCCTTCGCGCGCAGGAAATAGCCTGCCCCAGACGCAAAAATCTCGGCGAAGCGCATGGGCCGGTTTTCCCGCTTGAGCCAATGCGTTTTGGTCGTCGCAAGGAAGCGGGGGCTGAATGTGTTGATGATGCCCAACGCCACATGATCGATATAGACGATCGGGCGCCGGAAAATATAGGGCAAGGCATCGAAGCCTGTTCCATTCGAGATGCAGAACGCACAGTTGGCGCCCAAATAGATGTCCATGAACTCGCTGCGCATGCCATTGGTTGCATAGTCGATGATCATGGGGTGCGAGCCGGGCATGGGTTCGCGTACCAGCGCCCCCATCCGCACGACGAAATACCCCAGCGCGGCCAATTGCTCCGCGGCCAGTACGTAGTTGCCGATGCTGCAATTGCGATAGTCGTGATACGACCAATCCGCCTTGGCGGAAACCTGGGCGCTCTGGTCGGCCAGATAAGCGTCATCGCGCACGTTCAGGCAAACAAATCGGGCATTCTCCGGAATGCCCATGGCGCGCAAGCCGGCCTGGCCACGACGCTCCTCGTCATCCGAGAATTGCAGATGCGCCGGGAAGCGGTCCAGCAGGTCGTGAATATCGCGATCATGACTCGTATTGCTTCCAATCCGATGCCGCGCCGCATCCGGCAGCCGGTTGCTCCAGGCCAGCGTCTGCTCGAGGAGCCAGCGCGGTCCGATGTGCAGCGCGCGCTTCCACATGCGTGCCAACTCATGATTGCAAGGCGGGCATGGGTGATACCAAAGATCCAGAAACCTGCCGCTGGGGCGATTGATCCCGGCGTCGAGCTCGCACAGGTATAGCTCCATGTTCCCGGCAAAATGCCCCAGACGCCAATTCACGATCCGCTCGATGCGGATCAAGCACAAGGGCTTGAGCAGGCGCATGCCGACCGCCAAGGGCAAGCCTAGCAAGAATCCCAGCAACGTCAATGGCAAGCGCAATACGATGGGCCAGGCGAGCCTGATCTTGCGGTTTAACTCCGCTCGCCCGCCTGTGCTTATTTGCGCCAGCTGGCGCCTTGTGAACGCGAGGATAGTCATGCCAACTAGTTCAATCGGGCCAGGTCTCGGAAACTCTGGCTGTTACGCAGGAGTTCGTCGTATGTACCTTTGGCGACGATCTTGCCGTTGGCCAGTTCGATGATCATGTCGCAAGTCTGCACGGTTGAGATCCTGTGCGCCACCAAGACGATGGTCAGCTTGCTGTCCAGGTTGGAAATGGTACGCATCACCGAGTGTTCGGTGGAGTTGTCCAGAGCACTCGTCGCTTCATCGAAGATCAACAGATTGGCCTGCTTGTAGAGCGCCCGGGCGATTCCGATGCGCTGCCTCTGCCCGCCACTCAGCCGGATTCCGCGCTCACCGACTATCGCGGAATATTGCTCAGGCATGCTTTCGATATGGTCTGCAATCTGTGCCTGTTCCGCGGCCATGCGCACCCGTCGCATGTCGATCTCCGCTCTCGGCACGCCAAACGCGATGTTTTCTGCCAGCGTCGAGTCCGACAAGTAGATCATCTGCGGCACATGAGCAATGTTCTTTTGCCAAGCGCGGCGGGATTGCTCGGTAATTTCCCGATCATCCACGGTCATGCTCCCCTGCGTCGGGGCCAGCAATCCCATCAGGATATTGAGCATGGTGCTTTTGCCACTGCCCGTGCTTCCCACCACGCCGATCCGCATTCCCCTGGAAATGCTAAGGTCGGCGCCGCTCAATACCCAAGGCTTGTCCTGCCCATAACGGAACGACACGCCATCCAGGCGTAGCTGCCGATCGAAGGGCAGCGGAGACACGTCATACGATTCCTTGGAAATCGGTTGATCCAACATTTCCAGCACGCTCGACAGCGACGCTTGGCTGGAAATCAGGTTGACGAAGTTGCCATACGATTGCTGGAGCAAGGGCAAAAGACGTTGCGCCCCGACAGCCAACGCGCCGATCACCGGCAGGGCCGCGCCCACGCCGCCTGTACGGCGGCTCAAGGCAAAAGTCAGTGTAGCGATCAGGACGACGCCCAGTGTCTCCATGACGAAGCGCGGCCCCTGGCTGACAAACACATTTTCGCAAGTGACCACCCGCAGCTTCTGTGCGGACCGGCTGTAGATTTCACTATAAATCGCGCCTGCGTGCCGTCCAGAAGAACGTCCAGGATCGCGCCCAGTCCTTCCTGCAGGGACTTTTGCACCTTGGGAAGTTCCTCGGAGATCAGCTCTCCATTGATTCGCATCCTCTTGCGGCTGACGCGAATAATCAGGCCATAGCAGGCGCCGAAGAAAAGCGCCGTCAAGACCGTGACAACTGGGTCTATCACGAGGAGCACGCACAGGATCACGAGAAACAGGATGATCGAGCTGATCAAGTTCACGATGGAAAGCAGCAGGCTGGAGGTGATGCCGACTTTCTGCGTGATGTTCGCGATGATGTCGCTGCTGTTTCTGGCGATATGCACTTCGAAAGGCTGATGCAGCGTGCGGCGGAACACCTCGATGCCGATGTCAGTGCCCGCCGCATTGCCCAGTTGCGTCGTCACCCAAAGAAGCAGGAGACGCAGTGCGCCGCTGATCAAGGTTGCGCCAATGAATGCGATCGTAATCGCCAACATGGCCGCATCAGTAGAATGTATGTCCAACACGCCCAACACCTCTTTCATGATGGGCTTGACTAGCAACAAGTCCGGCTGCGTGAATATCCCCACGAACGGAACGATTGAGCCGAGACTGAAAATCTCCGCGACCGAGCAAACCAGGCTCAATGCAAGAAGTAGGCGAAATTGTGAACGACGGCGCGAACTGATGTGGTGATAAAGCTTTCCGAGACTGGTCACCAAGCTTTCGCGGGTGGACTCAAACTGCATTTTTACTTCCTATATGTTGCGGTCGGTCCATGGTAAGAGTCTGCGAATAAAGCGCGAGGAATATCACAATATTTGTTGTTTTTAGCAGGGAAGTGTAATGCCAGAGGGTAATAAAACCAACCGATACGGCGGCCACATAAGGCAGTTTTTCTCGACGCCAATCTCCATCTTTTGATGCGATCCATAAAATTATTGGGAATATGAGAATGGAATAAAAAACGATCGTCGAAAATAATCCGTACTCAAAGAAAATTTTGATTGTTCCTATTTCTACGGTGGCCATATTTGATAGGCCAAGTGATCCATGCCCGAAGAATAAAGCCATCATATCTTCCCAGAGATATCCGGTTCGGAAATCCAAGATGTTCCCCCAATCCCCTCCAGATCTTGAGACCCTTATTTTCCAGGCATTGATAATTCCGATTGGGATAAGCTTAAATAAGAACGCAAGATAAATTCCGATTATCAGAATTTTGATGAGAATGATTATTTTCAGGATAAATCTGATTTTCGATTTTGCAATCAAGATGCCTATCATTCCGAATATGAGGCCGCCGACAGCGGCGGCAATAATGTTGCTTGCCGTCAGGGATAAGATCAGGCCCAAGGAGGTGATAAGCGCGAGAAGATAATTGATCCCGCTTCCCGCGCCCTCGCGAAGCAAGAAGAAAAGCCAAAAAATGGAGAGCACGGCCATCGCCATTCCGGTGTCTTCCGGATTCAACCCAAACAATCCATTCGGCCTATAGAAATTTGCGGATTTCCCATAGGCGTCGAAATTGGCCCTCAAGGCTTTCTGAATTGAATAGGCAGTCTCATAGCCGTTGTCAAAGAAGGCGGTATTCAGCAGCAGGAATTCGACGATCAGGAATACCGACAAAGCAACGCTGATTATCCGCATCCAAAGAATCAACAGTTCTTCCGGTATATCCTTGAACAGATAGGCAAGGAACGGCATGAAACCTAGGAAATAAAGCGGCAGAAAAGCGTTTGCTGGTGAATCCAGCACAAAAGACGTCAGCGCCCAAATCGACAGCAAGGCCAGGTTCAGCATCAGCAGATGCGGAAGCGGGTACGGCAGAAATAGCTTGCCCCTCAGGGCGAGAGACAAGCCATAAATGGCCATCATCCCCAAGGTCAACGCCGCCCCCCAATAAATTGAGGCGGCGGGCAGCGTCGGGGCCATGAGCAAGACCACGACACCGCGCAGTGTCACCAGCAGCAGAATAGCCAAGGCAACATAACAACGAATCGCCGCATCCTTTTCTGGCATGGCCTCACCCGGTCATATAACTAGGCGGTAACGCCGTCGCCTTGCTGCCGTAGATATAGTCCCCGGGTGATGGCGGCGAGCAAGCCAATCATCAGCCCAACGGAGATGCCAAGGGCGATGCATATTCCCGGGCGCGGAAATGCAGGCCTGTCCGACGAGTAAATTGGGCTGAGCAGACGCGTTGGACGCGCCGCCGCCGAACTGACCACATTCTCCATTCTACGGATATCTTCCAACTGGCTGCGCATTTCATCACGCATGCTAAGATAGACGGCCGATGTAATCCAGGACTTGTCGGTGCGCACCAGAAGAGCCTTGTTCTCCTCATAGGCCTTTTTCAATTCATCGGCTGTCTTTTTCGCCTCCTCCACCAAAGGCTTCACCAGTTCCGCCTGACGGATCTTGACCAAATTGAAAATAGCCTGGGCGCAGGTCGCGGCGATCTCCTTGGAAGATCTGCGGAACCGGATTTCGACGATATTCGCTGTATTCTTCATCACGCCGAAGAGCAAAGAGGGGATGAGATCCTCGGCAGCGCTGCCGCTGGGCGACACTGCGCAATTGCGCAGCGCATCTTCCGAATACGCAGTCGGCGTCTTCAGCCATCCGACGACGACCGCGGCCTCTTCCACGTTCACACCGAATGGATTATTCGTTTCGTTGTCGCTTATCTTATTGATGCTGATTTGCGCCACCTGGATTTGAGCGCTTGCCTCATATTGCTTCTGTGCAGTGGCAAGCAAGCCCAGCGCAATGACAAGGCCTATCAGGGTGCAGATACCGATCAGCCGCCAACTCTCCCGGCAAAAATCGGCCAATTGAAAAATGCCGTATTTCCCGATCTTCCTAGCCTGCGGTGATTGATCAACCATTTTTGCTCCCGAGTAAAATGCTACGCATCGCCCATGGTGACGGGGCTTATTCGGCGCTTTCTAATTGCCGGATGATCGTCGCGAGTCGCGCCCCGTCCGCATCCAACAGCTGTCTCCAGCCGTCTGCCGCCGTATTCTCCGGCCGCTCGCCAGGATAATCGATTTGCGATTGCCGCCAGCTTTCCATCGATCCGATATCCCGATGGAATCCCAAGTGGCTGACGGCGTAAATCTTTCCAAGAAAATGCGGAATCACTTGAGTGCTCAAATCGATGAAGCCACCGCCAATCGAGGCTATGAATTCAACGATTTCTTTTTCAAAAATGTAAACTGCTGCATTGGCGAGATTCCCGGGAGGGTTCTGCACTTTCTCATGGAAAGCCTGAACAACGTGCTCTCGACTCAGCTCGACAATGCCGCCCGATTTGGGATCGTCCGCGAGAAAAGTCATCATCGTCATGGCGCAATGCGGCGGACGCTGCGCATGCTCCCTCATCAGCCATTCCGCGTCGAAGTCGGTCAGGTTATCGGCGTGCGCAACGAGCACGGGACCTGCCTCGAAGAGCTGCCTATGCCGCAACACCGTGCCAGCCGTGCCTAGCAGGTTCTGCTCGTGCATCAGGCTCACCTTGCCGCGATAAGAAGACCCGGCAAGGTATTGCTCTACCAGCTCGCTGAAATAATGCGTATTGACCACGATCCGATCAAAATCCGCCTGCGCAAGCTTATCCAGCCAGTATTCCAACAACGGGCGCCCTCGGATCGGTGCAAGGCATTTCGGTACATAATCCGTCAGCGGTCTGAGTCGTGTACCCAGACCAGCCGCCAGCAAGAGCGCCGTTTTAGTCATCGAGTTGTGCTTCGATTTCGGCGGGCGACAAGGGCGTATTGCCGACGCGGCCCACCTGGCAGGCCGCCGCCAACGAGCCCAGGTACATGCTCTGCCACAGGCTGCTGCCCGCCACCAGGGCCATGGATGCGCAGGTGAGGAACGAATCGCCCGCTCCTGCGGTGTCCTTGGGGACCGTATTGAATGCGGGCAATCGGTCTGTCACCCATTCCCCGTCGACGCCCATTTCCAGCTTGTGCCCCAAGAGCCCCTCCGCCCCCAGGGTAATCACGACATTCTGCGCCGCGGCGCGCTGGTGCAACTGCTCGGCCAGCACCACCATGCCCGAATTGAAATCGCGCAGCGCCAGCCGGGCCTCCCGCTCGGTGGGAGTGATCAGCAGCATGTCCTTGAAGCGTGCGATGTCGCCGACCTGCGAGGAAGACTGGCTGTCCGCCACCATGGGAATGCCAAGCCGTTTGCAGTGCACGCAAATTGCGTCCACCAGGTCTTGAGGCAAGCAGCCATAGTTGAAGTCGGAGAAGATCAGGAGATCGATCTCCTGCAACTTCTCCAGCAGCTCAGCCAGGAGATGGTCGCTGAGGGCCTTCGAGATGCCGTGCTGACGCAGGTGGCTCACCCGAAGCAAAGTCTTTCCGCTGGCGCGATAACGCATCTTCAGCGTGGTGGGCCTGCTCTCATCGACGAAAATATGGGTGTCGACGCCATACTTATGCAGTGCGCCAAGCGCGTAGTCCCTTGTCTCGTCCGCGCCCGCGATGGAAAAGAATTGGACTTGCGCACCCAGGCCTCGGGCATGCGCGGCCACGATACCGGCCCCGCCGATAAATTTGTCGCTGGCGATGGGCGAGACGACGATCGAGGGATCCTCTTGGGACATGCCCAGAGGCTCGCAGGCGATGTATTCATCCACGATCAGATCGCCGATCACCGCCACGTGCATCTGTGAGAACTTTCGCAGATGCACATGCAGCGAATCCAGCTTGAACCCATGGCGCTGCGGGAAATCGGAAGGCCGTTGTATCACCGAACGCGTCAGCTCGTCGGCCTCATGGGTGATCAGTTCAAGTGACGAGAAACGCGTTTCACCCGCCCCGAACAGCAGCTTGCCGCCGTAGGATTCGACGATGTTCCTTTCAGCGTTGTCCCTGTCCTCGAACTCCTTACCCTTGACCACGACGTCGGGCTTGAGCCTCTCGATCCAATCCTTGGTGGACTCCTTGAGGATGAAGGCATAGTCCACGAAGCTGATGGAGTTGACGCTCTCAAGCCGCATCTCGGCGGACAAGATCACGCCGCGGGAATTATTGTCGTTCACCCCGACGGCGAGAAAATCGCCGCATTCAGAGGCGAACTTGAGTAGGCGCAGATGCCCTGGATGAACGATGTTGAAGTTGCCGGAAACGAAGACGATGCGGCGTTTGTCTCCTGCAAGACGCCGAATATCCTGAGCAGTGGAATTCATGAGGTTCAGCCAAGCAAACGGATGGCGAACTCCATGCTGATCCGGGATTCTGCGCCAGTATGCGGGATGCCGGCGTGCAGCAGGCGGATATTGAAGACGATGGCCTCGCCCGGCGCCGTGTCGACACAAACCAGATCAAGGTCCGCCGGGTCGACGTCCAGCACGGGCTTCGGCCGGCCGTGCCGCACCTCGGCGTGATTCGGCCAATCCTTCAGATGCGAATCGTCCATGACGGCCAATCCGCTCATCCCTGGTTCGACGTTGACCGCAATCCAGACTTTGATCAGCCCGGTCTGCTGCGCCTCGGTCATATTGTTCGTGTACTGGTAGAACCAGGTATCGGCATGCGCGCCGGACACGTCGCCGGCCTGACCCGGCCTGACGATGCGCCAATATATTTCAGGATGGCCAAGTCCCTCGATGTCGGCCACCTCGAACGGCCCCAAGGCATCTTCCAGCGCTTTGAACAAGGACATCGACTGGATTTTCTGGACTTCCTCCTTGGAGAAAAGCCTGGAATCCTTATTCCACACCGAGGCGTGATCGACGAGCTCGCAGATCTCGTGATAACGCTCGGTGGGCGTCGCGCGGAACACTTCCAGCATATCCGGCCGAACAGATTCAAGCCGTGCAAGCCATTTCGCCCGGATCAGCGCCTTTAGCGCATCGAGGTCCTCCGGCAAAAAACCAAGTCCCCGGAAATAGCCCGGCGAGATGTTCAGCTTGTTCAGTGAAGCGTTGACGCGAGGGGAAGAGGACTTGGCTTGCATGGGCGAAGGTGCGTTCAGGCGAAGTTGATATGTTGCGGCCGGATCTTCCCGGACAGACTCGGCAGCTGCACCTTGCCCTTTTGATAGGAGTCCATGAACTCATTGACCTTGTGCTGAAGGCAGAGCGAGCCACACATCTTCTGCGCGTTGAAATCCGGGCCGGCCAAGTAGTTCATCACTTCCCAATACCGATCGGAGGCCCAGATGTCGCGGAAGCGCTCTTCGCAGATATTGCCGATGTGGAATTTCTTGTAGCGCTCATTGAACAGCATGCCGCACGGCGCCACAAGGCCCGAGCCGGAAAGCTGGATCATGAACGGGGGGCCGTAGCAGCGTTGATAGCTGCGTTGGCCGGTCGCCTCGATCTTGGACCACTTCACCTCGACCTTGTATTCGTCGTCGGACATCGCCTCGGCCTGATGCAGCAGGTCGTACAGTTGGCTGTATTTGCCGTAATCTACACCCAGGTCGCCGTCTTCGTTGTCCGAGCAGTGCTTGATGATCAGGTAATCCGGCCGCAGCTCCTTGCCGAGCCGCGCCAAGGGCAGAATCTGGTCGGCGTACTCGGGCATCAAGACCATCTGCAAGCCGATCGTCACCGAAAGATTGTCGCGCTTCTTGATGGCGACCATGTCGCGGATGTTCTGGCAGACGCGATCGAAATAATCGGGCTTGACGCCCATGATCTCGCCGTAGCGCTCTTTCTCGCCCGCGGAAATATTGATACGCAGATAGGTCAGCGAGGGCAGCACCTCCTCGAGCTTGCGCTTGGTCAGCACAAAGCCGTTCGTGCCGCAGGCCATGGACAAGCCGACCTCATGCCCCTTCTTGCAGGCGTCGACGAACACCGGAGAGATGGCGCTCTCCCCGTCGGAAACGAAGCTGATGCCCTTGACCCCGATTTCCGCGCAGTCATCCAGGAGGTCATAAATCACTTCCTTGGTGATCGACTTGCGGTCGTTCTCCTGGAGCATGGCGTAGCAATAGTGGCAGCCGTAGTTGCAGGCGCGGGTCAACGCCATGTCGATGGTGATCGGCGCGATACGTTCGCCGCGTTCCCAAGCGGCGATCCGGTCCTGGTGCCATGCGATCTTGGTGCCGTCGAGAATCAGTTCCGCGTGATCGGTCATTCCAGTCATTTGAATCTCCTACAACCTTCGAATTCGATTGAGATCTTTCATCTCGGTGACGAACACCTCAAGGCGCTCTCCGGTCTGCGTGCGCAGGAAGCACTCGAAGTCCATCAGCATCTTGGGCTTGACGCCGATCGGCAAGGTTTCTGAAAATCGCACGTCGATCCGTTCGTACTTGTCGATGTCGACCACCACGATGGCGTCCTGCTCCACCCCGGCTCTGGTCAAAAACATGCCCAGAAGCCCGCGCACCGTCGCCATCTTGTCCTTGCGCTCTCTGGCCACCCAGGCGGGAGTCGGGCCACGGTCTTCGAAATTCCAGTCGCCCGGCTTTAGTGGGGGCAGCGGCGCGGCGCGGTACAGGGCGCGCAGCAGCGCTTCGGCCAAGGCCATTTCCGGCCCCATGGCCTTGGGAATGCCAATGCCGGCTGGCCGTCTCAGCAGGCCTTTGGCGGTCAGCGCGTTGGCGGCATAGATGGCGGCATGCTCCGTCGCCTCCCGCAGCGTGAAGCCGATCATCGCCTCGCCGACTGCGTCCAACACCGCTTTTTCTTTTTCGCTGGAAGAACCGCTGAAGGCGACGCCCGCAATCTTGCTCTCCGACAGACTCACCGAAACCGAGCGGCCGTCCAGACTGACGGAAAGCTCGGAGATTGGAGCCGTATCGGCGCGCAAGGCCATACCGGAAACTGTCATATCAACCGCCGATTTCTGAGATGCTCAATACGATCGCAGCACCTTCCAGGCGCATAGAAACCGAAGCCAGGCCGGCCAGTCCTTCCTTTAATTCGGGAAAGCGGGCCGGGTCGAGTGTGCTCTGCTGAATCTGAATATCGAAAGCATTTTGTCCGAATGCCTCCGCGGACTCAGCCATGTTAATAAGGCTTTTTAATGGATCGGGGTCGGGCACCCACATTTCGAGGAAACCACCGTCGTTGTTGTGGCCGCGCAGTTGAGTGAGCAAAGCCCCTTCAAAATGGCTTACCAAATCCTCGTAAATCAACATGTCGATCCTCCGTGGCTTACCTGAAAAACGGTAAAACCGGCATTAATACAATATAAATAGTTAATCGGCATCAATAATACCGAGTATATCTTCAAAAAGGCCCGGTAAACCAATCACCCGGCACATCATGGGGGTGTCTTCTCTGGCTCGAAAAAGCCTCGGTGGGGAACGATACGCCCAGCATTCCCATGATTTTCTCTGCGATATGTTCGGCGCGGGGATACAGATCCTTGGTCAAGCCGAAACTGGTCGGCTCAGGGATGTCGGGCATGGTCACGCGGGCTGGAGCGGACTTGAGTGACGACCAGCAGCGCTCGGTCACCCTGGCGACCACTTCGCCGGCAACGGAGCCGGTCAGCGCGCCGGTGTCCAAGGCCAGAATCCGGCCGGTCTTCTCGACCGAGGCCATGACTGCGTCCCAGTCCAGAGGACTGATCGTGAGCAGGTCCACGACCTCGCAGCGAATGCCATGTTTCTTGAGGAAATCGGCCGCGTGAATCGCTTCGACCGTCATATAACCCATCGAGACAATCGTGACGTCGCCGCCTTCTCGGCGGATCTTCGCCTTGCCCAGCGGCAGCGCCTGGGCCGCCTCGTCGACGCCGCCCACGGTGTTGTGCAGCCAGCGGTGTTCCAGGAAGACGACTGGATCCGGATCATCGATCGCGGCGAGCAGCATGCCCTTTGCATCCGCAGCCGTCGTCGGCATCAGCACCTTGAGCCCCGGAACGTGCGCAAACCAAGCATGCAGCGACTGGGAGTGCGTGGGGCCCTGGCCCCAGCCGCGCCCCAGCACCAGGCGGATCACGATCGATGCCGACTTCTTGCCGCCGAACATGAAATGCCATTTCGCCGCGTTGTTCACGAGCTGATCCATGGCCAGCAGGAAAAAGTCCAGGCGTTGATGCACCATGACGGGCTTGTAGCCCTGCAGAGCCGCGCCGATCGCCACGCCGGTCATAGCGTTTTCCGAGGTGGGCATGTCGAAGGCGCGATCCGCGCCGAATTGCTTCTGCAATCCCTTGGTCGTGCCGAAGATTTCCTTCGGATCGCCGACACCCAGGCCGAAGCAGATCACCTTGTCGTCGCGCTCCATAGCTTGCCGCAGCGCTTCGTTGACGGCATTCGCAAAGGTCAATTGACGCGCTGCCATCACACCGCCGCCTTGTAGACAAAATCACCCCGGGTCGACTCCGCGGGGAAGGGAGAACGCTCGGCGAAGTCAAAGGCACCGTCGATCTCGAGTTTGATCTCGGCATCCATTGCCGCCTCCGCCACCTCGTTCAACCGGCCAGCACCTCGCAGCTGCGCCGAGAAGACCGCAATCGGATCACGCTCGCGCCAGCGCAGAAATTCCGCTTCCTCGCGATAGCCAATGTCATTGTCGTAGTTCGGGCCGCAATGCTCACGCCAGCGGTAGGTCGAGAACTCCACGAACTGAGGGCCCTTGCCGGCACGAATGTTCGCAATGACTTTGCTCGTCGTATCCAACACCGCCAATACGTCGTTTCCGTCCGCATAGGTGGACTCGAGACCGAGCTCCGCGGCCATGCGATGGATCACCCGGCCACCGGGCTGTCGCACCGATAGGGGCGAATACACGGAATACAGATTGTTTTCGCAGACAAAAAGCACCGGCAGCTTTCTGACCACGGCAAAATTCACCGCCTCGTAGAACACGCCCTCTTCGGTCGCGCCATCGCCGAGAAACACGCAGCTCACGCGGTCATCGCCGCCAAGGTGGATCGCCAGGCCCAAGCCGACGCCCACCGGGATGGTGCTGCCGACGATCGCCGTGCTGCCTTCGAAGCCGACGTCCAGGTCGATCAGATGCATCGAACCACCACGGCCACGCGAGCATCCGGTCTCCTTGCCATAGATCTCGGCGATCATCGCATTGAGATTGCCGCCCTTGGCCAAGTAGTGCGCATGCGCCCGATGGGTGCTGACGGCCAGATCCGTCTTGTTCAGCGCGCAGCCAACGCCCACCGCCGCCGCCTCCTGCCCGATCGACAAATGGGTCGGGCAACGCATCTTGCCTTGCGGATAACGCGCGGCGATTTCCTCTTCCACCGCCCGGATGCGCTTCATCTGGCGCAACAACTGAATCTGATCGACCATGACCGGGGCTTCAGGACTTGAAGAAATCAACGATGGAAGCGATGACCTGCGCGATCTCGCCGGCTTCCAGCTCAGGATAAATCGGCAGGCTGATCATCTGCTTGGCGAGCCGCTCCGTGACCTGAAAATCGCCTTCGCGGTAACCAAGGTCCTTGGCCGCCTGCTGCAGGTGGATGGGGATCGGATAATGCACCCGCGACTCCACGCCCAGCGACAGCATGTGCTGCATCAGCTCGTCGCGGCGCGGCGTGATGATGACGAAGTTGTGATAAACGCTTTCTTCTTCCGGCCTGTCTTCCGGCGTCTGCACCAGATGCTTCAAGCCCGCGCGGTACATGCCGGCGATCTCGCGGCACCGGCTGTTCCACGCATCCAGGCGCGCCAGCTTGACGGAGGCGAACGCAGCCTGCAGCGAATCGAGGCGTGAATTGAATCCCCAGATCTCGCACTCATCGCGGTTGCGCAGGCCGTGGTTGCGCAGCTTCAGCAAGCTAGCATATAGCGATTCGTTGTCGGTGGTGATCAAACCGCCGTCGCCATATAGACCAAGATTCTTGAGTGGATGCAGGCTGAAGCAGCCTAGGTCTCCGAGGGCGCCGGAACGCTTCGCGCCGAGCCTGGCGCCGATCGCCTGCGCAGCGTCCTCGACGATATGCAGGCCATGCTTCTTGGCGATCGCCGCGATGCGATCCATCTGCGCGACCCGGCCGGTCAGATGCACCGGGATGATCGCCTTCGTGCGCGGCGTGATCGCGGCTTCGATCAGGGCGGGATCGATATTGAAGTCTTCGGTCACATCGACGAAGACCGGCTTGGCGCCCGCGGCGACGACGGTCCAAGCGGTGGCGATGAAAGAGTTCGGCGCGGTGATGACCTCATCGCCCGGACCCACGCCCAACGCCTTGAGCGCAAGGAAAATCGCGTCCGATCCGTCGGCGACGCCCAAGGCGTAGCGGGTGCCGCAATACGCGGCGGCCGCCTCCTCGAAGCGGCGCAATTCGTCGCCCATGATGTACATGCCGCTTTCGCCCACGCGGTCCAGGGCCGCATGCAGTTCGTCGCGCACCGCGCGATACTGCCGGTCCAGGCTGACGAAAGGAACGCGGCGCACGGCCGTGGCGTTGAGAGCATTCATTTGTAGAACTCCCGAACTGCCTCGACGACGAGCTCGCGGTCGGCGGCGGACACAAACTCATGCACGGGCAGGGAAAGCACGCTGTCCGTGATGGCTTCGGCGACGGGGAAGCCCCCCTTCTTGTAGCCATAGGCCTTGGCGGCGGGCTGCAGGTGCATGGGGATGGGGTAATGAACCTTTGCATCGATCCCCTTCGAGATCAGGAATTGCGCCAACTCATCCCGGCGCTGTGCCCGGATGCAGTAGATGTGGAACACCTGGCGCACGTTCGGATCGCGCTGCGGCACGGTTATCTGCGGGATTTCACTCAGCGCCTTGTCGAAGAAGCTCGCGTTGGCGATGCGCGATTCGGTGATGTGGTCGATCTTCTTGAGCAGATGGTGAGCCACCACCGCCTGCACGGTGTCCAGACGCGAGTTGTAAGCGAACACTGCACACTCGTCGCGGTTGAGCAAACCATGGTTGCGCAGCAGGCGCAGATCGGCCGCCAGCTTATCGGAATTGGTGGTGATCACCCCGCCGTCGCCCCAGACGTTGAGATTCTTCAGCGGATGCATGCTGAAGCAGCCTGTATCGCCGAACGAACCCGCCGATTTGCCATCAAGCGTGGCCTTGATCGCATGGCAGGCGTCCTCGACGACAAACAACCCGCGGCGCTTGGCGATATCGTTGATCTCGTGCATGCGGCATGGCTTTCCGGACCAATGGACCGGCAGGATCGCCTTGGTGCGCGACGTCACCGCGGCTTCGATCTTGCAGGGGTCGATGTTGTAGTCCTGCCCGACGTCGGCGAACACCGGGCGGGCGCCCGCAGTGACGATGGCGCCGATGGTCGCATAGAAGGTGTATGGCGTGGTGATGACCTCGTCACCCTCTTTGATGCCCAACGCCTTCAAGCTGAGAAACAACGCATCCGTGCCGCTGCCTACACCAATCGCATGCTTGGTCTGCGTGATCCGCGCATAATCGCGTTCGAATTCGTCGACCGCCCGGCCCAGGGTGAAATCGCCGCGGATCACGACTTCCTTGATCTTCGCGAGGATCTCGTCGCGATCGGCGAATTGCTGCTCCAGATAGTTGTGATTGATCGGTAGCACATTTGTGCGATCGTACTGCTCAGGCAAGAAGTTCTTGAGGGAATCCATGGAGATCTAATAGTGTGGATCAGGGGCGGTGGATATAGTCCAAAGGCAAGGCGCATATCTTATCCCAGTGCCTGTCGACCCAGGCGATGCTTTGACCCAGCCCGGATTCGAGACTCACTTCGTCACGCCAGCCCAGTTCATTCCGGGACTTGGCCGCGCTCATCAGATATGCCTGATCTTTGCCGGGCCGGTCGCCCGCGACTTCGACAAAATCGGAAAACGCCACGCCCAATTCGACGCACAGCGTTTCGACCAGCTGACGGATCGATACGAAGCTGTCCGGCGAGAAATGGTAAACCTCTCCGGGGCGCCCTTTTTCCAGCATCAAGGCAATGCCGCGCGCCACGTCCTGGGCATGGATGAAGGCACGCACCGAAGTGCCACCGCCATGCAGCTGCAGCTTTCGGCCGGAGCGCGCATAGATGATCGTCCGCGGCACGATGCGGTAGAGCTGCTGATGCGGGCCGTAGAAATTGGCGAAACGCCCCAGCACCACCGGAAATCCGTAGTTGCGGTGAAAGGCCATCACGCTCATGTCGATGGCCGAGTGCGAAACCGCATACGGCGTGCTGGGCCGATAGGGCTGATCCTCGCCGATGAGTTGCTCATGGCTGCCGTAGACCTCCGGCGTGGAGATCCGCACATACTTCTTCAGCCAACTCTGCTTGCGCAGGAAAGCGTGCAGCTTCACCTTGGCGACGATATTGGTCTCGTACCACTGCTCGGGCGCCGCCCAGCTTTCTGCGACCATGCCCTGGCCCGCGAAGTCGACCACATAGTCTGGGCAGAAGGCCGAAAGCTCGGCGCAGACTTTGTCGAGCTCGGTGCGGATATCGGCCCTGACGAAGCGGAAATCAGCCGCTCGCGGATGCCCCGCATAGGGAAGAAAGACGGCGTCGGGTTCAGCCGACCGGCTCAGGCCAAGCACCGTGTGTCCGGCGTCCAACGCATGGCTGACAAAGACGGAGCCCGCAAACGAGTTGCTGGCCAGCACCACAATCCTGGAATTCATGTATCAGTTGCCCGCCTGCGGAGGGTTGGCCCACAGCCATTGCATCAGCATATGGCCGACGATCACTTGCATGTCTTCCGAGATCTGCATGTCGTCGACGGCGAAGTGAATCGGGATATCGACGAGATCGCAGCATTTCCCGCCCGAGTAGCCCAGGATCGCAAAGGTCTTGACGCCCATGTCCTTGGCCGTTTCCAGGGCCTTGACGACATTGGGCGAGTTGCCGCTTCCCGAGAGCACGCCCAGCAGATCGCCGGGCCTTGCATAGACCTTGACCTGCTCGGCGAAGATCTCGCTGTAGCCAAGGTCGTTGCCCAGGCAGGTCAGGATCGCAGAATTCGCGGCCAGCGAATGCACCCGCAGGCCCGGAAACTTGCCCTTGGCGATACCATACAGATAGTCGTTGGCCAGATGCGTCGCATTGCCAGCGCTGCCGCCGTTGCCGCACAGCAGGAGTTGATTGCCCGACGCCCAGACGTCACGGAACGACTGCGCCAGCCTCAGAATGGCGCCGTGGTCCGTGAGATCGATCGTGCGCTTGAGGCGCTCAGCGTAATCCTGGAAAAACTCCTCTCCACGCAGCATTACGCCAACCCTCGATGCTGCATCCATTTGAGGTTGTAGTAGCGCGGCTCATCGGCCAACTGACCGGAATTAACCGCGGCGATGATTTCGCGGATCGCGTCCTCCACCTTCTTCTTGGGCTTGAAGCCAGTCGCCAGGAGCTTGTCCGAATTCACGCGATAGGAACGCGGATCGTTGGAAGACGTCACGACGATTTCAGCGGGAAGGTGCTTGCTGACAGTTTGAGCGATGTCCAGAATCGAAATATTTTCGAAGCCGGCGTTGTAAATCCCCGTCACGTCGGGCCTGTCGAGCAGGAACAGATAAAGATCCGTGATGTCGTCGATATGGATATTCGGCCGCACCTGGGCGCCGCCGAAGACGGTGATTTTCTTATTGGCCAGCGCCTGCATGGTCAGCATGTTGACCGAGACGTCCAGACGCATGCGGGGCGAATAACCGCACACCGTCGCCGGACGGACGATTTGCACGACCATCTGATCCATATAGCTGAGCAGCACGCGCTCGGCGATCATCTTGGTTTTGTTGTATTCAGAGATCGGCGTGAGCTCCAGATCTTCCGTGACCTGAGGCTCTTCCTTCACGCCGTAGACACTGCCGGAAGACGCGTAGATAAACCGCTTGATGCCGTGACGGACGCATTTTTCCGCCAGCTGCATCGTACCCAAGGCGCTGACTTCCCAAGTCAGCTTGGGATTGAGATCGCCACACGGATCGTTCGCCACCGACGCCAGGTGAATCACCGCATCCACACCATCCAGGTCGGCCGCACTGACGTCGCGCACATCGCCTTCCTTGACAGTCAATGCCGGATGTTGAGGCAGATAGTTGCCAAACCAAATCGTGTCGAGAGCCAGAACCTGATGGCCACGAGCCAGCAACTTGGGAACCAGCACGGTTCCCTTATAACCACATGCACCAGTAACGAGAATCTTCATATTATGTTGACAAAATAAAATGGCAAACGGATAAAACCAAAAATTATAACGACTGCAAGCGCCTCTCCATAGTGCATTTTGAGAAATTGGGGGCATCGTAGGCAACCAAGTCCTGCGCACGGCGATCCGGCTCAAATCCAGCCAAGCGACCGTTTTAGCTGTCGCGACAAGGATTAATCCTCCTCGAAGTCCGACACATTAGCAGATTTGCCCAGGCATTCTGACTTGCCCGCGCCCGCCGCTTATGGCTGCTGTCCTGGACAGTATCACCTGCTCCGAAATCCACGCATACGTCTTCCGGATCCCGTCCTCCAGCTTCTCGCTGGGACGCCAGCCCAGCTTTTCCTAGATCAGGAGGTTGTCGGAATTGCGGCCGCGCTCGCCTTCCAACCCCGGGATATTGTTTTTCCGGATCGTCTTGCCGGCGACCCTCGCCACCATGTCCACAAGTTTGTTGATGCTGATGATCTCGTCCGAGCCGATATTCACGGACCCCATGAAGTCGGAGCGCATCAGCCGCATCACGCCCTCGAGGCATTCGTCGACATACAGAAAGGAGCGGGTCTGCAGGCCGTCGCCCCAGATATCCACCTGCCCCCATTCGCCGCCGACGCCACCTTGCGGCAGATCGCCGCGGGCGCCTTCTCGCGTCCGCCGACCCAGGTGCCCTCCGGACCGAAGATGTTGTGAAAGCGCGCGATCCTGGACTGGAAATCATAGTTTCTGGCGAAGGCCATATAGAGCTGTTCACTGAACAGCTTTTCCCAGCCGTACTCACTGTCCGGGTGCGCGGGATACGCGCTGTCCTCGGCGCAGGCAGGCTTCGAGCACATTGATGTTGATCAGCGCCGAGTTGTGCATGATGTCGGCGGCGTTCTCGCCCGTGAACACGAAGCCGGCGCCGCCCATGTCGGCGGCGAGCTGATAGATCTCGGTGAATTTCTGATCGATGACGTCCCGGCACAACGCCGGATCACGCAAGTCCCCCATGACGAAATCATCCGCCTGGGTTTCGGCATATTCGGGGTATTTCAGATCGACCGCCCGAACCCAAAAGCCCTCGCGCTTGAGCCGCTTGACCAGATGACCGCCGATAAAGCCGCCGCCGCCCAACACCAACGCCGTCTTCCTGTCTCTCATGCGCTACCTTCTTCCGTAGTTATTTATCCGGCATTGAAACAATGAACTCAAGCAGCATACCGAACCGGCGCATGTTCGAAGTAGCTCTTGACGCGCTCGGGCTGTCGCTAAACGCTGAGCAGATGCTGGCGCGAGGCCTTAACCAGTTGCAGCTTCGAGCGATCTGGAGCGAGTTTGGTGCCGACCTGCTTCAGGTCGGCATTGGCCATTTCGTTGGGGCTCAGTTCGGGGCTGTAGCTGGGCAAGTAGAAGACTTCGATCTCGTGCTTGTGCTCGGCCGGCATCCTTGACCAGCCGGCGCAGGAAATCGATCAGGATGTCGGCGCTCAACGCTCCGTCGAAGGCCTGCCAGCGCATCTGGCCCTTGTTGGTGACGGTGGAGATCACCGACAAGCCGTGGCGCTTGTTGTTCACGCGAATCACGGGCGTCTGGCCTTGCGGGGCGTAGCTGTGCCCGCGCACGTCGTCGCGGCGCACGCCGGTCTCGTCGCCCCAGTGAATTTCGGCCCCCTCAGCCTTGGCGAAGGCGGCGATCACCGGGTAGTCCTCGTCGAGCCACTTTTTCACCGCCGCCGGCGACTGCTCGTAGGCCTTCTTCATGGGCTTTTTCGGCGTGAAGCCCCAACGCTCCAGATACAGGCCCATCGTGCGAACGGCCAGCTTGATGCCGTATCGGTTAAGGATCAACTCGGCAACTGCCTGGCGGCTCCACAGCGCGTAGATCATCTTCAACTGGTCGGGCGTGCGGTCAGCGGATCAGCCGCTGAACCTCGCGCTCCTGCTCCGCCGTCAGCGTTCTGCCCGTACCCTGCGGGCGCCCGGGGCGCTCAACGTCGAGGGCCTTCCACCCGCCCGCGCGATACGCCTTCACCGCCGCAATGAGCGTCGTGCGCGACATCTCGCATTGCGCCGCCGTGTCCTTCAGGCTCACGCCATCCAGCCGCATTTTCACCGCACGTCGACGCCGTTCGTTCAGGGCGGCTACCGGCAGCGTTCTCGAGTCGATTTTGTCCATGCAACATCCGACTCTATATCACTCAATAAGTTCAGTGTTTAAGTGCCGCATAAATAATCAGAACGAGCCCGCGGCGGTGCGCTCCCGCCGCCACACACCAGCAGTTTCACTTCACATCCGGATCCACCCATGAAGCTTTTCCGCTCGCTCATGCTCGCCGCACTGGGCCTGCCCTCCCTGCCCCTTCCCGTCTTCGCACAGGCCGCCTGGACGTCCAAGCCGCTGCATCTGATCGTGCCCTATTCGCCGGGCGGCGGCGCGAGCGGCGTGATCGCGGCCACGGCCTTGGCCCAGGCCGATCCCGACTGCTACACCGTGCTCTACGACGCCTCGACCTTCGCCGTGAACCCGGCCCTGCGCAAGCAGCCCTTCGATCCGGCGCGCGACCTGATCCCGGCGTCGCTGGCGGTGACAGTGCCCAATATCCTCGTGGTCGCGCCCAACGCGCCCTACCGCAGCTTCGCGGAATTTATCGACTACGCGCGCAAGAACCCCGGCAAGACGACCTTCGCCTCCTACGGCTCGGGCCTGACCTATGTGACGACCGGCAATCTGCGCGTGCTGGCTGTCACCTCCTCCAAGCGCATGACGGCGCTGCCTGAGGTGCCCACCATCTCCGAGAGCGGCTTCAAGGGCTTCGAGGTGCTGGAGTGGAACGGCTTCTTCCTGCCGAAGAACGCGCCGCGCGAGATCGTGCAGAAGCTGTCGAAGGAAATCCAGGCGGCCGCGAAGGACGCCGACACGCTCAAGCGCCTGCGTCAGCTCAACGTCGACCCTGTGGGCGGCACGCCGGAGGAGTTCGCGGACTTCCTGCATGCGGAGATGACGCGCTGGACGGCGCTGGTGAAGTCGAACAAGATCACGGCGGATTGATCGGGCCGGCCGGTGCGGACCGCCCGGCGCAGTCAGCGTGCGCGGTCTGCTTGCATAGCCCGCTTGTGCGGCCGGCCTGATGCGGGCCGGTTGAAGCGCCGCCGGCGCGTGCCCGGCGACAGTGCGGATCAGGGCGGCTGATCCGCCGCTGGCTTCGCCACCTTGGCGGCGGGGCCCTTCTTGGCGGCCTTTCTGGCCGCACCCTTTTTCGCTGTACTCTTCGCCGCGCTCTTGACGGCGCCCTTTGCTGCATTCTTTGCCGCGGGCTTCGCGCCGGCGGACTGCGCGGCCCGGGAAATCTGTTCGAACTGCCCCTGCAGCAGATCCCACCAGGCGGCGGCCGGATTGGGCGAGACGTATTGGGAGAAGTCCGGCATCTTCGCGGAGGACTTTCCCGCGGCCTTCGTGCCGGTCTTGGGCTTGGCCTTCGCCTTGGCGGCGGGCGGCTCGGGTTCGGCCTCAGGCTCCACGTCGGGTTCAGGCTTGCACTCGGTCTTGACGGCGAAGGGGCCGGCCGCGAACGCGGCGGCGAAGGGTGAAATGGGTGAGACGGGATCGTCCGCCGGTTCGGCGGCGGGCGCGGGCTTGGCCGCGGCAGCGGCGGCAGTCTGCTGACCCATCTGCCCGGCGGCGGCGCCGAAGGACTGCACGGCGGCGAGCGTGGCGCGCTGCATCTCCAGCGCCTGGATGGTGGAGTGCAGCATTTTCATGTTCAGCGTCAGCCAGGACTCCACCGCCTTCATGTCGGTGATGTGCTTGTCGAGCTCGTCCAAGTCCATCGTGGGCATCATGACCTGCAGACCCGGCATCAGCCCCGCCGCGCCAGGCATGCCCGCGCCGACGTTGGCCGCGCTGGGAATGCTGGCCCAGAACTTCTTCATCAGGTCGAGGCCTTCTTCGATATTGGGCATCTTGGTGAACATGCTGGGCTCCGAGAGTGGCGGCGGCCTTCGGGCGATCTTAAGCCTTTTGCGCGAGCTTTTGGTCGATGGAGCCGAAAACACTCGCGCCGCCGTCCTTGATCTCGATACGCACAGTGTCGCCGAACTTCATGAAGCCGGTCTGGGCGGCGCCCGCATCGATCATCTCCTGCGCGCGCTGCTCGGCGATGCAGGCATAGCCCTTGGCGCGGTCCTTGTTGGAGATGGCGCCGGAGCCGACGATGCTGCCCGCGCCAATGTTGCGCGTCTTGGCGATGTGCGCGATGAGCCGCGCGAAGTCGAAGACCATGTCGGTGCCGCAGTCGGGCTTGCCGACGAGCTTGCCGTTCCAGTGCACGAGCATGGGCAGGTGAACCTTGCAGTCGCGCCAGTTCGCGCCGAGCTCGTCGGGCGTGACGGCCACGGGCGAGAAGGCGGTGGCGGCCTTGCTCTGGAAGAAGCCGAAGCCCTTGGCCAGTTCGGCGGGGATGAGGTTGCGCAGCGAGACGTCGTTGACGAGCATGAGCAGGCGGATGGACTGGGCGGCATCCTCGGCGCTGGAGCCCATGGGCAAGTCGCCGGTGACGACGACCACTTCGGCCTCGAAGTCCACGCCCCATTCCTCGGAGAGCGCGAGGATGTCGTCGCAGGGGCCGATGAGGTCGTCGCTGGCGCCCTGGTACATCAGCGGGTCGGTCCAGAATTCGGGCGGCATGTCGGCGCCGCGCGCCTTGCGCACGAGCTCGACGTGGTTCACATAGGCGGAGCCGTCGGCCCACTGGTGGGCGCGCGGCAGCGGCGCCATGCAGGCCTTGGGATCGAAGGGGAAGGCGTGGCGCGCCGCGCCGTTGTTCAGCGAAAGAGAGATGTCCTCGAGCTGGGGCGCGAAGAAGTCCCAGTCGTCGAGCGCCGCCTGCAGCGTGGGGGCGACGCCGGTGGCGTAGACCGCCTGGGTCAGGTCGCGGGAGACGACGGCGAGTTGGCCGTCGCGGGAACCGTCCTTGAGACTTGCGAGTTTCATCCTGCCTTGCTTTCTGCTGATGATTATTGAAATTGACCGGCCCGAGGATACCGGGAAATCTCCTCGGCAGTCGAGTTCCGTTTCTACACTCGCCGCATGCCCACGCCGCCTCTCATGCTGCCGGTTCCGCCGCATGTCCGTTTTCCGGTCGGCCCCCGCCTGCCGCGCTTCGCCCTGTTGCTACTGTTTGCGCTGGCGGGACATCTGGCGCTGTTCTGGGTGCTGTACGCGAGCCGGCGCACGGAGCCGCCGCCGCCCGTGGAGACCCTGGTCGAGACTGAACTGATCAAGCCGCGTCTGGTGCAGGCGGCGCCGCCGAAATCGGCGCCCAGGCCGCTGCCCCGGTCCGCGCCGAGACCGGCGCCGGCGGCGCCCCTGGCGACTCCCTCGACGAGCCAGACGGACGACGCCGCGCTGACCGCCTCTGCTTCCGGCACCCCGGACGCCGGCCCGCCCGCCGCGCCCCAGCCGGTGGAGGCCAAGGGCGAGAAATTCTCTCTGCCGCCTTCGGCGCAGGTGGTCTACGACTCCTTCGTCAACGGCATGCAGAGCCAGTCCGGACACATCGTCTTGGACGCAGGCAAGGAGACTTACCGGCTGAGCGTGGAGATTCCGCTGCCCTTCGTGGGCACCTTCGCCTACCACAGCCAGAGCGGCTACGACGGCTACGGACTGGCGCCGCTGCGCTACGAGGAGGCGCGCAGCAAGCGCAAGTCGGTGACATTCTCGTGGGTGAGCACTGTCGCGCCGGGGGAGCAGGACCGCTTCAGCGTGGTGATGCAGCTCGCCGGCCTGGTGGGTGCGAACCCGGACCGCTACCAGCCGGGCGCGACGCTGGAATTCTCGATCACCGACAGCGACAGCGTGGAGACCTGGAAGGTGCAGGCGGCCGGGGAAGACCTTGTCGAGACCAGGGGCGGGCTGCTTCCGGCGCGGCGTTTCGTGCGCCTGCCTCGGCGCGATGGCGACGAGCGCCGCCTCGAAATCTGGCTCGCGCCCGGCCTGGGCTGGCTGCCGGCCAAGCTGCGCTAGACCGAGCCAAACGGCATAGTGCTGGAGCTTGTGTTAAAGGAACGCCAGACCCCCTGAGGCTTCGCCAAAGCCCCTTTCCCCGGCCCCCTTGAAGCTACGCCCGCCGCCCCACTTGCCGGCTAAGGCAATTGCGCAAAAAGGCCGTAATCCTGGTGACAGGGAGCAGCACGGCAGCGCAGGCACATCTCAAGGGAGTCCGCCATGCACATGATCTACAACAGCCCGAATTACTGCGTGGTCGAGTTCGGCCCGCAGCAGGGTGTGGGCGCGCTCTCGGCGGGCGGCTATGAAATCGTCGACAAGACCCTGGGCCCGGGAGATCTTCCTGGGCGGCGACCTGACCAAGCATTTCCGCGCCAACGTCCATGAGCTGATCGACAGCGAACCCACTCAGGATGAGATCTAGGATTTCCTCGGCCAGTTCGGCAGCCTGATGCACCAGCCGGTCGTGATGCACTGAGCCGCGGGGCGCGGGCCTCGGTGGCCCTTTCCGTCCGCTACGGCGCGCTCAGCACTGTTCCCAGGTCAGGCCCTCGAAACGCCAGCCGTTGAGGGTGTTGCGGCGGTGTCCGGCGTACAGATCGCCCTCGAATCCATTGAGCACGTTGTAGACGCGGGTGAAGTCCACGGCTTCCAGCGCTTCGCCCGCGGCGGTGGAACGGCTGCCGCTTCGGCAGATGAGCAGCGCGGGGCGGTCGCCGGCGAAGCCGGCCAGACGCCGCACATCGGCGACGAAGTGCGGGTTGATCTCCCAGTCCGGGCCGTCGTTCCAGGCGACGTGCGTGGAGCCCACCGGATGGCCGACGAAGAGGTATTCCATTTCGCTGCGGCAATCGATGAACACGGCGCTGGGCGTGGCCCGCAGGAATTCGTGGGCTTGCTTGGTGCTGAAGTGTTCCATGGCGGTCGCGGATCGGGCGGAGAGGGAAGGCCGGCGCACCCTGGGGCGGCCGGTTCGGAACGATTATAGGCTGTAAAATACGCGGTCCCGCGCAGCCTGTGCGCGGGCCAGCAACCACGCACTGCGAGGCATCCATGATTCCCTACACCCGCGCCCAGTCCCTGCCCGGACTGCTGCAAGACCGAATCCTAGTCCTGGATGGCGCGATGGGCACCATGATCCAGCGCTACAAGCTCGACGAGGCGCAGTACCGCGGCAAGGGCGCCGACGCCGAGGGCAGGATCTTCGCGCGCTTCGCGGACCACCCGGTGGACGTGAAGGGCAACAACGACCTGCTGGTCCTCACCCAGCCCGGCGTGATCCAGGAGATCCACGAGCAGTACCTGGCGTCCGGCGCGGACATCATCGAGACCAATACCTTCGGCGCGACCACCGTGGCCCAGGCGGACTACCGCATGGAGGGCTTGGCGGCGGAGATGAACCTCGCCGCCGCGCGCCTGGCGTGCGCCGCCGCCGAAAAATACAGCACGCCGGAGAAGCCGCGCTTCGTGGCCGGCGCCATGGGCCCCACGCCCAAGACCGCGAGCATCTCGCCCGACGTCAACGACCCGGGCGCGCGCAACGTGAGCTTCGACGAACTACGCGAGGCCTATTACGAGCAGGCCAAGGCGCTTCTCGAGGGCGGCTCGGACGTGCTGCTGGCGGAAACCATTTTCGACACGCTCAACGCTAAGGCGGCGCTGTTCGCTATCGATCAGCTCTTCGAGGACAGCGGCGAGCGCGTGCCCGTGATGATCTCTGGCACGGTGACCGATGCCTCGGGCCGCATCCTCTCGGGCCAGACGGTGGAGGCTTTCTGGAATTCGCTGCGCCATGCGCGGCCGATCACCTTCGGCCTGAACTGCGCGCTGGGCGCGGCGCTGATGCGGCCCTATATCTCGGAGCTGGCGCGCGTGGCCAACGTGGCGGTGTCCTGCTATCCGAACGCCGGCCTGCCCAATCCGATGAGCGACACCGGCTTTGACGAAACGCCCAAGCAGACCTCGGCCCTGGTGGGCGGCTTCGCCACCGATGGGCTGGTGAATCTGGTGGGCGGCTGCTGCGGCACGACGCCCGACCATATCGCCGCGATCGCCCAGGCCGTGAAGACCAAGAAGCCGCGCGTGTGGCCGAATCAATACAAGGAAGCGGCATGAGCCAGGCCCCGCAGATGAATCCGATGCGCCTCTCGGGCCTGGAGCCCTTCAACGTCACCGAGGCCGTGGGCTTCGTCAACGTCGGCGAGCGCACCAACGTGACCGGCTCCAAGGCTTTCGCGCGCATGATCCTCGCGGGCGACTTCGAGCAGGCGCTCGAAGTCGCCCGCCAGCAGGTGGAGAACGGCGCGCAGGTGATCGACGTCAACATGGACGAGGCGATGCTCGACTCCAAGGCGGCGATGACGCGCTTCCTGAATCTGGTGGCTTCGGAGCCGGACATTTCGCGCGTGCCGATCATGATCGACTCCTCGAAGTGGGAAGTGATCGAGGCCGGGCTGAAGTGCATGCAGGGCAAGGCGATCGTCAATTCGATCTCGCTCAAGGAAGGCGAGGAGCCTTTCCGGCGCCAGGCCAAGCTGATCCGCCGCTACGGTGCGGCGACTGTGGTCATGGCCTTCGACGAGAAGGGCCAGGCCGACACGATGGCGCGCAAGAAGGAAATCTGCGAGCGCAGCTACCGCATCCTCATGGACGAGGTGGGATTCCCGGCCGAGGACATCATCTTCGACCCGAACATCTTCGCCATCGCCACCGGCATCGAGGAGCACAACAACTACGCTGTGGACTTCATCGAGGCCACGCGCTGGATCAAGCAGAACCTGCCGCATGCCCGCGTGAGCGGCGGCGTGTCCAACGTGAGCTTCTCCTTCCGCGGCAACAACGTGGTGCGCGAAGCCATCCACACGGTCTTCCTGTATTACGCGGTGAAGGCCGGCATGGACATGGGCATCGTCAACGCCGGCCAGCTAGGCGTGTACGCCGACCTGGACGCCGAGCTGCGCGAACGGGTGGAGGACGTGGTGCTGAACCGCCGCGCCGACGCCACCGACCGACTGCTCGAGATCGCCGACCGCTTCAAGGGCGGCGGCGCGAAGCGCGAAGAGAATCTGGAGTGGCGCAATCAGCCGGTGGAGCAGCGCCTGGCGCATGCGCTGGTGAGCGGCAACAACGGATTCATCGTCGAGGACACCGAGGAAGTGCGCGCCAAGATCGCCGCGCGCGGCGGCCGGCCGATCGAGGTGATCGAAGGCCCGCTGATGGACGGTATGAACGTGGTCGGCGACCTCTTCAGCGCGGGCAAGATGTTCCTTCCGCAGGTGGTCAAGTCCGCCCGCGTGATGAAGCAGGCGGTGGCGCATCTGATCCCCTTCATCGAAGAAGAGAAGCGCCATCTGGCCGCGGCCGGCGGCGACGTGCGCTCGCGCGGCAAGATCGTAATCGCCACGGTCAAGGGCGACGTGCACGACATCGGCAAGAACATCGTCACCGTCGTGCTCCAGTGCAACAACTATGAAGTCGTGAACATGGGCGTGATGGTCCCCTGCAACGAGATCCTGGCCAAGGCCAAGGTGGAGGGCGCGGACATCATCGGCCTCTCGGGCCTGATCACGCCCTCGCTCGAGGAGATGGCCTACGTTGCGCAGGAGATGCAGCGCGACGAGCATTTCCGCATTCGCAAGATTCCGCTGCTGATCGGCGGCGCGACCACCAGCCGCGTGCACACCGCCGTGAAGATCGCACCGAACTACGACGGCCCGGTCGTCTACGTGCCCGACGCCAGCCGCTCGGTGTCGGTGGCCACCCATCTGCTCTCCGACGAGGGCGCGGCCAAATATCTGGACGAACTCAAGACGGAATACAACCGCATCCGCGACCAGCATGCCAACAAGAAGGCCCAGCCGCTGGTGAGCCTGGCCGAGGCGCGCGCCAACAAGTACAAGATCGACTGGGACGCCTACACGCCGCCAAAGCCAAGCTTCGTTGGCCGTCGCGTGTTCCGCAATTACGATCTCGCCGAGCTGGCCTCGTATATCGACTGGGCACCATTCTTCCAGACCTGGGACCTCGCGGGAAAATTCCCCGACATCCTCAACGACGAGATCGTCGGCGAATCGGCGCGCAAGGTCTTCTCCGACGGCAAGGCCATGCTCTCGCGGCTGATCCAGGGCCGCTGGCTCACGGCCAATGGCGTGCTCGCGCTGCTGCCGGCGAACACGGTCAACGATGACGACATCGAGATCTACACCGACGAGACGCGCAGCAAGGTCGCGCTCACCTGGCGCAATCTGCGCCAGCAGAACGAGCGCCCCGAGATGACGCTGGAAGACGGCACGCGAGGACGCCGGCCGAACCGCAGTCTGGCAGACTTCATCGCGCCGAAGTCCTCGGGCAAGGCCGACTATATCGGCCTGTTCGCGGTGACGGCCGGCATCGGCGCGGATGCGCGCGCCGAGCGCTTCGAGGCCGACCACGACGATTATTCCTCGATCATGCTCAAGGCTCTGGCCGACCGTCTTGCCGAAGCCTTCGCGGAATGCCTGCACGCGCGCGTGCGCCGCGAGCTGTGGGGTTATGCATCCAACGAGACGCTGAACAACGAGGTGATGATCCGGGAGCAGTACCAAGGCATCCGCCCCGCGCCCGGCTATCCGGCCTGCCCCGAGCACACGGTCAAGGGCGCGATGTTCGAGCAGCTCCAATGCGCCGAGATCGGCATGGGCCTGACCGAGGCGCAGGCGATGACGCCAGCGGCGAGCGTGTCAGGCTTCTACCTCTCGCATCCCGACTCCACCTATTTCACGATCGGCAAGATCGGCCAGGATCAAGTGGAAGACATGGCCGCGCGCAGCGGCATGGAGCAAAGGGACGTGGAGCGGGCGCTGTCGCCACTGTTGAGTTGATGCGCTGGGCGGCGCCCCACCTGAAGCGGCCCCTTTCAGGCCGCTTTTTTATTGGACTGGTCTGAACTCCGTCTCGCGCCGAAACAAGGCCTACTGTCCCCAAACCACCGGCTGATCCTTCTTCAAGGACTTGCGCAGCAGCTCCAGAAACGGAAACGCCCGCTGTGACAGATACAGCAGGTCCTCCGTCGGCTCGGCCTTGGGATCCGTCGTCCCGGGACCGAGTCGATCGATCTCGATCGCTTTTTCCAGGCGCGCTATCGCCTCCGGAAACTGCGCCTGCATGAGGATGTCGCGCGGCTCCAGCTTGCGGCCGATGATGCCGAAGAGCCGGTCGGCCAGATCGTCTAGCATCATCACGTCGGCGGCGGCTTTGCTATGGAAGGTGTAAAGCATGGCTTGCCTTGAGGTCTCGTCATTTCAATTTCTACAATTCTATTGCGACAAAGCGCTGCCAGGAGCGGCGCCCGAGCGAACAGAACTTTTTCTTTTCTGTCAGGCCACGCTCCGGCACCTCGTGCAATAGCCTGATTTTCCGCATCCGGCAGACTGCGCACCTCCCCGCCGCATAAGCTTCGCATCTCTGGCGCCTGCTCTGACGGCGTCGTTGGAACCTAAACCAGGAGTTATCGATGCGCAAAACCGCTCTTCTCGCTTTGCTCTTTTCCGCCGGCATCGCCGCCACGTCCAACGCCAATGCGGAAGTCCCATCAAAGGTGCATCCGTTCATGGCGAAACAAAGTTTCTGCTCGAAGCAGAAGATGATTGATTACAGCCAAGCTATACGCACGGCTGTCTCCAAGTTCGGCCCGGATATCCTGTTCGTCCAGACGACTGGTCTAAGCAAGGGAGACGCCGCCATTCTGGAAAAAGCAAATGTCATGCTGCACATGTACATGGCTTGTGTGAATGGCTTTGCTTATCGATAAGCAGCTGCACAGGCAAACTCTGCAATGAGTTTGCCTCTTTGCGGTCCCGCACTCGCGGATTGCAGCCTTGGGCAAGGCGCCAACTGATAAAATCCACCCCATGCTGCCTTCTCAACATTCCCTGCTCCGCGGCCTGATCGCTCAGGCCGCCAAGGCCCTCGCTCCCGAGGGCGCCACGATTCCCGAAGTCACCCTCGAGCGCCCCAAGGTGGCCGCCCACGGCGACCTCTCCTGCAATATCGCCATGCAGATGGCCAAACCCCTGCGCGCCAATCTGCGCGAGCTGGCGCAGAAGCTGGCCGAAGCCCTGCTGGGCGACGCCGGTCTCAAGCATCTGCTCGCCGGCGTGGACATCGCCGGCCCCGGCTTCCTGAACCTCAAGCTGACCGACGCCGCCCGCCAGGAGGCCGTGCGCGCGGTGCTGGCCGAGGGCGCGGAATTCGGCCGTAGCAAGGCCGCCGAGGGCAAGCAGGTGATGCTCGAATTCGTCTCGGCCAATCCCACCGGCCCGCTGCACGTCGGCCACGGCCGCCAGGCCGCCCTGGGCGACGCGCTCTCCAACCTGATGGCGGCGCAAGGCTGGAAGGTGCACCGCGAGTTCTATTACAACGACGCCGGCATGCAGATCGGCAATCTGGCGCTGTCCGTGCAGGCCCGCGCCTGCGGCCTCGCCCCGGGCCAGGACGGCTGGCCCGAGGCCGCCTACAACGGCGACTACATCAACGATATCGCCGCCGACTTCCTCGCGCGCAAGACGGTCTCCGCCGCCGACGGCGCGCCGGTCGCCGGTTCGGGCGACGTGGAGGACATCGACGGCATCCGCCACTTCGCCGTGGTCTATCTGCGCCATGAGCAGGACCTCGACCTGCAGGCCTTCGGCGTGCGCTTTGACCAGTACTACCTCGAGTCCTCGCTCTACACTGAGGGCAAGGTCGAGGAAGTGGTCGCGGCCCTCGCTGCCGCCGGCAAGTCCTACGAGCAGGACGGCGCGCTCTGGCTGCGCAGCACCGAATACGGCGACGACAAGGACCGCGTGATGCGCAAGTCCGACGGCGGCTACACCTACTTCGTCCCCGACGTCGCCTACCACCTGAGCAAGTGGCACCGCGGCTTCACCAAGGTGATCAACATCCAGGGCAGCGACCACCACGGCACCATCGCCCGCGTGCGCGCCGGCCTGCAGGGCCTAGGCGCCAGAATTCCGCAGGGCTATCCCGACTACGTGCTGCACAAGATGGTCACGGTGATGAAGAACGGCGAGGAGGTGAAGATCTCCAAGCGCGCCGGCTCCTACGTGACGCTGCGCGACCTGATCGAATGGTCCAACGAACGCGAAGGCGAAGCGGCTGGCGAGAGCGCTGGCGAAAACGCGGCCAAGACCGCCAGCCCCGCCGAACTCACGCGCGGCCGCGACGCGGTGCGCTTCTTCCTGATCTCGCGCAAGGCCGACACCGAATTCGTCTTCGACGTGGACCTCGCCCGCAAGCAAAGCGACGACAACCCGGTCTACTACGTCCAGTACGCCCATGCCCGCATCTGTTCGATACTCAACCAATGGGGCGGCGACGCGGCCGCGCTGGCCGGCGCCGACGTCTCGCCGCTGACCGGCCCGGCGGCCGGCAACCTGCTGCGCCGCCTGGCCGAATTCCCGCAGATGCTGGCCGACGCCGCCGCCGAGCTGGCGCCGCACGCCGTGGCCTTCTACCTGCGCGACCTCGCCGGCGACTTCCACACCTTCTACAACGCCGAGCGCGTGCTCGTCGACGACGAAGCCCTCAAGACCGCCCGCCTCGCCCTGCTGGCCGCGACGCGCCAGGTCCTGCGGAACGGTTTGACCGTGCTGGGTATCTCAGCCCCGGAACGCATGTAAGCTAGCGGTTTGAAAACGCCGGGCGAAAACGCCCGGCGACCCAGAAGCAAAACAGGATCCGACCGTGACCACAGGACAAACCAAGAAAGCGGTACGCAACCCTCTGCGCCGCCCGATCCGTCTCTCCCGCCAGCGCGGCAACACCATCCTGGGCCTGATCACAGGCCTGATCCTGGGCCTGGGCATCGCAGTGGTGGTGGCGCTCTACGTGAACAAGGCCCCGGTGCCCACGGCGGTCAAGGGCAAGGAAGCCGGGCCGTCGGCCGAGCAGACCAAGCCCGCCGCGCCGGCCGAACCGACCGATCCCAACCAGCCTCTCTACGGCGGTAAGAACGACGCCCAGCAGACCGCCACCGCGGCCCCCGCGGCGCCGGCCAAGGAAGAGAGCAAAGCAGAAAAACAGGTGGTGCGGCCGGGTTCCGACCTGATCGCCGACATCGCCGCCAACGAAGCTCAGAGCGGCGGCAAGACCGTTTTCCTGCTGCAGGTGGGGGCTTACACCACCGTCAGAGACGCCGAGCAGCAGAAGGCGCGGCTGGCCATGCAGGGCTTCGAAGCCAAGGTGAGCGAACGCGACAACGGCGGCACCAAGTTCTACCGCGTCCGCATCGGCCCGTTCGCCAAGATGGAAGAAGCCGAAAAGGCCCGCGAGAAACTTCGCGCCACCGGCATCGACGCGGCCGTCATCAAAACCAGTAAATAAGGGCAGGAAACAAACATGAATCGCTCGATGTTCTTGCGGGCCTCGCTGCGCGCGGCCTCCGCACTCGCACTCGCCGGCGCCGCCGGCTTCCCCTTGCAGGCTCTGGCGGCCAATCCCGCCGAGGGCAAGGACTTCCTCACGGTCAAGCCGCCCCAGCCGGTCGACGGCCAGGGCAAGATCGTGGTCACCGAATTCTTCTGGTATGGCTGCCCGCACTGCTTCGAGCTCGAGCCCAGCATCGTCGCCTGGGGCAAGAAGCAGTCCAAGGACGTGAGCTTCCAGCTCGTCCCGGTCTCGTTCAACGACACCACGCTGCCGCACAGCCAGATCTATTACGCGCTCGAGACGCTGGGCAAGCTCGAGGAGCTGCACGACAAGGTGTTCAACGCCATCCACGTCCAGCGCAAGCGCCTGCTCAAGGAAGACGAGATCGCCGACTGGATGGCCTCGCAAGGCGTGGACCACGCCAAGTTCCTGGCTGCCTTCAAGTCCTTCTCGGCCAACTCCAAGTCGCGCGGCGCCAACAAGATGGCCGACGACTACCGCCTCGACGGCGTGCCCGCCATCGCGGTCAACGGCAAGTACCTCACCTCGCCCTCGATCGCCGGCTCCTCCGAGCGCGTGCTGCAGACCTTGGACTTCCTGATCGCGCAGGAGCGCGGCGCCAAGAAGAAGTAGGCGCAAACCCAAGGGCCTGGAAAATGGTCTAGGCTGAGCGCGAGCGGCCGCCCCTTGGGGCGGCCGTTTTTATTGCGGGAAGCCCGTGCGCGCCAGCCCGCGCGGACCGGCGGCGGCGATGAAGGCGCGTCCGGACGACCGCATCTCAGCCCGATCCGCCTCTCCCGCCGTTCATCCCGCGAATCGCGCATTTCGTCGCATCGCCGTTGGCCCCGGCTCCGGCTTGACAGATACTTGCGTCACTCAATCAAGGAGGAGGCAAGATGGAATCCAATCTGGACACCGGCGCGGGCGCCGCCGGGCCGCTGCTGGAGCTGAGCGGCATCGAACGGGAGTTCGCCCTGGGCGAGACCCGAATCCGCGCGCTGCACGGCATCGACCTGGCGATCGTGCGCGGCGAATTCCTCGCGATCTGGGGCCCCTCGGGCAGCGGCAAGTCCACGCTGCTCAACATCCTCGGCCTGATCGACGCGGCCGACCGCGGCACCCTCAAGTTCGAAGGCGAGGACGTGGGCAAGCTCTCCGACGACGCGCTCTCGGACTGCCGCAACCGCAAGATCGGCTTCGTCTTCCAGAACTTCAACCTAGTGCCCGTGCTCAGCGCGCTAGAGAACGTCATGCTGCCGCTTCAGGTGCAGGGCGTGAACGCGGCCGAATGCAAGCGCCGCGCGCAGACCTGGCTCGAGCACGTGGGCCTGGGCGCCTTCAGCGCCTTCCGCCACGACCGCCTGAGCGTCAGCGCGTGGCCATCGCCCGCGCCCTGGTCGGCGCGCCGCGCCTGCTCATCGCCGACGAGCCCACCGCTAACCTCGACACCCAGACCAGCCACGAAGTCATCGACCTGATCGAAGCGCTCAACCGAGAAACCGGCGAGACCTGCGTGTTCACCACCCATGATCCCCGCCTGCTCGCGCGCGTGCCCCGGCAACTGCGCCTGCAAGACGGCCTGATCTCCGAAGGCACTTATAAGGAACGCGCATGAAACTCGCATGGCGAAATCTCTGGCGCAACCGGCGCCGCAGCCTGGTGACCATCCTCAGAATGGCCTTCAGCTTCTGCGCTGTGGCCCTGTTCGCGGGCTACACCAAGGCCATCTATTCCGGCCTGAGCAATTCGGCGATCCACGCCGAGCTCATCGGCCATCTCACCGTCAACGAGATCGACAAGATCCAGGCCGTGGTGGCGCAGGCCATGCCTGGCGCGCGGGTGATGCCGTGCATGAGCGCCTCGGGCCTGATCTCCAACGGCCGAACCAGCACCATCTTCATCGCCAGCGGCATCGCTCCGGCGGACATGGCCGCCCTGCGCAGCCCCTTCCACGACGCGCTTGGCGGCCTGAGCGAGGCGCGTCCGCAGGGCGTCACCATCGGCCAGGGCATGGACGACATCCTGGGCTTTCACACGGGTTACAACGCCTCCATGCTCGCCAGCATGATCCACGGCCAGGCCAACGCCGCCGACGTCGACATCGGCGCCACGGCCAACACCGTGAGCGTGCCGATGTACATCGTCTTCGACTCCGGCAAGACCTTCGTCGCCGCGGTAGTGCTGGCCGTGGGCGCCGCCTTTATCCCGGCCCACCGCGCGGCGCGCCATCCGATCATCGAATCCCTGGGGCACGTATGAACACCTTGCGCACCTTCAAAAACGCAGTCATGGCGGCCGGCCTGACCATGGTCACGGTCCTTCCCGCTGCCCAGGCGGCCGAGCCCGACGCGATGCAGCTGCTTAAGAGATCGGACCAGGCGCGCGGCGGTGGCTATGCCGGCCTGGTCTGGGAAATCCAGGTGACCAACACCGGCAGCGGCGCCGAGGACCAGCCCAACCAGAAGCTGTGCATCAAGGCGGTGGACACCGCCAGCGTGGCCGAAGTGCTAGACCCGCCCAACACCAAGGGCTCGTGCATGCTGCAGGTGGACCGCAACATGTGGATGACCAAGCACGGCCTGAAAAAGCCGGTGGCCATCGGCGACATCGCCGCCACCAACTACGCCAAGGACTACAGCGCCAAGTATCTGCGCCAGGAAGACGTCGGCGGCGAGCCCTGCCACGTGCTTGATCTCTCCGTCAACAACCGCCAGACCACCTACGACCGCATCACCTACTGGGTCTTGGCCAAGCGCGGACTGGCGGTCAAGGCGGAATTCCTCTCGCTCTCGTGCAAGAAGCTCAAGTCCGCCGACTTCGAATACGGCAACAGCATCGTCGCCAACGGCAAGACCATTCCCTTCGTCAGCAAGATGACGATCGCCGACGCGCTCACCGACGCCCGCACCACGCTGCAATACACCCGCATCAAGGTGCAGGCCGTGCCGGCTTCGGAATTCGACGTGGGCAATCTGCAATGAAGCAGGCCGCTGCGCAAGCCTTGCAGAGGCCGGCCGCGCTGGCCATGCCGGCGGCGCTCGCGGCGCGGGCGGAGGACGCCGCGCCGGTGCCCGAGGCCAAGTCCGGCATGGGCGCCGAAGAGAACGCCGCTGAAAATGCCACCGCGACCGCAAGTGCGGACACCTCGGCCGACGACGGCGCCGACTCCGAACAAGGCCTGCGCTATTCCGCCTCGCTCGAGACCTGGTTCTACGGCAACTGGACCCAGCGCGCGAGCGGCAGCCTGCTCAACCCCGACAACCGCATCGCGCGCCCGCCCGGCGGCCAGGCCCTGCTCTACGTGGAAAAGAATTTCGTGCCGCGCCTCACCGGCTTCCTGGCGCTGACGCGCACTTTCGGCGGCGCAGCCACGGAATACGGCGCGCTGGTGTGCACGCTGCTGACTGTGGGGGTGAAGTTCTTCGCCTTCTGAACGAAGGCGAAGAATCAGTCGGGAGCGAAGCGTATCACGCCATCGGCGTCGGTCTCGCGCCTGAGCTTTCCCTCGAGCCAGAGGCAGTTCAGATTCGCCAGAGCCTCGCCCATGGCGAAGGTCATCTGGTGCATGTCGAGCGCGCGCTTGAACATGATGGTGACGATGTCGCGCGCGGTGCAGGGCTTGGAGCGGCAGGCGTCGAGCGTTTTCGCCAGGCGCTCGGCATGGTGGTCATGCAGCTGGCGGATTTGGGTGTGCACGCCCTTGAAGGGCTTGCCGTGCGAGGGCAGCACCAGCGTGTCCTCGGCGACGTCGTGATACTTGCCCAGCGATTCCAGATACAGCCCCACCGGATTCGATTCCGGCTCCAGCTCGAACACGCTGACGTTGGTGGAGATGCGCGGCAGCACCATGTCGCCGGAAATCATCACGCGTGCGTCCTCGCAATACAGGCTCAGATGCTAGGGCGAATGGCCAAAGCCGGTGATGATGCGCCAGCTCCGCTCGCCGATGGCGAGCAGGTCGCGGTCGCGCACGCGGCAGTACTGGCCCGGCACCTGCGGCACCAGGCGCGTGTAGCAGCAGGCGCGCTTGCGGATTTCCTCCAGGCCTTCGGTCAAGCCATGGCTCGAGTAATAGCGCACGCCCGCGTCGACGCCTCCCATGCTGGACATGCCGGGGTTGGTCAGCATGCGGCCGAAGGTGTATTCACCTAGACTGGTCCACAGGCGCACCTTCCAAGTGTCGCAGAGCCAATGGGCCAGGCCCAGATGGTCGGGGTGATAGTGCGTGGCGATCACGCGCAGGACCGGCAGACCTTCAAGTTCGTGCTCGAACACCCCCCCTGCCAGCGCTCACGCGTGTCGGCGCTGTCGATGCCTCAGTCGACGATGGTCCAGCTGTCTTTCCCTTCGAGCTTGTCTCGCAGCAGCCAGAGATTGATATGATCCAGTGCAAAAGGCGGCGGTATGCGCAGCCAGTAGACGCCGGGGGCGACCTGGAATTTCTTGGCGGCTTCGGGAAGGGAGTCTCCGAGCGGATAGTGCAGTTGGCTTTCTAGTGCATTCATAGCCGCAAGCTTAACAAAAAGTACGAGTGTTCGCCGATGAGAGACTTTCCCAAGCTGCTGTCCTCGCAGATCGCCTACGACATCGCGCGCAATCTGCTCGACGGCTTCGACAAGCATTACCGCATCTTCCGCGCCGCGAACCAACAGGCGAAGACGCTCTTCGAGCATGGCGACTGGCCGGCGCTGGCCGCGCTGCAGCGCGACCGCATCGCCTTCTACGACGACCGCGTGCGCGAGGCCGAGATCCTGCTGCAGGAGGAATACGACGCCGAGAATCTCGACGACAGCGTCTGGCAGCAGACCAGGCTGCACTACATCGGCCTGCTGACCACCCACCATCAGCTCGAACTCGCGGAGACCTTCTTCAATTCGGTGTACACGCGGCTTCTGCACCGCGCCTACTTCCACAACGACTTCATCTTCGTGAGGCCGACGATCGCCACCGAATACATCGAGAACGACGAACCGCCGACGATGCCCACCTACCGCGCCTATTATCCGGTCGACCGCGACGGCCTCGTCCAGACCATGCACCGCGTGATCGGCAGCTTCCAGTTCCAGCGCGAATTCGCTGACCTGGACCGCGACACCGCCTACGTGCTGCGCGCCATCAACGACGAACTGGGCGATTTCCGTGTGCTGCCCAATTTCCAGGTGCACGTGCTCTCCTCGCTGTTCTTCCGCAACCAGACGGCCTTCATCATCGGCCGCGCCGTCAACGGCGACCGCACCATTCCGCTCGCCATCCCGGTCAAGCAAGACGCGCGGGGCAAGCTCCATCTCGACGCCGCCCTGCTCAGCACCGAACAGGTCCAGGTGCTGTTCAGCTTCACGCATTCGTACTTCCTGGTGGACATGGACGTACCCTCGGCCTACGTCACCTTCCTGCGCACGCTGATGCCGCGCAAGCCGCGCGCCGAGATCTACACCTCCATCGGCCTGAAGAAGCACGGCAAGAACCTCTTCTACCGCGACCTCCTCCACCATCTCCAGAATTCGAGCGGCCGCTTCCGCATCGCGCCCGGCATCAAGGGCCTGGTGATGCTGGTGTTCGGCCTGCCGAGCTTTCCCTACGTCTTCAAGGTGATCAAGGATTACTTCCCGCCGCCCAAGGAGACGACGCGCGAGCTGATCAAGAGAAAATACCAGCTGGTCAAGGGCAACGACCGCGTGGGCCGCATGGCCGACACGCTGGAGTTCTCGCAGGTGGCCTTCCCGCTCTCGCGCTTCGACGACGAGCTGCTCGCCGAGCTGCGCAAGCATGCGCTGTCGATGATCGAATTCGACTGCGACGGCATGGGCGGCGAGGAGATTGTCATCCGCCACCCCTACATCGAGCGGCGCATGATCCCGCTCAACATCTGGCTACGCGAAAGCGCCGACGAGAAGGTCGAGCACGGCGTGATCGAATACGGCAACGCCATCAAGGATCTGGTCGCGGCCAACATCTTCCCGGGCGACATGCTGTACAAGAATTTCGGCGTGATGCGCTACGGCCGCATGGTCTTCTACGACTACGACGAGATCGAATACCTGACCGACTGCAATATCCGCGAGGTGCCGCCGCCGCGCAACGAAGAGGACGAACTCTCCGGAGAACCCTGGTACAACATGGCTCCGCACGACATATTCCCCGAGACTTACCGGAGTTTTCTCCTCGGCGACGAGCGCATGAGAAAATACTTTCTCATGCACCACGCCGATTTCTTCGATCCCGCCATGTGGCAAGCCCACAAGGACAAGCTCATGGCAGGGCAGGTGCCCGACATTTATTCCTACGATCCCAGGCTGCGGTTCGCCCGCCGCTATGCGACCGTCCCCGTATGAGCAAGCCATGAACAAATCCAGCCTCGAGCATCTGTTCCAGAACAACCGCGACTGGGTCGCGGAAGTCACCGTCACCGATCCCGAATATTTCTCGCGCCTCGCCGACCAGCAGGCGCCGCGCTACTTCTGGATCGGCTGCTCCGATTCGCGCGTGCCCGCCAACCAGATCACCGGCCTGGCGCCGGGCGAGGTCTTCGTCCACCGCAACGTCGCCAACGTCGTCGTGCACTCCGATCTGAACTGCCTCTCGGTGCTGCAGTTCGCGGTGGACGTGCTCGAGGTCGAGCATGTGATGGTCGTGGGCCACTACGGCTGCGGCGGCGTGCAGGCGGCAATGAACGGCGTACGCGTGGGCCTGGCCGACAACTGGCTCAAGCATGTGCAGGACGTGCGCGACAAGCACGGCGCCTATCTGGGCAGCGTGCTCGACGCGCGCGAGCGCCACGACCGGCTATGCGAGCTCAACGCCATCGAGCAGGTGGTCAACATCTGCCACACCACCATCGTGCAGGACGCCTGGGAGCGCGGCCAGTCGCTGGAAATCCACGGCTTCGTCTATGGCCTCAAGGACGGCATGCTGCGCGACCTGGACATGAACGTCACCGGCATGAGCCAGCTCGCCGAGCGCTACGACGCGGCGCGCAAGCGCATCGGCGCGCTCTGAGCCGGCATCGGCCGCGCGCCGCCCGCGGGCGGCGTGCATTTCTTTTTGCTTTGTCGCAGGAAAGACAGTCTTTTTCCGCGCATGCTGGCATCATCTCCTGCATCGGCTTGCGGCACCCCGCGATTTGAACCAGAATCGGAATCCGCCAAAGAACAAAGGCAATCCGGAGACACCGCCATGTCAGTGAGAGAAACTCCCGGCCTGGATTTCTGGCTGGGCGAGGACGTCGACGCCTTGCGTGCCGCCGTGCGCGACTATGCGCAGGCCGAGATCGACCGCAGCGACCAGTTCCCGATGCAGGCCTGGCGGCAGATGGGCGAGTTGGGCATCCTCGGCGTCACGGTGGCGGAGGAATGCGGCGGCGTGAACAAGGGCTATCTGGCCCATATGATCTCGATGGAGGAAATCTCCCGCGCCAGCACCTCGGTCGGCCTGTCCTACGGAGCGCATTCCAATCTCTGCGTCAACCAGCTGCGCCGCAACGGCAACGAGGCGCAGAAGAAGAAATACCTCCCCCGCCTGGTCTCCGGCGAACACGTCGGCGCGCTGGCGATGAGCTAGCCCAACGCCGGCTCCGATGTGGTGAGCCTGCAGCTGCGCGCCGAGGAAGTCCCCGGCGGCTACAAGCTCAACGGCACCAAGATGTGGATCACCAACGGCCCGGACTGCGACGTGCTCGTGGTCTATGCGCGCACCGAGCCGGGCCGCAGCGCCAGCGGTCTGACCACCTTCATCGTCGAGAAGGGCATGCCAGGCTTCTCCGTCGTGCAAAAGCTCGACAAGCTGGGCATGCGCGGCTCGCACACCGGCGAACTGGTCTTCGAGAACGTCTTCGTGCCCCAGGAGAACATCCTCGGCGTGCTGGGCGGCGGCGCCAAGGTGCTGATGAGCGGGCTCGACTATGAGCGCGGCGTGCTAGCCGCCGGCCCCATCGGCATCATGCAGGCCTGCATGGACGCGGTGCTGCCCTATGTGCACGAGCGCAAGCAGTTTGGCCAGAGCATCGGCGAATTCCAGTTGATCCAGGGCAAGCTCGCCGACATGCACACCACGCTGCAGGCCTGCCGCGCCTACTGCTATCAACTCGGCCGCAATCTCGACGCGGCTGGCAAAACCGGCAACCGAGCGCTGCGCAAGGAAGCCGCGGGCGTGATCCTCTACACCGCCGAGAAGGTGACCTGGATGGCCGGCGAGGCGATCCAGATCCTCAGGGTCAACGGCTACATCAACGAATATCCCACCGGCCGGCTCTGGCGCGACGCCAAGCTCTATGAGATCGGCGCGGGCACTTCCGAAATCCGGCGCATGCTGATCGGCCGGGAACTGTATTCGGAGACGATGTAAATGGCTGAACTCTCGAACGATCCCGTCGTCATCATCGGCTGCGCGCGCACGCCGATGGGCAGTTTCCAGGGCGAGCTCGCGGCGCTGACCGCGCCCCAGCTCGGCGCGGCGGCAATCAAGGCGGCGCTGGAACGCGCCGGCGTGGATCCGCAATCGGTGGACGAGGTGCTGATGGGCTGCGTGCTGCCCGCTGGCCAGGGGCAGCACGCCCGCGCACCAGGCTTCGCTGGGCGCGGGGCTGCCGCTCTCGGCCGGCTGCACCACAGTGAACAAGATGTACGGCTCGGGCATGCGCGCGGCGATGGCCGCACACGACATTCTGCTCGCCAGCTCGGTGGAGACGGTGGTCGCGGGCGGCATGGAGAGCATGACCAACGCGCCATACCTTCTGCCAAAGGCGCGCGCCGGCCTGCGCATCGGCCACACGATGATGTATGACCACATGATGCTCGACGGGCTGGAGGACGCCTACGACCGTCTGCCCAATGGCGGCGGCAAGTCCATGGGCGGCTATGGCGAGGATTGCGCCGACAAATACCACTTCACGCGCGAGCAGCTGGACGCCTCCGCCTCGGCCTCGGTGAGCCGCGCCCGCGCCGCCGCCGAAAGCGGCGCGCTGCAATGGGAGATCACGCCGGTGACGGTGCCGGGCAAGGCGGGCGGCACGGTGACGGCTGCGTCCTCGTCGTCGATCAACGACGGCGCGGCGGCCCTGGTGATGATTCGCGAATCCGCCGCCAAAGCGCAGGGCCTAAAGCCGCTGGCGCGCATCCTCGGCCATGCCTCGCACGCCCAGGCGCCGGGCTGGTTCACCACCGCGCTGATCGGCGCGATCGAGAAGCTGCTGGAGAAGACCGGCTGGAAGGCCGGTGAGGTGGAGCTCTGGGAGACCAACGAAGCCTTCGCCGTGGTGCCGATGGCGGCGATGCACGACCGGGGCATCGCGCACGAGAAGGTGAACGTGCACGGCGGCGCCTGCGCGGTCGGGCATCCGATCGGCGCCTCGGGCGCGCGCATCATGGTCACGCTGATGGGCGCGTTGCGCAAGCAGGGGCTGCGCAATGGCGTGGCCAGCCTGTGCATTGGCGGCGGCGAAGCCACGGCCATCGCGCTGGAAATGCTCTGAGATGGCGGCGCTCGAGTCGCGACTGAATCCGCGCAGCGAAGCCTTCGCCGCTAACGCGGCGCTGATGCGCGCGCTGGTGGAAGACCTGCGCGCCAAGGTGGCGGCCGCCGCGGAAGGCGGCGGCGCGAACGCGTGCGCCTGCTGCTCGATCCAGACTCGCCGTTCCTGGAGGCTTCCCAGCTCGCCGCCTACGGCATGTATGATGACGCCGCGCCGGACGCGGGCATGATCGCGGGCATCGGCCTCGTGGTCGGCCGGCTTTGCGTGGTGGTCTGCAACGACGCCACGGTCAAGGGCGGCACCTATTACCCGATGACGGTGAAGAAGCATCTGCGCGCGCAGGAGATCGCCGCACATAACCGGCTGCACTGCATCTATCTCGAGGACTCGGGCGGCGCGAACCTGCCGAACCAGGACGACGTCTTCCCGGACCGCGAGCATTTCGGCCGCATCTTCTTCAATCAGGCGAACCTGTCCACCGCCGGCATCGCGCAAATCGCCGTGGTGATAGGCTCCTGCACGGCGGGCGGCGCCTATGTGCCGGCGATGAGCGACGAGACCATCATCGTGCGCAACCAGGGTACCATCTTCCTCGGCGGCCCGCCGCTGGTGAAGGCCGCCACCGGCGAAGTGGTGAGCGCGGAGGCTGATGGACGCGGGCTAAGCGTGCGCACCGGGCCGTGCGCGCCGGCCGAAAAACAAAAGCCCCGAGGGCGGGTCTCGCCTTGCGGGACTTTTTTCGGCGCCGTGTCCGGCGCTGGTTCTCTGCGGAACGCCTGGGCGGCAATCAGTCGGCGTACACGCCGGCCTTCTTGATGATCGGCGTCCACTTGTTGATTTCGGACTGCACCAGAGCGCGGGCCGAATCTGGGGTGGCACGCTGGGGCGTGGCCACTTCGGCGCCCAGCTCGGCCATCTTGGCGCGGAAGCTGGCGTCCTGGACGGAAGCCTGCAGCGCGGCGACGAGCTTGTCGACGACGGGCTTGGGCGTACCCTTGGGCGCGTACATGGCGTGCCAGATCTTCACTTCGAAGCCCTTGAGGCCTTGCTCGTCCAGCGTCGGGATGTCCTTGAACGCGGTGAGGCGGGACAGCGAGGTCGCACCGTAGGCCTTGATGGCTTTCGAGCGAACTTGGCCGGCGACGTTGGTGGTCTGGTCGCACATGAGCTGCACCTGGCCGCCCATCAGGTCGGTCAGCGCGGGTGCGGTGCCCTTGTAGGGGACGGTGGTGAAGTCGGCCTGGATGGTGCTCATGAAGAGAAGGCCGCACAGGTGCGAGGCCGAGCCGATGCCGGCGTTGGCCAGCGAGAGCTTGTCGTGGTTGGCCTTGATGTAGGGCAGCAGTTCCTTGAAGTCCTTGGCGGTCAGGCTCTTAGTGGAGAGAAGCAGCATGGGGACGTCGGCCACTTCGCCAATGAATTCGTAGTCGTTCATCGGATCGAAGCCCAGGTTTCGGTACAGCGCCGGGGAGGTGGACATGCCGATGTGGTGCAGCAGGATGGTGTAGCCGTCCTTGGGCGCCTGCACGACCTTGCGCGCGCCGATGGTGCCGCCGGCGCCGACGGTGTTGTCGACGACAATGATCTGCTTGAGATGCTTGGTCATGACGACGCCCAGTTCGCGGGCGACCTTGTCGGTGGGGCCGCCGGCCGCGAAGGGCACGACCATAACCACCGCCTTGTCGGTGGGATATTCACCGGCGAGCGCCGCGGCGTTCAGGCCGAAGAGGGAAGACAGCGCGCCGAGAAGGGCGATAAGTTTGTTCATGTGTTCCTCGAGGTCAAGTCTTCAGGGGGGCTGATGATCTCAATCGGCGGGTTGGCGGACAATACGTATTTTCCCCCACGTGGGATACCACTATTGGGACATAATAGAACGCCCGCTCGAAAATCTGGACTCCAACCTGATCCGCCCTGAAACCTAGACCAAACCTGGAGACCGCATGCCCGCCGCCAAAAGAATTCCGCCGATTCTACAGAACCTGGCCCTGCCGGTGATCGCTTCGCCGATTTTTATCGTGAGCTATCCCGAGCTGGTGCTGGCGCAGTGCAAGGCGGGGATCGTGGGCTCTTTCCCGGCGTTGAACGCGCGGCCGGCAGAACTGCTCGACGACTGGCTGACGCAGATGGGGGAGGAGCTGGCGAGCTTCAAGCACGCCAATCTGGATGCCAAGGTGGGGCACGATCGCGGTGAACCAGATCGTGCACACGTCGAACGACAGGCTGGAGCGGGACGTGCGCACCTGCGTGGACCATAAGATGCCGAGGTACATCACCAGCCTGCGCGCGCCGGTGAAGGAGATCCTGGACGCGGTGCATTCCTATGGCGGCATCGTGATGCACGACGTGATCAGCATCCGCCATGCACACAAGACGCTGGAGGCCGGCGCGGGCGGCCATGCGGGCATGCTCTCGCCCTTCGCGCTGGTGGGCGAGGTGCGCAAGTTCTTCGACGGCCCGATCGCGCTCTCGGGCTCGATCGCCACCGGCGACGCGGTGCTGGCCGCGCAGGCGGCGGGCGCGGACTTCGCCTATGTGGGCACGCGCTTCATCGCCACGCAGGAGGCGCACGCAACCGAGGAATACAAGCAGTCGCTCGTGGACGCCGCGGCGGCCGACATCGTGTACACCAACCTGTTCACCGGCGTGCACGGCAACTATGTGAAGCGCAGCATCGTCAACGCGGGGCTGGATCCCGACAATCTGCCGGCCTCCGATCCGAGCAAGATGAATTTCGGCAGCACCCGGACCAAGGCCTGGAAGGACATCTGGGGCGCCGGCCAGGACGTGGACCTGATCGACGATTCGCCAACGGTGGCCGAGGTGGTGGGGCGGATGAAGGCAGAGTACGAAGCCGCGCGCGCGCGGATCGTGGGACTGCCCGGCTGATCTGTCCTGTTGATCCGGCCTGCTGAGCTGGCCTGCTTATTGACGCGGCAATATAAAGATTGAGCTTATTGTCATTTCTGGCATCGAGTTGGCATAGAAAAAGAAGACGCTCGATACCAGAAACTGGAGCAACTGCACGAGAGGCGAAAGCAGGTCGTGAGGTTGCATCGGAAGGGATACGGAGTCATGGCCATCGCGGAGTTGACAGGGCTGAGTTACCCGGAGGCTCGACTGGCCATTGATCTCTATGAAGAAGGGGCCGCGGTGGCCCTGAAGCCGCGCCCCGAGGCGAACAGGAAGGGCGCCAGCCCCAGCATCGCCACCGTGGCCATCATCATCACCGGGCGGAAACGCTGCGCGCAGCCCTTGCGCACCGCGTCGGCCACCGCCATGCCGGTGTCGCGCAGCTTGCGGATGTACGACACCAGCACCACGCCATTGAGCACCGCGATGCCCCACAGCGCGATAAAGCCCACCGACGCAGGCACCGACAGATACTCCCTGATCAGGAACAGCGCCAGCACCCCGCCCACCGAGGCGAAGGGCAGGATCAGGATGATCAGCCCCGCCAGCTTCACCGAATCGAAGAGCAGGAACAGCAGGAAAAAGATCGCCACGATCACCACCGGCACGATCGTCGTCAGCGACAACAAGGCCCGCTGCATGTTCTCGAACTGGCCGACCCAGGACAGGCTATAGCCCTCGGGCAACCTCACCTTCGCCGCCACCCGCGCGCGCACCTCGTCAACGAAGCCGCCCAGGTCGCGCCCCTCCACATTCGCGCCCACCACCACGCGGCGGCGGCCCGACTCACGGCTGATCTGCGCCGGGCCGTCCACCAGCCGGATGTCGGCCACCGTGTGCAGCGGCACTGTGAAGCAGTCCGGGCTGCGCAGCGTCGCGCCGCGGATCGCCTCGATGGAATTGCGGCGCTCCTCCGGATAGCGCAACGCTATGCCGAAGCGCCGCTCGCCCTCGTAGAGCTGGCGCACCACCTTGCCGCCAACGGCGATCTCGATCAGGTCCTGCACATCCGCCACGTTGATGCCGTAGCGGGCGATAGCCTTTCGGTCAATTTCGATGGTCAGCGTCTGCTGGCCCGAGAGCCGCTCCACGCGGATGTCGCTCGCGCCCGGCACCTCGCGCATCATGCGCGCCACCTGCTCGGAAATCCGCCGCAGCTCGCCCAGATCGTCGCCGAACACCTTCACCGCCATCTGCGAGAGCACGCCGGTCACCATCTCGTCCACGCGCTGCGCGATCGGCTGGTTCATCACGATCTGCACGTCCGGCAGCACCGCCAGCGCCTGCCGGATGTCCTACTCCACCTCGGCCTGGCTGCGGCCGCTTTTCTTGTCCAGGCTCACCACCGGGTCGGATTCATTGGGCCCGCGGGGTCCGCCGGCGAATCGCCGCGTCCCAGCTTGGACACCGCCAGCTTCACGCCCGGCACCGCCGACACCAGCTTCATCGCCTCGGTCTCGATCTTCAGAGACTCGGGCAGCGAGATGCTCGGCACGCGCACCACCTGCGGCGTGATCGAGCCCTCCTTCATCGTCGGGATAAAGCTCTTGCTGAGCATCGGGAACAGCCCCGCCGACAGCGCCAGCAGTCCCACCGCCACGGCGACCGTGCGCCGCTCATTCGGCAGCGACTTCTCCAGCAGCGCCAGATAGCGCCGCTTGAGCCAGGCGATCAGCCGCGTGTCCTTGGCCGCCCTTGAGCAGATAGACGCAGAGCACCAGCGACACCAGCAGCGCGATGGCGATGGTCAGCGCCAGCGGCGCGAACATCTTGCCCTCCATGCCCGAGAGCGCCATCAGCGGCAAGAAGACCAGCACGATGATGAAGATGCCGTAGACCGCTGGCTTGCCCACCTCGACCGTGGCCATGAAGATGGTGTGGCCGCGCGTCTGCGCGTCGTCGCCCGCGTGGCCGAGCCGGCGAAACACGTTCTCCACCACCACCACGGTCGCGTCCACCATCAGGCCGATGGCAATGGCCAGCCCGCCCAGCGACATCAGGTTGGCGGAAATGCCGAACTGGTTCATCGCCATGAAGGTGATCAACGGCGCGATCACCAGCGTGGCCGTCACGATAAGGCTGGAGCGCGCGTCGCCCAGGAAGAGCACCAGCACGATCACCACCAGCGCGATGCCATCGATCAGCACCTTGCCCACCATCCACAGCGAAGCGTCAACCAGCTCCATGCGGTCGTAGAAGGACTTTATCTTCAGCCCGCCCGGCAGCATGCCGCGCGCATTGATCTCCTCCACCTTCTGCTTCACCTGCGAGACGATCTCCTTGGCGTTGCCTCCGTGCAGCATCATCACGATACCAACGACCGCCTCCGTGTCGCCGTTCTTGAGCACCGCGCCCTGGCGCACAGCGTGGCCCACCTGCACCTCCGCCACATTGCGCACGAACACCGGCACGCTGCCGTCCTGGCGGATCACGACGTCACCGATGTCCTAGGCGTTGCGGATCAGGTACTGCTCCGCCTTCTGCGGCAGCACGCCGCAGAAGGCGTTCGCGTTGTTGCGGGCGATCGCCTGATACACGTCCTGCAGCCCCAGCAGGTAGGCGCGCATCTAGTCCTGGTCCACCTGCACCTGAAACTGCCGCTCGTAGCCGCCCATCGAATTCACCTCGGCCACGCCCGATATGGAGCGCAGCATCGGCCGCACCACCCAGTCCTGCACGATGCGCCACTCGGTCAGCTCCTGCTCGGTGAGCGCGCGCTTGCCGTCGGCGTCCGTCTCCAGCGTGTATTGATAAACCTCGCCCAGGCCCGTGGACACGGTCCAGAGCGCCGGCGCGATGCCGTCTGGCAAGGAGCCAGCGGCCTCGATCAGCCGTTCGGTCGCCTTCTGGCGGGCGAAGTAGACGTTGGTCGAATCAGTGAAGACCAGGGTGATCAGCGACAGCCCGCTCTTGTTGAGCGAACGCATCTCGGTGAGCCCCGGCAGGCCCGTCATCGCGATCTCCAGCGGCACCGTGATGAAGCGCTCCACCTCCTCGGGCGAGCGGCCCGGCGCCTCGGTGGCGACCTGGACCTGCACGTTGGTCACATCGGGAAAAGCGTCCACCGAAAGCTTCGGTGGCGCTGCGCAGGCCGAACAGCAGCAGCGCGGCGGCCAGCATGGCGATGACGAGCCGCTGCTGGAGGGCGGTTCTGACAATGGCGCGCAGCACGGCTTACTCCAGTTCCGCGCGTTTGCGCTCGTTGTTCAGATGGAAAGCGCCGTCGGCCACGGCGCGCCCAGCTTGAGTCCCGCGTACACCGGGAGCAGTTCGTCCACCTCCGCGCCCAGGTTCACCTCTGTCATGTGGAAGCGGTTCGCGTCCAGGCTCACGAACACATAGTCCTTGTCGCCCTCGCGCACCACCACCGCGGAAGGCCCCGCGAGCATCTTCTTGGGCTTGAGCGAGACCAGCAGCGTCGCCAGCATCTCCGGCTTGAGCTTGCGCGCGGCGTTGTCCACCGAGGTGCGGATCTGCACGCTGCGCGTGGCCGGATCCACCGTGTCGCTGATGAAGATCACCTTGCTGGGCAAGTCCTCCGTGTGCTCCAGCGCCGGCACCTGCGTGCTCACCGACTGGCCCAGCACGATCATCCGCGCCTCCTGCTCCGGCACCCAGCCCGAAATCCACAGCGTGGACAGATCGGCGACGACGAACAGCTTGTCCGCCGGCTGCACCACCTGGCCCTTGCTCACCTTGCTCTCGATCACCACGCCGTGCGAGGACGCTGCCACGCCCGAGGTCGAATCGATCGCACCGCGTTCGCGCAGCCTGGCGATGGCCGCGTCGGAGAGGCCCAGCAGCCGCAGCTGGTCGGCGGCGGCATTGGTCTCGGCATGCGTCACCGCCGCCTCCGATTCACGCTTCTGCAGTTCCACGCGGCCGATCACATCGGCCACGAGCAGCATGCGCACGCGCTCCGCCGCCTGCTGCGCGAGGCGCATCGCCGAATATGCGCGCAGATAGGCGAGCTGCGCCTGGATCAGCTCGGCGCTGGAAATCTGCGCCAGCGCCTGGCCGGCGCACACCGGATCGCCAACGTTGGCGGAAATGCTCGCCACCCGGCCCGTCACCGCCGAGCCGATCTGCTCCACGAGGCCCGCGTCCACTTCCAGCCGTGCCGGAATATCCAGCCGCTCGGAGATGTCCGCCTCGCCGGCCGCGGCCAGCTTTAGCCGCTGCCCGATCTCGGGGCGCACCGCGAACACCATCGGGTCAGCGGGCGTGGCGCTCTGCGCGGTGGGCGGCTTGGCCGCCTCGGCCTTCTTGTCGGAGCAGCCGCCCAGGGGAAACCGCCAGCGTGCCGGTTAGCACACCGGTTAGCACGACAGCGGGGAAAGAAAACGTGATGGGTCTGCGCGTCATGGTTCAGCGTCCGGAAGAAAGGAATTGAGAGGCATAGCGGCCGCGCAGGCGGTCGAGTTCGATGGCGGCGAACTGCAGCTCGTAGCGCGCCTGGATCCGTTCGGTCTGCGCCGTGTGCAGCACACGCTGCGCATCGAGCACTTCGAGCAGACCGCACTCGCCGAACTGGTAGGAGGTCTCGGCGATCGACAGCGCCGCGAAGCCTCGGCCACTGCCTCGTCGATCGGGCCGCTGCGCCTGTCGAACAGGGGCAGCGAAATGCTGATGCCGGCCTGGGTGGAGCGCACGTCGGGGTCCTGGCTCTGCGTCCAGCTCAGCTGCGCGCTGTGCAGGATCGCGCCGCGCTCCTGGGCGATGCGCTCGCGCGCCCGGGCGAGCTCCACCTCCAGCTTGCGCAGCTCCGGATTCGAGGCCGCGATCTCCGCGAGCATCCCTGCCTGTTCGCCATGGTTGATATCCACCAGGCCGGCGAAATCGAGGTCCACGCCATCGGTCAGCCGCGGCTGCAATCCGGCCTGCGGCGGCAAGCTGCCGCCGGTGAGGATCGCCAGCGAGATGCGCGCCTTGTCCGCGCGCACCGTCTGACTATCCAGCCGCTGGCGGGCGTTGAGCACTTCGGTGTCGACCTTGATCAGCTCGTAGCGCGGCGTCTCGCCGGATTGCACGCGGGTCTCCACGCGCCGGCGCACCTGCTCAAGCAGAGCCAGCGACTCCGCCGCCTCGGCCGCCTCCTAGCGCGCTAGCGCCAGCTCGAAGAGCCGCTGGCGCGCCTCGGCGAGCACGTCGTTGACCGCCATCGCATAGCCGGCCAGCACGGCGTCGCTCGTGTGGCCGGCGCCGGCGATGCGCGCATTGCGCAACGCCGGGTTTTCCAGCCGCATCGAGAGGCCCACGCTGCGCGTCGCGCCCGGCGTGCCGGTGAGACTGCGCGCGGCCTGATTGCCGGTGGTGATTTCGATTTCGGGATTGAGCAAGGCCGAGGCGGAGACGACGCCTGCCGCCGCCGCGCGGTTCTGCTCTCGCGCGCCGCGCAGCCGCGGATTGTTCGCCAGCACCAGCTCCGCGAGATGCTGCCAGCCCAGCTGCTGGCCGGCCTCCTTCCCTTCGATTCCTGCTGCTTCGATTCCTGCCGCTCCGACTCCTGCGCGGGCAGCGCCTGCATCGGCAACATGCCGGCGCAGACCGCCAGCACGCCCATCGATCCTTTATGTCGACCACCAATCCTGAAAAAGCCCTCTCCAACACGGCATGGCGCAAAACCATGCCGAAAGCGAAACTGCATCGCAAAACCGATGAGGGTGGACAGCTTGAGGAAACTCGGAAACATTCAGAAAATCGGCAAGGCCCGACCCAAGTCAGACTTGAGTCAAGGCCTTGCCTGCGGCCGCGCCGGCGAACGCCGATGCGGGAACTGCCCGTTCAGCCGGATGCGCTGTATAGCACTACCGGATTGACGACTGAACGGCGAAAGGCTACTCCCCTTTTCCGTGGAGTATACAAAAATCTGTAACACCTGTCACATTGATGAAGCCGCGAAAACTGAAAACACGTCTGCAAACGCTTGCGTAGACTGGCTTCGCGACCTGCAGGTGACGCGCCTGCGTCTATCTTCGCGGCAAGAGCAGCCACATGCTGCCGCTCTGCTTCATGCGTCCCGCGAGTTCGCCGGCCTGCGCGCCGTGGCCCCAGAAGAAGTCCGCGCGCACCGTGCCGCGGATGGCGGTGCCGGTGTCCTGCGCGAGCATCAGCCGCTGCAGTGGCTGCGCGGAAAGCGGCCGCGTGGTCGCGAGGAAGACGGGCGCGCCGGCGGGGATCGCGCCATTGTCCACGGCGATGCTGCGCTCCGGCGTGAGCGGCACGCCGAGCGAGCCCGGCGGCCCCAGCTCCGCGCCCGCGAGCGATTCGGCGAAGAACACGAAGCGCGGATTCGCCGCGAGCATGCGCTCCACCTTGCCGGGATTGGCGCGCGCCCAGGCCTTGATGCCCTGCATCGTCGAATGCGACGGCGTGATCTCGCCCTGGTCGAGCAGCCAGCGGCCGATGGACTGATAGGGCAGGTCGTTGCTGCCGGCGAAGACCACGCGCATCAGCGTGCCGTCGTTGAGCTGGACGCGGCCCGAGCCCTGCACTTGCAGAAAGGCCGCCTCCACCGGATCGTCCACGTAGACCAGTTCGTTGCCCGCGAGCGCGTTACCCTGCATCAGCTCGGCGCGCGTCGGCGCGGGGCTGGGCTTGGCGCGCCGCCATGCCGCCGGATAGCGGTAGAGCGGCGTCTGGAATTCGCCCTCGCGGCGGCGCGAGCCGCGCAGCACCGGCTCGTAATAGCCGGTGATCAGGCCAGTGAGGCTGCCGTCAGGATTGGCGAGGCGGTAGGGCTGGAAATAAGCCTCGAAGTAGGCGCGCAGCGCCCCCGAGTCGAGCGGATCGACGCGCCGCGCCTGGGCGCAGACCTGGCTCCAGTCGCCGCGCCGGGTGAGCGCCTCGCAGCTGCGCATCCAGGCCGGCCAGGCCGAGCCCAGATCGTCCTCGCGCCAGCCCGGCAGCTCGTCCCAATTGGCGGGGCCGGCCTTGCCGACGGTTTCGGGAAGCGGCTGAGCGGGCTGTGCTGAAGCGGCGGGAGCGGACGGCTCCGCCGACAGGAGGGGCGGCCGCGGCGTGCCGCAGCCGGCCAGGAAAGCCGCCGCCAGCGCCGCACACGCAAGGGCGGCAGGCCAACGCATACAATTGAGCACTATCGAATCCACCGGATACGGGAACGCGGAATGTCTGAGCTGCTGGAAGAATACCCGATGCTGCTGCTGGGGCTGGAGGCCTTCACCGCCCTCTTCCTGCTGATCTTCATCGTCTGGTGGACCTCGCGCGGCGCGGGCAGGGACAAGGACGAAGACTAGGCCGGCGCGCGCACGCTCAATGCAGCGTGCGCGGCATCGCCAGTGCGAATTCGGGAATCGGCGCGTCGAAGCGTGTGCCGTCCTCGGCCACGCAGAAGTAACTCCCGCGCATGCTGCCCACCGGCGTCTCGATCACCACCCAGCTCGTGTATTCGAACTGCTGGCCCGGCGCCAGCAGCGGCTGATGGCCCACCACGCCCAGGCCCTTCACTTCCTGCTCCTTGCCGTCGCCGTCGGTGATCACCCAGTGGCGGGCGATCAGCTGGGCGGGCACGGTGCCCGCCAAGCTGATGTTGATCGTGTAGGCAAACGCGAACTGGTGCTTGTCCGGGTCCGACTGGTCGGGCAAGTACTGGCTGCGCACCTCAATCTTCAAAGCGTAAGCACTCATCTGCATTCCTGTAGGTTTCCGCATTCTGCCGCTTCACGGGCGCGAAAGAAAGCCGTGGCGGAGTAAAATCGCGCACATCGTACGTCAACAAGACGGTTTCCGCCCGGCGCGCCCGGGCTTGCCCAAGGACCCCCGGCCATGCCTTCCTTCCGTATCGCGCCCTCCATCCTCTCCGCCGACTTCGCCCGCCTGGGCGAGGAAGTCGGCTCGGTCCTGGCGGCCGGCGCGGACTGGATCCACTTCGACGTGATGGACAACCATTACGTGCCCAACCTCACCGTCGGCCCCCTGGTCTGCGAGGCGGTGCGGCCCCATGCGGTCAAGGACGGCAAGCCCGCAGTCATCGACGTGCATCTGATGGTTCGCCCCGTTGACCGCATCATCCCGGACTTCGCCAAGGCCGGCGCCAACATGATCACCTTCCATCCGGAAGCCAGCAACCACGTCGACCGCACCCTGGGCCTGATCCGCGACAGCGGCTGCCACGCCGGCCTGGTGCTCAACCCGGCCACTTCGCTGCATCACATCGAGCACGTGCTCGACAAGCTCGACATGGTGCTGCTCATGTCGGTCAACCCCGGCTTCGGCGGCCAGAGCTTCATTCCCCACACCCTGGACAAGCTGCGCGCCGCGCGCAAGCGGCTCGACCAGTACGCGGCCGAGAGCAGCCGCAAGATCCTGCTCGAAGTCGACGGCGGCGTGAAGGTGGACAACATCGCCACCATCGCCGCCACCGGCGCCGACACCTTCGTGGCCGGTTCGGCCATCTTCAACAAGCCCGATTACGCGGCGGTCATCCAGGCCATGCGCCGGGAGCTGGCCGGCATCGACGCATAAAAGGCGCCTTTCCCGGAGAACCATCATGCCCGTCTCCGCAGCCCCCATCGAAGCCGTCGTCATCGACCTCGACGGCACGCTCATCGACACCGCCGCCGACTTCACCGTGGCGATCAACGCCACCTTCGCACTGCGCAAGCTCGGCCCCCTCACCCGCGCCCAGGTCATCACCTGCGTGGGCAAGGGGTCTGAGCATCTGGTGCGCTCCGCGCTCGCCCTGGCGCTGCACATCGCGCCCGATGAAGCCCTCGTCAAGGACGCGCTGGCCGACTACATGCACATCTACGGCAACCTAAACGGCAATCACGCCGAGGTCTATCCCGGCGTCGCCGAAGGCCTGGAGGCGATGCGCGCGGCCGGCCTGCGCATCGCCTGCGTGACAAACAAGCCGGCGGGGTTCGCCCGGCCGCTGCTCAACAAGCTGGGCCTGGGCGAATATTTCGAGGTGGTGGTCGGCGGCGATTCGCTCGAGCGCCGCAAGCCCGATCCGCTGCCCATGCTCTACACGGCGGAGCGGTTCGGACTGGAGCCCGCCGCGGTGCTCGCCATCGGCGACTCGGAGAACGACGTGCAGGCCGCCCGCTGCGCGGGCATTCCGGTCTGGCTAGTGCCCTACGGCTTCAACCACGTCCGCCCGCCCGAGTCCACCGGCGCCGATGCTATAGTCGAAACCCTGCTGCAGGCCGCGACCCGGCTCGCGGCGTTGAATTCGTCCGCCTAACATCCGCACGACCGGCCGCTCGACACCTCGCCCGACAAATCCATGACCGAACTGGAATTCCGCTCCCTCGCCGACAAGGGCTACAACCGCATTCCCCTGATCGCCGAGGCGCTCGCCGACCTCGAAACACCCCTCTCGCTCTACCTCAAGCTGGCCCAGTCGCAGGAGCGCGGCGTCAACAGCTTCCTGCTTGAATCGGTGGTTGGGGGCGAGCGCTTTGGCCGCTATTCCTTCATCGGCCTGCCGGCCCGCACCCTCGTGCGCGCCAGCGGCCACCAGGTGGAAGTGGTCACCGGCGGCAAGGTCGTGGAAACGCGCGAATGCAATCCGTTGGAGTTCATCGCCGAATTCCAGGGGCGCTTCCGCGCCGCGCAGCGCCCCGGCCTGCCGCGCTTCTGCGGCGGCCTGGCCGGCTACTTCGGCTACGACACCGTGCGCTACATCGAGCGCAAGCTCGCCGAGAGCGCGCCGCGCGACGACCTGGGTATGCCCGACATCCAACTACTCCTCACCGAGGAGCTGGCCGTCATCGACAATCTCTCGGGCAAGCTCTACCTGATCGTCTACGCCGCCCCCGCCCAGCCCGAGGCCTACACCAAGTCCCGCCTGCGCTTGCGCGAACTGCGCCAGCGCCTGCGTCAGGCCGTGGACCTGCCGGTCACCTCACCCTCGGTGCGCACCGACATCTACCGCGAGTTCGACAAGGCCGACTACATCAAGGCCGTGCTCGACGCCAAGGAGCGCATCGCCGCCGGCGACCTGATGCAAGTCCAGGTCGGCCAGCGCCTGGCCAAGCCCTACTGCGACTCTCCGCTCTCGCTCTACCGCGCGTTGCGCTCGCTCAATCCTTCGCCGTACATGTACTTCTACAACTTCGGCGACACGCAAGTCGTGGGCGCCTCGCCCGAGATCCTCGTGCGCCAGGAAGACCGGCAGAAGAAGCGCATCGTTACCATCCGCCCGCTGGCCGGAACCCGGCCGCGCGGCAACACGCCCGAGCTCGATGCCAAGCTCGCCGCCGAGCTGCTCGCCGACCCCAAGGAAATCGCCGAGCATGTCATGCTCATCGACCTCGCGCGCAACGACATCGGCCGCATCGCCAACACCGGCAGCGTCAAGGTCACCGACAAGATGGTCATCGAGAAGTACTCCCACGTGCAGCACATCGTCAGCTCCGTGGAAGGCGAACTCAAGGACGGCATGAGCAACCTCGACGTGCTCAAGGCCACCTTCCCCGCCGGCACGCTCTCGGGCGCGCCCAAGGTCAAGGCCATGGAAATCATCGACGAGCTCGAGCCGGTCAAGCGCGGCCTCTACGGCGGCGCGGTCGGCTACCTTTCCTTCAACGGCGAGATGGACCTGGCCATCGCCATCCGCACCGGCATCATCAAGGACGGCACGCTCTACGTGCAGGCCGCCGCCGGCGTGGTCGCCGATTCGGATCCCGAATCCGAATGGAAGGAGACCGAGGCCAAGGTGCGCGCGGTGCTGCGCGCGGCCGAACAGGTGCAAGACGGGCTGGACGCCGACTATTGACGCGGCAATATAAAAATTTAACTTATTATCATTTCTGGCATCGAGTTGGCATAGAAAAAGAAAACGCTCGATACCAGAAACTGGAGCAACTGCACGAGAGGCGAAAGCAGGTCGTGAGGTTGCATCGGAAGGGATACGGAGTCATGGCCATCGTGGAGTTGACAGGGCTGAGTTACCCGGCGGCTCGACTGGCCATTGATCTCTATGAAGAAGGGAGCGCGGCGGCCCTGAAGCCGCACCCACAAGCTCGTACGCCAGGAGAAGGAAGACGGCTTAATGCGGATCAAGAAGAAGCAATCCGGCGCACGATCTGCGACAAACGTCCGGAGCAGTTGAAGATGGAATCTGCGCTCTGGACGCGAGGCGCGATCATGCTGTTCATCGAACAGGAATACGCGTTCAGACTCTCAATACGTGCGGTCGGAGACTACCTCAAGCGCTGGGGTTTCACGCCGAAAAAGCCGATCAAGCGCGCTTATGAACAGCGACCGGAGTCTGTCAAGCAGTGGATCGATCAGGAGTATCCGGCCATCGAGAAGCGTGCCAAGGCCAAAGGTGGCGAGATTCACTGGGGTGACGAAACCGCGTTGGTGAATACGGATGTTCGGGGCCGCAGTTATGCTCCCAAAGGGCAAACCCCGGTCACGATGGCGGTTAGAGGTACGCGACAGAAGCTGTCGATGATTTCCACGGTGACCAATCAGGGCAAGGCAAGCTGGATGATCATCGATGGTGCCTTTAACCACGAGAAGCTCATCGAGCTCTTCGAGGTGCTGGTGGCCGATGGCAAGCGCGCGGGAAAGAAAGTGTTCCTGATCCTCGACAACCTCGGCGTGCATCACTGCAAGCCGGTCAAGGCATGGCTTGCCGAGCACCAAGCCGACATCGAAGTCTTTTACCTGCCCAGCTACAGCCCGGAGCTCAATCTGGATGAGCGACTCAACGCCGACCTGAAACATGTCATCAGCACACGAGTCCCCGTCATAACAAAGGCCAAATTACACGCTGCAGCAAAGAACCACATGGCGTTCATCGAAACCCATCCCGAACGCGTGAAATCCTACTTCCAGGATTCCCGCGTCAAATACGCCGCATGAAAACTCCTTAATGCCGGATCAATAAGCCGCCATGCCCACGCGCGCCGCGCCGCAGGGCATGGCTTAAGCGCGCTCCCCCGCTGTCGCCCCGCGCCTGCCTTGGTATAGAATGCAGGAACCATGTCGCACCCCACCCGCACCCTCTGGCCTGCCGCCCCGCATTGGTGGCGCTGATCCGCCGCTTCAAACCGCGCGCCGCGCATCCCTGCCTTCGCTGGGGCTCAACGGCACAAAATGCCGTGCAATCAATCAGTTAGGTGTTTTATGTTGTTGATGCTCGACAATTACGACTCGTTTACCTACAACCTCGTCCAATACTTCGCCGAGCTCGGCGAAGACGTGCGCGTCTACCGCAACGACGAGATCACCGTGCAGGAAGTCGCCGCCCTCAAGCCCGCGCGCATCTGCATCTCGCCCGGCCCCTGCAGCCCGCGCGAAGCCGGCATCTCGGTAGCCCTGCTGCAGGAGTTCGCCGGCAAGCTGCCCATCCTCGGCGTCTGCCTCGGCCACCAGGCCATCGGTGAAGCCTTCGGCGGCAAAGTGGTCCGCGCCGCGCGCATCATGCACGGCAAGACCGACACCGTCCACACCCGACAGCAGGGCGTCTTCGCCAAGCTGCCCGAACACTTCACCGTCACCCGCTACCATTCGCTCGCCATCGAGCGCTCGAGCCTGCCCGAGGACCTGGAGATCACCGCCTGGACCGACGACGGCGAGATCATGGGCGTGCGCCACCCCAAGCACAACATCGAGGGCGTGCAGTTCCACCCCGAATCCATCCTCACTGAGCACGGCCACGCCATGCTCCAGAATTTCCTGAGCTCCACCTCCCCAGCGAAAACGCAGGCCTGACAACATCATGTCCATCACTCCCCAACAGGCGCTGCTGCGCTGTATCGAACACCGCGAGATCTTCCACGACGAAATGCTCTCGCTGATGCGCTCCATCATGGCCGGCGAACTCTCGCCACTGATGGCCGGCGCCCTGCTCATGGGCCTGCGCGTCAAGAAGGAAACCATCGGTGAGATCACCGCTGCCGCGCAGGTCATCCGCGAATTCGCCACCCGCGTGAACGTCGCCGACAAGGCCAACTTCGTCGACATCGTCGGCACCGGCGGCGACGGCGCCAACACCTTCAACATCTCCACCGCCTCGATGTTCGTGGCCGCCGCGGCCGGCGCCAAGGTCGCCAAGCACGGCGGGCGCAGCGTCAGCTCCAGCTCCGGCAGCGCCGACGTGCTCGAGGCCCTCGGCGCCAACATCATGCTCACGCCCTCGCAGGTCGAGGACAGCCTGGCGCGCGTGGGCATCGGCTTCATGTACGCGCCCAATCACCATCCCGCGATGAAGAACGTCGCGCCCGTGCGCAAGGAGCTCGGCGTGCACACCATCTTCAACATCCTCGGCCCCCTGACCAATCCGGCCGGCGCGCAGAATCAGCTGATCGGCGTCTTCCACCCCGACCTCGTCGGCATACTGGTGCGCGTGCTGCAGCGCCTGGGCGCCAAGCATGCGCTGGTGGTGCACGGCATGGACGGCATGGACGAAATCTCGCTCGGCGCCTCCACCATGGTGGGCAATCTGGTCGACGGCGAAATCAAGGAATACGAAATCCATCCCGAGGACTTCGGCCTGGCCATGGTCAGCAACCGCAGCATCAAGGTGAGCAACGCCGAGCAGTCCTGCGCCATGCTGCGCGACGCGCTGGAGCCCGGCCGCGGCAAGGCCAACCCCGCGCACGAGATCGTCTGCCTGAACGCCGGCGCGGCGCTCTACGCGGCCAACGTCGCCAGCGGCATCGGCACCGGCTTGGCGATGGCCCGCGAAGCCATCGCCAGCGGCGCGGCCCAGGCCAAGCTCGCCGCCTTCGTGCAGTTCACCAGCAGCCTGAAGAGCGCGGCATGAGCGACATCCTCAAGCGCATCCTCGAGACCAAAGCCGAGGAAATCGCCGCCGGCAAGAAGGCCGTCTCCCTGACCGAACTGCGCAGCCGCGCCGAGAATCCCGGTGCGCGCGCCGAACTACGCGGCGCAGACCGCGACTTCGCCGGCGCGCTGCGCGCCAAGATCACCGCCGGCCAGTCGGCCGTGATCGCCGAGGTCAAGAAAGCCAGCCCGAGCAAGGGCGTGCTGCGCGAGCATTTCGATCCCACCGCTATCGCCGCCAGCTACGCGCTGCACGGCGCGGCCTGCCTCTCGGTGCTCACCGACCGCCAGTATTTCAAGGGCGACCTCTCCCATATGCGCCAGGCCCGCGAAGCCTGCGCGCTGCCGGCCCTGCGCAAGGACTTCATCGTCGATCCCTACCAGATCTACGAAGCGGTGACGCTCGGCGCGGACTGCATCCTGCTGATCGTCTCGGCGCTGGCGCCGAACCAGATGCGCGAACTCGAAGCCCAGGCGTTGGAGCTGGGCCTCGCCGTCCTCGTGGAAGTGCACGACGGCGAGGAGCTCGATCACGCACTCACGCTCAAGACACCCCTGCTCGGCATCAACAACCGCAATCTGCGCACCTTCGAAGTCAGCCTGGACAACACCATCTCCCTGCTCGGCCGCATTCCCGGCGAACGCCTGGTGGTGACCGAATCCGGCATCCTCGCCAAGGACGACGTTCAACGCATGCGCGACCATGGCGTCAACGCCTTCCTGGTCGGCGAGGCTATGATGCGTGCCGCCAATCCGGGCGCAGAGCTGGCGCGGCTCTTCGCCTGAAGCGCGGCGCATGTCCAGCCTCACCGGCGATCTGTTCGACGCGCCCGCACCGGGCGCGCCTTCGCTGGACGCCCAGCTCGCTTCGCTGCCCGCGCAATGGCTGGCCCTGCTCGGTGATTTTCCGCGCGGCGCGGCGTGGAAGAAGCTGGCCAGTTTCGTCGACGGCGAGCGGGCCTCCGGCAAGACCGTCTATCCCGACGACGTCTTCCACGCCCTGCGCATGAGCCGGCCCGGCGACGTGCGCGTCGTGATCCTCGGACAGGATCCGTATCACGGCATCGACAAGCGCACCGGCATCCCGCAGGCGCACGGCATGGCCTTCTCCGTGCCCAACGGCGCGGCGCCGCCGCCTTCGCTGAAGAACATCTACAAGGAAATCGCCCGCGATCCAGGGCCCGCCGACATGGCTGCGACCCAAACCGGCAATCTCGAGCCCTGGGCCAGGCAGGGCGTGCTGCTGCTCAACACCGTGCTCACGGTGCTGGCGGGAGAGGCCGAGAGCCACGCAGGCCGGGGCTGGGAAGCCTTCACCGACACCCTGCTCGCCGCGCTCGCCAGTCAGCATCTGGAAACGGGGCGCAAGCTCGACGTGCTGCTCTGGGGCAGCCATGCGAAAAAGAAAGCGGAATTGTTCGCCGGCCATCTGGTGTTGACGGCGGTGCATCCATCGCCGCTGTCCGCCCACCGTGGCTTTCTCGGCTGCGGCCACTTCGCCAGGACCAACGACTTCCTGCGCGAACATGGGCTGGCACCGATCGACTGGTCGCTGCCGGCACACTGAGCCGGCCGTCTCTACAGTCCTTACTGTCCCTAGCGCCCCAGCCAGGCCTTGCGCCGCCCCGCGATCTGCCTGGCCGGCTTGCTCACGGGAACCAGCTTGTATTTGTTTACCTCCGGCTTGCCCAGATGGATGGGGAAGCTGCGCAGTTCGTCGCGGCGGAAAGCCTGCACCTCCACCGCGTCGCCCGGCTGATAGCGCGAGAGCAATCCGTCCAGACCCGACTCGGTCACGCGCAGGCCGTCGATCGCCACCAGTTCGTCGCCGGCCGACAGGCCGCCGCTCTGCGCCGCGCCGCCGTCCCAGACCTGGGAGAGCACGCACGCGCGTCCCAGCTTGGTGGTGCGCACGCCCAGTGAGGGATGCTTGCTGCTCGCCTCGGCGCTGAGCGCAAAGCCGAATTCGGCAAGCAGGTATTCCAGCGACAGGTCGCGCGTGCCTTCCACGGCCGCCGCGAGCCAGTCACGCAGATCCAGGCCGGTGGCGCGCTCGATCAGTGCGCCCACTTCGTCCTCGCCCACGCCGCGCGCCTTGCCAGCGTAAAAATCGCGGCCGTATTCGCGCCACAGCAGGCGCATCAGATCGTCGAGCGAGCGGCACCCCTGGCTGCGCAGGCGAATGTTCAGGTCCAGCGCCAGCGCCACCAGCGAACCCTTGGTGTAATAGCTGACGATCGCATTGGGCGCGTTCTCGTCCTGGCGGTAGTACTTTGTCCAGGCGTCGAAGGAGCTTTCCGCCAGCGTCTGCTTGGTGCGGCCGCTGCCGTTCATCACCGCGCCGATGGCCTTGGCGACGAGGCCGCCCCATTCCGCCGCGCCGATCAGGCCCGCGCGCGCCAGCATCAGGTCGTCGTAATACGAGGTGAAGCCTTCGAAGAGCCAGAGCAAGCTCGTGTAGTTTTCCCGCGCGAGGTCATAGGGCGCGAAGGCCGCCGGCTTGATGCGCTTGACGTTCCAGGTGTGGAAGTATTCGTGGCTGCACAGGCCGAGGAAGCTGCGGTAGCCGTCGCGCTGGCCGGTCTCGCCGAGGATGGGCAGATCGGCGCGCGAGCACATCAGCGCGGTGGAGGCTCGGTGCTCGAGGCCGCCGTATCCGTCGCCCACTGCCATCGTCAGGAAGACATAGCGCTGCATCGGCGCCTTGGCGCTGCGCGGCTCGAAGAGCTTGATCTGCGCCGTGCAGATCTTCTCCAGGTCGGCCGTCAGACGCGCCATGTCCAGCTTGGGCACCTCGCCGGTGATCGCGATCTCGTGCGGCATGCCGCAGGCAGTGAAGCGGCCGAGCGTGAAGTTGCCCATCTCGATCGGATGGTCGATCAGCTCATCGTAGTCCGCCGCGGCGTAGACGCCGAAGCCGTGCGCCGCGGCGCCCGCGCGCGGCAACGCCGTGGCCACGCGCCAACTCTCGTAGGCCTCGCCCTCGGGACGCAGGATCTCCACCTCACAGCGCGCGTCCTCCAGGCCCTCCTCTGCGCAGAGAAAGACGCTGGAGCCGTTGAAGAAGCCGTGGCTCGCGTCGAGATGCGCGCCGCGCACCGACAGATCCCAGGCATAGACCTCGTAGTCGATCCGCAGCGCGCCCTGCACCGGCGCGGCGACCCAGCTGCACTTGTCGCGCTTCTTCAGCGCCACCTTGCGGCGCGCGCTGTTATTCTCCGCGCTGGCGGAGATACACACGATGTTGCGCGAGAACTCGCGGATCATGTAGCTGCCGGGAATCCAGGCCGGCAGGCTCAGGACCTGGCCCTGCGGATCGGGCCGCGCGATGCTCAGGCTGACGCGGAACAGATGGGCATGCGGATCGGCCGCGGCGATGCTGTAGCGGATCATGAGGCCGGCCGGCTTACTTGACCGCGGAGAGTTTGCGCTCCAGCGCGTCGCCCGGCAGCGCGCCGGTCACGCGGGTGCCGTCGGAGAAGAAGATGGCAGGCGTGCCGGTGATGTTGAACTGCTTTCCCAGCGCGAGATTCTTCCCCACGGGCGTGGCGCAGCCGCCGTCGCCGGTGGGCGCCACCTTGCGCACCATCCATTCGGTCCAGGCCTTGCCGCGGTCGAGCATGCACCAGAGCTGGTGCGACTTGGCGGTGGAGTCTTCTGAGAGGATGGGGAAGAGGAAGGTGTAGACGGTGATGTTGTTGACCTGCTGCAGTGTGCTCTCGAACTGCTTGCAGTACATGCAGTTGGGATCGGCGAAGACGGCGATCTTGCGGCTGCCATCGCCATGCACGCTGATCAGCGCCTGATCCAGGGGCAGGTCCTCGAACTTGATGCGGTCCATCTGCGCCTGACGCGCCTCGGTCAGGTTCTCACCCTTCTGCAGATCAATCAGGTCGCCCTGGATGATGTAGCGGCCGCTGGCGTCGGCGTAGACGATCTCGCGGCCCAGGTTCACTTCATAGAGACCGGGCACCGGCGTGGCGGACACACTCTTGACCTGGGCGCGCTGGCCGACCTGCTTCTGCACGGCCGCCTTCACCTTCTCCAGTGCCGCGTTCGACGGCTGTGCGGTATTGGCGGTATGCGACAGCGCCGGGGACAGCGTGAGGCCACCGCCGAAGCCCAGGGCCGCGACCAGCACGAATTTGACGAGTTTCTTGATCTGCATGAACGCTCCTGAACGATGTATCGGTGAGCTCAGGCCAGCGCCCGCTCCACCAGGAAATTGCGCAGCGGCGGCACGGCGCCGACAGCCCGCAGGCCGAGATTGCGGACCAGGCCGGGCAAGGGCCCAGGCAGGGAGAAAAGAATCTGCAGGCCGTCCGTCGCCAGCACCAGGGCGGCGATGTCGGCTTGGCGCGCGCGCTCGTAGCGGCGCAGCAGGCGTGCGTCGCCCAAGTCACGGAAGGACTCCTTTTCGGCGAAGACGCGCGCCAGTTCCGCGACATCGCGCAGACCAAGGTTGATGCCCTGGCCAGCGAGCGGATGGATCACGTGCGCAGCGTCGGCCACCAGGGCGACGCGCGGCGCGGCCAGCTTGGCGGCGCGGCGCAGCGCCAGCGGGAAGCCCTTGGACTGCGTGGCCGAGGAAAGGCCGCCGGTCTGCGCGGCGACCGCGCCGTCCGCCGCCGCGTTGACGCGCGCGGCCAGCGCATCGGGATCGAGCGCGAGGAGTTCCTTCGCATGCGCTGCGCGCGCCGACCAGACCATGGACACGCGGTCTTCCGGCATCGGCAGCAGAGCGAGGATTTCGCCCACCTTGTCCTCCGGCTTGCCCTGCTGCGCGCCGCCGCCGAGGAACCACTGGCGCGCGACGCCGCGATGCGGCTTGCCCACGGAAAAATTGGCGACCATGGCGATCTGTCCGTATGCGCGTTCGTCGACGGCGATGCCGGCGCGTTCGCGCGTCCAGGAATGGCCGCCGTCGGCGCCGATCACGCAAGCCGTGCACAGGCATGCGCCGCCGGCGAGGACTACCTCGGCGCAGTCTGCGTCGATGCGCAGCTCCTGCGCGGCTTGCGTGAAGATAGTGACCTGGGTGGAGAAGCGCAGCGCCGCGTCGAGGCCAGCGTCGATCAGGCCCGCCTGCGCGATCCAGGCGAGCTGCTGCACACCGGCCGCATAGGCGCTGAGCTGAAGGGCCGCGTCCGCGCCGCGCGCCGCGTCGCCCCAGATGTGCATCTCGGAAACCGGCTGCATCCGCGCGGCGTCGAGCGCCTGCCAGACGCGCAGGCGCTCGAGTAGATCCGCCGTGCTTTGCGAGAACGCATACACACGGTCGCCGCTTTCCGCGGACTGCGGCGGCGCGACGAGCGCAACCTGCAATCCCAATTGCGCGAGCGCAAGCGCGCAGGCCTTGCCGGCGAGGCCGCCGCCGACCACGGCGACGGAGAAGGTATGCGAATCGGGCTGCATTCCGCGATTATGCCAGCGCTCGGGGAATGACGATGACGGCGGACGAGACGGCGGATCCACGGGGAAATCCAGCGCAAGGCCGCGCGCGCCGCAAGGGTACGAGCAAGAAACGGCCGCTTGTCCAAGCGGCCGTGGAAACAGAGTGTAGCTGCTGCGGAGAAAGGTGGCGTGTCTTTCCTGTGCTTACTGCTGCGACATGTCGATCTGCGCCATCATCTTCGTGTGGACGGTTTGCAGTGCGATGCAGTACGCATTGTGAAGACGAGCGAGCAGAGCTTCGTCGCCGGTTTACGACAGCGCTTTGTACGCGCCGTCGAGCACGTCAGCGAGCCTGGCCGATTGCAGGATGGTCAATCCCTCAAAAGCCTTAGGATTCTCCGTGGTCAACAGGACTGAAAGAATCTTGGCGTTCATGGCTCTGCTCCGAAATGAATTGCTCTATGCCCAGGTAAACGGACGAAGTGGGCAATTTATTTAGAGGAACAGAAAACCCCAGGATTTATGGGGCTTTCGGCGGGGTCCCCGGCGGACGGAAACCCCGTGGGAAGGTGGGTTTCAGGCCACCCGGACCAGGTGGCGGCGCGGGCAGGGCTTCGGCGGCGGCCTGCGCCTTGCAGCCGATCCAGAACGCCTCGACCGCCTCGGCGAGGATGTCGGCCTGCTCGTTGAGGTTTTCTGCCACCGCCGCGTCCTCCTCGACCAGGGCAGCGTTCTTCTGGATGGTCTCGTCCATCTTGATGACGGCGTGGTTGATCTCGTCGATGCTCTGGCTCTGCTCATGCGAGACGGCGGAGATCTCGCTCATGATGCCGGTGACCTTGTGGATCGAATTGACCACCTCCTGCATGGTCCTGCCGGCGTGGTCGACGAGCTTGCCGCCTTCGTCGACCCGCTCCACCGAGGCGTTGATCAATTCCTTGATGTCCTTCGCGGCGGCGGCGCTGCACTGAGCGAGGCTGCGCACTTCCGTGGCGACCACGGCGAAGCCGCGGCCCTTTTCGCCAGCGCGCGCCGCTTCCACCGCCGCGTTGAGCGCAAGGATTTTCGTCTGGAAGGCGACGCCGTCGATCACGCTGATGATGTCGGCGATCTTCTTGGAGGATTCGCTGATCGAGCCCATCGTGCCCACCACTTCGCCGCCCTGCTTCGCGACGCCGCTGGAAGTCTTGGCGAGATCATTGGCCTGGCGGGCGTTGTCCGCGTTCTGACGCACGGTGGAGGTCAACTGCTCCATGGCGCTGGCGGTTTCATCGAGGTTGGACGCCTGATGCTTGGTGCGGTTTGAGAGATCCGCATTGCCGGTGGCTATCTCGCACGTGGCCGAGCGGATTACGACGGTGGATTCCTGCACCTTGCGGATAAAGCGCGTCGTCGAACGCACAAAGGCCCAGGCTATCAATATCCCGAGCACGACGCCGGCGATTCCAAGCACGCCGTCGATCCTGGAGCTCAAGGCAATGTCCTGCTTGAGCGCTTCGCTGGCGGCGACGAACTTGGTCTTCTGCGGCGTGACCAGTTCGAGAACCGCGGCATCGTAGGCGAGCAGAAGTGGTTCGGTCTCCGTGTTCAGCGCTCGCAGCGCATCCTCACGGACGTTCTTGTCGAGCAACCCGCACAGCTTGGCGATGGACGCCTTGGACTGGGCTTCCAGCTCCTGGATCTTGGCGATGCGGGGACGGTCTTCCGCCGCGCGCAGCGTCTTGTCGAGGAAGGCGAGATAGCCGGCGGCGGCCTGCGCGGACTTGGCGAACTCCTCGCCGAACTTGGACTGCTCGGCGGGCGCGACGGTGAAGACCATCGCCGCCAGGGCGCGCATGCGCTGGATATGGGTCTGGATCTAGCGCAGAGAATCGATCTTCTCGGCGCGTTCGGAAGCCACTGAATTGGCCTGCGCGATCTCAAGAAAACGCTGCAGGGAAACGCCGACGATCAGCGCCAAGATCACCAGCACGGCGCCGAAGCCGCAGCCACATGCGGGTGCGGAATTTGAGATGACTGAAACCGGCCATGGCGCGCGCCTCCGATCGAATCACACCTCACAAGCAAAGCACGGACTATGCCAATCCCTCCGCCCGGTGGAGCCCCGCGCTATTTGGCGGCAACTGAACGGTTGAGCCTGAGCCAATAGTCCTGGATGGTCTGCAGCTCGCGCGAAAAAGCCTCGAAGCTCTGCGGCTTGCAGATATAGCTGTTAGCGCCCTCGTCGAGGCAGGTCTTGATGTCGATCTCTTCCTGCGAGCTGGTGAGGATCACCCCACCAGCACGTAGCGGGTGCTGGGCTCGCGCCGCAGCTCCTTGAGCACCTCGATCCCGCCCAGATGCGGCATGCGCATGTCCAGCAGCACGAGGTCGAGCAGTGAATTGGGGGCGGGGCGATTCGCGAACTTTCCCCGGCAGAGGAAATAGTCCAGCGCGACCAGACCGTCCTCGGCGACGGAGATTTTGTAGGCGTCGTCGTCCAGCGCCATCAGCGTGAGTTCGAGCTGATAGGGATCGTCTTCGACGACGAGGATGGTTTTCTTGTCTGCTATGACCTGCCCTTGTCGATAGCATCGGCTACCGACTTTGATTATATGTTGGCCGTGGGTTGCTGTGCTGACCGCTTTAAAGAGGCGTTTGCGCCGCCGCCATTCCGCATCGCAGCACCAGGGCGGAATAGGTCCCGCCGAATCCGAATGTGGTGGACAAGGCCGCGCGCATGGCCATCGGCATGCTCCGCCGCAGCAAGGCCTCCTCGCCCATAAGCGGGTCGGCGTTGGCCAGATTGGCGCAGCCGGCCGCGAAACCCTCCTGCATCATCAGCAGACAATACACAGCTTCCTGCGCGGCGCTCGCGCCCAGGGCATGTCCGGTCAATCCTTTTACCGAGGAGCACGCCGGCAGGTTTGCGCCAAACACTTCGCGCAACGATGCCCATTCCTCCAGATCCCCTTCCACGCTGCCAGGCGCATGGGTATTGATGTAATCCACGTCCGTGTCCGCTTCTTCCAGGCCATGTGGATCGCACGCGCGGCGCCACGCGCCGACAGCACGACCATATCCGCACCGTCCGATGCGAATCCGTAGCCGGCCAGATCGCCATAGATCTTCGCGCCGCGGGCATACGCCGATTCCATGGACTCGAGCGCCTGCATCGCTGCGCCGCCTGCGAGTACGAAGCCATCCAGGTCGACGTCATAAGGGCGGCATGCCTCCTAGACACTGGCCCAATCCCGTCTGGCGAGCGCCCCCATCGCGTCGAACATCAGCGCGGCACCCAAATAGAGCTCCTCAGCGCCGCCGGCGAAAACGAGATCTTGCTTGCCTTCCCGGATCAGCGCCATCGCCCGCCCAAGCGCATGCGCCGAACTCGTGCAGGCAGAAGACACCGAATGGCTCACCCCCTGCGTGCCGAACGCCGCGCTCAGGCAAGTCGCCGCCGTACTTCCCATGGTGCGTGGCACGATATAGGCGGAAGCGCGTGACGCCCCGTGCAGCCGGACATATTCCAGCGCGCGGTGGAATTCACTGAGCGAACCCACGCCCAAACCGACAATGACGCCGGTGCGCGGCGTCCGCAGTCTCGCCTCGCCGATCCCCGAATCCTCCACTGCCTGGCGCATGGCGTGATACGCATACAGCGCGGTATCCCCCATGAAGCGGCGCAGCTTGCGTTCGACCGGCGGCGCGGCGCTCAGATCCGGCAGCCCGCCGACCCGGCTCTGCATGCCGTTCTTGGCGAACTCGCCGATCGCGCGCAGGCCGCTGCGGCCCTCGTGCAGCGCGCCGATCACCGTGCTCGCATCGCAGCCGATGCTCGATACGATGCCGACGCCCGTCACGGCAACCCGGCGCACCATATCGCTCACGACAGCCTGCGGAAAATCAGCGAGGTGTTGATGCCGCCGAACGCGAAGTTATTGCTCATCACGAATTCGGTGTCGATTTCCCTGGCCGAGCCGGCGATATGGTCCAGCATGGCGCAATCCGGATCCACCTCCTCCAGATTCAAGGTCGGCGCAAACCACTTGCGACGCATCATCTCGACGGCCCAGCATGCTTCGATGGCGCCGCAGGCGCCCAGCGTATGGCCGAGATAGCTCTTCATCGAGCTGATGGGGACACGGTCTCCCAATGCCTGGAAGGTAGCCTCGCATTCAGCCACATCGCCGCGGTCGGTCGCCGTTCCATGCGCGCTGACGTAGCCGATCGCATGCGGAGGCAAACCCGCCGCGTCGAGTGCCTGACGCAGCGCCACCGCCATCGTCTCCGCCGTGGGCTGGGTGATGTGATTGCCGTCGGAATTGCAGCCGAATCCAACGACCTCGGCCAGTATGTTCGCCCCCCGCGCCTTGGCATGCTCATATTCCTCGAGCACGAGGGCGGCGGCGCCCTCCCCGACCACCAGGCCGTCACGCTGCAAGTCAAAGGGGCGGGGCGTCAGCGTCGGCTGATCATTGCGGGTGCTGGTTGCATACAGGGTGTCGAACACCGCCGTGCCGGGCACGGAGAGCTCCTCCGCGCCGCCGGCGAGCATCAGGAGCTGCCGGCCCTGGGCGATGGCTTCATAGGTGAAGCCCACCGCCTGACTGCCCGACGTGCAGGCGCTGGACGCCGGGATGATCCGGCCTTTCAGGTCCAAGAACAGGCCAATGTTCAGCGCCGTCGTGTGCGGCATCATCTGAATATAGCTAGTTGAACTGACGCCGAGCATGGAGCCGGCCTCCATCATCCGGCCGAAGACGCGGATGGGCTCCACGGCGCCGTCGGACGACCCATAGGCCACGCCCATGAGCCCATCGGCAATCGACGGATCGTCATGCAGGCCGGCGCTGCGCAGCGCCAGTTCGCAGGCTCGCACGGCCAACAGGCCGACACGCCAAATCGAACGCAGCATCTTCCGAGGATAATGCGCGGGGACCGTGAAATTCTCCAGCGGACAGGCGAGCCGCGTATGCAGATCGGGGTACATTTCCCATTCGAATATCGTCCGCACCGCGTTGCATCCCATGCGCAACGCCGCCTCCACGGTTTCCCAGTCTTCGCCCAGGCCCGTCACGCCGGCCATGCCGGTGATCACGACGCGCTTCATCATGCCATCCAGCCATTCACGCCGATGACCTGCCTGGTCACATAGCCGGCGGCATCGGACATCAGAAAACTCACCACGGCAGCCACCTCCTCGGGTTTGCCCACCCTGTTCATCGGCACCATCGGCAAAGCGCGCTCCACCATCACCTGGTCCAGCATCTCCGTGTCGATCAATCCCGGCGCAACACTGTTGACGGTGATGGAACGGCTCGCCAGCTCCAGGGTCAGTGCCTTGCACGCGCCGATAAGACCGGCCTTGGCGGCGCTATAGTTGACCTGCCCCCTGGTTGCCCGTCACGCCAGACACCGAAGCAACCCCGACGACCCGCCCACAAGAACGAGTCCGGACCATAGGCATGACCAAGGGCTGCACCACGTTGTAGAAGTCATCTAGACTGGTGTCGATCACGGCATCCCAGTCTTCGTCACACAGCGCCGGGAAAGCGCCATCGCGGGTTATCCCCGCGTTGTAGACCACGCCGTAATACGGGCCGTGCGCCTCCATGTCCTCGGACAGCGCCTGACGCGACGCGGCGCGTTCCCGCACGTCGAATTGCAGCACGCTCGCCCCGCCAGCGAGCCAGAAAGGCCGCGCATGCAGTGCAGGCCCAGGTCGAACCCGTCGGCCGCCAAACGCAGGGCAATGGCTTTGCCGATGCCCCGGCTGGCGCCAGTGACGAGTATGCGACGTCTTGTCATGTCTGCTCTCCCTTGCCGGCGTCCGCCTGCATCAATGCCAGGATGTCTTCCAGCTGAAATACTTTCACCATGGTGTGTGCGCTCTCCACACCACCGTATTCGATCACGCAGTCGTAGGTGCCATAGCCTTCCTCGCTGCGCAAATTTTCCCGCGCACGCACGCGCAGCAGACTGCCCGCCGCAAAACCGGCCACCTCGCAGAGGTAGCGGTTCGTCCTGAGCAGAACGCCTGGCCTGACGGGGGCGCCCTTGCTCAAGGACAGCAGGCAGACATACGTGGCGATGGCCTGCGCCATCAGTTCGACGCCGATCCAGACGGGCATCATCGCGCCCTCGTCCATTTTACGGCCGTACCAGGCCTCGCCTCTCACCGCATATTCAGCGGTGACGGACACGTCGTCGAATGCCGTCACCCGGTCCAGAAGCAGCATGACGCCGCGATGCGGCAGCAGTTGTTCGATGAGTGGAATCACGCCGGAAGTCCCGTTCACGACGCCGCCTCCCGATCGCCGATGATCAGGCGGGCTTTGCTTACGCGGAATGCGAAGGAGTTGCTCATGCAATATCTGCGTCCGTCATCCGCCCGGCTCAAAACACGGCCTCGCCCGACGAGATCCATCCACGGCAACATCGGGTCCGCCTGCCCGTCCCAGACATGCGGAGACAAGTTCCGGATCAGGCCGGACAGCGCCATCCAGCAGAACCCCAGTTTGGTGGCCCCGGCGGCACCCAGCGTGTGTCCGGTCATCGGCTTGGTGCCGCTGGCCGGAACGCCCTCGGGAAAAAAACGCGCCAGCACCAGGCTCTCCATTTCGTCGTTCTTCGCGGTGCCGGTGGCGTGCAGGTTGACGTACCCGATATCGCGAGGCGACAGGCCGGCATCCGACAACGCAGCACGCAGGGCGATTTCCGCGCCCAGGCCTTTCGGATCAGGGGTGGAAATATGATGCGCGTCGCTGGATTCGCCCACGCCAAGGAGCGTCACCGGGCCGGCTCGCGGGTCATCAGGAAAAATGCGGCGCCTTCTCCGATATTGATGCCGTTCCGATTTCGGCTCATTGGATTGGTCAATGTGGCGCGGGTCAATTCCAGCACGCCGAAGCCGCCCAGGGTCATGTCGCACAAGGAGTCGGCGCCGCCGACCACCACCGCGTCGCAGACGCCCAGACGCAGCAGACGCCGCGCTGCTGCGAACACCTTGGCGCTGGAAGTGCAAGCAGTGGAGATGGTGTAGGCTGGCCCCGCCAGGCCAAGGCAGTCCGCCAGAAAGCCCGCCCCGGAACCGATTTCCTGCGGGCGATAGTCATACCCGGCGGGCAAGGCGCCGTGCTTGCCGAAATGGTTCACCGCCTTTTCTCCGGCGGCGATCCCCGAGGTGCTGGTGCCGAAGACCAGCCCGACGCGTTGTTTTCCGTGGCGTTCAAGCGCGACGTGGATCTGCGGCAGAATCGGGGCAAGCGCGGCCAGCGCAAGACGGTTGTTGCGGCAGTCCCATGCCGCCAAGCGGGCGGGTGGCGCGGCGAGCGCGCCATCCGCGATGGCGACTCTTCCGAACATGCGCCCCTGGTCAGGCGTCATGCCCGACACATCGCCCGCCTCCTGGCGGGAGGCGATCGCCGCCGTATCCGGGCCTAGCGCATTCACCATGCCCAGGAAGTTCAGGAAGACCGGCGCGTTGTTCATGCCCGCGCCTCCCCGACGGCATCAGGCTCCAGGGAGAACAGCGTAAACAGCAGCGCGAGATTGATGCCGATCAGCAGCGCAAGACCAAAGCTGCTCAAGGCGGGCATGGCGCTCAGCGCAAGCAGCCCGAAGGAAAGCTGCGTGGTGGCCGCCGAGAGAACCACGCCGACGGCCACGGCGCCGAGATCGACGTCTTCGCATCTCATGCCCTCGCGCAGAAACATGCTGTAGTTGACGCCGACGCCCAGCACCAGCTTCAGCGCCATCCAATGGAAAAGCGTGAGCGGCCGACCCGCATAACCCAGGCACGCCAAGGTCAGCCCCAGCACCAGCGCAACCGGAAACTGCGCCCGCAGACCGTCCTTGCGCCCGTAACGCCAGAACAGCAGCGCAAGCACCGCCGCCAGCGCCAGAAGCAGCCATATGCTGCTCAACTCCCGGTACTTGCCGAACAGACGGGCAATGCCAGCCGGCTTGTCGACAACGGTGACGCCCTCGAGCCCTTCCGCCGCCCGCGCAATCACTGCTGCATTCCGGGGTCCTTCAGGCAGGCTCACGGCGGCAAAGCGTGCATCCACCGCGCCGCGGACAGCGCCCATCCAAAGATTGGCATAAGGACGGGAGAACAGCGTGGCCAACCAAGCCTCGATACTCAAGGGCTCGTCCCGCACGGCGCGCGCTCCAGAGAAGCGCGCGCCACTTCATCACGCAGACCCGCGCGGCGCATGACCGCCAATTCATCGCCGTCTTTTCTCAACACGCGCTCAAGCAGCGCATGGTCCGCCTACTGCAGGCGCTGTGAAGGCACGAACTGGTCGACCGACTGCCAGCCCGACAGCTCCCCCTGCACGCGCAGCGGCTCCAGTCTCGCGCTCAACGCTTCCAGACGCTGCAGCACGCGTTCGGCCGACTCGCCTTCGACCAGGAAAAACTGCGTCCCGCCCCCAAGCCCGATACGTTCGCGCAGATGCCGCTCCTGGGTGAGCAGCGACGGGTCGCGCTGCGCCAGAAGATACATGCTGTCGTCAGCGCGCAGCGCAAGCCAGCCCGGTGCCGCCGCGATAAGCAAAACCACGACCACGATCCGGAACAAGCGGCACGCCTTCAAGGACGCGCAGGCGCGCAGCCAACGCCCAGCGGCGGCGAACATGGCGGCCTGCCCTGCCGATTGGGGCGCGGGCGGCGTTTTCAGGAAGACGGGAAGCAGCCAGAGAACCGAGACATAGGCGACCAGGATTCCGGCGACTGCGAAGCAGGCGATCTGTCGAAGCGAGGGGAAAGGCATGAGCCAAAAAATGGCGTAGCCCAACAGGCTGGTGACCAACGCCACCGTCAGCGCAGGCCTGACCAGACGCGCACAGCGCCGCGGCTCCCACGCCTGGCCCGCGCCTGTATAGACGATGAAGTACTGAATGGAATAGTCGACCGCCTCGCCGACCAGGCTTACGCCGAACACCGCCGTCAGCAAGTGCATCTTGCCGAACAGCAGCATGGTCGCGGCCAGCCCCGTCACCACGCCGATCCCCGTCGACAGGAAACCCAGCGCCAGCAGCCTGGGGGAACGGAACACCCAAAGCATCATCAACGGCGATGCCGAGCGTGGCTGCGATCGTGACGGTGTCGATCTCCGATTCGGCCATCCTGTGGGCGCGCTCAGCATAGAAAACGGCGCCGGTGCGTACCAGCACGGCGCCAGGAAGCGCCTCAAGAAGATGACGCTGCGCCTTGTCCGCGGCGGCGGCCGCCGCCGTCTGCACCGCGGCGTCATAGGCCGAGCCCGGCAGGCCGGCCACGACCAGCGGGGAGGCGCCCAGCGCATCGCGCAGAACCGGCGGGCCATTCTCCAGCCAGAGCCTGGAGCGGTTCAAAGGCAGATCCACGAGCCTGCGCTCCAGCCAACCGAACGGATCTTCGCTCAGCGGCACGAGTCCCGCGCCGGGCGGTGCGAATAACCTGCGCGCGAGCAGTCCAGAAAGCAAGCCCGCTCCGTCCGCCAGGCCACCCTGCGCCGCCGACAGCGCGGCGCGGTCCCCGCGCGACAACAGCGAGAACCTGTGAGGCAGATAAAAGGCTGGAAGCAAAGCGGGATCCACCGCGATTTCCTCGACCACGCCGACATATGCGCCACTCACCCGAAGATCTTCGGCGAGCAGCCGCGCGCCTTTCTTGGCGGTTTCGGCATCGGCGTGCTCGACGAGGAAGACCGCTTTTTCTCCGGTGAATCTTTCCATGCCGGCGACCGCCTGCTCAGCCAGCGGCTTGACCTCCATGACCGGCATCAGTGCCAGAAGATCGGTCTGCAGCATCGAGCGGCCCGATGCGCGGGCCGCGCTAAATTGGACTGCGCAATACGCCACGGCGGCTGCAAACACCGCCACCACGGCGAGCAGGCCCATGTTGCGCCGGATCATTGCGAGCGCGCCTCCGCCAAAGCCATCAGCCTGCGCTCCTCGGCGCTCAGGCTGGAAGCGATCTCGACATGCTGGAAGTCGATGCGCACCGCCTGCACGAAGCGGCCGCCGTCGATCTGCAGCCCACGGATAAATTGTGCGATCTGCGTCTGGTCCGGCGTCATTTTCAGACACCAGCGGGCCGGCGAGCCGCTGGCCCGGACACGGAATTTCGAATACAGCGCCGAGAGATCGCCAAGCATCATCGCCTGTATCGTGCGCATCACCTACACGGTGACGACCTGCGACTTGAGGGACCCGACCGGTTTACCTGTGGCATCGAGCTCCAGCACGCCGGCGCCACCTATCACCCATGCCGCCTGATAAGGCGAATGCACCTGCCAAAGCACGCTGCCGCGAGTGAGAAGCAGAAACTTGCCGCTCGCGGTCCGCGGCGCCTTAAAGGCGGCCATGTTCTGCGTCTGCGCGAAGTCGGCGCGAATGCCGGGGTCTTGGCCGAGCTGCGCAGCGATACGGCCAAGAAGTTCGTCGGTTGCGCCTTGCGCGCGGGCCAGCGTCCCGCCGCACGAAAGCCCTGCCGCGATCAGCCACAGCAAAGCCCGCCGGCCATGCCGTGTCCGGGCGTCTGCGACGCGCGTGCGAAGCATCAACAAGCGCACGCCCACTCCACCTTTTCCAGCAATACACGCGGGGACACGAACTGCAGCTCCCGCGTCGTCATCTCCACGGCAACCTGAACGGTATAGCCCTTGGTCAGCCTGAGACCGATGTCGGCATCGGCGACGCGATAGCCGATCTTGATCCGGGTTCTCATATTCCAATAATTCGGCATGGACCTCGAGGCGTTGCCCATACACCGCCGGGCGCACGTATTTCACGTGACATTCGATGGCCGGCCAGGCGTAGCCGGATTCGCGCATGTCCTCATAGTCGTAGCCGATCAGACGCAGCAATGCGCAGCGCGCCAGCTCGAAATATTTCAGGTAGTGTCCATGCCAGCAGATCTGCAGCATGTCGACGTCATGAAAAGGCACGTCGATGGGGACCATCGCCGAGAGCTTACGCATGACGGCCTCGCCAAAAATCAAAGAAGTTGAACCACTGCAGCGGCGCTTGCCGGCAGTAGGCTTCCAGCCGCTGCGCGTAGCGTTGCATATAGACCGCGACGCCGGCTTCGCGGTTCTTGCGAGGCAGCGTCACTTTGTTGGCGAACGGCTCGAAGTAGGCGCGATAGCGGCCGTTCTTCTTCAAGCAGAAAAATAGATACACCGGACATTCCAGTGCATGCGCCAGGACGAAATGGCCCTGCGGGAATGGCGCTTCGCTGCCCAGGAACGCGGCACGGCAGACCCGGCCCTGCTCGGCGGCCGGAACGCGGTCGCCGACGATGACCGGCATTTCCCCTTGCCGCACCTTGTCGTGCAATTGCATGGCGACGCTGGGGCTCAATTCTCCGACCTCCCTCAAGTTGAGGCCAAAGTCTTCGCTCGCGCCCGCCATCACCGAGTTGAACCTCCGCACATGCTCGGTGTAGACGATGGCGTTGATCTTGATGCCACGATGCTTGACCGCCAAGGCCCGCATGAATTCGAGATTACCCAGATGCGAACCGATGATGAGCGCGCCTCGCCCGCTCGCTGCCAGGGCATCGAACGCCGCGCGGTCGGGGAAATCGATGGCGGCTTCATCGAGTGCGCCCGTCCAGGCCGCCAATTTGTCGAGGCCGGCCCCGGAAAACGTGAGCATATGGCGGTAGACTTTGCGCCGTGTCGGCTCGGGAGCCGCCGCGTCGATCTGCCGCAGGCGGCGCAGATAGTCCCGGGAGGCGGTTCTAGCCTGCACGCCGGTCAAGAAGAAATACAGAACGATGGGGTGCAGCAGCAGGCGTGCAAAGCCCGCGCCGATCCGACGATTGCAGGCAGCCAACAAACGCATGCCCAATGCGCTGCCGCATTCCCGGACGCGCCACCAGTTCGGCTCGGCCGTCGGCTCACCGGCATCTCGCGCGCCCACGGTCCGAGAGATGCCGCGCGCCACGAGCATCGGCAGGCGCAGCAGCATGCCAAAGGCCAAGCGCGTGTGCATCTTGCTGATCAGCAGGTTGTCGCGCCACATGCGGAAATGAGTCAGGCCGCCCTGCGGATAGGCCACACGCGTGGGCCGCTCGACAAAGCGGCAACCGCGCCAGTGCAGATGGACGAGAATCGTAATGTCGAAATCCACCCGGTCCGGCAGGAGGCCTGGCGCGAGCAACGGCGCCACCTGATGCAAGGGATAGAGCCGGAATCCGCACATCGAATCGGTGATATCCAGCGAGAGTGTCTCGATCCAGACCCAGACATGGGTGACCTGCAGCCGTCCGGATTCGCGCAGCGCGGCCTGCACATCGGTGGACAGCACCACCGCCGCGCCAAGCCTGACGCGCCGGCCTGGCAGCACGGCCACCGCCACCTTCGACACCCAGGCATGCCCGCCAAGCAGTTGTTCGATGCCGGGAAGAGAAACGCGTTTTTCCTCGATCTTGACGATGCGGTCCAGCCGGCCCAGCAGTTCGAAGCGGCCTCCGTCTCGCTGGACGACCTGGTCCTCGACGCGCTGCTCAGCGGCGTACGGGGAAGACAAGCGCAGAGCGCCGTCCGCGTCGCAGCTGATCCTGTTGTCGGGCAGCGGCTCCCAACACGCATCCGCCATCTGGATGCGCCATGCGACGGCGCCCGTCTCCGTGCTGCCGTATATCTCGACAGGCGCCGTCCCGAAGACCGATTCGTATTCGCGGGCAAGCCCCGTGGCAAGCAACCCGCCTGCGGAAAAAATCCGCGCGGGCGCCCGCACCGTCGAAAGATCTCCAAACCCCGGCCAGCGGCCCAGCATGGCTGGACTGGAAATCACAACGCTTCTGTCGAGCGCGTTCAGCACCTTCACCAGGCGGACCGGGTCCATGCAGGCCTGCCTCACGAAAGGAATGCCCAGAGCCAGCGGCAGCAGGAGCCAAAACGGAAAGCCATAGGCATGGTGGTGGGGCACGGTGGACACCACGGTCGCGCCGGCATACGTGCCGCGCCACTGCTCCGCCAGCGTCGTGACTTCGGCCGTTAGCTGCGCATATGTCTTGCGCACGGCCTTCGGCATGCCGCTGCTTCCCGAAGTAAAAAACACGATGCTGGCTTCGGGGTCCGGCTCCGGCAGGTCCGGCATGGAATGCGCTGGCCGGCCGGTTTACAGCACGTCCAAGTCACGCAGCAGCTCGCCTTCGCGCGACAGATCGGCCAGGAGGCCTCCCTGGAAATTCCCGGGAATCAGGGCTTCCTTGCCGCTCGCCGCAGCGGCGTGCAAGGCGCAGACAAAATCGAATGGATCCTCCAGTGCCAGCATCCGGCGCCGCGCCGGCAGCGCCGACAGAGCCGCGGCGGCGGCCCGCACGCGGGCAGCCATATCGGCCCGGTTCAAGACGACGCCATCAGCGTCCAGACAAACCGGCGTCCGCGGGTCGGCGGCGCTGGATCCCAAGCTCCAAGGTTCCTTGAGCATCATTGGCCGGTATCCGGCCTTTCGCCGATGGTCAGGCGGCCGCGGATCCATTGCCGGCACACCCACTCCACTGTCATCAGCAAGCCAATCGGCACATAGGAGATGGCGCCGTTGTACAGCGACCAGACCTGCATGCTAGAGAACAAGGCGGTGTACAAGGTGATTCCGCCGTTCAGCACGAAAAACACGCACCAGACGATCGTCACTTTGCGGATATACGGCAGCGCCCGCGAGCTGATCCGCACGATCCGCGCCGGCGAGCCGCTGAAGATCTCGCCCGACATGGATTTCGGCCTGTGCGACTCCGAATTCGCGCCCTTTTTCGGCGTGCAGGCCTGCACGCTCGCCTCCGTGTCGCGCTTGGCGCGGGCCACCGGCGCGGCCATCGTCCCCGTCACTGCCGAAATGCTGCCCGTCTACCAGGGCTACGTCCTGCACATCCTGCCCGCCTGGACCGACTTCCCTGGCGACACCGTGCAAAGCGACCTGCGCCGCATGAACGCCTATTTCGAGTCGCGCATCCTGCCCGACCCGGCCCAGTACTACTGGGTCCACAAGCGCTTCAAGACCCGGCCCGATGGCGCACCCACGATTTACTAAGTCGCTACAATCGCAAGCATGAAACTCAAATTCACCAAGATGCACGGCGCGGGCAATGATTTCGTCGTCATCGACGCCATCGCCCAGGACGTCTCCAAGGTTACTTCCGAACAATGGCGCGCGCTCGCGCACCGCCAGTTCGGCGTGGGCGCCGACCAGATCCTGCTCGTCGAAAAAGCCTGCCGCCCCGACGCCGATTTCCGCTACCGCATCTTCAACGCTGACGGCGGCGAAGTCGAACAATGCGGCAACGGCTCGCGCTGCTTCGTGCGCTACGTCCACGACCACAGTCTCTCGCCTTCCACCACGCTGAGGGTGGAGGTCATGCGCGGCCTCATCACGCTGAACCTCACCGCCGACGGCCAGGTCTCCGTCGACATGGGCGCGCCCGCCTTCGAGGCCGACGAAATCCCCTTCCTCACCCACGGCCTGGCCGTGCGCCGCGAAGCGCAGGACACCCAATACGCCATCCTCCTGCCCGAAGCCGGCACCGAGCGCTGGATCTCCGTCGTCTCCATGGGCAATCCGCACGCCGTGCAGCTCGTGCACGACGTCGACGCCGCCCCCGTGCGCGAAGAAGGCCCGCTCATCGAGCGCCACCCCACCTTCCCGCAGCGGGTCAACGCCGGCTACATGCAGATCGTCGACCGCGGCCACCTGCGCCTGCGCGTGTTCGAGCGCGGCGCAGGCGAAACCCTCTCCTGCGGCACCTGCGCCTGCGCCGCCGTGGTCGCCGGCATCCGCCGCGGCCTGCTCGACAGCTCCGTCAAGGTCGACACGCGCGGCGGCCAGCTCTTCATCCGCTGGGCGGGCCCCGGCAAGTCCGTCATGATGACCGGCCCGACCAAGAGCGTGTATGAAGGCGAGGTCGATCTCGAGGACCTGCAGCAGTCAGCCCTGGTGGCCGGGTAAGGCGCGCATGTTCGACCAGGTCGTCTTCGCCGGCGGCGGCAACCGCTGCTGGTGGCAGGTCGGCTTCTGGCGGCGCGTCGCCCCCGAACTCAAGCTGCGCCCGCGCATCATCACCGCCATCAGCGCCGGCGCGGCCACCTCCGCCATGCTCTACACCCGCGACCCCTTCTGGGTCATGGACTACTACGCGCGCGTGCTCGCCGGCAACCCGAAGAACTTCTATCGCGAAAACCTCCTCAAGCCCGGTAAGAGCGTCTTCCCGCACTACCGCATCTACCGCCAGGCCCTGCTCGACATCTACGCCGGCCAGATGGACAAGTTCCAGGACGCGCCCGAGATCCGCGTCGGCGTCTCGCACATCATGCGCTGGCTCGGTCCGCGCAGCGCCGTCGCCGCCGGCCTCATCGCCTACAACATCGACAAGCACTGGCGCAAAACCATGAACCCCACCCTGGGCCGCAAGCTCGGCTTCCAACCCGAATTCGCGCGGGTCCAGGACTGCGCCGACGAAGCCGAACTCGCCGACCTCGTGCTCCAGTCCTCCTGCACCGCGCCCTTCACGCCCGTGCTGCGGCGTCAGGGCCGCGCCGTGCTCGACGGCGGCATGGTCGGCAACGTGCCGGTGGACGCCCTGGATCAGATACCGGGCTTGGTGCTGGTGATGGTCACGCGTCTGTATCCGCGGCCCAAGACCTTCCGCGTCGATCATCCCGTGCCCGGCGGCGTGCAGGCGCGCGTCTACGTGCAACCCTCCGAGAATGTGCCCATCGCCAGCTGGGACTACACCAGGCCGGAGATGATGCGGCCCGCTTACGACCTGGGCTGGGAAGGCGGCGCGCGCTTTCTCGACGCGCTGTCCGCGACGCTGCGGATGTAAAAAGCCCGCGGGGCGGGCCGCGGGCGGGATTGAAGGGGGGGGGTGCGAAAGAGCGTGCGGAGGTTTGCGCCGCGTGCGCAGAGATGCGCGCCGAGATGCATTCAGGCCGCCACCAGCCTCAGCCGCGTGATCTCCGAAGGCGCCAGGAAGCGCTTGGGCGGACCCCAATAGCCAGTTCCCCGGCTCGTATACACCCACAGCTCGCGCAGCCGGTTCAGGCCGGCCGTGAAAGGCTGCTGCATCGGCACGAAGAAATTCCAGGGGCAGAACTGGCCGCCGTGCGTATGGCCCGAAATCTGCAGATCGAAGCCCGCCTCCGCCGCCGCGAAGGCCGAGCGCGGCTGGTGCGCCAGCAGCAGCCGCGCGCCCACGCCCACCACCCGGCCCGCGCCGTCGCCGCCACGGCTAGCGCTGCTGCCGCTTCCGTGCCGCGTTTGCGCTTCCGCCCCGGACGGCGCCTGCGCCCTGGAGCCCTCGCCGCGCCCGCCTCCCAGCATGCGCGCCGGGCCGTTGGCCATCGCCTTGTGCGGATCGCTGCGATGCGTCTCGTCGAATTGATGCGCGCTGTAATCGGCCACGCCCGCCACCAGCAGCGATTCGCCCTCGTACGCCAGCAGCACGTGCTCGTTCATCAGCACCGTCAGCCCCAGGCGGCGCACCTCCACGATCCACTCATGCGCGCTCGAGTAGTACTCATGGTTACCCGTGACAAAATACGCGCCGTGCCGCGCCTGCAGCCCCGCCAGCGGCTCCGTGTGCGGCGCCAGCCGGCCCACGCTGCCGTCCACCAGATCGCCAGTCACCGCGATCAGGTCCGCGCCCAGCGCGTTCACCCGGTCCACGATGCGCTGCAGATACCCGCGCTTGATCGTCGGGCCCACGTGGATATCGCTGATCTGCGCGATCGTGAAGCCGTGCAGCCCCGGCGGCAGCCAGGCGATCTGCACGTCCACCTCCACCACGCCCGCCAGACGCCGCGCGTTGATCAAGCCGATCAAGGTCGTCAGCGCCGCCAACCCCAGGGCCAGCGCCGCCGACCAGGCCAACGCCGCCTCCCCCGCGCCGCCCAGCAGCGCCGCCGTGCCCAGGCCCAGGTCGCGCAGCAGCGTCAGCGCCAGCAAGGAAGAGAATAAACCCATCGCCAGCATCCCCACCCAGGCCAGCGGGTCGGCCAGCGGGTCGGCCAGCGGCTGGCGCGCGACAAACCGCGAGAGCAGCCCGACCGGGATCAGCAGCACCGAGGCCGCCAGCCAGGCCGCGCCCAGCGCCTTGAACGCGGCGGCAACCGGCAGATCGGGCAGGATCCGCCAGCCGATATACACGTGCAGGAGGGTGATGAGGGAGAGAACCGTGAGGATAAAACCGCGTCGGGGCATGGCATTCCCTGCGGGTTGGCCGCTTTGGCAAAGCCACGGCGATGTCCGTATGTGCCGCCGCGCGCACGGAATTCAAGCGTGGGCCGGCAAATTCAGCGCCGCGCCGGATCCGTCCGGACAAGGCTGGCGGTCCCGCGTCCTTCGGCCGGCCCGAACTGCTTCAGGGCGCCTTCGCCGCCATCCGCTCCGCGGAGAGCGACATATAAATGAAATGGCGGCGGCCGTGAACGCCGCCGCCGCCCAGGACAACGCAGCCGGCCCCGGCGCGGCGTACAGCAGCCCGCCCACGGCCGAGCCGATCGCCTAGCCGATATAGATCGCCGAGGAATTCAGCGACACCGCCACCGGCGCCAGCGGCCCCGCCATCCAGATCCAGGCCTCGCGGCTGATCGGCGCGGTGAACAGCCCGCCGGGCAGCACACGCCAGACCAGGGCCGCGCCCAGCACCGACATCGCCGCGCGCCAGCCCCAGGCCGCGCCGATCGCGTGGCCCAGCGGCAGGCCCAGCACCGAGGCGATGCTCCAGCCCAGGAAAATCGTGCCCACCACCTTGCCGCGCTCGGCCTGCGGCACCAGCAGCGACACCGTGGCGGCCGCCTGCGGCGTGAAGATCGCCGAGCCGAAGGCGCTCAGGAAGCGCATGCCCAGCAGCAGGCCCAGCGAATCGGCCAGGGCGCTGGCCGCATGGCCCAGGGCGAAGATACTCAGCGCCACGGTCAGAAGCAGCCGGCGCTCCACCCGGCTCGCCAGACTGGCGAACAGCGGCGCCCCCAGGCAGCAGGAAACCGCGAAGGCGGTGATAAGTTGGCCGGCCTCCGGGACGGAAATGCCCATGCCGGAAGAAATTTTGTTCAACGTCCCCGACACAATCATGGTGCCGGTATCTATCACAAAATTGCCGAACCCAAGGATAAGCAACTGAAAAGACACAGTTTTTGACATACCTTGGACACAAAATCCTGGCAGACAGGATAGTGCGTCGCAAAACAATAGGGGGGAGGGCGCCGGAGTATACTCTGCACCCATTTAAGCCGCTGGGAGGCACGCAGCCGGCGTTTGCAGGAGGGGGGCAGCCCCTTCGATCCGCCGAAACTTCGCTGGGCCCGGCGCAGGATTTCTTAATTTGGAGTACTCCATGAATCAATTCGCCATGCAGGGCGTTCCGGCCCTGAACGTGCCTGACTATGTAAAACACCAAAAACTGATTGCCTGGATCGGCGAGATCGCCGCCCTCACCAAGCCCGACAGCATCTACTGGTGCGACGGCTCGGAAGCCGAATACGACCGCCTGTGCGCGCAGATGGTCGCGGCGGGCACGCTCAAGAAGCTCAACCCGGCCAAGCGCGCCAACTCCTACCTCGCCCTGTCCGACCCCTCGGACGTCGCCCGCGTGGAAGACCGCACCTTCATCTGCACCGACAAGAAGGAAGACGCCGGCCCCACCAACAACTGGATCGCCCCCGGCGAAATGCGCGCCACCCTGGGCCAACTGTTCGACGGCTGCATGCGCGGCCGCACCCTCTACGTCGTGCCCTTCTCCATGGGCCCGCTCGGTTCACACATCGCCCACATCGGCATCGAGCTCTCCGACAGCCCCTACGTGGTCGTCAACATGCGCCTGATGACCCGCATGGGCCGCGCCGTCTACGACGTGCTCGGCACGGGCGGCGAATTCGTCCCCTGCGTGCACACCGTGAGCAAGCCTCTGGAACAAGGCGAGAAGGACGTCGCCTGGCCCTGCAACAGCACCAAGTACATCGTGCACTTCCCCGCCAGCCAGGAAATCTGGTCCTTCGGCTCTGGCTACGGCGGCAACGCGCTGTTGGGCAAGAAGTGCTTCGCGCTGCGCATCGCCTCCACCATGGGCCGCGACCAGGGCTGGCTCGCCGAGCACATGCTCATTCTCGGCGTGACCTCCCCAGAGGGCAAGAAACACCACGTGGCCGCCGCCTTCCCCTCGGCCTGCGGCAAGACCAACTTCGCCATGCAGATCCCGCCCGCCAGCTTTGACGGCTGGAAGGTCTCCACCATCGGCGACGACATCGCCTGGATCAAGCCCGGCAAGGACGGCCGCCTCTACGCCATCAACCCCGAAGCGGGTTACTTCGGCGTGGCCCCCGGCACCAACGACAAGACCAACCCGAACTGCATGGCCTCCCTGAACAAGGACGTCATCTTCACCAACGTCGCGCTGACCGACGACGGCGACGTCTGGTGGGAAGGCATGACCAAGGAAGCCCCGGCCCACCTGATCGACTGGCAGGGCAAGGACTGGACACCCGAGGACGGCAAGGCCGGCCGCAAGGCGGCCCACCCCAACGCCCGCTTCACCGTGGCCGCCACCAACAACCCGGTGCTCGACCCCGAGTGGGACAACCCCGCCGGCGTGGCCATCGACGCCTTCATCTTCGGCGGCCGCCGCAGCACCACCGTGCCCCTGGTCACCCAGGCACGCGACTGGGTCGAAGGCGTGTACATGGCCGCGACCATGGGCTCGGAGACCACCGCCGCCGCCGCTGGCGCGCAAGGCGTGGTCCGCCGCGACCCCTTCGCCATGCTACCATTCGCCGGCTACAACATGAGCGACTACTTCCAGCACTGGCTCAACCTGGGCAAGCAGCTTGGCGACGCCGTGAAGGCCAGCGGCGCCAAGCTGCCCGCCATCTTCTGCGTCAACTGGTTCCGCAAGGGCCCCGACGGCCAGTTCGTCTGGCCCGGCTACGGCGAGAACATGCGCGTGCTCAAGTGGATGCTCGAGCGCGTCGAAGGCAAGGCCAGCGGCTCGGAGAACGTCTTCGGCGTGACCCCGCGCTACAACGACCTCGACTGGAAGGGCCTGGACTTCACCGCCAGCCAGTTCGATACCGTCACCTCGATCGACAAGGCCGCCTGGCAGGAAGAATTCAAGCTGCACGCCGACCTGTTCAAGAAGCTCGAATACCACCTGCCCAAGGAACTGATCGAGACCAAGGCCAAGCTGGAACAGCGCCTCAGCGCCTGATCCCCCCAGACGTGCTGGGGACGGCCTGATCTCCCCCGCCGCGCACAGGACAGAGGCGCACAGCCTTCGGCCAGCGCGCCGCCGCCACGGTCCAGATCCGGTTCCGACCCGACCATGACCCTCACACCCGTCCGTGCCGGCTTCGACGGCGCGGGCGTTCCTTTTTCCAGCGAGTACGGCGACGTCTATCACAGCGCCGCCGGCGCGGCCGGGCAGGCGCGCCACGTCTTTCTCGGCGGTAACGGGCTGCCGGAACGCTGGCTGGCCGCACCGGCGTCCGATGCCGCCACGGCGTCCACGCCGGACGCTGGGTCCACGACCGGATCCGTCGCTGCCGCCACCCCGGGCGGCAAGCCCTTGCCGGGCCACTTCACCATTCTCGAGACCGGCTTCGGGCTGGGCGTGAATTTCCTCGCCACCTGGGCCGCCTGGAAAAAAACCAAGGCCGAGGCCGCCGCTACAGGCGCGGCCATGGTGCCGCGCCTACACTACGTCTCCATCGAAAAGCATCCCCTGCGCCGCGACGACCTCGCCCGCGTGTTCGCCGCCTGCACGCCGGAGGAGTGGGAGCCGCTCGTCCAGGCCCTGCTCGCCGCCTGGCCGGTGCTCACGCCGGGGCTGCACCGCATCGCGCTGCACGACGGCGGCGAACCCGGCCCCGTGCTCACCCTCGCGCTTGGCGACGCCGAAGACCTGCTGCCCAGGCTGCACGCCGGTGTGGACGCCTTCTATCTCGACGGCTTCTCGCCCGCCAAGAATCCGCAGATGTGGTCGCACGCCGTGCTCAAGCCTCTCGCGCGCCTCGCCCGCGAAGGCGCCACCCTCGCCACCTACACCGTGGCCGCCTCCGTGCGCGCCGCCCTCGCCGAAGCCGGCTTCACCGTGAGCAAACACCCCGGCTACGGCGGCAAGCGCGACATGCTCGCCGGCGTCTTCGCGCCGCAATGGAAGCTGCGCCGGCATGCGCCACCCGAGGCGCTGCCTGCCTCGCCTGCCGCACCAAGCTTGGTGCCCGCGCCGGCGTCCTCATCCGCGCCCGCATCGGGCGCGGAGCGGTGCGCCATCGTCGTGGGCGCGGGGCTGGCCGGCTGCGCGACGGCCTGGGCCTTGGCGCGGCGCGGCTGGCAAGTGGATCTGATCGAGCGTCAGCTAACGCCGGCGCGTGAAACCTCGGCGCACGAGGCGGCGGTCCTTCACCCGCTGCTGGCCGCGGATGACAACCTCGCGGCGCGCGCCACCCGCGCTGGCCTCTTGCTCGCCACGCGGCAATGGCAGGCGCTGCGCGCCCACGGCTTTCACTGGCATGCCGTCGGCGCGCGCGAAACCGCGCCCGGCCCGAAAGAGGTGGCGGCGCTCGAAGCCATGCTCGCCAAGCTCGCCTTCGACCCCGCCTTCGCCCGCTGGGACGCGGCGCGGCAATCCGCCGTCTATCCGCTCGCCGGCTGGTGCCATCCGCCCAGCCTCTGCGCGGCGATGCTCGACGCAGCGGGTGGCGCGGTGCGCGGGCATTACGGCGCATCGGCCGCGGCGCTACGCCGTGTCGGCGATGGGCAAGACGGCCCGTCAAGCAGCGAACGCGCCAAGCACGGCAAGGAGCCGATGGACGCAAACCTCGCCCCCGGCCAAGCCGGGCTGGGCGGCTTGCGAGGTGCATGGCAGGCCTTGGACGCGCAAGGCCGGGGCCTCGCGCAGGCGCCCGTCCTCGTCCTCGCCAACGCCCTGGAAGCGTGCGCGCTGCTGGCGGCCAGCGGCATCGCCAACGACGCCCTGCCGCTGCGCGGCGTGCGTGGACAAGTCAGCATGCTGCGGAAAACGGCGCCGCGGCTCGACACCGTCCTCTGTGGCGACGGCTACGCGCTGCAGACGGACAACGGCGATCTGCTCTTCGGCGCGAGCTACGGCGAGGACGATCCCGACATGGTCGTACGGAAGACGGAGCACGCGGAAAATCTCGTCCGCCTGAAACGGCTGCTCGGCAAGAACGCCTTTGCGGCGCTGCTGGGACTGCCTTCATCCCTGCAAGACCGGCTCGGCGCCTTCGTCGGCCAGCGCTGCGTCGCCCGCGATCGCATGCCTCTGATCGGCCGGCTCGCCGACGAAGCCGCCGCGCTCGAGGACCGCGAAGCCTTGCGCGGCGCGCATCTACCCGATCTTCCCCGCCACGTCAGCCTCTACGCCGCGCTGGCCTTCGGCTCGCACGGGCTCAGCTGGGCGGGTCTGGCGGGCGAGCTGATCGCCGCCGAACTCGAGGGCGAGCCTGCAGCGCTCGAAACCGACCTGCTGGCGGCCGTCGATCCCGGCCGCTTCCTGCTCCGAAGCTTGCGCGGAAAATAGCCGGCATGGCCAGCTTCGCCGGACGCCCCGCGCGCGCAGGCGCGCCGGCGCCGGCACGACGGCCTCAGCCCCGCCTGCCGGCGAAAGCGCCTTTGCCTCACCCCCCCGTACAGCGCCATGTCCCCACCGCGCACCCAGGCCGTCACGGCCTGCAGCTCGCGGTCCAGTGCCCGGTCCTCGAGCAGCGGCGAGCAGAGCAGGGCCAACTCCTCGAGGCATTGCGCCATCTCCCCGGTCAGCGCCTGTGCGCTGGGTCTGCGCAGGCGCAGCATCACGGCCTGCCGGGCCACCAGAAGATGCGCGGCGGCCACCTGCTCGGTGAGTGTGAGCGCGCGCAGGCAGTCGCGCGCGGCGATGCTGCCCATGCTCACCTTATCCTGGTTGTGCACCTCGGTGGAGCGCGAGAAGACGCTGGCCGGCATGGCGAGCTTGAGCGTCTCCGCCGTCCAGGCCGAGCTGGCGATCTGCACGCCCTTGAAGCCGTGGTTGATGGGCCCGCGGTGCGCGTCAGCGCCGTTGATGTTGCGCGGCAGGCCGCGGCTGAATTTGTCGTCCACGAGCAGGGCGATCTGGCGGTCCATCAGGTCGGCGAGGTTGGACACGCAGTTCCTCATGCAGTCCATGACGAAGGCGACGTGCCCGCCGTAGGAGTTGCCCCCGTGCAGCAGGCATTTGCGCTCGGCGTCGATCAGCGGATTGTCGTTGGCGCTGTTGAGCTCGTTCTCGATGTCGCAGCGCATCCAGCCCAGTGCGTCGCGCGCCACGCCGATGATGTGCGGTGCGCAGCGCACGGAGTAGGGGTCCTGCACGCTGCTTTCCTTGGGCTCGGGCCGGCCGGCGAGGTCGGCGCGGATCCAGGCCGCGACCTGGCCCTGGCCGATGTGTGGCTTGGCGTCGAAGAGCATCTTGTCATAGTGCTAGGGCCGGCCGTCGAACGCTCACGACGGTGAGCGCGGTGAGCCGGCTGGCCAGGCACGTGAGCTGCTCGGCGCTGTGCCAGGCAAGGCAGGCCAGCCCGGTCATCACGGCGGTGCCGTTTATCAGCGCGAGGCCTTCCTTGGGCGTGAGCTCCATGGGCTCAACGCCGAGCGCCGCCAGGGCCTCGGCCGCCGGGCAGACGCGCCCGCGAAAGAGCACCTCGCGTTCGCCGATGAGCGTGGAGGCCAGATAGGAGAGCGGCATGAGGTCGCCGCTGGCGCCCATCGAGCCTTCCGCCGGAATGTGCGGCAGCACGTCCAGGTTGAGGAAGAGCGCGAGCCGGTCGAGCACTTCGTGGCGCACGCCCAAATAGCCCTGCGCCAGGGAATTGAGGCGGCTGAGCATCACCGCGCGGGTCTCCTCGGCGTTGAAGATCTCGCCCATGCCGCAGCCGAGAAAGCGCAAGAGCTGCACTGGCAGTTCGTTGACGAGCCCAGGCGGCACGGGCACGGTGCAGGCCTCGCCGTAGCCGGTGTTCACGCCGTAGATGGTCGCGCCGCCGCGCAGCAGCGAGCGCAGGAATTCCGCGCCGGCCGTGATGCGATCGGCCCACTCGGGGTCGTCGGTCATGGTCACTTCGCGGCGCCGGCTCACGGCGACGACGACCGTGCCGCTGAGGCGTTGGACGGATTCTGGGGATTGGGGCCGGAAAAGATCAAGCATGCGTGTCCTCGGGGGGAAAAATCTGAGAACTGCTGGGTCGATCCGTTTGGAAAAAAATCTCACGGATGAATGGTCAAAAATTAGCAAAACTGGCTAAAGCGTCACGTGGTCACGGGCACGGCTGAGCCAGGCACGGCGGGGCTTGACGGGAAAGCCGGAGCGACGACGTGAAGATTTTTCCGTCAGCGCTTAGTTCGGATAAGCGGTCCGGGCGCAGACGAGGAAAACGGCCGAAGGAAGCCGGACGACTACGCCGGCATGCAAGGGCGGAAACGGATGCGGGCCGGGCGGCAAAGCGCCCGCCCGTAGATGCTAGGCGGGCTTTTTCTTGGCCGCGGTCTTCTTGACTGCGGCCTTCTTCGCGGGCGCCGCTGCCGCCGGCGCTTCGTCCGCCGTTGCCTTGGCGGCGGTCTTGGCCGCCGGCTTGGTACCCTTCTTCGGCTCGCGGGCCTCGAATTCGAAGCCGATCTTGCCGTCGGGCTGCTTCACGAGATAGGCTTTGAAGTTACGCCCGGTGCGCGAGGACTTGAATCCGGTTAGCAGATCGGTCTTGCCCTGGGCGAGCAGCTTGCCCACCTGCTCGCGGGAGATTTCCTGCTGCAGGATGATCTTGCCGGTGGTGAAGTCGCAGCTCTTGTTCGCGCCCACAGCGTGCTCGCAGACGTAGCGCATGCCGTGCTCGTAGACCGCGCCTCTACACTTGGGGCAGACGCCCACGGCTTCCTGGCCGGTGAAGTCGACGGGTTCGCCCTCGTCCTCGCCCGAGCCGTTGCCGAAGTCGAATTCGAGTTTGAGGTTGTCGTTCTCAGTGTCGGGCACGAGCTTGAGGATGGCGGCGAAGGTCCGGCCCATCTTGCTGCGGAAGCCCTGCAGCGGACCGATGGTGCGCTCGCACAGGAGCGTTTCCACTTCATCGATCTCGAACTGGCGCCCGCCCGGGATCTTGCTGATGGAGAAGCTGCACTTGTCGCAGGCGAAGCGGCGGTAGTTTTCCTTGACGGTGTCGCCGCAGTGCGGGCAGGGCACGGACAGGGTGGCGTAGTCGCCGGGGATGGTGTCGCTGTCGTATTCCTTGGCGCGCTTGACGATGCGCTGGGTCATCTGCGCGATCTCTTGCATGAAGGCTTCGCGTTTGATGCCGCCGCGCTCCATCTGCGCGAGCTTGTGCTCCCATTCGCCGGTGAGCTCGGCGAGCGTGAGTTCTTCCACGCCCAGGCCGCGCAGCAGGGTCATTAGCTGGAAGGCCTTGGCGGTGGGGATCATCTCGCGGCCTTCGCGGATGAGGTATTTCTCGGCGAGCAGGCCTTCTATGATGGCCGCGCGCGTGGCGGGCGTGCCCAGGCCCTTTCCGGCCATGGCTTCGCGCAGCTCGTTGTCGTCGACGAGCTTGCCAGCGCCTTCCATGGCGGCGAGCAGCGTGGCTTCGGAGTAGCGCGCCGGCGGGCGGGTGTGCAGAGGCACGGCGTGCACGTCTTCGGTGGCGACCTTCTCGTCCTTGCCCACGGCCACGAGGTTGGTGCTTTCTTCCTTGTTGTCCTTGCCATCGGAGACCTGCGCTTCCTTGCCGTAGACGGCGAGCCAGCCGGGATTGACGAGGACCTTGCCCTCGGTCTTGAAGCGGTGGCCGGCCACTTGCGTGATGCGGGTGGTGACCAGGTATTCGGCCGCGGGGAAGAACACCGCCAGGAAGCGCCGCACGACCAGCGTGTAGAGCTTCAGCCCGGGCTCGGAGAGCGCGGACTTGGGCGCCTGCAGCGTCGGAATGATGGCGAAGTGGTCGGAGATCTTGCTGTTGTCGAAGATGCGCTTGTTGGGCTTAACCCAGCTGTTGGCGAGGATCTTCGCGGTGTGCGGATAGAAGTTGACCAAGGCGTCGCCCAGGGCTTCCATGGTCTGCTTGACCGTGCCGATGTAGTCCTCGGGCAGGGCGCGCGAATCGGTACGCGGATAGGTCAGGACCTTATGCCTCTCATAGAGCGCCTGGGCCAGGCCCAGGGTGTTCTTAGCGGAGAAGCCGAAGCGGACGTTGGCCTCGCGCTGCAGGCTGGTGAGGTCGAAGAGCGGCGGGGCGATCTGGGCGGAGGGCTTGGACTCCTCGGTGACAGTGCCCGGTTTGCCGCGGCAGGCCGCGACCACGGAGAGGGCCTCGGCCTCGCTCCAGAGGCGCGACTCGCGCTTCTCGGGATCGAATTCGTCTTTCTTGAAGGCGGGGTCGAACCAGCGGCCTTCGTAGATGCCGGCCGCGGCGATGAATTCGGCCTTCACTTCCCAATAGGGGCGCGAGACGAATTTGCGGATCGCTTCCTCGCGCTCGACGACGAGCGAGAGCGTGGGCGTCTGCACGCGGCCCACGGTGGTGAGGAAGAAGCCGCCGCCCTTGCTGTTGAAGGCGGTCATGGCGCGGGTGCCGTTGATGCCCATGAGCCAGTCGGCCTCGGAGCGGCAGCGCGCGGCGTCCGCCAGGGGCAGCATGTCGACGTCCTCGCGCAGTTGGGCGAAGCCGTCGCGGATGGCCGCGGGCGTCATGGACTGCAGCCAGAGGCGGCGGATGGGCTGCTTGGCCTTGGCGTGCTGGACGATGAGCCGGAAGATGAGCTCGCCCTCGCGGCCTGCGTCGCAGGCGTTGATCAGGGCGGTGACATCCTTGCGCTTGATCAGGCGCTGCAGCACCTTGAGGCGCGCCTCGGTCTTGGCGATGGGCTTGAGATCGAAATGCGGCGGGATCACCGGCAGATGGGCGAAGCTCCATTTTCCGCGCTTGACCTCGTATTCGTCCGGCGCGCCGATCTCGACCAGATGGCCGACGGCCGAGGAGAGCACGAATTCGTCGCTCTCGAAGTATTCGTCATGCTTGGTGAACCCACCCAGCGCGCGGGCGATGTCCGCCGCCACCGAGGGTTTCTCGGCGATGATCAGCGCCTTACCCTGGATTTCTCCATCGGAGGATTCGGCGATCGTGGCGGTTTTTTTGCGACTGCTTTCAAAATTTGGTTTGCCCTTGCAATTTCAGGCGCATCTTAAGAGCGTTTCCCGGACAGGCGCAAGCTTGAGGTATACCATCCCCCCAGCTTAATCCAGCCGCCGGTACCGCCCTCCGGGCAGGCTTTCGGCCCGTCCGGCCAGCTCCAGGGCAAGCATGCCGGCGCCCGCCTCGTCGGCCCGCAAACCCGCGCGGGCGCTGAGTTCGTCCAGGGTCAGCTGGGCTGCGTCGAGCACCGCGAGCAGGGCGCCGGCCGGGGCGGGGAGGGCGTCCGGGGAGGCCAGGGAGGCGGAAGCGAACGCAGGCTTCGCGGCGGAAGACTTGCCAGCCTGCGTTTTGCCGGCCGCCGGCTTGGCCGTCCGAGGCTGGATGCACAGTTCTTCCAGGATGTCCTGGGCAGATTCGGCCAACTTGGCCCCCTGCTTGATCAGGGCATGGCAGCCCTTGGAGAGGGGCGCATGGATGGAGCCGGGCATGGCGAAGACCTCGCGCCCGCTCTCGGCGGCCATGCGCGCGGTGATCAGGGAGTCGGACTGCACGGCCGCCTCGATCACCAGCATGCCGCGCGCGAGCCCGGCGATCAGCCGGTTGCAGTGCGGGAAATGCTCGGCCAGCGGCGGCGCGCCCAGCGGGAATTCGCTCAGGATCAGGCCGGACTGGCAGATTTCATGCGCCAGATCGCGGTGCGCGGGCGGATAGACGCGGTCCGCACCCGTGCCGATCATGGCGATCGTGCCCGTACCCATCTCGCCGGCCATCAGTGCGCCGCGCCGTCGATGTCCAGTGCCAGCCCGGAGACCACTGCCAGCCCGGCCTCGGCCAGGGCTTGGGCGAAGCGCTCGGCGTCGCGCATGCCCTGCTGGGTCGCATGGCGCGCGCCGACCATCGCCAAGGCGGGCGGCCAAGGGATCGCTCGGTCAGTTCGCGCAGGGCGTCTGGTGGCGGCGCCAGCAGGGCCTTGGCCGCCGCCTCGCCGCAGTAGGGCAGCAGCGCGGAATAGGACTGGGCCAGCACTTCCTGCGGCATGCCGAAGGCGGAGAGCAGGCGCAGCGCGGTGGCCAGGCCCACGCCGGGGGCCTCGACCAGGCGCAGCCAGGCCTTCACTTCCTCGGGGGTGGCGGTTTGCGGATGCGCTTGCAACTTGGTCAAATGCCCCTATTTATCTGCGAGGCCGGCGGGAGGGTAAAATGCCCTCCATCCCTGCAAGACACGCAATTATTGATCAGGCGATGGCGCTGCTCGACATTCTTCATTATCCCGACCCCCGGCTGCACAAGGTTGCAAAACCTGTGGAGGTGGTGGACGAGCGCATCCGTAAGCTGGTCGCCGACATGGCCGAAACCATGTACAAGGCGCCCGGCGTCGGCTTGGCCGCCACGCAGGTGAACGTGCACGAGCGCGTGATCGTCATCGACACCTCCGATGCGCACGGCCAGCTCCGCGTCCTCATCAACCCGGAAATCATCTGGGCCAGCGAGGAAAAGAAGGTCTGGGAAGAAGGCTGCCTGTCTGTGCCCGACTATTACGACAACGTCGAGCGTCCGGACCGCATCCGCGTGCGCGCTTTGGGAGTGGACGGAGAGCCGTATGAGTTCGATGCCGACGGTCTGCTCGCCGTGTGCGTGCAGCACGAGATGGACCATCTGCTGGGCAAGGTCTTCGTGCAATACCTCTCACCGATCAAGCAGACCCGCGTGCGCACGAAGATGAAGAAGCATCAGCGCGAGACGGTTTGAAGTCTGCCTGCGTTCGTCTGAACTCTGCCTGAAGTCCCCCACCGAAGTTCCTGTCGAAGTCCTAACCGGAAGCCAGCCCGGACGGGTCCTTTTCGGATCTGGATCGCGCTCGGGGGTGTGTCAGGCCCGTGATCAGGCCCGCGGCATCGGCCCGAGCACGATGCCGCGCAGGGCGCGCGCGCGCGAAGGCCTCGGAAGCGAGATAGCGGAATTCCATCGGCCGCTGGTGGCCGATGGTGTCCTCCGGCACTTCGGCACTTGCCGGGTGGCACATCAGCAGCGCACCGTCCGGCGCCAGCGCCAGCCAGCGTTCCATCCACGCGCCGTAGGCGGATTCGTCCGGCGCGTCGAACCCATAGACTCCGAGAAACCCCCGGTTCGTGTCGAGCCCTTCGGCAAGCAGCCGGCGGCGGAACACCCGCCCGCCCAGCACGGCCAGCACCTGCGGCTTGAAGCCGCCCAGGCCCGCTGGCGGCACAGTGTTGCGCAGCCAGGGCCGGGCGCGGCTGGCGTAGCGCTCGGCGATCACCTCCAGAAACACCTCTCGCACGACGGGCAACTGATGCACGTGCTGATGGCCGTCGAGCATCGTGGGCAGGGCGCCGACCGCGTCGGCGAAGGCGTCGAGCTGCGCGCTCAGCGCGGCGCGCAGGCGCGCGCGTTCGGCGCCGCCGAGGCGGCCCAGACAGACGGCGGCGATCAGCGTGCCGAGGCCGCGCGGGGCGGCGGGGGCGATGGACGCCACCCCGCCTGCCGGCATCGGTTCCCCTTCCAGGCCGAAGCCCTCCGTCAGATTGAAATGCAGCCCCAGGTCGATGCGCAGCTCCAGCTGCGCCGCAAGCGCGCGCAGCATGGGCGCGGCGCTCTTCCAGCCCGGCGCGCCGCTCATGCAGCTCACGGCGTGCAACACGCCGCGGCCCGCGAGTTCGATGATGCCCGCGTCGATGGCCGGATGCTGGCCGAAGTCGTCGGCGCAGAGCGTGAGGCGGTGGAGGAGGGGCGTGCTCATTTCGCCGCGCCCCGGAAAGCCCACAGCCGGCTCGCCAGATAGGTCAGCACGGCGACGATGAGCAGCACGGTGAACAGCGCGGTGCGATAGTCCCAGCCAAAGCGCAGCAGGAGCGCGAAGAGCGCGGCATTGCCCGCGAAGGAAGACACGGCGACGAGGAAAAAGCGCGGCAGCGACTGCGCACGCCGCGCACCGGCGGCGGCGAAGGTCAGGCACGAGTGGCCGGCGTAGCTCACCCAGAAGGCGATCAGGAAGGCTAGCACATTGGCCGGCTGCGGTGGCAGCCCGGAAAATTCGACCAGCAGGAGCACGGCGAGGAAATGCACCGCGGCGGCGGCGGCGCCCACGGCGGCGAAGACCATCCAGCGCGGCAGGGGAAGCGCCATCTATTTATGTAGAGCGGTCATTTGAGCGGGCTGCCGTCCTCGTCGCGCGCGAGCAGGTAGATGGGTCGGTGCTTGACCTCTTCGTAGACGCGGCCCAGATATTCACCGAGGATGCCGATGGAAAGCAGCTGGATGCCGGAGAACAGCATCAGGCCGGCCGAGAGCGTGGCCCAGCCCGGCGTGGGATTGCCCAGCAGCATGGCGTCGGCAATGATGTAGACGCCGTAGACGAGGGCCACGGCCGAGATCAGGCTGCCGATCACGCCCCACATGCGCAGTGGCACGGTGGAGAAGGCGGTCATGCCCGAGAGCGCCAGGGCGGCGAGGCCCTTGAGGTTGAAGCTGGAGCTGCCGCTCTCGCGCGCCGCCGGCACGAATGGCAGGGCCACGCTGCGAAAGCCCACCCAGGCGTAGAGGCCCTTCATGAAGCGGTTGCGCTCGGGCAGGGTGCGCAGGGCTTCGACGACCTTGCGGTCCATGAGCCGGAAGTCGCCCGCATTGGGCGGCACGGGCACGCGCGAGCTGAAATTGAGGATGCGGTAGAACAGGCTGGTGCCCACGCGCTTGCCGCCAGATTCAAAGCTGCGGTCGGCGATCACGCCGTAAACCATGTCGTAGCCGTTTTTCCACTGCGTGAGCATGTCGGGAACCAGCTCCAGCGGATGCTGGAAGTCGCCGTCGATCAGCAGCACCGCGTCGCCGCGCGCGTGATCGATGCCGGCGGAGAGCGCCGCCTCCTTGCCGAAGTTGCGTGAGAGTTCGAGGTAGCGCACCGGCAGTTCGCGCGCGAGCTGCGCGGCGATCTCGCCGGTGTTGTCGCGGCTGCCGTCGTTGACGATAAGGATTTCGTGGCGCGGCGCGATCCGCGACACGGCCGCATGCAGCGCGCGGACGAATTCGGCCAGGTGACCGGCCTCGTTGTAGGCGGGCACCACGCAGGACAGGCTGAAATCGGCTGGGCGCATGCGATCCACGGAAACGCGTTGAAAAAGATTTGAACAGGCCGGGTCCGCACGGTGGTTGCGGACAAAACAGACCGATTATAATGCGCCCATGCTGTTTCTCCCCCTGTCCCGTGCACGCCGGCGCTGCTGAATCGCAGACGCCCGACTCCCCGCGCGGCCAAGCCGTTGGCGGGGCCGCCGGCCATGGCGCCGCGCCCTCCGAGCTGCCGCTCTACGTCGATCTCGACGGCCCCCTGATCCGCACCGATCTGCTCTTCGAATCCGCGCTGCAATTGCTGCGCCGTGAACCGCTGTCGGTCTTCTCCATGGCGCTGTGGCTGCTGCGCGGCAAGGTGCATCTGAAGCAGCGCATCGCCGACCGCGTCGAAGTCTATCCGGCTCTGCTGCCCTACTGCGCGGACTTCCTCGGCTGGCTGCGCGGCGAAGCGGCGCGCGGCCGAAAACTCTATCTGGTGAGCGCTTCCGAAATCCGCCCGGTGCGCGCGGTGGCGCGGCATCTGGGCATCTTCGCCGAGGCGCTGGGCATGGAAGACGGCCACAACCTCAAGGGCGCGAACAAGGCGCGGCAGCTGCGCGCGCATGCACAACCGCAAGGCGCGGCGCCGGACAAAGGCGCACAGGCGGGCGCCGAGGCGCAAGCGGCCCGTCCCGATGCCGCCGCCTTCGCCTACGCCAGCGACAGCGGCGCCGGAGGTGGAGCGCGAGGCGCTGGCGCACACCCGGCAGGCCAGCAAGCCCCAGCGCGTCTTCGCGAGCGCGAACGCGCCGGGCTCTCCGCCTGGAAGCACGCGCTCTCGCCGCAGGCGGGCATCCTCGCGGCCGGCGTGCTGCTGCCGCTTTCGCTAGTCTTCGGCTGGCAGCTCTCGCCGATGTTCTGCGTGGTGCTGGCAGCCTACGTCGTCGTCACCCTGGCCTATTCGCTGGCGCTCAAGCGCGAAGCCTTCATCGACGTGCTGATCCTCGCCGGCCTGTACACGCTGCACGTCTTCGCCGGCGGCGTGGCCAGCGGCATCGCGGTGTCCAACTGGCTGCTGGCGATCTCGGGCTTCCTCTTCCTGAGTCTGGCCCTGGTCAAGCGATGCGCCGAACTCGAGGACAGCCTGGCCGATGGCCGCGAGGCGCCCTCGGCGCACGGCTATCTGCAGACCGACCTGCCCTACTTGAGCGGCATGGGCATCTCCAGCGGCTTCGTCGCCGTGCTGGTGATCGCGCTTTATATCGACAGTCAGAACAGCGCCGTGCTCTACGCCCGCCAGCAACTGCTCTGGCTCGCCTGCCCGCTGCTGCTCGCCTGGGTGATGCGGCTCTGGATCAAGACCGCGCGGCGGCAGATGAGTGACGATCCCGTGCTCTTCGCGCTGCGCGACCGCTTCAGCTGGTGGGTCGGCGCGGGCGTGGTCGCCATGCTGGCGGGCGCCACCCCGGCCTAGCCTGGCGGCACACACAGGCACTCACAGGAACACGCATGGAGACACCGGCCAGCGCCGCTCCCCAGGCACCCGCCGCGACGCCCAGCGCGGCACGCGTGTTTTTCTGGGTCTTCGTCCTCACGCTGATCGTCAAGCGTCTGGCTTGGCGTGGTCGTGCAGATCACGAACGACGAAGCCTTCTTCACCCAATGGGGCATCCATTCGGACTGGGGCTATTACGACCATCCGCCGATGATCGGCTGGTGGCTGGCGCTGCTGGTGCGGATCTCCGACACGCCGCTGATGCTGCGCCTGCCCACCATCCTGCTCTCGAGCGTGATCGGCCTGAGCATCGTCGACCTGCTGCGCCGCGTCTTCCCGCAACGCGCCCCGGCCCAGGCCTGGCTGGCTGGGGCGGTCTATCTGATGCTGCCGGTGAGCTGGATCGACATCCTCGTCACTACCGATACGCCGCTGGTTTCCTTCCTCTTCTGCTCGGGCTATGCCTTCGCGCGCGCCGCCCTGAACGAGGGCGCGCCGGACGCCGCCGCCAAGGCCGGCGGCACCCTGGGCTGGCCCCTGCTCTGCGGCGTCTTTCTCAGTCTGGCCTTCCTGTCGAAGTATTTCACGGTGCTCATGGGCGTGGCCTATGCGGCAGCCCTGCTCACCGAGCGCGGCGGCTTCGTGCGGCGCTTCGGCCGGCTGCTTCTGATCGGGCTGGCGGCCCTGCCCTTCATTGCCGAGAACGTGGTCTACAACGCCACGCATTGCTGGAACAACATCATGTTCAACCTGATGAACCGCAATGAGGACGTGCATTTCTCGCTCGACACCATCGCCACCTATCTGGTGATGATGGCGTATCTGATCACACCCTGGGTGCTGTGGCGCCTGTGGCGCGCGCGCGCCGAACTCCACGGCGCGCAGGCCGAGGGCGGCCTGGGGGGGACGGCGCGTGCTGCTGCTCTGGCTCGCGCCGATGCTGCTCTTCCTGCTGCTCTCCACGGAGAAGCTGGTTGGCCTGCACTGGGTGCTGGGCTTCATGCCCTTCGTGCTGGCGACGGCGGGCGCCGTGCTGGCCGCGCCCCGGCTGCGCACCGCGCTCAAATGGACGGCCTGGCTCTCGCTGCCGCATCTTCTGCTGCTCGCGGTGCTCACGCATGCGCCGCTCTCGCTCTGGTCCAAGTACAAGTTCCACGACGACCTGGCCTTCCTGTTCGACGCGCGGCAGGTCGCCGCCGCCCTGCACAATGATCTGTCCAAGGATGCGGTGACCATGAGCATGGTGTATTCGCCCGGCGTCATCCTCGCCTACCACGTGCGCGAATACGTGCCGGTCTTCGGCACGGGACGCTTCCATGCGCGCCAGGACGACGTGCTGGTGGACTTCCGCCAGTTCGACGGCAAGCCGGTGCGCATCTTAAGCCGCGGCAACGACGTGCTAAACTACGCCCGCCCCTACTTCCGCGAGGTGCGCACGGTCAAGTTCACGGTGGACGGCATCGACTACTGGTATTTCGACGGCGATGGCTTCAACTACGCGGCCTACCGCGAGGGCGTGCTCAAGGAAATCGCGCGCCAGTTCTACCGCATCCCGCTGCCGGTCTGGGGCTGCCCCTTCCTGGAACGCTATGACCTCGCCGCCGCCTGCGGAGTGACGCTGCGCAAATGATCAAGTACCTGTCCGCCGGCAAGGCCGCCCTGCTGTTCGCCGCGCTGCTGCTCTTTCAGTTGATCTGGTGGACGGCGGTGCCGCTCTTCGTGCACCATGCGCCGCCGCTGGACGCGGTGGAGATGTATTCCTGGAGCCTCGCGCCGCAGTGGGGCTATTACAAGCATCCGCCGCTGCCGGTCTGGGTGGTGGCCGCCAGCACCGCGCTCTTCGGCAAGACCCTCTTCGCCTTGCTCACGCCCAGCGCGCTGGCTGTGGCGCTCACCTATCTGGCCGTCTGGCTGATCGCGCGGCGCATGTTCCCGGCGCACCTCGCGCTGGCGGGTGTGATGCTCGGCGCGCTCTCGCTCTTTTGCAACCTCTGGGCGACGGACTTCAACCACAACGTCGCGCAGATGCCGGTCTGGGCCTGGACGCTCGCCGCCTTTTACTTCGCGCTGACCTCGCAGGGCAAGGGCCGCGCCTGGTGGTGGCTGCTTTGCGGCGCGCTGCTCGGCGCCAATGCGCTCGCCAAGTACACCGCCGCGCTGATGATCCCGCCGGCGCTCTTCCTGCTCGCCTTCGACCGCGGCGCGCGGCTCAACTTCAGCACCGGCCGCTTCCTGCTCGGCGCGCTGGGCTGCGCCCTGGTCTTCCTGCCGCATCTGGTCTGGCTGGTACGCAACGACTGGATGCCGCTGCACTACGCCGCCGAGCGCATGCAGGAGCTCGCCACGCAGACCTCCTGGGCGGCGGGCTTCTCTTCCTTCATCGCCTATCTGCTGATCTCGCATCTGTTCATCCTGATCGCCGCCGCCTGGCTGGGCCGCGGCGCTCCGCCCGACGCGGCGGCCAGCCTCTCGGGCACCTCGGCCGAGGACGCGCGGCGCGTGTTCAACCGCCGCTTCCTGGTCGTGATGGGCCTGGGGCCGCTGGTGGTGGCGCTGATGTTCGGGCTGACGGGCAAGCCGCTGCATCCGATGTGGAGCTCGGCCATGCTGCCGCTGGTGGGACTGCTCGCGGTGGGCTGGCTCGAGGACCGCCTGGGCGCGGATGAGGCTACGCGGCGGCTCTGGCGCAGGCGCTGTCTGGCGGTCTGGCTGGCGCTGCAGCTGGTCTTCGGCGCTTCCTATGTGATCAAGTCGAGCGCGTTTTATTACGGCATCTCGCAGAAGTCGGCGCGCGCCGTCTATCCCGGTCCGGCGCTCGCGCGCGCGGTGCTCGACGCCTGGAACGCGCGCTTCCCCAGCAAGCCGCTGCGCTATGTGGCGGGCCCGACCTGGGAAGGCGGCGTGGTGAGCTTCTTCGCGGGCAAGGCCAGCGGGGGGAGCCTCCCCGCGCCGCTGGTGCTGACCGACGGCAACTTCACGCTCACGCCCTGGATCGCGCCCGAGGACGTGCGCCGCTGCGGTCTGGCCGCCGTGGCACTGAGCGCGGCCGATCTGGGCCGCCTCGCCAGGACGATGGGCGCGCCGCTCGAAGTGCTGCCCACACTGCGCACCGCGCCCTTCGCGCCGGTGTTCCCGACGGAGGAGCTGGGCCTGACGCTGCTCGCGCCCGCCGGCGACTGCCCGGTGCGATGAGTTGCGCGCCATGGTCCGCGCCGTAAGCGCCGTCCTTGGCCTTCCCATCCTCTGATTTTTTACTTTTCCGCCCATGAGTCTCAATGTCATCTTCGCCGGCACGCCGGAATTCGCCAGCCTTGCCCTGGAAGCCATCCACGGCGCGGGCTTCGAGCTACCCCTCGTCCTGACCCAGACCGACCGGCCCGCCGGCCGCGGCATGCCGCTGGCGGCGAGCACGGTCAAGCAGTTCGCCGCCGCGCAGGGCATCCCCGTGCTGCAGCCGCCCTCGCTCAAGCGCACCGGCCGCTGGCCCGAGGAGGCCGCCGCCGCGCTGGAGACGCTGCGCAACACGCCGCACGACGTGATGGTGGTGGCCGCCTACGGCCTGATCCTGCCGCAGGAGGTGCTGGACATCGCGCCGCACGGCTGCCTGAACATCCACGCCTCGCTGCTGCCGCGCTGGCGCGGCGCGGCGCCCATCCAGCGCGCGCTGGAGGCCGGCGACGTGCAGACCGGCGTGACCATCATGCAGATGGAGTCCGGCCTGGACACGGGTGGCATGATCTCCCTGGAAGAGCTGCCGATCACCGGCGCCGACACCGGCGCGAGCCTGCACGACAAGCTCGCCGCGCTGGGCGCGCGGATGATCGTGGAGGCGCTGCGCCAGCTCGAGACCGAGGGCCGGCTCGCGGCCACGCCCCAGCCCGAGGAGGGCGCCTGCTACGCCGCCAAGCTCAGCAAAGAGGAAGCCGCGCTGGATTTCACGCGCGACGCCCAGACGCTCGCGCGCCGCATCCGCGCCTTCAACCCCGTGCCGGGCTCGCACGCCCAGCTACGCGAGGGCGCGCAGGCGCTGCAGATCAAGTTCTGGCTGGCCGAGGCGGCCGCCGGGGCGAGCAAGGAGGCGCCGGGCACCATCCTCGAGGCCAACGGCGACGGCGTGCTCATCGCCTGCGGCGAGGGCGAGGCCAGCAGCATCCTGCGCGTGACCGAGCTGCAAAAGCCAGGCGGCAAGCGCCTGCCGGCCCGGCAGTTCCTCGCCGGCTACCCGCTGGCGCGCGGTGAACGATTTGTAACAAAAATTTTCTAAATCGGGCTTCCAAATCTGCAAATCCGTTTTCAAGTCCGGGAGGGGACTGCGCCATGTTCAGCTGGATGAAGACCGCCGTGCTGATGGCCGGCATCACGGCCCTGTTTATCGCGATCGGCGACATGATCGGCGGCGAGCGCGGCATGCTGATGGCCCTGCTGTTCGCCGGCGCGGTGAATTTCTTCAGCTACTGGTTCTCCGACAAGATGGTCTTGTCGATGTACAACGCCCAGGAGGTCGACGAGACCAGCGCGCCGCATTTCTACGCCACGGTGCGCGAGCTGGCGCAGTGCGCCGGCCTGCCGATGCCGCGCGTCTATCTGATCGACGAGGAGGCGCCCAACGCTTTCGCCACGGGCCGCAACTCGGAGAACGCGGCGGTGGCCGCGACCACGGGTATCCTGCGCATCCTCGACGCGCGCGAGCTGCGCGGCGTGATGGCGCATGAGCTCACCCACGTGAAGCACTGCGACATCCTGATCTCCACCATCAGCGCGACCATGGCTGGCGCGATCTCGGCCCTGGCGAATTTCGCCATGTTCTTCGGCGGGCGCGACGAGCACGGCCGCCCGGCCAACCCCGTCGCCGGCATCCTGGTGGCCATCCTCGCGCCGATCGCCGCCGCGCTGATCCAGATGGCGATCTCGCGCGCCCGCGAATACGAGGCCGACCGCGGCGGCGCGGAAATCTCCGGCGACCCGCGGGCCCTGGCCTCGGCGCTGGACAAGATCCACCGCTACGCCAACGGCATCCCCTTCCCCGCCGCCGAGGAGTATCCGGCGACGGCGCAGATGATGATCCTCAATCCGCTCTCGGGCGGCGGGCTGCATAACCTGTTCTCCACCCATCCGGCCACCGAGGACCGGATCGCGCGCCTAATGCACATGGCGAGCACGGGGGTCTATCCCGCTTGAAGCGCCCGTGACCGCGACGCCCGCAAGCCCCGACTCCCTCTCCGCCGCGTTGACCGGTGCGGCCGCCGCCATCGGCAGCCTGCGCAAGAGCGGGGCGCTGCCGGCCGCCGTCGCCGCGGCCGCCGTGCGGGCCGGGCCGCGCGCCAACCGCGGCGCGATCCAGGATCTCGCCTATCTCGCGGCGCGCCGGCTGGCCTGGTGCGACGCCGTGCTGGCCCAGCTCGTCGAGCGCGCGCCCGCGCCGCCGGTGCGCGACCTGCTGGTCTGCGCGCTGGCGCTGCTGGGCTGGCGGGAGCATGGCGGGGAGGCCGCGCCCTCGGACGCCGCGTGCTACCCCGACTACGCCGTGGTCGATCAGGCGGTGCGCGCGGCCGAGAGCGGACGCGCCACGCGCAGCGCTAAGGGCATGGTCAACGGCGTGCTGCGCAATTTCCTGCGCCGCCGCGCCGAGCTTGACGACCAGGCGCGGCTGAACGAGCCAGCCCGCTGGAATTATCCGCAGTGGTGGATCGACACCCTGCGCGCCGCCTATCCCGCGCAGTGGCAGGCCATCCTCGAAGCCGGCAAAACGCATCCGCCGATGACCCTGCGCGTGAACCTCGCGCGCGGCGACGTGCCCTCCTATCTGGTGCGTCTGCGCGAGGCGGGGCTGGACGCTGAGCCGCTCGGGGCGCAGGGCCTGCGCCTGGCGCGGCCCGCGCCGGTGGACCGGCTCCCGGGCTTCGCCGAGGGCCTCGTCTCCGTGCAGGACGCCGGCGCGCAGCTCGCCGCGCCGCTGCTCGACGCGGACGATGGCATGCGCGTGCTCGACGCCTGCGCCGCGCCCGGCGGCAAGACGGGCCACGTCCTCGAGCTGGCCGGTACGGCGCGGGTCGTGGCGCTCGATGCGGATGCGCAGCGCGTGCGGCGCATCGAGGAGAATCTCGCGCGCCTCCAGCTCCAGGCCGAGGTACGCACGGGCGACGCCGCCGAGCCCTCGGGCTGGTGGGACGGCGAGCCTTTCGAGCGCATCCTCGCCGACGTGCCCTGCTCGGCCTCGGGCATCGTGCGCCGCCATCCGGACATCCGCTGGCTGCGCCGCGAAAGCGACGTCGCCGCGCTGCGGCAGACCCAGCGCCGCATCCTCGACGCGCTCTGGCCGCTGCTGGCTCCCGGCGGCAAGCTGCTCTACGTCACCTGCTCGGTCTTCCCGCAGGAGTGCGAGGAGAAAGCCGCGTGGTTTGAAGGGACGAGAAAAGATGCGGTACGATTGCGTACGCTAGGACAGCTGCTGCCGGGCACGCCGGCCGCATACGCTGCGGAGGGCGGGGCCGCGCCGGGTTCGGCGGATCACGACGGATTTTTTTATGCGCTGTTTCAGAAACGCCCGCTGTCCTGAGAAGAGCTGAACCTTGCGCACCGTCTCCATCCTGCGCCGCCGAGCCGCGCATCCCGACACGCCGAGCACCGCCTGGCATGCCGTGCCGGCAATGGCCTCAGGCGCGGCAGACCGGGGCATGGCGGATCGGGGCGCCGTGCGCGACATGGGCCTCCGAACGCTCTACCTACTGCGCGGCTGGCTGCGGCGCACGCTGCTGTGCTGCGCGCTGCTCGCGGGTATGACGGCCGCGCTCTCTGGCATGGGCCTGGACGTCTTCGACGGCGCCCTGGCGGCCGAGGCGATCCGCGTGCGCGAGGTCAATCTCGATCCCGGCGAAGGCGGCTACGAACTCTCCGCACAATTTGAATTCGAACTGCCCCAGGGCCTGGAAGACGCGATCAACAAGGGCATCGCACTCTACTTCGCCACCGATTTCGAGCTGACCCGGCCGCGCTGGTACTGGTTCGACGAGACCGCCGCGACGGCCACGCGCGTCACCCGCCTCTCCTTCCAGCCGCTGACACGGCAATACCGCGTGTCCACCGGCGGCCTGCAGCTGCGCTTCGCCACGCTCGCCGAGGCGCTTGGCTTTATCAAGACGGTGCGCAACTGGCGCGTCGTCGACCGCAGCGCGCTCAAGGCCGGCGAGACCTATCTGGCCAAGGTGCGCATGCGCCTGGATCTGACCCAGCTTCCCAAACCCTTCCAGGTGAACGCGGTGAATTCGCGCGACTGGACCCTGGGCTCGGAGTGGAGCCATTTCCCCTTGGTGATCCAGGAAAATGGCATGTAAGGGCGAACCGGGCGCCGAGAAGGTGGGTGGCGTGGCCGCACCGGCGGCGCGCAGCCGCGTGGGCCGCGTGGTCTTCCCGGTGCTGGCGGCGGGCGTGGTGGTCATCGCGCTGCTGCTGGGCCTGCTGGCGGCCGCGTCGGCGAACACGGAATTCTTCGACAAATACTATTCGCTGCTCTATCAGGTGAACCTGGTGATCGGCGTGCTGCTCGTGCTGATCATCGGCGCGCTGACGGTGACGCTGGTGCTTCGTCTGGCGCGCGGGCGCTTCGGCATGCGGCTGATGGCCAAGCTGGGGTTTTTCTTCGCCGTCGTGGGCGTGCTGCCGGGGGCGCTGGTCTATCTGGTCTCGCTGCAGTTCGTCTCGCGCAGCATCGAATCGTGGTTCGACGTGAAGGTGGAGTCGGCGCTGGAGGCCGGGCTGAATCTGGGCCGCGCCACGATTGACTCCTCGCTCTCGCAATTGCAGGACAAGGCGCGCTTCATGGCCGAGCAGCTGAGCGCGGCGCGCTCGGTGGGCTCGGATGCCGGGCTAGCGCTCACGCTCTCGCGCCTGCGCGATCAGCTCGGGGTGCAGGGGGCTTCGCTGATCGGCGCGGGCAGCCGCGTGGTGGCGAACGCCTCGAGCGACTACAAGGTCGTGCCCGACCTGCCCACGCCGGCGATGCTGCGCCAGGCGGAGAAGACCCGAGGCGGCTTCGGTGCGGTGGAAAACGGCAGCGAACCGGTCGATTCGGTGAAGCAGTCCTTCCGGCTGCGGGTGATCGTGGCGGTGCCTTCGTCGAACACGGCGCAGCTCGACATCGGGCGCGGGTTGCTGGACTTTGGCCTGGGGGCACGCCCGCCCGAGCAGAATCTGTATCTGCAGCTCGTGCAGGCAGTGCCCGAAAATCTCGCGCGCAACGCCGATGCCGTGCAAGAGGCCTACGCCGAATATCAGGCCAAGGCCCTTGGCCGTACGGGCCTGCGCAAGATGTATATCGGCACGCTCACGCTCACGCTGCTGCTGGCGGTCTTCCTGGCGCTGATGCTCGCGCTGCTGCTGGGCAGCCAGCTCGCGCGGCCGCTGCTGCTGCTCCTGCAGGGGACCAAGGCGGTGGCCGAGGGCGACCTCACCCGCCGCCTGGAGACGCGCGGCCACGACGAGCTTTCGCTGCTCACGCGCCAGTTCAACCAGATGACCAGCCAGCTCGCCGAGGCGCGCAGCGCGGTGGAGATGAACCGGGCCGCGCTCGAGCATTCCAAGGCCTATCTGGAAAGCGTGCTCGCCAATCTCACCGCCGGCGTCTTCGTGCTCGACCACCGCTTCCGCCTGAGCACCGCCAACCCCGGCGCCGAGCGCATCTTCCGCCAGCCTTTCGCCGTGAAGCTGTGGCTGGCGCTGGAGGCGCTGCCCGGTCTGTCCGAATTCGGCCAGGCGGTGCGCCAGGCCTTCGCCGAACAGCAGGCCAGCTCCGCCGCCGGCGGCGCCGACCACTGGCAAAAGCAGATCGAGCTGCAGCTGCCCGGCGAGGAGGAGCCGCTGACGCTGCTGGTGCGCGGCGCGCGCCTGCCCGAGCCGGATTCGGCGCGGCTCGGCTTCGTGGTGGTGTTCGACGACATCACCGAAGTCATGTCGGCGCAGCGCTCGGTGGCCTGGGCCGAGGTGGCGCGCCGGCTCGCGCACGAGATCAAGAATCCGCTCACGCCCATCCAGCTCTCGGCCGAGCGCCTGCAGATGAAGCTCGCCGACAAGCTCGGCGAGGCCGATGCCGCCATGCTCGCGCGCGGCGCCCGGACCATCGTCAACCAGGTCGAGGCGATGAAACAGATGGTCAACGATTTCCGCGACTACGCCCGCACCCAGCCGCTGAATCTGGAAGCCCTCGACCTGAACGCGCTGATCGCCGAAGTGCTCAATCTTTACGGCATCGACGAGCACGGCCACAGCCCGCATGAAGTGATTGAAGTGAAACTTGCTGCGGATCTGCCGAATCTCGAAGGCGACAGAACGCAGCTTCGTCAAGTTATTCACAATTTGCTACAAAATGCACTCGACGCGGTCGCAGATAATGCAGCTAATAGCAAATTGCCTGGCCATGTTGTCGTGCAAACCGAACCAGTAGAATATTCGTCCGTCAGCGGCGCCCCGGAGCGGGCCGTGCGCCTGACGATCGAAGACAACGGCCCGGGCTTCGCGACGCGGATTCTCAACCGCGCCTTCGAGCCCTACGTCACCACCAAGGAAAAGGGAACGGGGCTTGGTCTGGCAGTAGTGAAAAAAATAATCGATGAGCACGGCGCGCGCATAGAATTGCGTAACCGGGGCGAAGAAAGATCGGATGGCGCCCAGGTGTCCATCCTGTTTGTCCGGCTTGCCGAACCAGTCCGAGACGGTGCGGCCGGTCCATTGCCACAACACGCAGTGCAGGGAAGATGAATGGCGACCATTCTTGTTGTTGACGACGAAATGGGCATCCGCGAATTGCTCTCGGAGATCCTCGGCGACGAGGGCCATGTCGTTGAGCTCGCGGAAAACGCCCAGCAAGCGCGCGAATACCGCGCCCAGCAAGCGCCCGATCTGGTGCTGCTCGATATCTGGATGCCCGACACCGACGGTGTGACGCTGCTCAAGGAGTGGTCCAGCCAAGGCCGCCTGACGATGCCGGTGATCATGATGTCGGGGCATGCCACGATCGACACCGCGGTCGAGGCCACGCGCATCGGCGCGCTGAATTTCCTGGAAAAACCCATCGCCCTGCAGAAGCTGCTCAAGGCGGTGGAATCCGGCTTGGCGCGCGGCGCCCAGATCCACCGCCAGACGCCCACGCCGCTCAGCGGCGGCCTGGGCCTGTCCATTCACCGCACGGTGATGCCCGCGCAGCCCGACGCCATGCAGTTCGCCAACGGCGCGGCCATGAGCCCGGGCATCAGCTCCGGCCTGAACTCGGGGCTCACCGGCGGCGTCGGCGGCCCCATGGGCAACCCGATCGGCGGACCGGCGGGGGGACAATTCGCCGGGCGGTTCGGCGCCAACGGCATGGAAGCGTCGGCCGCGGCGGCGCAGCCCTCGCCCGTCATGACCGGGCTGCAGGCATCCTTCGACTTGCCGCTGCGCGACGCGCGCGATCTGTTCGAGCGCTCCTACTTCGAATACCACCTCGCCCGCGAGAACGGCAGCATGACCCGCGTCTCCGAGCGCTCCGGCCTGGAGCGCACCCACCTCTACCGCAAGCTCAAGCAGCTGGGGATTGACCTGAGCCGTGGGCGTCACGAGAATAGCGACAATTCCGGGAGTTATTGATCCGGCACTTAAACATTGAGCTTATTGAGTGATATAGAGTCTGCTGTTGCAGGGACAAAATCGACTCGAGAACGCTGCCGGTAGCCGCCCTGAACGAACGGCGTCGACGTGCGGTGAAAATGCGGCTGGATGGCGTGAGCCTGAAGGACACGGCGGCGCAATGCGAGATGTCGCGCACGACGCTCATTGCGGCGGTGAAGGCGTATCGCGCGGGCGGGTGGAAGGCCCTCGACGTTGAGCGCCCCGGGCGCCCACAGGGTACGGGCAGAACGCTGACGGCGGAGCAGGAGCGCGAGGTTCAGCGGCTGATCCGCGACCGCACGCCCGACCAGTTGAAGATGATCTATGCGCTGTGGAGCCGCCAGGCAGTTGCCGAGTTGATCCTTAACCGATAAGGCATCAAGCTGGCCGTTCGCACGATGGGCCTGTATCTGGAGCGTTGGGGCTTCACGCCGAAAAAGCCCATGAAGAAGGCCTACGAGCAGTCGCCGGCGGCGGTGAAAAAGTGGCTCGACGGAGGACTCCCCAAGACGCCCGTGATTCGCGTGAACAACAAGCGCCACGGCTTGTCGGTGATCTCCACCGTCACCAACAAGGGCCAGATGCGCTGGCAGGCCTTCGACGGAGCGTTGAGCGCCGACACTCTGATCGACTTCCTGCGCCGGCTGGTCAAGGATGCCGGCCGAAAGATCTACCTGATCCTGGACAACCTGCGCGTGCACCACAGCAAGCCCGTGAAGGCCTGGCTGGCCGAGAACAAGCACGAGATCGAAGTCTTCTACTTGCCAAGCTACAGCCACGAACTGAGCCCCAACGAAATGGCCAATGCCGACCTGAAGCAGGTCGGCACCAAACTCGCTCCAGCTCGCTCGAAGCTGCAACTGGTGAATGCCACGCGCCAGCATCTGCTCAGCGTTTAGCGACAGCCCGAGCGCGTCAAGAGCTACTTCGAACATGCGCCGGTTCGGTATGCCGCTTGAGTTCATTGCTTCAATGCCGGATAAATAAAAGGCGCCGCGCCTGCGGTAAGATCACACATCCCTACCTGGTGCGCCATGGCCAACCATTCCCTGAACCGATGCTCGCGCATCCGGTACGGACCATGCGATGTGGGCGAGTCGCGTTCACGCGGCACAGAGGCGGGTTCTCGCGAACCCATCCCTCCCTGCAGCGGCGAATGCGCCCGAAGCTTCGCTGCCGTACTATTCTGAACCTACTTGGGTTCGGGATGCCGGCCTAGCGGCCAAGGTGGGGACCCTACAGCAGCCGATCTCCACGGATCACCCGCAACAGCACCGCGATGATCGCAATCGCCAGCAGGACGTGGATCAGGCCTCCCAGCGTATAGCTGGTCAGCAGGCCCAAGAGCCACAGAAAAATCAGCACAACGGCAATCGTGTACAGCATGGCATCTTCTCGAAGAGACCGCGCGCCCCATGCATCGCGGCATGCCCTGCATGGAAAGACGCCAGCCTTACTTCAGCTGCAGGTCGTTCTTCACGCTATTCATGCCGCCAACCTTGCGCGCCACCTCGCTCGCCTTGTCGATCTCCGAACGCGACACCACGAAGCCGCTCAGCTGCACCACGCCCTTGAAGGTCTCGACGTTGATCTGCAGCGCCTTGAGCGTGGGCTCGTTGAAGATGGCTGCCTTCACCTTGGTCGTGATCACTGTGTCGTCGACGTATTCTCCCGTTCCATCCTGGGTGGGGGGCGATGCGCAGCCCGCCGTTCCGGCGGCGAGCGCAGCGACGATCAGCAGAGCGGGCAGGTTGTATTTCTTCTTCATTATGAACTCCCTTCTCGAAGTGGGTTGCGTCACTGGCCGCGGCGACATCGCCGCCGCAGTCGGAAAATCAGATGAACGCGGAAAAGGTTTGTTCCTGCCGATGCGCGCAGGATGCACTGCTGAGCGGAGCGGCCCACCTATCGGCTATCATCCGGCGTTAAGCGGAATACATACATAAAGACAACGCAGAGTACGAATGAGCATCAGCCTGATCATCCTGCTGTCCCTGGGCGCTTTCGGGGGATTCACGGCGGGGCTTCTGGGCGTGGGCGGCGGCATGATCTTGGTGCCCTTCCTCACCTTCATCTTTGCCCAGCAGGGCATGTCCGGCGAACTGGTCACGCACGTGGCGATTGCCACGTCGATGGCCACCATCGTCTTCACTTCTCTCTCCAGCGTCTACGCGCACCAGAAGAAGGGCGCGGTGAGATGGGACATCGTCGCGGCCATCGTGCCCGGCGTCCTGGTGGGCACCGTCATCGGCGGCAAGGTGTTCAAGTGGATGCCCACCGGCCCGCTGGTGCTGTTCTTCGCGCTCTTCGTCGGCTTCTCGGCCTGGCAGATGATCGCCAACCGCAAGCCCAAGCCCTCGCGCAAAATGCCCGGCAAGATAGGCACCGCCGGCGCCGGCGGCGTCATCGGCTTTCTCTCCAGCCTCGTTGGCGCGGGCGGCGGCTTCCTCTCCGTGCCCTTCATGAGCTGGTGCAACGTGCCGATGCACAACGCGGTCGCCACCAGCGCGGCGCTGGGTTTCCCCATCGCGGTGTTTGCCTCGCTGAACAACATCTGGAACACCTACGACATGCCAGGCTTGCCGCCGCATTCGCTGGGCTACATCAACTTGCTGGCCCTGGTGTGCATCTCGGTGGTGAGCGTGCTCACCGCGCCGCTCGGCGCGAAGCTCGCGCACAAGCTCAACGTGGCCCAGCTGAAGAAGACCTTCGGCCTGGTCCTTTTCGCACTGGCAGCCTACATGCTCTACCAGGGCATCCGCCTCACGCTGTGAAGCCCTGCCGGGCGCTCCGCCGCAGCATGTAGACACCCAGCAGAACCATCGGCAACGACAACCACTGCCCCATCGACATCCCCAGCGCGAGCAGGCCGAGGAAGTTGTCCGGATTGCGCGCGAATTCCGCCAGGAAACGCAGGCAGCCGTAGCCGATCAGGAACATGCCCGAGACGGCGCCCAGCGGCCGCGGCTTGCGCGCATACAGCCAAAGCAGGACGAGCAGCACCAGCCCCTCGCCGGCGAACTGATAGAGCTGCGAAGGATGGCGCGGCAGGTTGTCGCCGGCCTGCGGGAAAATCATTGCCCAGGGCACATCCGTGGGCCGGCCCCAGAGCTCGCCGTTGATGAAATTGCCCAGCCGTCCCGCCGCCAGGCTCGCCGGAATCAGCGGCGCGATCAGGTCGGTGATTTCCAGGAAGCCCCGCCCGCGCAGCCTGGCGAAGAGCGCCACCACCGCCAGCACGCCGAGAAAACCGCCGTGGAAAGACATGCCGCCCTCCCAGACCTGGAAGATCGAGGCCGGATGCGCCAGATAATCACCCAGCTTGTAGAACAGCACATAGCCAAGGCGCCCGCCCAGGATCACGCCGAACACGCCGAACATCAGCATGTCGTCCAGGTCGCGCGCGGTCCAGCCGGCGGCGGCATATTGCGGCTGGCGGATGCGGATACGCCCCAGCCAGAGGAAAAAACCGAAGCCGATCAGATACATCAGCCCGTACCAGCGGACCGCGAGCGGACCGATCTGGAGCGCCTCCGGATCGAACTGCGGATGGATAAGCATGCTGAGAAACCCCGGTTTCTGTAAAATATGGCGGATTATAAGGACTAGACATGCCGCAATACCGTTCCCACACCACGACCCACGGCCGAAACATGGCTGGTGCCCGCGCGCTCTGGCGCGCCACCGGCATGAAGGATGGCGACTTCGACAAGCCGATCATCGCGATCGCCAATTCCTTCACGCAGTTCGTGCCCGGCCACGTCCATCTGAAGGACCTGGGCCAGCTCGTCGCGCGCGAGATTGAAAAGGCCGGCGGCGTCGCCAAGGAATTCAACACCATCGCCGTGGACGACGGCATCGCCATGGGCCACGGCGGCATGCTCTATTCGCTGCCCTCGCGCGAGCTCATCGCCGACTCCGTCGAATACATGGTCAACGCCCACTGCGCCGACGCGCTGGTGTGCATTTCCAACTGCGACAAGATCACCCCGGGCATGCTCATGGCCGCGATGCGCCTGAACATCCCCACCGTGTTCGTCTCCGGCGGTCCGATGGAAGCCGGCAGAGTCATCGCCAGCCTGCACGGCGCCGACACCTCGGGCAAGGGCGCCGCGATCGCCGGCAAGATCATCAAGGTCGACCTGATCGACGCCATGATAAAGGCCGGCGACGACAAGGTCTCCGACAAGGAAGTGGAAGAATACGAGCGCTCGACCTGCCCGACCTGCGGCTCCTGCTCGGGCATGTTCACCGCCAATTCGATGAACTGCCTCACCGAGGCCCTGGGCCTGGCCCTACCCGGCAACGGCACCATCGTCGCCACCCACGCCGACCGCGAGCAGCTCTTTCTCAAGGCCGGCCGCCTGGTCGTCGACATCTGCAAGCGCTACTACGATCAGGACGACGCCTCGGTCCTGCCGCGCAGCATCGCCAACAAGCGCGCCTTCGAAAACGCCATGACCCTGGACGTGGCCATGGGCGGCTCCACCAACACCGTTCTGCACCTGCTGGCCGCGGCGCAGGAAGGCGAAGTCGACTTCAACATGTCCGACATCGACCGCATCTCGCGCAAGACGCCCTGCCTGTGCAAGCTCGCACCGGCGACGCAGGACTACCACATCGAAGACGCGCACCGCGCCGGCGGCATCATGGCCATCCTCGGCGAGCTCGAGCGCGCCGGCCTGCTCGACACCTCGGTGGGCAACGTGCACAGCAAGACCCTGGGCAACGCGATCAACCAATGGGACGTCATGCGCACCAGCGACGCCAAGGTGCACGACTGGTTCCGCGCCGCGCCCGGCGGCGTGCCTACCCAGGTAGCCTTCAGCCAGGACAAGCGCTACGACAAGCTCGACCTCGACCGCGAAAAAGGCTGCATCCGCGACAAGTCCCATGCCTATTCGCAGGACGGCGGCCTGGCCGTGCTCTACGGCAACCTCGCCGAGAAGGGCTGCATCGTCAAGACGGCGGGCGTCGATGAAAGCATCCTCGTCTTCTCCGGCCGCGCGCGCGTCTTCGAAAGCCAGGACGCCGCGGTGAACGCCATCCTCGGCGACCAGATCCACGCCGGCGACGTCATCGTCATCCGCTACGAAGGCCCCAAAGGCGGCCCCGGCATGCAGGAGATGCTCTACCCGACCTCGTACATCAAGTCCAATGGCCTGGGCAAGCAATGCGCGCTGTTCACCGACGGCCGCTTCTCCGGCGGCTCCTCGGGCCTCGTGATCGGCCACGCCTCTCCGGAAGCGGCCGAGGGCGGCGCCATCGGCCTCGTGCGCGAAGGCGACCAGATCGACATCGACATCCCCAAGCGCGCCATCAACCTGCGCGTGAGCGACGCCGAGCTGGCCGAACGCCGCGCCGCGATGGTCGCCAAGGGAGGCAAGGCCTGGAAGCCCGAGAACCGCCAGCGCTACGTCTCTCAGGCGCTGCAGGCCTACGCGGCGCTCGCCACCTCCGCCGACCTCGGCGCGGTGCGCGACGTCAAGCAGGTGCAGAAGGACTGAGCGTCATGCACAGCCCGGCACCCGGCCCCGAGAACAAGCCGGCCCGCAAGGCCGGCGGCGGGGCGCCGTTCTCCACGCTGAGCTCCATGCCTCGTTCCATCCCGTTCGCCGCCTCGGCGATTGCGCCGCTTGCCGCTGCGCTGGTCATGCTCTGCGCGGCCGCTCCGGCGCAGGCGCAAGCCGGCCGCGATCTCGCCCAACAAAAGAACTGTCTCACCTGCCACGGCGCCAACCGTGGCGTGCTCGGCCCGGGCTTTCGCGAAATCGCCGCGCGCTATGCGGGCAAGGCCGAGGCGCAGGCGCAACTCGTGGAAAGGGTGCTGCACGGCGGCGTCGGCAACTGGGGCAAGGTGCCAATGCCCGCCAACACCCAGCTCAGCGACGCGGACGCCCGCGCGCTGGTGACCTGGATTCTCGAAACACGTTGAATTGAGCCGGCGCGCCGGTTTCAGAACCGCCGCGCCCCGGCGCGGCTACTCCGATTTCCCCGCCTGATCGAACAGCTGCAGCGCATAGCCGCGCTCGCGGTAGAACTTGTAGCGCTCTCGGCCGGCGTGCTTGTCCTCCTCGTCCGCTCCGACGATCTCCAGCAGCCGGTCGAAGCGCGCAAACAGCGGCGGTGGCGCGTCGCCGAGGTTGACCAGCACCTGATAGTGCGGCGCCTCCTCGAAGTCCGCCGCCAGCAGAACCGGCGTCTGCGGCGCGAGCGGGCTGTGCAGCGCGCAGTGTGGCACGAAATCCAGATGCGAGAAGGTCCACATCAGCGTATCGAGCTCCTCCAGCACCGGCCCCGGCGCCTGGATCACCAGGCGCGCGCCGCTTCTCACCGACTTGCGCGCAATACGGCAGACGTACTGCAGCTTGTGCGGCACATTGCTGTGGAAGTCGATGCGCGTCACTTCGCCAGCATGCTCAGGTAGCGCGTGAGCAGGGGCACCGGCCGGCCGGTGGCGCCCTTGGCCGCGCCGCTCTTCCAGGCCGTACCGGCGATGTCCAGGTGCGCCCAGTTGTACTTGCCGGCGAAGCGCGACAGATAGCAGGCCGCGGTGACGCTGCCCGCCGGACGGCCGCCGATATTGGCCATGTCTGCGAAGTTCGACTTGAGCTGCTCCTGGTATTCCTCGTCCAGAGGCATGCGCCAGGCGGTGTCCAGCGCGTCACGGCCGGCGGCCAGCAGATCGTCCGCCAGTTCTTCCTGGTTGGCGTAGAGGCCGGAGTTGACGTGGCCCAGCGCGATCACGCAGGAGCCCGTCAGCGTGGCGACGTCGATCACCGCGGCAGGCTTGAAGCGCTCGGCATAGGTCAGCGCGTCGCACAGGATCAGGCGGCCCTCGGCGTCGGTGTTGAGGATCTCCACCGTCTGGCCCGACATGGTCACGACCACGTCTCCCGGCTTGGTCGCCACGCCCGAAGGCATGTTCTCGCAGGTCGGCACGAGCACGACGAGATTGATCTTGAGCTTCATCGTCGCCACCGCCGCCATGGTGCCCAGCACGCTGGCTGCGCCGCACATGTCGAACTTCATCTCGTCCATGCCCTTGCCCGGCTTGAGCGAGATGCCGCCGGTGTCGAAGGTGATGCCCTTGCCCACCAGCACGACGGGCGCCTGGGTGGCGGCCGCGCCCTGGTAGCGCAGGACGATGAATTGCGGCGGCTGCACCGTGCCGGCCGTCACCGACAGGAAGGCGCCCATCTTCAGCACCTCGATCTGCTTGCGGCCCAGCACCTCGGCCTTCACGCCCAGGCGGCGCGCCATGGCGCGGGCCTGCTCGGCGAGATAGGTCGGCGTGCAGATATTGGCGGGCAGGTTGCCCAGGTCGCGGGCGAAATCCACGCCGTCGGCCACCGCCGCGCCGCGTGCGATGGCGGCGCGCGCCGCCGCCGCCGATTTTGCGTTCACCGCGAAGGTCAGCTTGCGCAGGGCCGGCGCCGAGGGCGGAGTCTTGGTCTTGAGGCCGGGGTTGCGGGCGATGAAGTCGTAGGTCAGGTCGCGCACGGTCTGCACCACGGTCTGCGCCGCCCAGTCCACGCCACGGCCATGCGGCAGGTCCAGGTTCCAGACCGCCTGACGGGCCTTGGTGCCCGCGAGGACGCGGGCGCCGATGCGCACCGCCTCGACAAAGGCCTTTTCCTTGAAATCCTCTTCCTTGCCAAGGCCCACCAGCACCAGGCGCGCGGCGCCTATTCCCGGAGGCTCGGAGAGCAGCAGCTGGCTGCCGCGCTTGCCGGTGAAATCGCTGGCCTTGATCAGCCTGCCAATCAGGCCGCCGCTGGCCTGGTCAGCCGCCTTGGCGGCGCCCGAGGGCGACACGCCTTCGAACAGGCCGAGCACCAGCGCGTCGGTCTTGCCGCGAATCAGTTCGGTTTGTCCGGCCCGGACGGCCTCCACTGCTTTTATGCTAAATTCCATCGCAACCTCACAGGTTTCCGGCCCGCTGCCGGCAAGCCGACATTATCCGTCATTCTGTCAATATGATCTTCGAGCAGTCTCTGCGCCGCGAATTGGGCTACACCACCGGCGCGGTCTTCCTTGTGATGCTGACCATCATGCTCACCACGCTGGTGATCCGCATCCTGGGCAAGGTGGCCAACGGCCGCGCCAATCCAGCCGACGTGGCGGTGCTCATCGGCCTGGCGACGCTGGGCTATCTCACCATCCTGCTCACCATCTCGCTGTTCATCGCCATTCTCATGGTGCTCACGCGCTGGTACAAGGATTCGGAGATGGCGGTGTGGTTCTCCTCGGGCATCAGCCTGACCGACTTCGTGCGTCCCATGCTGCGCTTCTCGCTGCCCATCGTGGCGCTGATCGCGGTGCTGGGCATCTTCGCCTGGCCCTGGGCCAACAATCAGAGCAACATCCTCGAGCAGCGCTTCGGCGCGCGCGACGACGTGGCTCTGGTCGCGCCCGGCCAGTTCCGCGAATCGGCCAGCGCCAACCGCGTGTTCTTCGTCGAAAGCCTCTCTGCCAACCTGACCCGCGTGCACAACGTGTTCATTACCGACGTGCGCGGCGACAAGCTCGGCGTGGTCGTGGCCCAGGAAGGCCGTCTGCGCACCAGCGAGGACGGCGACCGATACCTGATCCTCGAGCACGGCCGGCGCTACGAAGGCGTGTCCGGCAAGGCCGACTACCGCGTGATGGAGTTCGACACCTACGGCGTCAAGGTGGAATCGCCCAAGCTGCCCAATCCGCTGGACAAGCCCGCGCGCAACGTGCCCACGCTGGAGCTTCTGAGCAGCCCCACGCCCGCCAACCAGGGTGAGCTGCTCTGGCGCGTTGGTCTGCCGATCACGGCGCTCATGCTCTCTTTTCTCGCCATTCCACTGGCCTACGTCAACACGCGCCGCGGCCGCTCCTACCCGCTGGTCATCGCGGTGCTGCTCTACCTGATCTACAGCAACATGCTCAACGTCGTCCAGGCCTGGGTGGCCGGATCGAAGATCAGCCTGATCATGGCCTGGTGGCCGCTGCACGTGGTCGCGCTGGCCCTGGTGTTTCTCCTCTTCGCGATGCGCCGCAGCCAAACCTCCTGGGGCCAGAAGATCTTCGCGCCCCTGCGCGCGATGCTGCCGCGCGGCATGAAGAGCTGAACCATGGCCGGCCCCATCTATCAGCGGTACTTCGCCCGCCAGATCTATCTCACCTGCATCTTCGTGCTGCTCGCGCTGGTGGGCCTGTTCGTCTTCTTCGACATGCTCAACGCCATGGGCGAAGTTGGCAAGGCGCACTACTCCGTGCTCGTCGCCACCGCCTACGTGCTGCTGCAGACGCCGGGGCGCTTCTATGAAATTCTGCCGCTGGCCACGCTGATCGGCTCGATCTACGTCTTCGCGCAGATGGCGGCCAATTCCGAATTCACCATCTTCCGCGTCGCCGGCCTGCCCACCGGGCAGGCGCTCACGAGAGTGCTAAAGATCGGCCTGCCGCTAGTGCTGGCCACCTATCTGGTGGGCGAATTCATCGGCCCCTACGCCTCCGAACTGGGCGAGCGCCTCAAGCTGCAGGCCCTGGGCCAGACGGTGTCGGCGGGTTTCCGCTCCGGCGTCTGGGTCAAGGACAAGGTCACCACCGGCGTGCGCGACACCGCCGCGCCCCAGTCCAAGAGCGCCGCCGGCGAAGCGCCCTACACCCGCTTCGTCAACGTCGTCAGCCTCGATCCCGACCGCAGCATCCACGGCGTTCGCATCTTCGAATTCGCCCCGAACTTCCACCTGCGCACCCTGGTCGACGCCAAGAAGGGCGTCTATCTCGACAACGGCCAGTGGGAGCTCTCCGGCGCCATCATCACGCATTTCGAGGAAACACCCAATCCCGATCCGCTGATGCCGATCCACCGAGTCAAGGTCAACCACCTGGGCAGCCTGCGCATCGACAGCGAGCTCAATCCGCAGATCCTCGAAGTGCTTCTGGTGCTGCCCGAGCGCATGGCGCTGATCGACCTCTTCTCCTACGTGCGCCACCTGCGCGAGAACAAGCAGGACACCAAACGCTACGACATCGCCCTGTGGAAGAAGCTGATCTATCCGCTCACCGTGCTGGTGATGATGGCGCTGGCCCTGCCCTTCGCCTACATGCACGCGCGCGCCGGCACCATCGGCATCAAGGTGTTCGGCGGCATCATGCTGGGCATGAGCTTCAACCTGGTCTACAACCTGTTCTCGCACCTGGGGCTGATCAACGAATGGCCAGCCCCCTTCACCGCCATAGTTCCGGGCCTGATCTACCTGGCGCTCGCCCTGCTGGGGCTGAGATGGGTGGAAAGGCACTGATCCTCTTCGCTCACGGCGCGCGCGATGCGCGCTGGCGCGAGCCCTTCGACCGGCTGGCGGCCATGCTGGCGCGGCCCGGCCTGGAAGTGCGCCTGGCGTTTCTCGAATTGATACAGCCCGATCTGCCGTCCACGGTGGCCGCCCTGGCCGCCGCCGGCATCGCGCAGGCGACGGTGGTGCCTGTGTTCTTCGGGCAGGGTGGACATCTCCGCAAGGACCTTCCCGAGCTGATCGCGCGCTGCCAGGCGGAGCAGCCCGGGCTGGCGCTGCGCTGCGCGGGCGCGGTGGGGGAGGACGAAGGCGTGCTGGCGGCGATCGCGGCGTACTGCCTGGCGCAACTCGATCAGCAGGGCTGAAGCGGGCTGCAGGGCAAGACAGACCCGGACGCGCGGCAGGCGCAAACCCCACCCAAGAAAGACAAGAAAAAGGGCCGCGACATGCGCGGCCCTTTTTGCTTCAGCGGCGCCTGGGCTGCTGCCAGCGTGTCAGCCCAGTTCCGACTGCGAATGGATGATCTTGGACACCAGGCCGTAGGCCACGGCTTCCTCGGCGGACATCCAGTAGTCGCGGTCGATGTCGGCGGTGACCTTGTCCAGCGGCTGGCCGGTCTGGCGTGAAATCACCTTGGCGATGCGCTCGCGTACCTTGACGATCTCGCGCGCCTGGATGGCGATGTCCGAGGCGCTGCCGCCGGCGCCGCCGCTCGGCTGGTGGATCAGGAAGCGCGTGTTGGGCAGCGCGAAGCGGCGCTCCTTGGGCACGGCCAGATAGATGTGCGCCGCGGCGCTGCCCACCCAGCCCGAACCGATCATGTTCACCGGCGCGGAAATGAACTGCGCCACGTCGTGGATCATGTCCCCCGACTCCACGTGACCGCCCGGCGAGGACACCAGCATGTTGATCGGGTTCTTGGAGTCGGAGGACAGCGCGATCAGGCGGCGCGCGGTGTCGGTGGCGAGCTTGAAATTGACCTCGCCGGTCACGAACACGAAACGCAACTTGAACGCGCACTCCTCGAGAAAGCCTTCTGCGCCAGCGGGGGCGTCTTTCTCTTTGTCTTTATCTTTCTCACTCATCATCATCGTGCATGCATCCAGTAGAAAATTGAATCCAGCTTAAAATCCAGCGCTTGAATATATAACAGATTCCAAAGAGGCTCCGGAGACATGGCCGGACCGAACGCCGAATTCTGGCAGGAACGCTTCCAGAAGCAGCAGCTTCCCAGGGACCGCAGCGCCGCGAGCCCGTAGTTGGCCGCATGGCTGGCATCGGGCGCGCTCGCCGCGCCGGCGCGCGTGGCCGTGCCCGGCAGCGACAGCGACAGCGACAGCGGCTTGGAGGTGGCGGAGCTGGCGCGGCGCGGCTTCGATGTCGTGGGTGTCGACTATGCGACCGAGGCGGAGAAGCTCACCGAAGCGCTTCTCCAATCTTCCGGCCTGAAGGCCCAGGTAGTGCAGGCCGATGTGCTCACCTGGCAGCCGGAGCAGCCCTTGGACGCCATCTACGAGCAGACCTGCCTCTGCGCGCTGCATCCAGACCACTGGGTCGCCTACGCGGCGGCGCTGCACCGCTGGCTCAAGCCCGGCGGCAAGCTCTTCGCGCTGTTCATGCAGCAGCCGCGCCCGGAGGCCGCGCAAGGCTTCGTGCAAGGCCCGCCCTATCACTGCGATATCCACGCCCAGCGCGCGCTGGGAATGGCCCAAGCCGCTGTATCCGCAGGTGCCGCATCCCGTCTTCAGCGCAGAGCTGGCCGTCTGCCTGGTCGCCAAATAACCGTTCGGCCAGCGCAAGCGCATCATGGATTAACAGGACGGCCGCCCGCCGGGCTGCATGAAATGCGCGCATTTCTACGTCACGTATGAGATCAAGTTTCCCTACGGCTGCAAGGCCATGGGATTCAAGAGCAAGCGCATGCCGCAGGAGGAGGTGATCGCCTCGTCCAACTAGCGCTGCCACAGCTTCGAGTGGAAGGTGAAGGTGGTGAAGGGCCGCTGAGGCCCTTCAGTTCCTTCAGGCGGCGCGGCTGGCTGCGCGGCCGAAGCGCGCGCAGCGAAGGCGTCGCCGATCATCAGCAGACTGGGCTGCGCGGCGTCGAGCCAGGAGCTGGCGACGCCCTCAGCCATTTCCTTGAGGGTGAGATGCAGCCAGCGCTGCATCGGCGTGGAGACGGATTCGGCGATCCACGCGGGCGTCGCCGGGCTGCGGCCCTGGGCGATCAGCTTCGCGGCGAGGCGCTCGGCCTGGTCGCGACCCATGTAGATCACCAACAAATCGGAATCGGGCAGCGGCGCGTCCTCAGTGCCCGCGGCCTTGGCCTGGGTCATCAGCGTCACGCTGCGCGCCACGCCGCGCTTGGTCAGCGGGCTGCGCACTGCAGCGGCGGCGGCCAGCGCGGCGGTGATGCCGGGGATGATCTCGTAATCGATGCCGGCTTCCTCCAGCGCGCGCATTTCCTCGTCGGCGCGGCCGAAGAGCATGGGGTCGCCGCCCTTGAGGCGGACCACCACTTCATATTTTTCGGTGGCGTCGACGAGCTGCTTGTTGATGAAGGCCTGGGCGGTGGAGAAACGCCCGCAGCGCTTGCCCACTTCCACCTTCCTGGCCCGCGGGCAGTAGGCGAGCATGTCGGGCTGGATCAGCGCGTCGTGCAGGACGATGCCGGCGGTTTCCAGAATGCTTGCGCCGCGCACCGTGATGAGGTCCGCCGCGCCCGGTCCGGCGCCGATCAGATAGACCTTGCCCTTGCGGGATGCCTTATTGGATGCGGGTTTGCTGCCCATGATGCGTTCTCTGCCTGCTTGCGTTCTGGATTGGATCCCAATATCAGAAATAAGCACGAATCATGCCAGCAGCCACGGTGTGGTGGGTCGCGGCGTCGATCAGGATAAACGATCCAACGGCTGGATTGTCGTCGTAGCGTGAGCAAACGATAGGCTTTTGCAAGGTCAGGTTGACGCGGCCGATATCGTTGAGACGGATGTCGACGACGCCCTCGGCCTCTTCCAGAGTGGACACGTCGAGCACGTGCTCGATGCCGGAGAAGCGCGCGTAGATCGTCGAGGTGGCCTGCTTGAGCCAATACTTGCGGCCCTGATTGAGCGGCTCTTCGCTGAACCAGCACAGATCAGCCTGCAGCTTGCCGGCGGGCTGCAGCTCGCTTTCCTCGGAGAGCAGCACGTCGCCGCGCGACACGTCCACGTCCTCGGCCAGACGGATGGTCACCACCTCACCGGCCTGGGCGCGCTCGAGCGCGCCATTCGGGCCGAGAACTTCGGCCACGGTGGCGCGCCGGTTTCCGGGCTGCACGCGGATCTTCTGGCCCACGCTCACCACGCCGGCTTCGATGCGGCCCATGTAGCCACGGAAGTCGTCAGCGGAGCTGCCGTCCTGGCGCGCCACGAGCTGCACCGGGAAATGCAGCGCGGCGGCCAGACGCTTCTCGTCGCAACTTTCGTTTTTCAGGCTGAGCGCAGCCGGCAAGGTCTCGAGAAGCGGCAGCAGCGGCAGGCCCTTGAACCAGGGCATGGCGTCGCTCGCGGCGACGATGTTGTCGCCCATCAGTGCGGAGACCGGCACGTAGTGCACGCCCTTGAGCCCCAGGCGCGCGGCGATGTTGCCGTAGGCGGCGCGGATGGAGTCGAACACGCCGGCGCTGTAATCGACGAGGTCCATCTTGTTGACGGCGACGATGATGTGGCGCACCGCCAGCAGGCGCAGCAGCGCGGAATGGCGCTTGGTCTGGGCCAGCAGGTCGAGCTTGGCGCCGGCTTCGATCTCGCGAAGGTCCAGGCGCGTGGGGTCGATCAGCACGATGGCCGCGTCGGCGGTCGAGGCGCCGGTGACCATGTTGCGGGTGTACTGCTCGTGGCCGGGCGCGTCGGCGATGATGAATTTTCGCTCGGCGGTGGCGAAGTAGCGGTAGGCCACGTCGATGGTGATGCCCTGCTCGCGCTCGGCTTCCAGGCCGTCGGTGAGCAGCGAGAGATCGATCGCGACGCCCGCGCCCACGGCCGCGCCGCGGCGCGCGCTGGTGGCCTTGGTCAGGCTGGCGATCTGGTCGGCCAGCACGGCCTTGCTGTCGTAGAGCAGTCGGCCGATCAGCGTGCTCTTGCCGTCGTCCACGCTGCCGGCGGTGATCACGCGCAGCACACCCAGGTCGTGGCCGGCTGCCACGTGTGCGAATTCAGTCGGTGCGTTCATCAGAAATATCCTTCCTTCTTGCGGCGCTCCATGGCCGCCTCGTTGGCCTGGTCGTCGAGGCGGGTGGCGCCGCGCTCGGTGATCTCGGCCACCGCCGTCTCGGCGATGATCGTCTCGGGCGTGGCCGCGGTGCTGGCCACGGGGCAGGTGCAGCTGATGTCGCCGACGGTGCGGAACCGAACCGTCACGGTTTCGATGCTGTCGCCCTCGGCGGGCGGCGTGAGCGGCGTGACCGGCACGAGCAGGCCGCGCTTGCGCACGACTTCGCGCTCATGGGCGTAGTAGATCGAGGGCAGCGCGATGTTCTCGCGGGCTATGTATTGCCAGATGTCGAGCTCGGTCCAGTTGGAGATGGGGAAGACGCGCATGTGCTCGCCCTGGCCCACCTTGGCGTTGTACAGGCTCCAGAGTTCGGGGCGCTGGACCTTGGGGTCCCATTGTCCGAATCTGTCGCGGAAGGAGAAGATGCGCTCCTTGGCGCGGGCCTTCTCCTCGTCGCGGCGAGCGCCGCCCATCAGCGCGTCGTAGCCGTGCGCCTCGATGGTCTCGAGCAGGGTCACGGCCTGCGCAGCGTTGCGCGAGTCGGTGGCGCTGCGCAGCTTGACTGTGCCGCGCTTGATCGAGTCTTCCACATGGCCGACCACCAGGCGCACGCCCAGGCGCTGCACCGTCTCGTCGCGGAAGGCGATGACTTCCTCGTAGTTGTGGCTGGTGTCGACGTGCACCAGCGGGAAAGGCAGATGCAGCGGCCGCTCGCCCAGGCGGAAGACCTTGCAGGCGAGATGCAGCAGCACGGCGGAATCCTTGCCGCCGGAGAACAGCAGCGCGGGATTGGAGGTCTCGGCGACGAGTTCGCGGATGATGTAGATGGACTCGGCTTCGAGCCAGTCGAGATGGTCGGTTTCCGTGGCGACGGCGGCCAGCGGTTCGTTCATGTTGCCCATGTATTCTCTCTGTTGCTGCTGCAATCGCTACTTCAGCCGCTACCTCAGGCCTGGACCGCCGCCTTGGCGCCGTTCAGGTTGGCCTCGTGCAGGCCGCATTCTTTCTTTTCCGCCGATTCCCACCACCAGCGGCCCGCGCGCGCATCCTCGCCCTGCTTGATGGCTCGGGTGCAGGGGTCGCAGCCGATGCTGGCGTAGCCCTGCGCATAGAGCGCATTGACGGGAACGCCATGGCGGCGCAGGTAGGCCCAGACCTCGGCCTCGGTCCAGTCCAGCAGCGGGTTGTACTTGGCGATGCCGCCGCGCGCGTCGTCGCGCTCGGCGAAGGACAGGTTGGCGCGGGTGACGGCCTGCTCCTGGCGCTGTCCGGTGAGCCAGGCGTCGGCGCCTGTTAGCGCGCGCGCGAGCGGTTCGACCTTGCGGATCTGGCAGCAAAGCTTGCGGTGCTCGACGCTGTCGTAGAAGGCGTTGGCGCCGTAGCTGGAGACGTAGTTGCCCACGTCCTCGGCGCGCGGCGCGAAGCGGTCGATCTTCAGATCGCGGCCGGCATAGGCGGCGGCGTAGTGCGCCTCGACCTGCTCGAGCAGATCGAGCGTAGCCTGCGGCAGGCGGCCAGTCTCCAGCGTGAAGACGGCGATGGGCAGGTTGGCCTTGACGATCAGATCGGTCAGCACCATGTCCTCGGCGGCGAGGCTGGTGGCGAAGCGCGGTTTCACGTGCGTGGCGGCGATCTGCGCGAGGCGCTGCGCGAGCATGGCGGCCTTGGCGTCGAGATCGGCCTGGCTGCCGCTGTACTCGGGCGCCTTCCACAGCGCGGGGCGCAGGAAGGACACCGGCGCCTCGGCTACGTGCGTGATCACGTCTGTGTTCACGCCTGCGCTCCGGCGGCGGCCTGGGCGCGCTCGCGGCGGAACAGCGGCAGCGGATCGAGCACGGTGCCTTGATAGCGGATCGACATTTCGTTGAAGGCGGTCAGCGCGGCGCGCGCGTCCTGGTCGGGGCGCAGCGCATAGCTGTCGAAGCCGCAGCGGACCATGTGCAGAAGCTGGTCGCGCAGCACGTCGCCGATGGCGCGCAGCGGGCCCTTCCAGCCCAGGCGCGTGCGCAGCAGCACTGCCGTGCTGTATCCGCGGCCGTCGCGGAAGATGGGGAAGTCCACTGCGATCAGGCCGAGCCTGGAGAAGTCTTCCGCCAGCGCCTGCGGCTCTTCGTCGGCGGAGAGCCAGGCGCCAATTTCGCCGCGCGCGGCGCGTTCGGCCAGCTCGCCCTTGAAGGCCTGCCAAGACTCGAGTTTGAGCACGATCTTGCCCTCGGGCAGCGCGGCGGCGCTCTCGGCGGCCTCGCGCAGGATCTGCCAGCCGTCGTGGCCGGTGACGAAGCCCGAAATGGTGCGGGTGATCAGGTTCTCGCTCATGTCAGGCCTCCACGGCTTCGGTGGCGCGGCTGGCCGGCATGATGTCGGCGTAGACGCGAGTCTTGAAGGTGTCAATGCCGAGGCGGCGCACGGTCTCGATGAAGAGCTCGTCCTCGTGGCGCGATCCGACGTAGGTGATGATGATGTTGGCGATCACGTCGGGCATCTGCGCGGCGCTGAACGAGGGGCCGATGACCTTGCCGATGGCGGCGCGGTTGCCCTGCTCGCCGCCTAGCGTGACCTGGTACCACTCCTGGCCGTCCTTGTCGACGCCGAGGATGCCGATATTGCCGATGTGGTGGTGGCCGCAGGCGTTGATGCAGCCGGAGATGTTCAGGCTGATCTCGCCGACGTCGTGCACGAAGTCCAGATCGTCGAAGCGCTGCTGCACCGCCTGGGCGATGGGGATCGAGCGAGCGTTGGCCAGGGAGCAGAAGTCCCCGCCGGGGCAGGTGATGACGTCGGTCAGTAGGCCGATGTTTGGCGTGGCCAGACCCAAGGCGCGGGCTTCCTGCCACAGCGCATGGAGGTCCTTCTGGCGCACGTCAGCGAGCACGAGGTTCTGCTCGTGGCTCACGCGCAGTTCGCCGAAGCTGTAGCGGTCGGCCAGATCGGCCACGGCGTCCATCTGCTCGGCGGTGGCGTCGCCGGGCGCGGAATACTGGTCGCCCTTGCCGAAGCCGGCGTGCGGCTTGAGCGAGAGGGTGATGCTGGCGTAGCCGGGCTGGCGGTGGTCGTGCACGCTTCGGCCGACCCAGCGGGCGAAGACGGCGTCAGAAGCGAGCTTCTCGCGATAGCTGGCGTCGTCGGCGAGCTTTTCGTAGGCGGGCGGCACGAAGCTGGCGGACACGCGCTCGAACTCGGCGCCGGTCAGAGTGGCGGGGCCGCCCTTGGTGAACTGGAATTCCTCCTCGACCTGGCGGGCGAACTCTTCCACGCCGATGGCCTTGAGCAGGATCTTGATGCGCGCCTTGTAGATGTTGTCGCGGCGGCCGTGGCGGTTGTAGACGCGCAGCAGGGCTTCCAGATAGGAGAGCAGGTCCTGCCAGGGCAGGTCTTCCTTGACTAGGCTGGCGACGATGGGCGTGCGGCCCATGCCTCCGCCAGCCCAGACCTGGGCGCGCAGCTCGCCTTCGGCGTTACGGAAGAGCTTAAGGCCGACGTCGTGGATGGCGAGCGCCGTGCGGTCCTGCTCGGACGCGGTCACGGCGATCTTGAACTTGCGCGGCAGGAAAAGAAACTCGGGGTGGTTGGTGGACCACTGGCGCAGCACTTCGCAGACCGTGCGCGGATCGATGACTTCGTCAGGCGAGACGCCGGCGAAGGGATCGGAGGTGATGTTGCGGATGCAGTTGCCGGACGTCTGGATGGCGTGCACCTGCACCTTGGCGAGGTCGGCGAGGATCTGGGGCACGTCCTTGAGCTCGATCCAGTTGTACTGGATGTTCTGGCGCGTGGTGAAGTGGCCGTAGCCGCGGTCATGGTCGCGGGCCACCTTGGCCAGGGCGCGCAGCTGCGTCGAGGAGAGCAGGCCGTAAGGGATGGCCACGCGCAGCATGTAGGCGTGACGCTGATAGTAGAGACCGTTCTGCAGGCGCAACGGACGGAAATCGTCCTCGGAGAGCTGCTCGGCCAGGCGGCGGCGGGTCTGATCGGTGAACTGCGCAACCCGTTCGTCGAGCAGTTTCTGATCGTAGGCGTCGTACTGATACATGGCGGAGATGGCCGGGTCGGCTGGGTTGCAGTGGGTTGTGGAATCGTAATAAACTTCATTGATAACTGAAACAAATAAAAAAAACTTTATATATATCTTTATGGAATAAAGAATAGGTAAGTCTATGAATTTGCATCAATTTCGCTTTGTCAGAGAGGCGGTCCGGCAGAACTTCAATCTGACCGAGGCGGCAAAGGCACTCTTCACCTCCCAGCCCGGCGTGTCCAAGGCCATCATCGAACTGGAAGAAGAATTGGGCGTGGACATCTTCCGCCGTCACGGCAAGCGCATCCGCAACCTGACCGAGCCGGGCCGGCGCATCCTCGTCTCGATCGAGCGTATCCTGCAGGAGGTGGAGAGCCTCAAGCGCGTGGGAAAGGACTACGCCTCGCAGGACCTGGGTAACCTCGTCATCGCCACCACCCACACCCAGGCGCGCTACGCGCTGCCCAAGGTGATCGCGGAATTCACCAAGCGTTTCCCGAAAGTGCGCGTGTCGATCCAGCAGGGCAACCCCTCCCAGATCGCCGACATGCTGCACCACGACCAGGCCGACCTGGCCATCGCCACCGAAAGCATCGCCGACCAGAAAGACCTGGTCACCCTGCCCGGCTACCAGTGGCATCACGTGGCCATCGCCCCGCCGGATCATCCGCTGCTCATGCTCAAGTCCCTGACGCTGGAAGACCTCGCAAAGTACCCGCTGATCACCTACGACCCCGCCTTCGCCGGCCGCGGCAAGATCGACCAGGCCTTCGCGCTGCGGAAGATCTCGCCCGACATCGTGCTCGAGGCGATCGACGCCGACGTGATCAAGACCTATGTGGAAATCGGCATGGGCGTGGGCATCGTCGCCGGCCACGCCTACGACGCCGAGCGCGACCGAGGCCTGCGCTCGGTGCCCGCCGGCCACCTGTTCGGCACCAACATCACCCGCATCGGCCTCAAGCAGGGCTCCTACCTGCGCACCTACGTGTTCACCTTTATCGAACTCTTCTCGCCGAGCCTGACGCGCAAGCTGGTGGAACAGGCCATGGCCGGCGCCCACGAGCTCTACGAGCTTTAACAAAAGCTCACCCGCGGTTTCCGGCCGGTCTGCACACTGGCCGCAAACATCCGGGCGAGCCGCATGTCATCCATCGATCACACGATCGGCCGCGTCCAGTCGGTCCGCAACAAGCTGGCGGACATCCTCGGGGCCGCATCTTCCACTACATGATCCTGGGGCTGATCATCTTCAACGCGGTGCCGCTGGGCATGGAAGTCTCGCTGCCGGCCGACGATCCGCGGCACATCCTGGTCTCCAGTCTGAGCAACACGCTGCTGACGGTCTTCGCCGCAGAAATCCTGCTGCGCGTCACGGTGACGGGCAAGCGCTTCTTCTCCAGCGCCTGGCATATTTTCGACTTCGTGGTCGTGGTGCTCGCGCTCGCGCCGGTCATGCACCAGCTGACCGTCCTGCGGGCGATGCGGATCCTGCAAGCCTTCCGTCTGTTCTCGACCGTGCCCTCGGTGCGCATGGTGATCGACGGCACGCTCAAGGCCTCCACCGGTCTGGCGGCCTGCCTGGAGATGGTGCTGCTGATCTACTACATCTACGCGGTGATGACGGTGCACATGTTCGCCGACGCCGAGCACTTTGGCGATCTGTGGAAGGCGCTGGCAAGCCTGTATCTGCTCATGACTTCGAAAGGCACCAATACCAACGTCATGCAGGCGGTGGCCAAGGAAATCCCTTTGGCCTGGTGGATCATCAGCTCCTTCATGCTGATCACCAGCTTCGCGGTGATCAATCTGATCATCAGCGTCTTCTCCGCCGCCGTGAACGAGCAATATGCGGACACCCGGCACCAGGCGCACACCGAACGCGCCGACGAAGATCTACGCATGCTGCTCGAGGGGCAGCGCGCCATCGAGGAGAAGATCGGCAATGAACTCGGCATGCTGATCCAGAAAATTGCGGTGCTGGAACTGCTGGTGCTGGAAGGCAGGCAGCAGAAGGCGGATCCGGCGACGGAAGACTGATCAACGGCTGAATGCGCGCCCTCGGGCACGCAAGCCAGGCGGCTATTCCCCGGCCATCTCCCGCAGATGCCTGCGGGCGTTCTCCATGAACACATCCTCCTTCAAGTCCGGCGCCGTCTGCGAGAACCAGGGATCGGTGCGCCGCCAGTCCCGGATCAGGCTCGCGGCCAGCGCGTACTGCCGCGGCAGCTCCGCATGCTCCACGCCCGCGCCGTCGCCGCCCAGCAGCACGCGCACACCCGCCTGCAGCAGATACTTGAGCGCGGCGTTGCCCAGCACGCGCCCCACCCCAGTGTCGTCGTCCGGACGCGGAATCAGCAGCGCCGGAAAATCATTCAGCGCGAAGTTGTTGCCACGGAAGGACAGATAGCGTTCGAGCTCGAACTGCAGGCCCCGGCTGTCGGACATCATCTGCAGCGAATACGCGCCGGTGGAGATATTGCTGTCCAGATTCACGTCGGCTTCGATGCCCTCATGCGCCAGCCGCTGCGCGAGCTGGGGATCGGCGTGCGTCACGTGGCCGAAGCGGAAGATCATCAGGTCGCCCGCGTCGGCGCGCTCGGCACGGAAGGCCGCGACGGCGTCGAGCAGCATACGGATATTGGCGTGCGCGGTGTCGGCGTTGCCATCGGCGAGCGGAATGCCGCCGAAGATGCGCTCCCGCGTCCAGGGCTGCGCCGGAGGGGGGCGCGAATAATACGTGGCGAAGCCCTCTCCGACATGGGTGTGAACCAGCAGTCGGCCCTGCCAGCCTGCCGCGCGCCGCGCCTTCGCGGCTTCGTACACGGCATCGAGCAGCCGCCCGTAATGCCGCGCATGCCATCGGCGCTGAAGCAAGTCACCTCCGGCCCCTCCGTGTCGATGCCCACCACCGCGTCGAAGAACTCCGTGAGACCCGCCTCTTCCACCAGCGGCGCGCCGTCCTCCTTGCGGCCCAGCAGCGCTAGCCTCACCGCCTTGGGCACCGTGTCGGCGCGATGCGAGAGCGCGGCGGGTTCGCAGGCGCCGGTGCGCTCCGTGGATAGATAGTGCGCGCCGTCCTGCGTGAGGCCAAGCTCCGCCGTCGCCTTCATCAGCAGCACCCGCACCGCCGGCACCGGCCAATGCAGCTTGAGAAGCGCCGGCTCCAATTCACGCGGCATCCGCGCCAGGCACTTGATCCGCTCCTGCCGGGGCGATACGCCGCCCTCGATCTGCCAGCAGCCGACAAAACCGGCCGACACCTCGACATGCGCCGTGCGCGCCGCAGCCAGCTCCAGCACCGCCGCCTGGCAGCCCGCGACGTCCAGCGCATGCGCTTCGCCGCGATACACCTGCGTGCGCAGATATTCGTCGGCGATGCCGCGGAAGGCATAGACGCTGTCGAACTCGGTGAAGGGCGTGCCGGTGAGGAGGCGCTCCAGCGTGCCGTCCACGTTGGACGGGTCGTTCAGGTCCTCGTCCGTCAGCATCCGCAGCGCCGCCTTGGCCCCATGGCGAACCGCTGGCGCGTGGAATACGGGCGGTCGCCGAGGCGCTCGCGGTTGGCCAGCTCCCAATCGCGCAGCCACGTCAGCAGGCGCCTCTTGTCCGCGTCGCTGGGGCCCGCGCCCTGCCCCTGCAGCATCGCCAAATAGGCTGGCAGATTGGCATAGGTGGGCCAATGCAAGATGCCGGAGAGATGGTTGTGCGCGTCGTAGTAGGAAGCCGGCTCGCCACCCGCCGCGCGGGGAGACGCCCCGCCCGCTGATCCCGCCGGCGCGGCCATGCCCGCTGCAGTCCCCACCGCCGAGCCGGCCAGGGGCCCCGCGAGGCGCCTCGCCAAAGACCCCGCGCAGCCGCCGAGCAAAGGCAGGCAGACCGCGGCAAACAACAGCAGCGATGCCGCACCTCCCGCAAACTGCCTGTCTGTCATGAACCGCGCCCTTGAATCTGAAGCTTGACCGATTGTAGGAAGGGCTCCCTCGGCGGCGCGTATCGTTCTGTACCCGCAGGTTACACAATCCTGCGCTGTGTGGCGCGCGCCGAGGCGAGGCCGCAGACGTGCTGTTGTATCCTTTGCGCTTGCGTCAAATTTTCCGGATTCGCATATGTCTGCCCTTTCATCCCGCCGCCGCTTCTCGCTATCGCTGGCCTTCGCCATCGTGGCCCTGCCCCTCGCGGCCCGCGCCGCTTCCGACAGCATCAAGGTCGGCGTCACGCTCGCCACCACCGGCCCGGCGGCCGCCATCGGTATCCCCAGCAAGAACACCATCCTCATGTGGCCCAAGACCCTGGGAGGCAATAAGCTCGAACTCATCGTCCTGGACGACGGCTCCGATCCCGGCAACGCGGTGAAGAACGCCAAGAAGCTCAACGACCGAGGACAAGGTCGACGTGGTCGTCGGCCCCAACATCACGCCCTCGGCGCTGGCCATGCTCGGCAGCATCGCAGAGGCGGAGACGCCCATGGGCGCGCTCGCCACCTCGGCGGTCATCGTCGAGCCGCAGGAAGGCCGCCGAAAATGGGCCTTCAAGATGCCGCAGAACGATTCGCACATGGCCCACCGTAGTCACGCAGCACATGTCCGACCACGGCGTGGAAGACCGTGGCCTTCATCGGCTTCGTCGACGCCTACGGCGAGAGCTGGTGGAAGGAATTCTCGCGGCTCGCCGAGCTGCGCAAGATGCGCATGCTGGCGAGCGAGCGCTTCAACCGCACCGACACCAGCGTCACCGGCCAGGTGCTCAAGCTGATGAACGCCAACCCGGACGCCATCCTCATCGCCGGTTCCAGCACGCCCGCCGCGCTGCCGCAGCGCACGCTCATCGAGCGTGGCTACAAGGGCCGCATCTACCAGACCCACGGCATCGCCACCTACGACTTCCTCAAGGCCGGCGGCAAGGAAGTGGAAGGCACGCTCTTCCCCTCCGGCCCCTCGGTCGTCGCCAAGAAACTGCCGGACCGGCATCCCGTGAAGAAAGTCGCGGTGGAATTCGTCAAGCGCTACGAGGCGCTCTACGGCGTGGACACCGTGACCCAGTTCGCCGGCGACGCCTGGGGCGCCTGTCGGCGGCTCAACGACGCGGCGACGCGCGCCCTCAAGACCGGCGCCCAGCCCGGCAGCAAGGAATTCCACCACGCTCTGCGCGACGCGTTGGAGACCACGCGCAACCTCACCGTGCCAAATGGCGTGATCAACATGAACGCCAACGACCACATCGGCTTTGATCAGCGTTCTCGCATGATGAGCATGATTCGCGACGGGGAGTTTGTCTACGCGGGTGAATAAAAACGGCGATTTGCCCAGCGCTTATGCACGGCAAATCGTTATGAAGCGCGGATGAAATAGGCGATAATGCTGCTCCTACCGCCCAGGTGGTGAAATTGGTAGACGCAGGGGACTCAAAATCCCCCGCCGCAAGGCGTGCCGGTTCGATTCCGGCCCTGGGCACCACAGACATTCCTCAGCGATCCCGCCATTGCCTAAATTTCCCTTATTTTTCAGTGTATTAGCCAGATTCTTTGGCTAGAGCCACCCCCTCCCGTCCATTGACAGCCACGCTTTTCTTGGGGCAGCATTGGAGGCAACTTTTCCAGCAATCTGGGGGCAACTGTTGGCACTCACTGAAATCGCTTGCAAAAAAGCGAAACCCAAAGAAAAGCCGTGGAAGCTTGCGGGCGGCGGCCTCTATCAGGAAATCGCTCCGAATGGTGGCAAGTGGTGGCGGCTGAAGTACCGCGTTGACAGCAAAGAGAAACGTTTGTCGCTTGGCGTGTATCCGGAAGTCGGCATGAAGGAAGCATCTCTACGCCGCGATCAAGCCAAGGCACAGCTTGCACCTGGCGTTGCCCCTTCGGCGCAACGCCAGGACGAAAAGCGTGGCCTGTACGATACCATGTCTACCACGTTTGCCAAGGTTGCCCAGGAATGGTATAAGCAACAAGCTTTTCGCTGGTCCGATACGCATGCGGAAAAGGCTTGGGTTGGCTCGAAACCAAAATCTTCCCCCGCCTGGGGAAAATGCCCATAAGTCACATCACCACCCGGCATTGCGAGGACTTTCCTAAAGGAGGTCGAGGACAATAAGACGATTCATACTGCCCGCCGAATCAAACTGATTTTGTCCCAAATGTTCAAGTACGCCTTATCGACGGGGCAGCTTGGCGCTCCTGAAACGGAGCAAGTGACGGTGCCGACCGATCATTGTTGACGATCACCTAGAACTGACCCCAGTGGGTCAGTTTTCAGCGCCAATGAGGTGAACGAGACGTGACATCTTGGCCGGATCTTGAATCTTATTTTGCGCCTTGAAAAAGATCGCACCCAGCATGCCCAGCTCATTGCTCAGCTTGTGGAGGGTGGCGAGGTAATGCGCTTCCAGCGGTTCTCCAACTTTGGAAGTCAGGCTGGCCCAGTCATACTCCTTATTTATCCGGCATTGAAACAATAAACTCAAGCAGCATACCGAACCGGCGCGTGTTCGAAGTAGCTCTTGACGTGCTCAGGCTGTCGCTAAACGCTGAGCAGATGCTGGCGCGTGGCATTCACCAGTTGCAGCTTCGAGCGAGCTGGAGCGAGTTTGGTGACGACCTGCTTCAGGTCGGCATTGGCCATTTCGTTGGGGTTCAGTTCGGGGCTGTAGCTGGGCAGGTAAAAGACTTCGATGTCGGCTTGGTGCTCGGCAAGCCATGCCTTGACCGGCTTGCAGTGATGCACGCCGAGGTTGTCGAGGATCAGGTAGATCTTTCGGCCGGCATCCTTGACCAGCCGGCGCAGGAAGTCGATCAGGATGTCGGCGCTCAACGCTCCGTCGAAGGCCTGCCAGCGCATCTGGCTCTTGTTGGTGACGGTGGAGATCACCGACAAGCCGTGGCGCTTGTTGTTCACGCGAATCACGGGCGTCTGGCCCTGCGGGGACGTCGTCGCGGCGCAAGCAGGTCTCGTCGAGCCACTTTTTCACCGCCGCCGGCGACTGCTCGTAGGCCTTCTTCATGGGCTTTTTCGGCGTGAAGCCCCAACGCTCCAGATACAGGCCCATCGTGCGAACGGCCAGCTTGATGCCTTATCGGTTAAGGATCAACTCGGCCACTGCCTGGCGGCTCCACAGCGCGTAGATCATCTTCAACTGGTCGGGCGTGCGGTCGAGGATCAGCCGCTGAACCTCGCGCTCCTGCTCCGCCGTCAGCGTTCTGCCCGTACCCTGCGGGCGCCCGGGGCGCTCAACGTCGAGGGCCTTCCACCCGCCCGCGCGATACGCCTTCACCGCAGCAATGACCGTCGTGCACGACATCTCGCATTGCGCCGCCGTGTCCTTCAGGCTCACGCCATCCAGCCGCATCTTCACCGCACGTCGGCGCCGTTCGTTCAGGGCAGCTACCGGCAGCGTTCTCGAGTCGATTTTGTCCCTGCAACAATAGACTCTATATCACTCAATAAGCTCAATGTTTAAGTGCTGGATCAATAAGTCGGTGAGAGTTGCAAAAGATATCGGTTGAAGATCGAAGGGTAGATCGCGATGTCACCGGCGTTCATTCAATATTCGTTCATCTTGAGCGTTGACAATATCTCTTCTCGGCCCAGTTCTCACATATGTGCGCCCACGATAGCGCACAGGCGGTGCACCCGCCGGCATCGCTGAGATGACCGCCAACTCAATTCAATTTATGACTTGTTTTTCAACAGACATTGTGGGAATGGGTTGAATATTGCCGTCGCTACGAATACTAGCTAAAGAAAGCAATAATTCGTCTGTGACGACTAAATTTGCGTTATCCTCATTATCTTTATTGACACGGCAATATAAAGATTGAACTTATTATCATTTCTGGTATTGAATTGGCATAGAAAAAGAAGACGCTCGATACCAGAAACTGAAGCAACTGCACGAGAGGCGAAAGCAGGTCGTGAGGTTGCATCGGAAGGGATACGGAGTCATGGCCATCGTGGAGTTGACGGGGCTGAGTTACCCGGCGGCTCGACTGGCCATTGATCTCTATGAAGAAGGAGGCGCGGCGGCCCTGAAGCCGCGCCCACGAGGTCGTACGCCAGGAGAAGGAAGACGGCTGAATGCGGATCAAGAAGAAGCAATCCGGCGCACGATCTGCGACAAACGTCCGGAGCAGTTGAAGATGGAATCTGCGCTCTGGACGCGAGGCGCGATCATGCTGTTCATCGAACAGGAATACGCGTTCAGACTCTCAATACGTGCGGTCGGAGACTACCTCAAGCGCTGGGGTTTCACGCCGAAAAAGCCGATCAAGCGCGCTTACGAACAGCGACCGGAGTCTGTCAAGCAGTGGATCGATCAGGAGTATCCGGCCATCGAGAAGCGTGCCAAGGCCGAAGGTGGCGAGACTCACTGGGGTGACGAAACCGCGTTGGTGAATACGGATGTTCGGGGCCGCAGTTATGCTCCCAAAGGGCAAACCCCGGTCACGATGACGGTTAGAGGTACGCGACAGAAGCTGTCGATGATTTCCACGGTGACCAATCAGGGCAAGGCAAGCTGGATGATCATCGATGGTGCCTTTAACCACGAGAAGCTCATCGAGCTCTTCGAGGTGCTGGTGGCCGATGGCAAGCGCGCGGGAAAGAAAGTGTTCCTGATCCTCGACAACCTCAGCGTGCATCACTGCAAGCCGGTCAAGGCATGGCTTGCCGAGCACCAAGCCGACATCGAAGTCTTTTACCTGCCCAGCTACAGCCCGGAGCTCAATCTGGATGAGCGACTCAACGCCGACCTGAAACATGTCATCAGCACACGAGTCCCCGTCAGAACAAAGGCCAAATTACACGCCGCAGCAAAGAACCATATGGCGTTCATCGAAACCCATCCCGAACGCGTGAAGTCCTACTTCCAGGATTCCAGCGTCAAATACGCCGCATGAAAACTTCTTAATGCCGGATCAATAATGCCTATCAGAACTATCCCAGGGAGATCGTGACCGGGGAGGTCATTTGCAAAAGCGAATACTGCTTGCGCACCTTTTCTGGCGCGTCGCCTTTAAAGGACTCCTTGCGCTCTACGCTATCAGATTCTAGGTCTTCGACCAGATGTAGTAGTTCTTCATCGGTTAATCGCATCCGCATCTCTCAAGTAAGAAATTGGCGATGATCTGCTTTGACAGGGTAGCAAACAACTTATCTGTAGCGAAGCATAGAAGACGTATTTTGAGCCTCAACAAAGCTATACGTTGAACAGGAAGTTCATCACGTCGCCGTCGTGCACGACGTATTCCTTGCCTTCGGCGCGCATCTTTCCGGCTTCCTTGGCGCCCGCCTCGCCCTTGAAGGCGATGTAGTCGTCATAGGCGATGGTCTGGGCGCGGATGAAGCCGCGTTCGAAGTCGGTATGGATCACGCCGGCGGCCTGCGGCGCAGTGTCGCCGATATGGATGGTCCAGGCGCGCACTTCCTTCACACCGGCGGAGAAATACGTCTGCAGGCCCAGCAGCTTGAAGCCGGCGCGGATCACGCGGTTCAGGCCCGGCTCCTCCATGCCGATGTCGGCCAGGAAGACCGCCTTGTCCTCGTCGTCCAGGTCGGCGATCTCCACCTCTATGGCTGCACACACCGGCACCACCGGCGCGCCTTCCTTGTCGCCCAGAGCCTGCACGGCGGCGAGCAGTGGATTGTTCTCGAAGCCGCCTTCCTTGACGTTGGCCACGTACATCGTCGGCTTGGCGGTGATCAGGCACAGCGGCTTGATCACCGCCACTTCCTCGTCGTCGAGCTTCAGGCCGCGCACCGGCAGCGCCTTGTCCAGCTGCGCCTGGATCTTGGTGAGCACCGCGACGAGCTTGGCGGCTTCCTTGTCGTTGCCCGACTTGGCGGCCTTTGTGTAACGGGCGAGCTGCTTTTCCACCGTGCCCAGGTCGGCCAGGGCCAGCTCGGTGTTGATCACTTCGATGTCGGCCAGCGGATCGACTTTGCCGGCCACGTGGATGACGTTGCCGTCCTCGAAGCAGCGCACTACGTGGGCGATGGCGTCGGTCTCACGGATATTGGAGAGGAACTGATTGCCCAGGCCTTCGCCCTTGGACGCGCCCGCCACCAGGCCGGCAATGTCCACGAACTCCACCACCGCGGGCAGGATGCGCTCGGGCTTGACGATCTCGGCCAGCTTGTTCAGGCGCGCGTCAGGCACTTCCACCACGCCGACGTTGGGCTCGATGGTGCAGAAGGGATAGTTCTCGGCGGCGATGCCAGCCTTAGTCAGGGCGTTGAACAGGGTGGACTTGCCGACGTTGGGCAGGCCGACGATGCCGACTTTGAGGCTCATGGAAATCCTTTTGAATCAATATGCTACGGGCTCGGTGAACGCGCGGAAAACGCGCGGCGGGTGCGCGGGGAGGCGCTGCGTCCGAAAAGCAGAAATTGTACAGATTCGCGGGGTCTTCCCGGGTGGAGTCACTGGGCGCCGGACATGGCGTGCGCTCTCGGCTCGGTCTCCCGTTTTGTTCCGTCGGGGAGGGGAAAGGGCGTGCCGGTGCGTTCCGGAAAGTTTCGGTGTTTAATGCCATGTCCTCGCGGGGGCGAGCCGGTCTCCCCCACCGTGTTCAGCTTGTCGGTGCTGAACTCCGCCGCTGGTGTTTTCAGCATTCATCGCGGCGACAAAGGCGAAATGACGGCGGTCGCCTCCGGGCAGGAAACCCTAGGCTACGGTTTGCTCGAGGCCTATCTTCAATACGCCGCCAATGACGAACCCCCGGTCCTGCTGCTATACGCAGATGAACCCGCCGACGCCATCTATGGGCAGACCGGCGGACAGCGTGAGTCGGTTATGCTGGCGATGCTGATCGCGCCGGAAAAGGCCGGCATCCTGCATGTCGGCCGCGAGGCGGCGGATTCGGATCACGCCGAGGATGTTGCGACGCAGCCGGATCAGGCGCTGGTTCTGTTGTCCTGCTTGCGCGGCAGCGCGGCTTCCCGCTGGCGCGGTCCGCGGTCCAATTGGTCATGGGGTTGGGATGCGTAGGCCGTTGAACTATGGCTGGCGCCTGGGCGTCACCGGCCTGAGCTTCGCCGCGTTCGGCCTCTGCGGCTTGGCGTTTTCCGCACTGCTTCCCGTAGTGCGCCTGTTCCTGAGCAGGGAAAAGGTCCGGCGCATAAACTTGTGGCTGATCCACCAGTTTTTCCGGGCACTGGTGCGCGTGCTGCGGATTGCCGGCGTGATGCGCGTCGATCTGCGCGACGCGGAAAAGCTCGGCGGCGCCGGGCATATCGTCGTCGCCAACCATCCGACCTATCTGGACGTCTTCGTCCTGCTCTCGGTCATTCCGGAGGCGTGCTGCGTCGTCAAGCGCTTCCATTGGAGCAATCCTTGCCTGTGGGGCATCGTCAGGGCCGCTGGTTACATCAGCAATGACGACGATGCCGTCCTCGTCAATAAAAGCGCGGAGCGGTTGCGCAAGGGCCGGCCCCTGATCATTTGCCCCGAGAGCACGCGCAGTCCGCCGTCAGGCGGACTGCATTCGTTCTCACGCAGTTTTGCGCATATCGCGCTGCGCAGCGGCCGGCCGATTCAGCCGGTGCTCATCGCCTGCCATCCTCCCGTGTTCGCCAAGGGGCAGCGCTGGTATCGTATTCCCGAGCGGCCGTTCGAAATCCGCGTCGCCCCGCTGAAGCTGATCAACCCGTCGGCCGAGCCGGCGAACGGCTCAACCCAGGCGGAGAAAGTGTCGCCGATCGCGGCGCGCAGTCTGACCAGCGCCACCCGTGAATACATTCAACAACAACTTGTCGCATATGGATTTTCTTATTGATCCGGCACTTAAACATTGAACTTATTGAGTGATATAGAGTCGGCATGTTGCATGGACAACATCGACTCGAGAACGCTGCCGGTAGCTGCCCTGAACGAACGGCGCCGACGTGCGGTGAAGATGCGGCTGGATGGCGTGAGCCTGAAGGACACGGCGGCGCAATGCGAGATGTCGAACACGACGCTCATTGCGGCGGTGAAGGCGTATCGCGCGAGCGGGTGGAAGGCCCTCGACGTAGAGCGCCCCGGGCGCCCGCAGGGTACGGGCAGAACGCTGACGGCGGAGCAGGAGCGCGAGGTTCAGCGGCTGATCCGCTGACCGCACGCCCGACCAGTTGAAGATGATCTATGCGCTGTGGAGCCGCCAGGCAGTTGCCGAGTTGATCCTTAACCGATACGGCATCAAGCTGGCCGTTCGCACGATGGGCCTGTATCTGGAGCGTTGGGGCTTCACGCCGCAAAAGCCCATGAAGAAGGCCTACGAGCAGTCGCCGGCGGCGGTGAAAAAGTGGCTCGACGAGGACTACCCGGTGATCGCCGCCTGCGCCAAGGCTGAGGGGGCCGAAATTCACTGGGGCGACGAGACCGGCGTACGCCGCGACGACGTGCGCGGGCGCAGCTACGCCCCGCAAGGCCAGACGCCCGTGATTCGCGTGAACAACAAGCGCCACGGCTTGTCGGTGTTCTCCACCGTCACCAACAAGGGCCAGATGCGCTGGCAGGCCTTCGACGGAGCGTTGAGCGCCGACATCCTGATCGACTTCCTGCGCCGGCTGGTCAAGGATGCCGGCCGAAAGATCTACCTGATCCTCGACAACCTCGGCGTGCATCACTGCAAGCCGGTCAAGGCATGGCTTGCCGAGCACCAAGCCGACATCGAAGTCTTTTACCTGCCCAGCTACAGCCCGGAACTGAGCCCCAACGAAATGGCCAATGCCGACCTGAAGCAGGTCGGCACCAAACTCGCTCCAGCTCGCTCGAAGCTGCAACTGGTGAAGGCCACGCGCCAGCATCTGCTCAGCGTTTAGCGACAGCCCGAGCGCGTCAAGAGCTACTTCGAACATGCGCCGGTTCGGCATGCTGCTTGAGTTCATTATTTCAATGCCGGATAAATAGCTCCCTTCCTCCAGCGCTGCGATGGCGCGCCTTCCGCGCGCGCCCAGGAAATACTCGCGCACGAAGGGGGGATCGATATGCAGCAGCTTCGGGATCGGCGCGGCCGCCAGCAGCCTGCCGTCGGACAGCGCGACGAGCGTGTCCATGTCGTGGGTGACCATCACGACCGTGAGATTTAGCTCGCGGCGCAGCGCGGCGATCAGGGCCACATAGTCGTCCGAGCCCTGCGGATCCAGGCCGGCGTTGGGCTCATCGAAGAACACCAGCTCCGGCTCCAGCGCCAGGGCGCGGGCCAGGGCCGCGCGCTTGATCATGCCGCCGGAGAGATCGGAGGGCATTTTATCGGCGTCGGCCACCGACAGGCCCACCATCTCCAGCTTGCGCAGCGCCGTCTCGCGCACCGTCTCGCCGGGCAGGCTGCGCAGTTCGCGCAGCGGCAGCGCGACGTTCTCCAGCGTGGTCAGCGCCGAGAACAGTGCACCATGCTGGAAGGCCATGCCGCAGCGGCGGCGCAGGCAGAGCATGCCCCTGGCGGAGAGCTTGCGCATGTTCTCGCCTAAGATCTGGATGCTGCCCCCGGTGGGCTTCTCCAGCGCCGCGAGCTGGCGCAGGAAGGTGGTCTTGCCCGAGCCCGAGGAGCCGACGATGGAAAGCACCTCGCCGCGGCGCACGTCCAGGTCGATGCCCTTGTGGATCGCGACCTTGCCGTAGCACTTGCGCAGGTTGCGCACCTGGATGACGTTCTCGGCGGCAGCCGCCGCCGCGCTCGGATGGGAGGCCGGAGTCATATGCCGACGTCCTTGAACACGATGTCGAAGATGGCGTCCGCGAGGATCACCAGGGTGATCTCGGTGACCACGGAATTGGCCTTGCCCTCGCCCAGGCTGCGGGTGTTGGGCGAGATGCGCAGGCCGAAGAGGCAGGCGGTGATGGCGATGAGCATACCGAACACCGCGCCCTTGCCTAGGCCCAGCCAGATGTTGGCGACGTTGACCGCGCCGGGCAGATGGCGCATGAAGAAATGCGGGCTCACATCGAGCTGCAGCGCCGCCGCGAGCATGCCGCCGACGAGCGCCAGCATGTCTGTCCAGAGCACGAGCAGCGGCATCGCGATGGCCAGGGCGATGACCTTGGGCAGCACCAGACGAAAGCCGCACGGCATGCCGATGACTTCCATCGCGTCGAGTTCCTCGTTCACGCGCATCACGCCGATCTGCACGGTGATGGCCGAGCCCGATCGGCCCGCCACGAGGATGGCGGCGAGCATTGGGCCGAGCTCGCGGATGATGGAGATGCCAAGCAGGTTGACGATATAGGGCCCGCCGCCGAAGCGCGCGAGCTGCTGCGAGGTCAAGTAGGAGAGCACGATGCCGATCAGAAAGCCCACCAGGGCCGTGATGCCCAGCGCGCGAAAGCCGATCTGGTAGACGTTGGCGCTGATCTCGCGCCAGGGGCCCAGCGCCGGATTGGCGAGCAGGCGCAGCAGGTCGAGCGCGAGCTGGCCGATCAGGCCGCCGCCCTCGATCACGTGTTCGAAGAAACGCAGCGTGGCGTCGCCCAACGGGCGAGACCTGGCGCAGCCCGGGCAGCTCCGCCGGGCTGAAGGCGCGCGTCTTGGGTTCTGTCCAGGTCCCGGCGCCGGGCTTGCGCGCGGCGCTGCGGAAGACCTCGCGCTGCAAGGAGGTGAGCTCCGCCTGTTCGGGCATCTTGTCGAGCCAGTGATGCAGCAGCCAGCGCGCGGCGACTTCGTTGAGCCGGTCGACGCCGCGCAAGTCCCAGGAGGCGCCGCGTTCGCGCGCTGCGATCACCTGCGCCTTGAGCCGCGCCATCTGCCGGCGGTCGCCCAGGCCCAGCACCGTCCAGCCGCTCGCCGAGTTCGGCGAGCGGCTGCGCGCCTGCGCGCCTGCGCGCTTGCGCATTCTGACGATGGGCGCGCGCTGCCCGAAGGGCTGCGCAGACGCGAGGAACGGGCTCAATTCTTGACCTTCATGCGGTGGCGCTGCCTGGCGGACAACAATGGCCGAAGTGTAAGCCAGATGCCCCCGCCGCCGTACAATTCACCATCGCCCGCGTATCCTTCTTTCGCTTTTTCCTACTCTGCCGCCGATGTCTGTTTCCCAACCGCCCCGCCTGAACGCCGAGCGCGTGCAGTCCCTGCTGCAAGCCCAGCCCGCCGAAGGCCGCGGCGGACCGGCTGAACCCTGGCGTATCGAATGCGTCGCGCAGACCGGCTCGACCAACGCCGACCTGCTCGAGCGCTTGCGTGGCGCGGCGCCCGAACTCATCCGCGAAGGCACGCCGATGCTGCGCCAGGCCGACGGCCAGAGCGCCGGGCGCGGCCGCCTGGGCCGAAAATGGCACGGCAGCGCGGGCGCGAGCCTAATGTTCTCGCTAGCCTGGCCGCTGCCGCTGCCGCTCTCGGCCTTGGGTGGGCTGAGTCTCGCCTGCGGCGTGGCGGTGGTTGACGCGCTGCGCGGCGCGCTGGAAACAAGCAAGAACCAGCCCCTGGACGGACGTCTCGCCCTGAAGTGGCCCAACGACGTGCTGCTCGACGGCCTGAAGCTCGCCGGCATCCTGATCGAGATCGCGCTCGCGCCGAAGGCCGGCCCGACCTGGGTGGTGATCGGCATCGGCCTGAACCTGCATGTCGCCGACGCGGCCCAGGCCGTCGTCGGCAGGCCACTCGCGGGGCTCGACAGGCTCTTCGCCGACGGCGCGAGCGCGAGCGCGCCCGAGCCCGAGGCGCTGCTCGCGCGGCTGGCCGCCGAGCTCGACGCGCGGATCGTGCAGTTCGGTCGCGAAGGCTTCGCCGGCATCGCGGCGCGCTGGAATGCGCTGGACGCCTATGCCGGGCAGCCGGTGCGCATCCTGCCGGGCACCGGCGGCGTGGGCGAGGGCGAGGCGCTGTTCGAAGGCCTGGCCGAGGGCGTGGACGCGGGCGGCGCGCTGCGGCTGCGCACCGCGCAGGGCATGCGCTCGATCGTGGCGGGCGAGGTCTCGCTGCGGCCGGGGGCATAATGCGGCCATCGAATACGGCCATCGTTTTCAGGCTGAACGGAAGGACCCGGCGGCAACCATGTCTTGCGAACTGCTGATCGACAGCGGCAACACCCGGATCAAATGGGCCTTGTCCGCCCTGCCCCATGCCGGGCAGTTCGGCTGGCTGGCCTCCGGCAGCTGCGCGCGCGACGACGTGGGCTCCCTGCCCAAGACCTGGCGCGACGCCGTGCGCAGGCTCGCCGGCGAAGTCGGCGGAAACGGCGAGCCCAAACTGCCCGTGGCGGCCTGGATCTCCAACGTCGCCGGCCCGCAGTCCGAGACCACGCTGCGGCGCTGCGTGACCGCGCTGGGCGTCGCCGAGACGCGGGTCCACGTGATCCGCTCGCGGGCCCGCCAATGCGGGCTGAGCAATCTCTATCCCCAGCCCGCGCAGCTCGGCAGCGACCGCTGGGCCGCGGCCATCTATGCGCGCCACGCCTATCTGGAACGCCCCCTGCTGGTGGCGACGCTGGGCACCGCCACCACGCTCGACCGCATCAACCCCGAAGGCGAATTCCTCGGTGGCCTGATCCTGCCCGGCCTGCTCGCCATGCTCGGCAGCCTCGGGCAGTCCACCGCCGGCCTGCCAGACCTGCGCGCGGTGCTCGACGGCGGCGCGCAGGACAAAGACACGCAGCCGCGCGCAGCGGAAGACGGCCTGCCCTGCAGCTTGTTCGGCGCGCCGCGCGAAGGCGGCGCGGCGGTCCAGACCCGCGGCGCCGGCATGCTCGCCAATGCGCTGCGCGCCGCGCGCTCCGGGCACGGCGGCCACACCCAGGCCGCCATCCTCGGCGGCTGCGTGCTCGCGCAGGCGGGCGCGGTGCAGCGCGCCTGGGACGCCCTGCTCGAGGAGCACGAACTCGGCACGCTCGCCCCCGGCGGCGCCCACGCGCTGCGCCTGCGGCATCTGGTCGACGTGCCCCAGGGCCCACTGTGCGTGCTGGCCGGCGGCGCGGCCAGCGCGGTGGAGGGTCTTCTGGACATGCCCCTCGCCAGGCACGACAATCTGGTCCTCTCCGGGCTGCGCCTGATCGCCCAGGAACATGGCGGCTGAGCGGCGGATCCGCTCCCACCAACGATCCCAACCACCGACCCAAGGCCACGATGTCGCGAGTTCTTCTGATCCTGCTGGTTGCCGCCAACTGCCTGACGGCGGCCTATCTCGAAAGCGGCGCGGAGCTCCCCGCCGGCACGGTGCAGATGCTGCTCTCCAAGCTCGAGACCGGGCGCGAGCCGGAGCGGGTGGAAAAGCAGCTGGGGCCGACGAACATCCTGCCACGCCCCGACCTCATCTCCGCCGCCAAGAACCTCTCCAAGCTATAAACCCGCGGGCGGGCCACGGGTAGGCCGTGGCGGCCTGATTTCATCGATTCGATCTGGAATGCGCTCGTCGCGCCGGGCTCAAGCCTGGCCGCGGGCTTTCTTCAACAGCGCGGTGGTCGAGCGCTCGTGCAGGAAGGGGATCGCCAGCGCCTTGCCGCCCCAGCTGCGCACGGCGGCGGTCTCTTCCAGGCTGTCGATGTCGTAGTCGCCTCCCTTGACGTAGATGTCGGGGCGGATCTCCCGGATCAGCGCCACCGGCGTCTTCTCCTCGAACATCACCACCAGGTCCACCGCCTCCAGCGCCGCGAGCAGCGCGGCGCGGTCGGCCTGGCCGTTCATCGGCCGGTCATCGCCCTTGCCGAGCATGCGCACCGAGGCGTCGGTGTTCAGGCCGATGGCGAGGGCCGCGCCCAGGGCGCGCGCCTGCGCGAGGTAGGTGGCGTGGCCACGGTGCAGGATGTCGAAGACTCCGTTGGTGAAGACCATGGGCCGCGGGAGGGCGGCCAGGCGCGCGGACAGGTCCGCGCGCACGCAGAGCTTGCGCTCGAAGGCGGGTGCGGCGGACAGCGGGGATTGAGGTTCCGCCGGTGTGGCGGAACCGCTTGCGCCGGAACCGGCGTGCGCCAATTACACCGCCTGCGGGGCGGGCTCTCCGCCGGCGGGGCCCGCGGCCGCGACGATGCGCGCGGCCACTTCCTTGCGGTAGCGGTTCAGGTCCTGCACGGTGTCGAAGGTGCGCTCGAACAGCAGCGAGAGGTTGTGCAGGATGCGCTCAATGACCTTCTTCTCCCACAGCTCGTCGAAGCGGATCTGCGCGTCGAGCCAGCGCTCGAGCCAGTCCGGATCGGGCAGGCGGGACTGCACGGTGTCGCGCGGGAACAGTGCCTTGTTCACGTGCAGGTTGGTCGGATGCAGCGGCTTTTCGGTGCGGCGCGCGGCGGCCATCAGCACGCCGATCTTGGCGAAGGCGGTGCGGGCGACGTCGCCGAACTGCGTCATGGCCTTCTTCATGTAGCGCAGATAGGCGCCGCCGTGGCGGGCTTCGTCCTGCGACAGCGTCCGGTAGATGTGCTTGATCACCGGCTCGGTGTGCCATTCTGCGGCGCGGCGGTACCAGTGATTCAGGCGGATTTCGCCGCAGAAATGTAGCATCAGGGTTTCGAGCGGCGGCGCGGGGTCGAATTCAAAGCGCACGGCATGCAGCTCTTCTTCGGAGGGCAGAAATTCCGGACGGAAACGGCGCAGATATTCCATCAGCACCAGAGAATGCTTCTGCTCTTCGAAGAACCAGATGCTGATAAAGGCCGAGAAATCGGAGTCATGCCGATAATCGCGCAAGAACATTTCCGTGGCCGGCAGCGCCGCCCATTCGGTCATGGCGTTCATCTTGATGGTTTCGGCCTGCTCATCGGACAGCATGGCGGGATCGAAATCCCCCCACGGAATATCCTTGTCCATATTCCAGCGCACTGCCTCGAGCGATTTGTACAACACTGGATACAGCATTATTGGCCTGCCCTTAAAAAGTTCTCGCGATTTTAACAGAGAGCCAGGGCCACTCTAAGACCGGATTATTGATCCGGCATTGAAACAATGAACTCAAGCAGCATACCGAACCGGCGCATGTTCGAAGTAGCTCTTGACGCGCTCGGGCTGTCGCTAAACGCTGAGCAGATGCTGGCGCGTGGCCTTCACCAGTTGCAGCTTCGAGCGAGCTGGAGCGAGTTTGGTGCCGACCTGCTTCAGGTCGGCATTGGCCATTTCGTTGGGGCTCAGTTCGGGGCTGTAGCTGGGCAAGTAGAAGACTTCGATCTCGTGCTTGTGCTCGGCCAGCCAGGCCTTCACGGGCTTGCTGTAGTGCACGCGCAGGTTGTCCAGGATCAGGTAGATCTTTCGGCCGGCATCCTTGAATGCGAGATGTCGCGCACGACGCTCATTGCTGCGGTGAAGGCGTATCGCGCGGGCGGGTGGAAGGCCCTCGACGTTGAGCGCCCCGGGCGCCCACAGGGTACGGGCAGAACGCTGACGGCGGAGCAGGAGCGCGAGGTTCAGCGGCTGATCCGCGACCGCACGCCCGACCAGTTGAAGATGATCTACGCGCTGTGGAGCCGCCAGGCAGTTGCCGAGTTGATCCTTAACCGATACGGCATCAAGCTGGCCGTTCGCACGATGGGCCTGTATCTGGAGCGTTGGGGCTTCACGCCGAAAAAGCCCATGAAGAAGGCCTACGAGCAGTCGCCGGCGGCGGTGAAAAAGTGGCTCGACGAGGACTACCCGGTGATCGCCGCCTGCGCCAAGGCTGAGGGGGCCAAAATTCACTGGGGCGACGAGACCGGCGTGCGCCGCGACGACGTGCGCGGGCGCAGCTACGCCCCGCAAGGCCAGACGCCCGTGATTCGCGTGAACAACAAGCGCCACGGCTTGTCGGTGATCTCCACCGTCACCAACAAGGGCCAGATGCGCTGGCAGGCCTTCGACGGAGCGTTGAGCGCCGACATCCTGATCGACTTCCTGCGCCGGCTGGTCAAGGATGCCGGCCGAAAGATCTACCTGATCCTGGACAACCTGCGTGTGCACCACAGCAAGCCCGTGAAGGCCTGGCTGGCCGAGAACAAGCACGAGATCGAAGTCTTCTACTTGCCAAGCTACAGCCCCGAACTGAGCCCCAACGAAATGGCCAATGCCGACCTGAAGCAGGTCGGCACCAAACTCGCTCCAGCTCGCTCGAAGCTGCAACTGGTGAAGGTCACGCGCCAGCATCTGCTCAGCGTTCAGCGACAGCCCGAGCGCGTCAAGAGCTACTTCGAACATGCGCCGGTTCGGTATGCTGCTTGAGTTCATTGTTTCAACGCCGGATAAATAATTTCAGGGTGTTACGCGGAAGGCTTGGCGGCCGCGTCCGCCGAGAGCATGCGCTCCACATAGCGCGCGATCAGGTCGATCTCGAGATTCACCTTGGTGCCGCCCTTGAGATGCTTGAGCGTGGTCAAGGCGATGGTGTGGGGGATCAGGTTGATCGAAAACTCGCAGCCAAGGCTGCTGTCGCTCACCTTGTTCACCGTGAGCGACACGCCGTTGACGACGATCGAGCCCTTGTAGGCTAGATAGCGGCCAAGGTCCTTGGGCGCGAGCACGCGCAGCTCCCAGGATTCGCCCACCGGCGCGAAATGCGTGACCGTGCCCAGGCCGTCCACGTGGCCTGAGACCAGATGCCCGCCGAGCCGGTCGGCTAGGCGCAGCGCCTTCTCCAGGTTCACCTCGCCGGGCCGGTCCAGGCCGGCGGTCAGGCGCAGCGATTCGCGCGAGACCTCGACGTCGAAGACCTTGCCCTCGAGGCTCACCACCGTCATGCAGGCGCCCTGGATGGCGATGCTGTCGCCGAGCGCGACATCGCTCACGTCCAGCGCGCCCGCGTCGATCGACAGGCGCACGCCGGACTTGGGGTCATCGGCGCCTTCGCCCAGCAGGGTGACGCGCTCGATGCGGCCGACGGCCGCGACTATGCCTGTGAACATGCTCTTCCTTATTGATGTAGCACTTAAACATTGAACTTATTGAGTGATATAGAGTCTGCTGTTGCAGGGACAAAATCGACTCGAGAACGCTGCCGGTAGCTGCCCTGAACGAACGGCGCCGACGTGTGGTGAAGATGCGGCTGGATGGCATGAGCCTGAAGGACGCAGCGGCGCAATGCGAGATGTCGTGCAGACGGTCATTGCTGCGGTGAAGGCGTATCGCGCGGGCGGGTGGAAGGCCCTCGACGTTGAGCGCCCCGGGCGCCCACAGGGTACGGGCAGAACGCTGACGGCGGAGCAGGAGCGCGAGGTTCAGCGGCTGATCCGCTGACCGCACGCCCGACCAGTTGAAGATGATCTACGCGCTGTGGAGCCGCCAGGCAGTTGCCGAGTTGATCCTTAACCGATACGGCATCAAGCTGGCCGTTCGCACGATGGGCCTGTATCTGGAGCGTTGGGGCTTCACGCCGCAAAAGCCCATGAAGAAGGCCTACGAGCAGTCGCCGGCGGCGGTGAAAAAGTGGCTCGACGAGACCTGCTTGCGCCGCGACGACGTGCGCGGGCGCAGCTATGCCCCGCAGGGCCAGACGCCCGTGATTCGCGTGAACAACAAGCGCCACGGCTTGTCGGTGATCTCCACCGTCACCAACAAGAGCCAGATGCGCTGGCATGCCTTCGACGGAGCGTTGAGCGCCGACATCCTGATCGACTTCCTGCGCCGACTGGTCAAGGATGCCGGCCGAAAGATCTACCTGATCCTGGACAACCTGCGTGTGCACCACAGCAAGCCCGTGAAGGCCTGGCAGGCCGAGCACAAGCACGAGATCGAAGTCTTCTACTTGCCCAGCTACAGCCCCGAACTGAGCCCCAACGAAATGGCCAATGCCGACCTGAAGCAGGTCGGCACCAAACTCGCTCCAGCTCGCTCGAAGCTGCAACTGGTGAAGGCCACGCGCCAGCATCTGCTCAGCGTTTAGCGACAGCCCGAGCGCGTCAAGAGCTACTTCGAACATGCGCCGGTTCGGTATGCTGCTTGAGTTTATTGTTTCAATGCCGGATAAATAATTTTATACGATAGTATATTTCCATCTGCTAGCCGGAATCCCGGTTCGCGGCAGACAGTTCAAAAAGGAACCCTCGATGAGCCGTGTCAGCGATACCCGAATCCGTACCCGCGAAGCCACAGCCCGTCTAGTCGCCGCAGGCCGTCGTCCACATGAACTGACCGTGGACCTCATCTACACTGAAATCCGGCAAGGCAGCCGCACCACCATTATTGATCCGGCATTAAGAAGTTTTCATGCGGCGTATTTGACGTGGAGATCCTGGAAGTAGGATTTCATGCGTTCGAGATTGGTTTCGATGAACGCCATGTGGTTCTTTGCTGCGGCGTGGAATTTGGCCTTTGTTCTGACGGGGACTCGTGTGCTGATGACATGTTTCAGGTCGGCGTTGAGTCGCTCATCCAGATTGAGCTCCGGGCTGTAGCTGGGCAAGTAGAAGACTTCGATCTCGTGCTTGTGCTCGGCCAGCCAGGCCTTCACAGGCTTGCTGTGGTGCACGCGCAGGTTGTCCAGGATCAGGAACACTTTCTTTCCCGCGCGCTTGCCATCGGCCACCAGCGCCTCGAAGAACTCGATGAGCTTCTCGTGGTTAAAGGCACCATCGATGATCATCCAGCTTGCCTTGCCCTGATTGGTCACCGTGGAAATCATCGACAGCTTCTGTCGCGTACCTCTAACCGCCATCGTGACCGGGGTTTGCCCTTTGGGAGCATAACTGCGGCCCCGAACATCCGTATTCACCAACGCGGTCTCGTCGCCCCAGTGAATTTCGGCCCCCTCAGCCTTGGCGCAGGCGGCGATCACCGGGTAGTCCTCGTCGAGCCACTTTTTCACCGCCGCCGGCGACTGCTCGTAGGCCTTCTTCATGGGCTTTTTCGGCGTGAAGCCCCAACGCTTGAGGTAGTCTCCGACCGCACGTATTGAGAGTCTGACCGCGTATTCCTGTTCGATGAACAGCATGACCGCGCCTCGCGTCCAGAGCGCAGATTCCATCTTCAACTGCTCCGGACGTTTGTCGCAGATCGTGCGCCGGATTGCTTCTTCTTGATCCGCATTCAGCCGTCTTCCGTCTCCTGGCGTACGACCTCGTGGGCGCGGCTTCAGGGCCGCCGCGCCTCCTTCTTCATAGAGATCAATGGCCAGTCGAGCCGCCGGGTAACTCAGCCCTGTCAACTCCACGATGGCCATGACTCCGTATCCCTTCCGATGCAACCTCACGACCTGCTTTCGCCTCTCGTGCAGCTGCTCCAGTTTCTGGTATCGAGCGTCTTCTTTTTCTATGCCAATTCGATGCCAGAAATGATAATAAGTTAAATCTTTATATTGCCGCGTCAATAGGCGGCGTTTGTGGTGTCGCGCACGGTTTCGCTGAAATGCGCCTCGACGCTGGTCGAGAGGACTTCGGCGACCTGGAAGGCGGTGTTGCGCGTGGTTTCGCGGTCGTTGGATACGTTCCACGCGGTAAAACCGATCAGCGCGCTCAGGGAGACTGCCGTGAACGCAATCAGGAATCTGATCAGGTGATAGCGGTTGACGTGCTTCATGGGAAAAACAGTGTTCGGACCCCGTGCCGAAAGTCACAACGGTAACGGAAACTATTGATCCAGCACTTAAACATTGAACTTATTGAGTGATATAGAGTCTGCATGTTGCATGGATAAAATCGACTCGAGAACGCTGCCGGTAGCCGCCCTGAACGAACGGCGCCGACGTGCGGTGAAAATGCGGCTGGATGGCGTGAGCCTGAAGGACACGGCGGCGCAATGCGAGATGTCGCGCACGACGCTCATTGCTGCGGTGAAGGCGTATCGCGCGGGCGGGTGGAAGGCCCTCGACGTTGAGCGCCCCGGGCGCCCACAGGGTACGGGCAGAACGCTGACGGCGGAGCAGGAGCGCGAGGTTCAGCGGCTGATCCGCGACCGCACGCCCGACCAGTTGAAGATGATCTATGCGCTGTGGAGCCGCCAGGCAGTTGCCGAGTTGATCCTTAACCGATACGGCATCAAGCTGGCCGTTCGCACGATGGGCCTGTATCTGGAGCGTTGGGGCTTCACGCCGCAAAAGCCCATGAAGAAGGCCTACGAGCAGTCGCCGGCGGCGGTGAAAAAGTGGCTCGACGAGGACTACCCGGTGATCGCCGCCTGCGCCAAGGCTGAGGGGGCCGAAATTCACTGGGGCGACGAGACCGGCGTGCGCCGCGACGACGTGCGCGGGCGCAGCTACGCCCCGCAAGGCCAGACGCCCGTGATTCGCGTGAACAACAAGCGCCACGGCTTGTCGGTGATCTCCACCGTCACCAACAAGGGCCAGATGCGCTGGCAGGCCTTCGACGGAGCGTTGAGCGCCGACATTCTGATCGACTTCCTGCGCCGGCTGGTCAAGGATGCCGGCCGAAAGATCTACCTGATCCTGGACAACCTGCGCGTGCACCACAGCAAGCCTGTGAAGGCCTGGCTGGCCGAGCACAAGCACGAGATCGAAGTCTTCTACTTGCCCAGCTACAGCCCCGAACTGAGCCCCAACGAAATGGCCAATGCCGACCTGAAGCAGGTCGGCACCAAACTCGCTCCAGCTCGCTCGAAGCTGCAACTGGTGAAGGCCACGCGCCAGCATCTGCTCAGCGTTTAGCGACAGCCCGAGCGCGTCAAGAGCTACTTCGAACATGCGCCGGTTCGGTATGCTGCTTGAGTTCATTATTTCAATGCCGGATAAATAGTTGGAGGCCGGCGCGGCCAGATTTTTCAGCACCAGCGTGTTGCCGTCCATCGCGACGACGACGAACATGTCGGGTTGCGCCCGCGCGCCGCTCGCGAGCTGGGCGTCCCACCAACTGCCGCGGTACTGGACGCAGGCTCGGCCGTCCGGCTCCCAGGCGTCCACGGCGACATGCGCGCCGACGTTGAAACCCTGCGAGGAGGCTGCGTCCTTGGTGGAGGCGTCGAGCACACGGCCGAGGCGGGTCTGGCGCAGTACGAAGTAGAAGAAAACCACCACGACCGCGACGGCGAGCATCTGGCCGAGCACCAATTCAGCGATGGCGAGCACCGCCGCGACGACCAGCCAGGCCACGCCTGCGTTCATCTGCATGAAGCTGCCTCCGTGCATGCGCGCCGGCGCGGCCGGCGCGCGTCAACCGACCATCAAGCCGCCAAATGCTGCCAGGTCTCGATCACCGAATCCGGATTGAGCGAGATCGACAGGATGCCCTGGTCCTTGAGCCAGACCGCGAAGTCCGGATGGTCCGAAGGACCCTGCCCACAGATGCCGACGTACTTGCCATGCGCGAGACAGGTGTCGATCACCCGCTTGAGCAGGAATTTCAAGGCTTCGTCGCGCTCGTCGAAATCCGCCGCCAGCAGCTCCATGCCCGAATCGCGGTCCAGACCCAGGGTGAGCTGGGTCAGGTCGTTGGAGCCGATGGAGAAGTCGTCGAAGCAATCGAGGAAGCGCTCGGCGAGGATCGCGTTGGACGGGATCTCGCATATCATGTCACGCGCAAGTCGTTCTCGCCGCGGAGCAGGCCGTGCTTGGCGAGCAGATCGATCACGCGGCGCGCCTGGTCGAGCGTGCGCACGAAGGGCACCATAAGTTCGACGTTGGTCAGGCCCATCTCGTCGCGCACGCGCTTGAAGGCCGCGCATTCCATCGCGAAGACCTCGGCGAAGTCCACCGAGATATAGCACGAGGCGCCGCGGAAGCCCAGCATGGGGTTTTCCTCGTCGGGCTCGTAGCGCGAGCCGCCGATCAGCTTCTTGTACTCGTTGGACTTGAAGTCCGAGAGGCGCACGATCACCGGCTTCGGATAGAAGGCCGCGCCGATGGTGGCGATGCCCTCGGCGAGCTTGTCCACGTAGAAGGCACGCGGGCTGGCATGGCCGCGGGCCAAGCTCTCCACGGCCTTCTTCAGGTCGGCGTCGACGTTGGGATAGTCGAGAACGGCCTTGGGATGGATGCCGATATTGTTGTTGATGATGAATTCCAGGCGCGCCAGACCGACGCCGCCGTTGGGGATCTTGGAGAAGTCGAAGGCAAGCTTCGGATTGCCCACGTTCATCATGATCTTGACGGGAATCTCGGGCATCGCGCCGCGCTGCACTTCGCTGACCTCGGTCTCGAGCAGGCCGTCGTAGATGCGGCCTTCGTCACCCTCGGCGCAGGACACGGTCACGAGGTTGCCGTCCTTGAGCACGTCGGTGGCGTCACCGCAGCCCACGACCGCCGGCACACCGAGTTCGCGCGCGATGATCGCCGCGTGGCAGGTCCGTCCACCGCGGTTGGTGACGATGGCGGTGGCGCGCTTCATCACCGGCTCCCAGTTCGGATCGGTCATATCGGCCACCAGCACGTCGCCGGGCTGCACACGTTCCATCTCTGAGGGATAGCGGATCACGCGCACGGGACCGGCGCCGATCTTCTGGCCGATGGCGCGGCCGCTGGCCTGGCTCTTCACCGTCTCCGGACGGGCCTGGAGGATGTAGATCTTGCCGTCCTGGCCGTCCTTACCCCATTCGATGCCCATCGGGCGGCCGTAGTGCTGCTCGATGATCAGCGCATATTTGCCCAGTTCGATCACGTCCTGGTCGTTGATCGAATAGCGGTTGCGCAGCTCGGCGGGCACGTCCACCGTCTTCACGCGGCCCGGTTCGCCGGGCGCGGTGAATTCCATCTTGATCAGCTTGGAGCCGATCGAGCGGCGGATGATGGGGTACTTGCCTGCCTTGAGCGTGGGCTTGAACACGTAGAACTCGTCCGGGTTCACGGCGCCCTGCGCCACCGTTTAGCCCAGGCCGTAGCTGGAGGTGATGAAGACCGCGTCCTCGAAGCCCGATTCCGTGTCCAGCGTGAACATCACGCCGGCCGCGCCGGTGTCGGATCGCACCATGCGATGCACGCCGGCCGAGAGCGCCACCTCGGCATGAGTGAAGCCCTTGTGCACGCGGTAGGAGATCGCACGATTGTTGTAGAGCGAGGCGAAGACCAGGCGGATCTTGTCGAGCACGTCGTCGATGCCGACGGTGTTGAGATAGGTCTCCTGCTGGCCGGCGAAGGAAGCGTCGGGCAGGTCCTCGGCGGTCGCGGAGGAGCGCACGGCGAAGGAGCCGCTGCCGTCCTTGTCGAGTTCAGAGAAGAAGGCGCGGATCTCGCCGCCGGCTGCGGTCAGCGCCTTGACGTCATCGACGTCCAGGCCATCCAGGCGCGCGGTGAGCTGGTTGTGCTGCAGAAAATCATGGAAAGCCAGCGACGTGGTGGCGAAGCCCATTGGCACGCGCACGCCGGAGGCGGCGAGCGGGGAAATCATCTCCCCCAGTGAGGAATTCTTGCCGCCGACGATGTCGACGTCGGCCATGCGCAGCTGCTCGAACCGCAGCACATAAGCTTCGCTACGGGCCGGCTGGCCCATGCTTGCAGAGTGGTTCATCGGGGTACCTCATAGCTGCAAGAGAATCGGGACCGGCCGGCCTGCTGGCTTGATTAAAGAATCTGCTGGCATTTTCGGGGGGCATTTTTCCGCACGCCCGTGCGACAGAGTGCTTAAGCAAACCAACCCGCGTATTCTTCGCTACGAAAAAAACCATGAGCCAAGCGGCAGACAAATCCCCTCAAAACGCCGCGCCGAGCACGGTGTTCATCGTCTCCGACGGCACCGGCATCACCGCCGAGACCTTCAGCAGCTCCATCCTCGCCCAGTTCGAGATGCGCTTCAGGATGCACCGCCTGCCCTTCGTGGACAGCGCCGACAAGGCCTATTCGGCCGTGCAGAAGATCAACGATGTGACCCAGACCGAAGGCCAGCGCCCGGTGGTGTTCACTACCCTGGTCGAACCCGAGATCAACGGCATCGTCTCGCATTGCCAGGGCCTGATGATGGACATGTTTCAGACCTTCATCGAGCCGCTCGAAAAAGAGCTGGGCCTGAAGTCCACGCATGCGCTAGGCCGCGTGCACCAGAACATCGACACCCAGGTCTACAAGAACCGCATCGAGGCGATCAACTTCTCGCTCGCCCATGACGGGGCCAGTCCGACAAGAACCTGTCCAGCGCCGACGTCATCCTCGTCGGCGTCTCGCGCAGCAGAAAGACGCCGACCAGCCTCTATCTGGCGATGCAATACGGCATCAAGGCCACCAACTATCCGCTGATCCCCGAGGACTTCGAGCGCGGCCGCCTGGCCGAGATCCGCAACGAGCGCCGCCCCGGCAGCAAGTATGCGGCGCTGGAGAATTGCCGCTACGAGGTCAGCGAAGCCGAGCGCATGATGCGCAAGGAAGGCATCGAGTGGCTTTCCTCGATGCACAAGTCCATCGAAGAGATCGCCACCACCGTGATCAAGCAGTTCAAGATCGAGCCCACGCTGAGCTGAACGCCGCCGGCGCGCGTGCCGGAACCCCGAAGCCGCCGCCTTCAGGAGAGATCCATGCTGCTGCCGTCCATCTCGATGTCTTCGTTCTTCTCCATGCTCCACCGCTCCCAGCCTGACGACACCGTCGTCCTCCTTCGCCACATGGAATCCCCCGAGCCGCCCGCGGCGCCCGCCCCGTCTCTTCTCGCGCCCTGGCGCGCGCGGTCGCCGATCGAACTGCGCAACAAGAAGCTCGAGCATGCCTTGCGCTCCATCAACACCGTCGCCATGACGCCAGCCGGCGTCAACGCCGAGATCGTGCGCCGCGCGCACAAGGAAACGGCCCGCGTGGAGGCCTTGAGCGATTTCTGGATGGGTACGAGAGACAGCCTGGCGGGCGGCGAGGGCGAGGGCGTGGCCGGCAGTTTCTCGCGGCGCTGAGGATCTGGGCCGTCCGCGTAGGACGGCGGCCGGTCCGCTGATCCGGCCTTGCGCGAACGGGGCGTTGCGGAGGCGGCCCTCAGGCCAGACGCTGGCGCCGCGTCTCGAACAGACAGATCGCCGCCACGGCAGCCACGTTGAGCGATTCGATGCGCTCCGTCTGCGGGATGGCCAGGCCCTGCGCGGCGTCGAGCCAGGCCGGGTCCAACCCCTGGCCTTCGTTGCCGAAAACCCAGGCGGCGGGCGCGCGCAGGTCGGTCTGGAAGATGGTCTGCGCCGCGCAGGGCGCGGCGGCAAGGAGGCGGACGTCCAGGCGCTCCAGAACACCGGGGGCGTCCAGACCTTCGACGACCTGCATCCGGAAATGCGCGCCCATGCCGGCGCGCAGCGTCTTGGGCGACCATGCGGAGGACGTGCCGGCGACGCAGAGCGCAAGCTCCACGCCGGCCGCGGCGGCGGTGCGTAGGATGGAGCCGGCGTTGCCGGCGTCCTGCACCCGGTCCAGGATCACGCAGTCCTGCGCGATGCGCGCGGGCATCTCCGCCGCCGGCTGGTCGGCCAGCAGCAGCATGCTTGCGCCCTGGTCGAGCAGGCTCAGGCCGCGGTACAGCGCCTCGGGCAGCACGGCGACGCACTCGCCGGGAATGCGCTCGAGCAGCTGCGCGATCTCCGCATCCGCGAAGCCCTCCTCGGCCATCACGCATTGCTGTGCCTCGCCGCCTGCGGCCAGCCAGGCCTGGGCGAGATGCACGCCCTCGAGCACCATCGCGCCGGCGCGCTTGCGCTGCGCGGCGGAGGACAGCAGCTGGCGCAACTGCTTGTAGAGCGGATTGTCGCGGGAGCTGATGTGTTTCATGGCTGGTGCTCAAGCGTCTCCCAGCACAGCCCGCACAGGCGCGAAGCTGCGCCGGTGGTGTTGGCAGGCGCCATGCTCGCGCAGGGCGCGCAGATGCGCTGGCGTGGGGTAGCCCATGTGCATGTCGAAGCCGTAGTGCGGGAAGTCCTGGTGCAGCTGCGTGAGCAGGCGGTCGCGCGAGACCTTGGCGAGGATGGACGCGGCGGAGATGGCCTGCACCTTGGCGTCGCCGCCGACGATGGCCTGCGAGGCGAGCGGCAGAACCGGACAGCGGTTGCCGTCGATCAGGGCCAGCTCGGGCTGCGGCGACAGCGCGATGACGGCGCGATGCATGGCGAGCATGGTGGCGTGCAGGATGTTGAGCTCGTCGATCTCCTCGACGTTGGCGCTGGCGATGTTGAAGGCCAGCGCGCGGTCGCGGATCTTGTCGAACAGCACTTCGCGCCGGGCGGTGCTGAGCACCTTGGAATCGGCCAGGCCGTCGATGGGTCTCGCCGGGTCGAGGATCACCGCCGCGGCGGTGACGGGGCCGGCCAGCGGTCCCCTGCCCGCTTCGTCGACGCCGCAGACGAGCTGCGCGCCGGCGAAGAAATCAAAGCTGTCCTGGGGCTGGGACACGGCGCGGCGCTTTCCGGTGCGCGGCGCCTGGGGGGCGGCGGGCTTTGACGCCGATGGCTTATTGATCCGGCAGGAAGAAGTTTTCATGAGGTGTATTTGACGCAGGGATCCTGGAAGTAGGATTTCATGCGTTCGAGATGGGTTTCGATGAACGCCATATGGTTCTTTGCTGCGGCGTGTAATTCGGCCTTTGTTCTGACGGGGACTCGTGTGCTGATGACATGTTTCAGGTCGGCGTTGAGTCGCTCATCCGGATTGAGCTCCGGGCTGTAGCTGGGCAGGTAAAAGACTTCGATGTCGGCTTGGTGCTCGGCAAGCCATGCCTTGACCGGCTTGCAGTGATGCACGCCGAGGTTGTCGAGGATCAGGAACACTTTCTTGCCCGCGCGCTTGCCATCGGCCACCAGCGCCTCGAAGAACTCGATGAGCTTCTCGTGGTTAAAGGCACCATCTATGATCATCCAGCTTGCCTTGCCCTGATTGGTCACTGTGGAAATCATCGACAGCTTCTGTCGCGTACCTCTAACCGTCATCGTGACCGGGGTTTGCCCTTTGGGAGCATAACTGCGGCCCCGAACATCCGTATTCACCAACGCGGTTTCGTCACCCCAGTGAGTCTCGCCACCTTTGGCCTTGGCACGCTTCTCGATGGCCAGATACTCCTGATCGATCCACTGCTTGACAGCCTCCGGTCGCTGTTCGTAAGCGCGCTTGATCTGCTTTTTCGGCGTGAAACCCCAGCGCTTGAGGTAGTCTCCGACCGCACGTATTGAGAGTCTGACCGCGTATTCCTGTTCGATGAACAGCATGACCGCGCCTCGCGTCCAGAGCGCAGATTCCATCTTCAACTGCTCCGGACGTTTGTCGCAGATCGTGCGCCGGATTGCTTCTTCTTGATCCGCATTCAGCCGTCTTCCGTCTCCTGGCGTACGAGCTCGTGGGTGCGGCTTCAGGGCCGCCGCGGCCCCTTCTTCATAGAGATCAATGGCCAGTCGAGCCGCCGGGTAACTCAGCCCTGTCAACTCCACGATGGCCATGACTCCGTATCCCTTCCGATGCAACCTAACGACCTGCTTTCGCCTCTCGTGCAGTTGCTCCAGTTTCTGGTATCGAGCGTCTTCTTTTTCTATGCCAACTCGATGCCAGAAATGATAACAAGCTCAATCTTTATATTGCCGCGTCAATAAAATAGCTGCCCAGCGCCGACCTCCAAATTCGTCAGCACGAGCTCTCCGCTGGTCTGAGGCTCACCGTGCAGGTTGGCTACTGAGTACTTGATCTCCAGATCCAGCAGATGAAGATCTAAGAACAGCTCGCGGATGGCCGTTATTGATCCGGCATTGAAGCAATGAACTCAAGCAGCATACCGAACCGGCGCATGTTCGAAGTAGCTCTTGACGCGCTCGGGCTGTCGCTAAACGCTGAGCAGATGCTGGCGCGTGGCATTCACCAGTTGCAGCTTCGAGCGAGCTGGAGCGAGTTTGGTGCCGATCTGCTTCAGGTCGGCATTGGCCATTTCATTGGGGTTCAGTTCGGGGCTGTAGCTTGGCAAGTAGAAGACTTCGATCTCGTGCTTGTGCTCGGCCAGCCAGGCCTTCACCGGCTTGCTGTGGTGCACGCGCAGGTTGTCCAGGATCAGGTAGATCTTTCGGCCGGCATCCTTGACCAGCCGGCGCAGGAAGTCGATCAGAATGTCGGCGCTCAATGCTCCGTCGAAGGCCTGCCAGCGCATCTGGCCCTTGTTGGTGACGGTGGGAGATCACCGACAAGCCGTGGCGCTTGTTGTTCACGCGAATCACGGGCGTCTGGCCTTGCGAGGCGTAGCTGCGCCCGCGCACGTCGTCGCGGCGTACGCCGGTCTCGTCGCCCCAGTGAATTTCGGCCCCCTCAGCCTTGGCGCAGGCGGCGATCACCGGGTAGTCCTCGTCGAGCCACTTTTTCACCGCCGCCGGCGACTGCTCGTAGGCCTTCTTCATGGGCTTTTGCGGCGTGAAGCCCCAACGCTCCAGATACAGGCCCATCGTGCGAACGGCCAGCTTGATGCCGTATCGGTTAAGGATCAACTCGGCAACTGCCTGGCGGCTCCACAGCGCGTAGATCATCTTCAACTGGTCGGGCGTGCGGTCAGCGGATCAGCCGCTGAACCTCGCGCTCCTGCTCCGCCGTCAGCGTTCTGCCCGTACCCTGTGGGCGCCCGGGGCGCTCAACGTCGAGGGCCTTCCACCCGCCCGCGCGATACGCCTTCACCGCAGCAATGAGCGTCGTGCGCGACATCTCGCATTGCGCCGCCGTGTCCTTCAGGCTCACGCCATCCAGCCGCATTTTCACCGCACGTCGACGCCGTTCGTTCAGGGCGGCTACCGGCAGCGTTCTCGAGTCGATTTTATCCATGCAACATGCTGACTCTATATCACCCAATAAGTTCAATGTTTAAGTACTGAATCAATAAAAAACGCCACCAGGGCCGTCTCCCCCAGTGGTGCAAGTCTAACGGCTTCCCACTATAGCTACAACACAACAGAAGCCTGCGCCGTGCTTACCGCACGCGGCCTTCCTTCCAAGCCTGCAAGAGCTTGTCGTACTGGATGGTCTCGCCCTTGGGCTTTTCGTTGGCGAGCTTCTTCCAGGGCGCGGACGCGTCCGAGAGCCACTTGTTGGGGTAATATGTCTTGTTCAGTTTGGGCGGGCAGTTCTTCATGCCCGCGCGCTCCAGACGCGTCATCACGTCGTCCATCTCCTTGGCCAGGTTGTCCATCGCGGCCTGCGGCGTCTTCTCTCCTGTCACCGCGGTAGCGACGTTCTTCCACCAGAGCTGGGCGAGCCTCGGATAGTCGGGCACGTTGGTGCCGGTCGGCGTCCAGGCCACGCGCGCCGGGCTGTGATAGAACTCGATCAAGCCACCTTACTTCGCCGCGTTCTTGGTGAAGTATTCGCTGCGGATTTCGGAGTCGTGGATAAAGGTCAGGCCGGTGATCGACTTCTTCAGCGAGACGGTCTTCGAGGTAACGAACTGCGCGTAGAGCCAGGCGGCGGCCATGCGATTGGGATCGGTGGACTTGAAGAAAGTCCAGGAGCCCACGTCCTGATAGCCGTTTTGCATGCCCTGCTTCCAGTACGGGCCATAGGGCGAGGCGGCCATGCGCCACTTCGGCGTGCTGTCGGCGTTGACCACCGGCAGGCCGGCCTTGGTCATGTCCGCGGTGAAGGCGGTGTACCAGAAGATCTGCTAGGCGATCTGGCCCTGCGCGGGCACCGGGCCGGCCTCGGAGAAGGTCATGCCGGTGGCCTGCTGCGGCGAATACTTCTTCATCCAGTCAACGTACTTGGTCAGCGCATAGACCGCCGCCGGCGAATTGGTGGCACCGCCGCGCGAGACCGAGGCGCCCAACGGCGTGCACTTGTCGGCCGCCACACGGATGCCCCACTCGTCCACCGGCATGCCGTTCGGGATGCCCTTGTCGGCTGTGCCGGCCATCGACAGCCAGGCGTCGGTGAAGCGCCAGCCCAGCGAAGGATCCTTCTTGCCGTAGTCCATGTGGCCGTAGACCTTCTTGCCGTCGAGCTCCTTCACGTCGTTGGTGAAGAAGTTGGCGATGTCCTCGTAGGCCGACCAGTTCAGCGGCACGCCAAGCTCATAGCCGTACTTGGCCTTGAACTTGTCCTGCAGGTCCTTGCGCGCGAACCAGTCGGCGCGGAACCAGTACAGGTTGGTGAACTTCTGGTCCGGCAGCTGATAGAGCTTGTGGTCGGGCGCGGTGGTGAAGGACGTGCCGATGAAGTCCTTGAGGTCCAGGCCCGGATTGGTGAATTCCTTGCCGGCGCCGGACATGTAGTCCGACAGCGGCAAGATCGCGCCGTAGCGGTAATGTGTGCCGATCAGGCCGGAGTCGGAAATCCAGCCGTCGTAGATGGACTTGCCCGACTGCATCGAGGTCTGCAGCTTCTCGACGACGTGCCTTCCTGGATGATGTCGTGCTTGACCTTGATGCCGGTGATTTCCTCGAAGGCCTTGGCCAGGGTCTTGGACTCATACTCATGCGTGGTGATGGTCTCGGACACCACGTTGATCTCGTTCACGCCCTTGGCCTTGAGCTTGGCCGCCGCGTCGATGAACAATTTCATCTCAGCGAGCTGGTCCTTCTTGGCCAGGGTGCTGGGCTAGAATTCCTGGTCCACCCAGCGCTCCGCCTCTGGCATGCCGGCCAGCGCCACGTTGGCCGCCAGCAGGGAGGCCAGAGCCGCCGCCGTCAATCCGCTTTTCATCTTCATCCTCGTCTCCTTTTTTGACTACCTGTTCAACACCCCAGGGTTCACTATCCTTTTCTCATCACAAACACCAACACCGCCATGGACATGGCGAATCCGATCCAGGTGGACAGCTCATCCGTGAGCCCCACCCAGGCGAGATTGATATAGGCCGCGCTCAGAAGCCCGATGAACAGCCGGTCGCCGCGCATCGTCGGGATCGGCAGAAAGCCCTTGCGTTCCACCGTCGGGCTGCGCAGTTCCCAGACCGTCATGCCGATCAGCATCAGCGCGACGCACAGGAAGAAGACCACCACCTCGGGGGTCCATGCCATCCATTCCATGTTCAGACTCTCCCCATGGCGAAGCCCTTGGCGATGTAATGGAACACGAACCAGATCATCAGCGCGCCGGGAATGATGGTCAGCGTGCCGGCCGGCGGCGGACACGGTGCGCGTCATCGTCGCGGCGATCGGCTTGGCGTTGACGGAAGTCAGCGTGCGCGCCAGCAGCCGCTCCACCCAGCTGAACATGAAGCAGAAGAAGGCGGTGACGCCCACGCCGACCTTGATCAGCGGCAGGAAGATGCGCGTGAAGAAGTGCGGGAAGCTGTAGCCGTCGATATAGGAAGTCTCGTCGATCTCGCGCGGCACGCCCGACATGAAGCCCTCCAGGATCCACACCGCCAGCGGCACGTTGAAGACCATGTACGCCAGGGCCACGGCGACGTGCGTGTCCATCAGGCCCACCGTCGAATACAGCTGGAAGAAAGGCAGCAGGAACACGGCAAGCGGCGTCATGCGGTTGGTCCGCAGCCAGAAGAACATGTGCTTGTCGCCGAGGAAGCGGTAGCGCGAGAAGGCGTAGGCGGCGGGCAGCGCGACCAGCACCGAGGCCACGGTGTTGATCGCCACGTAGATGATGGAGTTGATGTAGCCCCAGTACCAGGACGGATCGGTGAAGATCACCAGGTAGTTCTCCAGCGTCAGCGTCTGCGGCCAGAGGCTGAAGCCCGAGAGCGTCTCCTCGTTGGTCTTGAGCGACATGGAGAGCATCCAGTACAGCGGCAGCAGCGTGAAGAGCAGATAGACGGCCTGCAGCAGCACCCTGCCCCAGGGCCTGCCGTCCTTGCGCGCGGCGGAACTCATGCCTGGCCTCCCTGTTCTGCGGCGCTGGAGGCTTCCCCGGTGCATTGCATCCAGTTGTAGAGCACGAAGCAGAACAACAGGATGATGAGGAAATAAATCAGCGAGAAAGCCGCCGCCGGCCCCAGGTCGAACTGGCCCACCGCCTTCTGCGTCAGGCACTGGCTGAGGAAGGTGGTGGCGTTGCCGGTGCCGCCGCCGGTGAGTACGAAGGGTTCGGGGTAGATCATGAAGCTGTCCATGAAGCGCAGCAGCACCGTGATCATCAGCACGCCGCGCATCTTCGGCAGCTGGATATGGCTGAACACCGCCCAGCGGCTCGCGCCGTCGATCTGCTCGGCCTGATAGTAGGCGGCGGGAATCGCGCGCAGGCCGGCGTAGCAGAGCAGCGCGACCAGGGCGGCCCAGAGCCAGACGTCCATGACGAGCATGGTGAACCAGGCGTCGAAGGAATCGCCGATGTAGTTGTAGGCCACGCCCAGCTTGTTCAGCCCCCAGCCGGCCAGGCCGATGTCGGGGCGGCCGAAAATCTGCCAGATGGTGCCCACCACGTTCCAGGGGATCAGCAACGACATGGCCAGGATCACCAGCGTGAGCGAGGCGCGCCAGCCGTCGGCAGGCATGGCTAGGGCTATGGCGATGCCCAGCGGAATCTGCAGCAGCAGCACGCAGGCCGAGAAGAGCAGCTGGCGGGTCAGGGCGTCCTGCAGGTCGGCGTCGCGCAGCAGGCTGCGGAACCATTCCACGCCGACGAAGACGTGGTGCTCGGGGCTGATGATGTCCTGCACCGAGTAATTGACCACGGTCATCAGCGGCAGGATCGCCGAGAAGGCCACGCAGATCGCCACCGGCACGATCATCAGCCAGACGCGGTTGTCATAGGGCTTGTTCATTCGCGGCCCCTCCTCACAGTTCGATACGCCGGTCGCCGGCGAAGAACACGGTTTCCGGCGCCAGTAGCCGCAGCCATTGCCGGCCCTGCGACACGCGGGTTCCCGGCTCGAGCCGGGCGTTGATCTGCATGCCGGGCTCGCCGTGCACCGCCGCCGTCAGCAGCAGGCTCGCGCCCAGGTCCTGCAGGCGCAGCACGTCGGCCTCCACCGCGCCCGGCTCGCCCGGCGTGGCCAGGCGAACGAATTCGGGCCGCAGGCCGAGACGCAGGCCCGCCGCCGCGCCCTCGAGCCTGGAGAGCAGCGCGGCCTCGGGCTTCAGTCGGTAGCCGGCCAGCGCCAGGGCGCCATCCCTCGGCGCGACGTCGAAGAGGTTCATGCCCGGGCTGCCGATGAAGTAACCGACGAAGCGGTGGTCGGGCCGCAGGAAGAGAGCCTCGGGCGTGCCCTTCTGCACGACCTTGTCCTCGGTCATCACGACCACCTCGTCGGCGAAGGTCAGCGCCTCGACCTGATCGTGGGTGACGTAGATCAAGGTGAGCTTGAGCTCCTGATGGATCTGCTTGAGCTGCTGGCGCAGCTGCCACTTCAAGTGCGGGTCGATGACGGTGAGCGGCTCGTCGAAGAGGATGGCGGCCACGTCCTGACGCACCAGGCTGCGCCCGAGCGAGATCTTCTGCTTGGCGTCCTCCGCCAGGCCCAGGGCGGGCTGCCGCAGCGCATCCTCCAGCCCCAGCAGCGCGGCGATCTCGCGCACGCGCCGCTCGGTCTCCGCCTTGCCCATGCTGCGGTTGCGCAGCGGGAAGGCAAGGTTGTCGAAGACGCTCATCGTGTCGTAGATCACGGGGAACAGGAACATCTGCGCGATATTGCGCTCGCGCGGCGTCTGCGCGGTGACGTCGCGGCCCTCGAACAGCACCTGACCGTGGGAAGGCGTGAGCAGACTGGAGAGACGATATTGAGCAGCGTGGTCTTGCCGCAGCCCGAGGGGCCGAGCAGCGCATAGGCGCCGCCGTCTTCCCAGACCATGTCCATGGGCTGCAGTGCATAGGGCGCGCCTGCGCCGTAGGCATGGCCGAGGCCTCGGAATTAAATGCGCGCCATGGGCGGCCTCGCGGGTCTGGTCGGGCGCGCTCTGCAGGCGGCCCGAGGCGTCGAACACGAAGAGCGAATCGGCGTCGATGCGCGCCTGCACGGCTTCGCCGATGCGGTGGCTGTGCAGGCCCGGCAGCTGCGCCACCATGCGTGCGCCCTCGCCGGCACCTTCGGCGCGAAAATGCAGCAGCGTCTCCGAGCCGTTGAGCTCGGCCAGCTCCACCTTGGCGGCGACCGATGCGCCGCCGTTCGCGGAGGCCGCGCCGGCGAGGCGCAGTCGGAAGGGCTGGAGCCCGACAAGGCAGTCGTAGGCGATGTCGCGCTTGAGGCCCAGCGCCTTGACGAAGGCGGCGGGCAGGATATTGATCGGCGGATCGTTGAGGATAGTGGCCACGTCCACGGACGTGGGGCGCCGCATCACCTCGGCGATCGGCCCGGTCTGCAGGATGAGGCCCGTGTCCACCACGCTGAGCCGCCCGCCGAGCAGCATGGCCTCGAGCGGTTCGGTAGTGGTGTAGACGACGGTGGTCTCACCGTCGGCGAACAGGCTTGCGAGTTCGGAGCGCAGCTTGTAGTCGAGGTTGACCAGGGGCTCGTCGAGCAGCACCAGCGGCGCGCGCTTGACCAGGGCGCAGGCCAGCGCGGTGCACTGCTGCTGGCCGCCGGAGAGCTCGGCGGGCAGACGCTGGAGCAGATGGGAGATGTGCAGCTTTTCGGCGATGGAGCAGACGCAGCGGCGAGGCGATGTTTTCGAAGACGGTGAGCGTGGGATAGTTGATGAACTGCTGATAGACCATCGCCAGGTTGCGGCGGCGCACGCTCACGCCCGTGACGTCGCGTCCATCTTCGAGCACGCGGCCGGCGCGGGGCGCATCCAGGCCCGCGAAGAGCCGCAGTAGCGAGGTCTTTCCCGCGCGCGTTGGCCCGAGCAGCACGTTCATGCCCGGCTCCAGCCACAGGCTGAATGGATAGATGTGGTGCTCGGCACCGACGAGTTTGCTAACCCCTTCCAACTCCAGATTCGAGCTTGTCTCCTGTATTTCCCGGCCTGGAGTCTTACGCTCCTTGGCCGTCACCGCGATGTCCGGCGACCGCCACCCTCAAGGCTTGCTGACCGCCTCCTGTCCTTGCCATCCCTGCCGCGACTGCGGCACCGGCGCCGCGTGGGCACCCTGTCCCGCCAGCCATTCGCCCAGCGCCGCGCGCTCCTCGGGGCGGCTGTGCAGGCCGAGTTTTGTGCGCCGCCAGAGAAGATCCTCGGCGGTGCGCGCCCATTCCTTGTCGCGCAGATAGCGGGCTTCCGTCTCGTGGAGTCCGGGCGCGAGTTCGGGGTCCAGGTCGGCGAGCGCGTGCGCCCTTGATCAAGGCGAAGGCGCGGCTTCCGTAGGCGTGCGCATAGCGGCGCGCGAGCGCCTCGGGCAGCCACGGATACTGCTTGCGCAGCCGTTCGAGAAAGAGCGGGAAACCCTTCACCTCGGCAAGCCGGCCGGATTCGCCGATGTCGCCGCCCGGCAGGGGTGCGCCGCCGGTCCATTCGCCCTTGGCGGCCAGGCCGAGATGCGGCGCGAGCTTGTCCATCGCCTCTTCGGCGAGCTTGCGGTAGATGATGATCTTGCCGCCCAAGACGTGCAGGATGGGCGCGGGAGCGGCGTCCAGCTCCAGCACGTAGTCGCGGGTCACGGCGGAGGCGTCCGCGCTGTGGTCGTCGAGCAGCGGGCGCACGCCGGAGAAGGTGAAGAGCACGTCCTTGGGACTGATCTCGCGACGGAAATAGCGGTTCGCCATGTCGCAGAGATAGGAGACTTCCTCGCCGTCGATGCTGACCTTGTCGACGTTGCCGCGGTATTCGAGGTCGGTGGTGCCGATCAGCGTGAACTCGCCCTCATAGGGGATGGCGAAGATGATGCGCTTGTCGGGGTTCTGGAAGATGTAGGCGTAGGGATGGTCGAAGAGGCGCTTGACGACGATGTGGCTGCCCTTGACCAGGAGCATGTCGCGGTCCGAGCGCAGGCCGGGCACGGCGCGCGCGAATTCGCCCGCCCACGGCCCCGCCGCTTTGACCATGGCGCGGGCGCGCACGTCGGTGACGAAGCGCACGCCGTCGGTGCCCTCGCTTTCGAGTCTGGCGCTCCATCCGCCCGGCGCCTGCGCCACGGACACGCAGCGCAGGCGTGTGAGGATGCGCGCGCCGCGTTCAGCCGCGTCGATGGCGTTGAGCACGACCAGGCACACGTCGTCGACCCAGCCGTCCGAATAGACGAAGCCGCGCCGGTAGGCGCCCTTGAGCGGCTCGGCCGCCGCGTGGCCGCGCAGCTTGACGGTGGTGGAGGCGGGCAGGAATTCGCGCCGCGCGAGGTGATCGTAGAGAAAGAGTCTGGCGCGGATCATCCAGGCCGGGCGATGGCCCTGCGCATGTGGCATGACGAAGCGCAGCGGCCACATGATGTGCGGCGTGGCGCGCAACAGCACTTCGCGCTCCTGCAGCGCCTTGCGCACGAGATTGAATTCGTAGTATTCGAGATAGCGCAGCCAGCCATGGATCAGCTTGGTGCTGGCCGAGGAGGTGTGCTGCATGAGGTCGTCCTTCTCGCAGAGCACGATGCGCAGGCTGCGGCCCGCCGCGTCGTGCGCGATGCCCGCACCGTTGATGCCGCCGCTGATCACCAGCAGGTCGAAATCCAGGCTGGCGGGCGGCGCATCGCTTGCAGCGGTGAGTGACATAAACGAACAGGGAATCGGGTGGTTGGCAGATTCCTGCTGCAGTAAAACAGGAAAAATCACGCTATTTTCACTATTTTTGATCTTATATGAAAATAAATAAACAAAAATTTTTCGTTTTCGTTCGATTTATGACCTTCGCGTGACAGCTCATGTAGACTCGCAGCCCATGACGAATCCCCGACAGCGGCAAAACTCCTCAAACATCTACGCCTGCACGGCGACACCTCGGTCTAAGCGCTCGCGCGCCAGTTCAGCGTGACCACGCAGACCATCCGGCGCGACATCCGCGCGCTCGAGGAAGACGGTCAGCTCTCGCGCTTTCACGGCGGTGTGAGCCCGGCCTCCACGGTGCAGAACATCGACTATGCGCAGCGCCAGGTGATGCACGCCGAGGCGAAGCGGCGCATCGGCATGCTCGCGGCCTCGCACGTCGAGGCAGGCCGCTCGCTGATCCTGAACATCGGCACAACGACCGAACAGGCCTCGCATGCGCTGGTGCGGCACAAGGACATCCGCGTCGTGACGAACAATCTGAACGTGGCCGCCATCCTCTCCGACAATGAGGACGCGGAGATCATCATCGCCGGCGGTCTGGTGCGCAACCGCGACCGCGGCGTGGTCGGTGAGGCGACGATCGACTTCATGCGTCAGTTCAAGGTGGACATCGGCATCATCGGCGTCTCCAGCATCGAGGCCGACGGCACACTGCTCGACTATGACTACCGCGAGGTGCGCGTGGCCCAGGCGATCATGGAGCAATCACGCGAGGTCTGGCTGGTGGCCGACCGCACAAAGTTCGAACGGCGCGCCCTGGTGCGTCTCGGACATCTCTCGCAGATCGATAAGTTCTTCCCCGACGCGCCAGTCCCCGACGCCATCCGCGAAGGACTGGGGGAATGGGAAGTCGAAGTGCTGGTCGCCAACTGAGGCGGCGAACTGATGAAGCATATGCGCGGCGCGCATATGCCACGTGGACAGGGAGAAAAACGCAGGCGAAAAAAAGTGGCCTCAAGGCCGCTTTTTTTGAACTGGGTGTGTGCCGATTACTTCTTCTTGGCGTTCACGGAATCCTTGAAAGCCTTGCCGGCGCTGAACTTGACGGTCTTCGAAGCGGGGATCTTGATCGCTTCGCCGGTCTTGGGGTTGCGGCCGGTACGGGCGGCGCGCTTGCCAGACGAGAAGCTACCGAAGCCGATCAGCTGCACGGTGCCGCCCTTTGCGACGGTCTTCTTGATCGTTTCGATCGTGGTGTTCAGAGCGGCTTCAGCTTTGGACTTGCTGATGTCTGCGCCCTTGGCGATCGACTCGATCAGTTCTGCCTTGGTGGTCATACTCTTCTCTCCTAAATTCCATCTGTTACAAGGGGATTCTTAATAAGGCGGTAAGTGCCGCGGACCCAATATTATCAAAGGCTGGCGGGTAGTGCTTAATTATTTTTCACCTTTGAACCCCCTTTTCCCTAGGGTTTTCCTGCATCCAGACCGCGCATCAGGTCGGCATGGATATCGCGCGGCGATTCAAGCCCAACCGCCAGACGCACCAAACCCTCGCTGATGCCCGCGGCGGCGCGCGCTTCGGCGCCGATGCGCCCATGCGTGGTGCTTGCGGGATGCGTGATGGTAGTGCGCGTGTCGCCGAGATTCGCCGTTATCGAGCATAGACGCACGCCATCGATCACCCGCCAGGCCAACTCCCGCTGGGCTTCGGGCGTCGCGCCAGCGAGCTCGAAGGAGACGATCGCGCCGCCGCTCTTTTGCTGCTTCATCGCCAACGCATGCTGCGGATGGGATTTCAAGCCCGGATAGAAGACCTTGGAGACGAGGGGATGCGCCTCGAGCTTGCGCGCCAGTTCCAATGCATTGGCGGACTGCCGCTCCATGCGGATGCCCAGCGTCTCCATGCCCTTGAGCAGCACCCAGGCGTTGAACGGCGAGAGCGTGGGGCCCGCGGTGCGCACGAAGGGGAAGACCTTGCCCATGATCACTTCCTCGGAGCCGACCAGCGCGCCGCCGAGCACGCGGCCTTGGCCGTCGAGATACTTGGTGGCGGAGTGCACGACGACGTCGGCGCCGAAGTCCAGCGGGCGTTGCAGTGCGGGGCTGCAGAAGCAGTTGTCCACTGCCAGCAGCGCACCGTCCGCATGGGCGATGTCCGCGATCGCGGCGATGTCGGCGATCTCGGTGAGCGGATTGGACGGCGTCTCGAGATAGAAGAGCTTGGTGTTGGGACGCACCGCCGCCTTCCGGCCGGCAATGTCGTCCTGGTCGACGAAGGTGGTCTCGATACCGAAGCGGCTGAAGATGTTGCCAAACAGCGTGCTCGTCGCGCCGAACACCGCGCGCGAGCTGATCATGTGGTCGCCGGCCTGCAGCGTGCTCATGACCAGCGACATGATGGCGCTCATGCCCGAGGCGGTGGCCATGCAGGCCTCGCCGCCTTCCATGGCCGCGAGCCGCGACTGGAACATGGCCACGGTGGGATTGGTGAAGCGCGAATACACGAAGCCCTGCTCGGCGTTGGCGAAGCGCTCGGCGGCTTCGGCGGCGCTGTTGAAGCAGAAGCTCGAGGTGAGGAACATCGCCTCGGCATGCTCGTTGAATTCGGTGCGCAGGACGCCGGTGCGGACTGCCAGCGTGTCAGAGTCGTAGCCGGTCGCGCCGGCTTGCTTGTTTACGTCGTTCATCGGATTCGGTCCTGCAAAAAAATCGGGAAGCGGATGGTGCCTCAGTCCTGATGCGCAGCCTGCAGATGCAGGCGGGAGCACTCCATGTCCTGGGTGCCGTTGCGGTCGGCCTGGGCTTGGCTCGACATTCGCATGGTCTCGAGCGCGTCGAGATATTCGGCGCCGATATCGCCGGTGATGTACTTGCCGTCGAAGCAGGAGGCGTCGAAATCCTGCAGCGCGGGATTGACGTCGCGCACCGCGCGCTTGAGGTCCTCGACGTCCTGATAGATCAGGTAGTCGGCGCCGATGAGATTGCGCACTTCCTCGTCGGTGCGGCCTGCCGCCACCAGCTCGCCGCGGGTGGGCATGTCAATGCCGTAGACGTTGGGGAAGCGCACGGGCGGCGCGGCCGAGGCGAAGATCACCTTGGTGGCGCCGGCGTCGCGCGCCATCTGCACGATCTCAGACGAGGTGGTGCCACGCACGATGGAGTCGTCGACGATGAGCACGCTCTTGCCCTTGAACTCCACGCCCATGGCGTTTAGCTTCTGGCGCACGGATTTCTTGCGCACGGCCTGGCCGGGCATGATGAAGGTGCGGCCGACGTAGCGGTTCTTGAAGAAGCCTTCGCGATAGGGCACGCCGAGCTTGTTGGCGACCTGCATGGCCGCCGGGCGGCTGGAATCGGGGATGGGCATGACCACGTCGATCTCGCCCGCGGGGATTTCGCGGCGGATCTTCTCGGCCAGATAGTCGCCCATGCGCAGGCGCGCATTGTAGACGGGCACGCCGTCGATGCAGGAGTCCGGACGCGCGAGGTAGACGTATTCGAACATGCAGGGATTGAGGCTCGGCGCTTCGGCGCACTGACGCGTGGCGATGTCGCCGTCGAGCTTCATCAGCACAGCCTCGCCGGGCGCGAGGTCGCGCTCGAAGGCGAAGCCGGTGCCTTCCAGGGCCACCGATTCAGATGCCACCATCCATTCCTTGCCCGCGGGCGTCTCGCGGCTGCCCACGCACAGAGGGCGGATGCCTAAGGGATCGCGGAAGGCGAGCAGGCCGAAGCCGGCGATCAGCGAGACCACGGCATACGAGCCCTGCACACGCCGGTGCACGCCGCTCACGGCGCGGAAGACGGAGTCGGCGTCGAGCGCCAGGCCCGTGGTGGAGCGCTCAAGCTCGTCGGCGAGCACGTTGAGCAGCACCTCGGTGTCGGAGCCGGTGTTGATGTGGCGGCGGTCGCGGTGGAACATGTCCAGGCGCAGCGCGTCGCAGTTGGTCAGGTTGCCGTTATGGGCCAGGATCAGGCCGAATGGCGCGTTGACGTAGAAGGGCTGGGCCTCTTCCTCGCTGGAGGCGGAGCCGGCGGTGGGATAGCGCACCTGGCCGATGCCCGCTCTGCCGAGCAGGCCGCGCATGTTGCGGGTGCGGAATACGTCACGCACCATGCCGTTGGCCTTGTGCATGTAGAAGGACCGGCCGTCCAGGGTGGCGATGCCGGCGGCGTCCTGCCCGCGGTGCTGCATGAGCAGCAGGCTGTCGTAGATCAATTGATTGACCGGCGCGCTCGAAACGACGCCCACTATGCCGCACATGTTGTTGCTCTCCGTTTTTCGGCCGCCCGAAGCCGCCGCACTGCCATTGCTCATTCCGCATTCCCGCGCCGCTCTCTCACCCGAGCGGCCGGGACTCAATCTTTTTTCAGCCCACCGGCTTGCCGTGGCGCTTTTCCCGCTCCGACGCAAACTTCGGCATCCAAGGCTCCGCCATCTTCAGCGCCGCGCTCGCCAGCGGACGGGAAACCGCGTCGCGCCAGACGGGATTCTTGACCATCCCGGTCATGTCCAGCGCATAGGCCATGATCAATACCAACAGTATGCCTCGCAACAGCCCAAAAGCCAGCCCCAGCGAACGGTCCGCTGGGCTCAGCCCGACGCCCTTGAGTAGCCGCGAGAGCAGCGCCCCGACCAGGGAGACGGCCAGCACGATGACGATGAACAGCGCCACGAAGCCGGTCACCAGCGCCAGCTTGTCCCCGCCGGACAGCTGGCCGAAGACGGCCTTGGGCAGGTATTGGATGACGTCGCCCGCATAGTGGGAGGCCACCCAGGCCGCGGCGATCCAGGTGATCAGCCCGAAGAGCTCGCGGACCAGCCCGCGCAGCGCGCCCAGCAGGGCGGAAATGAGCAGGATCGCGCCGAAACCGTAATCGATGACTGTGAATTCCATATGGCGCGCCGGTGGGTCCTTATCAAGGGGCTTCGATGAGCTTGCAGGTCAGGCCAAGGTTATGGATCTTCTTGTCGGCCGAGTCAGCCGCGGCCTTGTCGGCGAACGGCCCGGCGCGCAGCAGATGGCGGTCGCCGTTGTCCGTCTTCTTGAGTTCGATATAGGCTGGCACCTTGCTGGCCTTGAGCTTGACCAGCCAGTTGCTGGCCCGCTCCTCGGAGGAGAAGGCGCCGATCTGGATCAGGTATTTGCCGGAGGCGGATTTCGCATCGGATTTGGCGGCCGGCTTGACGATCTCCTCGCCCTTGTCGAGCGAGGCGGATTGCGCGGGCTTGGCGGGTTTGGATTCAGCCTTGGCGTCGGTCTTGGTATCGGTCTTTGCTTCGGCCCTTGCCGGCGCGGCGGGTTTGGCCGCCGCCGAGGCCGCAGCGGCCGGGGCAGGAGCCGGCGCGCTCGCCGCGGGCTTGGCCTCGGCCTTGGGCGCATCGAGTTTGGCTTCCGGTTTGCTCTCGTGCTTGACGTCGGATTTCGCGTCCGCCTGCGTGTCGGGCATGCGGATCTCGATGTCGCGCGTCGAGAGCTTAGGCTTGGAATCGAAGATCAGCGGCAGCACGGCCACGGTGGCGATGATCATCACCGCGGCGCCCAGCAGGCGGCGGCGCGCGCTGCGCTTGAGCACGTAGTAGGGATCGTTCATGGGGTCGAGGCTGGGGTCCTGACGGGACTGGGTGCGGGAGCTGTTTCGGCGCTGACGCGAGCTCCGCTTGACGAACTCTTCGTCATCGCCGGACTTGCGTCGGAAAAACGTCAATACCCCCATAGGTCTGCCTGGTTGCCAGGTCTGCAGGTTCAGTGGGCCTTGGACTTGCGATACCCCATCACGCCGGCGACCGTGTAAAAGGAACCGAAGACTAGGATTCTATCATTCTCGCCCGCCCTCCCAGCGGCTCCGGAAAAGGCGGCGGTGGGATCGGGATAGCGCGTGATGCTGGCGTCCGGGCTTTCCTTGAAGCCGGCCACGCGCAAGGCCTGCTCGATCTCCTCAGCCTTCGCCGCGCGCGGCGTGGGCAGGTCGCACAGATGCCAGTGGTCGATTTTGTCGGTGAGATGGCGCAGTATGCCGGCGAGGTCTTTGTCACGCATCACGCCGAGCACGGCATGGGTGTAGGGGAAGAAGCCCATGTTCTCGAGGTTCTGGCCCAGGGCCGCGGCGGCGTGCGGATTGTGGGCGACGTCGAGGATCACGGTGGGCCGGCCGGCGAGCGTCTGGAAGCGCCCGGGCAGCTCGACCCAGGCGAGGCCGTTGCGGATGTGCTGGGCGCTCACGGGCAGTTGCAGGCGCATGGCGCTGAGCGCAGCGATGACGCCCGAGGTGTTGAGCAGCTGGTTGGCGCCGCGCAGCGCGGGATAGCACAGGCCGGCGTAGCGCCGGCCGCGCCCCGCCCAGGCCCATTGCTGCTTGTCGCCCTGGCAGTTGAAGTCGCGGCCCATGAGCCAGAGGTCGGCGCCGATCTCGGTGGCGTGGTCGATCAGGCTTTGCGGCACGACCGGATCGGAGCAGATAGCGGGATAGCCGGTGCGGAAGATGCCGGCTTTTTCGAAGCCGATCTTCTCGCGGGTGTCGCCGAGATAGGCGGCATGGTCGATGTCGATGCTGGTGACGATGGCGCAGTCGGCGTCGACGATGTTGACCGCGTCGAGCCTGCCGCCAAGGCCCACTTCGAGGATCACCGAGTCCAAGCCGCTGGCGGCGAACAGATGCATGATGGCCAGGGCGGTGAATTCGAAATAGGTCAGCGAGACGGGGGCGCCGCTCTCCGCCGCGCCGGCGGCGACGCGCGCGGCCTCCACCGCCTCGAAATGCGGCAGCAGCACTTCGTCGGCGACGGACTTTCCGCCGATGCGCGCGCGCTCGTTGAACGCCAGCAGATGGGGAGAGGTGTGGCAGCCGACCTTGTAGCCGGCGGCCAGCAGCACGGCTTCGAGCATGGCGCAGGTGGAGCCCTTACCGTTGGTGCCGCCGACGGTGAAGACGGGACAGTCGAACCGCAGGCCCAGCGCCTCACGGACCTTGCCGATGCGGCCCAGCCCTATGTCGATGCCGACGGGGTGGGCGGTTTCAAGATGCTGGAGCCAGTCCGCTAACTGCTTGAACTGCAAAGGATGGGACTCTGGTTGCGCTCGGTTCTGCTCAGGCCACCGCGTCGGCGGGCTGGTTCTGCAGCAGGGCCAGCAGACGGGCGATTTCCTCGCGCATGTTACGGCGGTCGACGATCATGTCCACCGCGCCCTTGCGCAGCAGGAATTCGGCGCGCTGGAAGCCTTCGGGCAGCTTCTCGCGCACGGTCTGCTCAATCACACGCGGGCCGGCGAAGCCGATCAGGGCCTTGGGTTCGGCGATGACCACGTCGCCCAGGAAGGCGAAGCTGGCGGAAACGCCGCCCATGGTCGGATCGGTGAGCAGGCTGATGAAGGGCAGCTTGGCTTCGGAGAGCTTGGTGAGCATGGCCGTGGTTTTGGCCATCTGCATGAGCGAGAGCAGCGATTCCTGCATGCGTGCGCCGCCGGTGGCGGTGATGCAGATGAAGGGCACCTTCTGCTCCAGGGCGACCTGGGCGCCGCGCACGAAGCGCTCGCCGACGACCGAGCCCATGGAGCCGCCCATGAAGTCGAATTCAAAGCAGGCGGCGACGACCGGCAGGGTGTGGATGGCGCCGGCCTGCACGACCAGGGCGTCGGTTTCGCCCGAGGCGTTCATGGCCTCGCTGATGCGGTCGGGGTATTTCTTGGTGTCGCGGAATTTAAGCGGGTCGACCGGCACGACTTCCTGGCCGATCTCGAAGCGGCCTTCGGCGTCGAGCAGCGCGTCCAGGCGGGCGCGGGCGTCGATGCGCATGTGGTGGTCGCATTTGGAGCAGACGTGGAGGTTGGCCTCGAGGTCGGTACGGTAGAGCACCGCTTCGCAGGACGGGCATTTGACCCACAGGCCTTCGGGCACGCTCTTGCGCTGCGCTGGGTCGGTCTGCTTGATCTTGGGCGGCAGCAGCTTGTCTAACCAGCTCATGGGGTCACTCCTTATCCAGGGCCGAACGGATTCCGGCGATGAAATTGCGCAGGGATTGTACCTCTTTCCCGGCCCCGGCCTCTTCCAGGAGCTGGACCAGGCGGCTGCCGATGACCACGGCGTCGGCCAGCTTACCGATGGCGGCGGCGGTCTCGGCGTCGCGGATGCCGAATCCCACGCCCACGGGCAGATTCACCCGTTTCTTGATTTCGGGGATCCGCGCGGCGATGCTGGCCAGATCCAGGCTGGCCGAGCCGGTCACGCCGCGCCGGGAGACGTAGTACACATAGCCGCTGGCGACCTTGGCCATCTTGGCGATGCGCTCGTCGGTGGAGGTGGGGGCGAGCAGGAAGATGGGGTCGAGCTGACGCGTGCGCAGGGCGGCGGCGAACTCCTGGCATTCCTCGGGCGGATAGTCGACCACCAGCACGCCGTCCACGCCCGCCTCGGCCGCGGCGGCGACGAAGGCCGGCATGCCCATGCGTTCGATGGGATTGGCGTAGCCCATGAGCACGACCGGCGTTTCCTTGTCGGTGGCGCGGAACTGGCGCATGAAGCCGAGCACGTCGCCCAGGCCGACCTTCTTGGCCAGGGCGCGCTCGGAGGCGCGCTGGATGACGGGGCCGTCGGCCATCGGGTCGGAAAAGGGCACGCCGAGTTCGATGACGTCGGCGCCACCCTCGACGAGGGCGTGCATGAGTTCGACGGTGAGGCCGGGATCGGGGTCGCCGGCGGTGATGAAGGGGATGAGCCCGATGCGGCCCATGCGGGCCAGAGTCTGGAATTTTTGTTCGATGCGCGACATGCGTTTCACTCTTTTTAGAACGACCGGCCCAAGGCTTGCGCCACGGTATGCATGTCCTTGTCTCCCCGGCCGGAGAGGCTCACCAGCAGGATCTTGTCCTTGTCCAGGGTGGGTGCCAGGCGACAGGCGTGGGCCAGCGCATGGCTGCTCTCCATGGCGGGGATGATGCCTTCGATGCGGCAGCAGTCGTGGAAAGCCTTGAGCGCCTCGGCGTCGGTCACGGAGACGTAGTCGGCCTGGCCGCTGTCCTTGAGCCAGGCGTGCTCGGGGCCCACGCCGGGATAGTCGAGGCCGGCGGAGATGGAATGGGTCTCGATGATCTGGCCGTTTTCGTCCTGCAGCAGATAGGTGCGGTTACCGTGCAGCACGCCGGGGCGGCCGGCGGTGAGCGTGGCCGAATGGCGGCCGGTGTCCACGCCCTCACCCGCCGCCTCGACGCCGACGAGCTTGACGCCCGGCGTGTCGATGTAGGGATAGAAAATGCCCATGGCGTTGGAGCCGCCGCCCACGCAGGCCAGCACGTAGTCGGGCTGGCGGCCGGCGTATTCGGGCATCTGCTCTTTGCATTCGTCGCCGATGACGCGCTGGAAGTCACGCACGAGCATCGGATAGGGATGCGGGCCGGCGACGGTGCCGATTATGTAGAAGGAGCTCTCGATATTGGTGACCCAGTCGCGCATGGTTTCGTTGAGCGCGTCCTTGAGGGTCTTGGAGCCGAACTCGACGGGCACCACCGAGGCGCCAAGCAGCTTCATGCGGTAGACGTTCTGCGCCTGGCGCTTGACGTCCTCGCTGCCCATGTAGACCACACATTCCATGCCGTAGCGCGCGCAGATGGTGGCGGTGGCCACGCCGTGCTGGCCCGCGCCGGTCTCGGCGATGACACGCTTCTTGCCCATGCGCCTGGCGAGCAGCGCCTGGCCGATGACGTTGTTGATCTTGTGCGCGCCGGTGTGGTTCAGGTCCTCGCGCTTGAGCCAGATCTGCGCGCCGCCCAGTTCGCTGCTCCAGCGCTTGGCGTGATAGATGGGCGAGGGGCGGCCGACGAAGTGCTTGAGCTCGTTCTGGTATTCGGCGAGGAAGTCGGGATCGTCCTTGTAGCGCTCGTAGTTTTCCTTGAGCTCGTCCAGGGCCTGGATTAGGGTCTCGGCGACGAAAGTGCCGCCGTAGGGGCCGAAATGGCCGCGTGTATCGGGTAAATTGTACATGGCTTGTCTCTGCTGAAAAAGGTTGCCGGAAGATTCCGGCCTGACCGGTCCGGCTCGGATGCGAGCCGGACCGGCGGCGAATCGAATACGGAATGGGAGGACGCCGGGGTGGACGCCTGGGAAGAAGAGCCGCCTGTCCTTCCGGCCGGGGCGCCTACGCCTTCTGCGCGGCCCCTTGGACGGCTTGATCGCCAGCGCGCACCGCGGCGATGAATTCGGCCATCTTCGTCGAGTCCTTCACGCCCTTGGCCGCTTCGACGCCGGAAGACACGTCGACCGCCCAGGGGCGCACCCGCATCACCGCCTCAGCAGTGTTGCGCGCGTGTAACCCACCACTTAAAACGAGCCGAGGACCGTTCCCGTTTTTCCATGTCTCAGGCAATAAAGCCCAGTCGAAGGTTTTTCCGCTGCCGCCGTAGCCTTCGGACCAGGCGTCCAGCAGGAGTCCGGCGCAGCCGGCCCGCTGATAGGCATCGCCGAATTCTAGCAAATCCAGCTCCGGCGTCACCCGCACGGCGCGCAGGATCTGGCGGCGCAGGCGCAGGCCGGCGTCGGCGCAGTAGACCGGGCTTTCGTCGCTGTGGAACTGCAGGGCCGAGAGCGGCGCCTGGGCCACCGCGGCGTCGACCTCGGCGGGTTCGGCGTTGACGAACAGGCCCACCGCCATGATGAAGGGCGGCAGCCGGCGGATTAGCTCCGCCGCCCGCGCGGGCGTGACATACCGCGGGCTGCCTGGCCAGAGCACAAAGCCGACGGCGTCGGCGCCCAGATCGACGGCCGCGTCGACGTCCTGCTCGCGGGTCAGGCCGCAGATCTTGATGCGCGTGTGGTGCTGCATGTCAGTCCTGGAATACTCCGTGGAAAGGGCTGTTGCCCAGATTCGGCTCGGGCAGGCGGATCCGGTGTCCCGGGCCGCCCTGCTCATCCGCCAGGACCTCAGGATAGCCGACCTTGGCCAAGTAGAGCCCGTCGGGCATGAACGTGGGGGCAGCTTCCTTGCGGTCGCGGCCTTCGAGCACCTCGGCCAGCCAGGCCGCGCGCTCGCGTCCCATGCCCACGGCGATCAGGCTGCCCATGAGGTTGCGCACCATGCGGTGCAGGAAGGCGCTGGCGCGGAAGCGGAAAAACAGCCAGCCGCCTCCGGTTCCGACGTGGCCGCCGGTTTCCTCGCCGTCCTGCCAGCCGCCCTCGACGATGCGGATGTCGTGCATGGTCTTGACGGGGCTCTTGGCCTGGCATTCGGCGGCGCGGAAGGCTGAGAAATCATGCTCGCCGAGCAGATGGGAGGCCGCTTCGCGCATCGCCTCCACGTCCAGCCAGGCGCCGGGCGGGCGCCTCAGATAGCCGGCCTTTCCGGCGAGAAGCACGGGCCGCACGGGGCCGACGTAGAGCGCGTAGAAATAGGTGCGCTCAAAGGCTAAGAAGCGCGCATGGAAGGCGTCGGACACCTGTGCGGCGCCGGTCACGGCGATGGCCGGTGGCAGAAAGGCGTTGACGCCGCGCACCCAGGAGAAGAGCTCGCGGTCGAGCGGCGCGTCGAAATGGACAACCTGGCCAAGGGCGTGCACGCCCGCGTCGGTGCGGCCGGCGACGGTCGTCTGCAGCGGCGCGCCGGCGAATTTCTCCAGAGCCTGCTCGAGGGCGTCCTGCACGGTGTTGCCGTGCGGCTGGGATTGCCAGCCGGAATAGACCGTGCCGTCGTACTGAAGGCCAAGCACGATTCTGCTCATGGTGCTGCCGGGGCGGTGATGAACAAGGAAAACGGTCGGGGACGCATGACTGGCGAGAGCTTACCGGGGAATCGCGGCGGAATCAGCCGAGGTCGGCCAGCAGCTTGCCGGCCCGGGTCTTCTGGTCTGGGTTGCCCAGATCGGCCACTTCGCGGAACAGCTTGCGCGCGCCGGCGATGTCGCCGAGGTCGCGGTAGGCCTGGCCCAGCTGCAGGCGCACGTCGAGCCCCTGGTCCTTGGTGCTCGGCGCGGGCGCAGCCTTTCTCAGACCCGGCTCGTCGCCGCTGGACAAGTCCAGGGAGATGTCCGGCATGGCCATGACGGGCGGCGTGCGCGGCGTGGCGGCCGCCGCGTCGAGATCCAGGTCGAGGCCGGAGAAGAGCTCCTCGCGCATCGCCGCGGCGCGCTTGCGCGCGCGCGCGCGCATCACCCGCACCAGGATGATCAGCAGGATGAGGATGAGGACCGGAATGGCCGTGTACAGCACGACAGGATGCGCATGCACATAGGCCGACACGTGGTGCCAGAGGCTGGGCTTGGCGCCTTCCTTCTTCTCCGCCTCATGCTTCTCCCCGTCCTTCTTCTCCGCGTCCTTCTTCTCCGCGCCATGCTCGGCCGCGGCGGCGGGAGCCGCCGGCTTGGGCGGCGTGGCGGCGTCGTAGCTGCCGGCCAGCACCGGGGCCTGCACGCCCTGGGCGGGCGGGTTGCCGGCGTTCTGCTTCTGCAGCATGTCGACCAGCTTGCGCAGATCGGCAACGTTCTTCTCCAGTTGGACGATACGCGCTTCGGCGTCGTGCAGCGCGCGCTCGCTGGCGATGGCTTCCTCGCGCAGCTTTTCCGACGGCTTGGCGTCGGGGCGGCTGAGCTTGAGTTCGTCGGAGGACGCGCCGGACTTGCTCTTGACCTTCGCGTTGACCTCGCCACCACTGGAACGGTTAGGCTCCTTGCCGTCGGTGGCCGAGGGCGTGGCGGTGGATGCCATGCCGGCGCGGAAGCGCTCGAAGACTTCGGAGTGGACGCGGATCTCGCGGCGCGCTTCTTCACGGGAGATGTCCGCCACCTCGCGCTCGCCCGGCAGCTTGAGCACCGCGCCCGCCTTCACGCGGTTGAGGTTCTCGTCGATGAAGGCTTTGGGGTTGCTCTCATAGAGCGCCCACAGCACCTGTTCGAGGGAGACGTTGCCAGCGCGCTGGCGGGCGTCGCCGGCGATGGCCGAGAGCGTGTCGCCCGGCTCCACGCGATAGGACTGGCCGAGTTCGGCTGAGGTCTGACGCTGGTCCTGCGCCTGTGGCAGCCGCTCCGTGGGGCGGTCGTTGCCACCGTCCTTGGCGGAGTCGGTGATGCGCGCGAGGATGCTTTCGGCGGTCTTGGGGGTCGCCTTTTCGGGCGCTTTTTCAGCCGGCTTTTTGGCGGCCTTCTCTGCGGGCTTGGCGGGAGTCTTCTTCACCACCTTGGCGGGCGCCTTCTCTGGTGCCTTCTCCGGCGGCTTGGCGGGCTTGGTCATGGGCTGCAGCACCGGTTTGGTGGCCGCGGCGGCCGCAGGGGCGGGAGCGGGTGCGGGGGCCGGCTCGGGAACCGGGGCGGCGGCCGCCTCGGGGCGCGGTACGAGCAAAGACACCGCGCGCACGGAACGGCCCGAGGGCCAGTTCACGGTCAGCAGCAGGTCAATGAAATCGGTGAGGACGGGCGCGTTTGAGCGGATCTCGATATAACTGCGGCCGTCGCGCCGTTTGACGGCAGCGCGGATGTCGGCCACTTCCGAGGAGTACCGCATGCCGACGTCGCTGTAGATGTCGGCGGAGACCGGCGCGGCGCGCACCGCGGCGGATTCCTTTTCATCGACCCCGGAGAGGTCGAGTTCGGCCTGCAGCGGCTCGCCCTGCTTGGAGAGCACCCGCACCTGACCGAAATCCAGGGCCAGCGCGACGCGCGGCTGGAGGCCCAGCAAAGCCATGCCCAGAACCAGTACCGCAGCGAAACGCTGGCCTGGCCGCATCAGCTCTCCAGCAGCAGGGGCAGCATGCGGCGCAGCGGCTCGGCGGCGCCCCAGAGCAGCTGGTCGCCGACGGTGAAGGCGGAGAGATACTCGCCGCCCATCTGCATCTTGCGCAAGCGGCCCACCGGGATGGTGAGCGTGCCCGTCACGGCCGCGGGGGTCAGATCGCGCATGGAGTCTTCACGCGTGTTCGGCACGACCTTGGCCCACTGGTTGTTGGCCTTGAGCATGCCCTCGATCTCGTCGAGTGGCACGTCGTGCTTGAGCTTGATGGTCAGCGCCTGGGAGTGGCAGCGCATTGCGCCAATGCGCACGCACAGCCCGTCAACGGGGATCGGCGCGGAACCAAAGCCTTCGCCGCGGCCCAGGATCTTGTTAGTCTCGGCGCCGCCCTTCCATTCCTCGCGCGACACGCCGTTGCCCAGGTCTTTGTCGATCCAGGGAATCAGGTTGCAGGCCAGGGGCACGCCGAAGTTGCGGGTCTCGTCGGAGGAGAGGCTGTTCTGCTTGGCGAGGATCTTACGGTCGATCTCGAGGATGGCGGAGGCCGGGTCGTCGAGCAGGCTGCGCACTTCGGCGTTGAGCGTGCCGAACTGCGTGAGCAGTTCGTGCATGTGCTGCGCGCCGCCGCCGGAAGCCGCCTGGTACGTCATCGAAGTCATCCACTCCACCAGATCATGCTGGAACAAGCCGCCCAGCCCCATCAGCATGCACGACACCGTGCAGTTGCCGCCGATATAGTCACGCACGCCCTTGCTCAGCGCCTGCTTGATGACCCCCAGGTTGACCGGGTCGAGGACGATGATGGCGTCCTGCTTCATGCGCAGGGTGGACGCCGCATCGACCCAGAAGCCCTTCCAGCCGGAAGCGCGCAGCTTGGGGTAAATCTCGCTGGTGTAGTCGCCGCCTTGGCAGGTGACGATGATGTCGCAGCGCGAGAGCGCGGCGACGTCGTTCGCATCCGCCAAGACGTCTGCGCCCTTGCCCAGCGCCGGAGCCTTGCCGCCGGCATTGCTGGTGCTGAAGAACACGGGTTCGAAATTCGCGAAGTCGCCCTCGTCCTGCATGTGCTGCATCAAGACGCTGCCGACCATCCCACGCCAGCCAACCAATCCCACCCTTTTCATTAGTGCCTTTCATCCTTGCGGACTTTGCCGCAACAAAACATTACCGAGTTTAATAAAGCTGGAATATCGTTCACTACTGCGCGTTCCGCACGCCTTGCGCTTACTGCGTCTTGGCGAGGCCTACAGCGAGGCGAGCACCGCGTCGCCCATCTCCTTGGTGCCGACGAGGCGGCCATCCTTGGTCTGGATATCGGCGGTGCGCAGACCCTGGGCAAGCACTTTTTTCACTGCGGTTTCGACGCGCGCGGCCTGTTCCGGCAAATTCAGCGAAAACCGTAGCATCATTGCAACAGAAAGAATCATCGCCAGCGGATTGGCCACACCCTTGCCGGCGATGTCCGGCGCGGAGCCGTGCGAGGGTTCGTAGAGACCCTTGCTGTCCTTGTCCAGCGAGGCCGAGGGCAACATGCCGATGGAGCCGGTAAGCATCGCAGCTTCGTCCGAGAGGATGTCGCCGAACATGTTGCCGGTGACGATCACGTCGAAGCTCTTGGGCGCCTTCACGAGCTGCATCGCGGCGTTGTCCACGTACATGTGCGAGAGCTCGACATTCGGATATTCCTTGGCGACGTCGATCATGATGTCGCGCCAGAACTGGGAGGTCTCCAGCACGTTGGCCTTGTCCACGCTGGTGAGCTTGCCGTCGCGCTTCATCGCCGCCTGGAAGGCGACGTGGGCGATGCGGCGCACTTCGGACTCGCTGTAGTGCATCGTGTCGAAGCCCTGCTTCTCGCCGCCGTCGAGCGTGCGCACGCCACGCGGCTGGCCGAAGTAGATGTCGCCGTTGAGTTCGCGGATGATTAGGATGTCCAGGCCGGAGACGATCTCGGGCTTGAGGCTGGACGCGCCGGCCAGCTCCAGATACAGAATCGCGGGGCGGAAGTTGGCGAACAGCGTCAGGTGCTTGCGCAGGCCGAGGATAGCCTGCTCGGAGCGCAGCTCGCGCGCCAGCTTGTCGTACTTCCAGTCGCCGACCGCGCCGAAGAGGATGGCGTCGGCCTCTTTGGCGAGCTTGAGCGTGGATTCGGGCAGCGGATGGCCAACCGCATCGTAGGCAGCGCCGCCCACGGGCGCGATTTCAAATTCAAAGGACTCGCCAAGCGCCTTGAGCACCTTGACCGCTTCGCTCATGATCTCGGGGCCGATGCCGTCTCCCGGCAGGATTGCAATATTCATTCTTCCCACTTCTCTTTTATTGGATTGAATTCCTTGCCGGCGCGCCTTGCGGCGCCGCCGTCCCTCAGCCCGGCAGGCGGTTGCCCAGCCAGGGCTGGCGTGCCAGGCGCTCCGCTTCGAACTGCTTGATCTTGTCGGCGTGACGCAGGGTCAGGCCGATATCGTCGAAGCCGTTGATTATGCAGTATTTGCGGAAGGCGGCGATGTCGAACGGATACTCCCGGCCGTCGGGCGTGCGCACCACCTGCGAGGCCAGATCTATGGCCAGGCTATAGCCGTTGCAGGCCTGGGTCTCGTTGAACAGGTGGTCGACCTGCTGCTCGGTCAGCACCACGGGTAGGAGGCCGTTCTTATAGCAGTTGTTGAAGAAGATATCGGCGAAGCTCGGCGCGATCACGGCGCGAAAGCCGTACTGGTCGAGCGCCCAGGGCGCATGCTCACGCGAGGAGCCGCAGCCGAAGTTCTTGCGCGCCAGCAGGATGGACGCGTTCTTGTAGCGCGGCTGGTTGAGCACGAAATCCGGGTTCAGCGGCCGCTTTCTGCAGTCCTGGCCGGGCTGGCCGACGTCGAGATAACGCCATTCGTCGAACAGATTCTGACCAAAGCCGGTGCGGGCGATGGACTTGAGAAACTGCTTCGGAATGATCGCGTCGGTGTCGACGTTCTCGCGGTCCAGCGGCGCCACCAGACCGGTGTGCACGGTGAATTTTTGCATTGCCTGAAACCTCTTGCCTGTCTTGTTGACCGCCCCGGCCTCATGCCGGAGCCGCTGGTTGCTTTACTTCTCAGCCGACTTCTCGACGGCCTTGCCCGCGCCCTGCAGGTCCTTGCCGATGCCGGCCATGGTGTTGCAGCCGGCCAGCGCCAAGCCTGCCAGCGCAGCGATCGAGAGCGTCATGATGATTTTCTTCATTGGCTTTTCCTTTGGATGGATGCGCCGGCATCAGGCGATGCGGCTGACGTCGACAAAATGACCTTCAATGGCGGCGGCCGCGGCCATCGCCGGGCTCACCAGATGGGTGCGGCCACCGGCGCCCTGGCGGCCTTCAAAATTGCGGTTTGAAGTGGAGGCGCAGCGCTCGCCCGGCTCGAGCCGGTCGGCGTTCATCGCCAGACACATCGAGCAGCCGGGCTCGCGCCATTCGAAGCCGGCCGCGGTGAACACCTTGTCCAGCCCCTCGCGCTCGGCCTGCTCCTTCACCAGACCGGAGCCGGGCACGACCATGGCGAGGCGCACGTTCGACGCGACCCGCTTGCCCAGGCGCTGCACGACCTTGGCGGCGATGCGCAGGTCTTCGATGCGGCTGTTGGTGCAGGAGCCGATGAACACCTTGTCCACGTTGATGTTCTGCACCGGCGTGTTCGGCTCCAGGCCCATGTAATGCAGCGCGCGCTCCATGGCGCTGCGCTTGACGGGATCGCGCTCCCTCTCGGGATCGGGCACGCGGTCGTCCACACTGCCAACCATCTCGGGCGAGGTGCCCCAGGCGACCTGCGGGCGGATGTCCTCGGCGCAGAGCTCGACGGTGCAGTCGAACTGCGCGCCCGCGTCGGAATGCAGCGTGCGCCAGTAGGCGACGGCCTGCTGCAGCTCCAGGCCCTGCGGCGAGAAGGGGCGGTTCTTGACGTAGTCGATGGTGACGTCGTCCACGGCGACCAGGCCGGCGCGCGCCCCCGCCTCGATGGCCATGTTGCACACGGTCATGCGACCTTCCATGCTCAGCGAGCGGATGGCCGAGCCGGCGAATTCGATGGTGTAGCCGGTGCCGCCGGCCGTGCCGATACGGCCGATGACGGCCAGCACGATGTCCTTGGCGCCGACGCCGGGCTTGAGCTGCCCTTCCACCGTGACCAGCAGGTTCTTGCTCTTCTTCATCAGCAGCGTCTGCGTGGCGAGCACGTGCTCGACTTCGGAGGTGCCGATGCCGAAGGCCAGCGCGCCGAAGGCGCCGTGGGTGCTGGTGTGCGAATCGCCGCAGACCACGGTCATGCCCGGCAGGGTGGCACCCTGCTCCGGCCCGATGACGTGGACGATGCCCTGGCGGCGGTCGTTCATCTTGAACTGGGTGATGCCGGTTTCATCGCAGTTCTTGTCCAGCGTGTCCACCTGCAAGCGCGAAACCGCGTCGGCGATGCCGGCCTTGCGGTCGGTGGTGGGCACGTTGTGGTCGGACACCGCCAGGTTGGCGGAAATGCGCCAGACCGGGCGCGAGGCGAGCTTCAGGCCTTCAAAGGCCTGCGGGCTGGTGACCTCGTGCAGCAGGTGGCGGTCAATATAGAGCGTTGCAGTGCCGTCCTCTTCGGTGTGCACCACGTGCTCTTGCCAGAGTTTGTCGTAAAGCGTCTGAGCCATGTGTAGCCGGAAATCGTTATTCGGTGTTGAGCCTGGAAAAAGTCCCTGTGGAACAAGGGATTATAAGACCCCCCCCCTGCGGAACCTGTCCGCAGGGGGGCTTTTTAACCTCGCGCCGCGGGCAGGAAGCCAGCGCGTCTGCCGGGCCCGTTTAGCGTTTTTCCAGCGGTTTGACGTCGCGCACGGTCGAGCCGACGAACAGCTGACGCGGGCGGCCGATCTTGTACTTGGGATCGCTGATCATCTCCTCCCACTGCGCAATCCAGCCCACGGTGCGGGCCAGCGCGAAGATGCAGGTGAACATGTCGGTCGGGATGCCCAGTGCGCGCTGGACGATGCCGGAGTAGAAGTCTACGTTCGGATAGAGCTTGCGGCTGACGAAGTATTCGTCTTCCAGCGCGATCTTCTCCAGGGTCATGGCCAGCTTGAACAGCGGATCGTCGCCCAGGCCCAGCTCGTTGAGCACTTCGTAGCAGGTCTCGCGCATCAGCTTGGCGCGCGGGTCGAAGTTCTTGTACACGCGGTGGCCAAAGCCCATCAGGCGCACGCCCGAATTCTTGTCCTTCACCTTGGCGATGAATTCGTGGATCTTCTCCACGCCGCCCATGGCCTGGATTTCCTCCAACATGTTCAGGCAGGCCTCGTTCGCGCCGCCGTGGGCGGGGCCCCACAGGCAGGCGACGCCGGCGGCGATCGCGGCGAACGGGTTGGTGCCCGAAGAGCCGGCCAGACGCACGGTCGAGGTCGAGGCGTTCTGCTCGTGGTCGGCGTGCAGAATGAAGATGCGGTCCAGGGCGCGCACCAGCACGTCGTTGACCTTGTATTCCTCGCAGGGCGTGGCGAACATCATGCGCATGAAATTCGCGGTGTACGACAGGTTGTTCTGCGGATGGATGAAGGGCTGGCCGATCGCGTACTTGTAGACCATCGCCACCAGCGTGGGCATCTTGGCGATCAGGCGGATCGCGGAGATTTCACGCTGTTTGGGATCGTCGATGTTCAGGCCATCGTGGTAGAAGGCGGCCATCGCGCCCACCAGGCCGGTCAGCACGGCCATCGGATGCGCGTCGCGGCGGAAACCGCGCAGGAAGAACTGCATCTGCTCGTTGACCATAGTGTGATGCATCACGGTCTCGGTGAACTCGGCCTTCTCTGCGGCGTTGGGCAGCTCGCCGTGCAGCAGCAGGAAACAGCTTTCCAGGAAGTCGCAATTCACCGCTAGCTGCTCGATCGGATAGCCGCGGTACTGCAGCTCGCCCTTGTCGCCGTCGATGTAGGTGATCTTGGAGTTGCACGAGGCGGTCGACAGGAAGCCCGGATCATAGGTGAACTTGCCGGTCTGGCCGTAGAGCTTGCGGATATCGATCACGTCCGGACCGACCGAACCCTTGTAGATGGGCAGCTCGACCGCGGGGGAACCATCTGAAAAATTCAGAGTGGCCTTGACGTCGGAGGGAGTCATTGCGATTCCTTAAGGAGCAGTTTAGTGGGTGGGCAGGTTCTGGAAACTTGAAACTAAGCGGTGCGCAACAGCGTCAGCACATGGCGGATTTCAGCCGTATCCAACTCGTCCCGCGGCTCCCGGCGCGCCATCAGCAGATCCATCAGATCGTTGTCGCTCAGATCAAGCAGCACGGTCAGCGAGGCGACGTCGTCGTCGCTCAGGTCGGCTTCATGGCGGCGGAAGAACCGCTCGAAAAAAAGGTCGTTCTCCAGCAAGCCGCGCCGCGCGCGCCAGCGCAAACGGGCGCGCTTGTGCGGATCGGCTTGATGGGATAGCTCCATGACAGGCCTGGCGGAGCCGCGCTTACACCGCGCGGCGCACCATCAGTTCCTTGATCTTGCCGATCGCCTTGGTGGGGTTCAGACCCTTTGGGCAGACGTCCACGCAGTTCATGATCGTGTGGCAGCGGAACAGACGGTAGGGGTCTTCCAGATTGTCCAGGCGCTCGCCGGTGGCCTGGTCGCGGCTGTCGGCGATGAAGCGGTAGGCCTGCAGCAGGCCGGCCGGGCCGACGAACTTGTCCGGGTTCCACCAGAACGAGGGGCAGGAAGTCGAGCACGAGGCGCACAAGATGCACTCGTACAGGCCGTCGAGCTCCTCGCGCTCCTCTGGCGACTGCAGACGCTCCTTCTCGGGCGGCAGCGTGTCGTTGACGAGGTAGGGCTTGATCGACTCGTACTGCTTGAAGAAGTTGGTCATGTCCACGATCAGGTCGCGCACCACGGTCAGGCCGGGGAGCGGACGCAGGACGATCTTCTTGGGCAGGGTGCGCAGATTGGTCAGGCACGCGAGGCCGTTCTTGCCGTTGATGTTCATCGCATCCGAACCGCACACGCCTTCGCGGCAGGAACGGCGGAAGGAGATGGACTCGTCCTGCTTCTTGAGCTTGAGCAGGGCGTCGAGCAGCATGCGCTCGTTGCCCTCGAGCTCGATCTCGTAGGTCTGCATGCGCGGCGCGGCGTCGACGTCCGGGTCGTAGCGGTAAATTTCGAAGGTTCTGATTTCACTCATCGCTTGCTCGCTTGCTTAGAAAGTACGGACCTTGGGAGGCACCGATTCGACGGTCAGGGGCTGCATCTTCACCGGCTTGCAGTCGATGCGGTCGCCTTCGCTGTACCAGAGGGTGTGCTTCATCCAGTTGGCGTCGTCGCGCTCCGGATAGTCGTCCACGGCGTGGGCGCCGCGGCTTTCCGTGCGGTTCGCGGCCGACTTGATCGTGGCGCGCGCGGCCTCGATCAGGTTGGCCAGCTCCAGCGCTTCCACGCGGGCCGTGTTGAACACCTTGGACTTGTCCTTGAGGTGGATGTTGTTGGCGCGCTCGGTCACCTCGGCGATCTGCGTCACGCCTTCGTTCAGGATGGCCTGGGTGCGGAACACGCCGGCGTGCGCCTGCATGGTCTTGCGGATGTCGTTGGCCACATCCTGGGTGTATTCGCCCGAGGTCGAGCTGTCGAGCTTGGCCAGACGCGAGAGGGTGAAGTCGGCCGCGTCCTTGGGCAGGGGCTTGTACTCCTTGGCCTTGAGCGCGGTGGCGACGATGTGGTTGCCGGCCGCGCGGCCGAAGACCACCAGGTCGAGCAGCGAGTTGGTGCCCAGGCGGTTGGCGCCGTGCACCGACACGCAGGAGCATTCGCCCACGGCGTAGAAGCCGTTGACGATCTCGTTGGGATTGCCGTTCTTGGGAATGACGACCTGACCGTGGATGTTCGTCGGGATGCCGCCCATCTGATAGTGGATGGTGGGCACGACTGGGATCGGCTCCTTGGTCACGTCGACGTTGGCGAAGTTGACGCCGATCTCGTAGACCGAGGGTAGGCGCTTGTGGATGGTCTCCGCGCCCAGGTGGGTCATGTCGAGCAGGACGTAGTCCTTGTTCGGACCGCAGCCGCGGCCTTCCTTGATCTCCTGGTCCATGGAGCGCGAGACGAAGTCGCGCGGCGCCAGGTCCTTGAGCGTGGGCGCATAGCGCTCCATGAAGCGTTCGCCGTTGGAGTTGCGCAGGATCGCACCCTCGCCGCGGCAGCCTTCGGTCAGCAGCACGCCCGCACCGGCCACGCCGGTCGGGTGGAACTGCCAGAACTCCATGTCTTCCAGGGGCACGCCGGCGCGCGCCGCCATGCCCAGGCCGTCGCCGGTGTTGATGAAGGCATTGGTCGAAGCAGCGTAGATGCGGCCCGCGCCGCCGGTGGCGAACAGGGTGCACTTGGCTTCGAGGATATGCACGTCGCCGGTTTCCATTTCCAGCGAGGTCACGCCGACCACGTCACCCTCGGCGTCGCGGATCAGGTCCAGCGCCATCCATTCGACGAAGAAGTGGGTCTTGGCGCGCACGTTGCGCTGATACAGCGTGTGCAGCAGCGCGTGGCCGGTGCGGTCGGCGGCGGCGCAGGCGCGTTGCACGGGCTTCTCGCCGTAGTTCTCGGTGTGGCCGCCGAAGGGACGCTGATAGATCGTGCCGTCGGGGTTGCGGTCGAATGGCATGCCGAAGTGCTCAAGCTCGTAGACGACCCTGGGCGCCTCGCGGCACATGAATTCGATGGCATCCTGGTCGCCGAGCCAGTCGGAACCCTTGATGGTGTCGTAGAAGTGGTAGTGCCAGTTGTCCTCGCTCATGTTGCCCAGCGAGGCGCCGATGCCGCCCTGCGCCGCCACGGTGTGGGAGCGGGTCGGGAACACTTTCGAGAGCACCGCCACGTTCAGGCCCGCTTCGGACAGCTGAAGCGCAGCGCGCATGCCAGAGCCACCCGCGCCGACGATCACCACGTCGAAGCGCCGGTGCGGCAGGCAGGTCTTGATTGCTGCCATGTATTACACCCTCCAGAGTATCTGTGCCGCGTACGCCGCGCAGCCGATCAGCCACAGCGAGCTCAGGACCTGCAGGAGCAGGCGCACGCCGACCGGCTTGATGTAGTCCATCCAAATGTCGCGCACGCCGATCCAGGCATGGTACAGCAGCGAGAAGATCGCCAGGAAGCTGATCACCTTCATCCACTGGTTCGCGAAGAGACCCGCCCAGCTGTCATACGAGAAATCCGGCGCAAGCAGATAGGACGCCAGCAGGATCACGGTGTAGACCGCCATGATCACCGCGGTGATGCGCTGCGCCAGCCATTCCTTCATGCCGTAGTGCGCGCCTACGACGAGGCGCTTGCGACCGATGTTTTGATTCGCCATTTGTGACTCCTTAGAACAGGCCGAACAGACGCGCGCCGAACACCGCCGTCAGCAGCAGGCTGACGATCAGCACCGTCACCGCCGACTTCTGCGCGGAGACCTTGTCCAGGCCGATGTGCAGGTCCAGGAGCAGGAAGCGGATGCCGGCGCAGAAGTGGTGCAGATACGACCAGATCAGACCGAGGACCACGACCTTGACCAGGACGTTGTCCATCATCGCGCTTAATTTCGCGTAGCTGACTTCCGAAGTCAGGCTCTGTTCGAACAGATAGAGCAAGAAGGGCAGGAGCAGGAACAGAGCGCCGCCGCTGGCGCGGTGCAGAATCGACACCTTGCCGGCCCAGGGCAGCCGGTAATTGGCGAGCTGTGCGACGTTGATATTCCGGAATTCCGGCCTGGCTTTTTTGACGGCTTCTGCCATGCGCGACCTCGTAGAACGATTAAAGCGGTTTAGTCATTATTTTTATTGCCGCAGGCTGCGACCCAGGCAGCGGTAAACCCCTACAGCAAAATTACGAATTCTAGCGCCAATATGAACTTCATGCGCTGCATCATCTTTGATTTCTACATGATTGTCGTCTTCGTTTTACCCTGCGAAATGCAACCCGACAATCAGTTCAAATTGTTCTGGTAAAAGTGCCGGCTCGTCACGTACAGGCCGCGGCGCAATTCCACCGACTTGTCGCCGTAGGTGAAGGACACGCGCTCGACAGAGAGCAAGGGTGAGCCGGCCGGCACAGCCAGCAGCTCGGCGCTGGCCGCGTCGGCGCCCACGGCGCGGATGCGTTCCTGCGCCCGCACCATGTGCACCCCGAATTCCGTCTCGAACAGCGCGTACAGCGGCCCCTTCCATTCGGTGAGGCGCTCCGCGCTCAAACCCTTGAAGATATTCGCCGGCAGCCAGATTTCCTCCAGCACCGTGGGCTCCGGCGCCAGAAACAGCAGGCGACGGATCTGCACCACGCCGTCGCCGGGCTTCAGGTCGAGCATGCGGGCGACCTCGGCCGGCGCGCGCTGGCGCTTGCAATCGAGCACGCGGCGGGTGGAGGGATAGCGGGGCTGGTCCTCGTTTGGCTTGAGACTGAGAAAGCGGTACTGGGCCTGGTCTTCGTGGTGGGTGGCAACGAAGGTGCCCTTGCCCTGGCGGCGCACGACGAGGTTTTCGGCGGCCAGCTCGTCGATCGCCTTGCGGACCGTACCTTGGCTGACTTTGAAGCGGGCCGCCAGCTCGACTTCGCTGGGAATCAATTCGCCCGGCTTCCATTCGCTTGCCTGCAGACTTTGCATGATCAAGGCCTTGATCTGTTGATAAAGCGGGCTGAATGTCGGCGGATTCAAGGCTGGAGACGCATTATTGATCCGGCAGGAAGAAGTTTTCATGAGGTGTATTTGACGCAGGGATCCTGGAAGTAGGATTTCATGCGTTCGAGATGGGTTTCGATGAACGCCATATGGTTCTTTGCTGCGGCGTGTAATTTGGCCTTTGTTATGACGGGGACTCGTGTGCTGATGACATGTTTCAGGTCGGCGTTGAGTCGCTCATCCGGATTGAGCTCCGGGCTGTAGCTGGGCAGGTAAAAGACTTCGATGTCGGCTTGGTGCTCGGCAAGCCATGCCTTGACCGGCTTGCAGTGATGCACGCCGAGGTTGTCGAGGATCAGGAACACTTTCTTGCCCGCGCGCTTGCCATCGGCCACCAGCGCCTCGAAGAGCTCGATGAGCTTCTCGTGGTTAAAGGCACCATCGATGATCATCCAGCTTGCCTTGCCCTGATTGGTCACCGTGGAAATCATCGACAGCTTCTGTCGCGTACCTCTAACCGCCATCGTGACCGGGGTTTGCCCTTTGGGAGCATAACTGCGGCTCCGAACATCCGTATTCACCAACGCGGTTTCGTCACCCCAGTGAGTCTCGCCACCTTTGGCCTTGGCACGCTTCTCGATGGCCGGATACTCCTGATCGATCCACTGCTTGACAGCCTCCGGTCGCTGTTCGTAAGCGCGCTTGATCGGCTTTTTCGGCGTGAAACCCCAGCGCTTGAGGTAGTCTCCGACCGCACGTATTGAGAGTCTGAACGCGTATTCCTGTTCGATGAACAGCATGATCGCGCCTCGCGTCCAGAGCGCAGATTCCATCTTCAACTGCTCCGGACGTTTGTCGCAGATCGTGCGCCGGATTGCTTCTTCTTGATCCGCATTCAGCCGTCTTCCGTCTCCTGGCGTACGAGCTTGTGGGTGCGGCTTCAGGGCCGCCGCGCTCCCTTCTTCATAGAGATCGATGGCCAGTCGAGCCGCCGGGTAACTCAGCCCTGTCAACTCCGCGATGGCCATGACTCCGTATCCCTTCCGATGCAACCTCACGACCTGCTTTCGCCTCTCGTGCAGTTGCTCCAGTTTCTGGTATCGAGCGTCTTCTTTTTCTATGCCAATTCGATGCCAGAAATGATAATAAGCTCAATCTTTATATTGCCGCATCAATAGCCGCCTGCGCAGAAAAATCTACCGCGGACGCAGTCTTCAATGACTGAATCGACGAAATATGTCGATTTCACCATAAAAGCGCACTCCGCGTCCAGATGGCTTTGTCACATCATGCATCTTATATCATATTGTCTTATATAAGACACAAGAATAGTTGACGTAATGAAATTAGCGTCATAAACTTGCGCGAAAATTTGAGACAATTGCTGTCTTTTTGAAAACTCGGAGATCTTCAAATGGCAAAAGCCCCCTTGCGTGTCGCCGTCACCGGCGCCGCCGGCCAAATCGGTTATTCCCTGCTGTTCCGCATCGCCAATGGCGACATGCTCGGCAAGGACCAGCCGGTGATTCTGCAGCTTCTCGAAATTCCCGACGAGAAGGCGCAAAAGGCGCTCAAGGGCGTCATGATGGAAATCGACGACTGCGCCTTCCCGCTGCTGGCCGGCATGACCGCCCACAGCGATCCTCTGACCGCGTTCAAGGACATCGACTTCGCCCTGCTCGTCGGCGCCCGTCCCCGCGGCCCTGGCATGGAGCGCAAGGACCTGCTCTCGGCCAACGCCCAGATCTTCACCGCGCAAGGCAAGGCCTTGAACCAGGTCGCCAGCCGCAACGTCAAGGTGCTCGTGGTCGGCAACCCCGCCAACACCAACGCCTACATCGCCATGAAGTCCGCGCCGGACTTGCCCAAGAAGAACTTCACCGCGATGCTGCGCCTGGACCACAACCGCGCGCTCTCGCAGCTCGCCGCCAAGACCGGAAAGGCCGTGGCCGACATCGAGAAGCTCGTCGTCTGGGGCAACCACAGCCCGACCATGTATCCCGACCACCGTTTCGCCACCGTCGGCGGCCAGTCCGTCAAGGCGCTGGTGAACGACGACGTCTGGAACCGCGAAACCTTCCTCCCCACCGTGGGCAAGCGCGGCGCCGCAATCATCGAAGCGCGCGGCCTGTCCTCCGCCGCCTCGGCCGCTAACGCCGCCATCGACCACATGCGCGACTGGCACCTGGGCACCAACGGCAAGTGGGTCACCATGGGTATCCCCTCGGACGGCTCCTACGGCATTCCTCAAGACGTGATGTATGGCTTCCCGGTCATCGTCACCAACGGCGAGTACAAACTCATCGAAGACCTGGAGATCGACGCCTTCTCGCGCGAGCGTATGGACTTCACGCTCAAGGAACTGCTGGAAGAGAAGGACGGCGTGGCCCACCTCCTGGGCTGATACGCACATGCTCCATCCTTCCGCGGCCCTGTTCGAAGGCGAGGCAGCGCCTGCAAGCCTGCCCGTCTGCGATCACTACGCGGGCTCGGAAAAGCTGATGCGCAAGTCGCTGGCCCTGCAGCAGGAACTGGGGCCGGTCTTCGACATCACGCTGGACTGCGAGGATGGAGCCGCGGTCGGGGCCGAGGAGGCGCATGCGCGCCTGGCCGCCGGCCTGATCAATTCCGACGAGAACAGCTATGGCCGCGTGGGCGTGCGCGCGCACGACACCGGCCATGCCGCCTTCCGCCAGGATGTGGACATTCTGGTGAGCACCGCCGGCGCACACATGGCCTTCCTGGTCCTGCCCAAGGTACGCGGCGCGGACGAAGTGCGCGAGGCCATCGACCTCGTCAACGCCACGGCCAAGGCCGCCGGCATCGCCCGGCGCATTCCCGTGCACGTGCTCATCGAAACCCATTCCGCCCTGCGCGAGGCGCACGACATCGCGGCGCTGCCCCAGGTGGAATGCCTGAGCTTCGGCCTGATGGATTTCGTCTCCGCCCACCACGGCGCGATCCCCGCCTCGGCCATGGGCCCCGACCAGTTCTCGCATCCGCTCATTGCGCGCGCCATGCTCGAAATCGCCGCCGCCTGCCATGCCCACGGCAAGGTGCCTTCGCACAACGTCACCACCAACATCAGCGACCCGTCCGTCGCCGGCGACGACGCCCGGCACGCACGCCTGGAATTCGGCTACACCCGAAAGTGGAGCATCCATCCGTCGCAGATCAAGCCCATCGTCGCGGCCTTCGCGCCCGCGAGCGAGGAGATCGCCGAGGCCGGCGACATCCTCGCTGCCGCGCAGCACGCCGGCTGGGGTCCGATCCGCCACGCCGACAAGCTCCACGACCGGGCCAGCTACCGCTACTATTGGTCCGTCCTGCGGCGCGCGCACGCCACCGGCGCCGCCATGCCCGACGGCCTGCGCACGCGCTTCTTCGGCCAGCCCGTCCTGCAAGCGGTGCCGCAATAACAGTATGGAGACTCTCATGGCGCTGCATCCACGCGAACTCTTCGGCCCGACGACGACGGCCCTGCTTTTTTCCGTCTTCGGCGCGCTGCTCTGCCCCTCGCCCGCCGCCGCCCAGACCAAGGCCAGGGAAAAACCGCCGTCCACACCGCGGACGCCGGCGGCACGCCCGGCGCCGGCAAGGGCGAGATGTGGCAATGCGAGCTGGGCAACAGCCTTCAGCTCCAGGGCGACATCGCCGAGGACGAGCAACTGCAGATGCATTGGAAGGGCAAGAACTACAACCTGCCGCGCCAAGCCACGGTCACCGGCACCGAGTTCTGGTTCGATCCGGAAAGCGGCATGGATCTGGTGATCGTGCCGCGCAAGGCCATGCTCTTCAACCGCAAGGTCGGCACCCGTCTCGCCGACGACTGCAAGACCATCGCCATGTGGGTCGGCACCACCGCGCCGACCCACAGCGAAAAATTCCAGGCCGCGCAGGCGCTGGCCGCCCCCCAAGAATTAATCGACCGAGGACCTCCCATGCCTGCCCATCCCCGGCCGCTTATGACTCCCCTCCCCCTCTCCCCCATCAGTAGGAGCTAGCATGCCGCTCAATATCGGAAAAACGCTAAAAGAATTCAAACTCGGCGCCAAGAAAGGCAAGTTCTATTCCCTGCCCCAGCTGGGCAAGGAACTTGGCGTCGCCGTCGAACGCCTGCCGGTCTCCATGCGCGTCGTGCTGGAATCGGTGCTGCGCAACTGCGACGGCCAGAAAGTGACCGAAGAGCACGTCCGCCAGGTCGCCAACTGGAAGCCCAAGGCCGAGCGCGTCGACGAGATCCCCTTCGTCGTCGCCCGCGTGGTTCTGCAGGACTTCACCGGCGTTCCCCTGCTGGCCGACCTGGCCGCGATGCGCAACACCGCCTCGCACATGGGCAAGGACCCCAAGAAGATCGAGCCGCTGGTTCCTGTGGATCTGGTCGTCGACCACTCGGTGCAGATCGACCACTTCCGCGAGCCCAAGGCGCTCGACCTGAACATGAAGCTGGAATTCCAGCGCAACAATGAGCGCTACCAGTTCATGAAGTGGGGCATGCAGGCCTTCAACACCTTCGGCGTCGTGCCCCCTGGCTTCGGCATCGTCCACCAGATCAACCTCGAGTACCTTGCCAACGGTGTGCACAAGAGCAAGGACGGCGTGTTCTATCCCGACTCGCTCGTCGGCACTGACAGCCACACCACCATGATCAACGGCATCGGCGTGGTCGGCTGGGGCGTGGGCGGCATCGAGGCGGAAGCCGCGATGCTCGGCCAGCCGGTCTACTTCCTGACGCCCGACATCGTCGGCTTCGAGCTCAAGGGCAAGCTGCGCGAAGGCGTGACCGCCACCGACCTGGTCCTGACCGTCACCGAAATCCTGCGCAAGCACAAGGTCGTGGGTAAGTTCGTGGAATTCTTCGGCGAAGGCACCGCCTCGCTGTCGCTGCCCGACCGCGCCACCATCGCCAACATGGCGCCCGAATACGGCGCCACCATGGGCTTCTTCCCGGTCGACAGGAAGACCATCGAATACTTCGAGGGCAGTGGCCGCACCAAGAACGAGATCGCCGCTCTGGAAGCCTATTTCAAGGCCCAGAAGATGTACGGCATCCCCAAGGCCGGCGAGATCGACTACACCAGCGTCGTCCCTCTGGACCTGGCCACCGTTGCGCCCTCGCTCGCCGGCCCGAAGCGTCCGCAGGACCGCATCGAGATCGGCAAGGTCAAGAGCACCTTCTCTGATCTCTTCTCCAAGCCCGTCGCCGACAACGGCTTCAACAAGGCTGCCGCCGACCTGGGCAAGACCTACATGACCAGCAACGGCGTGAACGTGAAGAACGGCGACGTGCTGATCGCCGCCATCACCTCCTGCACCAACACTTCCAACCCGAGCGTGCTGCTCGCCGCCGGCCTGCTGGCCAAGAAAGCGGTCAAGGCCGGTCTGTCAGTCGCGCCGCACATCAAGACTTCGCTCGCCCCCGGCAGCAAGGTGGCGACCAAGTATCTGGAAGCCGCCGGTCTGCTCGATTCGCTGGAGAAGCTGGGCTTCGGCGTCACCGCCTACGGCTGCACGACCTGCATCGGCAACGCCGGCGATCTGACCCCCGAAATCAACGAAGCCATCGTCAAGAACGACATCGTGGCCGCCGCCGTGCTCTCGGGCAACCGCAACTTCGAAGCCCGCATCCATCCGAACCTGCGCGCCAACTTCCTGGCCTCGCCCCCGCTGGTCGTGGCCTACGCGATCGCCGGCAACGTCACCAAGGACCTTATGACCGAGCCCGTTGGCAAGGGCAAGAACGGCAAGGACATCTACCTGGGCGACATCTGGCCGACCAGCGAGGAAGTCTCCAAGCTGCTCAAGTTCGCGATGAACGCCAAGACCTTCAAGGCCAACTACGCCGACGTGCGCGCCAATCCCGGCAAGCTGTGGGAAGACATCGCCGGCGTCGCCAAGGGCAACGTCTACAACTGGCCCAAGTCCACCTACATCGCCGAGCCGCCCTTCTTCCAGGGCTTCGGCATGCATCCGGGCAAGGCCGCGGGCGGCGTCAAGGGCGCGCGCGCCCTGGGCATCTTCGGCGACTCCGTGACCACCGACCACATCTCGCCCGCCGGCTCGATCAAGGAATCCAGCCCCGCCGGCAAGTACCTGCTCGAGAACGGCGTGCTCCAGGCCGACTTCAACAGCTACGGCGCGCGCCGCGGCAACCATGAAGTCATGATGCGTGGCACCTTCGCCAACTTGCGGATCAAGAACCTGATGATCCCCGCCAAGGCCGACGGCGACCGCGAGGAAGGCGGCGTGACCCTCTTCCAGCCCAGCGGCGAGAAGATGTTCATCTACGACGCGGCCATGAAGTACATCAAGGAAGGCACCCCGACCATCGTCATCGGCGGCGAAGAGTACGGCACCGGCTCCTCGCGCGACTGGGCCGCCAAGGGCACCCAGCTGCTGGGCGTCAAGGCCGTGATCGCGCGCAGCTTCGAGCGCATCCACCGCTCCAACCTGGTCGGCATGGGCGTGCTGCCCCTGCAGTTCAAGGGCTCGGACAGCGCGCAATCGCTGGGCCTGGACGGCACGGAGAAGTATGCCGTCGAGCTCGCCAGCGAGATCAAGCCCCAGCAGGACGCCACCCTGGTGATCAAGCGCAAGAACGGCGAAACCAAGCGCATCACTGTGCTGCTGCGCATCGACACCGCTATCGAAGTCGAGTACTACAAGCACGGCGGCATCCTGCCGTACGTGCTGCGTCAGCTGCTCGCCGCCTGAGTCTCGCCCGAGCATTAATCCGCCGTCCGGCCGCGCAGGCCGGCGGCGCAGGCCGGCGGCGCAGGCGAAGCCGCCCCACGGGGCGGCTTTTTTTATCGGTAGAGGTACACTATAGACTTCCGACTCCCTAGACTGAAAGCACCATGGCAGGTCTGCGTTCCAAACCCAAGCAACGACTTTCTTCCGACGCGGATCAGCTCGTCGGTCAGGCGCTGGCGCTGTCCGCCTCGGGCAGCCGGCTCGAGGACGCCTTCTGGGAAGGCAAGCTCAGCGCGCGCATCTCCCAGCTCCTGAAAAACGGCAGCCAGGCTTCGATCGACGCCGCGCTCGACCATCTCTACCGTCACAACATCGACGCCTATGAAGCCCTGGCCGAACTGTCGCAGGCGATGGCCGAATCGATCACGGTCGAGCACGAAGGAGCGCAATGGCAGGTGCTGCTGCTCGCCTGCCCCATCCTCGCCCACACCCGCTACGCGATTCCCTCGGGCACGATCAAGGGCGAGCTCGCGCTCAGCCTCTCGGCCCATCTGCGCGCCCATGTGCTGGCGCACGACGCCCGCATCGCGCTGGCGCCCTATCTGTACAGCATCGATCAACTGCCGCGCAATCACGCCGAAGTCAGCAGCCTGCTGGGCAGGCTCTCGCTCTCCGCCGTGTCCGGCGCCACGCCCAAGCTCGACCTGAAGGACCTGCCCGAGACCGCGCCCGTGCTGGCCGATCCGCGCTATCTGCTCGCCGCCGTAGCAGTGCCGGCTGGCGGCGCGCTCTACCGCTGGCAGGAAGAAGGTTCCGACTACGCCGAACGCAGCGCCTGCCTCGATCAATGGCGCGACCAGTCGCGCCCGCTGCTCTCCATGCTGCTGCCCGGCTGTGAATTCGATCTGCTGCTGCCCGACGCCTTCTTCATCAGCTGCCGCGAAGCCGACCGCCAGATCCGGCCGCTCACCACCCAGTCCGCGGTCAACTATCTGCAGGCCACGCTGAGCCTTTCGCCGGTGGGCATCTCGGCCGTCATCGGCTCCTTCGGCGAGGAACGCACTGACGAATACCGCATCGCCTTCACCGCAAAGGGCGACCGCGACGTCATATACGGCGTCGTCTGGCCGCTCTACAACGGCGAGGACGGCAAAGGCGACATCGGCGACCGCAACAACCCCCTGGGCCAGATCAACGAGCATCTGCGCGCCTGCGGCGTGGAGGACATCTCCGTGCACAGCGCCCTGCTCGAGCCCGACTATTGCGAAGATTGCGGCACGCCGCTCTACGTGGACCGCGCCGGCGAGTTGGTGCACGCCGAAATGCCGGACGACGCGCCCAGCCAGCAGCCGCTGTTTCACTGAGCCACTGAGGCCGGATCAAGCCTGCTTGCGGCGGAACACCCAGGTGTCGTCGCTGGAGGCGGTGGGGGCGAAGCGGTAGCCCTCGCTGTCGAAGCCCTTGATCTTCTCGGGGTCCTGGATGCGGTGGTCGACGACGTAGCGCGTCATCAGCCCGCGCGCCTTCTTGGCGAAGAAGGACACGATCTTGTAGCTCGCGCCGCGCGCGTTCACCGACCAATCCGCGAACACCGGCGTCACCACGCGCCCGCGCAGCAGCGGCGGCTTCACCGCCTTGAAATATTCATTCGAGGCCAGATTCACCAGCACCTGGTGCTTCTGCTTGGCCAGCACCGCGTTTAGCGCCGCCGTCACCCGTTCGCCCCAGTAGGCGTAGAGATCCTTGCCGCGGGCGTTGGGCAGGCGCGTGCCCATCTCCAGCCGGTAGGGCTGCATCCAGTCCAGCGGCTTGAGCACGCCGTACAGGCCCGAGAGGATGCGCACATGCTGCTGGGCGAATTCCAACCCCTTGGCGCTCAGCTCGCGGGCCTTCAGGCCGTCGTAGACGTCGCCGTCGAAGGCCAGCACCGCCTGGCGGGAATTCTCCTCGCTGAACTCCGGCGACCAGGAGGCGAAGCGGTTCGCGTTGAGTACCGACAGCCCGTCGGAAATGCTCATCAGTGTGCCAATCTGCGCCGGCGATAGCTTGCGCAGCTGTTCCACCAGCGCGGCGGAATCGTCGATGAAATCGGGCAGGGTGTGCAGCGCCTTGGGCAGGGGCGAGGTGTAGTCGAGGGACTTGGCGGGGGACAGGACAATCAGCATGGCAGAATCATAGCAATAGTCATCTGTACGCATTCTACCCATGCCCGTCCCGCCCTCCTTCACTGCAAGCGGCGCGCCCGTCGCCGTGCTCGACTCCAACATCTGGGTCGACATCCTCGTCTTCGACGACCCCGTCAGCCGCCCCATCCGCGCTGCCCTCGAACAGGGCCGGCTGCGCGCGCCGATCGACTCCGCCTGCCGCGAGGAGCTGCGACGCGTGCTCGGCTATCCGCAGTTCGCCCACCTCCATGTCGACGAGGCGCAGGCCATGGCCTGGCTCGACAGCCACACCGAAACGCACGTCCCCGGCGCGCCGCCGCAGACGGCGCCCCGCCCGCTGCCCGTGTGCAAGGACCGCGACGACCAGAAGTTCATCGATCTGGCGCGCGACGCCGGCGCCGGCTATCTCGTCTCCAAGGACCGCGCTGTGCTCAAGCTCGCTGGCCGGCTCAAACATTTCGGCATGCTTGTGCTCAAGCCGGAAGCTTTCATCAAATTACTCGGGGAAATGGAACCGGGCTGAGCGCGCCATGAACATATCGGGCCCACCAAATCGCAGGGAGCGATCATGTTCAGCGTTTCACACAGCCATCCGGCCAGGCCCACCATCGCGCCGCCGGCCCCGCCCGACGATCCTCGTCCGCCCACGCCGCAGGCCACGCTGTCGGCCGCCGCCGAATTCCAGTTCCAACCCATCGACGCTCCCATCCTGGTGAGAGAGGCGCAGCCCGTCTCGTGGACGGACCGCATCCGCGGCATGGTGCACATCGGCAGCTGGATGCTCAGCGACACCCTCGCCCAGGCCTGGGCCGGCGGCGGCTCCACGATCTCAACGCTGCGCGCGAGCCTGCCCGGCATGCTGACCAGCGGCAGACAGGCCGCCTACCAGCTACCGCACACGCCCCTGGAGGCGCGGGCCGGTGCCCAGAGCGGGACAGCGCCCGGCGCGCCGCCGCAGGATGCCGAGGCCGCCGCATCGGCCCTGCCCGACATGCCGCTCAACGCCATCGAGAGGGAGCGCATCATCGCCGCCGGCGGCGGCTGCGCCTTTCTGCGCGATTGCGCGGGCACCTTGGCAGGCGTCGTGGCCGCAGCCCTGGTGCGCGGCGAACTGATCCGCCATCCGCAGGAACTGCGCACCTACGTGACGCCGCTCCTGACCACGCTCAGCGCCGCCGCGGGCGGCATCATCGCCGGCGGCGCGGCGGGCGACATCGCCGCAGAATCGGAGCGCAACGTCCTGTTGGTCGCGCTGGCAGCCATCGCCGGCATGGCGCTCGGCCTGGCGCCAACGGCCCTCGCCGGGAGAACGGGAAGCCGAAGGGCGCTGGCCGAGCTCGCCACCGCGCAGACTGCGGCTATCACCGGCGCCCTCGCGCGCGACACGGTGCAGTACGCCTTCCTGAAGACCGGGCCGCGCGTGATGGTGGTCGGGCCGCCGACCATCCTGCCGCCGCTCGTCTCCATGGCACCCTACGCCCTCATCCTGCTCGCGGTCCACGCCCAGTTCCTCACGCTCGCGCGTTCGCTGCTGGGCGGCGGCGCGGGGGCGGCCGGCGCCCTGCCCTTCGGCACGGCTTCGGCCAACGTCAACGCCTTCAGTGCGCCCCTTTTCAACGACACCGCCGCCGCCAACGCCAGCTTCCTGTCGGCGCTGCACCAGCAAGATCCGCTGGAAGCCGTCGAGGCGCTCACGCCGTATTGGCAAGCCGTCGGCAACGCAATTGCGCTGGGCCTGCCCGCCGTCCTGGCCGAAGCGCGCGCCGCCTTCGCCGGCGTGGCGGCGTGCGTGCTCTACTTCAGCAGCCACGTGCAATATGAAAACAACCTGGTCCGGCCGTCGATCCCCAGCATCCAGCCGATCGCCTTCGCCTCCACGGCGCGCTTCGCCGCCTCCGCCATCGGCCTGACCAGCGGCCCGCTCATGGCCATCGCCCCCATCGGGGATCACGCGCGGCAGATGGTCGTTTCGCTGAACATCTCCGCGACCGAGCTGCGCAGCTGGGCGGCCACACATGCGATTCGCAGCATGGCGCGCACCATCGTCACGATGGAAAGCTGGACGCCGGGTCTGGAGGAAGGGGTCGCCTACCGGCAGCGGCCCATCTCCGCCCTGCCGCCGCTGAGAATCCGAGAGGAAGGCGCGACGCCGCAGGTGGCCATCGACGCCAAGGCCTGGCTTGCCGCCGCTCGGCGTCAATTTCCACGGCCGGCTCTCGCGCCCCGGATCGCGGGCCGCGACGCCGGTCGCAAGCAAGGAAGGCGCGCCGCCCAAGACCAGCATCGTGATCACGTCGGAGAACAACGAGACGACCATTCAGGACGTCAACAACAGGTCGGGAAGCGACGCCTCGCCGTCGGCGGACAGACGCTGCAGATCAGCAGCAGCTCATCGACCGGGCCCAGCCTGCATTCCGCGAGCCCGTCCACGCTGCGCCTGGACAGATTCCGCCTCATGCCCGGTCTGGCGGCGCCTGCGGTGCGCCCGGCAGCCGCTCGCCGTCCCCGGAACAGGTGCGGGTGCAAGTGCAGCGGCACTGAGGCCGCCGCGCGGACTCAGTTCTTCGCCTGACCCGACAGCAGCACGGCGGTGTTCTCCTTGCGGTCCGCGTTGATTTTCTGCATCGAGGGCTTCTCGTTCATCATCTTGACGTAGTCGCGCACCGGAAGATCTTCGAGAAAATCGCGGCCGTAGATGATCTTGGTCGCCATGCTCACCAGGGGCAGATGGGTGATCGCCGAGCAGTCGGCGATGGTGAACTCCGCGCCGGCCACATAGGGAGTGAATTGCGCCAGCTTGGCAAAGCCGGCGATGTTCTTGGTCAGCAGCTTTTCGGTGCGGCGCTTCACCTCGTCGCTGACCGTGCCGCTGAAGAAGGCTTCGGGATAGATCTCACGCACCACGATCTCGAGATGCAGGTTCAGGAAAATCTCCAGTTCGCGCACCTTGGAGCGCTGATAGGGATCCTTGGGCAGCAGCGGCTTGTCGGGATAGTTGTCCTCGATGTACTCGAGGATCACCTCGGATTCGCAGAACATCCCGTCCTTGGTTTCGACATAAGGCTCCTTTCGCAGGGGCGAGGGATTGCCCTCGCCGCTCCAGACCAGTTTTTCCTCGAAATCCCCCCCTTTTTCCATCAAGGCCAGCTTGACCTTGTTGTGGTAGTTGCTGGCTGCGAAGCCGCACAATTTCAGCATTTTCATCTCCTCGGCTGGATATACTTGGGGGCTGCTCGGTGTTTGCTCCGCCACATAAAATAGCACGACCGTTCTAATTTTTATTTTTTATTTTAAAAAAATTAACACCGCAAGTCAAGTCCGCTCCGCAAATTCTAACTGTCGGCATCGACGACACCGGCGCCATGGGCCGCGGCATCGCCCAGATCTCCGTGCTCGGCGGCCTCTCCGTGCGCCTCTACGACACGCGCGCCGAAGCCATCGTCGCCGCGCTCGCCGACCTCAAGAACACCCTCGGAAAACTCGTCGAGAAGGGCCGCCTGGGCGCGGCCGAGGCCGACAAGGCGCTGGCCGCGCTGCAGCCGGCGGACAGCATGCAGGCCATGGCCGGCCGCGACCTCGTGGTCGAGGCCATCGTCGAAAAGCTCGAAGCCAAGCGCGAACTCTTCAAGGCGCTGGAGCCCATCGTCGGCCCGTACTGCATCCTCGCCACCAACACCTCCTCGCTGTCGGTCACGGCATCGCCGCCGCCTGCGAGCATCCTGGCCACGTCGCGGGCTTCCACTTCTTCAACCCCGTGCCGCTGATGAAGGTCGTCGAAGTCATCGACGGTGTGCGCACCGAACCGGCCGCCGCCGACGCGCTGAGCTCGCTCTCGCGCAAGATGGGCCACACGCCCGTGCGCTGCCTGGACATGCCCGGCTTCGTCGTCAACCACGCCGGCCGCGGCCTGGGCACCGAAGGCCTGCGCATCGTGCAGGAAGGCATCGCCGACTTCGCCACCGTGGACGCGATCATGCGCGAGCAGGCCGGCTTCAAAATGGGCCCCTTCGAGCTGATGGACCTCACCGCGCTCGACGTCTCGCATCCGATGATGGAATCGATCTACGACCAGTTCTACCAGGAGCCGCGCTTCCGCCCCTCGCCGATCACCGCGCTGCGCCTGGCCGGCGGCCTGCTCGACCGCAAGACCGGCGCCGGCTTCTACCGCTATGAGAACGGCGCCAAGCAGGTCCCCGCCGAAGCCCCCTAGAGCGCCGCGCGCCCGGCCTCGGTCTGGATCAGCCGCAATAGCCCCGAAGGCTACGCCGCCGCCAGCGCCATGCTCGAAAAGCTCGGTGCCAAACTCGAGAACGGCGAGATGCCCTCGGCCGACGCGCTGATCATCGTCACGCCCTTCGGTGGCGACACCACCAGTTGCGTGAGCAGCCAGGGCCTGGACGCCAAGCGCACCCTGGCGCTGGACAGCCTGATCCCCTTCGAGATCGCCAAGCGCCGCGTGCTGATGACCAATCCGCTCACCGGCCCCGAGGCGCGTGAGGCCGCCCGCGGCCTCACGCCGCGGATGGCGTGCCCGTCTCGGTGATCCGCGACTCCACCGGCTTCGTCGCCCAGCGCATCCTTGCGACCATCGTCAACATCGCCTGCGACATCGCCCAGCAGCGCATCACCACGCCCGGCGACATCGATCTGGCAGTGACGCTCGGCCTAGGCTATCCCACCGGCCCGCTGGCCCTGGGCAACCGCCTGGGCACGGCGCGCCTGCTGCGCATCCTCGAGTTCATCCAGACGCAGACCGGCGATCCGTGCTACCGCGCCTCGCACTGGCTGGCGCGCCGCGCCGCGCTCTGCGCCTCGCTACTGCAGGAAGAATCGTGAGCGCCAAGCTGCTGACCGAGCGCCAGGGCGCCAGGGCGCCACCCTGGTCCTCACGTTCTCCAACCCCGGCGCGCGCAACGCGCTCGGCCCAGAGATGTACAGCGCGGCGATCGAAGCCCTGGCCACGGCCGGCGGCAATCCCGAGATCCGCGCCCTCGTCCTCACCGGCGCCGACGGCTTCTTCTGCGCCGGCGGCAACCTAAACCGCCTGCTCGACAACCGCAGCAAGGACAAGTCGGTGCAGGCCGCCTCCATCGACCAGCTGCACAGCTGGGTCGAAGCCATGCGCGCCTGCCCCAAGCCCATCATCGCCGCGGTCGAAGGTGCGGCCGCCGGCGCTGGCTTCTCGCTCGCCATGGCCTGCGACCTGATGGTCGCCGCGCGCGACGCCAAATTCGTCATGGCCTATGTGCGCGTCGGCCTCACGCCCGACGGCGGCGGCTCCTGGCATCTGTCGCGCGCCCTGCCGCGCCAGCTCGCCACCGAGGTCATGATCGAGGGCAAGCCCATCGTCGCCGAACGCCTGCACCACTTCGGCATGGTCAACCGTCTGACCGCGCCGGGCGAGGCGCTCAAGGAAGCCCTAGCCTGGGCGGAAGAACTCGCCGGCCTCTCGCCCAACGCGGTCGGGCCGCATCAAGGCGCTGGCGGAAGCCGCGCAGACCCAGCCACTCGCCGCCCATCTGAACACTGAGCGCGAGAACTTCGTCGAATCGCTGCATCACGACGACGGCCGCGAAGGCATCAGCGCCTTCCTCGAGAAACGCAAACCCAGTTACAGAGTCTGACGGCCTCCACCCCAGCCCCCCACCGGACAACGAGAACAATGACGGAGACGCAGCACCCCACGACGCAGGCAGGCACGGCCTCCCAAAGTCCGTTCCAGGCCTCCAAACGCCGCCGCATCTATCTGATGCGTCACGGCAACGTCACCTATTTCGACGGCTCCGGCAAACCCATCCTGCCCGAGACTGTGCCGCTCAACGAAGAAGGTCGCGCCCAGGCCGACGCCGCCGGCCAAGCCTTCGCCGCGCAGCAGGTTAGCTTCGACAAGGTGATCGTCTCCGGCCTGCCGCGCACGGTGGAAACCGCGCGGCGTGTGCTCGCGCAGATGCGCCAGGCCGACGCCTCGCTGCCCGACCTGGCCGAGCGCATGGAAATCTGGCCCGAATGGGAAGAGCTGCGCGGCGGCAAGCTTGCGGAGATCGCGCTGCAGTCGCTGCAGTCGGCCTTCGTCGGCGCCTTTGAAGGTGCGGTCGCCGAGGACAAGCGCTTTCTCAACGGCGAGAGCATCGGCGAATTCCTCGAACGCGTGCTGCCTCCGGTGCAGCGGCTGCGCGAGGACAAGAGCTGGGACATCGCGCTGATCGTTCTGCACGGTGGCGTCAACTGCGCTCTGCTCTCGCATGCGCTCACCGCCGGCGTGCGCCTCTTCCTGGGCAATCTGGCGCAGACGCCCTCCTGCATCAACGCCATCGACATAGGCGAGGACCCGCGCGACTGGGTGGTGCGCATGGTCAACTACGCGCCGCCCGCGGCCCTGCACACGGGCTCGCGCAAGACCACAATGGAAAGCCTGCTCGAGCAGTATCTCCAATTCCGCAAAGACCTCCGGGGCATGCAGCAATGACCGACTTCTCGCCTTTCCAAGGCACGCGCGCCGTCAGCGACGCGCAAAAATTCGACGTCGAGGCGCTCGCCGCCTGGAGGGCTCAGCACGCCGAAGGCTTCTCCGGCCCGCTCACAGTCGAGCAGTTCAAAGGCGCCAGTCCAATCCGACCTTCAAGCTGATCAAGCCCGGCCAGACCTACGTCATGCGCGCCAAGCCCGGCCCCAAGGCCAAGCTGCTGCCCTCTGCGCATGCCATCGAACGCGAATTCCGCATACAGAAGACGCTGGGCGGCACCGGTATGCCGGTGGCGAAGATGTATGCGCTGTGCGAGGACGAATCGGTCATCGGCCGCGCCTTCTACATCATGGAGTGCGTGCAGGGCAGCGTGCTCTGGGAACAGTCGCTGCCGGGCATGGACAACGCCGAGCGCGCCGCCATCTACGACGAGATGAACCGCGTCATCGCCGCCCTGCACAAGGTCGACGTCAACGCCATCGGCCTGGCCGACTACGGCAAGCCCGGCAACCACTTCGCCCGCCAGATCGAACGCTGGAGCAAGAAGCACAAGCTCTCCGAGACCGAGAGAATCCCGGCCATGGACAACCTGATCGAATGGCTGCCCGCGCACATGCCCGCCGAGCTCAACGAAGGCGAACAGGCCGCGATGAGCAGCATCGTCCACGGCGACTACCGCCTGGACAATCTGATCTTCCATCCAATCGAGCTCAAGGTGCTCGCCATCCTCGACTGGGAGCTGTCCACGCTTGGCCATCCGCTGGCCGACTTCAGCTACCACTGCATGATCTGGCATATCGCGCCGGGCGAATTCCGCGGCATCGCCGGCGTCGATTTCGTCGGCCTCGGCATTCCACTCGAAGATGACTACATCGCCCGCTACCTGATTCGCACCGGCTACCGGATCGCCGGCGACTGGAATTTCTACCTCACCTACAACATGTTCCGCATCGCCGGCATCCTGCAAGGGATCATGAAGCGCGTGGTCGACGGCACCGCCTCCTCCGCCCAGGCGACCGAGGCCGGCAAGCGCGCAAAGCTGATGGCCGAGCTGGGCTGGAAATACGCGCAGCTTGCCAATCAATAGACAAACACTAGACGACACCAAGACGACAGACCGACAAGGAGACCGCGATGAATTTCGACTACACGCCCAAGGTCAAGGAAATGCAGGCCCGCCTGCTGGCCTTCATGGACGAGCACATCTATCCGAACGAGCAGAAGTTCTTCGACGAGATCCAGTCCAACCGCAAGGCCGGCAACCCCTGGGTGCCGCTCAAGACCATCGAGGCGCTCAAGCCCAAGGCGCGCGCCGCCGGCCTATGGAATCTCTTCCTACGCGCACTCGCCGCGCGCGCCCGAAGGCCTGTCCAACCTGGAATACGCGCCGCTGTGCGAGATCATGGGCCGCGTGCCCTTCGCCGCCGAAATCTTCAACTGCTCAGTGCCCGACACCGGCAACATGGAAACCATCGAGCACTACGGCACCGAGCACCACAAGGACCAGTGGCTCGATCCGCTGCTGCGCAGCGAGATCCGCTCTGCCTTCCTATTGATCCGGCATTAAGAAGTTTTCATGCGGCGTATTTGACGCGGGGATCCTGGAAGTAGGACTTCACGCGTTCGGAATGGGTTTCGATGAACGCCATATGGTTCTTTGCTGCGGCGTGTAATTTGGCCTTTGTTCTGACGGGGACTCGTGTGCTGATGACATGTTTCAGGTCGGCGTTGAGTCGCTCATCCAGATTGAGCTCCGGGCTGTAGCTTGGCAGGTAAAAGACTTCGATGTCGGCTTGGTGCTCGGCAAGCCATGCCTTGACCGGCTTGCAGTGATGCACGCCGAGGTTGTCGAGGATCAGGAACACTTTCTTGCCCGCGCGCTTGCCATCGGCCACCAGCGCCTCGAAGAACTCGATGAGCTTCTCGTGGTTAAAGGCACCATCTATGATCATCCAGCTTGCCTTGCCCTGATTGGTCACTGTGGAAATCATCGACAGCTTCTGTCGCGTACCTCTAACCGTCATCGTGACCGGGGTTTGCCCTTTGGGAGCATAACTGCGGCCCCGAACATCCGTATTCACCAACGCGGTTTCGTCACCCCAGTGAATCTCGCCACCTTTGGCCTTGGCACGCTTCTCGATGGCCGGATACTCCTGATCGATCCACTGCTTGACAGCCTCCGGTCGCTGTTCGTAAGCGCGCTTGATCGGCTTTTTCGGCGTGAAACCCCAGCGCTTGAGGTAGTCTCCGACCGCACGTATTGAGAGTCTGACCGCGTATTCCTGTTCGATGAACAGCATGACCGCGCCTCGCGTCCAGAGCGCAGATTCCATCTTCAACTGCTCCGGACGTTTGTCGCAGATCGTGCGCCGGATTGCTTCTTCTTGATCCGCATTCAGCCGTCTTCCGTCTCCTTGCGTACGAGCTTGTGGGCGCGGCTTCAGGGTCGCCGCGGCCCCTTCTTCATAGAGATCAATGGCCAGTCGAGCCGCCGGGTAACTCAGCCCCGTCAACTCCACGATGGCCATGACTCCGTATCCCTTCCGATGCAACCTCACGACCTGCTTTCGCCTCTCGTGAAGCTGCTCCAGTTTCTGGTATCGAGCGTCTTCTTTTTCTATGCCAATTCAATGCCAGAAATGATAATAAGTTAAATCTTTATATTGCCGCACCAATAACGACCGAACCGGAAGTGGCCTCCTCCGACGCCACCAACATCCGCTGCAGCATCCGCCGCGAAGGCGACGAATACGTGATCAACGGCCGCAAGTGGTGGTCCTCCGGCGCCGGCGACCCGCGCTGCCAGATCTACATCTTGATGGGCAAGACCAATCCCGACGCCGGCCGCCATGAGCAGCAGTCCATGGTGCTGGTGCCGGCCAACACGCCGGGCATCACCGTGGTGCGCCCGCTGACCATGTTCGGCTGGGACGACGCGCCGCATGGCCACATGGAGATCATCCTCAAGGACGTGCGCGTGCCCGCCTCCAACATCCTGCTCGGCGAGGGACGCGGCTTCGAGATCGCCCAAGGCCGCCTCGGCCCGGACCGCATCCACCACTGCATGCGCACCATCGGCGTGGCCGAGCGCGCGCTGGAACTGATGTGCAAGCGCCTGAACACGCGCGTGGCCTTCGGTAAGGAAATCGCCCGCCACTCGATCTGGCACGAGCGCATCGCCGAAGCCCGCTGCATGATAGAACAGGCCCGCCTGCTCACACTCAAGGCCACCTACATGATGGATACCGTAGGCAACAAGATCGCCAAGGCCGAGATCGCCATGATCAAGGTCGTCGCGCCCAACATGGCCTGCCAGATCATCGACTGGGCCATCCAGGCGCACGGCGGCGGCGTCTCCGGCGACTTCCCGCTGGCCTTCGCCTACGCCCACCAGCGCACCCTGCGCCTGGCCGACGGTCCGGACGAAGTGCACCGTTCGGCCATCGCCAAGCTGGAATTGGCGAAGCACCTTACAATTCCCGGCGAAGTCGAAATGCCGGTCGCCCGGGGGAATTCCCCGCGGCGCCCCGCCGCGCATCTGCTCCATCCCTCCCGCGGGCCGGCCAACCCAACGGAGAACTGCATGATCGAAGCGTATTCCTTGGTCACGCCCAATGGCCACAAAGTCCACATCATGCTGGAGGAATGTGGATTCCGCGAAGGCAAGGACTGGAAGGCCATCCCCGTCAACATCGGTTCGGGAGACCAGTTCAAGCCCGAATTCCTGAAAATCAGCCCCAACAACAAGATCCCGGCCATGGTCGATCCCGACGGCCCGGACGGCAAGCCAATCTCGATCTTCGAATCGGGCGCCATCCTCCTCTACCTCGCCGGCAAGACCGGCAAATTCCTGCCCAAGGACGTGTTCGGAAAATACGAAGCGCTGGAATGGCTGATGTTCCAGATGGGCGGCGTCGGCCCCATGCTCGGCCAGGCGCACCACTTCCGCATCTACGCACCCGAGAAGATCGAATACGCGATCAACTGCTACTCCAACGAAGCCAAGCGGCTCTACGGCGTGATCGACAAGCGCCTCTCGGTCTCGCCCCATCTGGCCGGCAAGCAGTACACCATCGCCGAAATCGCCACCTTCCCCTGGCTGGGAAGCTGGAAGAACTAGGGCATCGAGCTCTCCGACTATCCCCATCTGAAGAAGTGGTTCGAGACCATCGAGGCGCGGCACGCAGATCCTCACCGGCCTGCGAAAGCCGCTGCAGGGCGACAAGGAACGCGAGGTTCTGTTCGGCAAGGAACAATACAAGCGCCGCTGACGAGACGCAGCCTCCCGCCAACACAGCCCGCTTCGGTCAAGCTATGCGCCGCGAATGCGGGCTGTTTCATGTATAACGCGAGTCCGCGCACCGTTCGCCACGTCGAACGGGAACCTTGCCGCTGAGCCGGCCGTCCATTGAAAAGACGCGTCGCCCGACCTGTCGACACCAGCGCCCCCACTACAAGACCCGAAATACGGCGGCGCACTTCCGGCCCGCGCCCATCCGCGCATCCGCAACCGGAGAACGACATGGAGACGCTGTTTCCCGCATGGCCTTTTCAGGTCAACGGTGCGCTGCACGTCGCCGCCGCCTTCCTGATCGCGGCGCTCGCCGGCGAAGGCTGCATGCGCTGCGTGCGCTTCCTGCGCCTGCCACGCATCTGCGGCTACACCGCTGCCGGCGTGCTGCTAGGCGCCTACGGACTGAACTGGATCGGCCCGCGCGACGCGGCCGCCTTGCGCATCCTCATCGAACTCGCGCTCGCCCTGATCCTCTTCGAACTGGGCACGCGCGTGGACCTGCGCTGGCTGCGCTCAAACCCCTGGATTCTCGCCGCCAGCGTGCTCGAATCGGCGCTGACCTTCTGCGGCGTCTTCGCGGTCCTGCACGTCCTGAAGGCGACGCCTGGCTTCGCCGCCGCGGCGGCGGCCATCGCCGTGGGCACCTCGCCGGTCATCGTCATGCGGGTGACGGCCGACCTCAAGGCGCGCGGCCAGGTCACCGACCGGCTGCTGCTGCACACCGCGCTGAGCGTGCTCTATTCGGTCATCCTTTCCAAGCTGATCCTCGGCGGCATGCACGGCGCCTTCCGCAACGACTGGCCCGCGGCCGTCGCCCTGCCGCTCTACCTGCTCGGCGGCTCGCTGATCGCGGGCGCCACCATCGCGCTCATCCTACGCCTGCTGCAGGCGATCCTGCGCCTCACCGAGGACACCAGCGCCGTCGTGCTCATCGGCCTGCTGCTGTGCACGCTGCCCCTGCTCGACACGCTGGGCCTGCCGCCCATGCTCGCGCCGCTGCTCGCCGGCATGCTGATCCGAAACGCCGAGTCGCGGCCCTATCTCTGCCAATGGAACGCCGGCGCGGCGGGCGCTCTGCTCGTCGTGCTGCTCTTCGTCTTCACCGGCATGACCCTCACGCGCGAGGCCTTCCCCGCTGTCGGCCTCGCGGCGCTGGCCCTGGTGGGCGCGCGCAGCGTCTCCAAGACCCTCGGCATAGCCCTGTTCTGCCGCCCCAGCGGCCTGAGCGCGCGCCAGACGCTGGCGCTAGGTGCGGCGCTGATGCCGATGTCCGGCGTCGCCTTCATCCTCGCCGACGACATCCGCGCGGTCTATCTGGAATTTGGCAGCCGCATCGGCGCCATGATCCTGGCCATGGTGTCATCCTCGAATTCTTCGGCCCCGTCGCCGTGCAGCTGGCCCTGCGTTTCGGCAGGGAAGTCAAGGAGAGCTGACACCATGCCGCTCGAACCCTTCGCCGCCTCCCGGCCCATGACCATGGGCATCGAACTCGAACGGCAGCTCGTCGATCCGCACGATCACGACCTGCGCGCCGCCGCGCCAGACCTGCTGCGCGAGCTCGAGAAAAAGAACAGCCCCTACGACGTCAAGCCCGAGATGACCATGAGCATGATCGAGATCGCCACCGGCATCTTCGAGGATCATGCCAACGCGCTCAGCCAGTTGCAGGCCATCCGCGACGCCATGCTCGCCGAAGCCGACCGCCTGAATGTGGGCATCTTCGGCGGCGGCATCCACAGCTTCCAGAAGTGGCGCGAGCGCGAGATCTTCGATAAGGCGCGCTTCAACTATCTCTCCGAACTCTACGGCTACCTCGCCAAGAAATTCACCATCTTCGGCCAGCACGTGCACATCGGCCGCCCCGATCCCGACACCGTTCTCTACCTGCTGCACGGCCTCTCGCGCTACATCCCGCACTTCATTACCCTGAGCGCCTCCTCGCCCTTCGTGCAAGGCGCGGACACAGGCTTCCAGTCCGCGCGGCTCAATTCCGTCTTCGCCTTTCCGCTCAGCGGGCGCTCGCCCTTCGTCGAGTCATGGACCGACTTCGAGCGCTATTTCGAGAAGATGACCGCCACCGGCGTGGTGCGTGGCATGAAGGATTTCTATTGGGACATCCGGCCCAAGCCGGAATACGGCACGGTGGAAGTGCGCGTGATGAACACGCCCCTGTCGGTGAGCCGCGCCGCCGCGCTCGCGGCCTATGTGCAATGCGTGGAGCGCCACCTGATGACCGAGCGGCCCTTCCGCCCGGCCGAGGACGACTACCTCGTCTACACCTTCAACCGCTTCCAGGCCTGCCGCTTCGGCTACCGCGGCATCTACGTCGATCCTCGCGGCCACGAGCACCGCTCGCTCGGCGGCGACATCCTCGCCATGCTCGACCGCGTGCGCGAACATGCCCGCGACCTGGGCGCACAGGATGCCTGCGGATTTCTGCGGGAAAGCGTCGCCGTCGGCCTCAGCGAGGCCGACTCCCTGCGCGCCTTCAGGGAGGCCGAGAAGGCCTTCCCGGCCATGGTGCAGTTCCAGTGCGACAGTTGAAAGGCTTGAGCGGCCCCCCCTTCCCGAAGAAAGCTAAGGCGTAGCGCCGGCTGATCGACTCCGCCACGCAGACCGGCTTGTTGCCGCCTTCGCGCTCGATGCTGACTTCCCAGGTGACTTGGGCACCGTTGCTGACTCCCGCCGGATACGGCACGGGGAGGTGTTCCACTTCCAGCAGCTTCAGGCGCGTGCGCAGCTTTCTGCCCACCGGCACCGGCGAGGGAAAGCGCACCTTGTTCAGGCCGTAGTTCACGCCCATCTTCACGTCGGCCATCTTCACCGCCGATGCCATCCGCATCGGCAGCAGCGACAGCGTCAGGAAGCCGTGCGCAACGGGACCGCCGAACGGGGATTCACGCTTGGAGCGCTCCACGTCGATATGAATCCACTGATGGTCGCCGGTGGCGTCGGCGAACTTCTGTACCTGCTCCTTCGTGATTTCCGTCCAATCGCTGACCGCGACTTCCTGACCCTTCAGAGCCTCGAACTCCGCCAGACTGCCAAACGTACGCATCCGTTTCCTTTCTCTGAGCAAGTGGCTTAGGCAGCCTGGGGCAACTTCGCCTTGGCGGGCGCGGCGGATTCCGTGTCGGTAAAGCCGGGCTGGGAGGCGAAGCGGGCCAGATGGTGGTCCACGTCGCCGAGGGTCACTTCGATCATCGCCAGGCGCTTGAACAGATGCGCGGCCGGCAGTTCGTTGGTCACCACCATGCTGCCGTGCAGCTGCACGGCCTGCTGACCGACGTAGCGGCAATCCTGGCCGATGCGCACCTTGGCGGCGGAGGCCGCGCGGCGGCGCTTTTCCGGCGTGCCGGTCGCGACCTTCGCGGCGGCCAGATAGACCATCGAGCGGGCCTGCTCGCCGTGGATGAACATCTCGGTCATGCGGTACTGCAAGGCCTGGAAGCGCGAGATGGGGGTGCCGAACTGCTGGCGGGTCTTGGGGTATTCGACGGTGGCGGCATTGAGCGCGTCGATCAGGCCGACGGCCGCGGCGCACAGCAGCGCGATGCCATAGTTGGCGGCGGCGTCGATCAGCTCCCAGCCCTTGCCGGCCGTGCCGACCAGGCTGGCGGCGCCGTCGTCGAAGCGGACGTCGGCCGCTCGCATGCCGTCGTTGTTGCGGTAATCGGTGACGCTCACGCCGGCAGCGTTGCGGTCCACCAGGAACACGGCCAGACCGTCGGTGTCGGCGTCGCCGCCGGACACGCGGGCCGAGACGATCAGCTTGTCGGACTGGGCGCCGTGGATGACCACGTTCTTCTCGCCCTTGAGCTTGTAGCCCTCGCCGGCCTTCTCGGCGCGGGTGCTGACGTGGTTAAGCGAATGGCGCGCCTGGCGCTCACCCAGCACCGCGGCAAGCTTCACCTCGCCCGTGGCGACCTGCTCAAACACGGCGTCGTGGCCGCCCGCGAGCTTGAGGAATTCCGCGCCAAACACCGTGGCGAAATAAGGCTCGATCACCAGGCCGCGGCCCAGCTCCTGCATCACCAGCAGCATGTCGACGGCGCTGCCCGAAAATCCGCCATGGGCTTCCGGAATGGGCAGCGCGGTCAGGCCGAGCTCGGCGATGCCTTCCCAGGCCTGGTCGGATACGCCCTCGGCCGAGGCAACGATCTTCCTGCGTGCCTCGAATCCGTAGTCCTTGTCGCAGAAGCGGCGCACCGCGTCGGCCAGCTGCTTTTTTTCTTCGCTGAAATTGAAGTCCATGTCTGTCTCCTCGCTTGTCGTGGCTGCCGTCTCAGACGCCGAGCACCATCTGCGAAATGATGTTGCGCTGAATTTCGTTGGAACCGCCGTAGATGGAGGTCTTGCGAAAATTGAAGTAGTAGGGCTAAATCGGCGCGACCAGATCGTCGCCGGCCTGGGCGTGCGCATGCTCGCCGTGCAGGTAGCCAGGGTAGAATGGCAGCGCCTGCGGGCCGGCGGCTTCGACCATCAGCTCGGTGAGGCCCTGCTGGATCTCGGTGCCCTTGATCTTGAGCATCGAGGCCTCGTGGCCTAGGGGCCCTTGCCGGCGGCTTCGCTGGAGACCATGTGCAGCATGGTCATTTCCAGCACCATCAGATCGATCTCCAGATTGGCAACCTTGGCGGAGAACATCGGGTCCTCGAGCAGCGGCTTGCAGTTCTTGAACTGGGTCTGGGCGATGCGCTTGACATAGGCCAGTTCGTGCTTGCTGCGGCCGGTGGCGGCGATACCGGTGCGCTCGTGGCTGAGCAGGTACTTGGCGCAGGTCCAGCCCTTGTTCTCCTAGCCCACGAGGTTCTTCACCGGGACCTTGACGTTGTCGAAGAAGACTTCGTTCACCTCGTGGTCCTCGTCGAGCATGATGATGGGACGCACGGTCACGCCCGGGGTCTTCATGTCGATCAGCAGGAAGGAGATGCCCTCCTACTTCTTGGCTTCGGGATCGGTGCGCACGAGGCAGAAGATCATGTCGGCGTGCTGGGCCAGCGTGGTCCAGGTCTTCTGGCCGTTGACGATGTAGTGATCGCCCTCGCGCACGGCGCGGGTCTTGAGCGAGGCCAGATCTGAGCCCGAGCCCGGCTCGGAATAGCCCTGGCACCACCAGTCGTCGCAGTTGGCGATGCGCGGCAGGTAATACTGCTTCTGTGCGTCGGTGCCGTATTTCATGATCACGGGTGCGACCATCGCCACGCCGAAGGGCAGCATGGACGGCGTGCCGACGTGCGCGCATTCCTCGTCCCAGATGTGGCGCTGGGTGGCGTTCCAGCCGGTGCCGCCGAACTGGACCGGCCAGGCGGGCACGGACCAGACTTTCTTGGCGAGAATCTTATGCCAGCGCACGAGGTCTTCGCGGCTCAGGCGCTTATGGTTGAGCACCTTGTTGGACAGTTCCGCAGGCAGGTTACCTTCGAGCCAGCCGGGCACTTCCGCGCGGAAGGCCTGGTCTTCGGACGTGTAATTGAGATCCATCCCCGTCTCCCTATCAATCTTCGTTTGTTGTTTTGCTTTACTGCAATGTGTTCTTCGCGCCCGGCAGGCCCGGCAGCATCATGACTTCGATGCCCTCGTCCACCAGCGCCGCCGCCTCTTCGCGGCTGGCCTGTCCATGGATCGCACGCTCTGGCGCTTCGCGGTAGTGGATCTTGCGCGCTTCCTCCGCGAACTTCCCGCCCACGTCCTCGCTCTTGGACAGCATCTCGCGCACCGCCTTGAGCAAGGCGCCCTGCACTGCCTTGAGCTGGTCCGCGCCGCGTTCGCCACCCTTGTCGGCGGCCACCGCCTGCGCGGGCGCCGGTTCGGATCCGGAGAGGTTCAGGCGCGGCGCCGAAGGCATCTTCACGACACCCTTGTCCCCGCAGACAGGGCATTCGACCAGGCCGCGGCCGAGCTGCGACTCGTAATCCTCCGCCGAAGCGAACCATCCTTCAAACCCATGCTCCAGCGAGCAGCGCAGGTTGTAGACCTTCATGGCAAATCCAGAAACAGATGCAAGAGTGCAACCCGTTCGGCCATTTTTTGAACGACCGATCTTATTTGATCATTTTCCCGGCGGAGCCACGCCTCTCAAGGCCCGCGCCGGGTTCAAGGCAGGTTAGGCCACGCCCGGCTAAGACCGTGGGAACGGCTTGCGGCTTCCAGCCGCCGGAGAGGTATTTGTCGAGCCAGAAGGCGCCGACCAGGGTCTTCACATCGGTGATGTCGCCGCGGCGGATCCATTCGAGCAGCTCGGCGAAGGGCGTGCGGATGACCTCGAGGAATTCGCCGGCGTCGAGATTGGCTTCGCCCTCGGTCAGGCCGGTGGCCAGATAGATGTCGATGAATTCGGTGGAATAGGAGATCACCGGATGGATGCGCGCGAGGAAGACGTATTCCCAGGCGCTGTAGCCGGTCTCTTCCTTGAGCTCTCGGCGGGCGCAGGCCAGGCCGCCTTCATTGGGATCGAGCTTGCCGGCGGGGAATTCGACCATCACCTGCCCCACCGGATAGCGGAACTGGCGCTCGAGCAGGACGCTGCCGTCGTCGAAGAGCGGGATGACCATCACCGCGCCGGGATGCACCGCATACTCGCGGATGGCGCCCTGGCCGTCGGGCAGACGGACTTCGTCGCGCATGATCTTGAGGAAGGCGCCCTTGTAGACCATCTCGCCGTCGAGACGGGTTTCGATCAGATGCTGGTCTTGGCTCTTGTCCATGGCGCGGGTGGCTCCGAGTTCGAACTAGCGGCGGCGGTGCAGCAGATAGCGGAAAACGAATCCGGGAAAGCCTAGCACCAAAAAAAGGCAGGCCGATATCGCATAAAACTCCCAGCCCTGCGGATAGGGTTCGCCAAGCCGGCTCTCCACCAGGCGGGCGACGAGGCCAACGAGGAAGTACAGCGCCAGCATTTCCAGAAGGCGCACCCAGACCGGCTTGGGCGCTTCCTTCCCCCAGTTGAGGGCCAGGAAGGCGAAGAGCCGGTGATTCAGGAAAGGCAGATTGGCGGCGATGGCGGCCAGGAGGATGACCAGCCAGCCGCCGGCGGAGGAACTCATGAGGCCCGGGGGATCAGGAAGCGAGGGTCTGCCGGATCGTGGTGATGCACAGCGCGATCAGGCCGGTGGGAGCCACACCCAGCCAGAGGATGGCGATGCCGTTCAGGCTGAGCACGCCGCGCAGGGCGACGGGCGTGGTGATTTGGACTTCGCCCTCGGGCTCGTCGAAATACATCAGCTTGACCACGCGCAGGTAGTAGAAGGCACCAACCAGCGAGGTCAGCACCGCCAGCACGGCCAGCCAGACCATGCCCGCGTCGACGACGGCCTGCAGCACGGTCAGCTTGGCGTAGAAGCCGACGGTCGGTGGAATGCCCGCGAGCGAGAACATCATCAGCAGAAGCAGGAAGGCGAACCAGGGGCTCTTGCGGTTCAGACCCTTGAGGTCGGACAGCTCCTCGGCCTCGAAGCCCTTGCGCGAGAGCAGCAGGATCATGCCGAAGGTGCCCAGCGTGGTGAGCACATAGGTGATCGAATAGAACAGCGCGGCGCCGTAGGCGTTGGCCGCGAAATCGGCTTTGCCGCCGACCACGCCCGAGAGCATGCCCAGCAGCATGAAGCCCATGTGCGAGATGGTCGAATAGGCCAGCATGCGCTTGAAGTTTGTCTGCGCGATCGCCGTGGCGTTGCCGACGATGAGCGAGAGCACCGAAAGCACCAGCAGCATCTGCTGCCAGTCGAAGGCGAGCGGCAGAAGACCGTCCACCAGCAGGCGGATGACGATGGCGAAAGCGGCCAGCTTGGGCGCGCCGCCGATGAGCAGCGTGACCGCGGTGGGCGAGCCCTGATACACGTCGGGCACCCACATGTGGAAGGGAGCGACGCCCAGCTTGAAAGCCAGGCCGGCGACGACGAACACCAGGCCGAAGACCAGGATCAGCTTGTTGATGCGGCCGGTGGCGATGGCCTTGAAGATGTCGGCCAGATCCAGCGAGCCGGTGGCGCCGTAGAGCATGGACATGCCGTAGAGCAGGAAGCCCGAGGCCAGCGCGCCGAGGATGAAGTACTTCATGCCGGCTTCGGAGGTCTCGCCGGAATCGCGGCGCATGGCGACCAGGGCGTAGGACGCCAGGGCCTGCAGCTCCAGGCCGAGGTAGAGACTCAGGAAGTTGCCGCTGGAGATCATCACGCACTGGCCGAACATGATCAGCAGCACCAGCACGATCAGGTCGGCGCCGAGCATGTCACGGCTTTCCAGATAACTGCGCGAATAGATCAGGGTCATCGCCAGGGCCAGGGCCGAGCCAGCCTTGAGCAGGTTGGCCAGCGGATCATTGACGAACATGCCGCCGAAGAGCTCGCGGGTCGTGCCGTCGTTCTGCGCGCCGAACCAGATCGCCAGCACGAAGAGCACGATCAGCGACCAGCCGTAGGCGAAGCGGCCGGCGGCCTCCTTCTTGAAGGCGCTGAACAGCAGGATCAGGCAGGCTGCCGTCAGGAGGAGCAGCTCCGGCAGAATCGGGGAGTAATCAAGATTGGCCATATCCGGTCTCTTCGTCGATCTCTTTATTTCTACGGCGCGACGCTCGCGGCCGCGGGGGCGGCGGCGGGAGCAGCCTCGTGGGTCGCCGTGATGCTCGCCGGCATCGTCGCGCCGAGATTCAGCTTGCTCACGGCAACGTGCTTGAGCAGGGCCGCGGAGGATTCATGGGTGATGTCGGTCACGGGCTTCGGATACAGGCCCATGGACAAGGTCATGATCGCCAGAATGCCGAGCATTGCGAATTCACGGCAGTTCAGGTCGGTCAGTTCCTTGACGTGGGCGTTGCCCGGCGCGCCGAAGATCACGCGCTTGACCATCCACAGCGAATAGGCGGCGCCAAAGATCAGCGCGGTCGCGGCCAGCAGGCCGATCCAGAAGTTGAACTGGACAGCGGCCAGGATGACCATGAATTCGCCGACGAAGCCCGAGGTGGCGGGCAGGCCGCAGTTGGCCATCGAAAACAGCACCGCGAAGGCCGCGAACTTGGGCATCACATTGACCACGCCACCGTAGTCGGCGATCTGGCGCGAATGCAGGCGGTCATAGAGCACGCCGATGCACAGGAACATGGCGCTGGAGACGAAGCCGTGCGAGATCATCTGCACGATCGCGCCTTCCACGCCCATCTGGTTGAAGATGAAGAAGCCCAGGGTGACGAAGCCCATGTGTGCGATCGACGAATAGGCAACGAGCTTCTTCATGTCGGCCTGCACCAGGGCGACCAGGCCGATGTAGATCACCGCGATCAGCGAGAGCGTGATCATCAGGCCGGCCATGTGATGGCTGGCGTCAGGGGCGATGGGCAGCGAGAACCGCAGGAAGCCGTAGGCGCCGAGCTTGAGCATGATCGCCGCCAGCACAACGGAGCCGCCGGTCGGCGCCTCGACGTGGGCGTCGGGCAGCCAAGTGTGCACCGGCCACATCGGCACCTTGACCGCGAAGGCCACCAGGAAGGCGACGAAGATCAGCAGCTGCTCATTGAGCGAGAGCGGCGCCTTGTGCCAGTCGAGGATGTCGAAGCTGCCGGTCTTGTTGTACAGATAGAGCAGCGCGACCAACGTCAGCAGCGAGCCGAGCAACGTGTAGAGGAAGAACTTGAAAGCCGCGTAGACACGGTTCGGGCCGCCCCAGACGCCGATGATGATGTACATCGGGATCAGAGTGGCCTCGAAGAAGACGTAGAACAGCAGGCCGTCGAGCGAGGAGAACACGCCGATCATCAGGCCCGAGAGGATCAGGAAGGCAGCCATGTACTGGGCCACGCGCTCGGTGATGACTTCCCAGGCCGAGATCACCACGATGATGGTGATGAAGGCGGTCAGCGCGACGAACCAGACGGAGATGCCGTCCACGCCCAGGTAGTAGTGCGCCTTGAAGCGCTCGATCCAGGTCCAGCGTTCGACGAACTGCATCGCGGCGGTGCTGGTGTCGAAGTGCAGCAGCGGCAGCGTGACGATGAAGCTGAGGATGGAGCCGATAAGCGCGGTGCGGCGCACGAAGCCGGCGCTCTTTTCCGAGCCGAAGGCCAGGATCACCGCGCCGAAGAAGATCGGCATCCAGATGGCGAATGAAAGCGTCATGCAGTGTTCCCCTGCCTATTTACCGTTCAGATTTGAGAGCAGGACCCAGCTCACCAGCCCCAGCATGCCGATGATCATGGCGAATGCGTAGTGATAGATGTAGCCCGACTGCAGCTTGCGCACCGTGCCCGAGAACAAGCCAACCAGACGAGCGCTGCCGTTGACGATCAGGCCGTCGATCAGGCCCTGGTCGCAGCTCTTCCACAGACGGCCGCCGATCAGGCGCGCGCCGCCCGCGAAGAAGAAGTCATTGAACTTGTCCATGTAGTACTTGTTGTCGAGCAGCACATACAGAGGCTTGCAGGCGCGCTGGATGGCCGCAGGAATCGCCGGGGCCAGCATGTAGAACACGAAGGCCGTGACCACTCCGGCGAGCCCCAGGATGAAGGGCGGCGAGGTGAAAGCGTGCACGCCCATCGCTTCCCAGCCGTGGAAGGCTTCCTTGAGTTCTTCCATCGCATGGTGATGCTCGGAGACGAAGATCACCTGCGGGAAGGCGATGCCGTGTTCGAAGACCGGGCCGAAGAGCATCGGGCCGATGGCGATCGCGCCGATGATCACGGAGGGGATCGCCAGCAGGATCAGCGGCAGCGTCACCACCCAGGGCGACTCGTGCGGCTTCTGGCCGGGGGCCAGACCGTGGTGATGTTCGTCGTCGGCATGCGCGTCGTGATGATCGTCATGGCCATGATGATCCTGGCCGAAGCGCTCCTTGCCGTGGAAGACCAGGAAGTACATGCGGAAGGAATAGAGAGCGGTCACGAAGACGCCGGCGATCAGCGCGAAGTAGGCGAAGTCCGCGCCCCAGAGGGTCGACTCCTTCACCGCTTCGATGATCGAGTCCTTCGAATAGACGCCGGAGAAGAACGGCATGCCGATCAGGGCCAGGGAGCCGACCAGCGACACCAGCCAGGTGATCGGCATGTATTTGCGCAGGCCGCCCATGTTGCGCATGTCCTGGTCGTGGTGCATGCCCATGATCACCGAGCCCGTGGCGAGGAACAGCAGCGCCTTGAAGAAGGCGTGGGTCATCAGGTGGAAGATGGCGACCTGATAGGCCGAGGCGCCCAGAGCCACGGTCATGTAGCCGAGCTGCGAGAGCGTGGAATACGCGACCACGCGCTTGATGTCGTTCTGGACGATGCCCAGGAATCCCATGAAGAGCGCGGTGATCGCTCCGATGACGAGCACGAAGGACAGCGCCGCGTCGGACAACTCGAACAGCGGCGACATGCGGCTGACCATGAAGATGCCGGCCGTCACCATGGTGGCGGCGTGGATCAGCGCGGAGATCGGGGTCGGTCCTTCCATCGAATCGGGCAGCCAGACGTGCAGCGGGAACTGAGCCGATTTTCCCATCGCGCCGATGAACAAACAGATGCAGGCGACGGTGATCAGGTTCCAGTCGGTACCCGGCAGAGTCAGAGCCGCGAGGGCTTCGCACTTGGCGAAGACGTCGCCGTAGTTCATGCTGCCGCCATAGGCCAGCAGCAGGCCGATGCCGAGGATGAAGCCGAAGTCGCCGACGCGGTTGACCAGGAAGGCCTTCATGTTGGCGAAGATGGCTGTCGGCCGGGTGTACCAGAAACCGATCAGCAGATAGGACACCAGGCCCACCGCTTCCCAGCCGAAGAACAGCTGCAGGAAGTTGTTGCTCATCACCAGCATCAGCATGCTGAAGGTGAACAGCGAGATGTAGCAGAAGAAGCGGCTGTAGCCCTCGTCCTCGTCCATGTAGCCGATGGTGTAGATGTGCACCATCAGCGAGACGAAAGTCACCATACACATCATCACCGCGGTCAGGCTGTCGACCAGAAAGCCGACTTCGAGCTTCAGTCCGCCGATCTTCATCCATTCATAGACCGTGCCGTTGTAGCCGGCGCCGTTGAGCACGTCGAGCAGCACGCAGAAGGAGATCAGGAAGGAGATCGCCACGCCGAGGATGGTGACGCGGTGGCTGTTCTCGCGCGAGATCTTGTTGCCGAAGAACTTGGTGCCGAACAGGCCCGCGACGGCGGAGCAGGCCAGCGGGGCCAGCGGCACCGCCAGCAGCAGGTTGGGATCGAGGGTAGTTGCCATTGAGACGCTTAACCTTTCAGGCTGCCGAGATCGTCGACGTGGATCGTGTCGAGGTTGCGGAACAGGACCACCAGGATGGCAAGGCCGATCGCGGCCTCGGCTGCGGCGACCGTGAGGATGAAGAAGACGAAGACCTGGCCGGCCAGATCCCCCAGATAGTGCGAGAAGGCGACGAAGTTCAGGTTGATCGACAGCAGCATTAGTTCGAGCGCCATCAGCAGCACGATCAGGTTCTTGCGGTTGAGGAAGATCCCCACAATGCTGATCGAGAAGAGGATCGCGCCGAGGACGAGGTAGTGGGCCAGCGTGATCATACTTCTTCCTTTTCCACCGGCATGGCGACGATGCGCACGCGGTCCGCGGCCTTGACGCGGATCTGCGCGGAGACGTCCTGGGCCTTGCTGTCCTTGCGGCGGCGCAGGGTCAGGGCCACGGAGGCGATGCTGGCCGCCAGCAGGATGATGCCGGCGACTTCGAAAGCGTACAGATACTCGGTGTAGATCAGCTTGCCGAGGTCGCGGGTGTTGGAGCCGGAGCTCACGACCTTGGACGCGAGCGGCTTGTCGGTCAGGAAGAAGCCGCGCACCAGCACCACCGCCATTTCGGCGATGATCACCGCGCCAATCAGGATGGCCATGGGCACGTACTTGGAGAAGTCGCGCCGGATCTTTTCGAGGTTAATGTCGAGCATCATCACCACGAAGAGGAAGAGCACCATCACCGCGCCGACGTATACCAGCACCAGGGTGATGGCCAGAAATTCAGCCTGCAGCAGCATCCAGATGCCCGAGGCGGTGAAGAAGGACAGCACCAGGAACAGCGCCGAATGCACCGGGTTTCGGGACGTGATCACCTTGAACGCGGCCAGCACCAGGATGGCAGCGAAGGCATAGAAGACCAGGGATTTGATATCCATATCGTTTCGTCGCGTTCTTATCGGTAGGCTGCGTCGGCCGCCTTGTTGGCCGCGATCTGGGGTTCGTAGCGGTCGCCGACGGCCAGGAGCATTTCCTTGGTGAAGTACAGGTCGCCGCGCTTCTCGCCGTGGTATTCGAAGATATGGGTCTCGACGATGGCGTCCACCGGGCAGGCCTCTTCGCAGAAGCCGCAGAAGATGCACTTGGTCAGGTCGATGTCGTAGCGCGTGGTGCGGCGGGTGCCGTCGTCGCGCTGGTCGGATTCGATGGTGATGGCCAGCGCCGGGCAGACCGCCTCGCACAGCTTGCAGGCGATGCAGCGTTCCTCGCCGTTGGGATAGCGGCGAAGCGCGTGCAGGCCGCGGAAGCGCGGCGACTGCGGCGTCTTTTCCTCGGGGAAGAGCACCGTGATCTTGCGGGCGAAGAGGTAGCGCCCGGTCAGCGCCAGGCCCTTGAACAGCTCGCGCAACAGCAGGCTGTTAAAAAACTCTTTGATCTGTAGCAGCATGGTCTGCACCTATTTCCAGATATTCCAGGGCGACACGATCAAAAGACCGACGACGAGCACCCACACGACCGACAGCGGGATGAAGATCTTCCAGCCCAGGCGCATGATCTGGTCGTAGCGGTAGCGCGGGAACGAAGCGCGCAGCCAGATGAACACGGAGAGCAGGAAGAAGACCTTCGCCACGAGCCAGAAGAAGCCCGGGATCATGTTGAAGGGCGCGAAATCCAGCGGCGAACCCCAGCCGCCCAGGAACATCACCGAAGCCATGGCCGAGATGAGGATCATGTTAGCGTATTCGGCCAGGAAGAACATGGCGAAGGCCATGCCCGAGTATTCGATCATGTGGCCGGCGACGATTTCCGATTCGCCTTCCACCACGTCGAAGGGGTGGCGGTTGGTTTCGGCGACGCCGGAGATGAAATAGATCATGAACATCGGCAGCAGCGGCAGCCAGTTCCAGGACAGCACCGGCAGGCCGAGCGCGGCGAAGTAGCCGTGCTGCTGCGAGCGCACGATGTCGCCCAGATTCAGGCTGCCCGAAACCATCAGCACGGTCACGAGGGCGAAGCCCATGGCGATTTCGTAGGACACCATCTGCGCCGAGGCGCGCATCGCGCCGAGGAAGGCGTATTTGGAGTTCGAGGCCCAGCCAGCGAGGATCACACCATAGACGCCGATCGAGGTGATCGCCATCACGTAGAGCAGGCCGGCGTTGACGTCGGCTAGCACGAGGCCCGCATCGAAGGGCACCACCGCCCAGGCGGCGAAGGCCGGGGCGATGACCATGATCGGGGCGACGATGTAGAGGATCTTGCTGGCCTTGGCGGGCAGCACGACTTCCTTGAGCAGCAGCTTTAGCGCGTCGGCGATTGGCTGCAGCAGGCCCAGGGGGCCGACGCGGTTCGGGCCGAGGCGGATGTGCATCCAGCCGATGAGCTTGCGCTCCCACAGCGTCAGGTAGGCGACGCAGCCGAACATCGGCAGCACAACGCAGACGATCTTGATCAGGTTCCAGACCAGGGGCCAGAGGACGCCGAATACGCCCTGTCCCTGACTATTGATCCATGCGATCATGCCTGTTCCTTACCTTAAGCTTTGGCAACGGTGAGCGGGCCGAACATGGCGCCCAGGGCGGCCGCGGCCGGCGTGCCGGCGCTCACTCGCACCGCCCCTTCGGGCAGCCCGGCGTCGAGCGTGGCGGGCAGCAGCACGCTGGCCTCGCCGGTCGAAGTCTGCTGGCTGACGCGCACCGCGTCGCCTTCCTTGAGGCCGAGCTGGGCGAACAGCCCCTTGGACAGGCCCGCCTTGAGCGCGCGGCGCGCGGCGGCCGTGAGCTGCAGCGATTCGGCGCGGCGCACCAGCGGATCGGCGCTGTAGATGGGCACGTCGGCGACGCGCTCGAGCGCGCCGGCGACGGCGTTCACCGCGCCGGAGACGGAGCCGGAGGCGGCGTTGTCGAGCTTGGCGGCGATGTCGGCGGGCAGCGCGGCGGCGCGGATGTCCTCGGCGGACTCATAGTCGAAGCCGGAGAGGCCGAGCAGATTGCCCAGCACGCGCAGCACCTTCCAGCCCGGGCGCGTGTCGCCCAGAGGGCGGACCACGCCGTTGAAGCTTTGCGGGCGGCCTTCGCAGTTCACGAAGCTGCCGGCGGTTTCCGAGAACGGCGAGACGGGCAGCAGCACGTCGGCGTATTCCAGCGCCTCGGGCGACTTGAAGGGCGAGAGCACGACGACGGTCTCGGCCTTGTCCAGCGCGGCGCGGGCGGCGCGCGGATCGGCATGGTCGAAATCGGGTTCGGTATGCAGCAGGACGTAGGCCTTGCGCGGCTGCTCGACCAGGCTGCGCGCGTTGGCGGCGCCCTGCGGCAGCGCGCCGGCCAGATAGCCGCCGACGCTGTTGGCGGCTTCGGTCAGGAAGCCGAGCTTGGCGCCGGTGGTTTCGGCGATCCAGACGGCGAGCAGATGGATCTGCGAGAACTGCGGATGGGCTACGGCGGCGTTGCCGAGGAAGACGGCCTTGCGCTCGCCGGAGAGCAGCGTGTCGGAGATCTTCTTCGCGGCGGCGCTCGGCATGTCGGAGATCGGCGCATTCACGCCCTTGCTCTGGGCGACGGCGGCGGCCACGCCCGCCAGCTCGGACACCCAGGCGGAAGGCAGCGCGATGGCCTTGGCGGCCAGGGGCATCAGCAGGTCGTCGTCAGCGGCGTTGAGCACGCTGACGCGGCAGCCCTTCTTGGTCGCGGCGCGCAAGCGGGTGGAGAGCAGCGGCTGGTCCTTGCGCAGGAAGGAGCCGATGAGGAAGGCCGATTGCAGCTGGCCAACGTCGGCGATGGACATGCCGAGCCAGGGCGCGCCCGAGGGCTTGGCGCCGAAATCGGTCTGATGCAGGCGGAAGTCGATGTTGTCGCTGCCCAGGCCGCGCACGAGCTTCTGGGCCAGATGCAGCTCTTCAAACGTGGCGTTTGGGCTGGCGAGCAGGGCCAGCGCGTCGGCGCTATACTCGCGCTGGATGGCCTGCAGACCGTTGGCGACGTATTCGAGGACGGTCTGCCAGTCGGTCTCGGCCCACTTGCCGCCCTGCTTCAGCATGGGGGAAGTGAGGCGTTCGGCGCTGTTCAAGCCTTCGTACGAGAAGCGGTCCTTGTCGGAGATCCAGCACTCGTTGACGTCTTCGTTGTCCAGGGGCAGCGCGCGCATGACCTTGTTGTTCTTGGTCTGCAGCTGCATGTTGGCGCCCACGCCGTCGTGCGGGCTGACGGTCTTCTGGCGGCCGAGTTCCCAGGTGCGGGCGGCATAGCGGAAGGGCTTGCTGGTGAGCGCGCCGACCGGGCACAGATCGATCATGTTGCCGGAGAGTTCGGAATCGACGCTCTTGCCGACGAAGGTGGCGATCTCGGAATGCTCGCCGCGGCCCAGCATGCCCAGCTCCATTACGCCGGCGATTTCCTGGCCGAAGCGCACGCAGCGGGTGCAGTGGATGCAGCGGCTCATCTCTTCCATGGAGATCAGCGGGCCGATGTTCTTGTGGAAGACGACGCGCTTTTCTTCCTGATAGCGCGAACCGCTCTTGCCGTAGCCCACGGCCAGATCCTGCAGCTGGCATTCGCCGCCCTGGTCGCAGATCGGGCAGTCGAGCGGATGGTTGATGAGCAGGAATTCCATTACCGACTGCTGGGCCTGCACGGCCTTCTCGGAGTGAGTGTGGACCTTCATGCCGGCGGACACGGGCGTGGCGCAGGCGGGCAGCAGCTTGGGCGCCTTCTCCACTTCCACCAGGCACATGCGACAATTGGCCGAGATCGACAGTTTGCGGTGATAGCAGAAGTGCGGGATGAAGGTGCCGGCCTCGCGCGCGGCGTCCATCACCAGGCTGCCTTCAGCCACCTCAACTTTTTTGCCGTCGATTTCGATTTCCAGCATTTCAGCTCACTTGTTCAGCTAATCGGTTGGCAGGTTCAGACGTAGGCGGGCACAAGGCAGGTCTCGTGCTCGACGTGGTATTCGAACTCGTTCCAGTAGTGCTTGAGCATGCCGCGCACTGGCATCGCCGCGGCGTCGCCCAGGGCGCAGATGGTGCGACCCATGATGTTGGTGGCGACGCTCTGCAGCAGGCCCAGGTCTTCCTTGCGGCCGTGGCCGTGCTCGATGCGGTTGACCACGCGCCAGAGCCAGCCGGTGCCCTCGCGGCAGGGCGTGCACTGGCCGCAGGATTCCTCGTGATAGAAGTACGAGAGACGCAGCAGCGACTTGACCATGCAGCGGCTCTCGTCCATGACGATAACCGCGCCGGAGCCGAGCATGGAGCCGGTCTTGGCGATGGCGTCATAGTCCATGTCGGTGGCCATCATCATGTCGCCAGGGACGACGGGCGCGGAGGAGCCGCCTGGGATGACCGCCTTAATCTTCTTGCCGCCGCGCATGCCGCCGGCCAGATCGAGCAGCTCGGCGAAGGGCGTGCCCAGGGGGATTTCGTAGTTGCCGGGACGCTCGACGTCGCCCGAGATCGAGAAGATCTTGGTGCCGCCGTTGTTCGGCTTGCCAATCTTCAGGTAGTTGTCACCGCCCACCGCGAGGATGAAGGGTACCGCAGCGAAGGTCTCGGTGTTGTTGATCGTGGTCGGCTTGCCGTAGAGACCGAAGCTCGCCGGGAAAGGCGGCTTGAAGCGCGGCTGGCCCTTCTTGCCCTCGAGCGATTCGAGCAGCGCGGTTTCCTCGCCGCAGATGTAGGCGCCGTAGCCGTGATGGGCGTGGAGCTGGAAGTTGAAGCCCGAGCCCAGGATGTTGTCGCCGAGGAAGCCCGCCGCGCGGGCCTCTTCGAGCGCTTCCTCGAAGTGCTCGTATTCGGCCCAGACTTCGCCGTGGATGTAGTTGTAGCCTACTGTGATGCCCATGGCGTAGGCGCCGATGGCCATGCCTTCGATCAGGGCGTGCGGGTTGTAGCGGATGATGTCGCGGTCCTTGAAGGTGCCGGGCTCGCCTTCGTCGCTGTTGCACACCAGGTATTTCTGGCCGGGGAACTGGCGTGGCATGAAGCTCCACTTCAGGCCGGTCGGGAAGCCTGCGCCGCCGCGGCCGCGCAGGCCGGAGGCCTTGACCTCGGCGATCACCGCCTCGGGCGTGATCTTCTCGGTGAGAATCTTGCGCAGCTGGGCGTAGCCGCCACGAGCGACGTAGTCCTTCAGATGCCAGTTCTCGCCGCTCAGGCCGGCGAGGATCAGGGGCTTGATATGGCGGTCGTGCAGGCAGGTCACTTGGCGGCCCCCTTGGACTTCAGATCGGAGATCAGCGCGTCGAGCTTGTCGTTGCTCATCCAGCTGCACATGGTCTGGTTGTTGACCAGCATCACCGGCGCATCGCCGCAGGCGCCCATGCATTCGCCCTCCTTGAGGGTGAACAGGCCGTCGGCGGTGGTTTCGTTGTAGTCGATGCCCAGCTTCTGCTTGAGGTAGTCGCCGGCGCGCTCGCCGCCCGAGAGGGCGCAAGGCAGGTTGGTGCAGACGGCGAGCTTGAATTTGCCCACCGGCTTGGTGTCGTACATGTTGTAGAAGGTGGCCACTTCCTGGACGGCCACGGCGGGCATGCCCAGATAGTCGGCGACGAACTGCATGGCTTCGGGCGAAACCCAGCCGATTTCGCCTTGCGCGACGGCCAGCGCCGCCATCACCGCGGACTGCTTCTGGTCCGTCGGATACTTGGCGACGTTGCGGTCGATTTCCTTCAGTGCTTGTTCGGAGAGCATGTCTTGCTTTCGCTTTCTCTAGATATTTCTATCGGTCGATCTCGCCGAACACGATGTCCTGCGTGCCTATGATGGTCACGGCGTCGGCGATCATGTGGCCCTTGGCCATTTCGTCGAGCGAGGCCAGATGCGGAAAACCGGGTGCGCGGATCTTGAGACGGTAGGGCTTGTTGGCGCCGTCGGAGATGGCATAGATACCGAACTCACCCTTCGGATGCTCCACCGCCGTATAAGCCTCGCCCTCAGGCACGTGGATGCCTTCGGTGAACAGCTTGAAGTGGTGGATCAGGTCCTCCATGTTGGTCTTCATGTCCACGCGCGGGGGCTGGGCGACCTTGTTGTTGCCGGTCATGACCGGGCCCGGATTGGCGCGCAGCCAATCAACGCACTGCTTGATGATGCGGTTGGACTGGCGCATCTCCTCGACGCGGACCAGATAGCGGTCGTAGCAGTCGCCGTTGACGCCGATGGGCACGTCGAAGTCGACCTTGTCGTAGACCTCGTAGGGCTGCTTCTTGCGCAGATCCCAGGCGAAGCCCGAGCCGCGCAGCATGGCGCCGGTGAAGCCGAGCTGCAGTGCGCGCTCGGGGCTGACCACGCCAATGCCAACCAGGCGCTGCTTCCAGATGCGGTTGTCGGTGAGCAGGGTTTCGTATTCGTCGACGTAGGTCGGGAAGCGCTTGGTGAAGTCCTCGATGAAGTCCAGCAGCGAGCCCTGACGGTTCTCGTTCATGGCCTTCATGGCCGACTTGTTGCGGAACTTGGAGACCTGATACTGCGGCATCGAATCCGGCAGATCGCGGTAGACGCCACCCGGGCGGTAATAGGCTGCGTGCATGCGCGCGCCGGACACAGCCTCGTACATGTCGAAGAGGTCTTCGCGCTCGCGGAAGGCGTAGAGGAAGACGGCCATCGCACCCACGTCCAGACCGTGGCAGCCGATCCACAGCAGATGGTTGAGCAGGCGGGTGATCTCGTCGAACATCACGCGGATATATTGCGCGCGGACCGGCACCTCGAGGCGGAGCAGCTTCTCGATGGCCATCACGTAGGCATGCTCGTTGGCCATCATCGACACGTAGTCGAGACGGTCCATGTAGGGCACGTTCTGGACCCAGGTGCGGGTCTCGGCGAGCTTCTCGGTCGCGCGGTGCAGCAGGCCGATGTGCGGATCGGCGCGCTGGATGACTTCGCCGTCGAGCTCGAGAACCAGGCGCAGCACGCCGTGGGCCGCGGGGTGCTGCGGGCCGAAGTTCAGGGTGTAGTTCTTGATCTCTGCCATGCTTGCCTCCGTGGCGCGGTCAGTGTTTCAGGCCGCCGTAATTCTCTTCGCGGATGACGCGCGGCGTGATCTCGCGCGGGTCGATCGTGACCGACTGGTAGACGACGCGGCCCTGCTCGGGGTCGTAGCGCATCTCGACGTAGCCGGACACCGGGAAGTCCTTGCGGAACGGGTGGCCGATGAAGCCGTAGTCGGTGAGGATGCGGCGCAGGTCGGTATGGCCGTCGAAGACCAGGCCATACATGTCGAAGGCTTCGCGTTCGAACCAGTTGGCGGTGTTCCAGACGTCGATGACCGAGGCCACGATCGGCAGATCGTCGTCCGGCGCGAAGACTCGCAGGCGCAGGCGCCAGTTGTGCGTGATGGAGAGCAGGTGCGAGACGGCGGCGAAGCGCAGGCCGTCCCATTTGCCGTCGCCGAAGTCGCGGTAGTCGACGCCGCAGAGGTCGATGAGCTGCTCGAACTTGAGATCGGCGTGGTCGCGCAGGGTGCGGGCGACCTCGAAATAATCATCGGACTTGACCACCAGGGTCAGTTCGCCGCGCGCTTCGGTCAGGCTCCTGATCTTGTCGCCGAGGACTTTACCCAGAGCCGCCTGGAGGGTTTGAAGTTTCGCGCTCATCGGTCAGACCTTGCGGGCGATGGTGCTGGTGCGGCGGATCTTGGCCTGCAGCTGGATGATGCCGTACATGAGGGCTTCCGCGGTCGGCGGACAGCCGGGCACATAAACGTCCACCGGCACGATGCGGTCGCAGCCGCGCACCACCGAATAGGAGTAGTGATAGTAGCCGCCGCCGTTGGCGCAGGAACCCATGGAGAGGACCCAGCGCGGCTCGGGCATCTGGTCGTAGACTTTGCGCAGCGCCGGCGCCATCTTGTTGCACAGGGTGCCGGCCACGATCATGAGGTCGGACTGACGCGGCGAGGGACGGAACACGACGCCGAAGCGGTCGAGGTCGTAGCGCGCGGCGCCCGCGTGCATCATTTCCACCGCGCAGCAGGCCAGACCGAAGGTCATGGGCCAGAGTGACCCGGTGCGGGTCCAGTTGATCAGTTTGTCGGCCGATGTGGTGATAAAGCCTTCGTTGAGTACGCCGTCGATTGCCATTGTGTTGTCACTCCCAGTCGAGCGCGCCTTTTTTCCAGATGTAGACGAAGCCGATCACGAACTCGAGCAGGAAGATCAGCATCGAGATGTAGCCGACCCAGCCGATGTCCTTGAGCGCAACGCCCCAGGGAAAGAGGAAGGCAGTTTCGAGATCGAAGAGGATGAAGAGAATCGCCACCAGGTAGTAGCGCACATCGAATTTCATGCGGCTGTCTTCGAAGGCTTCGAAACCGCATTCGTAGGGGGAGAGCTTTTCCGCGTCGGGGTGGTTGGGGCCGAGCAGTTTGCCCAGGGCCATCGGGGTGACACCTACGCCTATCCCGACGAGGATGAAGAGCAATACGGGGAAATAGGCTTCGAGATTCAAGGGGGTCCGCCTTTTTCAAAAAGAGCCCCTGCATGAGGGCTCAGATATTCTTGGTGCCGACGGCGAGACTCGAACTCGCACAGCTTTCGCCACTACCCCCTCAAGATAGCGTGTCTACCAATTTCACCACGTCGGCAAGAAACGCCGAATTTTAACCTACTGCGGATTTTTGTTCAACGCACAAGCTCAGCATCCACGGCCCTCGCGGGCAAAAAAAGGCCGCGGATGCGGCCTTTCTTGAGAACGATTCGCGTCTGCCGACGCACTGCCCTCGTCTTCGCTTCGCGCGTCTGTTTCGCGCTTTTGCTGCGCGCCCTTACTTGGGCACCGCCGGCGCGGCGGGAGCAGCGCCCCGCTGGGCGGACTGCTGACCGACCGGCGCGGGCGGAGCATCAGCGGCTGGCTTGGCGGCCGGCGCCGACTGGCCGAGCACGCCGGCCGTGGCCTGCGGCTTGTACGAGCCGAGCATCGTGAGGCCGAGCGTGGAGGCGAAGAAGATCGTCGCGAAGATCGCGGTGGTGCGCGACAGGAAATTGGCCGAGCCACTCGCGCCGAAGAGGCTGCCAGCGGAGCCGGAGCCGAAGGCCGCGCCCATGTCCGCACCCTTGCCCTGCTGCAGCAGCACGAGGCCGATGATGCCCAGTGCACAAACGATTTGCACCACGGTCAAAAGAGTCTTGAAAATTTCCATCTTGCTGTCCGTCAGTCTGTTTTGTCCGTTTCGTCGTTCTTCGTGCCGCGGGCCTAGGCCTCAGGCGCCGCAGATCACCAGAAAATCCGCCGCCGCCAGGGAAGCGCCACCAATGAGCCCGCCGTCGATGTCCTGCATCGCGAAGAGCTCCGCGGCGTTTCCGGGCTTGACGCTGCCGCCGTAAAGGATCGGCATCGTCTTGGCCGCCGCCGCGTTGCGCGCGTCGACGCGGCCGCGCAGGAAGGCGTGCACCGCCTGCGCTTGTTCACTGGTCGCGGTCTTGCCGGTGCCGATGGCCCAGACGGGCTCATAGGCGAGCATGACCTTCGCGAGCTGGTCCGCGTGCAGCAGGTCCAGCGCCACGTCGAGCTGCGCGCCGACCACCGCTTCGGTCTCGCCGGCTTCGCGCTGCGCAAGCGTTTCGCCCATGCAGATCACGGGCGTGAGACCGGCTTCGAGGACGCGGGCTGCCTTGGCGACCACCAGGGCATCGGTCTCGCCGTGATACGCGCGGCGCTCCGAATGGCCTACCAGCACGTAGCCGCAACCGAATTCGGCGAGCATCGGCGCCGCCACTTCGCCGGTGTAGGCGCCCTGCAGATGCGCGGAAACGTCCTGCGCGCCCCAGGCGACCGGGCTGCCGGCGAGCAGCTCGCGGCACTGTGCCAGATACGGGAACGGCGCGCAGACCGCGACGCCCGTCTCGGGCAGACCCTTGGCGCCATCAGCCACCGCGCAAAGCAGGGCTGCGTTGGCGCCAAGGCTGCCGTGCATCTTCCAGTTGCCGATCACCAGGCGCTTGCGCCCTTGCGTGCTCACCATTGCAGAACCAATTTGCCGATGTGCTGGCTCGATTCCATCATGGCGTGCGACTCCGCGGCCTGCGCGGCGGGGAACACCTGATGGATGACCGGCTCGATCTTGCCGCCCTCGAGCAGCGGCCAGACCTTGTCCTTGAGTTGCGCGGCGATCGCCGCCTTGAACGCCACCGAACGCGGACGCAGGGTCGAGCCGGTGACAGTGAGCCGGCGGCGCAGCACCTGCACCAAGTCCAGCTCGGCCTTGCTGCCGCCCAGCAGCGCGATGATGGCGATGCGGCCGTCGTCGGCCACACAATCAATCTCGCGCGGCAGATAGGCGCCGCCCACCATGTCGAGGATCACGTCCGGGCCCTTGCCGCCGGTGAGTTCGCGAACCACCTTGCCAAAGTCTTCGTCGCGGTAGTTGATGCCGCGCTCAGCGCCGAGCTTCTCGCAGGCGCGGCACTTGTCTTCGCTGCCGGCGGTGGCGAACACGCGGTGGCCCAGCGCACGGGCGAGCTGGATCGCGGTCACGCCGATGCCGCTGGTGCCGCCCTGCACGAGCAGGGTTTCCTGCGGCGCGGCGCCGTTCTGGCCGAGGCGCACGCGATCGAAGACATTGCTCCACACGGTGAAGAAGGTCTCGGGCAGCGAAGCCGCCTCGACGTCGGAGGGGCCCTTGGGCGCGGGCAGCGTCTGGCCCAGCGGCGCGGTGCAGTATTCGGCGTAACCGCCGCCCTGCACCAGCGCGCAGACCTTGTCGCCCACCTTCAGGCCCCAGAGGTTGTCGGCATGGCCGAGATCGCCGGAGACGATCTCGCCGGCGACTTCCAGGCCGGGAATGTCGGACGCGCCCGGCGGCACCGGATAGTTGCCGGTGCGCTGGAACACGTCGGGCCGGTTGATGCCCGAGGCGCTGACCTTGATCAGCACCTCGCCGGCCTTGGGCTCTGGCATGGGACGCTCGCCGAGGACCAATACCTCGGGAGGACCGTACTTGGTGATCTCGACCGCGCGCATCAGACGCAAACCCGCCGCGTGAGGATTACTGATGCTCGGCCGGAGCGGCCTGCTCGGCGGACGCGCCGCCGTTCAGGGGACCGAAGGTGCCGCCCTCTTCGGCGAGCGCAGCCTTGAGCGAGAGGCGCAGACGGCCATTCTCGTCGGCTTGCAGCACCTTGACGCGCAGCACCTGGCCTTCCTTGAGCCAATCCTTGATGTCCTTGACGCGCTCGTTGGCGATCTCGGAGATGTGCAGAAGACCGTCCTTGCCGGGCAGCACGTTGACGATGGCGCCGAACTCGAGCAACTTGAGCACCGGGCCTTCGTAGATCTTGCCCACTTCGACGTCAGCGGTGATGGCTTCGATGCGGCGCTTGGCTTCTTCCATGCCTTCGGCGCCGGTCGAGGCGATGGTCACGGTGCCGTCGTCGGTGATGTCGATGCTGGTGCCGGTTTCCTTGGTCAGCGCCTGGATGGTCGCGCCGCCCTTGCCGATCACTTCACGGATCTTATCCGGATGGATCTTGACGGTGATCATGCGCGGCGCATGGTCGGAGAGCTCGGTGCGGGCGCCGGAGACGGCGTCCTGCATCTTGCCCAGGATGTGCATGCGGCCTTCGCGGGCCTGGGCCAGCGCGACCTGCATGATTTCCTTGGTGATGCCCTGCACCTTGATGTCCATCTGCAGCGCGGTGATGCCGGAGGCGGTGCCCGCGACCTTGAAGTCCATGTCGCCGAGGTGGTCCTCGTCGCCCAGGATGTCGGTCAGCACGGCGAAGCGGTTGCCTTCCAGGATCAGGCCCATGGCCACGCCGGCGACGTGCGACTGCAGCGGCACGCCGGCATCCATCATCGCCAGGCAGCCGCCGCAGACGGAGGCCATGGACGAGGAGCCGTTGGATTCGGTGATTTCCGAGACCACGCGGATGGTGTAAGCGAATTCATCAGCCTTGGGCAGCAGCGGGTTGAGCGCGCGTCTGGCCAGATGGCCGTGGCCGATTTCGCGGCGCTTTGGGCTGCCGACGCGGCCGGTTTCGCCGGTGGCGAACGGGGGCATGTTGTAGTGGAGCATGAAGCGCTCGCGGTATTCGCCCTGCAGCGCGTCGATGATCTGCTCGTCACGGGCGGTGCCCAGCGTGGCGACGACCAGCGCCTGGGTTTCGCCGCGGGTGAACAGCGCCGAGCCGTGGGCGCGCGGCAGCACGCCGGTGCGGATCTCGATGGGGCGCACGGTGCGGGTGTCGCGGCCGTCGATGCGCGGCTCGCCGGCTAGGATCTGGCCGCGGACGATCTTCGATTCGAGTTCGAACATCAGGTTGCCGACTTCGACGTCGTCGGCTTCCACGCCGGCTTCGGCTAGCTTGGCGCTGACCAGCTTGCCGGCTTCCTTGAGCTTCTGGGTGCGGGCCTGCTTTTCGCGGATCTGATAGGCCTCGCGCAGGGCGGGCTCGCCGAATTTAGCGATCTTGGCGATCAGGGCTTCATTTTTGTCGGCGGGCTTCCAGTCCCATTCCGGCTTGCCGGCTTCGCGGACCAGTTCATGGATGGCGTTGATGACGGTCAGGCCTTGTTCGTGGCCGAAGACCACGGCGCCGAGCATCACTTCCTCGGACAGCTGAGCGGCTTCGGACTCGACCATCAGCACGGCGCGCTCGGTGCCGGCAACCACCAGGTCAAGCTGGCTCGTGGCCTGCTGGCTGCGGGTCGGGTTGAGCAAGTAGGCGCCATCCTTGTAGCCGACGCGCGCTGCGCTGATCGGGCCGTTGAAGGGAATGCCGGAGATGGCCAGCGCGGCCGAGGAGGCGATCAGCGCGGGGATGTCGGCCGGCACTTCCGGATTGATCGACAGCACGTGCACAACGACCTGCACCTCGTTGTAGAAGCCTTCCGGGAACAGCGGGCGGATGGGGCGGTCGATCAGGCGCGAGACCAGGGTCTCGTATTCCGAGGGGCGGCCTTCGCGGCGGAAGAAGCCGCCGGGGATCTTGCCCGCGGCATAGGTCTTTTCGAGGTAATCGACGGTCAGGGGGAAAAAGTCCTGGCCGGGCTTGGCGCTCTTGGCCGCCACGACGGTCGCCAGGACCTCGGTATCTTCCACGTCGACCAGCACTGCGCCGCCTGCCTGGCGGGAGATTTCGCCGGTCTCCATGCGGACAGTCTGGCTGCCCCATTGGAAGCTCTTCACTACTTTTTTGAACATTGTCATTGCGACTCCAGTATTTTTTCGCTGTATGAATGCGGTTTGATAAGCGCCCGTCGACCACCTTCAGATCAAGTCTTGCGGCCGCAGCAGCGAAAAATGCCCGTATCAGTTGGCTGACACAGGCATATGCTTTGAGCGGATGCGGGAAGCGCCGATTACTTGCGCAGACCGAGCTTTTCGATCAGCGAGCGATAGCGGTCAGCATCGCTGCGCTTGAGATAGTCCAGCAGGCGGCGGCGGCGGCTGACCATACGGAGCAAGCCGCGACGGCTGTGGTTGTCCTTCAGATTGACCTTGAAGTGCGGGGTCAGCTCGTTGATACGAGCGGTCAGCAGGGCGACCTGCACTTCGGGGCTGCCTGTGTCGTTGGTGCCACGAGCGTATTGCTTGACGATTTCCGCCTTGTTGATGTCGGCGTTTGCCATGGTTCTTTCCTTTATAAACAAGCGGTCACGGAAGAAAGGGCCGTACCGTGTTTAGATAATACAAATAATGCAGCCGAAAATTATAACACACGTTTGCGCACTTAATAATCTGATTTTATGAGACTTTTCACCCTTGCCGCCTTGCTCCTGGCGGCTCTAGCCCTGGTTCCATGGTGTTCCAACGTGATGCTGCCGGTGGCCGCACTGGCAGCAGATGCTCGGCGCCGGTCAGGACCTGGTCCGGGCGAACTATGGGCCGCCCTGGGAGACCTATCCCCTGCCCGGCGGCGGCGTGCGCTGGCTCTACCCCACAAAGCCGGCCGGCCAATTCACCTACGCGGCCAAATTCGACGCCGCCGGCAAGCTGACCTACCTTCCGGCAGGTGCTCGACACCCAGCTGTTCCAGCGCGCGGCCGAGGAGAAATGGGCCCAGCAGCAGGTGCTGGAGCTGTTCGGCACGCCCCTGAAGAAGACGGAATTCCCGCGAAGGAATCCCTAGTCTGGACTTACCGCTTCCGCAACCAAGGCACCTGGAACACCCAGGCGCATCTGCATTTCGGCCCCGACGGGCACGTCAAGCGCCTGGAAATCCTCGCCGATCCGGCCTTCGAATTCCGCTTCTGGCGGATGCGCTAATCAGACCAGGCGCGAGCCTCGCGGCCCGCCCGGGAATCAGATCGCCTGTGGATTGAGCTTGAAGCTCTTGTCGTCGAGCTTGTTCAGCGCGGCCAGATAGGCCTTGGCCGAGGCGGCGACAATGTCCGGGTCGGTGCCCACACCGTTGACGATGCGCCCGGCCTTGGACAGGCGCACGGTCACCTCGCCCTGGGCCTGCGTACCGGTGGTGATGGCGTTGACCGAATACAGCAGTTGTTCGGCGCCGCTGACCACCTTGCTTTCGATGGCGTTGAGCGTGGCGTCGACCGGGCCGTTTCCATCGGCCTCGCCGGTCACTTCCTTGCCTCCCATGCTGAAGACGACCCGCGCATGCGGGCGCTCGCCCGTAGCGGAGTTCTGCGCGAGCGAGACGAAGCGGAATTCCTCGGCGTCGTGCTCGGCCGGTTCGTTGCCGACGATGGCGATGATGTCCTCGTCGAAGATCTCGGCCTTCTGGTCGGCGAGTTCCTTGAAGCGCGAGAAGGCGGCGTTGATCTCGGCCTCCGACTCCAGCGTGATGCCCAGTTCCTGCAGGCGCTGCTTGAAGGCGTTGCGGCCCGAGAGCTTGCCCAGCACGATCTTGTTGTTGGCCCAGCCCACGTCTTCGGCGCGCATGATCTCGTAGGTATCGCGCGCCTTGAGCACGCCGTCCTGGTGGATGCCCGAGGCATGCGCGAAGGCGTTGGCGCCGACCACCGCCTTGTTGGGCTGCACGAGGAAGCCGGTGATCTGCGACACGAGGCGCGAGGACGGCACGATCTGCGCGGTGTCGATGCCGACTTCCAGGCCGAAATAATCCTTGCGGGTCTTCACCGCCATGACTATCTCTTCGAGCGAGGTGTTGCCGGCGCGCTCGCCCAGGCCGTTGATGGTGCATTCCACCTGGCGCGCGCCGCCGATCTTCACGCCGGCCAGCGAATTGGCCACGGCCATGCCGAGGTCGTTATGGCAGTGCACCGACCAGATGGCCTTGTCGGAATTGGGGATGCGCTCGCGCAGGGTCTTGATGGCGTGGCCGTAGAGCTCGGGCACGCCACAGCCGACGGTGTCGGGGAAATTGATGGTGGTCGCGCCCTCAGCGATCACGGCTTCCAGCACCTTGCACAGGAAATCCATGTCGGAACGGTAGCCGTCCTCGGGGCTGAATTCGATGTTGTCGGTCAGGTTGCGTGCGAAGCGGATCGAGCGCCGAGCCTGTTCGTAGACTTCGTCGGGTGTCATGCGCAGCTTCTTCTCCATGTGGAGCGGGCTGGTCGCCAGGAAGATATGCAGGCGCGAGGACGCGGCCGGCTTGAGCGCCTCGGCGGCGCGGCTGATGTCGCGGTCGTTGGCGCGCGCCAGCGAGCAAACGGTGGCGTCCTTGATGATGCCGGAGATCGCGTGGATGGTTTCGAAGTCGCCGTTGGAGCTCGAGGCGAAGCCGGCTTCGATGACGTCCACCTTCAGGCGCTCGAGCTGGCGGGCGATGCGGATCTTCTCGTCCTTGGTCATCGAGGCGCCGGGCGATTGCTCGCCGTCGCGCAGCGTGGTGTCGAAAATAATCAGTTTGTCGGACACGGCGGTCTCCTTGCTTGCTTACTTATTCATTCGGGCTGGGCACGGCGCGGTCGCCGCGCCACCAGCGCCAGATCCAGAGCACATAGCCCGACACTGCATAGCAGACGAACAGCCCGAACAGCGAGGCAGGCGGATCGCTGGAGATCAGCAGAAAGCCGAGCAGGAACAGCACCATGACGCCGAATGGCACGCGGTAACGCACGTCCAGCGCCTTGCCGCTGTAGAACGGCGCATTGGTCACCATGGAGATGCCCGCGTAAAGCGTCAGCGCGAACGCCGCCCAGGGTAGCGAGCCGGGGTCGAAGCGGTTGTCGATGGCGAGCCAGACGAAGCCGGCGATCAGCGCGGCGGCGGCCGGACTCGGCAGCCCCTGGAAGAAGCGCTTGTCGACCACGCCGGTGTTGATGTTGAAGCGCGCCAGGCGCAGCGCAGCGCCTGAGCAATAGGCGAAGGCCGCCACCCAGCCCCACTTGCCCAGGCCCTTGAGTGTCCATTCGTAAATCACCAGCGCGGGCGCCACGCCGAAGGACACCATGTCCGAGAGCGAATCGTACTGCTCGCCGAAGGAGGTCTGGGTGTTGGTCAGGCGCGCGATACGCCCGTCCACGCCGTCGAGCACCATCGCGCAGAAGATGGCGATGGCGGCGATCTCGAAGCGGCCGTTCATCGCCTGCACGATGGCGAAGAAGCCGCCGAAGAGCGCGGCAGTCGTGAAGGCGTTGGGCAGGAGATAGATGCCGCGCTTGCGCGGACGGACCGCTTCCTCGTCGGCATGGTCGAGCTGCGCGTTCTGCTTGTTGCGCAGCGGGCGCAGCCAGGCGACCTTGCCCTGGCGTTTGGGACGGCGTGTGAAAGGGGTCATGGCGATGCTCATTTTCCTTGTGATGCGTTCGGGTCGGCGAAATGCTATCCCCAAGCCATGAGGGGGGTCAACGTCCTGAACCTCAGCCCTTGGCGAACTCCGCGAGCAGCGTGGTGGTCGCGGAGACCTTGTCGCCGATGCTCACCAGCGGCTTGGCGTCGGTGGGCAGATAGACGTCCACGCGCGAGCCGAAGCGGATGAAGCCGTAGCGCTGGCCGCGCGTCAGCGTCTCGCCCGGCTTCACGTAGCACAGGATGCGGCGCGCGATGAGGCCCGCCACCTGCACCACGGTCACCGTGCCGCCGGCTGCTTCCATCACCATCGCGTTGCGCTCGTTCTGCAGCGAAGCCTTGTCCAGGTCCGCGTTGACGAAGCTGCCGGCGAAATACTCGATCTTGGCGATCCCGCCGTCCACCGGCGAACGGTTCGAATGCACGTTGCACACGTTCATGAACACGCTGATCTTCAAGGCCTGGCGCTGAGCATAGGGGTCCTCGCAGACCTCCACGGCGACGATGCGGCCGTCGGCCGGCGAAAGCACCGCCTTGGGCGCCGCGGGAATCGGCCGCGGTGGATCGCGAAAGAATTGCAGGACGAAGAGGGCCAGCAGCCAGAGCGGCGAGGCCCACCAGAAGCCCGCCACCGCATTGACGACCAATGCGGTGGCGAACGCCACACCGATGTACGGCCAGCCCTCGCGGGCAATCATGGGATGGGGATAGGACATCGGCGATGCGGGCACTTAGTTCTTCGACTGGTCGACCAGCTTGTTCTTGGCGATCCAGGGCATCATCGCGCGCAGCTTGGCGCCGACCACTTCGATCTGGTGTTCGGCGTTGAGGCGGCGTCGCGAGGTCAGCGTCGGAGCGCCAGCACGGTTTTCCAGGATGAAGCTCTTGGCGTATTCGCCGGCCTGGATGTCGGTCAGCACCTTCTTCATGGTCTTCTTGGTCTCTTCGGTGACGATGCGCGGGCCGGTCACATATTCGCCATATTCGGCATTGTTCGAGATCGAGTAGTTCATGTTGGCGATGCCGCCTTCATAGATCAGGTCGACGATCAGCTTGAGTTCGTGCAGGCATTCGAAGTAGGCCATTTCCGGCGCGTAGCCGGCTTCGACCAGGGTTTCGAAACCGGCCTTGATCAGCTCGACGGCGCCGCCGCACAGCACGGCCTGCTCGCCGAAGAGGTCGGTCTCGGTCTCTTCGCGGAAGTTGGTCTCGATGATGCCGGCGCGGCCGCCACCGTTGGCGGTGGCGTAGGACATGGCGATGTCACGGGCGGCGCCGGACTTGTCCTGGGCTACCGCGATCAGGTGGGGCACGCCGCCGCCCTGGGCGTAGGTCGAGCGCACGGTGTGGCCGGGGGCCTTCGGGGCGATCATGATCACGTCCAGATCGGCGCGCGGCACGACCTGACCATAGTGCACGTTGAAGCCGTGGGCGAAGGCCAGCGCGGCGCCTTGCTTGATGTTGGCGTGGACTTCGCGGGCATAGACCTCGGCGATCTGCTCGTCGGGAAGCAGCATCATGACGATGTCGGCGCTCTTGACCGCGTCGGCCACTTCCTTGACGGTCAGACCGGCGTTGGCGGCCTTGTTCCAGGAGGCGCCGTTCTTACGCAGGCCAACGGTGACATTGACGCCGGAATCCTTCAGGTTCAGCCCATGGGCGTGGCCTTGCGAGCCGTAGCCGATAATGGTGACCTGCTTACCCTTGACCAGGGAGAGGTCCGCATCTTTGTCGTAGAAAACTTTCATGGTGATTCCTTGAGTCTGTATTGGAATAATGTATGGTGAATTAGAGCTTCAGGATGCGCTCGCCGCGGCCGATGCACAAGGCGCCCGCGCGGACGGTCTCGAGGATCGCTGTGCGGTCGATGGCTTCGAGGAAAGCTTCGAGCTTGCCGCCGTGGCCGGCCAGTTCAACCGTGTAGACCTTGTCCGTGACGTCGATGATGCGGCCGCGGAAGATGTCGACGGTGCGCTTGACTTCCTCGCGCTCCTTGCCGACCGCCCTGACCTTGACCAGCATCAGCTCGCGCTCGATATGCGGCCCCTCGGTCAGGTCGAACACCTTGACCACCTCCACCAGCCGGTTCAGATGCTTGGTGACCTGTTCGATCACGTCGTCCGAACCGCTGGTGACGATGGTCATCCGCGACAGCGACGCGTCTTCCGTCGGCGCCACGGTGAGGGTTTCGATGTTGTAGCCGCGCGCCGAGAACAGGCCCACCACGCGGGACAGCGCGCCCGGCTCGTTTTCGAGTAGGACGGAGATGATGTGACGCATTAAAGATCCTCCGAGCCCAACAGCATCTCGGAGATGCCCTTGCCGGCCTGCACCATCGGCCAGACGTTTTCCATCGGGTCCGTCTGGAAGTCCATGAACACCGTGCGGTCCTTGAGACGGAAAGCCTCCTTGAGCGAGGGCTCCACATCCGACGTCTTCTCGATGCGCATGCCGACGTGGCCGTAGGCCTCGGCGAGTTTCACGAAATCGGGCAGCGCGTCCATGTAGGAGTGCGAATAGCGGTTGTCGTACTGCAGCTCCTGCCACTGGCGCACCATGCCCAGATAGCGGTTGTTCAGCGACATCACCTTGACCGGCGTGTTGTACTGCAGGCAGGTCGAAAGCTCCTGCAGGCACATCTGGATCGAGCCCTCACCGGTGATGGTCACGACGTCCTTGTCCGGGAAGGCCTTCTTGATGCCCATCGCATACGGCAGGCCCACGCCCATCGTGCCCAGGCCGCCGGAGTTGATCCAGCGGCGCGGCTTGTCGAACTTGTAGAACTGCGCGGCCCACATCTGGTGCTGGCCCACGTCGGAGCAGACGAAGGCGTCGCCGCCGGTCAGCTCCCAGACCTTTTCCACCACGTACTGCGGCTTGATGATCTCGGACTTGCGGTCGTACTTCAGGCAGTCCTTGCCGCGCCATTCCTCGATCTGCTTCCACCAGCCTGCCACGGCCTCCTGGTTGGTGCGGGCGCCGGCCTCGCGGACCTGCGCGGTCATCTCGCGCAGCACGTCGCGCACATGGCCGACGATGGGCACGTCCGCGCGCACGCGCTTGGAGATCACCGAGGGATCGATGTCGATGTGGATGATCTTGCGTTCGTTTTGCGCGAAGTGCACCGGATTGCCGATCACGCGGTCGTCAAAACGCGCGCCGATGGCGATCAGCACGTCGCAGTTCTGCATCGCGAGGTTGGCTTCGTAGGTGCCGTGCATGCCGAGCATGCCCACGAACTGCGGGCTGGTGCCGGGGAAACCGCCCAGGCCCATCAGCGTGTTGGTCACCGGATAGCCCAGCAGCTCGGCGAATTCAAGCAGCTCGGCCGAAGCCTCGCCCAGGATCACGCCACCGCCGGTGTAGATATAGGGGCGCTTCGCGACCAGCAGCAGATTCACCGCCTTGCGGATCTGGCCCGAATGGCCCTTGCTCACCGGCGCGTAGGAGCGCAGCTCCATCGCCTTTGGGTAGACGTAGCGGCACTTGGCGGCCGACACGTCCTTGGGAATGTCCACCACCACAGGACCGGGACGGCCGGTGCGGGCAATATAAAAAGCTTTCTTCAGCGTGGCCGACAGATCGCGCACATCCTTCACCAGGAAGTTGTGCTTGACGATAGGGCGGGTGATGCCGACGGTGTCGCACTCCTGGAAGGCGTCTTCGCCGATCGCGTAAGTGGGCACGTTGCCGGTGATCACCACCATCGGAATCGAATCCATATAGGCGGTGGCGATGCCAGTGACCGCATTGGTCACGCCAGGGCCCGAGGTCACCAAGGCCACGCCGACCTTGCCCGTGGCGCGCGCATAGCCGTCGGCCGCATGGACCGCGCCCTGCTCGTGGCGCACCAGGATGTGTTCGATGGCGGTTTGCTTGTACAGCTCGTCGCAGATATAGAGCACCGAGCCGCCGGGATAGTCCCAGAGGACGTCGACCAGCTCTTCCTGCAAGGAACGGACGAGGATTTCGGCTCCGATCAGTTCGGGATCGTCGGGATTGGCATTGCTGGTTGCGGAGGAAAATTCCGCGCTTGGCGTATTCATGATAGCCTTTCCAATTTTCGGCAAAAAATTGTTCTGGTGTCCTCCCCCGGGCTTGTGGCCAAGATTCGGACGGTTTGTGGCTGTGTATCCGGCGCCTGTTGGAGCTGGCTGACGATGTGCGAACCCGCCCCGCGACTGATTCCGCATCAATGAAAATATTGATGGGAAACGCGAATCCTACAGGAAAGAGTGTTTTTTTGCTAGCATTCGCACCTGTAAGCCGCCCAAATCCTCAACAACAAGCGGCCTGCCGCAGCCCCGGAATGGGCGCGCATACGCCGAATGGCTTCAGACCAAGAACTCTCGCACTTCCTCGCCGGCATCGAAAAACGCGCCGTCAAGCAGGCCGCCTATGCCGTCCGGGACGATCAGGCGGCGCTGGACATCGTGCAGGATGCGATGATCCTCCTGGCCGAGAAGTACGGCGGCCAGCCCGTCGAGAAGTTGGAGCCCCTATTCCAGCGCATCCTGCACAACCTGATCAACGACTGGTTCCGGCGCAGAAAAGTCCGCAACCACTTGGTCACCCTGTTCTCCAAAATCACCGGAAGCCGTCCGGACGGCGAGGAAGATATCACCGAAACCGATCTCACGAACTCTATTTCGACGAAGAAAGGAGAAATTAACGACAGAAGCGCAGAAAATGCACTTGGAAGAGCGCAGGTTCTGCAGGCAATCGAAGGAGGAATCGAAAAATTGCCGGCTCGTCAACGGGAAGCCTTCCTTTTGCGTTATTGGGAGGAATTCAATGTTGTCGAGACCGCATAAGTGATGGGTTGCTCGGAGGGAAACGTGAAAATGCACTGCTCCCGAGCCGTCTCCGCACTCTCCAAGACCTTGCGCAACAAAGGAATCTCTCTATTAACACCACATTCAAGGACGACCTTGACGAGCGCCGCACGGCGATGCGTATCCATCTGGCCCTGAACGAGGCCAGCGAGCAGCTTCCCTCCGGCATCGCGGACGCCCTGGCGGCCGGCCGGGCGAAGGCGCTCACCCGCAAGAAACCCGAGGCCGAACGCACCCTCGAGCCGGCGTTCGCCGGCTCGCCTGGCCTGTCCGCCGGCGGCGGCTCCTCTCCGGCCTCGGGCGACAAGGGTCTGGGCGACCTGATCTACCGCCTGATCGGCAAGCTCGGCCTGGTCGGCACCCTGGCCGCGCTGGCGCTGATCCTGGCCGTCATCGCCCAATGGCAGCGCCAGACCCGCGTGGACGAACTCGCCGAACTCGACGCCAGCGTCCTGATCGACGAACTGCCCCCCGCCGCATACACCGACCACGGCTTCCAAGCCTTCCTGGCGTCCTGCCCCTCGGCCTCGGAATCGGCAGAATCCACCCAATGAACGCCGAAAGCGCCCCCTCCAAGGCTCTGGCGGCAAGCATTGCGCTCTGGGCTTTCCTGTCTGCTCCCGCCGCCCAGGCCGGTGCGCCCGCCACCGTTCCGGCCTGGAACGACCTGAGCGTGGATCAAAAGCAGATTCTCGCGCCGCTGCAGCCCACCTTGGACGGCATGACCGACATCGGCCGGCGCAAATGGGTGCAGATCGCCCAGCGCTACCCGAAGATGAAGCCCGAAGAGCAGAAAAAGCTCCAGGAGCGCATGGCCTCCTGGTCCAAGCTCCCTCCCGCGCAGCGCCAGCTCGCCAGGCAGAACTATCAGGCCAGCCGCAACCTCACGCCCGAAGCCCGCTCCCAGGCCTGGGAGCGTTACCAATCCCTGCCCGACGAACGCAAAAAGCAACTCGCCGAAGCCGACAAGGCGCGCAACAAGTCCACCCTCGTGACCGCGCCGCCCAACCGCGATCCGCAGGTCGCGCGCAACGCCGCCGAGATCGCCAAGCGCAAGCATCACAACGAGGCTGAAGCCAAGCGCCTCGCCCGCCACCAAGACAGGCGCCCAGCCGGGCTCCCCTGCCGCCGTGGCCGCGCCTGGTGGCGCCATGCAAGTGGCCGCTCCCGCCGCTGCGTCGGCCCCGCAATGAATCCCTTCGCCACCGAGGCCGCCTTCCCGCTCGCGCCGCTGAAACGGCGCTTGGCCTGCGCCGTCTACGAAATGCTGCTCCTGCTCGGCATGCTCGCTCTTGGCTTCCTGGTGCCGCATCTGGCGCTCGGCGTGGTCCTGCACTACACGGCGCCCGGCTGGTTTCTCAACCTGCATCTGCTCGCGGTGATCGGCGCCTATTTCGTCTGGTACTGGACCCACGGCGGCCAGACCCTGGCCATGCAGACCTGGAAAATCCGGCTCGTTCGCGTCGACGGCGGCCCCGTGCACGTGCCCGTTGCGCTGCTGCGCTATGGCTGCGCCTGTCTCTGGCTCGTGCCCGCCATACTGCTCGACGCGCTGATCAAACCCAGCGGCTCGCAGCATGTGGCGCTGTTCTTCTGCGTCGGCCTGTGCTTCGCGCCGCTCACCGCGCTCATCGATCCCGAGCGCCAATTCCTGCACGACCGCCTCTCCGGCACGCGTCTCACGCCCGGCGCCGCCTAGTAAACGCGGCGCGTCATCACGGCGCCGCGCACCGCGCCAGACCCCAGCCAACACGCAGACAGTTCACATCGAGGTCCCGCACATCCACAACCGAGGGCAGGCTGACCCAGTCCCCTTGCGCAAACACGATACGGATGCCGCCGTCCTCGGCGACCGCTAGCCGGCGCACCGCCTCCACCGAGTCCACGCCCAGATCCGCGTCGAGCAGCAGCATGTCCTCGCGCGGGTCGAAATCCTGGAAAGTCGCGCCGCCGTGCCCGCGGCCCACGATCAGTGCATCTCGGCCGCGCCCACCGCTGAACATGCCGTCGCCCGCGCCCAGGTCCGCCATATTGTCCTGGTCGTTGCCCACGACATAGTCCGCATGCCGGCCGCCGATCACGTGCTCGATCGCGAACTCCGGCCGCGGTCCAGGAAACGCCGGCAGCAGCAGGTTGTGCCGCGCGCAATGCAGCCGGCGCGGCGGGCGCGTCTGCCGTCGCGTTTCTGGCGCGGGCGTCGATGCAGGCCAGCCGCCGGTCGTCGTAATGCACGCCGCCACCCAGCCGCAGATCCACCCAGGTCGGCTGCCGCGCATGCCGCAGATCCAGCACGTCCGTGCCGCCGCGGTCGTAGATCGTCGTCATCATGTGCCCCGCCGGACTCACGCGGATGCGCTCGCGCGGCACGGACATGCTTCCCGTCTCGCCGGCCTCCAGTTCGCCGTTGCGCCACAGCCGGTAGGTGGTGCCGCCCGGATGCAGCCCCAGACGGATCTCCCCACGCGCGGCCCACTCCGGGTCCACCGCGCGCGATCTCCTCCAGCGCCACGCCGTGCATCGACGACAGGCCCGCCACGCTCTGGTTCTGCCGCCACAGCGGCGTGCCGTCGTCCGCCGTGGTCAACATATACGACACGACGGTGTGCTCCTGGCTGTTCAGATGCGGCGGCGCATGCGCGTCGGCCGCCTGCATGAACGCCTCCCGGGCCATGTTCCCGGCGCGCCAGGACCGGGCCAGCGCGGCGATCCGTCCTGGTTTGCCGAACACCGTCACGCCGCGGATCATATCATGCGCGCCATTCCAGCGCCGAAGATGAAGTAGATAGATGTCCGCGCGCTCCCCCGCTGCCGCCCGCCTGAGCGAAAACGGCCCGAGCCGGTCCAGATATTCCATCGCAGACTCCGCCGTGCGCCGCATCGCTGGTGTGAAATATTTAGCCGACTCCAGTGCCCGCTCATCGGACATCGGCGCGCAATGCGCGTCCGGCACGCCGAAGCGCAGCCTCTGCTCGGCCGAGGCGCAGATGCGCTCCGGCACCTTGAGCACGCACTTGATCTCCCGCAGGTAAAAGCTCCGGTCATCGGCAGGCAGCGTCGCCGGATCCGACACGATCTGATAACTCAGCGACGCAGAGCCCGGCCATGCCATCGGCGTCAGCTGCAGCTTGCTGAAGTCCATGCCGCTGTCGCTGATGTTCCTGCGGGCGTACACCTCCGCGAGCGCCTGCCCGATCTCGTCGTCGCTCTGGCCCGGCGCGGCGGTGGCGTTCTCCGCACTCGTTGGCGCCGCGCGCTGGGCTTGGCCGGCCAGCAGCCCCAGGGCCGCGCCGAACGCGAGCTCGCGCGCCGACGGCTGCAGCCGCAGTTCACGCGGATAGCGAGCCGCCGACGCCGCCCGTCCTGCCTAGCGGCAAGCCTGCGCCTGTTCACACAGCGCCCGGCCCTCCTGGCGCAAGGCCTCGAATGCGCGCTCACGGCGCCGCGCCAGATTCGCGGCGCGCGGCGTGCTGCCGGAGTTGATACCGCCGCCGGCTCCGCCGCTTGAGCCGCTCCACATTCCGCCGAGTCTCCTCGCCGTCTCCCTCTCGTGAAAAAAGAAGAGTGGCCCGTGCGCCGTCTTTGCTCCCGGGATTCACACCCGGAAAGCGCCCTCGGCCCCTCAGCGCCACAGCGCCCGGCAGGCAAGGTCACGGCACCCTGCGCCGGCGCATGCGCGCCTATGGACGCGGCGGCCGGCGGCCATGCGTCGGCGCGCAGGCCGCGCCGACGCGGAAGATCAGGCAATGCGCGCGCAGACACCCCGGATCCGTCACGCTCAGCAGACCGATCCAGTCGCCGTGCGGAAATTCGATGCACAGGCCCGCGCCGTCGCGCTCGACAAAACGGAGCAGCTCCTCGACGGAGCGAGCGCCTAGATTGGTGTCGAGCACGAGAAAATCCTCGTCCGGATTGAAATCCCGGAACACCGCGCCGCCATACCCGTGGCCGAAGATCAGGGCGTCGGCGCCGCGCCCGCCGGTGAACTCGTCCAGGCCGGAGCCCAGGTCGGCCACATTGGGTCCCTCGTTGCCGATCATGACGTCGGCATGCCGGCTGCCGACCACGTTCTCGATAAGCATGTCGGGCTGCGGTCCAGGAAACCGCGGCATCAGCAGATTGAAGTCCACGCAATCACGCAGCGCGGCGGAGCGCGCGCCACAAGCGGGCCTGCTGCTGCAGGCGAGCAGGTCGTCCGCATAAGCGCATGCCGCCGCCCGGCCGCAGATCCACCCACACCCCCTGCTTCGCGTTCCGCAGATCGACCACGTCCCTGCCGCCGCGGTCGTAGAGCGTGCGCATCATGTGGCCCGCCCGCGCAAGCGGCAATATTTCCCTCACCGGCGGCTGGGCACCGCGCTCGATCACCCGCAGCGCGCCGCTGTGCATCAGCTTGTAGCGCGTATTGCCCGGGAAACTCTCCAGCCCGACTTCCCCGCTGCTCATACCCGTCGGCGATATCTGCCCGGCGACGAACTCCAGCAGCGCCCCGTCCATCGAAGACAGGCCCTGGATATGCTGCTCCTCGTGGAAAAGCCGCACGCCGTTCTCGGTCCGGCGCAGCCAATACGACATGACGGTGGACTCCTAGCTGTCGCGCTCCTCGGACAAGTCGTCGAGCGGCATCACATCCCTCAATCCCAGCCCATGCAGGATCTCGTGCAGCCAGGCGCCATGGCCCTCCTCGCCCGCCTCATGCAACGCATCGCTGCCACCCAGCGTGAGGCTGATCGACGTGCGGCGCGGCATGGCGTCAGTCAGCCGCTTCCCCTCCTCGAGCTCCGCGCTGGTGATGTTTCTGGCGTCGGAGCCCTCGAGCAGCCGTCTGGCCTTGTCCGCCACCTCATTGAATGCAGTGCCCCGCAGATGCGAATTCGCATTGGGCCGGTCCGGCAAGGCGTGCGCGCGCATCAGGACGAGATCGGGCCGCTCGCCCGGCCAGACCTCGATCAAGCTGAAGGGGCCGAGCTTGTTCAGATAGGCGATCACATTGCGCACGGTCTGCCTGGAGCCCTCAGAGAAGGGCCAGGGCTCGCGCACGCCTCTTGGTCGGTTGTTGAGAAACAGCGCCTTGTCCTCCGGGTGCAAAGCATCCGTGTCCGACGCCAGTTGGAACCGGGCGGTTGTCGATTTTGGCCACTGATTCCGCGCGCCCAGCAAGGCGTCGAAATCGGCATCACCGGTCGTGTAGTGCGTCTGCTCCGGCTGCGACACTAACCAGGCGACCACGTCGTTCTTCCGCTTGACCGGCGCGCTTGTGGCCAGCGTGCCGAAACCCGGCCCCGCCGCCGCATCCACCGCCACAACAGCCGCAAGCGCCGCTGTCGAGGCGCCTGCCGGAGCACTCAAAGGCGCATCGCGGCGGACGATCGCGGCACGCGGCGCGAAGGTGTCGCGCATGCCGCCGGAATACCCGAGCAGCCCCAGCAGGCTGTTCGCCAGACACTGCCTCGCCGTCGGCGAGAGCTGGCCAGGCCCCGGCGCCGGCGCCCGGGCTTGTGCACCCTCGTTCAGATTCCGCGCCTGCCGCTGCAGATCCGCCCCCTCGCGGCGCAGTGATTCAAACGCCTCGCGCTGGGCGGTCGACGGGCTGCTCCCCCAAGCCGGGGTCTTGCCGATTCCTGAAATCATTGCGTTCTCCATATCAAGGAAGGAAAAGAAGCTGGCCGCATCACGGCCGCGCCGCCGCCGGATCAGGGCCATCCGCGTCCGGCGCGTAGCGCGCCCGCGCATGGCCGATGCTCGGCAGATACAGGCTGTCCCCGCCGGGGAAATCGATGCGCAGGCCCGCGCCGTCGCGCACCGCAAGCTGGCGGACCCCCTCGACCGATCCCACGCCCAGACTGGCGTCGAGAAGCAGCAGGTCTTCCACGGGATTGAAGTCGCGGAAGCTGGCCTTGCCGTATCCTCGCCCGAAGACCATCGAGTCCCTGCCGGCGCCGCCCTGGAATTCGTCCTCGCCCGCACCGAGGTCCACCATGTTGTCGTGGACGTTGCCGATCACATGGTCGGCCTGCGGGCTGCCCGCCACGTCCTCGATCGCCCGGTCGGGCCGCAGCACGGGAAAGGAAGGGAACATCAGGTTGTATTTCACGTAATGCCGGGGCGCCGGTTGCGCGGGATTGGACGCGTTCGCATGCCACCGGCCGTCATGCACCAGCCGGCCATCCGCGTACCGCACGCCGCGGCGCGGCCGCAGATCGGTCCAGGTCGGCTGCGCGGCCATTTCCAGCTCCAGCCGGTCCCTGCCGCCGCTGTCGTAGGCGGCGGCCCACACGTGGCCGGCGCGGCTCGGCATGATGTGCTCGCAAGACGAGGCGCCGGCCTCGCAGACGTCGACGCCGCCGTCCTGCCACACCCGGTAGGCAGTGTCGCCCGGGTTCTTGCCGAGCCGGATCATGCTCGCCGCCACCGCGCCCGGATCGACCCGGCGGGCGACCGCCTCCAAGGCCGCCCTGTCGATGGCCGACAGACCGAAGACCGAGTGCATCCGGTTCGCCGAGTACCTGGGCGCCCCCGTCGACGGCATCCTGAGCAGCACATAAGAGAGGACGGTCAGCTCCTGCGTGTCCAGATGCCGGGGAACGTGGAAATTGAAGCTCGTGTCGGCCAGCCCGAAGACATGCATGAACTCATGCAGCACCGTTGCATAGCTCTGATCTCCAGGCCGGGGCTCTTCGCCGTCCGGGATGTCGCCGAGCACCAGCAGATGGGTCTGCCTGGGCTTGGCCATCTGCTGTTTCAGGCCTTGCTTGAACGCATCCTCGCCGATCCCGCCGGTCGCCCATTGCATCTTGAGCCCGAACACCACCGATTCCTTCTCGGAGGAGACGCTGGCCGCCAGCATGCGCGGCATATGTCCGGGTTTGAGCATCAGCACATCGGGCCTCTCTCCGTGCGCCGCTTCGTTCAGCGTGAACGGCCCCAGCCGGTTCAACTCGTCGATGACCGCGCGCATCGTCCGCCGCAGCGCCGGCGTGAAGGGCGGCAGCAGGCCCGGCGCCTGTGCGTCGGTCAGCGGGGCGCAGGGCGAGGGCGTGGTGCAGTTCGGTGGATTCGCGACGATCTTTCGCAGTTCCTCCGCGCAGAACGCCTGATCTTCGATCGGAACCTGACCGCCCTGCGTCGCAACGCGGTAGTGCAGCGTGGACGCGCGGGGCCACATCCACGGCGGAAGATGCAGGACTTAAAAATTGGGTTCGCTCGGCGCGATGTTCAGCTCCTGGCACTCCTCGTCCACCAACTGCTCGATTCGCGCCACGATGCAGGCGATCGGCTTGGCCGCGCCCGCGCATTGGACGGCGAGCGGCAATGACGCATTCAAGACCGGCGCGGCCTGCGCCGTGGGCGCACGCGCCACGCCTTGTTCCAACCCATTCGCAAGCCCCGGCGCCAAGCCGAGTGCCGCCCGCGCCAGCGCCTCGGCGCGCGTCGGAACGCGCTCCACTTCCTCGGGATAGCGCGCCTAGATCTGCGCACGCCGGCTCGCGCTCGCCGCCTGCGCCGCCCGATGCAGCTCCCGCCCTTCGTCCAACAGCGCCTGCAATTCGGACTCAGCCGGCGACGGCTCGGGCACGGATGGCCGTGCGCTCCACAAGTTTGTGATGCGTCCAAACAGCATGGCGTTCTCCCTCAAAGATGCGTGCAGGAGGAGTCGCACAAATTGGGATAAGACTCCCGATTCAACTGAAACAAACTGCCACGCCTCATCCGGAGGACCGCCATCCATGCCGGCGCGCGCACTGTCTGTTTTCACCAAACCGACATATGACGGTCACGCTATTGATCCAGCACTTAAACATTGAACTTATTGAGTGATATAGAGTCGGCATGTTGCATGGACAACATCGACTCGAGAACGCTGCCGGTAGCCGCCCTGAACGAACGGCGCCGACGTGCGGTGAAGATGCGGCTGGATGGCATGAGCCTGAAGGACGCAGCGGCGCAATGCGAGATGTCGCGCACGACGCTCATTGCGGCGGTGAAGGCGTATCGCGCGGGCGGGTGGAAGGCCCTCGACGTTGAGCGCCCCGGGCGCCCGCAGGGTACGGGCAGAACGCTGACGGCGGAGCAGGAACGCGAGGTTCAGCGGCTGATCCGCTGACCACACGCCCGACTAGTTGAAGATGATCTATGCGCTGTGGAGCCGCCAGGCAGTGGCCGAGTTGATCCTTAACCGATACGGCATCAAGCTGGTCGTTCGCACGAAGGGCCTGTATCTGGAGCGTTGGGGCTTCACGCCGAAAAAGCCTATGAAGAAGGCCTACGAGCAGTCGCCGGCGGCGGTGAAAAAGTGGCTCGACGAGGACTACCCGGTGATCGCCGCCTGCGCCAAGGCTGAGGGGGCCGAAATTCACTGGGGCGACGAGACCGGCTTGCGCAGTGACGACGTGTGCGGGCACAGCTATGCCCCGCAAGGCCAGACGCCCGTGATTCGCGTGAACAACAAGCGCCACGGCTTGTCGGTGATCTCCACCGTCACCAACAAGAGCCAGATGCGCTGGCATGCCTTCGACGGAGCATTGAGCGCCGACATTCTGATCGATTTCCTGCGCCGGCTGGTCAAGGATGCCGGCCGAAAGATCTACCTGATCCTGGACAACCTGCGCGTGCACAACAGCAAGCCCATGAAGGCCTGGCAGGCCGAGCACAAGCACGAGATCGAAGTCTTCTACTTGCCCAGCTACAGCCCCGAACTGAACCCCAACGAAATGGCCAATGCCGACCTGAAGCAGATCGGCACCAAACTCGCTCCAGCTCGCTCGAAGCTGCAACTGGTGAAGGCCACGCGCCAGCATCTGCTCAGCGTTCAGCGACAGCCCGAGCGCGTCAAGAGCTACTTCGAACATGCGCCGGTTCGGTATGCTGCTTGAGTTCATTGTTTCAATGCCGGATCAATAACGTAATGCCATGCGGCATGATTCAATCGTTTGGCTGTAAACACACCCAGGCGGTCTACGAAGGTAAATGTCCCAAGCGATTTCAGTCGATCGAGACCACCACCAGGCTGGCGCGGTATTTCGGCGGCGACGCGGCTTCCTAGCTGGCGCTGCAGGCCACGTATGATTTGAAGACCTTGCCGACCGCTGACGAAATCAAGCGGCAGGTCATCCAGCGGGCAGCCGCCTAGAAGGCCTTCCCGGCGCCTGCAGCCAGCAGGATGCTGATCTCCTGGGGTGAGTAGCCCGCCTCGCCCAGCATCGGTGCCAGCGAGCGCACCGTCGCCGGCGTTCCCTTCCATTCGGCGGGGTGCCGCAGGCCCGTGATCCGGCCCAGCAGCGGATGCTCATGCTCGGTGTAGAAGCCGACTTCGGCCAGATGCAGATCGTCGCTCAGGCTGTCGAAGGTATGCACCTGGAAATGCGGGATGTCGGCGGCCCGCAGCTCCATGATGTGTTCGACCATCTCGTAGAGCTCGGCGATGTGCTCGGTGCGCGTGGCCATATCCTTAAGGCGCGGGTCGTCGTGGAAGCAGCTCGGGTCGCCGATGGCGGCGAAGAAATTCTCCCAATGCGCGTCGGTGTAGATGGTGCAGGCGAGGTAGCCGTCTTCGGTCTTGTAGGGGCGGTGCGACTGCGCGAGCAGGCGCGGATAACCGGTGGCCGCGCTGGCGGGTTCGAAGCTGCGGCCGTAGAGATGGTCGCTCATGACGAGATGGGTTATGGTCTCGAACATCGGCACATCGATGCGCTGGCCCTGGCCCATCTTCTCGCGCGCGTAGAGCGCGGCGAAGATGCTGCCGAAGGCATAGAGGCCCATGGAGCGGCCGACGATGGTGACGGGCACGAAGCCGGGCTGGCCGTCCTGCACCTACGCGATCGCATGCGAGAAGCCGCTGGCGGCCTGGATCAGGTCGTCGAAGGCGGGGTCGGCTTCATAGCGGCCGCCCTGGCCGTAGCCGAAGGCGCCCACGTAGATCAGCCGCGGATTGGTCTCGCGCAGCGCCTCGTAGCCAAGGAGCTGGAGCGAGTTTGGTGCCGACCTGCTTCAGGTCGGCATTGGCC
>JALBVF010000030.1 GCA_025050535.1 Candidatus Protistibacter heckmannii
CAAGTTAAATCTTTATATTGCTGCGTCAATAAAATAGCTGCCCGGCGCCGACCTCCCAAGTCGTCAGCACCAGCTCGCCACTGGCCTGCGGCTCGCCGTGCAGGTTGGCCACCGAGTACTTGATCTCCAGATCCAGAAGATGCGGGCCAGAAAACACCTCTCGAATGGCCGGGTGATCGTTATTGATCCGGCATTGAAGCAATGAACTCAAGCGGCATACCGAACCGGCGCATGTTCGAAGTAGCTCTTGACGCGCTCGGGCTGTCGCTAAACGCTGAGAAGATGCTGGCGCGTGGCATTCACCAGTTGCAGCTTCGAGCGAGCTGGAGCGAGTTTGGTACCGATCTGCTTCAGGTCGGCATTGGCCA
>JALBVF010000031.1 GCA_025050535.1 Candidatus Protistibacter heckmannii
TTCAATGTTTAAGTGCTGTATCAATAGTTGCCGTTACCGTTGTGACTTTCGGCACGGGGTCCGAACACTGTTTTTCCCATGAAGCACGTCAAACGCTATCACCTGATCAGATTCCTGATTGCGTTCACGGCCGTCTCCCTGAGCGTGCTGATCGGTTTTACCGCGTGGAACGTATCCAACGACCGCGAAACCACGCGCAACACCGCCTTCCAGGTCGCCGAAGTCCTCTCGACCAGCGTCGAGGCGCATTTCAGCGAAACCGTGCGCGACACCACAAACGCCGCCTATTGACGCGGCAATATAAAAATTTAACTTA
>JALBVF010000032.1 GCA_025050535.1 Candidatus Protistibacter heckmannii
CAGTGGATCGATCAGGAGTATCCGGCCATCGAGAAGCGTGCCAAGGCCAAAGGTGGCGAGATTCACTTGGGTGACGAAACCGCGTTGGTGAATACGGATGTTCGGGGCCGCAGTTATGCTCCCAAAGGGCAAACCCCGGTCACGATGGCGGTTAGAGGTACGCGATAGAAGCTGTCGATGATTTCCACAGTGACCAATCAGGGCAAGGCAAGCTGGATGATCATCGATGGTGCCTTTATTGATCAGGCATTGAAACAT
>JALBVF010000033.1 GCA_025050535.1 Candidatus Protistibacter heckmannii
ACCGGTTCGGTATGCCGCTTGAGTTCATTGCTTCAATGCCGGATCAATAACGATCACCAGGCCATTCGAGAGGTGTTTTCTGGCCCGCATCTTCTGGATCTGGAGATCAAGTACTCGGTGGCCAACCTGCACGGCGAGCCGCAGGCCAGTGGCGAGCTGGTGCTGACGAATTGGGAGGTTGGCGCCGGGCAGCTCTTTTATTGACGCGGCAATATAAAGATTTAACTTTTTATCATTTCATGCATCGAATTGGCATA
>JALBVF010000034.1 GCA_025050535.1 Candidatus Protistibacter heckmannii
GCCAAGGCCGAAGGTGGCGAGACTCACTGGGGTGACGAAACCGTGTTCATCGAGTTCTTCGAGGCGCTGGTGGCCGATGGCTAGCGCGCGGGCAAGAAAGCGTTCCTGATCCTCGACAGCCTCGGCGTGCATCACTGAAAGCCGGTCAAGGCATGGCTTGCCGAGCACCAAGCCGACATCGAAGCCTTTTACCTGCCCAGCTACAGCCCGGAGCTCAATCTGGA
>JALBVF010000004.1 GCA_025050535.1 Candidatus Protistibacter heckmannii
GCGCGACATCTCGCATTGCGCCGCCGTGTCCTTCAGGCTCACGCCATCCAGCCGCATCTTCACCGCACGTCGGCGCCGTTCGTTCAGGGCAGCTACCGGCAGCGTTCTCGAGTCGATTTTTTCCCCGAAACAGGCAGACTCTATATCACTCAATAAGTTCAATGTTTAAGCGCCGGATCAATAGAAGGTAGTCTTGACGGTCAGCGCTGATGTAGGCATGCTGGAGTCTGAAACTCTCGGATAAGAGTCTTTCTTCATGGGCTGAGGCGTGCTGAATTTCGGCTTCCGCCAAATAGCTCAATTTGCTGTACAGAGTGGCAGGATTGAGCTCGAGCACCTCGCAGATTCGGCGCATCGGAACCTTATTCACGATCATTCGCAGAACCTCCCGATTTAGCCCAGGTCGTTTTTGCTTGCGAATAGAAGGGCCGCAGGAAAAGGTCTGACCACATTCTTTGCAGCGGAATCGCGGCTGGCCTACGTGAGTTTTGCCATGCTGGTAGTAGCGATCGGCATGCTGGCCGATACTCAGCCAAAATGAACTGCATTCTTCATTTGGACAGGAGGCCCCCTGACTACGCAGGTTGATAGAATCCAAGCGCGCCGCTTCTTGGGAAATGCTCAAGTTACCGCACAGGACTGTCGCACGTCTGCAAAGATGGAAAATGAGCACCAGCGAGTCTCTTCCGGATCCTGCAAACTGATAACTGCCAATCCCAGACGGAACGCGCCATCTTGACTCCTGGGCTGGAACCCCGAAGTTCTGGCAGAGGGGATTTTTGCAGTGATTAACCTGAATTCCATCTACTTCGGGCGGAATTCGCGGATGAGACTTCTCGCCGGGCTTAGCCAAAAGAAAGCCTCCCTTCCTTAAGGAAAGGGGCTATTCCAAGCGTTCAACACTTTAATTGAACACCTCGGCCCTTCGGGGCGGCTTTTTTTATTTGTAGAAAAATCAGCATCAACTCCCACCTCCCACAGCACCGACCATGCCCAAGCTCGCCCGCGCCATCAAGACCTACATCCGCGCCAAGGACGAAAACCGTCCGTATCTGATGGCCCAGGCCTTCATGCCAGACGCGGTGCTCGACATGCAGGTGAAGACCGACGCGATCTCCTTTCCCTCGCGCTCCGAGGGACTCGCCACCATCTCCGACGTGCTGGTCAGCCGCTTCGGCCAGACCTATGAAAACGTCTACACCATCTGCCTCGCCGAGCCGCCCGCCGGACACAACAGCTTTTCCTGAAAATGGCTGGCGGCAATGACGGAGAAGGGAAGCAGCAAGGTGCGCGCGGGCGGCGGCCGCTACGACTGGGAACTCGATCCTGGCGCGGGGCTGGTGCGCCATCTGCGCATCGTGATCGAAAGCATGGAGACACTGGATGCCGGGCACGCCGGCGCGGTGCTCGGCTGGGTGTCCGAGCTGCCCTATCCCTGGTGCACGCCGGCGCGCACGGCATGCCGGCACTGTCCGATTCGTGCACCACGCGGCCGCGGTCGAGCACGATGGCCTGGCCGGTCATCGACAGCGCGAGGCGCGCATGCTGCTCCACCACGATCAGCGACATCCCGCCTTCGCTGGCGAGCTTGCGGATCACGCGCGAGCTCCTGCACGATGATCGGCGCGAGGCCTTCCATCGGCTCGTTGAGCAGCAGAAGACCGGAGTTGACCATCAGCGCGCGCGATGGCCAACCATCTGCTGCTCGCCGCCGGAGAGCTGGTTGCCCAGGTTTTGGCGGCGCTCGTGCAGGCGCGGAAAGATTTCATAGACGCGCTGCAGATTCCAGTGGCCGGGCCGCGCGACCACGGTCAGATGCTCCTCCACCGTCAGAGACGGAAACATCTTCCTCTCCTGCGGCACCCAGACCAGCCCGCCGGGCTGCAGATGCGCGCGGCGTTGTGTGGCCACGCCCGTGATCTTCTTGCCGCGGAAGTGGACGTCGCCACCGTGCATGTCGGTCAGGCCCATCAGCGTGAGCAGCAGCTCGGTCTTGCCCGCGCCGTTGCGGCCCAGCAGCGCGAGGCTTTCGCCTTCCTTGAGCGCGAAGGAAATTCCGTCGAGGACGACGGATTCGCCGTAGCCGGCGCGCAGGTTTTCGGTCCGCAGCAGTTCAGATATGCTCGGCCTCGCCCAGATAGACTTCCTTGACGCGCGGGTCGGCCGCGATTTCCGCCGGGGTGCCTTCGGTCAGCACCTTGCCGGCGACCAGCACCGTGATGCGCTCAGCGAAGCGGAACACCAGATTCATGTCGTGCTCGATAAACAGGATGGTCACGTCGCGCGGCAACTGGGCGATCACTTCGAACAGCTCCGAGCTTTCTCCCGCGGGAATGCCCGCCGCCGGTTCGTCCAGCAACAGAATGCGCGTCTTCGTCGCCATCGCCAGCACGATCTCCAGCAGGCGCTGCTTGCCGTAGGCCAGATTGCGCGTGAGCGCGTCGGCTTCCTTCTCCAGGCGCAGCGAGGCGAGCAGGCCCATGTCCTCCTCGATCTCCTCGCGGCATTGGAAGACGGTGCAGCTCAAGACGGTGCCGCGGCACTTGCGTTCGCAGATCGCCAGCACCACGGATTCCAGCATGGTCAGCCCGGGGAAGAGCGTGTTGATCTGGAAGGTGCGGCTGATGCCGCGCTTGACGCGCTGATGCTGCGCCAGGCCGATGATGTTCTCGCCGCCGAGCAAGATCGTGCCCGCGGAGGGCTCGTAGACGCCGGTCAGCAGATTTATGAAGGTCGTCTTGCCCGCGCCGTTCTGGCCGATCAGCGCATGGCGCGCGCCCGGCGCGAAGCTCAGACTGATGTCGCTGTTCGCATGGAAGGCACCCAAGCTCTTGCCGACGCCTTCGGTGCGCAAAGTCATGTCGCTCATTGCTTGCTCTCCTTATTCAGGAGGCCTTTGAGGGCGGCGTCCGCGCCGCCGAGCATGCCGCCGCGCGCGAACAGCACCAACAGCATCAGCAGCAGGCCGATCCAGAATTGCCAATAGGCCGGGTTGATGCCCGAGAGAATACCCTGCGCCACCATGAAGACGAAGGCGCCGACCAGCGCGCCGTAGAGGCGGCCGCTGCTGCCCAGCACCAGCATGATCAGCAGCTCGGCCTAGCGGTTGAAGCTCAGAGCGTCCAGGCTGACGAACTGCGTGGTCTGCGCCAGCAGGCCACCAGCCACGCCGGCGATCGCTGCACCGATGGTGAAGGCTTCTATCAGGCGGCGGTTCACCGCCGCGCCGATCGCCGGCATGCGCTTGGCGTCCTGCTGGATGCCGCGCAACGACAGGCCGAAGGGCGAATTCACCAGACGACGCATCGGCACGAAAAGGAGGAACAGCACCACGCCGCTATAGACGTAGGCGAGCTTGCCGTTGAGGTCGAATTCGAACACGCCGAAGAGCTTCCGCATCGTCACGCCCGAGAGGCCGTCGACGCCGCTGGTGAGGAAGGCCATATTGTTGCCCGCCTCGAAGAGCATCAGGCCGATGCCCAGGGTCACGATCAGCCGGGTCAGGTCCTGGCTGCGCACGACGATGAACGCCGTGAGAAAGCCGACCACGGCGGCGACCGCACCCGCCGCCAGCAGGCCGGTGACCGGCTCGCCCCAGCCATGCGCGCCGAGCAGGCCGGCGGTGTAGACGCCGACGCCGAAGAAGGCCGCATGGCCCAGCGACACGATGCCGGCGTAGATGAGGATCAGGTCCAGCGAAAGCGCGAAGAGGCCGGTGATCATGATCTGGCTGCCGATCATCAGATAGCCGGGCAGCAGAAAGAACGCCGCGATGGGCAGCAGCCAGAAGACGATCTCGAGCGGCTTCCAGTTGTCGCGCGGCAGCAGGTGCGTGAGCTTGCTCATGCGCGCCTCCGGCGCATGGCCTGGGCGAGGAATTCGGACAGGCCCGCCGGGAACAGCGTCAGCAGCACCACCATCATTGCGTAGATCACGAAAGCTCCAACTTCGGGCACGTAGTACTTGCCCGCCACGTCGATGATGCCCAGCAGCAGCGCCGCGACCAGCGGGCCCTTGATGCCGCCCGCGCCGCCCATGGCGACCACGAGTAGGAAGTACACCATGTACTTGAGCGGGAAGACCGGGTCCAGGCCGAGCACGTCGATGCCCAGGCCGCCGCCCAGCCCGGCGAGGCCCGAGCCCAGCGCGAAGGTCAGGCTTAACACTCGCTCGACGTGGATGTCAATGCCGGCCGACGCCTGCTGGTTGTCCACCGAGGCGCGGATCTGCGCGCCGAAGCGGGTGTGCGTGATCAGCCAGCCCAGGGCCAGGGTGATGACAACCACCACCGCGATCAGGAAGAGCCGGTAGGCGCCCACCTACAGGCCGAGCAGCGAAATCTGTCCACGCAGCGCCTCGGGCAGCTGCACCGGCTTCTGGCTGGGGCCGAAGAACCAGGTGGCGATGGCGATCGAAATCAGCGTGAGGCCGATGGAGAACAGCACCTGGTCCAGATGGCTGGCCTTGTAGAGGCGGCGGTAGAGCAGGCGATCGATTACCAGGCCGACGGCCGCGCTGGCGATGAAGGCCACCGGCAGCGAAGCCAGGAAGGGCACGCCGAGGCGCGACATCAGCATCACGCTGACGTAGCCGCCGAGCATGGCGAAGGTACCATGGGCCAGATTGACGAAGTTCATCAGGCCCAGCGTGACCGACAGGCCGACGCTGATCATGAACAGCAGGCTGCCGTAGGCGATGCCATCGAACAGGACGCCGGCGAAGTGGACGAGCATGGGGCTAGCTTCCCGTGTTGAGCCTGCCCTCCTCGGCGAGAATCTTCTCGGCGAGGTGGAAGGCGGAGTTGGCGGCGGGCACGCCCGCGTAGATGGCCGAATGCATGATCAGCTCGCGCAACTGATCGACCGTCACGCCGTTGTTGATCGAGGCGCGCAGATGCAGCGCCAGTTCCTCGGGGCGGTTCAGCGCGATCATCATCGCGATGGTGATCAGCGAGCGCGTGTGGCGCGGCAGGCCGGTCCGGGTCTAGATGTCGCCCCAGGCGTGGCGCGTGATCATTTCCTGGAATTCGGCGTTGAAGCTGTTGCGCTTGGTGATCGAGCGCTCGACGTATCCCTCGCCCAGCGTCGCGCGGCGCGCCGACATGCCGGCGTGGTAGTGGGCTTCCTCGCTCATGCTGCCGCCGTTGAGGCAGTCGATCAGGGCGGCGGTGAACATACCGGCCTGCTCCCAGTTGGAGATGTGCGCGGCGTCGAGTTCGAGGTAGCGCGCGCCCGGCACGTTGTCGGAAATCTCACGGCCCTGCTCGGGCGTGAGCACCTTGTCGTGGGTGCCGGCGATGACCAGGGTGGGCGCACCGATTCGCGGCAGGCTGTCGACCATGTTCATGTCGCGCACCGCCGCGCAGTTGGGGGCATAGACTTCTGGCTTGATGTTGGCGAGCATGGCGCTCACCCGCGTGACGGCGCGCGCGGCGCGCTGCTTATAGAGCTTGGTGAACCAGCGGTCGACCACGCCCGGAATGATGGGCTGCAAGCCTTCCTTGCTCACCAGGCCGATGCGGATTTTCCAAATCTCGGGCGAGCCCGAGCGCGCGGCCGTGTTGCACAGGACCAGCTTGCGCATGCGCTGCGGATGATGGATGCCGAGCCAGATGCCGGTCATGCCGCCCATGGACAGGCTGCAGAAATGCACGCTCTGCAGGCCCAGATGATCGAGCAGGCCAACGGCGTCGCCGCCGAGCTGATCGAAGGTGTAGGGGCCGGGCGTGACCTCGTACTGGCCGTGGCTGCGGGTGTCGTAGCGCAGCACGCGGAACTGCGCGAGCAGCGCCGGCATCTGCGGCTCCCACATGTCGAGCGTGGTGCCCAGGGAATTGGAGAGCATCAGCACCGGCATGGATTCTTCCCCTTCAAACCAGTAGTGCAGTCGCACGTCCTTGAGTTCTGCGAATGGCATGTCGGTCTCTCTTGTTTGAATTGCTGTTACTTGCGCGTGGCGCCGGCGTGCGCGGCCAGCACTGCGTCCACGAACTGTCCCGCCTGGCCGAGATAGCGCGCGGGATCGAGCAGCGCGTAGCGCAGCGCACCGCCGCTCGTGGCGGCAGCCTTGGAGGCGGCCTCCACCGCATGATGCGCTTCCATCCTGTCGATCTTGCGGCCCAGGGCCAGCATCACGGCTTCAGCCATCACCAGGCCGTGCGTCGCGCCGATGTTCTCGTGCATGCGCGCGGCGCCCACGTCCAGTCCCTGCGCGATCTCGCGCAGCGGCTCGAGCGCGGCCGAGGTCAGCGCGGCGATCTCGGGCAGCGTGTCCCATTCGGCCTGCCAGCCGCCCAGGGCGCGCTCATGTTCCTGGACCATTCCCGAGAGCATGGTCGCGACGAGGCCCGGCACGCGCGCCGCTGCCAGCGCCGCTGCGCAGCCCACCGGGTTGCGCTTGTGCGGCATGGTCTAGGAGCCGCCCTTGCCGGCCGCCGCAGGTTCGAAGGCTTCCATCACTTCGGTCTGCGCGAGCAGGGAGATGTCGCGCACCATCTTGCCGAGGCTGCCGGCGAGGATGCCGAGGACCGTCGCGGCCTCGGCGAAGCGGTCGCGCTGGCCGTGCCAGGGCGCGGCGGGCAGCGCGAGCCCCAGGTCCGCGGCCATGGCCGCAGCGACGGCCCGTCCGCCCTCGCCAAGGCTGGCGAGCGTGCCGGCCACGCCGCCGAACTGCAGCGCCAGCGCCCGTTCGCGCAGCGCTGCGATGCGCTCGCGGCTGCGCAGCAGGCCGTCAGCCAGCCGGCGGCCTTGAGGCCGAAGGTGATGGGCAGCGCATGCTGCATCCAGGTGCGGCCGATCATCGGCGTGTCGCGGTGATGGCGCGCAAGCGCGGCCAGCACGTCGCGCAGCTGCAGCACGACGCCCGTGTCCATGATGTCCTGGCTGGTCGCGCCCCAGTGCACGAAGCCCGAGGCGGCCTTGATGGCCGTGCCGGCCTGCGCCACCGCGGCGGTGAGCTGCTTGACCAGGGGAATCGCCAGATTGCCCGAGGCGTGCGAACCCTTGGCGAGCGCGTCGAAACCCATCAACTCCGCCTTGCAGGCCGCGGCGATCGGCGCGGCCGCGTCGGCGGGAATCACGCCGGCCTTGGCTTCGGCGCGCGGTCAGAGAAGACCGCGAGCATGGCGTCCGAGCCGGCGCTGAATTGGGCAATTCAGACCTCGAAGAAGACGGTTTCCGCGCCGCTCTGGATGCGCACGTTCCATTCAAACTTGCCGCCGCCCAGTGGCTTGGCGATCAGCGTGGCGTGGTGCTCGGCGGGGATGAGCTTGAGCACTGCGTCTTCCGCGTTGGCCTGCGCGCCGGCTTCGTCGCCGAAGTAGATGCGCGTGGCCAGGCGCTTGAGCACGCTGCGCACGAAGACCGACACGGTGATGTGCGGCGCCTGCGGCGTCTTGCCATCCGCGCCGGGCACGCGGCCGGGACGGATGGCGCTGATGGTGAAGTGGCCTTCGGCGTCGGTGCGCATGCGCGCGAAGCCGAGGAAGCCCTCTTCTACAGGCAGCTTCTGGGGATCGTCGGGATGGTTGTGCTTGCCGTGCGCATTGGCCTGCCAGAATTCGACCATGCCGTCGGGGATGGGCTTGTCGTTCGCGTCGGTGAGTACGCCGGTGATGGTGACGCGCTCGCCGGACACGTCGGGGCCGGCCATCTCGCCGCTGTTGAGCCAGTCCAGGCCGATGTGCAGATAGGGGCCGACGGTTTGCGATGCGGTTGCGTAGAGCATTTATTTCTCCCAGGGCGTGGCCAGCTGGCCGCGCAGCACGATGTCGAAGCGGTAGCCGGTGGCGTATTCCGACATGGCGGTCTCCCAGTCGAAGCAGGAGATCAGGCGGTTGCGCGCGTTGACGTCGGCGGTGCTGTTGAAGATGGGGTCGAAGGGCAACAGCGGATCGCAGGGGAAATACATCTGCGTGACCAGGCGCGTGGTGTAGGCGTTTCCGAAGAGCGAGAAGTGGATATGCGCCGGACGCCAGGCGTTGTAGTGATTGCGCCATGGATAGGGGCCGGGCTTGACGGTGAGGACGCGGTAGCGGCCCTCGTCGTCGGTCATGGTGCGGCCTTCGCCGAGGAAGTTGGGGTCGAGCGGCGCGTCATGCTGGTCGTTGGCGTTCACATAGCGGCCAGAGGAATTGGCCTGCCAGACTTCCACCAGGGTGTTGCGCACCGGGCGGCCACTCTCATCGAGCACGCGGCCCGAGACGACGATGCGCTCGCCCAGGGCTTCGCCCTTGGCGCCGGGGGAACGGGTGAGGTCGGCGCCGCCGGGCTTGATGATCGAGCGCGGAAAGGTCGGCCCGGTGGTCTCGGACCGCGTCTGCAGTAGCGCGATCAGCGGCTGCGCGGGCGAGCGCGCCGGCGTCGAGGCATAGGGATCGAAGTGGTATTCGGGCTGCGTGTCCCAGTACGGCTTGCGGTAAGGGCGCGGCAGGACCAGTGCGTCGTTGCTCGTTGTCCTTCTCTCTTCATATGGGTGCTCCGCCGGGATGCGGGGCGCGCCGTTTTCTTGCGGCTCAGACGCGTTCGACGATCAGGGCGATGCCATGGCCCACGCCGATGCACATCGTGCACAGCGCATAGCGGCCGCCGGTGCGGTGCAACTGATAGACGGCGGTGGTCACGAGACGCGCGCCGCTCATGTCCAGCGGATGGCCCAGGGCGATGGTGCCACCGTTGTGATTGACGCGGGGATCATCGTCGGCGATGCCGAGTTCGCGCAGCACGGCCAGGCCTTGCGCGGCGAAGGCTTCGTTGAGTTCGATCACGTCCATCTGGCCGATCGTCATGCCCAGGCGCTGCAGCAGCTTCTGCGAGGCGGGCACGGGGCCCATGCCCATGATGCGCGGCGGCACGCCGGCGGTGGCCATGCCGACGATGCGCGCCTTGGGCGTGAGGCCGTTGCGGGCGGCGGCGGCTTCCGAGGCGAGCAGGATGGCGCAGGCGCCGTCGTTCACGACCGAGGCATTGCCGGCGGTGACGGTGCCGTCGGGGCGCACGACCGGCTTGAGCTTGGTGAGCCACTCGAGGCTGGTGGCGCGCGGATGCTCATCCTGCGAGACGACGATCGCGTCGTCCTTCTTCTGCGGGATGATGACCGGCACGATTTCCTGCGCCAGCACGCCGTTGGCCTGGGCCTTGAGCGCCGTCTCCTGGCTGCGCAGGGCAAAGGCGTCCTGGTCGGCGCGATTGATCTTGTAGTCGGTGGCGACGTTCTCGGCCGTCTCGGGCATGGAGCCCACGCCGTACTTGGCCTTCATCAGCGGGTTGATGAAGCGCCAGCCGATGGTGGTGTCGAAGATGTTGGCGCTGCGCGAGAAGGCGGTGTCGGCCTTGCCCATGACGAATGGCGCGCGGCTCATGCTTTCCACGCCGCTGGAGATCATCAGCTCGGCTTCGCCGGCCATGATGGCGCGCGCGGCGGTGCCGGTGGCGTCCATGCCGTAGCCGAACAGGCGGTTGATCGTGGCGCCCGGCACTTCCTGCGGCAGACCCGCGAGCAACGATGCCATGTGGGCGACGTTGCAGTTGTCCTCGCTGGCCTGGTTGACGTTGCCGTAGATCACGTCGGCACGCACGACCGACAGGGAGCCGGCGTAGCGGCCGATGGGGGTGTGGACTGCGTCGCAGATAAATGCAGCGGTCATTGCTGTTTCCTTGGCCTCTTCGTTGTTGTCGGGGTCTTGCCGCGCGGCTGCATGCGGCCTCAGGCGCGCAGCAGCGGCACTGCGGTGGCCTTCTGCAGCTCGTCGAAGCTCAGGCCTTCGGCCATGTCGACCACCACCAGGCCCTTGGGCGTCACGTCGATGACGGCCAGGTCGGTGTAGATGTGGTCCATGCAGCCGATGCCGGTGAGAGGATAGGTGCAGGCGGGCACGATCTTGCTTTCGCCCTGCTTGGTGGTGTGTTCCATCATCACGAAGACCTTCTTCGCGCCGACGGCCAGATCCATCGCGCCGCCCACGACGGGGATGGCGTCGGGCGCGCCGGTGTGCCAGGTTGCCAGGTTGCCAGTGGCCGACACCTGGAAGGCGCCGAGCATGCAGATGTCCAGATGGCCGCCGCGCATCATCGAGAAGGAATCAGCGTGGTGGAAATACGCGCCGCCGGTCAGCAGCATCACCGCCTGCTTGCCGGCGTTGATCAGGTCCCAGTCCTCCTCGCCGGCGGCCGGCGCTGGGCCCATGCCCAGCAGGCCGTTCTCGCTGTGCATGAAGACTTCGCGGTCCTTGGACAGATGGTTGACCACCATGGTCGGCAGGCCGATTCCCAGGTTCACGTAGGCGCCTTCGGGAATGTCGCGGGCGGCGCGCGCCGCCATCTGGTCGCGGGTCATCTTGCTCATGCCGGTTCCTTCCTTGCCAACACCACCTTCTGCATGAAGATGCCCGGCGTGACGATGTGTTCGGGATCGAGTTAGCCGAGTTCAACGACCTCCTCCACCTTCGCGATCGCCTGCTTGGCGGCCATCGCCATGATCTGGCCGAAGTTGCGCGCGGTCTTGCAGTAGATCAGGTTTCCCCAGCGGTCGCCCTTGAGCGCCTTGATCAGCGCGAAGTCGTCGTGGATTGGGTTTTCGAAGACGTATTGCTTGCCGTCGATCAGGCGTGTCTCCTTACCCTCGGCGAGCTGCGTGCTGTAGCCGGTGGGGCTGAAGAAGCCGCCGATGCCGGCGCCGGCGGCGCGGATGCGCTCGGCCAGATTACCCTGGGGCACCAGCTCGAGCTCGACCTTGCCGGCGCTGTACAGGCCGTCGAATACCTGCGAATCGGTCTGGCGCGGGAAGGAGCAGATCACCTTGCGCACCTTTCCGGTCTTGAGCAGCGCCGCCAGGCCGGTCTCGCCGTTGCCGGCGTTGTTGTTGACGATGACCAGGTCGGTGGCACCGTTGGCGATCAGCGCGTCGATGAGTTCATGCTGCATGCCTGCGCCGCCGAAGCTGTCGACCATGACGGTGGCGCCATCGTGGATGTCGGCGACCGCCGCTTCCAGCGTGGGAGAGATTTTATTGATCAAGACTGTCTCGACAAAGTTATCGGAAGCACGGAGCCTGCGAGGCTGCCTGTCCTGCACACCCATATTGTTCTATATGCGAACACGCGTTCTAATACGTAACAAAATTACCAGGCCGAAAGCGTAGTCAACCATTGGGCCGATGCCAAGCTGATGACAACCACTAGCCAACGAGACGACCAAGCCGCAAGCCCGCCCGGAGAGGCAGCGGAGGCGGAGCTCAAACCCAGCGATTCCTATCTATAGTCCTTCGCCCGCGGTCTAACCGTGATCCGTACCTTCAGCGCCGAGCGGCCCGCCCAGCCCCTCTCCGAGGTGGCCGAGGCCGCCGGCCTCTCGCGCGCCGGCGCGCCCCGCGTGCTGCTCACCCTCGCGGGGCTGGGCTACGTCAGCAGCGAAGGCCGGATCTTTCGCCTCACGCCGAAGATCCTCGACCTGTGCTTCGCCTATCTCACTTCGCTGCCGTTCTGGAATCTGGCCGAGCCGGTGATCGAAGAGCTGGTGCAGCAGATCCACGAAATCTGCTCGGCCTCGGTGCTCGACGGCACGGACATCGTCTATGTGCTGCGCGTTCCCACGCACAAGATCATAGCGATCAACCTCTCCATCGGCAGCCGCCTGCCGGCCTATTGCACGTCGATGGGCCGGGTACTGCTCTCAGGCCTGGCGCCCGAGGCGCTGGACCAGGTGCTCTCGCGCTCCGGCCTCAGGAAGAACACCGGCCGCACCATCGTCGACCCCGGGCAACTCAAGGCCGTGATCGCCGAGACCGGCAGGCAGGGCTTGGCCATCGTCAACCAGGAACTCGAAGAGGGCCTGATCTCGCTCTCCGCGCCGATCCGCGACCGCTCCGGCCGCATCATCGCGGCGATGAACGTCAGCGGCCAGGCCAACAGCAGTTCGCCGCGCCAGATGCTCAAGACCTTCCTGCCGCCGCTGCTCGAATCGAGTTCGCGCATCTCGGCGATGCTCGGCCGCGCCTGAGCTCGCGGCGAACGGACAACCCGCCCTGGATGTCCCGCGCGGCGCGGCCAACTCTAGGGTTAAACCCGGATGGCCCATTTTGTATGCAAAACACAAAATGGGCCGTTTCTTTTAGCGCCTAGCATGAATCAGAACCTCTACGCCTTTTTCGAACAAGCCTTTCCCTCCGACCTCAACGACTGCTGCATCGAAACCCACGACAGCCTGTATTAATCCTTGGCCGACCTGGACCGCGCCACAGCCAAACTGGCCAATCTGCTCGCCAGCCTGAAGCTGCCCGCCGGTTCACGGATCGCTGTGCAAGTCGAGAAGTCGCCTGAAGCGCTGTTCCTCTATCTCGCCACGCTGCGCGCCGGCTATGTCTTCCTGCCGCTGAACACCACCTACCAGTCGGCCGAGATCGAATACTTCATCGGCAACGCCGAGCCCGCGGTGGTGGTCTGCAGCCCGAAGAATTTCGGCTGGGTGTCCAAGCTCCCCTTCACCGCCGGCACCAAGCACGTCTTCACGCTCGACGAAACGCGCGGCGGCTCGCTGCTGGAGCGCGCCGCACCGATGGCCGACACCTTCGCCACCGTGCAGCGCAAGGACGGCGACATGGCCGCCATCCTCTACACCTCCGGCACAACCGGCCGCAGCAAGGGCGCCATGCTCAGCCACGGCAACCTGTCGTCCAACGCCGTCGTGCTCAAGGACCATTGGGGCGGGAAGAAGGGCGACGTGCTGCTCCACGCCCTGCCCATCTTCCACGTGCACAGCCTGTTCGTCGCCTCGCACGGCGCTCTGCTCAACGGCAGCAAGATAATCTGGCTGCCCAAGCTCGACATGAAGGCAATCCTGCGTCATCTGCCGCGCTCCACCGTGATGATGGGCGTGCCGACCTACTACGTGCGCCTGCTCGCCGAGCCGTCCTTCGGCAAGGACGGCTTCCGCAACATGCAGCTCTTCGTCTCCGGCTCGGCGCCGCTCCTGACCGAGACCTTCAACACCTTCCAGGAACGCAGCGGCCACACCATCCTCGAGCGCTACGGCATGAGCGAGACCATCATGTTGGTCTCCACCCCCTATGCAGGCTGGCGCATCGGCGGCACCGTGGGCAAGGCGCTGCCCGGCGTGGGCGTGCGCGTGGCCGACGACAAGGGCGGCGTGTGCAAGCCAGGCGAGATCGGCAACATCGAGGTCAAGGGCCCGAACGTGTTCTCGGGCTACTGGCGCATGCCGGAGAAGACCAAGGAAGAATTCACCGCCGACGGCTGGTTCAAGACCGGCGACGTGTTGGCCGCTGGGGCGGCAAGTCCTCGGACGGCGCGGCGATCCCCGACGACTATCTGTCCATCGTCGGCCGCAGCAAGGACCTGATCATCTCGGGTGGCTACAACGTCTACCCGAAGGAAATCGAAAGCATCATCGACGACATGCCCGGCGTGGAGGAAAGCGCGGTGGTCGGCGTGCCGCATCCGGATTTCGGCGAAGCGGTGGTGGCCGCCGTGGTGGCCAAGCCCGGCGCCCAACTCGACGCCGCGCGGATGACCGCCGAGCTCAAGAGCCGCATCGCCAATTTCAAGGTGCCCAAGCAGATCCACGTGCTGCCCGAACTGCCCCGCAACACCATGGGCAAGGTGCAGAAGAATCTGCTGCGCCAGCAATTCGCGGGCGGCTGAGGACGACATGGCTGAAGACGACAAGGAAAGCGGAACCGGCGGCGAACATCAACCGACATACAAACGGAGACACAATATGGACAAGAACACCAATGAAGCGCGCCGCAGACTGATCCTCGGCGCGGCGGCGCGGCCCTCGCCCAGGCCAACAAGACGCTGAAGATTTCGCACCAGTTCCCGGGCGGCACCATCGACCAGGGCTACTTCCGCGACCGCCTGTACCGCAAGTTCGCCGTCGAACTCGAGAAGCGCAGCAAGGGCGCGCTGGACATCAACCTCGATCCCATGCCCTACGCCGGCGGCGAAGTGCAGGAGACCAACATCGGCCTGACGCCCGGCCTGGTCACCAACTACGAGCAGGGCGCCGCCTGGAAGAGCCGCGAGGTCGGCAAGATGCTCACCAAGATTCTCGAGGACAAGGGCATCGTCATCCTAAGCTTGGTCTGGCAGGCGGGCGCAGCCGCCAGCCGCGCCAAGGGCCTGAAGATCCGCGGCAGCAGCCGCGAGATGGACATGATGCTCAAGGCCGCCGGCACCTCGGTGATCTCGCTGCCCTCCAACGAAATCTACGCGGCGATGCAGACCGGCGCGATGGACGCCACCTACACCTCCTCGACCAGCTTCATCTCCTTCAAGATCGAGGAGCGGTCGAAGAACTTCACCACCGGTCGCACCAACGCCTACTGGTTCATGCTCGAGACGCTGATGATGTCCAAGCAGATCTTCGACGGCCTGCCCAAGGCGCAGCAGGATATGCTCATGCAGATCGGCGGCGAGCTGGAGAAATTCGCCACCGACGCCGCCAAGGCCGACGATAAGCTCGCCGCCGACGTCTAAGCCAAGGCCGGCAGCAAGGTCTTCGACCTGGACGCGCCCACCGTGAAGAAGTGGCAGGCGCTGGCGCGCGACACAGCTTGGAAGGACTTCGCCGGCCGCAGCGAAATCTGCGCCGCCCTGCTCAAGGCGGCCGAGAAGCTGATCTGATGCTGACCCCTGCCATCCGCGCGCTCGACCGCTGGCTCTCGGCGGTCAACCGCTTCATGGTCTGGCTGGGAATGCTCGCCCTGCTGGCCGCGTCGCTGGTGCTGACCTACAGCGTGCTCTCGCGCATGCTGTTCAAGGCCGCGACCGACTGGCAGGACGAGGCCGCCGTGTTCTGCCTGGTTGGCGCCACCTTCCTGTGCAGCGCCTTCGTGCAGCATGCGCGCGGCCACGTCGGCATCGCCGCCCTGGTCGGCGTGCTGCCGCCGATGGTCAACCGCGCGCGCCAATGGCTGGTCGATCTGGGCTCGCTGATTTTCTGCGCCTTCTTCGACTGAAAGTCCTGGACGCTCTGGCACGAGGCCTGGGTCGAGAACCAGACCACCTCCTCGTCCTGGGCGCCGCCGCTGTGGATTCCCTACGGCCTCATGGCGGCTGGCATGGCCCTGCTGACGCTGCAGATCCTGCTGCAGGTCCTCGCCCCGAGCGCCGCCGCGCCCGCCCCAGAACGAACCCACTAGGAAAGAAAGCGCATGTCGATGCTCGTGCTGGGCCTGCTGTTCACCGTCGTGACGCTGGTCATCATGTTTTCCGGCATGCCGATCGCTTTTTCCCTGGGCTCGGTCGCGCTGCTGTTCATGTATCTGTTCATGCCGGCCTCGGCGCTGGACACCGTCACACAGAACGTCTACGAGGAGATGGCCAGCATCACCCTGCTCTCCATCCCGCTGTTCATCCTCAAGGGCTCGGCGATCGGCAAGTCGCGCGCCGGCCAGGACCTCTACACCGCGCTGCACGTCTGGATGGGCCGCATCCCCGGCGGCCTGGGCGTGGCCAACGTCTTCGCCTGCGCGCTGTTCGCGGCGATGGCCGGCTCCGGCCCCGCGACCTACTCCGCGATCGGCAGCGCCGGCATCATCACCGCCAGCGGCACCCTGGGCATCCTGCTTCCGCCCTCGATCACCATGATCCTCTACGCCGTGGCCGCCGAGCAGTCGCTGGGCCGGCTCTTCCTCGCCGGCATCGGACCGGGGCTGCTGCTCGTCGCGATCTTCGCCGCCTACACCGTCTGGCGCTTCCGCGGCGAGCTCGCGCGCGGCACGATACCGCATACCACCGAGACCTTCAGCATGAGCGAGAAGCTCGCGGTGCTGCTGCGCGTGCTGCCCTTCGTGATCCTGCTCATCGGCGTGATGGTCGCGCTCTACTGCGGCTACGCCACGCCCTCCGAGATGGCGGGCCTGAGCGCGGTGCTGGCGCTGGCGATGATCTACGGCATCTGGAAGCCGAAGGACCTGGCGCCGACCATGAGCTCGACGCTCAAGGAATCGACCATGCTGATGTTCATCATCGGCATGTCGCTGCTCTTCTCCTACGTCATGAGCGATCTGCACATCAGCCAGTCGGCCGCGCAGTGGATTGTGGAGCTGCATCTCTCGCGCTGGGCGCTGTTCGCGGCGATCCTCTTCCTGGTGATCGTACTCGGCTTCTTCCTGCCGCCGGTGTCGATCATCCTCATGACCGCGCCCATCATCCTGACGCCGCTCAAGGCCGCGGGCTTCGACCTGGTGTAGTTCGGCATCCTCATGACCATCGTCACGGAAACCGGCCTGATCCATCCTCCGGACGGCCTCAATATCTTCGTCATAAAAAATATCGCGCCGGACATTCCTCTCGGAGAGATAATCTGGAGCATCGTGCCTTTCGTGATCCTGATGCTGCTGGTGGTGGTACTGATCTGCGTCTTCTCCGGCATCACCAACGGGCTTCCGGACATGATCATGGGACCGATGGCGGTGAAGTAGCCAAGAACAACATCCCCTCACTACCGGGTGCAGCATGGGAAAATCGGCTTTCCTCAGCTGGTTCACCGACAAGCTGGCGCAGCTCGCGCAGCGCGGCGAGGGCGCGCATCCGGTCCCCTCGCGTAAGATCAAGCGCGCCATCTCCCTGTGCCTGGCCCTGCTCTCCGAACACGGCGAGGCCGCCGGCGCCAAGCTCGCGTGCGACCTGCACATGGTCTACCAGCCCCTGGGCAACGAGGAGACGGATCGATTCTTCGATCATCTCGCCACCGAATTCTCGCCCGACCCCAACGCGGTGATGGCTGCCGCCGAAGCCTACCGCGCCGATCCCTCGCTGGCGAACCTGCAGGCGCTGCAGGACGCGGTGGAGCCGCCGCGCCAGGAGCTGTGCCGGCGCATGAACATCATCCCCGGAGGCACCTCAGGCCTGGTCGGCATGCGCAAGCGCGTGCTGCGCGGGCTGCCCACGCATCCAAACTGGCAGCCGCTGGAGTCAGACCTCTCGCATCTGCTGCGCTCCTGGTTAAACCGCGGCTTCCTCGACATGCGCCGCATCGACTGGCGCACCTCGGCCCTGGTGCTGGAGAAGCTGATCGAATACGAGGCGGTGCACCAGATCCAGGGCTGGTGCGACCTGCGCCGCCGGCTCGAGGCCGACCGCCGCTGCTACGCCTATTTCCATCCGGCCCTGCCCAACGAGCCGATCATCTTCATCGAAGTGGCGCTGGCGCCGGAGCTCTCCTCCAAGGTGCAGCCCCTGCTCGACCTGGACTCCGTGGTGAGCGATCCGAACCGCGCCGACCACGCGATTTTCTATTCCATCACCAACTGCCAGGAAGGCCTGCACGGCATCTCCTTCAGCCACTTCCTGATCAAGCAGGTGGCCGAGGACCTGGGGCGCGAATTCCCGCGCCTGCGGCATTTCGCCACGCTCTCGCCGATCCCAGGCTTCCGCTCCTGGCGGCAGTCCCATGCGGGGATGGAGGAGAAAAAGGGCAACGAGGCCCTGCAAGCGGTCATGTGGACGCTGGCCAGACCCGACTGGTTCAAGCCAGCCCGAAGCCGAGAAGCTGCGCACGCCACTCATGCAGCTCTTCGCCCACTATCTGCTCCACGCCAAGTCGCGCAGCGCGCCGACCGAGCCGCTCGATCCCGTCGCCCGCTTCCACCTCGGCAACGGCGCCCAGCTCGGGCAGATCAACTGGTTGGGCGACACCTCGCCAGCCGGCATGCAGCGCTCATGCGGCCTGATGGTCAACTACATCTACAAGCTGGCTGACATCGAGCGCAACCACGAGGCCTATACGAAGGAGCACCGCATCATCGCGGCCCCCGCATCGAGGACATAGCCAAGGACTCGCTGGCCGGGAAGGGCGTGACGGCGGGCCGCTGAGCCCGCCGCCAGCGTTCAGTGCTTCGTGCCGAAGATGCGGTCGCCGGCGTCGCCGAGGCCGGGCACGATGTAGGCGTGGTCGTTGAGGCGTCTGTCGAGCGAAGCCACGTAGATCTTCACGCGCGAATTGGTCTTCTGCATGACTTCCACGCCCTCGGGCGCGGCCACCAGGGTGAGAAAGTGGATGTTGGCCGATCAGCACGTCCACCTCATGCACGGCGGAATAGCCGGTCGCCAGCATCGGATCGCAGACGATGAACAGGCTGCCTTCGACTTCGGGCAGGCGCACATAATACTCCACCGGCCAGTTGTCCGCCGCGCGGTACAGGCCGATGTGGCCCTGGCGCGCCGAGGGAATCAGGTCCATCAGGCCGTCGTCCATGCCCAGGCCGGCGCGCAGCACCGGCACCACAGCCACCTTCTTGCCGGCGATCACGGGTGCGTCCATCTTCTCCAGCGGCGTCTCGATCTCCTGCGTGGTGATCGGCAGGTCGCGGTGGATTTCATAGCCCATCAGCAGCGTCAGCTCGCGCAGCAGCTCGCGGAATGTGCGGATGGAGGTGTTCTTGTTCCGCATGTGCGACAGCTTGTGCTGGATCAGTGGGTGATCGAGGATGATCAGGTTCGGGAAGCGGGAGTCTTTGCGCATGCGGGAGACGTCCGAAATTTTTTCCGTATTGTGCACGATGTATGCTGCAAAGCAACTTGCACGCCAAGTTTGGACTCGCCTACATTCGCCGCGTGACGCGACGCAGCAAACGCGCCGCAGCCTCGCCCGCGTCCGCCCCGGCCGCGGCGCACATAACAAGGAGAGACCTCGATGTCCGACAACTACTTCCCGAGTTGGAAAGAAAACACGTCCGGAGGCATCGTCGCCCCGGACGAGCGCCTGTCCGGCGGCCAGACGCTGGCGATGGGCCTGCAGCACGTGGTCGAGATGTTCGGCGCCACGGTCCTGGCGCCGCTGCTCATGGGCTTCAATCCGAACGTGGCAATCTTCATGTCCGGCATCGGCACCCTGATCTTCTTCGTCCTCGTGGGCGGCCGCGTGCCCAGCTACCTGAGCTCGAGCTTCGCCTTCATCGGCGTGGTGATCGCCGCCACCGGCTATGCCGGCGGCGGAGCGAACGCCAACATCGGCGTGGCCCTGGGCGGCATCATCGCCTGCGGCGCGGTCTATGTGGCGATCGGCCTGATCGTGATGGCCATCGGCTCCGGCTGGGTGGAAAAACTCATGCCTCCCGTGGTCACCGGCTCGGTGGTCGCGGTGATCGGCCTGAACCTCGCGCCGATCGCGGTCAAGGGCCGCCACCGGCACGAGCTTCGACGCCTGGATGGCCCTGATGACCGTGCTCTGCGTGGGTGGCGTGGCGGTGTTCGCGCGCGACATGCCGCAGCGCCTGCCGATCCTGCTGGGCCTGATCGCGCCGGTGGCGGTGATCCTGGTGGCGGAGAACCTCGGGCACATCAAGGCGGTAAGCGCGATGACCGGCCGCAACCTCGACGGCTACATGGGCCGCGCTTTCCTCGGCGACGGCATCGCGACCATGGTGTCGGGCGGCATGGGCGGCACAGGCGTGACCACCTACGCGGAGAACATCGGCGTGATGGCGGTGACCAAGATCTATTCGACCCTGGTCTTCGTCGTGGCCGCGGTGATCGCGCTGGTGCTGGGCTTCTCGCCCAAGTTCGGTGCGTTGATCGGCACCATCCCGGGCCCCGTGCTCGGCGGCGTGTCGATCGTGGTCTTCGGCCTGATCGCCATCGCCGGCGCGCGCATCTGGGTGCCGAACCAGGTCGATTTCGGCGACAACCGCAATCTGATCGTGGCCGCCGTCACCCTGGTGCTGGGCGCGGGCGACTTCACCATCCACCTGAGCGGCTTCATCCTGGGCGGCATCGGCACCGCGACCTTCGGCGCCATCATCCTGCATTGGCTGCTGGGCTGCCGCGCCAAGTAAAGCGCAGCCGCGCAAACAAAACGGCCGCCCGAGGGCGGCCGTTTTTCATTGGCGGAGCGCGAAAGCCGGCTCAGGCCTTCTCGTCGGCGACCGGATTGCGCAGCACGCCGATGCCGGAGATCTCCACTTCCACCGTGTCGCCGTGCTTCATCCACAGCGGCGGGGTGCGCGCCCAGCCGACGCCGCCGGTGGTGCCAGTGATGATCACGTCGCCGGGATACAGATTGGTGAAGTCCGAGCAGTATTCGACCAGGGTGGCGATCGGGAAGATCAGGTCGTCGGTGCTGGCGTCCTGCACCACCTGGCCGTTCAGGCGCGTCTGCAGCTTGAGCTTGGACGGATCGGGGATGTCGTCGGTGGTGACCAGCCAGGGGCCGAAGCCGCCGGTGAAGGGGAAGTTCTTGCCGGGGATGAACTGCGAGGTGCGCCTCTGCCAGTCGCGCACGCTGCCGTCGTTGTAGCAGGAATAGCCCGCCACGTGCGCGAGCGCGTCGGCCGCCTTGATGTGGCGGCTGCTCTTGCCGATGATCACGGCGAGCTCGCCCTCGAAGTCGAACATCTCCGAGACCAGCGGCCGGATCATGGGCTGCAGGTGGCCCGCCTGGCTGTCGGCGAAGCGGGTGAAGATCATCGGGAACTTTGGCACGGTGTTGCCGGTTTCCAGCACGTGGCTCAGGTAGTTGATGCCCACGCAGAAGATCTTCTCCGGATTCGGGATCACGGGCAGGAATTCAATGTCTGCGAGCGCCAGGCGCGGCAGCGCCGACAGGTCGCGGCCCTTGAGCCCCGCGAGCTTGCCCGAAGCCAGCAGGCCGCGAAGATCGGCGCCGAGCTCGGCGGCCAGCGGCGCCAGATCGACCACCTTGTCGCCGTCGACGATGCCGTAGAACTCGCGGCCCTGGTGGCGGAAACTGAGCAATTTCATGTGATGTCTTTCTCTTATATGTGCATGGATTGCGCGGTTCAGTAGCCGGCGGCCAGGCCGTCGCGGCGGCTGTCGCTGGCGGCGACGTAGTCGTGGTCGGCGTCGTCGGAGAGCTTCCAGATGAACTGGCCGGAGCCAAAGTCCATGTAGGGGTCGTCGACCGACTTGGTCTGGTGGCCAAGCGCGACCAGGCCCGAGACCAGCTCGTGGCTCATCGTGCATTCGACGTCGAGCGTGAAGTCGCGGTTGAGCTTCCAGCGCGGCGCGGCGCAGGCGGCCTTGGGCTTCTGGCCGTAGGCGAGCACGCGCACGATGGTCTGCAGATGGGCCTGGGGCTGCATGTCGCCGCCCATGATGCCGAAGCTCATCTGTGGCTTGCCGTCCTTGGTCAGGAAGGCCGGGATGATGGTGTGGAAGGGCCGCTTGCGGCCGGCGACGACGTTGGGCGAGGCCGGGTCCGACGAGAAGCCGAAGCCGCGGTTCTGCAGGCTGATGCCCGCGCCGGGCACGACCACGCCGGAGCCGAAGCCCATGTAGTTCGACTCGATAAAGGAGATCATGCGGCCCTGCTCGTCGGCGGCGGTCAGGTAGATGGTGCCGCCGCTGCAGGGCATGCCGGCTCTGAAATGCGTGGCGCGCTTGCGGTCGATGAGCTTGGCACGGGGCTCACTAGATAGTCGGGATGCAGCATCTGCTCGGGCGTGACGTCCATGCTGCGCGGGTCGGACACGTAGCGGTAGACGTCGGCGAAGGCCAGCTTCATCGCCTCGATCTGCAGATGCTGGCTCTCCACGCCGTCCACCGGCAGGCCATCGATGTCGAAATGCTTGAGGATGCCCAGCGCGATCAGCGCGCCGATGTCCTGGCCGTTGGGCGGGATCTCGTGCATCTCGTAGCCCTTGTACTGCATCGAGATGGTCTCGACCCAGTCGGGCCTGAAGGCGGCGAGGTCGGCGGTGGTCATCGCGCCGCCGTTGGCCGCGCTGTGCGCGTCGATCTTCGCGGCGATCTCGCCCTGGTAGAAATCCTCCCAGCCAGAGGTGGCGATGCAGCGCAGGGTCGAGGCCGCGGCGGGGAAGACGAACTTCTCGCCAACCTCGGGCGCGCGGCCGCGCGGCATGAAGGCTTCGGCATAGCCGGGCTGGTTGTGGATCTCGGGCACGGCGGCAGCCCATTTTTATGCGACGATGGGCGGCACCGTATAGCCGCGCTCGGCGATCTCGATGGCTGGGGCCAGCAGGTCGGCGAAGGGCATGCTGCCGAACTTATCATGCAGCGCCGCCCAGCCGGCGATGGCGCCAGGCACGGTGACCGCGTCCCAGCCGCGCTTGGGGCGCTTGGCGAGGCCCTTGGCGTCGACGCCGTATTTGTTCTTGAAGTACTCGGGGTTCCAGGCCTCGGGCGAGATGCCGGAGGAATTCAGGCCGTGGAGCTTCTTTCCGTCCCAGACGATGGCGAAGGCGTCGCTGCCCAGGCCGCAGGACACCGGTTCGAGGATGGTCATGCAGGCCGCCGCGGTGATGGCCGAGTCGATCGCGTTGCCGCCCTGGTAGAGGGTGCGCAGGCCGGCCTCCGCCGCGAGCGGATGCGAGGTGGACACCACGTTGCGGGCGAACACCGGGATGCGGATGGTGGGATAGAGATTCTTCCAGTCGAACTTCATGGCTTGCCTGCCGCCCTTCTCTTGATGTGCTTGTGCTTGCGGGTTTGTTGACCGGTCGCCTGGATCTTGCGTTCGCGGATGAGCTTGGCCCAGCGCGCGGTGTCGGCCTGCACGGTGACCTCGAACTGCGCCGGCGTGCCGCCCGCCAGTTCGGCGCCCATGCGCGCGAAGCGGTCCTGGACCTCGGGCGACTGCAGCGCCTTGTTCACCGCGGCGTTGAGCTTGGCGACAATGTCGGCCGGCAGGCCCTTCGGTCCGTACAAGCCGAACCAGGTGGAGGATTCGAAGCCCGCCAGGCCGTGGTCTTTTTCCTTGCGGTCGACTTCGTCGAGCGTGGGCAGGTCGGGCACCAGGCTGGAGCGCTTCGCGCCCGTCACCGCCAGGGCGCGCAGGCTGCCGTCGCGCACGTGGGGCATCCCGGAGACGATGTTGTCGAACATCAGGTGCTCCTTGCCGTCCATCATGTTGGGCACGGCCAGGGCGGCGCCCTTGTAGGGAATGTGAGTGATGAAGGAATTGGTCTGCGACTTGAAGGCCTCGGTGGTGAGCTGGATGATCGTGCCGTTGCCGCTGGAGGCGTAGTTGAGCTGGCCCGGATGCGAGCGCGCGTAGAGCACGAGTTCGCGCGGCGTGCTCACCGGCGGCTTCTTGGTGACGAGCAGCAGATTGGGCGACGTCGTCACCTCGGAGATGGGCGTGAAGTCTGACTCCACCTTGTAGGGCAGATTGGGGTTGAGGCTCGGGCCGATAGAATGCGTGCTCGAGGTCGCCATCAGGATGGTGTAGCCGTCCGGCGCGGACTTGGCGGCCGCGTCCGAGCCGATGGCGCCGGCGGCCGGGAAGGGAACGATCATGCGGATCGTGCGGTTAGGATAAGATTCGGCCGCGCCGGCCAAGCCGGACGCGCCCAGCGCGAGGACCGCCGCCAGGGCCGCGAGGAGAAATCGGAAGACGGATTTTTTCATGATGCGAGAGTGTACCGCCCCGCGAGAATCGGCAGCGGTGGATTTATCGGCAAATTTTTCCGGATGAACTCCGGAAGCCTGGCTGGACGGCCCGGCGGGCATGCACCGGCATGGTGGAATCACGCATTGCGCGCGCCGGCCGGCCTTGGGTAAGGTTGCATCGACAAAGGAAACAGCATGGATTTAGGCATATGGGGTAAGAGCGCGTTGGTCTGCGGCGCGAGCAAGGACCTGGGGCGCAGCTGCGCGCAGGCGCTCGCGGCCGAGGGCGCGAACTTGGTGATCGTGGCGCGCGGCGCGGCCGACCTGGAACAGACGGCCACCGAGATCGCGCGGAGAACCAGCGCGCAGGTCGTGGCCGTCGCAACCGACATCACCACGCCCGAGGGCCGCGCCAAGGCGCTGGCCGCCTGCCCGAACCCCGACATCCTCGTGAACAAAACCGGCGGCCCGCCACCGGGTGATTTCCGCGAATGGAGCCGCGGCGACTGGATCGCCGCCATCGACGCCAACATGCTCACGCCGATCGAGCTGATGAAGTCCACCGTGGACGGTATGATCGCGCGCAAGTTCGGCCGCATCGTCAACATCACCTCGGGCGCGGTGAAGGCGCCGATCACCAACCTCGGCCGGTCAGGCCGCGCTGGAAAAGCGCCGCATTGGCATCCCGGCGCGGCGCTTCGGCACGCCCGAGGAATTCGGCGCGTTCTGCGCCTTCCTCTGCAGCGCGCAGGCCTCTTACATGACGGGAAAGAACGTGCTGCTCGACGGCGGCAACTATCCCGGCACCTTCTGAACCCTCGCTCTCGCGCAGCATCGAACAGCAACCCCATCTATTTCAATCAAGGAGCATCACGTTGAAACCGATCAAGACCCAACTCGCCGCGGCCTGCATCGCCGGCCTGCTCGCCGCCGTGTCCGGCATGGCCCTGGCGGCCGACGCCTATCCGAATAAACCGATTCGCCTGATCATCCCCTTCCCCGCCGGCGGCACCACCGACATCGTCGGCCGCGCCGTGGCCGACAAGATGGGCCGCGAGCTCGGCGTGGCCGTGGTGGTGGACAACCGCGGCGGCGGCGGCGGCTCGATCGGCGCGGACGCCGTGGCCCACGCCCCGGCTGACGGCTACACCATCGGCATGGCCACGGTCTCCACCCACGCGGTGAACCCGGCCTGCAATCCCAAGCTCTCCTACGATCCACTCAATGACTTCAAGACCATCACCAACCTGGTCCACGTCGCCAACGTGATCGCCGTGAACCCCAACTTCCCGGCCAAGGACTACAAGAGCTTCGTCGCCACGCTCAAGGCCAACCCCGGCAAGTATTCCTACGCGACCTCTGGCACCTGCGGCATCGGCCACATGCTCGGCGAACAGTACAAGGTGCTGTCCAAGACCTATATCGTGCACATCCCCTACCGCGGCGCGGGCCCGGCGCTCAACGACGTTCTGGCCGGCCAGGTGCCGATCTTCTTCGACAACCTGCCCTCGTCCATGCCTTCGATCAAGTCCGGCCGTCTGACGCCGATCCTGGTCGCATGGAAGACCCGCCTCGATTCGCTGCCCAACGTGCCGACCTTCGCCGAAGTAGGCCTCAAGAACGCCAACGATCCCGCCTGGTACGGCCTGGTGGCGCCGGTGGGCGTGCCCGACGACATGATCAAGAAGCTGCATGACGCCACCGTCAAGGCGCTGCAGGACCCCGGCCTGCGCGCGCGCATGGCCGGCGCCGGCGCGACCCCGGTCGGCAACACGCCGCAGGAGTTCGCCGCCGAGATCAAGAACGAGTACGACAAGATGAAGAACCTGGTGAAGCTCCAGAACATCAAGCTGGAGCAATAAGCCGGGGGGCAACGCGCCAGCGCAGTCGGCCGGCGCAGTCAGCCTGAGCCATCCGCCGGGAAGCCGTATCATCGGCCTCGCCTGGGTCTCCCTTCGGGGAGTTCTTTTCATAAGAACCATAGAGAGAGATGAACCGTGCTCAACCGCTTCTTCCGCGCAGGCCTGATCGCCCGCCTCGCGGCCCTGCCCTACCGGCCGCCCCGCCGCCGCCCGCTTCGCTCTACCTCGACGCCAAGCCGCTGAACCTGACGCTGGACGACTGGCCCCATCCGTATCCGGTCAAGGGCTTCTCCGTGAACATCATGGGCCAGCCCTTCAACATGGCCTACATGGACGTGCAACCGCAGCCGGACAAGGGCGCGGTGGTGCTGATGCACGGCAAGAACTTTGCTGGCGACTACTGGGGCGGCGTGGCCTCCGCGCTCAGCGCCCAGGGCTATCGCGTGATCATCTCCGACCAGATCGGCTTTGGCCGCTCCTCCAAGCCGGAGACGCCGTATAACTTCCACGACCTGGCCGCCTACACCAGAGCCCTGCTCGACAGCCTGAAGATCGGCCGCTTCCATCTCGTCGCCAATTCGATGGGTGGCATGCTCGCAGTGTGTTATACCCGCCTGTATCCGCAGCGCGTGCGCAGCCTGACGCTGAAGAATCTGCTTGGCCTGGAAGACTACGTGCTCTATATCCCGCCGCAGGAGAACGAAACCCTGCTCAAGCTGGAGATGGCGCAGACCGAGGCCAGCTACCGCAATTTCATGCACAGCTATTTCCCCAACTGGAAGCCAGCGTTCGAGCGCAACGTCGAGCTCTATGCGCGCGTGCAGAAGGGGCCGACTACCGGCGCTGGTCGCTGGCCTCGGTGCTGAGCTATCAGATGATCTACGAGAAGCCCATCGTCGCCGACCTGCCCAAGCTCGAGCCCGCGACGCTGCTCGTCATCGGCCAGCTTGACCGCACCGTCTTTGGCCGCCGCTTCGCGCCCGCAGACAAGATCAAGTCCCTGGGCAATTTCCCGCAGCTGGGCAAGACCGCCGCCAAGACGATTCCGCGTGCGGAACTGGTAGAGATCGAGAACGTCGGCCACGTTCCGCACCTTGAAGTGCCCGAGCGCTTCAACGCCGCGCTGATCGGCTTCCTGGAATGCAACAACTGATATCCCGCGCCCAGGTCAGGGCCGGCCCGCGTACGCGGGCGGATCCCTGTTCACTGGCCGCGCAGGTAATCCACGGCCAGCATCGACAGGGCGAGCACGCCCACTTCGATCGCCTTCTCGCCCATGGTGAAGCCCGAGGAATGATTCGGCGCGGCCTGGCGCATGTCCTGGTCCGCCGGCGTCACGCCGACGAAGAAGAACGGCTCCGGCGCCTCCTTGGCGAATTCGCCGAACTCCTCCGAACCGAAGATCGGATGCAGCTCCAGCGTGTTGCCGTAGGCGGCGCGCGAGAGCGTGGTCTGCATGTGTGCGGTGAGGTCTGGATCGTTGGCGGTGACGCCGTAGCTCGCGCCGTCGAAGCGCACTTCGGCCTGCGCGCCCGAGGCCGAGGCGATGGCCGACGTGTCTTCGCCATGCGCGATTTCACCTCGGCGCGCGCGGCCTCGCTGAAGGCGCGCACCGTGCCCAGCATCTGCACTTGGTCCGAGATGATGTTCTCGCGGTTGCCGCCGTGGATCGAGCCCACGGTGATCACCGCCGGATTCACCGCCAGGTCGAGCTGACGCGAGACGATGGTCTGCAGTCCGAGGATGATCTGCGCCGAGGCGACGATGGGGGCCACACCCGCCGCCGGCATGCGACTGGCGGCCGAAGACGTCGAGATGGCAGGTGTCCGCCGAGGCCATGGCCACGCCGGGCCGGTAGCCGATCATGCCGGTGGGCAGCCCGGCGGCCAGATGCAGGCCGAAGACGATGTCGGGCCGCGGGCGGCGCTTCGCGCCGCCGGCCTCACCCTCCTCGGCCGGCTGGAAGAGGAATTTCACCGTGCCGGCGAACTGCGCGCACATGCGCGTCAGCACTTCGGCCACGCCCATCAGGATCGCCGTGTGGCCGTCGTGGCCGCAGGCAGGCATGATGTCCACCGGCTGGCCCTGGTAGACGCCGCGCACCTTCGAGGCGAAGGGCATTTCCACGGCCTCCTTGATCGGCAGCGCATCCATGTCGGCGCGCAGCGCCACCACCTTGCCGGCGCCCGCGGCCGAGCCGTGCAGCACGCCCACCAAGCCGTTGCCGCCCACGCCCGTCGTCACTTCCATGCCGAGACGCCGGAGCTGGTAGGCGGCGAGCTTGGCGGTGCTCATCTCCTGGCCGCTGAGTTCGGGATTGGAATGGATGTCGCGCCGCCAGTCGATGACCGTCCGGCGCAGCTCAGCGGCGTTTCGGCTGACGAGCAGATCGGTGCCGGCGTCGGCGCGCGCGGCCGCCCGCACGGAGCGGGGAAGGACTCGGGAAAGGACTGGGCGGATCGCTTCTAGATCTTGGAATCAATCCAGCGTGGCGCGCCGCGCCGCCGGAGGGTTTTCCGCCAGTGTACCCACAGCAGTCGGCGCGCCCACCGAACGGCCTACGCGCGCAGCCCGTAAAATGCCGGGCCCTACAAAGGGAGACCGCTTCTCGATGGCAATCCTCGTCCTCGTCAATTCCGTGTTCGTCGAACGTCAGCTCAACGCCCTGCGCCGCATCGCGCCTGATCTGTAGATCCACACCGACCCCGACAACTGCCCGGCCGAACGCATCGAAGTCCTCTACGGCTTCCGCCTGCCGCGCGGCCTTGCGGCGCGCTTTCCGAACCTGAAGCTGATCGCCAGCTCGGGCGCCGGCGTGGACGGCGTGCTCACCGCGGACCTGCCCGCCCACGTCCAGGTGACGCGCGCGATCAATCCGCTGCAGGCGCAGCGCCTGGCGCAATACGCCGTCTACAACGTGCTGCGCATCCAGCGCGACATGGCCTTCTTTGAAAACCTGCAGCGCGAGCGCAAGTGGGTGCGTCCCGACGCGCCGCAGTAGACAAACTGGACGGTTTGCATCATGAGCCTGGGCGCCATCGGCCTGAAGCTCGCCGAAAGCCTGCGCACGCTCGGCTATCAGGTGCTCGGCTGGAGCCGCACGCGGCACAGCCACGCTGGCATCGAGACCTTCGCCGGCCAGGAGGAGCTGCCGGCCTTCCTGGCGCGCACGCGCATCCTCGTTCCGCTGCTGCCGGCCACCCAGGGCCTGATCGACGCCAAGGTCTTCGCCGGCCTGCCGCGCGGCGCGCATCTGATCCAGATCGCGCGCGGCGGCATCGTGGAGGAGGAAGTGATGATGGAGGCGCTCGACGGCGGCCGCCCACGCCCTGCACCGAGCGCGCCGCGACCAGTTCGGCCATGCCGCCGCAAAGGCTTCTGGCGACCGCGCCGAGCGAGATCAGCAGCAGCGAGATAAGGATGAAGCGCTTGCGGCCGAAGAGGTCGCCCAGGCGTCCCGAGATCGGGATCGACACCGCAGTGGTCAGCAGATAGCCGATGCCCACCCAGGCATACTACTCCTCTCCGTTGAGCTCCTTAGCGACGCGCGGCAGCGTGGTGCCGACGATGGTGCTGTCGAGGGCGGCAATGGAGACGACCAGCGCCACCCCGAGCAGCGCGGGGAACGGATTCTTCAGATTCACTGCAGGACGAAGCCCCCTTGCTTGCGGCTCAGCGCCGAGGCTTCGCCGCTGAGCCATTCCACCAGTTCCGCGGCTTCGGCCTTTTGGCTGCTGGCGCTGCACACGCCGGCGGCGTACACAGTCTCCAGCTTGAAGGCCTCGGGCAGCGCGTCGACCAGGCGCACGCCTTCGATGTAGAGGATCTCGGTCACCTGGGTGCAGCCGATCAGGCCGCTTTCCTTCTTCGCGTCGGCCGCCATGGCCGACATCGCGGTGGCGCCGTTGGGATAGGTGCGCAGGCGGCTCGCCACCTGACCGGAGATGCCGAGCGCGTCGAGCACCTTGGCGAAGTGGATGCCGGCGGTGGCCTTGATCGGGTCGTGGAAGTAGATGCCCGTGGACGCGAGCAGCGCGGCGCGCAGGCCGTCGGCGTCGGCGATCTGCGCGGCCTGCAGGCCGGCGTCGATCGCCAGCGGCAGCGCCACGCCCGTGGGCACGGCGCCCAGGGGCGCGATGCTGGCGACGTTCACCTTGCCCTGAACCGCCAGTTCTTCCATCAGCTTGGCGCTGAGGATGAGCACGTCGCAGGGCTCGCCCGCGAGCAGCTTGTCGCGCATCGCGCCCACCACGCCGAAGGTGCCCCTGCAGCACGCCGCCGGTGCGCTCCTTGAAGCGCTGTTCGATGCACTTGACGATGCCCTGCACCGCGCCGCCGCTCAAAATCTTCAATACCGTCATCCTTCTTTCCTTGCTGCTTCGATGTTTATTCGGCTTTCATGTCAGAGGCCTTGACCATGGTTTCCCATTTGGCGATGTCGGCCTTGAGGAAGGCGGCGAACTCCGTCTGGTTCATCACCATGGGCACGGCGCCTTGCTTGGCGAAGGTCTGCTTCGTGTCGGGGCGGGAGATGATCTTGCCCACCTCGGCGTTGAGCTTGGCGACGATCTCGTGCGGCGTTCCCTTGGGCGCCATCAGCGCGAGCCAGATGGTGGCTTCGTAGCCGTTCACGCCGGCTTCGCTCGCGGTGGGCAATTCGGGCAGCACTGTGAAGCGCGTCTTGCCGGTGGTGGCCAGCGCGCGGACCTTGCCCGAATGGGCGAAGTCGCTCATGGTCGTGACCGCGTCGAACATCATGTCGACCTGGCCGCCGAGCACGTCGGTGCGCGCGCCGGAGCTGCCCTTGTAGGGCACGTGCAGGATGTCGACGCCGGCCATGTATTTGAAGAGCTCGCCGGCCGCGTGATACGGCGTGCGGTGCCGGAGGAGGCGTAGCTCAGTTTGCCGGGCTTGGACTTAGCGAGCTTGATCAGGTCGCCGAGGTTCTTCACCGGCAGCACGGGATTCACCACGAGCACCAGGTCGGAGTAGTTCAGCGGCGCGACGGGGAAAAAGTCGCGCAGCAATTGGAATGGCTTGTTGGGGAGCAGCGATTAGTTGAGCGTGTGCGTGTTCGAGATCAGTAGCCGGGTGTAGACGTCGGCGGAAGACTTCGCCGCGGCGTCGCTGCCGATGATCGAGCCCGCGCCGGGACGGTCGTCGATGATGAAGGACTGGCCCAGCACGCCCTGCAGGCGCTCGCCGATAAAGCGTGCGTAGTTGTCTGCGGGGCCCCCCCGGCCGCGTAGGGCACGATGATGCGCACTGGCTTGGACGGATAGGTCTGGGCGGCGAGCGGCGCGGAGACGAAGGCCACGGCTGCCGCTATAAATGTGGACAACTTGAGAAACTTCTTCGTTTTACCGCCGATTCCGGTGGCCTTGGCGGATACGCGGTGCAGCAAAAACATTGTCTTGTCTCCTGATTTTGTCGGGAGCCATTATAGGCGCTGTGGCAGGCTGTTATTGGTTCGGACCTTATTGACACAGCAATATAAAGATTTAACTTATTATCATTTCTGGCATCGAGTTGGCATAGAAAAAGAAGACGCTCGATACCAGAAACTGGAGCAACTGCACGAGAGGCGAAAGCAGGTCGTGAGGTTGCATCGGAATGGATACGGAGTCATGGCCATCGCGGAGTTGACAGGGCTAAGTTACCCGGCGGCTCGACTGGCCATTGATCTCTATGAAGAAGGGGCCGCGGCGACCCTGAAGCCGCGCCCACAAGCTCGTACGCAAGGAGACGGAAGACGGCTGAATGCGGATCAAGAAGAAGCAATCCGGCGCACGATCTGCGACAAACGTCCGGAGCAGTTGAAGATGGAATCTGCGCTCTGGACGCGAGGCGCGGTCATGCTGTTCATCGAACAGGAATACGCGGTCAGACTCTCAATACGTGCGGTCGGAGACTACCTCAAGCGCTGGGGTTTCACGCCGAAAAAGCCGATCAAGCGCGCTTACGAACAGCGACCGGAGTCTGTCAAGCAGTGGATCGATCAGGAGTATCTGGCCATCGAGAAGCGTGCCAAGGCCGAAGGTGGCGAGACTCACTGGGGTGACGAAACCGCGTTGGTGAATACGGATGTTCGGGGCCGCAGTTATGCTCCAAAAGGGCAAACCCCGGTCACGATGGCGGTTAGAGGTACGCGACAGAAGCTGTCGATGATTTCCACAGTGACCAATCAGGGCAAGGCAAGCTGGATGATCATCGATGGTGCCTTTATTGATCAGGCATTGAAACATTGAACTTATTGAGTGATATAGAGTCGGCATGTTGCATGGACAACATCGACTCGAGAACGCTGCCGGTAGCCGCCCTGAACGAACGGCACCGACGTGCGGTGAAAATGCGGCTGGATGGCATGAGCCTGAAGGACGCAGCGGCGCAATGCGAGATGTCGCGCACGACGCTCATTGCGGCGGTGAAGGCGTATCGCGCGGGCGGGTGGAAGGCCCTCGACGTTGAGCGCCCCGGGCGCCCGCAGGGTACGGGCAGAACGCTGACGGCGGAGCAGGAACGCGAGGTTCAGCGGCTGATCCGCGACCGCACGCCCGACCAGTTGAAGATGATCTATGCGCTGTGGAGCCGCCAGGCAGTTGCCGAGTTGATCCTTAACCGATAAGGCATCAAGCTGGCCGTTCGCACGATGGGCCTGTATCTGGAGCGTTGGGGCTTCACGCCGCAAAAGCCCATGAAGAAGGCCTACGAGCAGTCGCCGGCGGCGGTGAAAAAGTGGCTCGACGGAGGACTCCCCAAGACGCCCGTGATTCGCGTGAACAACAAGCGCCACGGCTTGTCGGTGATCTCCACCGTCACCAACAAGAGCCAGATGCGCTGGCAGGCCTTAGACGGAGCGTTGAGCGCCGACATTCTGATCGATTTCCTGCGCCGGCTGGTCAAGGATATGCCGGCAGAAAGATCTACCTGATCCTGGACAACCTGCGCGTGCACCACAGCAAGCCCGTGAAGGCCTGGCAGGCCGAGCACAAGCACGAGATCGAAGTCTTCTACTTGCCCAGCTACAGCCCCGAACTGAACCCCAACGAAATGGCCAATGCCGACCTGAAGCAGATCGGCACCAAACTCGCTCCAGCTCGCTCGAAGCTGCAACTGGTGAAGGTCACGCGCCAGCATCTGCTCAGCGTTCAGCGACAGCCCGAGCGCGTCAAGAGCTACTTCGAACATGCGCCGGTTCGGTATGCTGCTTGAGTTCATTGTTTCAATGCCGGATCAATATTTTTTTCGCCGTGCTTACGCATGCGCGGTCGGAAGGGTGTAATCCTTGAACTGCTCGCGCAGCTTGAGCTTGAGCATCTTGCCGGTGGCGGTGAGCGGAATCTCGGTGACGAACTGCACGTCGTCGGGGATCCACCATTTGGCGACCTTGCCTTCGAAGAACTTGAGCATCTCCTCGCGGCTCAGCTCCGCGCCGGGCTTCTTGACCACGACCAGCATCGGCCGCTCGTCCCACTTGGGATGATGGATGGAGATGCAGGCGGCCATGTGCACGGCGGGATGCATGGCGGCGACGTTCTCGACGTCGATGGAGCTGATCCATTCGCCGCCGGACTTGATGACGTCCTTGCTGCGGTCGGTGATCTGCATGTAGCCGTCGGCGTCGATGGTGGCGACGTCGCCGGTCGGGAACCAGCCGTCGCGCAGCGGGCTCTCGGTGCTCTTGAAGTAGCTGTCGATGACCCAGTAGCCGCGCACCAGAAGATCACCGAAAGCCTTGCCGTCCCAGGGAAGATCCTTGCCCTCGCCGTCGACGATCTTCATGTCGACGCCGTAGATGGCGTGGCCCTGCTTCTCGAGGATGTGCTGCTTCTCTTCCTGCGAAAGCTTGTCGTGCTTTCTCTGCAGCTTGCAGGTGGTGCCTAGGGGCGACATCTCGGTCATGCCCCAGGCGTGGATGACTTCCACGTCCAGCGCGTTGAGTGCCTTAATCATGGCCGGCGGGCAGGCTGAGCCGCCGATCACGGTGCGGCGGAAGGTGGAGAACTTGAGCCTGTTGGCCTGCACGTGCTGCAGCAGGCCGAGCCAGACGGTGGGCACGCCGGCGGAGAACGTCACGCCCTCTTCCTCGAAGAGCTGGTAGACCGAGGCGCCGTCGAGCTTGGGGCCAGGGAAGACGAGCTTGGCGCCGACCAGGGGCACTGAATACGGCAGGCCCCAGGCGTTGACGTGGAACATGGGCACCACGGGCAGGATCACGTCGTGCGCCGAGCAGCCGAGCGAATCGGGCAGCGCCGAGGCGTAGGAATGCAGCACGGTGGAGCGGTGGGTGTAGAGCGCGCCCTTGGGGTTGCCGGTGGTGCCCGAGGTGTAGCAGAGGCTGGAGGCAGAGTTCTCGTCGAACACCGGCCATTCGTAGTCGCCCGATTCGGCCTCGATGAGGGTTTCGTAGCAGAGCAGCGGCATGCTGGACTTTGGCATGTGCGCTTCGTCCGTCATGCAGATCCAGCCCTTGACGCCCGGCACCTGCGCCGCCATCGCCTCGATGATGGGCAGGAAGGTCAGGTCGAAGCAGATGTACTGGTCTTCGGCGTGGGTGACGATGTAGCAGAGCTGGTCGGCGAACAGGCGCGGATTGATCGTGTGGCAGACCGCGCCCATGCCGGAGACGCCGTAGTAGATCTCGAGGTGGCGGTAGCCGTTCCAGGCCAGGGTGCCGACGCGCTCGCCCTGCTTGACACCCAGCCGCCCGAAGGCCTGGGTCAGCTTGCTGACGCGCAGCTCGCATTCGCGATAGGTGTAGCGGTGGGTGTCGCCTTCGGTGCGGCGCGACACGATTTCGTTATTGCCGTAATGCTTCACCGCCTGAGTAATGATTGAAGAGATGAGCAGAGGCATGCCCATCATCTGGCCCTTCATCGTCATCCAAAGTCTCCCAAGGTTACTCAATCTCCACGATTTTCGTCAATCCGATGCCAACTCCACGTCGTCCGGGATCCTCTGGCAGAGTTGCGGGCAAACTAGCAAAGCCTCAAAAATTGAGAACAAGAATCGAACAACCATTCTTTTTTGATTGTTTCCGACAAATACGCAGGCCGTCAATCTCTTTGCGTTGTGCGACGAAAAATCGAGGGTTCCAGCGGCATCGTTTCCGGACTGACCGGGCGCGGATGCCTTTTTTCTGCTTCCTTTACAATACTTGCATCCAAAAACAGGTTCAATATGCCGTTTTTCCCTAGCGCGTCCGAAGACGCTTCGAGCGAAAAAATTCCGGCAGCGCCGCAAAGCGAACGAGCGTCCGATGTGGCCTCCCCGTCGATCGCCTTCGAGCCTCTCCCGGCCTGGGCCAAATCCCTTGTTTTCAGCAACCGTTTCGAGGGCCTCGGGACCCGGTTTTTCACCCGCCTGGCGCCCACTCCCCTGCCCGATCCCCGGCTCGCCGCCTTTTCTCCCGAGGCCGCTGCGCTGATCGGGATCGATCCGTCGGCCGCCGCCAATTCCCTGTTCGCTAAGGTATTCACGGGCAACGCCCTGCTCCAGGGCATGTCGCCGCTGGCGAGCGTGTATTCGGGCCATCAGTTCGGCGTCTGGGCCGGGCAGCTGGGCGATGGCCGCGCCATCCTGCTCGGTGAGGTGCAAAGCGCGCAAGGCGCGGGCGGCGGCTGGCAATGCTTGGAAATCCAGCTCAAGGGCGCGGGCCTGACGCCCTATTCCCGCATGGGCGACGGCCGCGCGGTGCTGCGCTCCTCGATCCGCGAATTCCTCTGCTCGGAATCCATGGCCGGCCTCGGGATCCCAACCACCCGCGCCCTGGCGCTGACCGCATCCGACCAGCCCGTCATCCGCGAAACCATGGAAACCGCCGCCGTGGCGACGCGGATGGCGCCGAGCTTCATCCGTTTCGGGCATTTCGAGCATTTCGCCGCGCGCCGGCAGTTCGCCGAGCTGCGCCAATTGGCGGATTTCGTGATCGACCGGTTTTTCCCGGATTGCCGCGCGCGCCCGAATCCTTACGACGCCCTGCTTGCCGAAGTGCTGCGCCGCTCGGCGGAGATGGTCGCGGACTGGCAGGCCGTGGGCTTCTGCCACGGCGTGATGAACACGGACAACATGTCCATCCTCGGCCTGACCCTGGACTACGGCCCCTTCGGTTTTCTCGACGGCTTCGACATCAACCACGTCTGCAACCATTCCGACACCCATGGCCGCTATACCTATGGCAAGCAGCCGCAGGTGGTGCACTGGAATCTGGTGCGCCTGGCGGAGGCCCTGCTGCCGCTGACGCTCGCCGGCGGCCGGGGCGGCGACCCCGAGGCCGCCGGCGAGGAGGCGGTGAACACGGCGGTCGAGCTCGCCCGCGAGACCCTGGGCGAATTCCCCGCCGCCTACGCCCAGGCCATGCTCGCGCGCATGCGCGCCAAGCTCGGTCTGGCGCTTGAAGAGGACGCCGACGCCGATCTGATCCAGGCGATGTACCGGATTCTCGACGCTGACCGCGTCGACCACACGCTCTTTTTCCACAAGCTTTCCGAGGTGCGCCGCACCTTGGCCGAGCCGAGCCGCGACGCACCGGTGCGCGATCTCTTCATCGACCGCGAGGCCTGGGACCGCTGGGCGGCGGACTACCGCGGGCGGCTGGCGCGCGAGATGGCTGACGCGGCCGGGGCCGCGGCGGCGATGCGGCGGATCAATCCCAAGTACATCCTGCGACAGCATCTCGCGGAAACCGCGATTCGCCGCGCGAATGCGGGGGATTTCACGGAAATCGAACGGCTCCGGAGTATCCTTTCTCGCCCTTACAACGAGCAGCCCGAATCCGAGGCCTATGCCGGCCTTCCGCCGGATTGGGCTTCGGGCTTGGAAGTGTCCTGCTCGTCGTGAGCTTGAGCCCCAGCGAATCGACCGCACATGGGGTTAGGATCCGCAGCGGGTCCCGAGCCGACAGACCGAAGCGCGCGCCGCGCAGGAGGAACGCAGATGCAGACCGATAAGTCCAAGCCGCAAGCCACCATTCCCAGCGACGAGGAATTGCGCAAACGCCTCTCCAACATCGAATACCGAGTCACCCAGAAGGCCGCCACCGAGCTGCCTTTTTCCGGCAAGTACTGGGACCACTGGGACGACGGCAACTACTATTGCATCGTCTGCGGCACGCTGCTGTTCGACGCCGACGACAAGTTCGACGCCGGCTGCGGCTGGCCGAGCTACAGCAAGCCGCAGGCGCAGGACAACATTTCCGAGCACGTCGACCGCTCGCATGGCATGATCCGCACCGAAGTGCACTGCAAGACCTGCGAAGCCTACCTCGGCCACGTGTTCGAGGACGGCCCGCCGCCAACCGGCCTGCGCTATTGCATTAATTCCGCCTCGATCACTTTTTCGCCCCGCAAGCCTGAATGAAATTCCTGTTCGATCTGTTTCCGGTCATCCTCTTTTTCGTCGCCTACAAGATGGCCGACATTTATGTCGCCACCGTCGCCGCCATCGCCGCCACGCTAGTGCAGATCGTCTGGGTCTGGCTGCGCCACCGCAAGGTGGACGCCATGCTTTGGGTGAGCCTGGTGCTGGTCGGCGGCTTCGGCGGCGCCACGCTCTTCCTGCACAATGAAACGTTCATCAAGTGGAAGCCCAGCGTGTTCTATTGGGTGCTGGCCGCCGCCCTGCTCGTGAGCGCCACGGTCTTCCGCAAGAACCTGATCCGCGCCGCCATGGTCCAGCACATCAAGCTCGAGGACTGGATCTGGGGCCAGCTCAATCTCGCCTGGGCGGTGTTTTTCGCCCTGCTCGGCGTGCTCAATCTCTGGGTCGCGCTGAACTTCCCGACCGATGTCTGGGTCAGTTTCAAACTGTTCGGAGCCAGCGGGCTGACCGTCACCTTCGTGATCGTCCAGGCCTTTTGGCTGGGCAAGCATGCGCTGCATGAAGAAGACGACGGGGCAAAGCTGACGCAGCCCGAATTGGCACCCGGCAAGCAAGACGCCGGTGGCCATTCCTGAGATGGCGCTGCATCCGGACCGGATTGCGGATCTGCTGCGTCAGGAATTCCCCCCCCCCACGCGCATTCAAGTGGAGGACGAAGGCGCGCTGCACGTCGGCCACGCCGGCCAGGGCAGCGGGCATTTCCGGGTGCGCATCGTGGCCTCGTTCTTTGCCGGCCAGCCAAGGCTGGCGCGGCATCGCATGGTGTATGATGCGCTCCAACCGCTGATGGGGGCGGGCATCCACGCCTTGGCCATCCATGCTCAGTCGCCAGCGGAAGCCGGCGGAGAACACTGACACAACCTTTAGGTGACTATGAACAAACAGCTTGTTATTCGCGCCGCATCCGCCGTCTGCGCGGCAGCCGCTCTTCTCGCCGCTCCGGCCTATGCCCAGAACGCAGCCTTGGTCAACGGCAAGGCCATTCCCAAATCCGCCCTCGACAACCTGATCAAGCGCTCCGGCCAGCCCGACAACGCCGAGCTGCGCGAGCGCGGCCGTACCATGCTGATCGAGCGCGAACTGCTGATCCAGGAAGCCACCAAGCGCGGCGTGCTCAACCGCGAGGACGTGAAGGACCAGATCGAACAGGCCCGCACCAACGTGCTGGTCGGCGCCCTCTTCGAGGAATACGTCAAGAGCCATCCGCCCGCGGACAGCGTCCTGAAGGCCGAATACGACAAGGCCATGAGCCAGATGGGCGGCAAAGAATACCATGCGCTCCACATCCTCGTGGAGAAGGAAGACGATGCCAAGGCCATCATCGCCAAGCTCAATGCCGGCGGCAACTTCGAAGAGCTGGCCAAGGCCTCTTCCAAGGATCCGGGCTCGGCGCCCAACGGCGGCGATCTGGACTGGGCCAACCCCAGCAACTTCGTGCCCGAGTTCTCCGCCGCGATGACCAGCCTGCAAAAGGGCCAGTACATCCAGACTCCGGTGAAGACCCAGTTCGGCTTCCACATCATCAAGCTCGACGACGTGCGCGACGCCAAGATCCCGACCTTCGACCAGGTCAAGGGCGAGATCGCCAAGAAGATCCAGTCGGATCAGAACTACCAGCGCACCAAGTTCCAGGAAATGGTCAAGAGCCTGCGCGACAAGGCCAAGATCCAGTAAGCGGATCCGCCACAAAGAAAAAGCCGGTCTTTCGACCGGCTTTTTTCATGCCTGCCGCCATGGCGGCGGTACTGTCCTTCCCCGCTCAGCCCACCCACTTGCGCGCGTTGCGGAAGATGCGCATCCAGGGGCTGAAGCCTTCCCAGCCCTGCGGATGCCAGCTCATCAGCTCGGCGCGGTAGACCCGTTCGGGGTGCGGCATCATGATCGTGAAGCGGCCGTCCTCGGTGGTCACGCCGCTGAGGCCGCCGGGCGAGCCATTGGGATTGAGCGGATAGCGCTCGGTCGGCTTGCCGTGGTTGTCGACGAAGCGCAGCGCCGCTTTCGCGGCGGCCGCGTCGCCCTGGACGGCGAAATTCACGCGGCCCTCGCCGTGCGAGGACACCACCGGAATGCGGCTGCCGGCCATGCCGCGCAGGAAGAGCGAGGGGCTTTCCAGCGCCTCGACCGTCACCAGCCGGCCCTCGAACTGCTCGGAGAGGTTGCGGTGGAAAGCGGGCCAGGCGGCGGCGCCGGGAATCATGTTCGAGAGCTGGGCCATCATCTGGCAGCCGTTGCACACGCCCAGGCCGAAGCTGTCTGCGCGCTGGAAGAAGACGCCGAACTGGTCCGAGAGCCTGGGGCTGTAGAGGATGGTACCGGCCCATCCGCGACCGGCGCCCAGCGCGTCGCCGTAACTGAAGCCGCCGCAGGCGACGATGCCCTTGAAGCTCTCCAGGCCATGACGGCCGGCGAGCAGATCGCTCATGTGCACGTCCACCGCTTCGAAGCCCGCCGCGTCGAAGGCATAGGCCATCTCGCGGTGCGAATTGACGCCCTGCTCGCGCAACACCGCCACGCGCGGACGCGCGCCGGAAGTCACATAGGGCGCGGCGACGTCTTCCTTGGGATCGAAGCCGATCAGCGGGCTGATGCCGGGGTCGGCGTCGAGCACGCCCTGGTATTCGGCGTCGGCGCAGTCGGGGTTGTCGCGCAGGCGCGCGATGCGCCAGCTCGTCTCCATCCAGGCCTGCTGCATCTGGCCGCGCGGCGCGCCGAAGACCTTCTTGGCGTCGCGGTAGAGCTCGATGACGTCGCGGTCGTTGGGCTTGCCGATCACGTGGCTGCAGGCCGACAGGCCCTGCTCGCGCAGCAGCTTGAAGACTGCGTCGCGCTGGGCGTAGCGGATCTGCAGCACGGCGCCGAGCTCTTCGTTGAAGAGCGCGCGCAGGGTCAGGTCGTTGCGGCGTTCGGAAATCTGGCCGGCCCAGTTCTTGGCGTCGCCGTAATCTTGCTCGGCGTCGGGCTCGAGCACCAGCATGTCGGCGTTGAGCGAGACACCACAGCGGCCCGCGAAGGCCATTTCGGCGACGGCCACGAAGAGGCCGCCGTCGGAGCGGTCGTGATAGGCGAGCAGCATACCAGCGCGGTTGAGCTGCTGCACGGCGTCGAACAGGCGGCGCAGGTCTTCGTGATCGTCGAGATCGGGTGGCGCGCCGCCGAGCTCGCGCAGGGTCTGCGCGAGCACGCTGCCGCCCATGCGGCGCTTTGCGCGGCCTAGGTCGATCAGAAGCAGTTCGGTCTCCTCGCCGGTCTGCAGCTGCGGCGTGAGCGTGCGCCGCACGTCGCCCACCGGCGCGAAGGCCGAGACGATCAGCGACACCGGCGCGAGCACTTCTTTCTGCGCGTCGGCCTCGGCCCAACGCGTGCGCATAGACAGGGAATCCTTGCCCACCGGGATCGACAGGCCGAGCGCCGGGCACAGCTCCAGGCCCACGGCCTTGACGGTGTCGTAGAGCTTGGCGTCCTCGCCCTCGGCGCCGCAGGCGGCCATCCAGTTGGCGGAGAGCTTGATGCTGGAGAGCGCGGCGATGTCGGCGGCGGCGATATTGGTGATCGCCTCGCCCACCGCCATGCGGCCCGAAGCCGGGGCGTCGAGCACCGCGAGCGGCGTGCGCTCGCCCATCGCCATGGCTTCGCCGGCCAGACCGCCATAGTCGCGCGCGGTGACCGCGCAGTCCGCGACGGGCACCTGCCAGGGGCCGACCATCTGGTCGCGCGTGGTCAGGCCGCCGACGGTGCGGTCGCCGATGGTGATCAGGAAGTTCTTGGCGGCCACCGTGGGATGGCGCAGCACGGAAGCCGCGGCCTGCTCGATGGACAAGCTGGTGAGGTCGAGCCTGGACGGCGGCGCCGGCAGGCGCGCGACGTTGCGCCGCATCTTCGGCGGCTTGCCCAACAACACGTCCATCGGCATGTCGATGGGCAGATGCTCGGCCTTGCCCTCGGGCTGGGCGGCGTCGGCCAGCTTCAGGTCCAGCGCCTCGGTGGCCGTGCCGACGACAGCGAAGGGGCAGCGCTCGCGCTCGCACAGTTGCGCGAAGAGTTCGAGCGATTCCGGCGCGATGGCCAGGACGTAACGCTCCTGCGCCTCGTTGCACCAGATCTCCGCCGGGCTCATTCCGCTCTCTTCGAGCTTGATCTCGCGCAGTTGGAAGACCGCGCCGCGCTCGGCGCCGTCGACCAGCTCGGGGAAGGCGTTGGAGAGGCCGCCCGCGCCGACGTCGTGGATGGAGAGGATGGGGTTGTCCTCGCCGCGCATCCAACAGGCGTGGATGACTTCCTGGGCGCGGCGCTGGATCTCGGGGTTGCCGCGCTGCACGGAATCGAAGTCCAGCTCCGCGGTGTTGCTGCCGCTGCTCATCGAGCTGGAGGCGCCGCCGCCCAGACCGATGCGCATGCCCGGACCGCCGAGCTGGATCAGCAGGCTGCCGGGGCCGAGCTGCTTCTTGTGCGTGAGCCGCGCGTCGATGTTGCCGATGCCGCCGGCGATCATTATGGGCTTGTGATAGCCGTAGACGTGGCCCGGCGCGCCGTCGGCGCCTTCGATGTGCTGCTGGTAACTGCGGAAATAGCCGGCCAGATTGGGGCGGCCGAATTCGTTGCTGAAGGCGGCCGCGCCGATCGGGCCTTCGATCATAATATGCAGCGCTGAGGCAATGCGCTCTGGCTTGCCGTAGCGCTTGCCCTCGGCGTCGGTCTCCCAGGGATGGTCCATGCCCGGCAGGTCCAGATTGGACACCGAGAAGCCGCACAGGCCCGCCTTGGGCTGAGCACCGCGGCCGGTCGCGCCTTCGTCTCGGATCTCGCCGCCGGCGCCGGTGGAGGCGCCCGAGAAAGGCGAAATCGCGGTCGGGTGGTTGTGCGTCTCGACCTTCATCAGGGTGTGCAGCACCGCGTCGTGCTTGCGGTAGACGCCCTGCTGGCCCGCGCCCTGACCGTCGGCCAGCCAGCTTTCCGCCGGGCCGCCTTCCATCACGGCGGCATTGTCCGAATAGGCCACGACCGTGCCCTGGGGCGTGGCCCTGTGGGTGTGGCGGATCATACCGAAGAGCGTGTTGGGCTGGGCTTCGCCGTCGATGACCCAGTCGGCGTTGAAGATCTTGTGGCGGCAGTGTTCGCTGTTGGCCTGGGCGAACATCATCAGCTCGACGTCGCTGGGGTTGCGTCCCAGGCGGGTGAAGGCGGCGACGAGATAGTCGATCTCGTCCTCGGAGAGCGCCAGGCCGAGAGCCGAGTTGGCCTCATCGAGCGCGCGCTTGCCGCTGGCCTCGCCCTGCCCCAGCTCCACCCACTTGAGCGGCTTGGGCGGCAGTTCGGCTAAGAGCGCCAGCGCGTCGGCACGCGAGGCGGCCACGGTTTCGGTCATGCGGTCGTGCAGACATTCGGCAATGGCCAGCCGCGCCGATTCGCCCAGCACCTTCTTGCTGGCGAAGAGCCCAGACTTGAGCATGACCCGGTATTCGGTGCCGCGCTCGATGCGTGCCACGCCTTCCAGACCGCAGTTTCGGGCGATGTCGCCAGCCTTGCTGGAGAAGGGCGAGATCGTGCCCAGGCGCGGCGTGACCAGCAGATAGCCGCCTTCGGCGTCGGCCCGGCCGGCGGCCTCTTCGCTGCGCTTGGCGACCAGCAGGGTCTCGAGCCGGCGCAGCGTCTCTTCCGGCAAAGCCTGCCGGGCTTCGACGAGATAGAGCTGATCCGCCTGCAGGGCTTGCACGGCAGGCTCGATGCGCTGCAGGCTGCCCAGCAGCTGGGTCAAGCGGAAAGGGGAAAGCGCGGAGGCGCCGAGGAAGAAATAAAAATGGCTGGAGGGGGTGGCCATGAACAGGAAAGGAAAGGCGCGCCGGGCGAAAAGCGCAAAAGTCGTATTATACCGCCCGGCCACATCCGACTTGCCACTTCACGCCGCCGCCGGGTTTGCGCCGCGCCGCCGCGTTGAACGCCTTCCCGCTTTGCGTTATCAGCCTTTATTGATCCGGCGTTGAAACAATGAACTCAAGCAGCATACCGAACCGGCGCATGTTCGAAGTAGCTCTTGACGCGCTCGGGCTGTCGCTGAACGCTGAGCAGATGCTGGCGCGTGACCTTCACCAGTTGCAGCTTCGAGCGAGCTGGAGCGAGTTTGGTGCCGATCTGCTTCAGGTCGGCATTGGCCATTTCGTTGGGGCTCAGTTCGGGGCTGTAGCTGGGCAAGTAGAAGACTTCGATCTCGTGCTTGTGCTCGGCCTGCCAGGCCTTCACGGGCTTGCTGTGGTGCACGCGCAGGTTGTCCAGGATCAGGTAGATCTTTCTGCCGGCATATCCTTGACCAGCCGGCGCAGGAAATCGATCAGAATGTCGGCGCTCAACGCTCCGTCTAAGGCCTGCCAGCGCATCTGGCTCTTGTTGGTGACGGTGGAGATCACCGACAAGCCGTGGCGCTTGTTGTTCACGCGAATCACGGGCGTCTTGGGGAGTCCTCCGTCGAGCCACTTTTTCACCGCCGCCGGCGACTGCTCGTAGGCCTTCTTCATGGGCTTTTGCGGCGTGAAGCCCCAACGCTCCAGATACAGGCCCATCGTGCGAACGACCAGCTTGATGCCGTATCGGTTAAGGATCAACTCGGCCACTGCCTGGCGGCTCCACAGCGCATAGATCATCTTCAACTAGTCGGGCGTGTGGTCAGCGGATCAGCCGCTGAACCTCGCGTTCCTGCTCCGCCGTCAGCGTTCTGCCCGTACCCTGCGGGCGCCCGGGGCGCTCAACGTCGAGGGCCTTCCACCCGCCCGCGCGATACGCCTTCACCGCCGCAATGAGCGTCGTGCGCGACATCTCGCATTGCGCCGCTGCGTCCTTCAGGCTCATGCCATCCAGCCGCATTTTCACCGCACGTCGGTGCCGTTCGTTCAGGGCGGCTACCGGCAGCGTTCTCGAGTCGATGTTGTCCATGCAACATGCCGACTCTATATCACTCAATAAGCTCAATGTTTAAGTGCGGGATCAATAAATAGGGCTGCGCAGCGATGAACAATACCACCATCTCTCAATATGTGATGGAGCAGTGGATCATCCTAGGAAGCGTTGCAGGAAAATTTTCTGCTCAGCAAAACGCTGGAGCTATCACCCCTCCAGTTGGCTTTAGTTCCTACCTTGGAATGACCGCTCTTAGTGCGTATGCGGTCGCTGCGGGCGATTACTTCTTGCTTCAACAGCCGCTGGATGGTTACTCGATCGCTGATCTTGGCTTTGGCACTGCGAATGCAAAAAGCGTGACGTTTTCGTTCTGGGCGTATGCCGATGCGGCAGGCACTTACGGCGGTTCACTGCGAAATTATGCGACAACTCGGTCCTATCCATTCACTTATACAGTTAACACCCCCAATACTTGGGAATATAAAACCATCACAATTCCGGGCGACACAGCAGGAACTTGGGTCGGTGCCAGCGGGGAAGGTTCCCTGTATGTTGCTTTCGGACTTGGATGTGGATCTACATTTTCCGGTGTAGCGGGAGCGTGGACATCAGCTAACTATATTTCCGCAACAGGCGCCCGTTCGATCGTGGAAACCAACGGCGCGAAGCTCTATATCACTAGTGTGCAACTCGAACCCGGTAGCACTGCAACACTATTTGATACCACTCGTACTTACGCTCAAGAATTGATGCTATGCCAACGGTATTTCGAACAGTCCACGAATCAAATTTTCTGGTCTGGTTACGGCACTGCCGGTACCAACAATCACTATGCGCAAGGGACATATAAAGTAACCAAGCGCGCTCCTCCTACTGTGACCGTGAATGTTGGATATGGAACGAACTGGTGTGCGATCGCGTTCAACAGTACTGGTGTCGATTCTTGCTCGTTTTACGGAAATCCCACCACGAATGGAGCCAATTATTACTCACTGAGTTTCACCGCTAACTGCAGGCTCTAATCATGACTCACAAATTCAAGCGCATTCTCAATGGTGAAACAGGCGAAATTTCCGATGCGGTGGTGCTACGCGTAGAAGACAACGCCTTTATTCCAATGGATCTTGAGAACACCGACTATATGGAGTACTTGGCGTGGATCGAAGCGGGAAATTCACCACTACCTCCGATCGCGCCTAATGTGTTGCCCTGATGTGCCTGATAAAGAGACCCATTGTATGAAAAAGACGGCGCGACCTGCCTGGTTCGGGAACACCAGGCAGACCACCCACCCACAGAACAAGCCTGCGTTTAGGCCAAGGCGCCGCCACTGTCGCGACGGCGTCCTAAGCCTACCACGACCAGGACGAGCAGTTGGACGCGATCAGATGTGGCTTTTGCAATAGGAAGGTGGCGGAGGTAGAGTACACCCGCATTCGCTGGAAATGCCCCCGCTGCGGGAGCATGAATGAGAAGGCCGTCGAGCCTCACAGCAGCGCGCCGCGAGCGCCTGAAGAGAGGAAAACCGACGCCGATGTTCCTTAATAATTCGTGTAAGCCCATCATCCCCTAGCTCGGCAGCAAGCGCCGCCTGGCCGATAAGCTGCTGCCCTTGTTCCCGCCTCACGAGTGCTATGTGGAAGTCTTCTTCGGCGGTGCGGCGCTCTACTTTCTGCGCGCGCATTCAGCACCCGTCGAGGTTCTGAACGACATCAACGGCGAGCTGACCAATCTGTACCGCGTGGTGCAGCATCACCTGGAGGAGTTTGTGAGGCAGTTCCGCTGGGCGATCAGCAGCCGCCAGGTGTTCAAGTGGCACCAGGAGAGCCGACCGTCGACGCTGACCTACATTCAGCGCGCGGCGCGGTTCTAATACCTGCAGCATCACGCCTTCTGCGGCCGTGTCGACGGTCAGACTTTCGGTACCGCGACCACCTCGGCAGCGCCCAACCTGCTGCGCATCGAGGAAAGCCTCTCGGCCGCGCATCTGCGCCTCGAAGGCACTACAATCGAGAACCTGTCGTGGCAGGAGTGCATGAAGCGCTACGACCGGCCGCACACGTTTTTCTACCTCGACCCGCCCTATTGGGGGACGGAGGGCTACTCACTGATCCCCATCGACATCATGTAGGAATTTTTGCCGACCATTGAGGAGGTTGCTGGGAAAATCGGTGCGATGGACGCCTTTTATGCACAGCAGGTAGCTGCAGCTTGGGAGGTCGACCTGGCTACGTTTCTGGCCTCATTCGAGTCCGCAAAGCAGGCGGCGCGTGGCGTAGGCTGGGGGGGGATTTCCGCAGGCCGCCGAGGGTTTTTTGGCTGCCGGAGGCGGAATTTTCATTTATCTGGGGGGGTGTCTGGAAACAGGATAACAACGGGGATACCTTTGTAGTCTCACCTTACCCCTTGACCTGGCTTGAGCCTCGATTTTTCGCCTGAAAACCGGTGAAAAAACGCGCGAAAATCAGTGCAAAAACACGCGCGAAGTTACATGGGGGAGCCGCGGATTCATAATCCGTAGGTCCCCGCAAAAGAAAACGCGGGCCGCCGCATCGGCAAACCCGTGTCTAGGGTTGGTGGGCCCCCCGTGAATCGAACACGGCACCAACGGATTATGAGTCCGCTGCTCTAACCAAGCATGAGCTAGGGGCCCGTGATTTTTGGCGGCGGCGCCGGCTCAACTGCCTTCGAGGAAGGACTTGAGCTTGTCGGAGCGGCTGGGGTGACGCAGCTTACGCAGCGCCTTGGCTTCGATCTGGCGGATGCGCTCGCGGGTGACGTCGAACTGCTTGCCGACTTCTTCCAGCGTGTGGTCGGTGCTCATCTCGATGCCGAAACGCATGCGCAGGACCTTGGCCTCGCGCGGCGTGAGCGAATCGAGCACGTCCTTGACGACGTCACGCATGCTGCCATGCAGGGCCGCCTCGGCTGGAGCCAGGGTGTTGGTGTCCTCGATGAAGTCGCCCAGATGGGAATCGTCGTCGTCGCCGATCGGCGTTTCCATGGAGATCGGCTCCTTGGCGATCTTCATGATCTTGCGGATCTTGTCCTCTGGCATTTCCATCTTGGCGGCGAGCGTCGCGGGATCGGGCTCGGCGCCGGTCTCCTGCAGGATCTGCCGTGAGATGCGGTTCATTTTGTTGATCGTCTCGATCATGTGCACCGGGATGCGGATGGTGCGGGCCTGGTCGGCGATCGAACGCGTGATGGCCTGACGGATCCACCAGGTGGCGTAGGTCGAGAACTTGTAACCGCGGCGGTATTCGAACTTGCCCACGGCCTTCATCAGGCCGATGTTGCCTTCCTGGATCAGGTCGAGGAACTGCAGACCGCGGTTGGTGTACTTCTTGGCGATGGAGATGACCAGACGCAGGTTGGCTTCGGTCATTTCGCGCTTGGCTTCGCGGGTGCGCTTCTCGCCCTCGGCCATCTTCTTGTTGACTTCACGCAGCTCGGTGAGCGGCAGCACGACGCGCTGCTGCAGGTCGATGAGCTTTTGCTGGAGCTCCTGCACCGCCGGCGCGTTGCGGGCGACCACCTGGCTCCAGGGCTTGTTCTCGTTGGCGATCGGCGTGATCCAGCCGAGGTTGGTCTCGTTGCCGGGAAAGCGCGCGACGAAGTCGCTGCGCGGCATGCCGCACTTGTCGACGACGATGTTGAGGATGGCGCGCTCGAGCTTGCGCACTTCGTCCACCTGGCCGCGCAGGGTGTCGCAGAGCTTCTCGACGTTCTTGGCGGTGAAGCGGATTTCGAGCAGCTCCTTGCGGATGCCTTCCTGGGCGCGCTGATAGGGCTTGGACTGATAGCCTTCGCGTTCGTAGGCCTTGCGCATCTTGTCGAAGTGCTCGCGGATGACCGCGAACTTCTCGAGCGCGGTGACGCGCAGCTCTTCGAGCTGGCGGGCCGACGCGGCGCTGCTGCCATCTTCGTCCTCGCCATCTTCCTCGTCCTCGGTTTCCTCGTCTTCCTCCTCCTCCTCGGCGACGATTTCCTGCGCCTGGGTGGCAGCCAGGACGGCGGCAGCTTCAGCGTTGGGATCGATCAGGCCGTCGATGACTTCGTCGATGCGCGAGGTGCCGGTGGCGACCTTGTCGGCCATGACGAGGATTTCGGAGATGGTGACCGGGCAGGCGGAGATGGCCATGACCATGTCCTTGAGGCCGGCTTCGATGCGCTTGGAGATTTCGATTTCGCCTTCGCGGGTGAGCAGCTCCACGGCGCCCATCTCGCGCATGTACATGCGCACGGGGTCGGTGGTGCGGCCGAATTCGGAGTCGACGGTGGACAGCGCGGCTTCGGCTTCCTCTTCGGCTTCTTCATCGGAAGCGGCGGAGGGCGCGTTGTCGTTGAGCAGCAGGGTCTCGGCGTCGGGCGCCTGCTCGTAGACGGCGACGCCGATGTCGTTCAGCGTGGCGACGAGCGTGTCGATGGCCTCTGAGTCGACGAGGTCGTCGGGCAGATGGTCATTGATTTCGGCGTAGGTCAGATAGCCGCGCGACTTGCCCAGCTTGATCAGCGCCTTGAGCTTCTGGCGGCGCGCCTCGAGCTCCTCTTCGGTGGAACCAGCCTGGCGCGCTTCAAAGTCGCGCAGCAGCGCTTTTTCCTTTGCCTTGCGATCCTTGGCTTTTTGTTTCTCGGATACCGGACGCGCGGCGGTCTCGGGTGCTGCCTGCAATTCTGTCGTCACTTTTTCGCCAGTCGATTCGGATTGGGCACTGGCTTTGGACTTGGGCAAACGCTTTTCAGTTTCCGTAGGCGCAACAGCTTTTGCCGACACTGCCTTGCCCGGCGCATCCGCCTTGAGCGGCGCGGCGGGTTTAGCGACGGGTTTTGCTGCGGGCTTAGCCGGCGCCTTGGCGGCCGGCTTGACGGGCGCCTTCGGTGCGGGCTTGGCCGCCGGCTTGGCCACCGGCTTGACGGCGGTCTTCTTGGCTGCCGCCTTCGGTGCCAGCTTCGCCGCGCGCGGCGCAGCCTTAGCCGCGGTTTTTGCCGCTGGCTTGCCAGTGGATTTCTTGGTCGCGCTTGCCTTTGCCATAGCCACTCTCTTTTCGCAGCGGCAGGGATGAAAAAACAACCCAAGCCGCATTAATTGAATCTGATGTTATAACGTATGAAAAATCTGCTGACTAACTAGCCAAATACTGCAAAAATCGGTCAATCGACCGGCTTCGGACCGGCTTTTTCCTGCTGAAGCCATTCGGCGAACCGGCGGTAGGCCTCTCTGTCGGCGTCGCTGGCCCGCCCGGCTTCGATCAACTGGGCAAGCCGCCTTTGTTCCTGCTTCCAGCCCTCCGTTACCAACTTGGACGCCGCGCCTTGCAATTCGGCGCGCGCGGCGTCCAGGTCGATGTCGTCCTTGAGCACCGCTTCACGCAAGCCCTGGTAGGCGCCCTCGAAGGGCGACTGCGCGAGCAGGTCGGACAGCGCCGCGAAGCTTTTGCTCTGGTCGCAATGCGCGAACAGATCGGCCAGCAGCTCGCTATTGGCGCCGTCGGGCGTCGCGAGCGCGGCGCGCGTCTGCGCGTCGAGTTCGCCGGCCAGCTCCGGGAAGCGCATCAGCATGCGCATCAACTGCTGCTCCAGCCCGGTTGGCGGCGCGCGCTTGACCCGTGGCTTGGGCGCGGCGTAGCGGCTGGCGGCGACTGGCTTGAGCTCGCAGACGGCCTCGACCTCCGCGGACGTGGAACCCGTCATCTCCGCCAGGCTGCGGATGATCTGCAGCCGCAGCCCGATGGGCGGCATGGCCTGCAGCAGCGGCTTGGCCTGGAACTGCGCGCGCGCCCTGCCCTCGGGCTGGCGCAGATTGAGGTCCTGCGCCACCGACTTGAGCAGGAACTGCGACAGCGGCATGGCCTGCGCCACCGCTGCGTCAAAAGCTTGCGCGCCCTCTTCGCGGATATAGCTGTCCGGGTCGTGCTCGGACGCCAGGAATAGGAAGCGCACGGTCTTGTCGTCGGCCAGCAACGGCAGACAGGCTTCGAGCGCGCGGCGCGCGGCGCGCCGTCCCGCTGCGTCGCCGTCGAAGGAGAACACGACGTTGTCGATCTGCCGGAACAGCTTCTGCACATGCATGGGCGTGCAGGCCGTGCCCAGCGTGGCGACGGCGTTGGCGAACCCCATCTGGGCAAGCGCGACCACGTCCATATAGCCTTCCGTCACCAGCACGTAGCCCATCTCGCGGATGACCGCGCGCGCTTCGAACAAGCCGTACAGTTCATTGCCTTTGGAGAACAAAGGCGTTTCCGGCGAGTTGAGATACTTGGGCTCGCAGCCGTCCATCACGCGTCCGCCGAATCCGATCACCGCGCCCTTGACGTTGCGGATGGGGAACATCACGCGGCCGCGAAAGCGGTCATAGCGCCGATGCTTGCCGTCGGATTCGGTCTTCTCGCTTTCGATCACCAGGCCCGACTCGACCAGGGGCTTGGCCACCGCGTCGTCGCGATAGGACCCGAATTCGCCTTCCAGATTCTGCCATGCGTCCGGCGCGAAACCCAGCCCGAAACGCGCCGCGATCTCGCCCGTGAGGCCGCGGCCCTTCAAGTAATTCTTCGCCGCGTCGGACAAGCGCAACTGCTTGCGATAATAGTCGCAGGCGGTGCTCATGACCTGGGTGAGCGCCATCTGCGCATCCTGCCTAGCCTTGCGCTGCTCGACCGAGACGCGGTTCTCTTCCTCGGGCACGGTCATGCCAACCGACTGCGCGAGATCGCGGATGGCCTCTACATACGAGGCGCCGCTGTGCTCCATCAGGAAACCGATCGCCGAACCGTGCGCGCCGCAGCCGAAGCAATGGAAGAACTGCTTGGAGGGCGAAACGGTAAATGAGGGCGACTTTTCGTTATGGAAGGGACACAGGCCCAGATAGTTCGCCCCCGCCTTCTTCAACTGCACATGCCGGCCCACCACGTCGGTGATGTCGACGCGGGCCAGAAGGCCCTGAATAAATGACTGGGGGATCACGCCCGGGTAGGCTCGGCGATGCGGTCGAGGTCTGGCTCAGGCCAGCGCGGCGAGCGCGGTCTTGAGCTGGCCGGAGGCCGCGCCCATGTCGGCGCAGCCCGCGAGCGCGGGCTTGAGCACTCCCATGACCTTGCCCATGTCCTGCGGCCCCTTGGCGCCGGCTTTGGCGATGGCCGCGGCGACTTCCTCGGCCGACATTTGCGCCGGCATGTAGGCGGCGAGCACGACGATCTCGGCCTCTTCCTTGGCGACCAGATCCTCGCGGCCGGCCTGCTTGAACTGGGAGGAGGCGTCGCGGCGCTGCTTAATGAGTTTTTCGACGAGGGCGAAGATGGCGGCGTCGTCGAGTTCGATGCGCTCGTCGACCTCGCACTGCTTCATCGCCGCCAGCAGCATGCGGATGCTGCCCAGGCGTTCGGCCTCGCGGGCGCGCATGGCGGCCTTCATGTCGTCGTTGATGCGTTGTTTCAGATTCATGATGTCCTCGGGTCTGCCTTGATCGATAAAGACAAAAAACCCGCCAGTGGCCAAACCGCCGGCGGGTTCATGTCAGCCGCATCCGCAGTGGGCGGACGCAGGAGAATCAGTACATCTTCTTCGGCAGCATCTGGCTGCGGATGCGCTTGTAGTGGCGCTTCACGGCCGCAGCCTTCTTGCGCTTGCGCTCGGCGGTCGGCTTTTCATAGAACTCGCGGGCGCGCAGCTCGGTCAGCAGGCCGTTTTTCTCGATGGTGCGCTTGAAGCGCCGCAGCGCGACTTCGAAAGGCTCATTCTCTTTGAGGCGAATGGTCGTCATTTTCCGTTAAAAGCCTTTTAAAAAAAATGAGTTATTTAAAATCAAGGATTTCTGCGCGGATTCGAAACAGATGATTAAACTGATAGCCAGACTCGAAAATTCTATTACTTTATCACAAGTTCAACGTTGCGCCAATGCTGTTGCGGCCGCCGCAGCGGACGCCCAGGCCCACTGGAAGTTGTAGCCGCCGAGCCAGCCGGTGACGTCCATGACCTCACCGATGAAGTACAGGCCGGGTACGGCCTTGGCCATCATGCTGGCCGAGGACAATGCCCGGGTGTCCACGCCGCCGCAGGTGACCTCGGCCTTGAGGTAGCCCTCTGTTCCGGACGGCGCGAGCCGCCAGGCGGAGAGCGAAGCCGCCAGTTTGCGCAGAGTCTTGTCGGGCAATTCGCCGATGCGGGCCGCCGGGTCCAGGCCCTGGGCCGAAATCCAGTGTGCCGCCAGCCGGGCGGGCAGCCATTGGCCGAGCACGGTCGCGAGCTGGCGCGCCGGCCGGGCCTTCTCGGCCAGCAGCTCGGCTTCGGCGTTGCGGCCGCGGAGCAGGTTGAGCGACAGCGCTTGGCCGGGCCGCCAGAAGCTGGAAATCTGCAGGATCGCCGGGCCGGAGAGCCCCCGGTGGGTGAAGAGCAGGTCTTCCAGGAAGACCGGCACGGACTTGCGCGGCGCCTCGGGCAGGCTGGCTTCGACTTCCAGGGAGATGCCCGCCAGCTCGGCGAAGGGCACCCAGCCGGCGGCGTCGAAGGTCATCGGCACCAAACCTGGGCACGGCTGCACCAGTGGAATCCCGAACTGCTTGGCGAGCCGGTAGCCGAAGTCGGTCGCACCGATCTTGGGGATGGACAGACCGCCCATAGCCACGACCAGGGCGTCCGCGGCCACCGCGCCAGCCGCCGTGCCGATGCGGAAACGCTCGCGGCCCGAACCATCCACGCCGCGGCTCACGTCGCCGACCTTGCAGCCGGTCATCCAGCGCACGCCGCCGGCCTCGCATTCGGCCTCGAGCATGCGCACGATCTGCTCGGCGGATTCATCGCAGAACAATTGGCCCTTGTGCTTCTCGTGATAGCCGATCCGGTGGCTGCGCACGAGATCGAGGAAATCGGCCTGGGTGTAGCGCGCCAGTGCGGAACGGCAAAAATCCTTGTTCGATGAATGAAAATTCGCCGGACTCGCATAAAGATTAGTGAAATTGCAGCGCCCACCGCCGGAAATACGGATTTTTTCGCCAATCTTTTCCGCATGATCGATCAGCGCCACCTTGAGCCCCGACTGCGCGCCCATACCAGCGCACATCATGCCGGCGGCGCCCGCCCCGAGGACGGCGACGTCGACTTCCTTGTCTGCCACTGAGAGACCCCATTGATCCAGCACTTAAACATTGAACTTATTGAGTGATATAGAGTCGGATGTTGCATGGACAACATCGACTCGAGAACGCTGCCGGTAGCCGCCCTGAACGAACGGCACCGACGTGTGGTGAAAATGCGGCTGGATGGCGTGAGCCTGAAGGACACGGTGGCGCATGCGAGATGTCGCGCACGACGCTCATTGCGGCGGTGAAGGCGTATCGCGCGGGCGGGTGGAAGGCCCTCGACGTTGAGCGCCCCGGGCGCCCGCAGGGTACGGGCAGAACGCTGACGGCGGAGCAGGAGCGCGAGGTTCAGCGGCTGATCCGCGACCGCACGCCCGACCAGTTGAAGATGATCTATGCGCTGTGGAGCCGCCAGGCAGTTGCCGAGTTGATCCTTAACCGATAAGGCATCAAGCTGGCCGTTCGCACGATGGGCCTGTATCTGGAGCGTTTGGGCTTCACGCCGAAAAAGCCCATGAAGAAGGCCTACGAGCAGTCGCCGGCGGCGGTGAAAAAGTGGCTCGACGAGGACTACCCGGTGATCGCCGCCTGCGCCAAGGCTGAGGGGGCCGAAATTCACTGGGGCGACGAGACCGGCTTGCGCAGTGACGACGTGTGCGGGCACAGCTACGCCCCGCAAGGCCAGACGCCCGTGATTCGCGTGAACAACAAGCGCCACGGCTTGTCGGTGATCTCCACCGTCACCAACAAGGGCCAGATGCGCTGGCAGGCCTTCGACGGAGCGTTGAGCGCCGACATCCTGATCGACTTCCTGCGCCGGCTGGTCAAGGATGCCGGCCGAAAGATCTACTTGATCCTGGACAACCTGCGCGTGCACCACAGAAAGCCTGTGAAGGCCTGGCTGGCCGAGCACAAGCACGAGATCGAAGTCTTCTACTTGCCCAGCTACAGCCCCGAACTGAGCCCCAACGAAATGGCCAATGCCGACCTGAAGCAGATCGGCACCAAACTCGCTCCAGCTCGCTCGAAGCTGCAACTGGTGAAGGCCTCGCGCCAGCATCTGCTCAGCGTTCAGCGACAGCCCGAGCGCGTCAAGAGCTACTTCGAACACGCGCCGGTTCGGTATGCTGCTTGAGTTCATTGTTTCAACGCCGGATCAATATATATATATAATACCGCTTTTGCCGCCGCTCCAATCGGTGGCGGCGCTAGTCGGGGATGGCCTAGCCCATGATTTCCAGCCGCCGAACTCACACCGCGTCGAGCAGGATTTTCAGATAGCAGATGCCGTTGGATTCGGGTGCCGGCAGCTCGTCAGCCCGCATGTTCACTTGCACCGAGGGCAGGATCAGCACGGGCATGCCGAGGGTGGCGTCGCGCTGCTTGCGCATGGCGACGAAATCGTCTTCGCTCACGCCGTCGTGGATATGGATGTTGGCGGAGCGCTGCTCGGCCACGGTGCTGACGTAGGCGAGCGCGTTGCCGCCGGGGAAGTCGCAGCGGGCGGTGCCGTAGTCGGGCATGAACAGGGTGTCGCCGACGAAGGCGGCGGTCTGAGCGCCGCAGCGCAGGACATAGGTCATGCAGGCCGGCGTATGACCGGGGGAGTGCATGGCCTCGATGCCGATCGCGCCCAGTTCGAGCCGGTCGCCGTCATGCAGCAGGCGGTCGAACCAGCTGCCGTCCAAAGCGAAGCCGGGGCTGGCGTTGAACAGCTTACCGAAGACTTTCTGTACGACGGTGATCCGCTCGCCGATGGCCAGCTTGCCGCCCAGCCGCTCGCGCAGCCAGGGCGCGGCGGAGAGATGGTCGGCATGCATGTGGGTCTCGAGGACCAATTCGAGCCGCGCGCCCAGCTCGCGCACGCGCGCGACGATGCGCTCGGCGCCGGCCGTCGAGGTCCGGCCGGACTTGGCGTCGTAGTCGAGCACGCTGTCGATGATCGCGGCCTTGCCACTGCCTTCGTCCACCACGAGATAGCTGAACGTCGATGTGCTGCTGTCGAAGAAATGCTCAATCCGCATCGCGCCCATCTCGGGCGCCCCCCCAGCCCGCCCGTCTGTTCCACCGCCCTCTCCTTCCCGATGCCTCGCCCTGTCCTGGCCAAGTCCGCGGCTTGTCCCCGGCCGCCCTCGGACGTTTCGCCCGCGCTTTTGCGCAAGAGCAACAATGCGCTCTCTCACATTAGTAAAACAACCCTGCGATATTCAAATATTATAATATTTTGTTACATTAATTTTTTATGAGAGTAAACAAATTGAAATACTTCGCGACCGTTTTTGGCATTTTTGTCAGCTTGAGCTTGGTTTCTTCCCCAGCCGCGCTCGCGCAGGACAAGGCGGCGGAACCGCCCCCCTCCTATTACGTGAATATCTTCGGCGTCTCCCAGCATTCCTCTGGGGACCATAACGAATTCAACGCCGGCTTGGGCCTGGAAAAGGCCATGGGCAAGGACTGGACCCTGGGTGCGGGCTATTACCGCAACAGCAACTGGAAGGGTTCGGCTTATGCCATGGCGCGCTATTCCTTCTACCGGGCCGGGCGCCTGGAGCTGGCCGTGCAGGGCGGATTGATCACCGGCTACACCCACCTGCCGGTCATCCCGATCGCGATTCCCGTGGTCTGTTACAGCGTGGTCTGCGCTACCGCCATCCCGAGTCTGGGTTCAAATTCAGCCCTGGTGGCGGCAAATCTGCGCATTCCCTTCTGAAAAACCCACAACATCAGATAAAGATCTTCTTGTTTTTATAGAAATACGATATTCTTTAAATTATCAACATATTGAAGATTTGCGCAAAAAGCTGGGTTAACCACCATGCGATTTCAGCGCTTTGATCAGCAGCGACTCCCTCTTGTCCAAAACTCAAGAGGGGACAGGTCTGTATTTCGCCAATTCCACCAGCCTGTATCTCCAGCAAAACCAGAATTTCCTCAGTCTGCCGGCGGTGACGCAGCGCATTCTCTCCGCCGGCTCGAGCCAATCGGGTCAGAACGCGGGCCAGACTGGCAATTTCAACGTCAACCAGCAGCAGACCATCGAATACGGCCTGCGGACAGTGGGCAAGTCGCTCACCGACAACGACGTGCAAAGCGCCCAGGAGGGGCTAACCCGGCTGCAGGCCGCGCTGGCCCAGACCTCGAGCCAGCATGCGGGCTTCCAGGCGGTGTCCGAGGCGTCGGCGACGACAGATCCTGAACAACACCGCGAGTTCGCTGCGCATTTCGCAGGCGGCCACCGAGCCGTCGCTGTCCGCTGACAACGCGCTCACGTATTCCAATCCTCAAACCGTGCAAACGCTCTCGCCACCGACGAACTACGTGCTGCAGACGGCTACCACCAGCGCCCTGCTCAGCGACACCGGCCAGAGCCTCAGCTCTCCCGACCTGAGCGCCCTGCTGCAGGCCACGCAGCGCTATCAATCCGCGTCCTATTCGGTCAGCCAGCCCGAGACTTCGGTCAGTCTGAAGGCCTGAGCGGATACCCGGTCGGAAATCAGAAGCGCGGCTGCGCGGTGCGCCGCGCATTGCGCCTGCTCTCTATCCATGTCTTTTCGTGTTGGTGCGCTCGGGTTTCCTCCGTGTAGAAGCGCACCACGCAGCCCTGCTACACTGCGCTCAACGCGCCATCGAGCTGCACGCCGCGCCGGCGTGCGGCGCTTCGCAGGCGAACTGCCCGATCACCGATGAAATTCTGTTCAAACTGCGGCCACGCGGTCAGCCGCCGGATCCCGCCCGACGACAACCGCGAACGCGACGTCTGCGACAACTGCGGCGCCATCCATTACGAGAATCCACGCAACGTCGTGGGCACCGTCCCCGTCTTGGAAGACAAGGTGCTGCTGTGCAAGCGCGCCATCGAGCCGCGCTACGGCTACTGGACCCTGCCGGCCGGCTTCATGGAGCTGGGCGAGACCACCACCCAGGGCGCGGCGCGCGAGACGCTCGAGGAATCCGGCGCGCATGTCGAAGTCGGCGAGCTGTTCACGGTGCTCAACGTGCCGCACGTGCATCAGGTGCATCTCTTCTATCTGGCGAAGATGCTCGCGCCCGACTTCGCACCGAGCGAGGAAAGCCTGGAGGTGAAGCTGGTGGCCGAGGCCGGCATTCCCTGGCAGGAGCTCGCCTTCCCGACCATCCATCACACGCTCAAGCTGTTTTTCCAGGACCGCGCCGAAGGCCGGCTCGGCGACGGACGGCCGCGCGTGCATCAGCTCGACATCAACCGGCCGATGCGGCTCGCCGCTCCCGCCGCCAACTTGGACGGCGCGGCCTCGCCCTCCTCCGCAAGCGCGCCGGCGTACGGCGCCTGAGCCCCGAAGCGCGGGACCAGCGAAAGCGACACGCATGATTGCCTGGCTCGAACCAGGCGCCCCCTTTCCCCCGCTCTCCGAGGCACTGCCCCAGGACAGCAAGGCGCTGGGCCTGCTCGCGGCGAGCCGCAGCCTCGATCCCCAGCGCCTGCTCGACGCCTATCGCCAGGGCATCTTCCCCTGGTATTCGCAGGGCGAGCCCTTGCTGTGGTGTAACACCGATCCGCGCATGGTGCTGCGCCCCGAGGACTTCAAGGTCTCGGACAGCCTGCGCAAGGTGCTGCGCGATCCCGACTGGCAGATCCGCGTGAACGTGGGATTCACCGAAGTCATGCTCGCCTGCGCCGGCGTGCCGCGCCCAGTCCAGGCCGGCACCTGGATCACCACCGAGCTGATCGGCGCCTATTCCGCGCTCTACGCGATGCACCAGGCCCACAGTATCGAGACCTGGGTGCGCGGCGAACGCGTGGGCGGGCTCTACGGCGTGACCATCGGCAGGATGTTCTTCGGCGAATCGATGTTCGTGCGCGCCACCGACTCCTCCAAGATCGCGCTCGCGGCGCTGTGCGCCTTCCTGCGCAGACAGGGCGTGCCGATGATAGACTGCCAGCAAAAGACGGCGCATCTGGCTTCACTGGGCGCCAGACCGATCGACTACGGCGCCTTCGTCGAGCATGTGCGAGGCGCCACCGGCGAGGCTCCGCTCGCCGACTGGAATTTCGACAAGACAGTGCTCGCCGATTGGCTGGACGATCAGGCTGGGCGCTGAGCAACCGAGGCATCGGGCAAGGCGATGAGCAAACTCAAGGAACTTCCGCTTTCCGCCCTGCAGTTCTACGCGACTGCGCCCTACCCCTGCAGCTATCTCGAAGGCCGCATGGCGCGCTCGCAGATCGCCGCGCCTTCGCATCTGATCAACGCCAACGTCTATTAGCAGCTTCTGCAGGCGGGCTTCCGCCGCAGCGGCATGTTCACCTACCACCCCTATTGCGACAACTGCCAGGCCTGCGTGCCGGTGCGCATCGAGGTGGAGAAATTCTCGCCGCGCCGCGCCCAGCGCCTCGCCTGGCGTGCGCATGAAACCCTGCGCACCCTGGTCGCGCCGCTCACCTATGCTCCCGAGCACTACGCGCTCTATCTGCAATACCAGTCGCTGCGCCACGCCGGCGGCGGCATGGACGAGGACAACCAGTAGCAGTACAGCCAGTTCCTGCTGCAGAGCCGGGTGAATTCGCGGCTGGTGGAATTCCGCGAGCCCGACGACGTGCTCGAGGCCGGCCGGCTGCGCATGGTGAGCATGATCGAAGTGATCGAGGACGGCCTCTCCTCCGTCTACACCTTCTACGACGCGCTGCAGCTCGGCGCGAGCTACGGCACCTACAACATCCTCTGGCAGATCGAGCAGGCGCGCCGCCTCGGCCTGCCCTATGCCTATCTCCGCTACTGAATCTCCACGAGCCGCAAGATGGCCTACAAGGCGGCCTTCCGTCCGCTGCAGGGCTTGATCGACGGCGTCTGGAAGCCGCTTCCAGAGAAGGACTGAGCTTCGCGCACGCATCCACGGCGCGCGTTCCCGATACGCATTTCACGCGCGAGCTTCGCGCCACCGCCTTGCGCGCTCGGCCTCGCGCACGCATCCCTCCGCGCCCGTCTTCCGCGCCCGCGCCGCCCAGTCCATTTTCGGCGGGACGCGGCTCAGAGCGTGCTACCCTTCGGGTCCTCGGCATGGCCGGACAGCCCCTCCCGGCCTCGCCAATCCGTATCACGTTTTAGTCCTAATAATTCGACGTGCTTAGCTCCCTCTATCCGCTTGTGCGGCCCATGCTGTTTTCGCTCGACGCCGAGCGCGCCCACCATCTGACGCTGCGCGGTCTGCGCATGGCCGAACGCATCGGGCTCGCGGGACTGATCGGGCCGGGGCGCGCCAAGCTTCCCGCCGCAGGCGAGCCTGGCCAGTTCTCCTCACTCGACGCCAACGGCGAGCAGGCGGTCGAGCTGCTCGGCCTGCACCTTCCCAACCGCGTTGGCCTCGCGGCGGGTCTGGACAAGGACGGCGCCTGCATCGACGGCCTCGCGGCGCTGGGCTTCGGCTTTATCGAGATCGGCACGGTCACGCCCAAGCCGCAGCCCGGCAATCCGCAGCCGCGCATGTTCCGCCTGCCGCAGGCGCAGACGCTGATCAACCGCCTGGGCTTCAACAACGTTGGCGTCGACGCCTTCGTCGCCAACGTGCGCGCCTCGCGCTTCGCCGCCGAGGGCGGCGTCCTCGGCCTGAACATCGGCAAGAACGCCACCACGCCCATCGAGCAGGCAGCCGACGACTATCTGCACTGCCTCGAGAAGGTCTATCCCTACGCGAGCTATGTGACGGTGAACATCTCTTCGCCGAACACGAAGAATCTGCGTCAGCTTCAGGACGAACAGGCGCTCGACACCCTGCTCGGCGCGCTGCGCGACAAGAGCCTGCGGCTCGCCGACGAGAACAAGAAGCAGGTGCCCATGGTGCTGAAGATCGCGCCGGATCTGGACGCCGAGCAGGTCAAGGCGATCGCCGCGCTGCTGCTGCGGCACAAGATCGACGGCGTGATCGCCACCAATACCACCATCTCCCACGAAGCCGTGGCCGGCCTGCGTCACAGCGAGGAAGCCGGCGGCCTCTCTGGTGCGCCGGTGCGCGAGAAGTCCGACGCGGTCGTGCGCGGCCTGCGCGCCGAGCTGGGCAAGGCTGTGGCAATTGTCGGCACCGGCGGCATCCTCTCGGGCGCGGACGCGCAGGCCAAGCGCCGCGCGGGCGCGGACCTGGTGCAGGTCTATACGGGTCTGATCTATCGCGGACCGGCCCTGGTCACCGAGTGCGTGAAGGCCCTGCGCGTCTCCTGAAGCGCCCGCGCAAGTCTTTCGGCATGGCGAAAGCCGTCTGAATCTCTCGAATTCATCATATTTTCTGGATTATCCGGAATTTCATAATTCGCAATATTGTGCAATAATCAGCGCATATGGCTAGCCAAAAAAGACAAGCCGGACGCACAACCATCCAAGTGATCGAGCGAATGATGATGCTGCTCGACTCTCTGGCCGGCCATGCGGACCCGGTCAGCCTCAAGGAGCTCTCCGGCGTCACCGGACTGCATTCCTCCACCGCCCACCGCATCCTCAACGACATGGTCGCCTGCCGTCTGGTGGACCGCTCGGACTCGGGCAACTACCGCCTGGGCATGCGTCTGCTGGAGCTGGGCAATCTGGTGAAGGCGCACCTGTCGGTGCGCGACGCCGCCCTGCTTCCCATGCGCGCACTGCACAAGCTCACCGGGCAGACGGTGAACCTCTCCGTGCACCAGGGCGACGAGATCGTCTATATCGAACGCGCCTACGGCGAGCGCTCCGGCATGCAGGTGGTGCGCGCCATCGGCGTCCGCGCGCCGCTGCACCTGACCTCCGTGGGCAAGCTCTTTCTCTCCGCCGACGATCCCGGCCGCACCCGCGCCTACGCCACCCGCACCGGCCTGGCCGGCCATACGCAGAACAGCATCACCGACCTCACGCGCCTGGAGCGCGAACTCGGCTGGGTGCGCCGCAACGGCTATTCGCGCGACAACGAAGAGCTGGAGATGGGCGTGCGCTGCTTTGCCGCGGGCATCTACGACGACAGCGGCAAGCTGGTCGCGGGTCTGTCACTGACCGCGCCGGCCGAACGCATGCAAGAGGAGTGGCTCGAGCCGCTCAAGGAAACCGCGCTGCAGATCTCGCGCGGCATCGGCTTCACGCAGCAGGACGCGCAGGCGGTGCACGAGGAATAAACCGCGCCGCGGCAAGCCATGATGCCGGCATCGCGCCGCACTCTGAAGCTCGCACCCCGGCATGCGGCGGCGGGGCGCGCGGAAATAAAAAAACCGGCCACACGGCCGGTTTTTTCATAGGCGCGATGCAGGCTCAGCGCATGATCTCGCGGGCCTGGGCTTCGATCGCGGCGCGCGGATTCGTTTCCAGCGCGGCGTGCGGCACGGCGGCAGCGGGGATGGAAACCGAAGGCGCCGAACGCGTCAGGCCGATGCCGCTGTTCTCCAGCCAGTGGCGCACGCGCACCGCGTCGGCGAAGCGCGAGACCTTGCCCACGGAATCCAGGAAGACCATCACCACTGGACGGCTCAGCACCTTCGCCTGCATCACGAGGCAGCGGCCGGCTTCGGAGATGTAGCCCGTCTTCTGCACGCCGATGTCCCATTCGCCGCCGCGCACCAGGCGGTTGGTGTTGATGAAATGCTGGGGACGGCCGCCCACGGTGACTTCGTATTCGGTCTGCGTGGAGAACTGGCGGATCAGCGGCTGGGTGTAGGCGGCGTTGACGAGCTTGACCAGATCGCCAGCACTCGAGACGTTGTGGCTGGTGAGGCCGGTCGGGTCGGCGAACTTGGTGTCGGCCATATTCAGCTCCACGGCCTTGCGGTTCATGGCCTTCACGAAGGCCGGCTTGCCGCCCGGGTAGTAGCGCGACAGGGCCGACGCGGCGCGGTTTTCCGAGGACATCAGCGCCAGCAGCAGCATGTCGCGGCGGGTCATCTCGGTGCCTACGCGCAGGCGTGAGCTGCTGCCCTTCTCCAGATCGCGGTCTTCCTCGCCCACGCGCAGGATTTCCTCGTCCGGCATCTTGGCGTCCAGGACAACCAGGGCGGTCATCAGCTTGGTGATCGAGGCGATCGGCAGAACTGCCTGAGTGTTCTTTTGAAACAACACTTCATTGGTTTCCTGGTCGATGACCAGGGCAACGGAGGACTTCAGATCCAGGGCGTCGTCCATGCCGCGCAGGCCCATGTGCTGGGCCATCGAGGGGCGCACGTCCTCGGCCGGGCGGCGCATGCTGACTGTGATCACCTTGCGCTGGCCGTTGATCAACACCGTGCGCTTGACCATGACCTTGGCCGCCGGCGCCTTTACCGCACGCCTGGAAGCCTTTCTGGGCGTGGCTTTTCTGGATTTTTCACTGTTTGCAACAGTATCGGATGTCCTGGCTTGGGAGAAGACGGGAAGGGAGAGAACCAACCCCGCTGCAATCAGCAGAATCGTTTTCAGACCTGGAAAATTCGACCGGATATCTCGCATCTGAAAAACCTGAACAAAGTATTGCGTAAGTGTATGAAATTTCCAAAATTCTTTCAAGATTAGTCACTTACAAAGTTTTCTTGAAAACGGCCTGAGAACTGCAAGGATTTGTAAGGATTTGTCATTTTTTATCGACAAAAACCGTGAAATCGGATACCGGCGCCCGTTCGGTCTCCAGCTGGTTTTCCACCGCCCCGGGGTCGGCATAGCCCAGGGCCATGCCGCAGACCACCGCTGTCTTCTCCTGGTCCATCCAGAGAAAATCGACGATCAGCCGGTGGAAATAGATAAAGGCCGCCTGCGGGAAAGTGTCCAGCCCGCGGGCCATCGCGGCCAGCATCACGCTTTGCGAGAACATGCCGTAATCGAGCCAGCTGCCCTGCTCCATGATCCAGTCGATGGTGAAGATCAGGCCCACAGGCGCGCCGAAGAAATTGTAGTTGCAGCCCATCTGCGCCTCTATCGCAGCCTTTTCGCCGCGGCCAATGCCCAGCAGGCCGTACAGCGACCAGCCGAGCTTGCGGCGCCGCTCCAGATACGGCGAGCCCCAGGTGCGCGGATAGTACGCATAGCCCTCGTCCTGGACGGCCATGCGCTCTGGATCGGCGCGCACTTCGGCGATGCGCCGCGACAGCGCCTCGCGGGCATCGCCGGCGAGGACGGTGACTGCCGGTGGATACACTTTCATACGCTGCCTTTCATAGGATTGCCATGAACACGTGCGGTCTCGTTGACCGCGCTGCGGATTCACGGCCAGCGCCGGTGGACGCGCACCCTGCGCGCCATTGACGCGGCAATATAAAGATTTAACTTATTATCATTTCTGACATCGAATCGGCATGGAAAAAGAAGACGCTCAATACCAAAAACTGGAGCAACTGCACGAGAGGCGAAAGCAGGTCGTGAGGTTGCATCGGAAGGGATACGGAGTCATGGGGTTTCACGCCGAAAAAGCCGATCAAGCGCGCTTACGAACAGCGACCGGAGGCTGTCAAGCAGTGGATCGATCAGGAGTATCTGGCCATCGAGAAGCGTGCCAAGGCCAAAGGTGGCGAGACTCACTGGGGTGACGAAACCGCGTTCATCGAGTTCTTCGAGGCGCTGGTGGCCGATGGCTAGCGCGCGGGAAAGAAAGTGTTCCTGATCCTCGACAACCTCAGCGTGCATCACTGCAAGCCGGTCAAGGCATGGCTTGCCGAGCACCAAGCCGACATCGAAGTCTTTTACCTGCCCAGCTACAGCCCGGAGCTCAATCTGGATGAGCGACTCAACGCCGACCTGAAACATGTCATCAGCACACGAGTCCCCGTCAGAACAAAGGCCAAATTCCACGCCGCAGCAAAGAACCACATGGCGTTCATCGAAACCCATTCCGAACGCGTGAAATCCTACTTCCAGGATCCCCGCATCAAATACGCCGCACGAAAACTTCTTCCTGCCGGATCAATAGGCGTGCAGCAAGGGCTGGAGCTCCTCGCGCAGGGCCTGCGGCAAGGCCGCCGGCCGCCGGCTGGCCCGGGCCACATAGACATGAACGAAGTGTCCCTGCGTGGCCTCGGCCTGCTCGCCGCGGCGGAACAGCGCGATCTTGTAGCGCACGCTGCTGTTGCCGATCTTCGCGATGCGCAGGCCCGCCTCGATCGCCTCAGGCAAGGCCAGCGGCGCGAAGTAGTTGCCGTGGCTTTCGATGACCAGGCCGATGACGGGACTGCGTTCGATGTCCAGCACGCCCTTCTCCACCAAGAAGGCATTCACCACGGTGTCGAAGAAGCTGTAATAGACAACGTTGTTGACATGCCCGTAGGCGTCGTTGTCCATCCAGCGGCTCGTGATGGTTTGAAAGTGACGGTAATTGCTGCGAAGTTCCGCGCTTAGCTTTTCCATGTGTTTCAGCCTTTCAGGATCCGACAACCAGCGCCATGCCCGCCGCCGCGAGCAGCGAGAAGGTTTCTCAGAACAGCGCCGAGGACATGAACGCGGTGGTCGGCGGCGTGAGGTACATCAGGCTGGTGACCTTGGTGGCCTTGCCCTTGCGGATCATCATGAAGAGCAGCGAAGTCGCGCCGATGGACAGCGGCATGATGGACCAGAGCAAGGCGCCGGCGAGCGGCAGCGTCCAGTGCACTTCGCGGGTCTCGAACAGGAACATCGGCGGCAGGCAGGCGAGCGCGGAGACGCTGAACTGGATCAGCGACCCGGTGCGCAGATCGAAAACCGAGCAGAAGCGCTTCTGATACAGGGTGCCCACGGTGATGGAGAACAGCGCGAACACGCACAGCCACACGCCGATCATCGGCAGCCCGAGCACATGCAGCTTGTTCCAGACGACGAGCGTCACGCCTGCGATGCCGAAGAACAGGCCCAGCCAGGCGCGCGGCGAACTGCGCTCGCCCATCAAGCTACTGAACACCGCCGTGAGGATGGGCTGCAGCCCGACAATCAGCGCCAACAGACCCGCCGGCAGCCCCACGCGCGGCGGACCACACACCGCCCAGATAGCCCGCCTGCATCAGCAGCCCGGCCACGGCGATATGCCCGATCACGCGCCAGTCGAGCGCGCCCGGCATTGCGCTGGCGCCCGCACCTGCGTCCACAACCGGCTGCGCCCCACGGCGCGGCCAGGGCGCATGCCACAGCGCCATCAGCGGCAGCATGCAGACCACCACGCCGCCATAGCGCATGAACAGCACGGTCATCGGCTCGGCGTACGGCATGCTGTACTTCCCCGCGATAAATCCGGCGCTCCAGAGCAGGACAAACACAAAGGGCATCAACAGCTGCAAAACGCCCTCCCTGTGCAGAAACAATAAAACACGAAACTGTCGCGAGACGGCGCTACCATGAGCGCTCGACACGGCGAAATCAAAAAAGCCGGAAAGTATGGAAGCTTGCGGCGGATGGATCGCCAACGCGGAAGTCCCTGCGATTTTCCATTTTTACCGCGATTTGTAGCAAATTTCCCTCGCCGGGCAGGCGGACCGCCCCGGAGCTGCAAGCCCGGCATTCACCAGATAGTGAAAAACTGGGAATTATTCAAACGGCCTGATATTTCAAAACCTTGAAATAAGTAGAAAAGCAGACAAATTCAACAAATTTTCTGCAATGAAAAAATATTTGTTGACAAACTGATTCCATAAACAACAATTAGCATTGTTGCGGCGCACAATTCACTGTATTCAAGACGGATTTCAAACCACCTATGAGCCTAGCAATGATGACGCCAGAGCAAGTGACCGCCGCCCACAAGGCAAACCTCGAAACCCTGTTTGGCCTCACCACGAAGGCCTTCGAAGGTGTCGAGAAACTGGTCGAACTGAATCTGCAAGTCGTGAAAGCCAATCTGGAAGACACCGCCGACCACGCCAAGAAGGCCGTGTCCGTGAAGGACGCGCAAGAGCTGCTGGCCATGCAGGCTGCCCTGGTGCAGCCCATCGCCGAGAAGGTCCTGGCCTACAGCCGTCACCTCTACGAGATCGCCAGTGAAACGCAATCGGCCTTCACCAAGAGCGCCGAAGCCCAGATCTCCGAGCATACCCGTAAGCTGCAAGAGCGGGTGGACAGCCTCTCGAAGAACGCCCCGGCCGGTTCGGAAAGCGCCGTCGCCATGCTGAAGACCGCCATCAGCGCCGCCACCGGCGCGCTGACCAAAGCCGCGACGCAAGCCAGCCGCGCCGCCACGAAGAAGGCCTGAGCCTCACGCTGCGCTTCCCTCCCCGCCTCGAGCGGGGAATAAAAAAGCCCGAGGTGTTCGCCTCGGGCTTTTTGTTTGGGGCGCCGCGCATCGGGCGCCGCCCCCTCGCCGGCCGCCTACTCGGAGGCCAGGCGCTTCACCAGCCGGTACAGAAACTCCCGCCCGTCGTAGAGCCGCTGCACCTCGATGCGCTCGTTCAGTCCATGCACGCCGTTGGACGCGGGTTCCGAGAACATGCCGGAGACGCCGTAGATTGGAATGCCACGGTTGCGCATGAAGCGGCTGTCGGTCCCGCCGGTGCTCATGATGAGCACGACGGGCACGCCCGGCCACATCTGCGCGTTGAGTTCCTCCACCGCCTTCATCACGTCGGGACGCAGCGCCGAGGGCGGGATCGTCGTGCGGCAGGATGCGGCAGTTCACCGTCGCCTTGGCCGACTGCGGCAGGGCGTTCTAGGCGTGGCCAGCCTCCACCGTCGTCGCCACGCAGGTGGTGCGAAGCTGGGCGTTGTAGAAGGCGTCCTTGGACAGGCGGGCGATGACCGCGTCGTCGGCCTTGCCCTGCGACACGGCGCACATGTCCTCGGCCGCCTGGCCGGTGCTGAAGTCCGCGCTGCGCTCGAAATACACCTTGGTCACCTCGGCGAGCTTCACCGGGAACTGGTATTCGACCAGCCGGTTGAGCGCCGCGGCGAGTTCGTAGATGGCGTTGTCGGGATGCGGCACCGAGCTGTGGCCGCCCGGATTGGTGACGGCGAATTCATAGGTGCCGAAGAGCTTCTCCGCGACCTGGATGCGCTGCAGCTTGGGCTTGCCCTCGCGCAGTTCGCCGCCGCCCTCGTTCAGGCCGAATTCCGCGTCGATCAGTTCGCGCTTGTTGCGCACCAGCCAGTCCTCGCTATTGGTCGGCACGCCGCCGCGCTCCTCGTCAGCGGTGAGCGCCAGGATCAGGTCGCGCTTGGGCTTGAAGCCTTCGCGCTTTAGCTGGGCCAGGATGGAGACGAAGGACGCCGCCATCGCCTTGTCGTCGATCGCGCCGCGCGCGATGAAATAGCCGCCCATCTCCTGCAGCACGAAGGGATCGGTCTTCCAGTCCTCGCGCTTGGCCTCGACCACGTCGAGGTGGGCCAGCAGTAGCAGCGGCTTCTTGCTGCCGTCGCCCTTGAGGCGCGCCACCAGATTGCCCTTCTTCGGGAAGGGCTCGACGACCTCATAGTCTTTCTCGCCGAAGCCCGCGTCCACCATACGCTTGGCCATGCGGCGCGCGGCCAGGGTGTTGTCGTCCACCGAATGCGTGGTGTTGGTCTCGACCAGTTCCTTGTAAATTTCGCGGAAGGTCTGCAGCTCTGGACCTGGGGTCTGGGCCTGCGCGCCCATGAGCGGCGCGGCGAGCGCCGCCGTCAGCAGGACGGCCGGCCAAGCCGCCGGGAGGAATGGCACACGCATGGGCTTCTCCTTGTCGTTGTCGTTATAAAAAGGCGGCCGAAGCCGCCTTTTTCACCGCTCGCCCGCGCGCCCTACTTCTTCTGCGGCGGCAGGTCCGTGCACACGCCTTCAAACAACTCCGCCGCCATGCCCACAGATTCGGTGAGCGTGGGATGTGGATGGATGGTCTTGCCGATGTCGGTCGCATCCGCGCCTATCTCCACCGCCAGGCAGAGCTCGCCGATCAGGTCACCGGCATGCGTGCCGACGACCGCGCCGCCGATCAGGCGATGCGTCTCCGGATCGAAGATCAGCTTGGTGAAGCCCTCATCGCGGCCGTTGGCGATGGCGCGGCCGCTCGCGGCCCAGGGGAACACCGCCTTCTTGAAAGGGATGCCCTGCGCCTTGCACTGCTCCTCGGTCTTGCCGGCCCAGGCCACCTCCGGATCGGTGTAGGCCACCGAGGGAATCTGCAGCGCGTCGAAGTAGGCCTTCTCGCCGTGCGCGGCCTCGGCCGCCACGTGCGCCTCGTGCACCGCCTTGTGCGCCAGCATCGGCTGGCCGACGATGTCGCCGATGGCGAAGATGTGCGGCACATTGGTGCGCATCTGCTTGTCCACGGGGACGAAGCCGCGCTCGTCCACCGCCACGCCGGCCGCTTCCGCGCCGATCACCTTGCCGTTGGGCCGGCGGCCCACGGCGACCAGCACCAGGTCGTAGCGCTGCACCTCGGCGGGCGCGCCCTCGCCCTCGAACTTCACGTAGATGCCGTCGGGCCTGGCCTCGCCGGCCACCGTCTTGGTCTTGAGGAAGATATTGTCGAAACGCGGCTTGTTGACCTTCTCCCAGACCTTGACCAGATCGCGGTCCGCGCCCTGCATTAGGCCGTCGAGCATTTCCACTACGTCGATGCGCGCGCCCAGTGTGCTGTACACCGTCGCCATTTCCATGCCGATGATGCCGCCGCCGATGACCAGCATCTTCTTCGGCACCGAGGTCAGCAGCAGCGCGCCGGTGCTGTCCACCACGCGCGGATCCTCCGGCATGAAGGGCAGCTTCACCGCCTGACTGCCGGCGGCGATCACCGCCTTCTGGAAGCGCACCACCTTTTTCTCGCCGGCGCGCTGCTGGCCTTCGCCAGTCGTCGCATCCACTTCGAGATGATGCGCGTCGAGGAATTGGCCATAGCCGCGCAGCACCGTGACCTTGCGCATCTTCGCCATGCCCGTGAGGCCCGTGGTCAGCTTGCCGACCACGCTAGCCTTGAACGCGCGCAGCTTCTCCAGGTTCACCATCGGCGCGGAATACGCGATGCCGTGGTGCACCATGGTCTTGACCTCGTCCATCACCGACGCGGTGTGCAGCAGCGCCTTGGAAGGAATGCAGCCCACGTTCAGGCACACGCCGCCCAGCGTCGAATACCGCTCCACCAGCACCGTGCTCATGCCCAGGTCGGCCGAGCGGAAGGCGGTGCTGTAGCCGCCGGGGCCGGAGCCCAGGACCAGCATCTCGCATTCGACATCGACCTTGCCGGCGTAGCTGCCGGCAGGAAGCGGCGCAACGACGGGAGCAGCAGCGGGCTTGGCCGGCGCGGCGGCGGCCAAGCCGGCGTCCACCACCGCGATCACGCTGCCCACGCTCACCTTGTCGCCCACCTTGACCTTCACTTCCTTGACCGTGCCGGCCACGTTGCTGGGCACTTCCATGCTGGCCTTGTCCGACTCCAGCACCAGCAGCGACTGCTCGGACGCAATCGCGTCGCCCGGCTTGATCAGCACCTCGATGACTTCCACGTCCTTGAAGTCGCCGATGTTCGGCACCTTGACTTCGATCTGGCTCATGTTGCGCTCCCTTCGCTTACAGCGCGGCGCGGCGGAAGTCGCCGACCAGCTGCGCGATATAGGCGTTGAAGCGGGTCGCCAGCGCGCCGTCGATCACGCGGTGGTCGGCGGTGAGCGACAGCGGCATGATCAGGCGCGGCTGGAAGGCCTTGCCGTCCCAGACCGGCTTGGTCGCGCTCTTGCTCACGCCCAGGATCGCCACCTCGGGCGCGTTGACGATGGGCGCGAAGCCCGTGCCGCCGATGCCGCCCAGACTGGAGATGGTGAAGGTCGCCCCCTGCATCTGGTCGCCCTTGAGCTTGCCATCGCGGGCCAGACCGGCGAGTTCGGAGGTCTCATTGGCGATCTCGATCACGCCCTTCTTGTCGGCGTTCTTGATCACCGGCACCACCAGGCCGTTGGGCGTGTCCGCCGCGAAGCCGATGTTGTAGTACTGCTTGAGGACGAGGTTGTCGCCGTCGAGCGAGGAGTTGAAGGCCGAGAATTTCTTCAGCGCCACCACGCTCGCCTTGATCAGGAAGGCGAGCATCGTGACCTTCACTCCGGACTTCTGGTTCTCGGCGTTGAGCTGCTGGCGCAGGGCTTCCAGGTCGGTGATGTCGGCGTCCTCATGGTAGGTGACCGCCGGGATCATCACCCAGTTGCGCGCCAGATTGGCGGCGGAGAGCTTCTGGATGCGCGACAGCGGCTTGGTCTCGATCGGGCCGAACTTGGAGAAATCGATCTTCGGCCAGGGCAGCAGATTGAGTTCGCCGCCGCCCGATGCGGCCGCCGCGGGCGCGGCGCCCGTCATCACGCCCTTGACGAAGTTCTGCACGTCGGACTGTGTGATGCGGCCCTTTTGGCCCGTGCCCGGCACCTTGCTCACGTCCACGCCCAGCTCGCGCGCGAACTTGCGCACCGAGGGGCTGGCGTGGGCGCGGCCCGCCGGCGTGACGGATGCGCTGGCGGCCGCGGCCGGCTTGGCCGCAGGAGCCGTGGCCGGCGCGGCAGGCGCGGGAGCAGGAGCGGCGGCAGCCGGCACCGCCGCGGGAGCCGCCGCGTTCGCGCCGGCCTCCAGCAGAATCAGCAGGCGGCCTTCGCTGACCGAATCGCCCACTTTGACCTTCACTTCCTTGACCGTGCCGGCCTTCGGCGCGGGCACGTCCATGCTAGCCTTGTCGGATTCGAGCGTGGCGATGGTCTGGTCGGCCTTGATCACGTCGCCGGCCTTCACCAGCACTTCGATCACGGGCACGTCCTTGTAGTCGCCGATGTCGGGCACCTTGACCTCGACCACCTTGCCAGCGGCCGGGGCGGCGGGGGCAGGAGCAGCCGCGGGCGCCGGAGCGGGAGCGGCAGCGCCCTCCTCCACCACGACGATCAGCGAGCCTGCGCTCACCGTGTCGCCCACCTTGACCCGCACTTCCTTGACCATGCCGGCCTTGGACGAAGGCACGTCCATGCTGGCCTTGTCGGACTCGAGCGTGATGAGGGTCTGGTCCACGGCGACCACGTCGCCCGCCTTGACCAGCACCTCGATCACCGGCACATCCTTGTAGTCGCCGATATCGGGGACTTTGACTTCCACTTGGCTCATTGCGCTTGTCTCCGAATCGGTCTTATACAGTCATGGGGTTGGGCTTGTTCACGTCCAGGCCGTACTTCTTTATGGCCTCGGCGACCTTCGCCGCCGGCACCGCGCCTTCGTCCGCCAGCGCCTTGAGCGCGGCCACGGCCACCCAGCGGCGGTCCACTTCGAAGAAGTCGCGCAGACGCTCGCGGGTGTCCGAGCGGCCGAAGCCGTCGGTGCCCAGCACCGTGTAGCGCTTGCCGGCCGCCTGCATCTGCGGGCGGATCTGCTCGGCGAACAGGCGCACGTAGTCGGTTGCGGCGATCACCGGTCCGGAGGCGCCGGCCATGCAGGTCTCGACGTGCGAGAGCTTCTGCTTCTCGGTCGGGTTGAGCATGTTCCAGCGCGCGGTGGCCGCGCCTTCGCGGGCCAGCTCGGTGAAGCTCGGGCAGCCCCAGAGATCGCTCTCCACGCCCCAGTCGGCGCGCAGCAGCTCGGCAGCGGCGATGACTTCGCGGAAGATCGTGCCCGAACCCAGCAGCTGCACGCGCGGCGCCTTGCCAGCGGCGCCCTTGCGCAGCGCGTACATGCCCTTGATGATGTCCGGCGCGGCGCCTTCGGGCATGGCCGGATGCTCGTAGTTCTCGTTCATCACCGTGAGGTAGTAATACACGTCCTCCTGGTCAGCGATCATGCGCCGCAGGCCGTCCTGGATGATCACGGCCAGCTCGAAGGAGAAGGTCGGGTCGTAAGACTTGCAGTTCGGGATCGCGGCGGAGAACAGATGCGAATGGCCGTCCTCGTGCTGCAGGCCTTCGCCGTTGATGGTGGTGCGGCCCGCGGTTCCGCCCAGCAGGAAGCCGCGGCTACGCATGTCGCCGGCGGCCCAGGCCAGATCTCCGATGCGCTGGAAGCCGAACATCGAATAGAAGATGTAGAACGGGATCGTCTGCACGCCGTGCGTGGAATACGACGTGGCGGCGGCGATCCAGTCGCACATGCCGCCGGCCTCGTTGATGCCTTCCTGCAGGATCTGGCCGGTCTTGTCCTCTTTGTAGAACATCAGCTGGTCCTGGTCCTGCGGCGTGTAGAGCTGGCCGAGCTGGTTCCAGATTCCGAGCTGGCGGAACATGCCTTCCATGCCGAAGGTGCGCGACTCATCCGGCACGATGGGCACCACGTGCTTGCCGATCTGCTTGTCCTTGACGAGGATGTTGAGGATGCGCACGAAGGCCATCGTCGTGGAAATCTCGCGGCCCTCTCCGCTGGCCTGCAGCAGCGGCGCGAAGGCTTCCATCGCCGGCGCCGGCAGCGAAGGCGCGCTGTTGCGGCGCTGGGGCAGATAGCCGCCCAGGTCCATGCGGCGCGAGCGCATGTATTCGAGCTCGGGGCTGCCCTCGGCGAACTTCACGTAGGGAATCTCTTCGAGCTTGTCGTCGGCCACGGGGATGGCGAAGCGGTCGCGGAAGGCGCGCACGTCGTCGATACCCATTTTCTTGGCCTGGTGGGCGATGTTCATCGCCTCGCCCGAGGAGCCCATGCCGTAGCCCTTGATGGTCTTGGCCAGGATCACGGTGGGCTGGCCCGTCGTGTTGTTGGCGGCGGCGTGGAAGGCGGCGAAGACCTTGTGCGGGTCGTGGCCGCCGCGATTCAGGTTCCAGATGTCCTCGTCGCTCCAGTCGGAGACCAGGGCCTTGAGCTCGGGTGTGTTGAACACGGCCTCGCGCACGTAGGCGCCGTTGCGTGCCTTCATGGTCTGGTATTCGCCGTCGACGATCTCGCCAAGGCGCTTCATCAGGATGCCCTTCTTGTCGCGTGCGAAGAGCGCGTCCCAGTGCGTGCCCCAGACTACCTTGATGACGTCCCAACCGGCGCCGCGGAATTCGCTCTCCAGCTCCTGGATGATCTTGCCATTGCCGCGCACCGGGCCGTCCAGGCGCTGCAGATTGCAGTTGATCACGAAGACAAGGTTCGAGAGCTTCTCGCGGCCGGCCATGCCGATGGCGCCGAGCGATTCGGGTTCGTCGGTCTCGCCGTCGCCGAGGAAGGCCCAGACCTTGCAGCCCTGGTTGTCGGCGAGACCGCGGTCCTCGAGGTAGCGCATGAAGCGCGCCTGATAGATCGCCATGATCGGGCCCAGGCCCATGGACACGGTGGGGAACTGCCAGAAGTCGGGCATCAGCCAGGGGTGCGGATAGCTGGAGATGCCCTTGCCTTCGGTCTCCTGACGGAAGTTGTCGAGCTGGTTCTCGGAGAGGCGGCCGAGCAGGAAGGCGCGCGAATACACGCCGGGGGCCGAGTGGCCCTGCACGAAGACGAGGTCGCCGCCGCTCTTGTCGGTCGGGGCCTTCCAGAAGTGATTGAAGCCCACGTCGTAGAGCGTGGCCGCCGATTGGAAGGAGGCGATGTGGCCGCCGACGTTGGCGTCCTTGTTGGCGCGCAGGACCATCGCCATGGCGTTCCAGCGCGTGTACGAGCGGATGCGGTGCTCGACCTCCTGGTCGCCCGGCAGCTTGGCCTGCTGCTCGACGGGGATGGTGTTGATATAGGGGGTCTCGGCGTGGAAGGGCTGATTGACGCCGTTGACGCGCGCGAATTCGATCTGCTTGTCGATCAGGTAGGCGGCGCGCTCCAGGCCTTCCTGCGCGATCACGCCATCGAGCGCGTCGAGCCATTCACGGGTTTCTTGCGGGTCGGCGTCGTTGGCGTTGGCGGCGCCCATCACCTGCTCGGGAACAGCGGACATGATCGTCTCCTGGGAAAAGTTTCAGGCATTGTAGGTAGCGGACTGTGGCCAGACAATGAAAATTTCAAATGACGATAGTATTTTTTATATTGTAAAAAACGACCCGCGAAGCCCTTAATTTTCTGGGGTGCGGCAATTTTCACAGGTTTTTTCATTTCACTCCCCGCTTGTCTTACACTAGCGTGATGTTCCTCACCGTTTCCCCCTTCTCCGCGGCTTGGCGCGGGGCTTGGTGAGCAGCCTGCGGCGAGGCCTGGACCCCGTCGGCTCGGAGCCCGCGGTTTCCGCGGCGCGGCAGCCGCTGGTGACGCACGCCCGTTCGCAACGGCGCGCGCGGCGCAACGGCTGGGGCGATCTGTTCTCGGGGGACAATTTCCGCTTCCTAGCGCCGCTGGTGGCCATCGCGCTCTTCGCCATCGCGATGGGCGCGGTGCTCTGGACGCTGCACACGCGCGACATCCAGCAGCAGGACGCGCTCTACCGCGACGTCGCCTGGACGCAGCAGAAGATGCGCCTGAATCTCACCAGCAAGCAGGACCAGATGGCCTCGCTGGCGCGCGAACTCTCCTCCGGACAGCTGCAGTCCAACGCCTACCGGGCGATGGTGCAGGACATCCTGCGCGAGCATCCCGAGATCGTCATGATCAATCTGCTCGACGATGACCGCCGGCTGCGCTGGGCCCTGCCCTCGGGCTCGCCGCTGGCGATGCGCCTGCGCGAGACGCGCGACCATCCGATGGACGTCAGCGCCGGCGCGGCCTTCGTCTCGGCGCGCGAGAACCAGCGGCCCGCCTATTCCAAGCCCTTCAACGACGACAACGGCGCTTCGCACGTCTACTACGTGGTGCCCATCGTGCATGAAGGCGAATTCATCGGCGCGCTCGGCGCGGTGTTCTCCACCAGCGAGATCCTCAGCAACCTAATCCCCGCCGAGCTCACCGACACCTACCGCTTCTCGCTGCTTCGCCCCGACGGCGCCACGCTCGCCAGCACCACGCCCAATCCGCTGCCCGCCAGCGCCGCCTCCTTCGAAGTCACGCTCGATCCGCCCGGCAACAGCCTGGCCCTGCGCGCCACCGCCTACCCGCACGCCACCGGCCTGGTCAACCGCATGCTGCTGTGGCTCACCGGCGGCCTCTCGGTCTTTCTGATGTGGAGCCTGTGGGTGCTGTGGCGCCAGGACCGCCAGCGCCGCGCCGCACAGCAGGCCCTGCTCGACGAGATGTCCTTCCGTCGCGCGATGGAAAACTCCCTCGTGCTGGGCATGCGCGCGCTCGACATGAACGGGCGCATCACCTACGTCAACCCGGCCTTCTGCCGCATGACCGGCTGGTCCGAATCCGACCTCGTCGGCAAGACCGCGCCCTTCGTCTACTGGCCGCGCAGCGATTTCGCCGAGCTGCAGCGCTATCTCGAACTCACGCTGATGGGCCAGGCGCCCTCCACCGGCTTTCAGATGCGCGTGCAGCGCAAGGACGGCAGCACCTTCTTCGGCCGCATGTACGTCTCGCCCCTTGTCGACAGCAACAACCGCCAGACCGGCTGGATGAGCTCGCTCGCCGACATCACTGAGCCCAAGCGCGCCCGCGAAGACCTCGCCGCCGCGCAGGAGCGCTTCACCACGGTGCTCGAATCGCTCGACGCCTGCGTGTCCGTGCTCGCGCCCGGCAACTCCGAACTGCTCTTCGCCAACCGCTACTACCGCCAGCTCTTCGGCACCACGCCCAAGGGCCACCTGGAGCTCTCGGACAGTGAATTCGATCCGGGCATCGTCGCCGATGAGCATGACGACTTCATCGACGGCTATGCCGGCCTGCCCGCCTCGGCGCTGACCCTTGTCTCCGCCGCGCGCGAAATCTATCTGCCTTCGCTGCAGAAGTGGTTCGACGTGCGCCGCCGCTATATCCAATGGGTGGATGGCCATCTAGCGCAGGTCATCATCGCCACCGACATCAGCGCGCGCAAGTCCGCCGAGGAGATGGCCCACCGCCACGAGCAGGAACTGCAGTTCGCCAGCCGTCTCACCACCATGGGCGAAATGACCTCGTCGCTCGCGCACGAACTCAACCAGCCGCTCGCCGCCATCGCCAACTACTGCATGGGCGCGGTCGCGCGCCTCAAGAGCGGTTCGGTCGCGCCCGCCGATCTGCTGCCCATCCTCGAGAAGACCACCAACCAGGCGCAACGCGCAGGCACGATCATTTCGCGCATCCGCGCCTTCGTGAAGCGCAGCCTGCCACAGCAGCGCGCGGTGGACCTGCACGAGATCGTCGCCGATGCCGTTGGCCTCGCCGAAATCGACGCCGGGCGCAAGCTCATCCGCATCGTCGCCGAACTCCCGCCGCGCCTGCCCAAGATCTACGTCGATCCGCTGCTCATCGAGCAGGTGCTGGTCAACCTGTTCAAGAACGCCGCCGAGGCCATGGCGCCGACGCGCCGCGGCCACGGCACCATCCGCCTGGAAGCCGAGCTGGGCGGCGAGGAAGCCGCGGGCAATATCTGGATCAAGGTGATCGACCAGGGGCCGGGCGTGGACGAATCGCTCAAGGAGCGCCTGTTCGAACCCTTCTTCACGACCAAGACCGACGGCATGGGCATGGGCCTGAACATCTGCCGCTCGATCATCGAATCGCACAAGGGCCGGCTCTGGGTGGAGAACAATCCGGGTGGCAAGGGCGCCACTTTCCATATACTGCTGCCCATGGACCCGGAAATCTACGCCGCCGAGGATCTCGGCGGACGGCCGCAGCCAGAATTGACGCAGACACCAACGCAGTTAAATACGCACCACTAGCACCAGGGAGTACAACTTGACCACCAGCCCCGCCTACACCCCGAGCGCACCCGTGTCGAAGCAGGCGCAGGAAACCGTCTTCATCGTCGACGACGACGAGGCCGTGCGCGATTCACTGACCTGGCTGCTGGAAGCGAACCGCTATGCCGTGCGCACCTTCTCCGGCGCGGAGCAGTTTCTGCAGGCCTTCCTCGAAGGCGGCGAACGCAACAAGGTGGCCTGCCTGATCCTCGACGTGCGCATGCCCGGCATGAACGGCCTGGAGCTGCAGGAGCGGCTGCTCGTCGAAGGTGTGAGCCTGCCCACCGTGTTCGTCACCGGCCACGGCGACGTGCCGATGGCGGTGAGCACCATGAAAAAAGGCGCGATCGACTTCATCGAGAAGCCCTTCGATGAACGCGAGCTGCGCGGCCTCGTCGAGCGCATGCTCGAAAAAGCCCGCGGGGACCATTCCGCCGATGCCCAGCGGCGCGCCGCCGAGGACCTGCTCGGTCGCCTCACCACCCGAGAGCAGCAGGTGCTGGGCCGCATCGTCGCCGGCCGCCTGAACAAGCAGATCGCCGACGACCTGGGCGTCTCCATAAAGACCGTGGAGGCGCACCGCGCCAACATCATGGAGAAGCTCAACGTCAACACCGTGGCCGATCTGCTGCGCCTGGCCCTCTCCAGCAAACCCGCCTGAACGCCGCGCCCCATGTGGGGCGCCGGAAGCCGCTCAGCGGCGGCTCAGCAGTTTCGCGTAGAACAGACTGCCGAGCGCCGCGCCAAGCAGCGGCGGCGCCCAGAACAACCATAGCTGCTTGAGCGCTTCGGCGCCGGCGAACAACGCCTGACTCGTGCTATGCGCCGGATTGACCGAGGTGTTGGTCACCGGGATGCTGATCAGGTGGATCAGCGTCAGCGCCAGGCCGATCGCCACGGGCGCCATGCTGGAATAGGCGTCATCGTCGGTCGCGCCGAGAATGACCACCAGGAATACCGCCGTCAGCACGCATTCGGTCAGGAAGGTCGGCAGCATGCCGTAGCCGTTGGAGGCGAAGCGGCCGACCGCGTCGCTGTGATTCATGGCGAAAATGAGATACAGCACAGCCGCCACGATGGTGCCCACCACCTGGGCCAGCCAGTAAGGCAGGATCTCGCGCGTCGGGAAACGGCGCGCGAGGGCCAGGCCCAGGGTCACCGCCGGATTCAGATGCGCGCCGGACACCGGCCCCAGCGCATACGCCATCGTCAACACCGTTAAGCCGAAGGCCAGGGGCATGCCCAGCAGACCGATGCCTCCCGCCTGCGTGTTCGCGGCGATCACCGCCGAGCCGCATCCGCACAACACCAGCCAGCCCGTACCGAAAGCCTCGGCAAGCATCCGTTTCATGAGATCCATTCTTTTCCTTTCCGTGATGGCAAGTCTGCAAAATTAATTCGGACATCCCTGCCACTTCAATCCAATTCCAGCGGGAAACTATGTTGAATGATTAACTCACATATAAATTTTTCTATAGTTTTCAATTTCCACTGGATGCAAAGACCGCACAAGATGGAAAGACGCGGATCGAAGGCATCCTATAATTCGCTTTCTGCACACTCAGCAATAAAAGGAATCGCTTGATGCCTGCGAAGCTCCTGGACGGCACCGCCCTCTCCCAACAGATCCGCGGCGAACTCGCCGGACGCGTCTCCTCCCTCAAGGCCAAGGGCGTGACGCCGGGCCTCGCGGTGATCCTAGTGGGCGAGGATCCCGCCAGCCAGGTCTACGTGCGCAACAAGGTCAAGGCCTGCGAGGTGGCGGGCATGCATTCGGTGCTCGAGCTCTATCCGGCCACGCTGACCGAGGCCGAACTGCTCGCGCGCGTGCAGGCCCTGAACGCCGACCCCGCCATCCACGGCATCCTTGTGCAGCTGCCCCTGCCCAAGCATATCGACAGCCATCCGGTCATCGAATCGATCGCGCCCGAGAAGGACGTCGACGGCTTTCACGTCGCCAACGCCGGCGCGCTGATGACCGGCCGCCCGCTCTTCCGCCCCTGCACGCCCTACGGCTGCATGAAGATGCTGGAAGCGGCCGGCGCGCCCATCCGCGGCGCCAACGCCGTGGTGGTCGGCGCGTCGAACATCGTCGGCAAGCCCATGGCGCTGCTGCTGCTTGCCGCTGGCGCCACGGTGACCATCTGCAACAGCAAGACTCGCGACCTCGCCGCCCACACCCGCAATGCCGACATCCTGGTCGCCGCCGTGGGCCGCCCGCGCATGCTCACCGCCGAAATGATCAAGCCCGGCGCGGCCGTGGTCGACGTCGGCATGAACCGCGTCCCCGAAGGCCAGCCCAACGCCGGCAAGCTCTGCGGCGACGTCGATTTCGCCGGCGCCAGCCAGGTCGCTGGCTGGATCAGCCCTGTGCCCGGCGGCGTCGGCCCGATGACCATCACCATGCTGCTGGTCAACACGGTTGAATCCACCGAAAGAAGCGCCAGATGAACAGACATGGCGCGCCCGCGAAGCGCGCCGTTGCCCACCGCAACCCCGCGGCGTTAAGCTGACAGCACATCGGCCGACCGCTGCAGTCGAGCGTCCGAGCCGGCCACGCCCAAGGCCAGAACCAAGCTGTCCGCCCGCACCCACCTCGCACTGAGAGAACCGCATGTCCGCCACACCCGCTTCCACCGACAACCCCCTGCTCGACTTCTCTGGCCTGCCGCGCTTCCAGGACGTGCGCCCCGAGCACATCGAGCCGGCCCTGGACGCGCTGCTCGACGCCGCCCGCGCGGCGGTCGCCAAGGCTGAGGACCCTGCAACGCCCGCCACCTGGGACGCCGTTGCGCAGGCCATGGAAGATGCCACCGAGCCGCTGTTCCGCGCCTGGAGCGTCGTCGGCCATCTCAGCGCCGTGGCCGACACGCCGGCGCTGCGCGAGGCCCATGCCCGAAAACTGCCGCGCATGACCGATTTCTCCTCCTCGCTGGGCCAGAACCTGGCACTGTTCAAGAAATACAAGGCCATCGCCGAAGGCCCCGAATTCGCTTCGCTCTCCCCCGCGCGCCGCAAGGTGCTCGAGAACAGCCTGCGCGACTTCCGCCTTGGCGGCGCCGAACTGCCCGACGCCGAGAAGCCGCGCTTCGCCAAGGTCCAGGAAGAGCAGGCCCGGCTGTCCAAGGAATTCTCCGACCACGTGCTCGACGCCACCAACGCCTACGGCCTCTACGTGACCGACGCCGCCGAATTCGCCGGCCTGCCGCAGGACGTGATCGACGCCGCGCGCGAGGCCGCTCGCAAGGACAAGCCCGAGGCGGCCGAGCCGGGCTGGAAATTCACCCTGCACTTCCCCTCCTACTTTCCCGTGCTGCAATACGCCGAGCGCCGCGCACTGCGCGAAACGCTCTACCGCGCCAGCGCCACCCGCGCCTCCGAACTCGGCCCGCAATATGGCCAAGGCAAGGTCGAATGGGATAACACGCAGAACATCGTCGAGCAGCTGCGCCTGCGCCTCGAAGAGGCGCGCACCCTCGGCTATCCGAACTACGCTGAACTCTCGCTGGTGCCCAAGATGGCCCGCTCCGCGCGCGAAGTTGTGGACTTCCTCGGCGAGATGGCCAGCCGCGCCCGCCCCTTCGCCGAGAAGGACTGGGTCGAACTTCAGTCCTTCGCCAAGGACATGCTGGGCATCGCCGAACTGCAGCCTTGGGACATCGCCTACGCCTCCGAAAAACTGCGCGAGGCCAGCTACGCCTTCTCCGAGGACGAGCTGCGCCAGTACTTCCCCGAGACCAAGGTGCTGCCCGGCCTCTTCCACGTCATCGAAAAGCTCTTCTCCGTGCGCATCTTCCAGGAGCCCGCGCAGACCTGGCATCCGGACGTGAAATTCTTCCGCGTGGAAACGCTGCAGGGCGGCCTGCTCGCGCAGTTCTACCTCGACCTCTACGCGCGCGAAGGCAAGCGCGGCGGCGCCTGGATGGACGACGCCCGCGGCCGTAAGCGCCTGCACCCAGCTCACGGCCAGGCCGTGCAGACGCCGGTGGCCTACCTCGTGTGCAACTTCCCCGCGCCCGTGGGCGGCCGGCCCGCGCTGCTCACGCACGACGACGTCATCACCCTCTTCCACGAATTCGGTCACGGCCTGCACCACATGCTCACCGAAGTCGACGAACTCGGCGTCTCCGGCATCTCCGGCGTGGAATGGGACGCGGTCGAGCTGCCCAGCCAGTTCATGGAGAACTTCTGCTGGGAATGGGACGTTCTGCAAGGCATGACCGCGCACGCCGACACCGGCGAGCCGCTGCCGCGCGCGCTCTTCGAGCGTATGCTCGCCGCCAAGAACTTCCAGAACGGTCTGGGCACGCTGCGCCAAGTGGTCTTCTCGCTGTTCGATCTGCAGCTGCACGCCGACTTCGATCCCGCACCAGAGGAAGGTCCGGGCGAAGCCAGCCGCGTGCTCGCGCTCTCGCGCGAGATCAATGCGCGAATCCACGTCGTGCCGCAGGTCGCCTTCTCGCGCTGGCCGCACACCTTCAGCCACATCTTCGCGGGCGGCTACGCGGCCGGCTACTACAGCTATAAATGGGCCGAAGTGCTCTCCGCCGACGCCTACGCCGCCTTCGAGGAAGCCGCCGAGACCGCCGGCACCGTGCTCGACGCCGACACCGGCTCGCGCTACCTGCGCGAGATCCTGCAAAGCGGCGGCAGCCGTCCCATGCTCGAATCCTTCCGCGCCTTCCGCGGCCGCGATCCGAGCATCCACGCCCTGCTGCGCCACGGCGGACTCAGTGCGGCCCCCGCACCCGCGCCGGCCGTCTGATTTTCGGCAAGCGCCGCGAGAAAATGTAAATAATTGTGATTATTTAAACCGGTAGGCGCTTTTCCGCGATTATCTTTCAGGCCGCTCGCATATACCGCGGAGGCGCACGGTCGTGCTTCCGCGGTCTTTCCCCGAGCTTTTCGCCCTGATTTCCCGGCAATTTTCGGATCCCATGCCCGGGAATCCCCCTTTCATAGCCCCTGATATTCAGACAAGTTACTAAAAAGATTAATTTTATTTGCCGGGCTGCTGTATTATCCGCCGATACTGGATCACTGTTGTCTGTATTATGTCTCATCGTCACAGTGTAGATGATGGGAAATGATGGAAAAATACGAGGAATTGCTTCGCAAGAAGGCCGATATTGAGGCCAAGCTCGAAGAAGCGCGCGCCCGCGAAATCGCCGACACCAAGGTCACGGTCAAGGTCAAAGACCTGATTTCGCCGTTCAACCTGAAACCCCAGGATTTCTTCGGCACCAAGGCGGTGCGCCGCGTGGGCAAGTCCGGCGGCAAGGTGGAGCCCAAGTTCCGAAATCCCGCCACCAGCGAGACCTGGGCCGGCCGCTGCAAGGCGCCCCGCTGGATTCAGGATCAGGACCGCACCAAGTTTTTGATTAAATAAAGAAAACAACCACGGGGTTTCCCAGCGGAAACCGGAAAAAATGGGTGCCAGGCGCCCATTTTTTATCTCTGTTACACGGTATTTCTGCTTGGTTTACGATTTTTACAAGTAACTGGATTTACTGCCTGAGCTGTGTTTTGTTGAATAAACCTCAAAACAAGAAAATCGGTAATTTAAATCGAGTGCCTTCGCATATAGGCGTTAAATTAAGTTCCATTTAACAAATCCAAATTATCAATAATAACCAAGACCTCTCGAGCGTCGCGCTGGAAACCACGTGAATATTGCCACCTGGAACGTCAATTCCCTCGGCGTGCGCCTGCCTCAGGTATTGCGCTGGCTCTCCGCCGCCGCCGAAAAAGCGCAGCCGGTCGATATCCTCTGTCTGCAGGAATTAAAGCTCACCGACGACAAATTCCCCGCCGCCGCGCTCGAGGAAGCCGGTTACAGCTGCCTCTATTCCGGCCAGAAAACCTATAACGGCGTCGCCATTCTCTGGCACCGCGCGGCCTTCGCCGAAACGCCCACCGATGTGATCCGCGATATCCCCGGATTTGCCGACGAGCAGCGGCGGATTATCGCGGCCACCTTTCCGGGCGGCCTGCGCGTGGTTTGCGGCTATTTTCCAAACGGCCAGATGCCGGGCACCGACAAATTCTCCTACAAACTCAGATGGATGACCGCCCTGCAGGGCTGGCTCGATGAAGAGATGCGCCGGCATCCGGATCTCGTGCTGCTGGGCGACTTCAATATCGCGCCCGAAGACCGCGACGTGCACGACCCGGCCAAATGGATCGGACAGAACCTCGTCTCGCCCGAGGAGCGCGGTGCGCTCGCCGGCCTGCTAGGCCTGGGCCTGCACGACGCCTTCCGCAAGTTTCCGCAGGCGGACAAGCTCTTCAGCTGGTGGGACTACCGGATGATGGGTTTCCGGCGCAACGCCGGCCTGCGCATCGACCTGATCCTGCTCTCCGCCGGCCTGCTCGGCCGCTGCACGGCCTGCGTGATCGACAAGGAGCCGCGCGGCTGGGAACAGCCCACCGACCATGCGCCGGTGACCGCGACGCTCGACCTGTAATAACTCGAACCAGGATAAAAAGCCTGTCTGCATCGCTGCGGCGGGCTGTGACGGGGACGTGGAGGATCGGCCGCCTTGCTGCGCAGGCCATCCTGTCTGGCTGCCCTGTCGGCCCGCCTTCGTGCTGGCTCGCCGGGCGCGCTCAGATCCGGTTCACCAGGCAGGCGCGCAGCGCCAGCTCCCAATTGGGCAGCGCAAGTCCGAAGACCTGTCTGAACTTCCCGCAGTCCAGCCGCGACGACGTCGGCCGCTTGGCCGGCAAGGGATATTCGCTCGCCGGAATCGGCTGCACCGTGGGGACTTTCTGCAGCGTGGCGTTGCGGAAGATGGCCTGCGCATAGCCGTACCAGGTGGTCTCGCCAGCGGCGGCCAGATGATAGAGACCGCCCTTCTCCTCCCACCAGGCCTTCGCATTGCCGGCGTCCAGCGCCTGCGCTAGCACTTCGCAGGTGGACTCGGCGATCGTGGCGCACCAGGTGGGCGCGCCGAACTGGTCGTCGATGATGCGCAGTTCGGGCCGCTCGGCGGCGAGCTTGAGCATGGTCAGCAGGAAGTTGCCGCCGCGCAGGCCGTAGACCCAGCTCGTGCGCAAGACCAGCTGGCGGCAACCGTTGGCGGCGATCATCTGCTCGCCGGCGAGCTTGCTGCGGCCGTAGGCGTTGAGCGGGCGCGCGGCGTCGGTCTCGCGGTGGGGCGCGCCCTTGCCGTCGGCGCCGAGGCCGTCGAAGACATAGTCCGTCGAGTAATGCACCAGGGCCGCGTCCAACTTGAGAGCCTCCTCGGCCAGCAGGCCGGGCAGCTCGGCATTCAGGCGCCAGGCGCCTTCGATGTCGGATTCGGCCTTGTCCACCGCCGTGTAGGCCGCGGCGTTGACGATCAGCGCGGGCTTGAGTTCGCGCACCAGGGTTCGCACGGCGTCGAGGTCGCAGAGGTCGAGCTTGCTCCGATCGAGCGCATGCACCTCGCCCATCGCGCCCAGGCGCTTACCCAGCTCCCAGCCCACTTGGCCTTGCGCGCCGGTGAGGAGGATGGGGCCGAAGAGCGCCGCGCTCATGCGTCCACCCCGGCGGCGAGACAGATCCCCTTATTCATACGATTCCGCCTCGGCGAAGGGCTTGCCCGCCGCATCCTTGGCGGTCAGCAGCGGCTCGCCCTGGAAGGGCCAGTCGATCTTCAGCGCGGGATCGTTCCAGAGCAGGCTGCGCTCATGCTCGGGCGCCCAGTAGTCGGTGGTCTTGTACTGCACCTCGGCGAATTCGGAGAGCACGACGAAGCCGTGGGCGAAGCCGGGCGGCACCCAGAGCTGCTTTTGGTTGTCGGCGGAAAGCGTCACGCCGATGGCCTTGCCGTAGCGCGGCGAGCTTCTGCGCATGTCCACGGCCACATCGAAGATCTCACCAGCCAGCGCGCGCACCAGTTTTCCCTGCGGCTGCCTGATCTGATAGTGCAGCCCGCGCAGCACATTGTGCGCCGAGCGCGAATGGTTGTCCTGCACGAAGGCGTCGTGCACGCCGGTCACCTGGCTGAATTCGCGGGCGTTGAAACTTTCGAAGAAGAAACCGCGCGCGTCGCCGTAGACGGTGGGTTCGATGACCAGGACCTCGGGCAGGTCGGTGGGCGTGGCTTTGATCTTGATAGATGACATGGGGATGCTCTGCGCGGGGTTCGGTGCGGGGCTCTAGCGCCTGATGTTCGATGGAGGAAGGCTCGCCGCCGCTCAATGCTGCCGGTTGGCGTAGTTCTTCTCCACCCACTGGCGGTAGGCGCCGCTCTGCACGTTGCGCAGCCAGTCGCCATTCTCCAGATACCACTGCACCGTCTTGCCCAGGCCGCTGGCGAGGTTCTCGGCCGGCTTCCAGCCGAGCTCGCCGGCGATCTTTCCCGCGTTGATGGCATAGCGGCGGTCGTGGCCGGGACGGTCGGCGACGTAGGTGACGAGCTGGTTGTAGCTGCCCTCGGCGCGCGGACGCAGCTCGTCGAGGATGGAGCACAGGCGCTTGACGATCTCGATGTTGGGCACTTCGCTGTTGCCGCCGATGCAATAGGTCTTGCCCAGGCGGCCGCACTCGAGCACCGAGCGGATCGCGCTGCAATGATCACCGACGTAGAGCCAGTCGCGGATCTGCATGCCGTCGCCATAGATCGGCAGCGGCTTGCCGGCGAGCGCGTTGGCGAGCATCAAAGGGATCAGCTTCTCGGGAAATTGCAGCGGGCCGTAGTTGTTCGAGCAATTGGTGGTGAGCACAGGCAGACCGTAGGTGTGGTGATAGGCGCGCACCAGGTGGTCCGAGCCGGCCTTGGTGGCGGCATAGGGGCTGTTGGGCGCATACGGCGTGGTCTCGGCGAAGGCCGGGTCGGCGGGCTTGAGCGCGCCGTAGACCTCGTCGGTGGAGACGTGCAGGAAGCGGAAGGCGGTCTTGGCCTCGCCCTCGAGCGCGCCCCAGTAGGCGCGCGCGGCTTCGAGCAGATGGAAGGTGCTGAGCAGATTGGTCTTCACGAAATCGGCCGGGCCGTGGATCGAGCGGTCGACGTGGCTCTCGGCGGCGAAATTGAGGATAGCGCGCGGCTTGTGCAGTGCGAGCAGCGCGTCGATGGCGGCGCGGTCACCGATGTCAGCCTGGGCGAAGACGTGGCGCGCGTCGCCGGAGAGGCTGCGCAGGCTGTCGAGATTGCCGGCGTAGGTCAGCTTGTCGACGTTGATGACGGGTTCATCGGAGCCGGCCAGCCAGGCCAGCACGAAGTTCGCGCCGATAAAGCCGGCGCCGCCAGTAACCAGAATCGCCAAAAGACACTCCGCGTCGGAAAGGATGCGCGGATTATCGCATCAAATCGCCGCCGCCCCGCGGCATCGCGGAGCCGGTGGCGCGCACTACCAGGCCTCAGTCGATGTCCAGTTCCTGCAGCTTGCGGGTGATGGTGTTGCGGCCGATGCCCAGGCGTTCCGCCGCCTCCACGCGCCGGCCGCGCGTGCATTCGAGCGCGGCGGTGATGACCGAGCGCTCGAAGCGCTTGAGCAGCGCGTCGAAGACCTCGGGTTGCGAAGCCTCGAGCATCTGCTTGGCCTCGGCGCCGAGCACCTGCTCCCAGCTCGCGCCGACGTGCGGCGCGGCGGCTTCGGGAGCAGCTGCGGACGCGGCGGCCGCCGTCGGGCGCACCTCGCCGTCGCCGAACTGCGCGGCGGTGGCTTCGCCCAGCGACTTGCCGGCGGCGAGATCGTCGGGCAGGTCCTTGACATCGATGGTCTGCGCCGGCGCCATCACGGTCAGCCAGTGGCAGAGGCTCTCCAGCTGGCGGACGTTGCCGGGGAAAGGCAGGTTGCCGATCGCGGCCATGGCCGGCTCGGAGACGCGCTTGGACTCCATGCCGAGTTCGCGCGCGCTGGTCTGCATGAAATGCCTGACCAGGATGGGGATGTCCTCGCGGCGCTCGCGCAGCGGCGGCAGGCGCAGGCGGATCACATCCAGGCGGTGGAACAAGTCCTCGCGGAACAGGCCGTCGCGCACGCGCGCTTCCAGGTTCTGGTGGGTGGCGGCGATGACGCGCACATTGGCCTTGAGCGGGCTGTGGCCGCCGACGCGGTAGAAGTGGCCGTCCGAGAGCACGCGCAGCAGGCGAGTCTGCAGATCGAAGGGCATGTCGCCGATTTCGTCGAGGAAGAGCGTACCGCCCTCGGCCTGCTCAAAGCGGCCGCGGCGCATGGTCTGCGCGCCGGTGAAAGCGCCGCGCTCATGGCCGAAGAGTTCGGATTCGAGGAGATCCTTGGGGATGGCCGCTGTGTTGATTGCGATGAAGGGGCCTTCGGAGCGCGGGCTGTGCTTGTGCAGCGCGCGCGCGACGAGTTCCTTGCCCGAGCCGGACTCGCCGGTGATCAGCACAGTGACGTTGGACTGCGAGAGACGGCCGATGGCGCGGAACACGTCCTGCATGGCCGGCGCCTGGCCGAAGATCTCGGGCGTGTCGGTCATGTGCTCGTCGACCACCTGCTCGCGCAGGCTTTCCTCGAGCGCGCGGCGGATCAGCTCCACCGCCTTGCCGATATCGAAGGGCTTGGCCAGGTATTCGAAGGCGCCGCCCTGGAAGGCCGCGACGGCGGAATCCAGGTCGGAATAGGCGGTCATGATGATGACCGTCAGGGTCGGATACTTGGTCTTGATCTGCTGCAGCAGGTCGAGGCCGGAGCCGCCCGGCATGCGGATATCGGAGATCAGCACCTGGGGGCTTTCGGTCTCCAGCGCGGCCAGCACGTCGCGTGCATTGGAAAAGCTGCGCGAAACGAGGTTCTCGCGTCCCAGCGCTTTTTCCAGCACCCAGCGGATCGATTGGTCGTCGTCGATTATCCAGATCGGCTTCATCAAAACCCTTTTACATCCTTTCTATGTGTTGCACGCCGCGCCGTCCTCAGGACGGCAGGGGCAGCAGGATGCGGAAGTCGGTGCTGCCCGGCCGGCTTTCGCATTCGATCACGCCTCCGTGCTGATGCACGAAGGATTGCGCCAGGGTCAGCCCCAGACCGCTGCCGCCGTCACGTCCAGAGACCAGCGGATAGAAGATCTTGTCGCGGATCGGCTCCGGAATGCCGGGGCCGTTGTCCACAATATGCAAATCCAATGCCAGTTTGTGGTGCTGGCCGGTGACGGTCACCTGGCGCGCCACCCGCGTGCTCAGCCGGATCACCGCGTCGCCGGCGGCGATGCGCTCGGAGAGCGCCTGGGCCGCGTTATGGACGATGTTGAGCACCGTCTGGATCAGTTGCTCCTTGTCGCCGCGCAGGTCGGGCAGGCTCGCGTCGTAGTCGCGGACAACGTATAGTCCCTGCGGGAATTCCGCCAGCACCACCGAGCGCACGCGCTCGAGCACTTCGTGGATGTTGACGTCGGATTCGATGTGCTGATGGCGGTGCGGCTCGAGCAGCCGGTCCACCAGGGTCTGCAGCCGGTCCGACTCCTTGATGATGACCTGCATGTATTCGCGCAGCGCGCGGTCCTGCAGCTCCAGCTCGAGCAGCTGCGCCGCGCCGCGGATGCCGCCCAGCGGATTCTTGATCTCGTGGGCGAGGTTGCGGATCAGCTCTTTGTTGGCCACCGACAGGTCGAGGATGCGCGCCTCGCGGTCGGTGCGGATCTTCTGGTCGTTGGGCAGCAGCTCGATCAGCACGAGCTCGGGATCGGTGTCGAACGCCGCGACGATGGCGTGCACGTGCAGCGTCTCGTGTGCGGCGCGGCCCGTTCCCGACTCCAGCGTCAGGTCCTGGCGCTTGGCCTCGTAGCCCTGCTCGGCCACTTCCTCGATGACCTGGACCAGCTTGGCATGCTCGCGGAACAGGTCCGCCAGCGTGAGTCCGCCGAGCACGCGGCGAGACACCGCCAGCATGACTTCCACGGGCGGATTAGCATAGGCGACGGAATAGCCGCTGCGGCGCACGAGCAGCACGGGGTTGGGCACCATGTCCAGCCCGGCCAGCGCCGGATGGCCGGCCACCGCCGGGTCGCCCTGCGCGGCCGGCGTGCTGCGGCGCAGCGCGCCCCAGGCGCGGCGCATCAGGCCGGCGTCTTCCAACTCGGCCTTACTGTATTCGTATCGGCTCTCGGCTTTGCCTTCGCGTGCCATTTCACTCGATTCCATAGGCTTGGCTAAACGCAATTCTCATTCCAACTCACCCTCGCTCACATCCTCACTCGGGGTAAAAAAAGGGCGGCCGAAGCCGCCCTTTCCTGCTCTTCGCGCAGTACGTCGCCGATTACAGCGAGTAGTACATGTCGAATTCGACCGGGTGGGTGGTCATGCGGAAGCGGGTGACTTCTTCCATCTTCAGGCTGATGTAGGCATCAAGCATGGAGTTGGTGAAGACGCCGCCGCGGGTCAGGAACTCGCGGTCCTTGTCCAGATAGTCAAGGGCCTGGTCCAAGCTGTGGCACACGGTCGGGATCTTTACATCCTCTTCCGGCGGCAGGTCGTACAGGTTCTTGTCCGCGGCTTCGCCCGGGTGGATCTTGTTCTGCACGCCGTCCAGGCCGGCCATCAGCATGGCCGAGAAGGCCAGGTACGGGTTGGCCATGGGGTCCGGGAAGCGGGCTTCGATGCGGCGGCCCTTCGGATTCGGCACGTACGGGATGCGGATCGAGGCCGAACGGTTGCGGGCCGAGTAGGCCAGCTTGACCGGGGCTTCAAAGCCGGGGACCAGACGCTTGTACGAGTTGGTTGAGGGGTTGGTGATGGCGTTCAGCGCGCGGGCGTGCTTGATGATGCCGCCGATGTAGTACAGCGCGAACTCCGACAGGCCGGCGTAGCCGTTGCCTGCGAACAGGTTCTGACCGTCCTTCCACACGGACTGGTGGCAGTGCATGCCCGAGCCGTTGTCACCGACGATGGGCTTTGGCATGAAGGTGGCGGTCTTACCATAGCTGTGGGCGACGTTCTGCACGACGTACTTGAGGATCTGGGTCCAGTCGGCGCGCTGGGTCAGGGTGCTGAACCAGGTGCCCAGTTCGTTCTGGCCTTCGCCGGCGACTTCGTGGTGGTGCACTTCGACGGGCACGCCCAGGGCTTCGAGGATCAGGCACATTTCCGAGCGCATGTCCTGGAAGGTGTCCAGCGGAGCGACGGGGAAGTAGCCGCCCTTCTTGCCCGGACGGTGGCCGGCGTTGCCGTGTTCGAATTCCTTGCCCGAGGACCAGGGCGCTTCTTCCGAATGGATCTTCACGAAGCAGCCGGACATGCTCACGTCCCAGGTCACGCCGTCGAATATGAAGAATTCAGGTTCCGGACCGAAGTAAGCGGTGTCGCCCAGGCCGGAGCTCTTCAGATAGGCTTCAGCGCGCTTGGCGATGGAGCGCGGGTCGCGGTCGTAGCCCTTGCCGTCGGACGGTTCGATCACGTCGCAGGTCAGGACCAGGGTCGACTCTTCGTAGAACGGGTCGATGTAGGCGGTGTTCGGCTCGGGTATGAGTAGCATGTCGGAGACTTCGATGCCCTTCCAGCCGGCGATCGACGAACCGTCGAAGGCGTGACCGGATTCAAACTTGTCTTCATAGAAATGCGAGGCAGGAACGGAAACGTGATGCTCTTTACCCTTGGTGTCGGTAAAGCGGAAATCGACGAACTTGACGTCGTTCTCCTTAACGATCTTCATCACGTCTGCGACGCTCTTGGACATGCCACTCTCCTAAAGAAATCAGTGTTTGGACTGCGTTATCGAATGCGTTTTGGGCGTGCGGTTAATAGCAGAAAACGTGCCACGCGCCGACCGGTCAACTTGATGCACCTGTGACGCTCAAATGGAACGGCGCAAGTATAAATTAAGTGTTAAATATCACCAAATCGGTGAATATTGGAGAGATGAATGTATTATTTTAGTGTAAATAGAAAATCTGTACAAGAATGAAGCCGAGCCGGAACAGGTCCCGCGCATCAAGCCGCGCCGCTGGCCTCAGTTTCCAGCACTTCGAACCCGAGAGCGTGCACACCTTGCTTCAAGCTGGACAGCGCGGCGGACACGACCTCGACCATACCCTTGACCCCCAGCTCGATATGCCGGCGCGCATACACCCCGCCGCGCTCGGCGTCGCCCACCGAAGGCAGGCTGAAAACCTTCACGCCGGGATAATCCGCCTCGATCTTCTCCATCAGCGGAGTCAGCGTCGATTCCGGCGCTTCAAAGACGAGGAAGGACGGCTCCGCCCAGCGGCCGCGCTCGCCCAGCTTGGGATACAGGGTGTCGAGAACCCATTCCATCATCGGCCAGGCCATCGCCGGGAAGCCCGGGAAGAAATGATGCTCGCGGTAGCTGAAGCCGGGGATGCGGTTGTAGGGATTGGGGATGATGCTCGAGCCCGCCGGGAATTCGCCCATCTTGAAGCGGCGCTGGTTCTCGGAGCGGTTCAGATCGGCCTTCACCGGGTCGCCCTCGACTGTCTCGGCGATGCGCAGCGCGATCTGCTCACGCGCCTCGGGATGCAGCTCCAGCGGCACGCCGGCGGCGGCGGCTGCGCATTGGCGGGTGTGGTCGTCGGGCGTGGCGCCGATGCCGCCGGTGGAGAAGACGATGTCGCCGCTGCCCAGGGTGCGCCGGAGCAGCGCGGTGATCTCGATGGGATCGTCGCCGACGTACTGCGCCCAGTCGAGGCGGATGCCGCGCTCGCCGAGGATGTCGATGAATTTGCGCAGATGCTTGTCCTCGCGCCGGCCCGAGAGAATCTCGTCGCCGACGATGATCAGCCCCACCTTCCTGCCTGCTTCGCCCATAGTGCGTCCCGTCTCTGTCTGCGCTTGTCGTTGTCGTTGGAAATCAGGCCCGGCCCGCCAGCCGCTTCAAGCCCAGCCACTTCTGCGCCAGAAAGCCGCGGCCGTAGTCGCGCCCTTCCCCTTCCGGCGGCGGCAGCTTGGTCGCGCACGCCGGTCGGATGATAGGCGGCGGAGAAATTCGCCGTGCCGAACAGCATGTCCCACCAGGGGAAGATCACACCAAAATTGCAGCCGCCGAGCACCTCGCGGCGCGCGCCCTCATGGCTCAGGCCGACGGCGTGGTGCAGCCGGTGAAAGCGTGGCGACAGCAGAAACCGCTCGCCCAGCGCGCCGAAGCTCAGGCGTAGGTTGGCGTTCTGCAGGCTCTGCAGCAGCTGGTCTACGGCCACCAGGAAGACGAACTGCGAAGGCTCCACGCCGATCGCCAGCGCCAGTGTCGAGAACATCACGCCGCGCCCGAGATCGTCGAGCAGATGATTGCGGTTGTCGGACCGGACCGTCATCTGCCGCTGGCTGTGGTGCAGCGCATGCAGTTGCCACCACCAGTGGAAGCGGTGCGAGGCGCGGTGATACCAGTAGTCTAAGAAATCGAAGATGACCAGATAGCACAGGAAGCTGAGCAGCGGCAGCGTGGAGAAGCCCGGCCACCAGGCTTCGGGGTCGGTGTGGATGAAGCCAGCGTAGCGCAGCTCGCCGTCGATCTGGCTGAACAGCGGATCGAGCAGGAAGAACAGCGCTAGCTGGAAGAGGCCCAGGCGGTGGATCAGCGTGTAGAACACGTCGGTGCGCACCGCCTTTTTGTCGGTGACGGTCTCGACCGGCCGCCAGCGCTGCAGCGGCGCGATCACGATCAGCATGATCAAGAGCTCCATGCAGCCGACAAAAAACCATTCCGTGGCCGAATATGCCTCCTCGGCATAGTGGGCCATGTCGATCCAGGAAATCAGTGGCAGCACCACGTGCTGCAGCACCGCAGCCAGCCCATCGCTGTAGGCGTTGCCGAGCCAGGTCCACCACAGGTTCAGCGCATCCAGCATGGCAGGCATTCTAGTCTTTTGCGGCGGGGCTTGCCGGGCGGGCTGCGGGCGCGGCCGGCTGCGGCTGCGAAGCCTCCAGCGCCTGCGTGAAGCGGCTCATCTCGGCGTTGGCCTTGGCGGCCTGGCGGTTGTGCAGGAACTGTTTGAAGTCGGGGTGCTCGCGCAGCGTGGCGAAGCACATGCCGCACTTCTTCAGGCCGGCCACGAGTGGCTCGAGCACGGCCGGCGCCTAGGGATCCTTGCGCGACCAGATGCCCAGATGGGCCATGGTGATGTCGCCGTCCTTGATGCTCTCGAGCGCCTTCTTGAGCAGCATCTCGTTCGGATACGCGCCCGAGGGCAGCTCGTCGCCGAGGAAGCCCGCCGGCGTCGCCCAGCCCACGTGCATCTTGCCGCAGCTCTCGACGAACTTGAGCGTGCGCGGCGAGGTCTTGCCGCTCGGCGCGCGCCAGATCGGATCGAGGCCCTGCCCGGTGAGCAGGCGGAAACGCTCGTTCACGCGCAGCAGTTCGGCGCAGAACTGGCCGGCGCCCCATTCCAGGTTCTGGCCGGCCTGCGCGCCGAATTCGGGGCGCATCTTGATCTTGCCGCCCTCGAGATTGCCGCGGAAATAGACGTGGTCGAAGGTGTGGCTGCCGAAGGCGTGGCCCTCGGCGGCGCGCGCCTTCCAAAAGCAGGTCCAGGACTTGTCCAGGGCGTAGTCGCCGCGCGTGGTCTTTTCGTTGGCGAGGAAGGAGGTGGCCTTGACGTCGTACTTCTTGAGCACGTCGGCGGTGAGCTTGGCGACCGACATGTTGCCGGTGTCGAAGGTGAGGTAGACGGTGCCCTTGCAGTCCTCGGCCGCCAGCGCCGGCGCGGCGCACTGCATGCTCAGCAACCCTGCGAGCAGGGCCGGCGGCGCCTCGCGCGCGGCGGACAGATCGCGGGAGGTGGGCGCGCATGCGGCTTGCGCCGTGGAAATCCAGGCTGTCGGCATGCGCGGCTTCATCGACGCTTCGCCCCGGCGCTCAGTTCAGCGGTGCGCGCGTCTGGAAATACACGCCGTACGGCGACTTGCCGACGCGGATGCGGCGCGTGACCTTGCGCGTGGCCATGTCGACCACGGCGACGGTCTTGGCCCAGCGGCAGGTGATCCAGAGCTCCTTGCCGTCGGCGGTGAGCTCCATGTCGTCGGGGCCGGCGCACAGGCCGGTGATGTCGCCGGTCTTCTCCAGCTTCTGCTGGCCGATGATGCTGATGGTGGCTGAGATGCGGTTGGAGATCAGCACGTTGCGCTTGTCGCCAAGGGCGCGGAAGTTGCGCGCGCCCTTGCCCGTGGGGATTGACTTGACAAGGGTGCGCGTTCTCCAGTCTATGACCGCCATGCAGTCGGCGCCGGTCATGCCCACCAGCAGGTATTTCTCGTCGGGCGTCATCCACACGCCCGACGGCGCGGAGCCCACCTTGATCTTCCATAGCTGGGTCTGGGTGTTGAGATCGATGGCGGAGAGCTCGTCCGAATCCTGCAGCGTCACGAAGACGATCTTCGAGTCGCCGGTTAAGGCCAGATGGCCGGGCGTCTGCGGCATCGGCACCTGCTTGCGGATCTTCATGTCCTTGCCGTCGTAGGCGTAGATGTCGACGCGGTTGCCGGCGGTGACGAACCATTTCTGGTCGGGTGAGAAGCCGATCTTGTAAGGATCGTCGATGCCTGGGATGCGCCGCTGCAGCTTGCCCGTCACCGGATCGAGCACGACCAGTTCATTGGCGGCGGCGTTGGCCACCAGCAGCGACTTGTTGTCGGGCGTGGCCAGCAGATGGTGCGGCTCCTTGCCGATCGGATATGTCTCGACCACCTGGTAGGTCGCCTTGTCGATCAGGCTCACGCTGGCGTCGCCGGAATTCAGGATCACCACCATCTCGGCCCGGCTCATGGCCAGAAGCAGGAGGCCGGCGGCGGGAAAACGGACTGGACGGGAGGAACGACTCGGCGCGCGGTGCAGCGAACGGACAAGCGACATGCAGACTCCAGGATCGAAGCCTGGATTGTAGCCTTCCGGACACGCCTTTCCGGCCTGATCCCGACTCTTTTTCTTGGCCCTGCAGCACCCTGGCCACGGCCCCTCAGACTCAGTAGCCCAGGCTCTTCCAGGCCTTGTGCAGCCGCTTGGCCGAGACCGGCATGGGCGTGCGCAGCTCCTGAGCGTACAGGGAAATCCTCAGCTCTTCCAGCATCCAGCGGAATTCCTCGAGCTTTGGGTCGCCCACGCCGCGCGTGCGCAGCTGCTGGGCGGCGCGCTGCCAGCCCTGCTGCAGGGGGGCGAACTCGGCCATGCGCGGCGCGTCGCGGCCGGGCTCCGTGCGCAGCTTGTCGATGCGCAGGGCCATGCCCTTGAGATAGCGCGGCAGATGCGCGAGCTGCGTCTCGGGCGTGGCGGCGATGAAGTCCCTGGCGACGAGCGCCTTCAACTGCGCCTGGAGGTCGGCGTAGGCCGCCGCCTGGGGCTTGGCCTGCGGCAGTTTCTTCGCCACGGCCGCGTGTTCGGTGAGGATGGCGAGCGCCGTGCGCGCGATCTCCTGTGCCAGCAGATTGAGCCGGCCCTTGCCCTCGTCCTTGCGCTTAGCGAAGGCTTTATCGTCCTCGGGCAGCGGATCGCGCAGGAAGGCGCGCTCGATGGCCGCGCCGACGATCTGCGCCACCAGCTCCTCCTGGCCACCCAGCGGCAGGTAGAGCATGACCATCTGCGACAGGCCCGGGATGTTCTTCTCCAGATACTTGACCTGCTCGCGCATCTCGCCGGCGAAGCGCTGGCGCAGGTTCTGCTTCAAGGCCGCGCTGGCCTGCTCGGGGTTGTCGTGGACGAGACCCGCGGCCGATGCGCCCGCGGCCTGGCCGCTCTGCCCAGCCGCATGCCCACCCGCATATCCACCCACCGGCGCGCCGGTCTGTGCGCCCGCCTGCGCACCTGCCTGCCCGCCCCGCTGGCCAGCCAGGGCGCCGCGCAACTGCGCGAGATTGCGGCCGAGGTCGAGCTGGCGCTCGTGCTCGTCGACCACCTTGAAATTCATCTGCATGTGCGCGGCCAGCAGCTCGGGCTTGAAGTCCGAGCGCTTCACCTGGGTCTGCTTCTCGGCGCGGATGTCGGCGATCAGCGCGTCGATCACGTCCTGGCCGGGCTGCTTCTGCACGTAGCCCATGCGCTCGCAAAAGCCCAGCGCATAGTTGGGCAGTGGCACGCAGTGGCGGCGCAGCTTCTGCGGCAGCGACTTGAGCAGCGCGGCGGCCTTCTCCTTGAGCATGCCAGGCACCAGCCAGTCGCAGCGCGCCGCGTCGATCAGGTTGAGCGCGGCGGCGGGCACGGCGAGCGTCACTCCGTCGCGCGGGCTGCCGGGCTCGAAGTGGTAGGCCAGCTTCATCCGCGCGCCGGCCATGCTCAGCATCTTGGGGAAGAGATCAGTGGTGATGCCTGCGGCCTGGTGGCGCATCAGGTCTTCGCGGTCCAGATGGAGCAGCTTGGCGTCGCCGCGGCTGGCTTCCTTCCACCAGCTCTCCAGGTCCACGGCGCTGACGATGGTCTCGGGCAGCTGCTGATCGTAGAAGGCGAAGATCAGTTCGTCGTCCACCAGCACGTCCTGGCGGCGCGACTTGTGCTCGAGGTTTTCGATCTCGCGGATCAGCTTGGCGTTGTGCTGGAAGAACGGCAGCCGGGTCCCGAGCTCGCCCTCGACCAGGGCGCGGCGGATGAAGATCTCGCGGGCCTGCTTGGGATCGAGCTGGCCGAAGTTGACGCGCCGGCCCTGGTATACGGTCAGGCCGTAGAGCGTGGCGCGTTCGGCGGCGAGCACCTGACCGGCCTTCTTCTCCCAATGCGGATCGCTGTGGCTGACCTTGAGCAGATGCGCGCCGATCTTCTCCAGCCATTCGGGCTCGATGCGCGCCAGCGTGCGGCCGAACAGCCGGCTGGTCTCGACCAGCTCGGCGGCAATCAGCCAGCGGCCGGCCTTGCGCGCCAGGCTGGAGCCGGGCCAGGGGAAGAATTTGATGCCGCGCGCGCCGAGGTAGTGCAACTCGTCGTCGACCTTGCAGCCGATATTACCGAGCAGGCCGGTGAGCAGCGCCTGATGCAGCTGCTGATAGGTGGGCGGCGTGGCGTTCTCTCGCCAGCCCTGCTCGCCGGCCAGCGCGTGGAGCTGGGCGTGGATGTCGCGCCATTCGCGCAGGCGCAGCTGCGAGAGGAATTTGGAGCGACACAGGTCGAGCAGCTGGCGGTTGGACTTCTTGTGCTTGACCGCCTCCTCGAACCAGTTCCAGATCTTGAGATAGCTCTGGAATTCGGACTTCTCGTCGGCGAATTCGCGGTGCGCGGCGTCGGCCGTGGCCTGCTGGTCCATGGGCCGGTCGCGCGGATCCTGCACCGAGAGCGCCGCGGCGATGATCAGCATCTCCCGCAGGCAGCCCTGTTCCACGCCCGCCAGCAGCATGCGCCCCACGCGCGGATCCACCGGCAGGCGCGCGAGCTTCTTGCCCAGGGGCGTGAGCGCGGGCGAGGCGCCCTTCTGCGCGGCCTCCTCCACGGCGCCCAGCTCCTGCAGCAGTTGATAGCCGTCGGCCACGGCGCGGCCGTTGGGCGGATCGACGAAGGGAAAGGCGACCACGTCGGGCAGGCCCAGCGACTTCATGCGCAGGATCACCGAGGCCAGCGAGGACCGCATGATCTCGGGGTTGGGGAAGGCGGGCCGGCCGAGGAAATCGCTCTCCTCGTAGAGGCGGATGCAGATGCCGTCGGCCACACGGCCGCAGCGGCCGGCGCGCTGGTTGGCCTGGGCCTGGGCGATGGATTCGATCTGCAGCTGCTCGACCTTGTTGCGGTAGGAATAGCGCTTGACGCGGGCCAGGCCTGTGTCGACCACGTAGCGGATGCCGGGCACGGTCAGCGAGGTCTCGGCCATGTTGGTCGCCAGCACGATGCGCCGGGCGTTGCCGAGCTTGAAGATTTTTTCCTGCTCCTGGGCCGAGAGCCGGGCGAAGAGCGGCAGGATTTCGGTGTGCTGCGGATGATGCTTGCGCAGCGCCTCGGCGGCCTCGCGGATTTCGCGCTCGCCGGGCAGGAAGACGAGCACGTCGCCGGGGTCGCCGCCCTTACCGCGGTCAGTCTGGACGAGTTCGTCCACGGCGTCGACGATGGCGTCGTAGAGGTCGCGCTCGCTGTCCTTCTTCGACTTGGCGGCGTCGGCGCCGCCGGGCCGGGCCTGGATCACCGGCCGGTAGCGCAGTTCCACCGGATAGAGCCGGCCACTCACCTCGATCACCGGCGCGGGGAGCATCTCCTCGCGGCCCTCGGCGTTCTTCGCCGGCAGGGCGAAATGCTGCGCGAAGCGCTCGGCGTCGATGGTGGCGGAGGTGATGATGAGCTTGAGGTCGGGCCGCTGGGGCAGCATCTGCTTGAGGTAGCCGAGCAGGAAATCGATGTTCAGGCTGCGCTCATGGGCTTCGTCGATGATCAGCGTGTCGTAGGCGCGCAGCAGCGGGTCGGACTGGGTCTCGGCGAGCAGGATGCCGTCGGTCATCAGCTTGACCGAGGCGCCGCTCGAGAGGTTGTCGTTGAAGCGGATCTTGAAGCCGACGTGCTCGCCCAGCGGCGTGCCCAGCTCCTGGGCGATGCGCTTGGCGGTGGAGGTGGCCGCCAGGCGGCGCGGCTGGGTGTGGCCGATCAGGCCCGCGCCGCCCGCGCCCAGGCCGCGTCCGATGGACAGGCAGATCTTGGGCAACTGGGTGGTCTTGCCCGAGCCGGTCTCGCCACAGACGATGAGCACCTGCGAGGCCCGCAGCGCGCGCGCGATGTCCTCGCGCCTCCCCGACACGGGCAGCGCCTCGGGGAAGCTGAGTTCGGGAATCGGGTTGACGGGGGCGGCCGGACGGCACAGGGCCTGCTGGGCCGGCCTTGAATCTTTGGTGCGCTCTGGCATGGGATCGAATTATAATCCGCGCATGAACAAAGTCCCCCCCGACATACGCTCGCTGGCCGAAACGGAAAAGGCCGCCGAATCCAGCTCGGATCCGGCGCCCGAGCCCCCGGCCGCCCCCGCCCTGTCGCAGCATCAGTTCGTCGACTGGCTGCGCGAGGTCGCTCCCTACATCCATGCCTTCCACGGCCAAACCTTCGTCATCGGCTTCGGCGGCGAGTTGGTCAAGGCCGGCGGCCTGAACGCCCTGGTCCAGGACGTGGCGATGCTGCACGCCATGGGCATGCGCATCGTGCTGGTCCACGGCTCGCGCCCGCAGGTGCAGGAACAGCTGGCGCTGCGCAAGGTGGAGAGCCGCTATGGCAAGGGCCGCATGCAGGGCATGCGCATCACCGACGAGGCCGCGCTCGAATGCGCCAAGGAAGCCTCGGGCGAGCTGCGCCTGGACATCGAGGCGGCCTTCAGCCAGGGCCTGCCCAACACGCCGATGGCCGGCGCGCGTATCTCGGTCGTCTCGGGCAACTTTGTCACCGCCCGCCCGGTGGGCGTGGTCGATGGCGTGGACTTCCACAGCACGGGCCTGGTTCGCAAGATCGATGAGACCTCGATCTCCCTGTCCCTGCAGAGCAACAAGATCGTGCTGCTCTCGCCGCTGGGCTTCTCGCCCACCGGCCAGGCCTTCAATCTGGCGCTGGAGGACGTGGCCACGCGCGCGGCCGTGGCGCTCAAGGCCGACAAGCTGATCTTCATCTCCGAGGTGCCGGGCGTGCTCACGGCGGAGAGCCAGCTGATTCCCGAGCTGTCCCTGACCATGACCGAGAACGTGCTGCGCGGCCTGGACGTGAAGCAGCCGGTGCAGGCCATGACCGCCGATTACCTGAACCACGCGATCAAGGCGCTGCGCGGCGGCGTGCCCCGCATCCACCTGATCCCCTTCGCGCTCGACGGCAGCCTGCTGCTCGAGCTCTTCTCGCACGACGGCGTGGGCACGATGATGTCGCGCACCGACCTCGAGCACCTGCGCGAAGCCTCGGTCGACGACGTCGGCGGCATCCTGCAGCTCATCGAGCCGCTGGAGCAGGACGGCACCCTGGTGCCGCGCGGCCGTCAGGCGATCGAACGCGACATCGCCAACTTCTCGGTGATCGAGCACGACCGCGTGATCTTCGGCTGCGCCGCGCTCTATCCCTACCAGGAAGAGAAGATCGGCGAACTCGCCTGCCTCGCCGTGGACCCCGAGGCCCAGGGTGAAGGCGACGGCGAATGGCTGCTCAAGCGCATCGAGCAGCGTGCCCGCGAACAAGGCCTGCAACGCATCTTCGTGCTGACGACGCGCACCGAGCACTGGTTCCTCAAGCGCGGCTTCGTGCGTGCCGAGGTGTCAGACTTGCCCGCGCAGCGCCAGCAGCACTACAACGCCAAGCGCCGCTCGATGGTGCTGATCAAAAAGCTTTAGGAGAGTCATACATGGCCCGCATGGTCCATTGCATCAAGTTGAACAAGGAAGCCGAAGGACTGGACCTCCCACCCCTGCCCGGCGAGTTGGGCAAGAAGCTCTGGCAGAGCGTGTCTAAGGAAGCCTGGGCCGGCTGGCTCAAGCATCAGACGATGCTCATCAACGAGAACCGCCTGAACATGGCCGACACCCGCGCGCGCCAGTATCTGGTGAAGCAGACGGAGAAGTATTTCTTCGGCGAAGGTGCGGACGAGGCCACCGGCTTCGTGCCGCCGTCGGACTGAGCCGGCGCCCTCGGCAACTGGCGCCGGCACGGGCGCCTCGGAAGCGGCGTCCCGGCAGCAGCGCCTCGGTGATGGCTCTTCAGTAGCGCCGCTGCTCCACGCCCTTTTCCGTTCCCACCAGCAGCAGGTTCGCGCCGCGCTGCGCGAACAGTCCCACCGTCACCACGCCGGGAATTTGGTTGAGCCGCGTCTCTTCGGCCGCGGCGTCGGAAAAGCGTGCGCCGTGCAGGTCGATGACCGGGCAGCCGTTGTCGGTGCGGAATTCCGCGCCGTCTTTGGTCTTGCGCAGCCGGGCCTGGCTGCCGGGATAGAGCGCCTCGAGCTTGCGAGCCACGGCCGGCGCGGCCATGGGAATCACCTCCACCGGCAGCGCAAAGGAGCCCAGCACGGCGACGAGCTTGCTCACGTCGGCAATGCAGACGAATTCCTTGGCCACCGAGGCGACGATCTTCTCGCGCGTGAGCGCGCCGCCGCCGCCCTTAATCATCGCGCCCTTGGGATCGATCTCGTCGGCGCCGTCCACGTAGAGCTGCAGCTCGGTCACCGCGCCCAGGTCGAAGACTTCGACACCGATGCCGCACAGGCGCGCGCTGCCGGCTTCCGAACTCGACACCGCGCCGCGCAGGCGCGATTTGATCGGAGCGAGCGCGTCGATGAAGAGGTTGGCCGTCGAGCCGGTGCCCACGCCGATGATGCTGCCCTCGGGCGCGTTCGCCACGACGTAGTCGGCCGCGGCCTGCGCCACCAGCGCCTTGAGTTGATCCTGGTTCATGCCCGCTCCCGGTAGATGTTCGCCGCCATGCGCAGCCGATGGGGCGCGATTTTAGCGCCTTCGCGCCGGCTGCCATCGAAATGCCGTCTGGCTCCGGGTAAAATCCGCCCCATGAACCAACTGGAACACCTCAAGCAATTCACCGTCATGGTCGCCGACACGGGCGACTTCCAGGCCATGAAGCAGTACGCGCCGCGCGACGCCACGACCAATCCCTCCCTGATCCCTCAAGGCCGTGCAGCAGAAAGCCTACCGGCCACTGCTCGCGCGCGTGGTGCGCGACAGCCGCGAGGGCCAGATGAGCATGGACGAGACGATCGACACGCTGCTGATCGCCTTCGGCCTGGAAATCCTCAAGATCATCCCCGGCCGCGTGTCCACCGAAGTCGACGCACGCCTGTCCTTCGACACCGCCGCCACCGTGGCGCGCCCAAGTCGCTGATCGCGCGCTACAAGGCCGTGGGCGTGGCGCAGGAGCGTATGCTGATCAAGATCGCCAGCACCTGGGAAGGCATCCGCGCTGCGCAGATCCTGCAGGCCGAGGGCATCACCTGCAACATGACGCTATTGTTCTCGCTGGTGCAGGCCGGCGCGCGGCTGATCTCGCCCTTCGTGGGCCGCATCCACGACTGATACAAGAAGGCCGCCGGCGCCGCCTGGGGTGAAACCGTGAGCAGCGGCGCGAACTATCCGGGCGTGCTGTCCGTCGCGCGCATCTATGCCTATTACAAGGCGCACGGCTACGGCACCGAGGTGATGGGCGCGAGCTTCCGCAATCTCGGCCAGATCCAGGCCCTGGCCGGCTGTGACCTGCTGACCATCAGCCCCGACCTGCTGGAAAAGCTCAAGCAGACCGAGGCCCCGCTCACGCGCGCCCTCTCCCCCGCAGACCGCGCCGCTGGATGAATTCAAGAAACTCCCCGTGGACGAGGCCGCCTTCCGCTTCCAGCTCAACGAGGACGCGATGGCGACGGAGAAGCTCTCCTAAGGCATCCGCCTGTTCTGTGCGGATGCGGTGAAGCTGGAGAAGCTGATCAAGGAGAGGGCGGTCTGAGGCCGCCTTGAAGCCGGCGCCGCGCGGGCGCCGGACGCACTCCCCTGGTTCAGCGGCGCTGGCGCACCGCTTCATACAGGCAGACGCCGCTCGCCACGGAGACGTTCAGGCTACCCACGCTGCCGGCCATCGGAATCTTCACCAGCGCGTCGCAGGTCTCGCGTGTGAGGCGGCGCATGCCCTCGCCTTCCGCGCCCATGACCAGGGCCAGCGGGCCGGTGAGCTTGGCCTGGTAGATGTCCTGATTCGCCTGGTCGTCGGTGCCGACCACCCAGATGCCGCGCTCCTGTATGGCGCGCAGCGTGCGCGCGAGGTTGGTGATGGTGATGTAGGGAATAGTCTCGGCCGCGCCGCTGGCGACCCTGGTGACGGTGGTGTTCATGCCCACCGAGCGGTCGCGCGGCGCGATGATGGCGTGCACGCCCGCGCCGTCGGCCACGCGCAGACAGGCGCCGAGGTTGTGCGGGTCGGTCACGCCGTCGAGCACCAGCAGCAGCGGATCGCCTTGCACACCGTCGAGCAGCTCGTCGAGGTTCATCGACAGATTGACCTGTTCGGCTAGAGCCACCACGCCCTGGTGGTGGTCGTTGCCGGCGAGGCCGTCGAGACGCTTGCCGTCCACTGGCAGGAGGCGCACGCCGACCTTGTCGGCCTGCGCGAGCAGATCGGTCATGCGCCGGTCGCGGCGCGCGGCGTCATGGTAGATCTCGCCGATGCTGCCGGCGTCGGCGCGAAGCCGCGCCGTCACGGCGTGAAAGCCGATGAGTACTTTGTTCTTTGCCATGTGTCGGCCTTGTTCTCTTGCGGCTCTTCGCCCCGCTGCGCTTGCCGGCCGAGGTTTTCTTCACCGGCGGCTTGTTGTTGCGCTTGGGCGGCGCGGCTCCTCGTCGGCGGCCAGGGCTTCGCGGTCCTCGCGCGCGGCGGTGTGCTGGATCGTGGGCCGGCCCGAGGCGGGCTCGTGCACCAGGGTGAAATCGATCTTGCGCGCGTCGAGGTTGACGCGCGAGACCTGCACGCGCACGCGGTCGGTCAGCCGGTAGCGGATGCCGGTGCGCTGGCCGCGCAGTTCGTTGCGCGCTTCGTCGTATTCGAAATAGTCGCTGCCCAGATCGGTGACGTGCACCAGGCCTTCGACGTAGAGCTCGTCGAGCTGCACGAAGATGCCGAAGCCGGTCACGGCGCTGACGGTGCCTGAATATTCGTCGCCGAGCTTGTCGCGCATGAAGTAGCACTTGAGCCAGGCTTCGACGTCGCGCGCGGCTTCGTCGGCGCGGCGCTCGTTAGCCGAGCAGTGCAGGCCGAGATGCTCCCACATGGCCTCGCTCGCGCCGGCGGGCTTCTTCGCGGCCTTGGCGCCCTTGCCGTTGGCCTTGGCCGCCGCCTTCTTCGCGGCCTGCTGGTTGCGGCGGCCGGCCGGCGAGAGCATGGTGTTCAACTCGACGCCGGTGGGCGGCTCGGGCGTGTAGCGCTTGCCGGCGAGCACGGCCTTGATCGCGCGGTGCACGAGCAGGTCGGGATAGCGGCGGATGGGGCTGGTGAAGTGCGCGTAGGCCGGATAGGCGAGGCCGAAGTGGCCGATGTTCTCCGGGTTGTACACCGCTTGCTGCATGGAGCGCAGCATCATGGTCTGCAGCAGGTCGGCGTCTGGCTGGCCCTTGATGGAATTGAGCAGCGCGGCGTAGTCGCTGATGTGCGGCTTGTCGCCGCCGCCCAGGGTGAGGCCGACGCTGCGCAGGAAGGCGCGCAGGTTCTCGAGCTTTTCCTCGCTGGGGCCGGCGTGGATGCGGTAGAGTGCAGGATGCTTGTGGCGCGCGAGCATGTCGGCGGCGCAGACGTTGGCCGCGAGCATGCATTCCTCGATCAGGCGGTGCGCGTCGTTGCGGGTGCGAGGCAGGATCTGTTCGATCTTGCCCTGGGCGTTGCAGACGATGTAGGTCTCGGTGCTCTCGAAGTCGATGGCGCCGCGCACGTGGCGCGCCTTGACCAGCACCTGGAAGAGCTCGTAGAGGTTCTGCAGGTGGGGCATGATCGCGCTGAGCTTGCCGGCACCGATGCCCTTGGTATTGGAGAGCGCGTCCCAGACTTCGTTGTAGGTCAGGCGCGCGGCGGAATGCATGACCGCAGAATAGAACTGATAGGCCTTGACCTCGCCGGTGGAGGAGATGACGGCGTCGCAGACCATGCACAGCCGGTCCACGCGCGGATTGAGCGAGCACAGGCCGTTGGAGAGCTTCTCGGGCAGCATGGGGATCACGCGGCGCGGGAAGTAGACGGAGGTGGCGCGCTCGAGCGCGTCGGCGTCCAGAGGATGGCCGGGGTGCACGTAGTGCGAGACGTCGGCGATGGCGACGAGCAGGCGCCAGCCCTTGGTGCGGCCCATGGTGATGGGCTCGCAGTAGGCGGCGTCGTCGAAGTCGCGCGCGTCCTCGCCGTCGATGGTGACGAGCGGCACGTCGCGCAAGTCGACGCGGCCCATGATGTCCTGCGGACGCACTTCATTGGGCAGCGCGCCGGCTTCCTTCTGCGCGGCGTCAGAGAAGATGTGCGGCACGCCGTATTTTCGCACGGCGATCTCGATTTCCATGCCGGGGTTGTCGATGTCGCCCAGCACTTCCACCACCTTGCCTACGGCCTGGGTGTAGCGGTCGGGATAGCTGACGATCTCCACGCCGACCACCTGGCCGACCTTGGCGCGGCCGTTGGCCTTGGGCGGAATGAGGATGTCGTGGCCGATGCGCTTGTCCTCGGGCGCGACGACCATCACGCCGTTCTCGTTGAGCAGGCGGCCGATTACCACGCGGTTGGCGCGCTCGGTGATTTCGACGATCTGGCCTTCGGGACGGCCGCGGCGGTCCACGCCGGTGATGCGGGCCTGCACCTGGTCGTTGTGCATAGCCTTCTGCATCTCGCGCTCGGAGAGGTAGATGTCGGGGCCGCCGTCTTCGCGGATGATGAAGCCGAAGCCGTCGCGGTGGCCTTGCACGCGGCCGGTGATGAAGGCGGCTTGATGGGCCAGCTCCACCGCGCCCTTGCGGTTAAATTCGATCTGACCATCGAGCTCCATGGCGGCCAGCCGCTTGCCGAAGCTGTCCTTCTCCTCGGGGTCGACGGCCAGGGCCGCCGCGATCTGTTCGGGCGTCAGCGCCTTCTTGGCGGTTCTGAGAATACCGAGGATGTCTTCGCGGCGTGGGATGGGGTGGGGAAATAATTGCTTAATTTGGCTCAACTCGCTGATTCAACTTGTTTGTAGGTTTTGCGCATTCCATCATCTTACGATACGCAAGAATTTGACATTATGAACGAACTCGCTATAATCGCGGACTGCAGATGAAAAATTCATCTGCATCTAGGCCCAGGTGGCGGAATTGGTAGACGCACTAGTTTCAGGTACTAGCGGGTAACTCCGTGGAGGTTCGAGTCCTCTCCTGGGCACCAAAATAAGGCCCTCGCGGAAGCGTGGGCCTTTTCGCTTCCATACCCAGGAAGGAAAGTCTCTGTGGACTTTGCATCACCAATAAAAAGACCCGCCTCGGCGGGTCTTGTCGTTTTCGGCTTCAGATCAGGTAGGGGTGACACAGCAGAATCGTGTCGTCCCGATCCGGCCCGGTGGACACTATGGCGATGGGCACGCCGCAGACTTCCTCGATGCGGCGCAGATACTTCTGCGCGTTCTCGGGCAGCGCATCCCAACTCTTAAGACCGAAGGTGACGGCGTTCCAGCCGGCGAAGGTTTCGTAAATCGGCTCGCAGGCGGCGACCTCGTCGGAACCGCTCGGCAGCATGTCGAGTTCCTTGCCGTGCAGCTTGTAGCCGACGCAGAGCTTGACCTCTTCCAGACCGTCGAGCACGTCGAGCTTGGTCATGCAAAGGCCCGAGACGCCGTTGATCTGGATCGAGCGCTTGAGCGCGGAGGCGTCCATCCAGCCGGTGCGGCGCGGACGGCCGGTGACCGAACCGAATTCCTTGCCGACCTCGGCCAGGCGGATGCCCACGGCTTCCTGACGCTGGGGATTGCCGGCGTCGTAGAGCTCGCTGGGGAACGGACCGGAACCGACGCGGGTGCAGTAGGCCTTGGTGATGCCCAGCACGTAATGCAGCATGTGCGGGCTCACGCCAGCACCCGCGGCGGCGTTGCCGGCCACGCAGTTGCTGGAGGTCACGTAGGGATATGTGCCGTGGTCGATGTCGAGCAAGGTGCCCTGCGCGCCTTCGAACATCAGGTTGCGGCCCGAGAGGTTGATCGCCTCGAGCTCGGAGGACACGTCGGCGACCAGCGGCTTGAGGCGCACGGCGAAACCGAGCATGGTGTCGAGCGTCTGCTGGTAGTCCACGGGCTGCGCGCCCAGGTACTGGGTGAGCACGAAGTTGTGGTACTCGAGGTTTTCCTTGAGCGTCTTCGCAAAGCGCTCGGGCGCGAACAGGTCCTGCACGCGCAGGCCGCGCCGCGCCACCTTGTCCTCATACGCCGGGCCGATGCCGCGGCCGGTGGTGCCGATCTTGCCGGCGCCGCGCTTGGCTTCGCGGGCCTGGTCCACGGCGACGTGGTACGGCAGGATCAAGGTGGTGGCCTCGGAGATGCGCAGGCGCGATTCGACGTCCACGCCGGCGACCTCGAGCGCGTCGATTTCCTTGAACAGGGCTTCGGGCGAGAGCACGACGCCGTTGCCGATGTAGCAGGTGACGCCGGGGCGCATGATGCCCGAGGGAATCAGACGCAGGATGGTCTTCTTGCCGCCGATGATGAGGGTGTGGCCGGCATTGTGGCCGCCCTGGAAACGCACCACGCCGGCTGCATGGTCAGTGAGCCAGTCCACTACCTTGCCCTTACCCTCGTCGCCCCACTGGGTGCCGATGACGACCACATTTCGCCCGGCGGCCCGGGCAGGCTTCACTGCTGAAGATTGCATCGCTATGTTTTCAGAAAAAGAAATCTAGGTTCATGCTGCGCGCGCCGCCCGCAACCGCGGGTCGGGGCGCGTCGCTGCGCTCAGGCCGGGCGTGGGACCACGGTCCACTGCCCGTCGCGCAGCGTCAGCATGCGATCGCAGGAGAATTCGTCCAGATCGTGCTGATTGCCAGGGAGCGACTGTATCACTACCTCCCCGGATTGGCGTAACTCTTTGATTTTTTTAACCAATTCGAGATCCTGATCCCAGGGAGCGAGGATTGCGGTGGTGCGCGCCTCGATCGGCGACAGGCCGGCGAGTTCGCGCAGATCCAGGGAAAAACCGGTCGCCGGGCGGGCGCGGCCGAAGGCCTGGCCGACGCGGTCGTAGCGCCCGCCGCGGGCTACGGCGTTGGGTAGACCGGCGACGTAGGCGGCGAACATCACGCCGCTGTGATAGTGGTAGCCGCGCAGGTCGGAGAGGTCAAGGCTGGCGCTGACTCCCTGCCCCGCCGCCTCGGCGGCCTTGGCCAGGGTGGCAAGCTCGTCCAGGGCCTTGGCGATGGCGGGCGCGGCCGGCAGCGCCTTGGCGGCGCGCACGAGCACCTCGGCCGGTTCGCCATAGAGCGCGGGCAAGGCGCGCAGGCCATCCACGGACGGGCCGGACAGGCCCCGCAACAGGCCGTCGAGCGCGGTCTGCTCCTTGGCTTCCAGGGCGGCGAACAGAGCCTCCTGGTCGATGTTCTCAATGTTCTCGCTGTTCGGCAGTCCGGCGAGCAGCGCCTCCAGGATGCCGGCGTGGCAGAGGTCGACGCGGATGTCGGCCAGGCCCGCGCGGCGCAGCGCGGCGAGCATCAGCTCCTGGATTTCGATGTCGGCCTCGATGCCGGCGTGGCCATAGATCTCGGCGCCGGCCTGGATCGGCTCGCGGGTGCTGTGAAAGCCCGCCGCCCGTGTGTGCAGCACGCTGCCGGAGTAGCACAGGCGGGTCACGCCGCTGCGGTTGAGCAGATGGGCGTCGATGCGCGCGACCTGTGGCGTGATGTCGGCGCGCAGGCCCATGGTGCGGCCCGAGAGCTGGTCGATCAGCTTGAAGGTGCGCAGGCTCAGGTCGTGGCCGGTGCCGGTGAGCAGCGATTCGAGGTATTCGAGCAGCGGCGGCATGACCAGCTCGTAGCCGTAGCTGCGGAAGTCGTCGAGGAGGCCGCGGCGCAGCTCCTCGATCTTGCGCGCCTCGGAGGGCAGGATGTCGGCGATGGATTCAGGCAGCAGCCAGGACTTGCTCATGCTTCTTGATTCTTATTTTTTGGGGGCAGCCGGCGCACTGCCGGGCCCGCGCATGAACTTGAAGAAATCCGTGCTCGGATCGAGCACCATCAGATCCTTCTTGTCCTTGAAGCTGGCGCGGTAGGCCCCCAGGCTGCGCCAGAACTGCGCGAACTGGGGATCGCGGCCGAAGGCTTCGGCATAGACAGCGGAGGACTTGGCGTCGCCCGCGCCCTTGATGCGCTGGGCGTCACGGTAGGCCTCGGCGAGGATGATGTCGCGCTGGCGCTCGGCGTCGGCGCGGATCTTTTCCGATTCGGCCTGGCCGGTGGAGCGCAGTTCGTTGGCCACGCGCTTGCGCTCGGCTTCCATGCGGCGGAACACCGAATCGCTGATCTCGGCCTGGAAGTCGACACGCTTGAGGCGCACGTCCACCACTTCGAGCCCGTTGCGCTTGGCTTCCTGGGCGACGAGACCGCGGATTTCCTGCATCGCTGTGTCGCGCTGGGCGGAGACGAGGTCGCGCACGGTGCGCTTGGTGAAGGCTTCGTTGATCGCGGAGACCACCCACTGCGAGATGCGGTCCTTGGCGACGCGCTCGTCGCCGCTGCGGAAGCTGATGTAGAACTGGCGCGGATCGGTGATGCGCCATTTGATGTAGGCGTCGACCAGCAGGTTCTTCTTCTCGGCGGTGATGATGCGGTCCACCGTCGGCGTGTCGATAGTCATGATGCGCCGCTCGAGGAAGAGCACATTCTGCAGCGGCGGCGGCAGCTTGAAGTGCAGGCCCGGCTCCTTGAGGACCTCCTTGACCTCGCCGAAGGCGAAGATGATGGAGTACTGGCGCTGGTCGACCACGAACATGGTCGAGCTGAGAAGCACCACGGCGACGAGGATGGCGAGAATGAGTGCGAAGAGCTTGTTCATCGTGTGGGCTCCTCAGCGCGTGTCGCGGTCGCGGTTGCGCATGGTTTCGCGCGAGCGGATGTCCGCGGCAGCGGACTCCGGCATGGGGCTTGAAAGCGAGGGCGGCAGCAGCGATCCGCCCGGCGCGGGCGTGGCCGGCGCGCCGGTGGCGGCCTGCTTGGCGTCGGTGCCGACCTGCGAAATCAGCTTGTCCAGCGGCAGATAGAGCAGCTGGCTGCCCTGGCGGGCGTCGACCAGCACCTTGGTGGTGTTGTTGAGCACCTGCTGCATGGTTTCGAGATAGAGGCGGTCGCGGGTGACCTGCGGCGCCTTGGTGTATTCAGCCTGTAGCTGCTTGAAGCGCGCGGCGTCGCCCTCGGCCTGCAGCACGAGGCGGGCCTTGTAGCCTTCGGCTTCCTCGATCAGGCGGGCGGCGGCGCCACGGGCGCGCGGCACCACATCGTTGGCATAGGCCTCGCCTTCGTTCTTGGCGCGCTCGCGATCCTGGCCGGCCTTGTTGGCGTCGTCGAAGGAAGCCTGCACCTGCTCGGGCGGCTGGACGTTGACCATAGTCACGCTGGTGACGAGGATGCCGGACTTGTAGCTGTCGAGCAGACGCTGGATCAGCACCGCCAGGTCGGAGAAGATCTTGCCGCGCCCTTCGTAGAGCACATAGTCCATCTTGTTGCGGCCCACGATCTCGCGCACCGCGGTCTCGGCGGCCTGCATCACCGTAGCTTCGGCGTCGCGGTTGTTGAACAGGAACTCGGTGACGTCCTTGATGCGGTACTGCACGGCGAACCGCATGTTGATGATGTTCTCGTCCTCGGTAAGCATGGAGGAGTCGAGCAGATTGGTGTCATTGATCTGCGTGGAGCTTCCGATCTCGACCGAGCGCACGCCCGAGACGTTGACGATCTCGTGTGACTGCAGCGGCCAGGGTATGTGCCAGTTGATGCCGGGGCCGGCGATGTACTTGAACTTGCCGAACTGCAGCACGACGCCCTGCTGGCCTTCCTGGATGATGAAGAAGCCGCTGGCGATCCAGATGGCCGCGAGCACGCCGATGAACACGCCCGCGCCGACGCCGGCGCCCTTGCCGTTGTTCGCGCCGGGCACGCCGATCCTGCCGTTGCCGCCGCCGCCCTTGCGGCTGAACAGGCCGTTCAACTTTCGGTTGAAGTCACGCCAGAGTTCGTCGAGGTCGGGCGGGCCCTGTGGCTTGTCGCCCTGGGACAGGAAAGGCAGCTTGCGTGCGGCGGCGTACAGCGCGCCGGGCCGCTTGACGATCATGCCGCGGAGCTTGTCGGCGAACCCGGGAAGCTTGCCGGCGGCCAGAGTCCACCATGCGCGCGCGAGGTTGGCGATAGGCATCGATAAGGATCTTGTGGATGGTTTCACAGGCGGATTCTATCAGCCCTCGGATACGAGGCTGCTAAGTTACCGGCCTCGTCCGCCTCGGCGGCGGAACGGGGGCCTTCTTCGTCGTCCTGGGACGGGGCCGGAGCCTGCGTGGCGGCCAGGCGTTCGGCCAGCGCAGCGCGCAGCAGATCCAGGCCCTGGCCCTCGCGGGCGCTGAGATAGACCTTCGCGGGCAGGCCGTCCTGTCCGCGTTCGATGCGCGGACCGCCGGCGGCCAGTTCGGGCACGCGGTCGATCTTGTTCATGACGAGAAGCTACGGCACGCCATGCGCATCCACTTCGGCGAGCACGCGGTCCACCTGCTCAACCTGCTCGTTGCGCACCAGGCTGGAGGCGTCGATCACATGCAGCAGCAGATCGGAGTGCACCGTCTCGTCGAGCGTGGCGCGGAAGGCGGCCACGAGCTGGTGCAGCAGGTCGCGGATGAAGCCGACGGTGTCGGAGAGGATGACGTTGCCCTCGCCTTCCAGGTAGAACTGGCGCGAGGTGGTGTCTAGGGTGGCGAAGAGCTGGTCCGCAGCATAGACGCGGGCCTTGGTGAGCGAATTAAACAGCGTGGACTTTCCGGCGTTGGTGTAGCCGACGAGGGACACGCTCAGTGCCGAACGGCGCTCGCTGGCGCAGCAGCTTGGCGAGATCGGTGCGCAGACGCTTGCCGCGTTCGTCGAGCATACGGCGGTCCAGCTCCATCTGGCTTTCGCTGGGGCCGCCGCGCATGCCGATGCCGCCCTTCTGCCGCTCAAGGTGAGACTAGGCGCGAGGCCTGGTACTGCACCCGAACGAGTTCGACCTGGATCTTGCCGACGTGGCTCTGCGCGCGCTGCGCGAAGATGTCCAGGATCAGGCCGGTGCGGTCGATGACGTGGGTCTTGAGCAGGCGCTCGAGGTTGCGCTGCTGCGCGGGACTCAGCGCATGGTTGAAGATGACCAGATCCGCCTTGTGCTCCTCCATCATGGCCTGCAGTTCCTCGGCCTTGCCCGAGCCGATGAAGAGCGCCGGATCGGGCCGCTGGCGCCAGCAGGCGAGCACGGCGGCCGGCACCGAACCCGCGCTGGAGGCCAGCAGCGAGAGTTCGGAGAGGCTTTCCTCGAAAGCGATTTTGCCGAAGTCCACGCCGACGAGAACGGCCTGGGGCGGTGGAGTGAGCAGATTGGTGGCGGATTTCAAGCTGGGGGAGTGGTCGATGCTGGGCGGTGGGTCTGCCGGATGCGCTGGATGCGCTGGATTCTATTGACCGGCGTTGCCTGGCTGGCGGAGCGTGGGGGCGCGGGAAAGGCCGGGCTGGGTGCCGTCAGGCGCTCCGGGGCGGAGAGGCCTTGGAGCCCGCTCCGCCCGCCGGTCTTACTCTTCGGGCAATTCGTCGGCCCGGAAATTCACGGCGCGGGCCGGCACAACGGTGGAAATGGCGTGCTTGTAAACCATCTGGGTCACGGTGTTGCGCAGAAGCACGACGTACTGGTCGAAGGACTCGATGTTTCCCTGAAGCTTGATGCCGTTGACCAGGTAGATCGAAACCGGCACGTGTTCTTTCCGCAGTGTGTTCAGGAACGGGTCTTGTAGTAATTGCCCTTTATTGCTCATAGCAGACTCCAATTGGAAAGGGTTGATACCAAGGGCGGCGAAAAAAGGAGCGGCCCCGTAAAGTTTTTGCTGCAAAGCATATGCGGCGAAACAGGCCTTATTGATTCGGCAGGAAGAAGTTTTCGTGCTGTGTATTTGACGCGGGGATCCTGGAAGTAGGACTTCACGCGTTCAGGATGGGTTTCGATGAACGCCATATGGTTCTTTGCTGCGGCGTGTAATTCGGCCTTTGTTCTGACGGGGACTCGTGTGCTGATGACATGTTTCAGGTCGGCGTTGAGTCGCTCATCCAGATTGAGCTCCGGGCTGTAGCTGGGCAGGTAAAAGACTTCGATGTCGGCTTGGTGCTCGGCAAGCCATGCCTTGACCGGCTTGCAGTGATGCACGCCGAGGTTGTCAAGGATCAGGAACACTTTCTTGCCCGCGCGCTTGCTATCGGCCACCAGCGCCTCGAAGAGCTCAATGAGCTTCTCGTGGTTAAAGGCACCATCGATGATCATCCAGCTTGCCTTGCCCTGATTGGTCACTGTGGAAATCATCGACAGCTTCTGTCGCGTACCTCTAACCGCCATCGTGACCGGGGCTTGCCCTTTTGGAGCATAACTGCGGCCCCGAACATCCGTATTCACCAACGCGGTTTCGTCACCCCAGTGAATCTCGCCACCTTTGGCCTTGGCACGCTTCTCGATGGCCAGATACTCCTGATCGATCCACTGCTTGACAGACTCCGGTCGCTGTTCGTAAGCGCGCTTGATCGGCTTTTTCGGCGTGAAACCCCAGCGCTTGAGGTAGTCTCCGACCGCACGTATTGAGAGTCTGAACGCGTATTCCTGTTCGATGAACAGCATGATCGCGCCTCGCGTCCAGAGCGCAGATTCCATCTTCAACTGCTCCGGACGTTTTTCGCAGATCGTGCGCCGGATTGCTTCTTCTTGATCCGCATTCAGCCGTCTTCCGTCTCCTGGCGTACGAGCTCGTGGGTTCGGCTTCAGGGCCGCCGCGCCCCCTTCTTCATAGAGATCAATGGCCAGTCGAGCCGCCGGGTAACTCAGCCCTGTCAACTCCGCGATGGCCATGACTCCGTATCCCTTCCGATGCAACCTAACGACCTGCTTTCGCCTCTCGTGCAGTTGCTTCAGTTTCTGGTGTCGAGCGTTTTCTTTTTCCATGCCAATTCGATGTCAGAAATGATAATAAGCTCAATCTTTATATTGCCGCATCAATAGTTCAATACCTATTCTGAAATTTCGCTGCAATGCGACGGATTGTGGCAGTTTTTTCAGCCGTTGGTTTCAGCGTAAGGATTTTTTCCTGTCCGCAGTTCGATGCGCAAAGGCGTGCCGGTCAGCTGGAAAGCATCCCGGAAACGGCCTTCCAGATAGCGCTTGTAGGTATCCGTGACGCCGGACAGGGCATTGCCGTGGATCACGATGATCGGCGGATTGGAACCGCCCTGGTGCGCGTAGCGCAACTTGGGGCGCGACACGCCGCTGCGGCGCGGCTGCTGAAATTCCACCGCCTCGAGCAGCACGCGGGTTAGCTTGGGCGTGGGCAGCTTCGCCATGGCCGCGGCGTAGGCCTCGTCCACCGAGTGCATCAGCGCGCCGATGCCGGTGAACTTCAAGGCACTGATGTAGTGCAGCTTGGCGAAACCGAGGAATTTGAGCTTGCGCTCGAGTTCGAACTTGATGCGGTCGCGCGCATAGACTTCAAGTCCGTCCCATTTGTTGACCGCGACCACGAGGGCGCGGCCCGATTCGACGATAAAGCCGGCGATGTGGGCGTCCTGATCGGAAATGTCCTGACGGGCGTCGAGCACCAGCACCACGACGTTGGCGTCGGCGATAGCCTGCAGCGTCTTGACCACCGAGAACTTCTCGATGGCCTCGAAGACTTTGCCGCGTCGCCGCAGACCCGCGGTGTCGATCAGCGTATAGGGCTTGCCGCCGCGTTCGAAGGGCACGTGGATCGCGTCGCGCGTGGTGCCCGGCATGTCGAAGGCGATGACGCGCTCTTCGCCGATCAGCGTGTTGATCAGCGTGGACTTTCCCACGTTGGGCCGCCCGACGATGGCGATGCGCACGCCCTTCTCGGCATCGTCGCCCCCTTCCGGTTCAGGCGTGCCCAGGGTGTCCAGGGCGTCGTCCACGAGTTCGTGCACGCCGTCGCCGTGGGCGGCGGAGATCACGCGCGGATCGTCCAGTCCGAGTTCGTAGAAGTCGGCGGCCACCGAGGTGTATTTCATGCCCTCAGCCTTGTTCACCACCAGCAGCACCGGACGGCCGGTCTTGCGTAGCTCGTCGGCGATGACGCGGTCCTGCGGCGCCAGACCCAGGCGGCCGTCGACCATGAAGATCACGACGTCGGCCTCGATCACCGCCTGGCGGGTCTGCTTGGCCATCTCGGCCATGATGCCGTCCTTGGCCACGGGCTCGAAGCCGCCGGTGTCGATGGCGATGAACGGCCGGTCGCCCACACGGCCTTCGCCGTAGTGGCGGTCGCGCGTGAGGCCCGGCAGATCGGCGATAAGGGCGTCGCGCGAACGCGTGAGGCGGTTGAACAAGGTCGACTTGCCCACGTTTGGGCGGCCGACCAGGGCGATGACGGGTTTCATCTTGCGTGCTGCGCCGGCGTCCTTACTTGCCCGGCACGAGGCCGTAGACCCGGCTGCCGCGGTTCTGCACGACGACGGTGTCGCCCACCAGCAGCGGCGCGGCGGTGATCGGCGTGCTTTCGGTGCTGATGCGGCCGACGATCGCACCGTCGTCCACGGAGAAGAAGTGCACCACTCCCTGGTAGTCGCCGGCGACCAGCGTCTTGCCGACCAGCAGCGGCGCACCCAGGCTGCGGTAATGCAGCTTGTCGTTGCGCCAGAGCTGGGTGCCGTTGGCGAGGGCGAAGGCGGTCACCACGGATTTCTCGTCCACGCCGTAGACGCCCTTGTCGTCCATCTCGACGCCCGCGGCCGAGGAGAATTCCTTGGTCCAGATGTTGTTGCCGCTGGGCAGGTCCAGGCAGCCGATGCGGCCCTGGAAGGCGGCCGCGCAGATGGTATTGTCGCGCACTGCGGGCATGCCAGAGACGTCGATCAAGCGTTCGATCTCCGAGACGCCGCGCGCCAGAGTCAGGGTGGATTCCCAGATCATCGCGCCGTTGTTCGGATTGAGCACACCGATCTTGCCGCCGGGGAAGCCGGTGACGACCGCGCCGTTGGTCGGCAGCATGCCGAAGGCCGTACGCAGCGAGAGCGAAGCCTGCGGACGCTGGAAGGTCCAGCGCGCCGCGCCAGTGGCAGAGTCGAAGGCGAAGATGCGGCTGTCGAGCGTACGCACCAGGGCGAGCTGATTGATCAGCAGCGGCGGGGTCAGCACCTCGCCTGGCACACTCGCTTTCCACAGCGGCTTGCCGGCGCTGTCGAAGGCCAGGACCTTGCCCTTGATAGTGGCGACCACGGTGGTGATGCCGTCGCTGCCCGGGCCGCTGGAGATGTCCTCGGCGGCCTTGATCTTCCAGGCCACGGCGCCGGTCTTAGCGTTGACGCGCGCGAGCTGGCCGTCGGCCGAGGCCACGATCACATCGCTGCCCGCGGCCGCCGGCCGGAAGGCGTAGTTGCCGCCCTTGCCCACGGAGAGCGACCAGGCCTGGGAGACATACAGCTTCTGATCGATCTGCGTGAGGTCGACGGGCTTGCGGGTGCTGGAGCTGGAGCAGCTGGCCAGCAGGACGCCGGCCACGGCGAGCGCCGCCGCGAAGTACGAAAACTTGCGCATGGTCATGATTCGCCGCGTATCGCGAAGGAGTTCAGTCTGTGCCATCAGGCCCCGCCGGTCATGTCGAGTTTGAATTCCAGGAGCTGGCGCTGGGCGCCGGCTTCGGTTTTTTCCAGGGCCTTGCGATAGGCGTCGCGCGCCTCGGCCATCTTGTTCTGGGCGAGCAGCACGTCGCCGCGGCGCTCGGCGTAGAGCGAGGCGAAGGCGGCCGGCGCGGCCTTCTCACCGGACAGGGCCTTGAGGGCTTCCTCGGGCTGCTGATCGTCGATCAGCAGGGCCGAGAGGCGCAGCGCGGCGATGTGCTTGAACTCGGGTGAGACGGCATGCTCGTTGACCCAGCGCAGCTGGGCGATGGCGCCCTTGCGGTCCTTGGCCTCGGCCATGACGCGGGCGGCGGCCAGGCCGGCCATCTGCGCATAGGGCGTGCCGCCGAACTTGGCTTCCATGTCTCCGGCGGCGCGGCCGGCCTTGGCGGCATCGCGCGCCTGAACGGCCTTGTCAACCTCGTCGTAGAGCACCGCGGCTTCGGCCGCCTGGCGGCCCTGCCACCACTGCCAACCGTTCCAGGCCGCGGCGGCGGCCAGCACGACGATCAGCGCCCAGGTCACGCGGTTGCCGTATTCCTGCCACCAGCCCTTTAGGTTGTCGAGTTTATCTTGTTCTTCTAAATCGAAAGCCATTGCTGTTGTGCCTTGTTCTGCTTGATGGGTGCCGCCGGACCGGGCCGGCCTGTTTACCTGTTTATTCGCTGGCCGACACGAAGGCGTCGATCACCGCTTCCACGAGCTGGTCGGCGGGGACGCTGCGCTGCTGGCCCTCGGCACCCTCGCCGCCGCGCAGCGACTTGAGCTGCGCCGCGCTGGCCGCGATTTCATCCTCGCCAATGATAACCGCATAGGCGGCGCCGCTGGCGTCCGCCTTCTTCATCTGCGACTTGAAGCTGCCGCTGCCGCCGTCAGCGGTGCTGTGGAAGATCACGTTGAGCCCGGCGTCGCGCAGGCGCTCGGCCAGGATCAGCGCCTGGGCGCGGGCGGCCTCGCCCTGATGGACCATGTAGACGTCGCAGCCCTCTTCCTCGGGCAGCAGGTTCTCTTCCTTTAGCAGTTCGATCAGCCGCTCCAGGCCCATGGCCAAGCCGCAGGCCGGCGCGCTCTTGCCGCCGATCTGCGCGATCAGCGGATCGTAGCGCCCGCCGCCGGCCACCGTGCCCTGGGCGCCGAGCTTGTCGGTCACCCATTCGAAGACGGTGAGGTTGTAGTAGTCGAGACCGCGCACCAGACGGTGGTTGATCTTATAGGGAATGTTGTTGGCCTTGAGCAGCGACTGCAGGCCCTCGAAGTGGGCGCGGCTTTCCTCGCCTAGATAGTCGGCCAGGCGCGGCGCTGCCGAGACGAGGTCCTGCAGCGCCAGGTTCTTGGTGTCGAGCACGCGCAGCGGATTGGTATGCAGGCGGCGGCGCGCGTCCTCGTCGAGCTTGTCGGTGTGCTGCTCTAGATAGGCGATCAGGTCCTTGCGGTGCGCGGCGCGCTCCTCGGCCTGGCCCAGCGAATTGATCTCGAGCTTGAGGCCGATGAGGCCCAGGTCGGTGAAGAGCCGGTGGCACATGAGGATGATCTCGGCGTCGGCATCCGGGCCGGCGAAGCCCAGGGCTTCCACACCGAGCTGGTAAAACTGGTGGTAGCGGCCACGCTGCGGGCGCTCGTGGCGGAACATCGGGCCGATGTACCAGAGGCGCTTGGGGCCGTCGTAGAGCAGGTTGTGCTCGATGGCTGAGCGCACCGCGGCGGCCGTGCCCTCGGGGCGCAGAGTGAGCTGCTCGCCGTTGAGGCGGTCCTCGAAGGAATACATTTCCTTCTCGACGATGTCGGTCACCTCGCCGATGCCGCGCTTGAAGAGCTGCGTGTTCTCGACGATGGGCGTTCGGATCTGCTGATAGCCGTAGGCGCGCAGCATGGAGCGCGCGACCTGCTCGACGTGCTCCCACAGCGGGGCCTCGGCGGGCAGCATGTCGTTCATGCCGCGGATGCCAGCGATTTTTTCCTGACTCATTGATTCCCTGTTGCGCTTTTATTCTTCTTCAGACGGCTGCCTTGGCGGGCGTCGCGGATTCTGCACCCGCGCCGCCGTAGCGCCGGCTGACGTACTCATCGACGATCCGCTGGAACTCTTCCACGATGCGCTCGCCGCGCAGCGTGCGCGTCTTGACGCCGTCCACGTAGACCGGCGCGGCGGGCGATTCGCCCGAGCCCGGCAGCGAGATGCCGACGTCGGCCTGCTTGGATTCGCCGGGGCCGTTGACGATGCAGCCCATCACGGCGACATTCATGCCTTCCACGCCCGGATAGCGCTTCTTCCATTCGGGCATCTGCACGCGCAGATAGTCCTGGATCTGCGCGGCCAGCTCCTGGAACAGCGTGCTGGTGGTGCGGCCGCAACCGGGGCAGGCGATGACCATGGGCGTGAACTGGCGCAGGCCCATGGTCTGCAGGATTTCCTGGGCGACGATGACTTCCTTCTCGCGCGGCGCGCCGGGTTCGGGAGTGAGCGAGGCGCGGATGGTGTCGCCGATGCCCATCTGCAGCAGCGCGCCGATGGCGGCTGTGGAGGCGACGATGCCCTTGCTGCCCATGCCGGCCTCGGTGAGGCCGAGGTGCAGCGGATAGTCGCAGCGCGCGGAGAGTTCGCGATAGACGGCGATCAGGTCCTGCACGCCGCTCACCTTGCACGAGAGGAGAATCTGCGAACCCGGCAGGCCGATCTCCTCGGCGCGCGCGGCCGAATCCAGGGCCGAGGCGATCAGCGCCTCGTACATCACCGTCTGGCCGTCGGCAGGCTCGGCACGGCGGGCGTTCTCGTCCATCATGCGCGCCAGCAGATCCTGGTCGAGGCTGCCCAAGTTCACGCCGATGCGCACCGGCTTGTCGTACTTGCAGGCGAATTCGATCATCTGCGCGAACTGCGCGTCGCGCTTGGCGCCCTGGCCGACGTTGCCGGGATTGATGCGGTATTTGGACAGCGCGCGGGCGCAGTCGGGGTAGTCTCGCAGCAGCAGGTGGCCGTTGTAGTGGAAGTCGCCCACCAGGGGCACGTCCACGCCCATGCGGTCGAGCTGCTCGCGGATCGCGGGCACCGCGGCGGCGGCGGCCGGCGTGTTCACGGTGATGCGCACCAGCTCCGAGCCGGCGTGGGCCAGCTCCTTGACCTGGATCGCGGTGCCGATGGCGTCTTCGGTGTCGGTGTTGGTCATCGACTGGACGCGCACCGGCGCATCGCCGCCCATGAGGACGCGGTTCGCGCCCCAGGCGATCACGGCCTGGCGCGTGCGCCGGCGCGGCGCGGGACCGGAGGCGATGCGGGTCAGATCGGAGATGCAGTCTTGGCCGGACATGGGTTGCCTTGGATCAGGAAACTTGGGTCAGGAAAGCATGAGCTTCATGGGGCTGCTCTTGTCGCGCTTGAGCTCGACCGGCTTGCCGCGGAATTCCAGCACGTCCACCGCCGAAGGATTGCCAAGCGTGAGCTGCAGCTCGCTGGCGCCGGGCAGGCGCTTTTCCTCGCCGGCCTTGCCCGTGCCGCGCGCCAGCAGCTCGAACCAGCATTCTGAGGCGAAGACGATGCGCTCACAGCGCTCGCCGAGGCGCTCACGCTGTCGCTGGCGGCGTTGTCGGCCACCGGCGCCGCCTCCGATTGCGCCAGCTGCGCGGGAGCCGGCTGGACGGCGGGCGCGGGCGCCACGACCGGAGTAGCGTTCGGCTCGGCGCCACGGTCGGAGAGCAGTTGCCAGGCGAGGAAGATGGCGACGAGCGCCACCAGCACCGCGGCGGCGATCACCCAGGCGGGCGGCATCTTCGAGCGGCCGCCCAGGCCGTGGCTGCTGCCGACGGGACGATAGGCCGGCGTTTTGACCGAGATCGACGCAGGCTCGAGCACGTCCTGCTCGGGGTCGCGCCCCAGCACCGCGAGCTGCGGCTCGACGTCGACGCCCACGATCTTGGCCACGCTGCGCACCAGGGCGCGCGCGAAGACCATGGAGGGCAGCTTGTCGAGCGCGCCGGCCTCGATGGAGATCAGCATCGCGACGGGCACCTTGAAGCGGAAGCTCAGGTCTTCGATGCTCATGTCGGCGGCCTCGCGGCCTTGCCGCAGCGCCATGCCCATTTCCTGAGGGATGGTCAGGCCGTTGTCCTCTTCCTCGTCGACAGAGGGGCCGGACTCGGATTCAGCGGCCGGCTCGGAGGCGGCATCCGATGCGGCCGCGGCGGTGACTTCGAGTCCGGCTCCTGCGGCGGACTCCTGCTCATGCGCCGAGATGGCAGATTCGGGAGCGTCATGCGCGGTGACGACAGGCGCCCGCTCAGTGGCGGACGCATCCACTGCCGTCTTTCCGGCAGCCTGCACGAAGGCCGCTTGATCGGCGGCGCCCTTCGCTTCGGGCGCCTCCACCGGCTCTGCGAGCGCGGCGCCAGCCTGGTGTTTATCAGAGTCCGACATGGGAATTTCCGGATGTCATCCCCTGCTCCCTGCCATAGACACCACCGGAATGCCGCCCAGGGCGGCGCGGCCGCTGCGCTCGGAAAGGCGGGTGCGGTCCTGCACTTCACCGGCGAGCTGACCGCAGGCGGCGTCGATGTCGTCGCCACGAGTCTTGCGGATGGTGGTGACGATGCCGGCGTCAGCCAGCACCTTGCCGAAGCGGCGCACGCGCTCATCCGGGGAGCGCAGCAGGCCGGATTCGGGGAAGGGATTGAAGGGAATCAGGTTGAATTTGCACGGCAGGCCTTCGACCAGACGCACGAGCTGACGCGCCTGCGCGGCGCTGTCGTTGACGCCGTCGAGCATGCAGTACTCGAAGGTGATGAAATCGCGCGGGGCGAACTCGAGGTAACGCTTGCAGGCCGCCAACAGCTCGGCCAGCGGATATTTACGGTTGATCGGCACTAGGTCGTCCCGCAATTTGTCTTCGGGGGCATGCAGCGAGATAGCCATGGCCACGGGCAATTCCTGGGCAAGGCGGTCGATCATGGGGACCACACCCGAGGTCGAGAGCGTCACGCGGCGGCGCGAGAGGCCGTAGGCGTTGTCGTCGAGCATCAGGCGCATGGCGGTGACGACGTTGTCGAAGTTGAGCAGGGGTTCACCCATGCCCATCATCACCACGTTGCTGATCACGCGCTCGTCGGGCGTGCCGCGCTGTTCGCGCAGCAGGCGCTCTGCCATCCAGAGCTGGCCGATGATCTCGCCCACCGCGAGGTTGCGCGAGAAGCCCTGCTTGCCGGTCGAGCAGAAGCGGCAATTCACCGCGCAGCCGGCCTGCGAGGACACACACAGCGTGCCGCGGTTTTCCTCGGGGATGAAGACGGTTTCGACGGCGTCGCCATTGCCTACGTCGAGCAGCCACTTGCGCGTGCCGTCCGCAGAGGCCTTGTCGCCGATGATCGCGGGGGAGCGGATTTCGGCGCGGTCCCTGAGCTTCTCGCGCAGGGACTTGGCCAGGTCGGTCATCGTGTCGAAATCGGCGGCGCCGCGCTGGTGGATCCAGCGCGGCAATTGGCGGGCGCGAAAAGGCTTCTCGCCAAGTTCACCGCAGTAGGCGGCAAGCCGGTCGACATCAAAATCGAGAAGGTTTGTCCTCGTCTGGCTCATCGGCTTCCATCTTGCCTGTCGGCGGAGCGCTGCGTCTATGGCGCAGCGCCCCGCCACGCGCACAGGTCAGCGCGAGCAGATCTGCATGTCGGGGAAGAAGAAGGCCACTTCCACGGTGGCGGTTTCAGCGGCGTCCGAGCCGTGCACCGCGTTGGCGTCGATGCTGTCGGCGAAGTCGGCGCGGATGGTGCCCTTGTTGGCCTTCTTCGGGTCGGTGGCGCCCATCAGCTCGCGGTTCTTCTCGATGGCGCTCTCGCCTTCGAGAACCTGGATCATCACCGGGCCCGACACCATGAAATCGACCAGGTCTTTGAAGAAAGGACGGGCGGCATGCACGGCGTAGAACTGGCCGGCTTCCTCGCGGGACAGGCGCACCATCTTGGCGGCAATCACCTTCAGGCCGGCAGCTTCGAAGCGGGCATAGATCTGGCCGATCACGTTCTTGGCCACGGCGTCAGGCTTGATAATCGACAGGGTGCGTTCGATCGACATGTAAAAAATCCAAAAAATGAAGAATTTAGCTGCAGAATTTTAGCCGGTCATTCTAGCATGAAAGCATTAAAATCAGTAAGGCGTACAAGCGTCCCGGGCGTTTTCATCGCCTTTTCCGGATTTCTATACTGCGCTGCAACATAGATTCAACGGGCCTCCCGGGCACTTTCCGCGCAAATTCAGCCCTATTGATTCGGCATTAAGAAGTTTTCATGCGGCGTATTTGACGCGGGGATCCTGGAAGTAGGACTTCACGCGTTCGGGATGGGTTTCGATGAACGCCATGTGGTTCTTTGCTGCGGCGTGTAATTTGGCCTTTGTTCTGACGGGGACTCGTGTGCTGATGACATGTTTCAGGTCGGCGTTGAGTCGCTCATCCAGATTGAGCTCCGAGCTGTAGCTTGGCAGGTAAAAGACTTCGATGTCAGCTTGGTGCTCGGCAAGCCATGCCTTGACCGGCTTGCAGTGATGCACGCCGAGGTTGTCGAGGATCAGGAACACTTTCTTGCCCGCGCGCTTGCTATCGGCCACCAGCGCCTCGAAGAGCTCAATGAGCTTCTCGTGGTTAAAGGCACCATCGATGATCATCCAGCTTGCCTTGCCCTGATTGGTCACTGTGGAAATCATCGACAGCTTCTGTCGCGTACCTCTAACCGCCATCGTGACCGGGGCTTGCCCTTTTGGAGCATAACTGCGGCCCCGAACATCCGTATTCACCAACGCGGTTTCGTCACCCCAGTGAATCTCGCCACCTTTGGCCTTGGCACGCTTCTCGATGGCCAGATACTCCTGATCGATCCACTGCTTGACAGACTCCGGTCGCTGTTCGTAAGCGCGCTTGATCGGCTTTTTCGGCGTGAAACCCCAGCGCTTGAGGTAGTCTCCGACCGCACGTATTGAGAGTCTGAACGCGTATTCCTGTTCGATGAACAGCATGATCGCGCCTCGCGTCCAGAGCGCAGATTCCATCTTCAACTGCTCCGGACGTTTGTCGCAGATCGTGCGCCGGATTGCTTCTTCTTGATCCGCATTCAGCCGTCTTCCGTCTCCTGGCGTACGAGCTCGTGGGTTCGGCTTCAGGGCCGCCGCGCCCCCTTCTTCATAGAGATCAATGGCCAGTCGAGCCGCCGGGTAACTCAGCCCTGTCAACTCCGCGATGGCCATGACTCCGTATCCCTTCCGATGCAACCTAACGACCTGCTTTCGCCTCTCGTGCAGTTGCTTCAGTTTCTGGTATCGAGCGTTTTCTTTTTCTATGCCAATTCGCATGCCAGAAATGATAATAAACTCAATCTTTATATTGCCGCGTCAATAGAATCCCGTCCATGAGCCAACGCGCCAATCTGCTGATCGTCGACGACGAGCCCGAGCTCGGCGAAATCATCCGCGAATACTTCACAAGCAAAGGCTATGCCGTGACGGTGGCCGCCAGCGCCGCCGACGCGCGCCGGCACCTGGCCGACAACCAGGCGGATCTCGTCATCCTCAACATCAACATGCCCGGCGAGGACGGCCTGTCGCTGGCGCGCTGGCTGCGCGCCGACAAGCCCGGCATGGGCATCGTCATGCTGACCACCGCCGCCGAGGTGGTGGACCGCATCGTTGGCCTGGAGATCGGCGCCGACGACTACGTGCCCAAGCCCTTCGATCCGCGCGAGCTGCTGGCGCGCGTCGCCAGCGTGCTGCGGCGGACCGCCGCCGCAGCCGGCGCCTCGGGAAGCGCTTTGGCAAACGGCCTTGGCGGCGTGGACGCGGCCGCGGCGGAGAAGATCCCCTTTGGCCGCTGCATCCTCGACACCGGTCTGCGCAGCCTCCTGGATCGCGAGGGCCGGCCCGTGCCCACGACCGCCAAGAAATTCGACCTTGCTCAGCGTCTTCGCCGGCAATCCCAACCGCGTGCTCAGCCGGGACCAGCTCATGGAGCTGGCCCACCACCGAGACTGGGAAGCCTTCGACCGCTCGATCGACCTGCGCATCATGCGGCTGCGGCGCAAGATCGAGCCCGATCCCGAGAAGCCCGCCGTCATCAAGACGGTGCACGGCGCGGGCTACATCTACGTGCCCGACACACAGGCCTGAGCCCGATCCTCCCGATGAATCCCCAGTTCGCCGAACTCCTGATCATCGCCATCTTGCTGGCGGCCCTGCTCAGCGCGCTGTATGTGCTGCGCAAGGAGATGCGCCGCCGCCTCGAGCGCAGCGAAGCCTTCACCGCGGCCATCGTCGAAAACGCGCTGCTGCCGCTGATTAGCATGGACGAGCAGGGCCTGACCATCGAATTCAACCGCGCCGCCGAAACCCTCTTCGGCTCCGGCGCAAGGACGTGATCGGCGCCGACATGGCTGACATGATCATTCCCGCGCGCTACCGCGAAGCCCACCGCCATGGCCTGCGCCGGCTTTCCCAGGGCGCGTCGCCCAGGCTCATCGGCAAGCGCATCGAACTCTTCGCCCTGCGCGCTGACGGCAGCGAATTTCCCATCGCGCTCTTCATCTCCCTGATTCAGCATGGCGGCGCGCGCTACTACACCACGCTCATCGCCGACCTCTCCGAGCAGAAGCGCTCCGCCGACGAACTCGCGCGCCAGTGCGAAGCCATGCGCCAAAGCGAGAAGCTCTCCACCATGGGCGCGCTGCTCGCCAATGTCGCGCATGAGCTGAACAACCCGCTCGCCATCCTCATGGGCCGCGCCGCCCTGCTCGAGGACAGGCTCGCCGAACCAGGAGGACGCCTCCAGGATCCGCGCCGCCGCCGAACGCTGCGGCAAGATCGTGCGCACCTTCCTCGGCATGGCGCGCAAGCGCCCCACCGAAAAGAAGAGCACCGACATCAATGAAGTCGCCTCGGGCGCGCTCGGCCTTCTCGGCTACCGCCTGCACGGCACGAACATCGAAGTGCGCACCGCTCTGGCCGCCTGGCTGCCGGCCCTGCACGTCGACGCCGACCAGATCGGCCAGGTGGTGCTCAACCTCGTCGTCAACGCCCAGCAGGCGCTCGAAGGCTGGAGCGGCGCCAGCGTCGTGCTGTCCATCGCCGACAGCGGCCCGGGCGTGACGGCCGACCTGTGCGAGCGCATCTTCGAAACCTTCTTCATCACCAAGGCGCCCGGTTTCGGCACTGGACTGGGGCTCTCGGTGAGCCGCTCCATCCTGCGCGAGCACGGCGGCGAGCTGCGGCTGCGCGAAGGCGGCGCGGGCGCCTGCTTCGAGCTGAGCCTGCCCGTTCCCGCAGGAAGAAGCGCCCGGCGCCCGGCCCGCCCCGGCCGCCGCGCCGCTCGAGCCCGAGGCCGGCCATGCGCTCATCGTCGAGGACGAGGCCGAGATCGCCTCCCTGCTCGACGAAATCCTGCGCTCCGCCGGCCTGAGCACCACCGTGGTCTACAGCGGCCGGCGCGGGTGCTGGACTGGCTGCGCGCCAATCCTGCCTGCGACTTCATCATCAGCGACATCCGAATGCCAGACATGGACGGCCTCGCGCTCTGGGACGCGCTGCGCAAGGACTATCAGCGCCTGGTCCAGCGCGTCGCCTTCGTCACCGGCGACGCGCTCAGCCCCGAGATCGAGCGCTTCCTGCGCGAAGCCGGTGCGCTCTGTCTCGTCAAGCCCTTCCTGCCTGAGGAAGTCATCGCCCTGATCGCCCGGCTGGAAGAGCGGCCCGCCGCCTGAAACAACTGAAACAAAATCCCCGCGCCGTGAAATCGGATTGATACGCCGCGGTCCCAGACTGCACGCATCGACAATTTTTCCGCCCGGTGCGCCATGAACCTCGACACGCTTGCCTCCCTGCTGCGCTTTCTGCTCCAAGACCCGTTCTGCCGCGTCGTCACCGTCGTCGCACTCTCGCTGCCGGTCTACGCCTCGGTCTACGTGCTGCTGCAGGACGTCTTTGCCTGTACCGCGTCCTGCGCGTCCGGTTCGTCCGGTGCGTTTGCGAGGCGCCACTCCGTCTGGGCGATAATTCCCCGCATCGGGACACAAGAGGCCGTGCGCGGCCCGGCGGGTTATGCATAAGGAAGACAGCGGCGGACGCGGCGGCTCCGCCGTGCAAGTGCTGGTCATCGGATTCACCCAGATCATCGCCTGGGCGTCCTCCACCTACATCCCCGCCGTCATCAGCATCCCCGTCGCCGACGAGCTGCATCTGCCGCGCAGCCTCGTCTACGGCGCCTTCTCCTTTTCGCTGCTGATCACCGCGCTGTCCGGCCCCGCCGTTGGCCGCCGCATCGACAAGTCGGGCGGGCGGCGTATGCTCATGCTCTCCAACTTCGTCTTCGCACTGGGGCTGCTTCTGCTCTCCGGGGTGCGGGGCGCCGTGGGCCTCTTCGCCGCCTGGGCGGTGCTCGGGCTCGGCATGGGCATGGGCCTCTACGACGCTGCCTTAGCCACGCTCATCTATCTCAAGGGGAAGGCGGCACGCAAATCCATCGTCGGCGTGACCCTGCTCGGCGGCTTCGCCAGCACCGTCGGCTGGCCGGTCTCGGCCTATGTGCTGCATCACTGGAACTGGCAAGCGGTCTGCCTGTTCTGGGCCGGCGTGCATCTGCTCGTCGCGCTGCCGCTGCACTACGTCTTCGTGCGCGGCCCCAAGGCGCGGGCGGCTCCCGACAAGACGGCGCAGCCCGCGCAGGTGGCCGCGCGCGTCGCCACCGCCCTGCATCCGATCGCCTGCGTGGTGCTCGGCGCGCTGAGCGGCGTCTTCGGCGCCTATGCCGCGGCGGGGCTCTGCTTCGCGGTGCTGCACGGCGGGGGCAACGGCATGATCTCGGTGGCCAAGGGCGTGCTGCCGCTGGCCATCTTCGGGCTCGTGGGCTACGGCTCGGTGACGGGGAAGATCGCGGTCGCCGGCCGGCTCACGCAGGTCTTCGCGCCGCTGGTGTTCGGCGTGGTGCTGGAGAACGGCGGGGCGGGATGGGCGCTCGGCCTGTCGGCCGCGCTCGGATTGGCTTCGCTGTTGATGCTCGCGGGCGCTGACGCATCAGGGCAGCGCCGCGATCACCGACCTGATCGGCGAGCGCCGGACCTTCATGTCGATCAATCCGATCGAAGTCGCATCCAACATCAAGGCCGGCAAGCTGTGCGTGCTGGCCGTGGGCAGCGAGGAGCGCATGGTGATCTTCCCCGGCGTGCCCACCGTGGCCGAGTCCGGCTATCCCGACTACGAAGCCACCGTGTGGTGGGGCCTGGTGCTTCCCGCCAACACGCCCAAGGCCGTCGTCGCGCGACGGAACGCCGAAACCCAGAAGGTGCTCGCCGAGCCTGAGATCAAGGCCAAGCTCGCCGACATGGGCGTAGTCGTCGCCACCGGCAGCCCCGAGCAGTTCGCCAAGTTCATCGCGGCCGAGACGGTGCGCTGGTCCAAGGTGATCAAGTCGGCGGGGATCCGTCCGGACTAGCAATCAGGAATCGGCCCAGGAATAAAAAAAGCCCGGGGAATCCGGGCTTTATGTTGCCTAGTCCGATTGATACTTGGGCGAGTACGGACCGTAGAGCAGCCCTCCCGGCTTGGACATCAACAGATCGCGGCTGGCCTGGACGGCAGCGTTGCGGGCATTGCCGTCACCGCTGTTCGCGATCTGCTTCAAAATCCCCGAGAGCAGTCCGGCCACAGGGTTCAGGCAGATGCCGCCCTCCTGGCTCGGCCTCGGCCGAGCCGTGCCAAAGCGTGGCGCCCGTTGCGCCGTCGACGAGCGTGGCTTCGGCGCGGGCGATCAGGGAGCTGCGGACCAGTTGGTAGGAAGCGTCGTAGCGCGTGACCTTCATGTACAGCACGGCGTCCGCGCCGAAGACTTCCCGGATCTTCTTCAATGGCGCCGCATGGATTTCCTCCGCGGTGTGCAGGCCGTTTTCCCGGAAGGTCTGATCCACCAGCGTCACCGGAAACACGTAGTAGCCGGATTCGGCCAGGGGCCATCTGACGGTGGACAGAAAGCCATAGCCGGCGCGTATGTCGGTCGTGGCGTTGATGGGCGGCAATACAAGGATGGAACGCGGGCGCGCTTGGCGGAACGCGCTCATGTCCTGGCTTGGCGCGGTGACGCAGCCGGCGCTGAGCAGCGCGGCGGCTGCGAGGCTTGCCGCCAAGCCCGAGCGGCGCATGGGAATCATGCTGGGCATAAGCTCTCCTGATTATGTGCCGGGCTTGGTGGCCGACGGCGCTGGCTGGGTCAGCCGCGCAAGCAGCCGGTCCATATAGACGGCGGATTCGGGGAACAGCGCTTTTTCGGTCTTGAATTGTTCAAGCGCCTGATCGGTCTTGCCCAACTGGAAGTACAGCGTGCACAGATAGGCGTGGTAGCTGGGCGGCACGGGCTTTCCAGCGGCGCGCGCTTTCTGATAGTCCGCCTCGATTTCGGTGATCTGCTCTTGCGCGGGCTGCGCATAGGCCGCGTAGATCTGCTCCTCATAGCTGCCCCAGTGATACAGGCCAGTGCCCGCACAGCCTTTCAGGCCGGCAGCCGTGGCGCCGCGGCGGCGCGAGGCCGCCGCGTGCAGGCTTCCATGCGTGTCATCGGCCGCACCTCAGCGCTTCTTGACCGCGCCGGCGTCGAAGCCCGCGACCAGCTTGTCGACCGCTTCGCGGATGGCCAGATCGAGCACCTTGCCGTTGAGCGTGTCGTCATAGTTGGCCGTGCCGCCGAAGCCGAGCACTTCGCGGTTGGACAAGGCATATTCTCCAGCGCCCTGCGCCGAATACACCACCTCGGAGGTCAGCGGATCGACCACGTTGATATTGACCTTCGAATACGCCACCTGGGTCTTGCCGCTCTCCAGGATGCCGAACAACTGCCGGTCGCCGGTTTCCTTGCGGCCGAACTCCGCGACGTCACCGGTGAAGATGAATTCCGTGCCCTTGAGCGTCTGCGCGGCCTTGTTCAGCGCAGCCTCCTGCTTGGCTTCCTCCAGATTGTCGCGGTCGAGCACCGCGAAGCGGCCCGATTGCTGGAGATACGTGATCAGGATGGTCTTGGCCTGCCCGCCGAGGCGGTCCACGCCATCGGAAAACAAGCCCCGCATGTAGCTGGAGCGGTTGTCGAATTTGCCCACGGCGACCCGGTTCTGCAAGCCGGAGCGGGCGGCGGTGGCCGCGGACTTGGTCTGCGCGACTTCAAGCGCCTGGCGGGATTCCGTCGCGCAGCCACCCCACCCAGGGCCGTCAGCGCGGCCGCGGTCAGGATGGTGAGGAGAAGAGGAGGGGGCGGACGCTGGGGGGAGATGAGATGTCGAGACAAGGGGTGACTCCACGATGAGAGAAAGGAAAGCCGCCCAGCCTAGATGGACTCCGCAAGAGACGTCCATATCCGCACAACATTGTTGATATTTGCCGACAGAGAATGACAGGGAACGCTTAAGCCACGGCCTTTTTCTGCCTGAGCATCGCCGCCAGATCGGGCTTGCAGGAGCCACACTGCGTGCCGAAGCCCAGCGCCTTTTGCAGCGCGTCCATCCGTTCGGCGTCGCCGCCGTGGCAGTTGCCAAGGAAATCCAAGATCTATTTTTCGCCCACCTGCATGCAGGTGCAGACCGTGCTGCTCTTGCGCACCATGCCCGAAGGCGCGGTCGCGCCCGGCACTAGCAGCCGGTTGCCCAGGGCCGCGGCGTCCTGGCCGGCGGCGGCGAGTTCGCGCAGCCAGCCTTGCGCCGCCACGCGGCGGCTTCGTTGCCGTGGAGCAGGCCGGCGAGCAGCTTTCCGCCGTCGAGCCTTAGCAGGCGCGTTGTCTGCTTGCGCACGTCGTGATAGCGCAGCAGCTGGCCTTCGAGGCCGAGCAGCTGCGCGATCGCGTCGAGCACGTCCTGCGCGGGCGCCGCCTCGGCGGCGGCCTGCAGCAGGACGCCGGTGTGCGCATCGTCCGCGCCGCCGAAGGGCGTGACAATGTAGAAGGCCATGCCATTGCACAGCGCGCGCAGCGCCTGCAGCCGCGGCCAGGCCTGGTCCTGCGTGAAGATCTCGAAGCCAGCGAGCCGCCAGGGCAGCTCCGCCGTCTCGATGCGCAGGGCCGCATGCTTGAGCTCGGGCTGGAAGGACAGCGCGTCGAAGGCGGTCTGGGTCAGGGTGTTGACGCTGAAAGCGCCGGCGCCGCCGAGAAATTCCTCGCCCCAGTGCATCGGGGAAATACGCATTGCCGTGCTGCACGCCGGCGCTCGACTTGGCCGCCGCGACCTGCGTGCCGCACCGCGTTTTGAGCTTGAGCAACTGGCCGTCGCGCCAGCCGCGCCATGTCGGCGGGGCTGAGCTCGATGGCTGGCTCGGGTTCGTGGGCGAAGAGCTTGGCGACCAGGCTGGTTCGGCTCATCGCATGCCATTGATCGCGTAGCCGGCCGGTGGTCATGGCGAAGGGATAGCGCGCGTCGACCTGCTCGGCCACGGGCTTGTAGGCGGCGAGATAGAGCTTGGCGTGGGCGCTGGCCGTCGGGAAGACGCCGTTTTCGTAGAGCCGCGCCTTGCCGGTGGATTCGCTCTTGGGGAAGGGCCATTGCTGCGGGCCGGCGGATTCGAGCAGCGCATAGGACAGGCCGCCGATGTCGAGGTCGCGGCCCACGGTGGTGGCGCGGTGTTCGTTCCACACGTCCTCGGGCGTCTCGAAGGCGAAGAGGCTGGGGCGGCCGGGGCGAAGCCGCGCTTCGAGCAGGCGGCCGAAGTCGCGGAAGATGCGCCAGTCGTGGCGCGATTCGCCGTAGGCCGGCAGCGCGCCGCGCACGCGCGAGATGCGCCGCTCGGAATTGGTGACGGTGCCTTCCTTCTCGCCCCAGGTGGTGGCGAGCAGCACGACGTCGGCATAGGGTGCGGTCACGGTGCCGTGCATGGCTTCCTGAAGCACGACGAGCTCGGCCTTCTCGAGCGCGGCGCGCACCCTGGCATGGTAGGGCAGGGACTGTGCATGGTTGGTGCAGGCGATCCACACTGCCTTGATCTTGCCTTCGGCGAGCGCGTCGAACATCTCCACCGCGGTCAGGCCGCGCTTCCCGGGCACGTCGCCCACGCCCCAGAGCCGCGGGACTTAGGCGCGGTGGCGCGGATTGGCGAGATCGCGGTGGCCCGACATCAGGTTGGCCATGCCGCCGACTTCGCGCCCACCCATGGCGTTGGGCTGGCCGGTGAGCGAGAAGGGGCCGGCGCCTGGCTTTCCGATCTGGCCGGTGACGAGATGCAGATTGATGAGCGCCGCGTTCTTCGCGGTGCCGGCGGCCGACTGGTTCAGGCCCTGGCAGTAGAGCGAGAGCGTGGCTGGGCTGCGCGCGAACCATTCGGCGGCGCACAGCATGTCCGTTGTGTCGATGCCGCAGAGCTGCGCGGTGCGCTCGGGCGTGAAGTTGCGCACGAGGGCGCGCAGCTCGTCGAAGCCCTCGGTGTGCTCGTCGATATAAGCCTGGTCGGTCCAGCCTTCCCAGAGCATCGCGTGGAGCATGCCGTTGAACAGCGCTACGTCGGTGCCGGGCTGGATCGGCAGGAAGAGGTCGGCGCCCTCGGCGGAATCGGTGCGGCGCGGATCGGCGACGATCAGGCACAGGCCCGGATTGCGCTCGCGCGCGGCTTCCAGGCGGCGGAAGAGGATGGGATGCGCGAAGGCCGGATTGGCGCCAACGATGAAGACGGTCTGTGCATGGTCAAGGTTTTCGTAACTGCAAGGAAGGCGCGTCGGCGATCAGCATCTGCTTGTAGCCGGCCACGGCGCTGGACATGCACAGGCGCGAATTGGTGTCGAGGTTGTTGGTGCCGACGAGGCCCTTGGCGAGCTTGTGCAGGACGTAGTAGTCCTCGGTAATAAGCTGACCCGAGCCGTAGAAGGCCACGGCGTCGGGGCCGTGCTCGGCGATGACGGCAGCGAATGTGTCGACGATGCGCGCAAGCGCCTCGTCCCATCTGGCGCAGCGATGCGGCTGGCCTTGGCGACCAGCGGCGCGGCGCTCAGATGCAGACTGTTGCCCTTTCTGCAGAGCTTGCCGAAGTTGGCGGGATGTTCCGGATCGCCGCGCACGCCCACGATCTGCCGCGCGCCGTCCGCTCCAGCCTCGATCTCGATCACCACGCCGCAATAGCAGCAGGTGGACTTCGTCTCGGCGCGCGCGCCCACCGCCTTGGCGGCTGCTGCTGCGGCGGCGCTCAGGGCGAGGGCTGCGTCATTCTCCGGCATCGGCGAGTTCCGCCAGGTTCAGGCTCACGCGGCTTTGCTCGACCTTGACCGCGTAGCTGCGCGTGAAGCTGTCGAGCAGGGCGAAGACGTGGTCGTCGACCGCGCGGAACAGCGCCACGGGACAAGCCGCGCCGCCTTCGTTCACCCGGGCGTCGAGCTGGGGGATGTCCTCCACCAGCGCCACTTCAATCCAACCGGATTTTTCGATCATCATGCGGTCGCTCCGCTTTCAACTTTGATGGGGATGAACTGCCGCCGGTCCACGCGCGCGACGTCGAAATCGTGCCAGGGATCGTGCTCGTCGCGCAGCGCGAACTGCAGCCGCTCCCACAGCGCCTTGCAGCCTTCGGCGTCCTCGAGGATGCGCTTTTTGACGTAGTCCATGCCGACGTGGTCCACATAGTGCACGGTGCGCTCCAAATACCAGCCTTCCTCGCGGTAGAGCTGCAGGAAGGCGCCCGAGTATTCGAGCACTTCCTCGTGGGTCTTGACCTTGCACAGGAACTGGCCGACCTCGGTCTTGATGCCGGATTCGGCGCAGTTGCGCGGGAAGCCGGAGACGGCGATCTTCACCTTGTGCGGCGCGTACATGCGCCACAGCGCGCGCTCGAGCTCGATGCCCATGCGGGTGGAGTCCTGCGTGCCGAAGCGGCACCATTCCGAACTCACGCAGGTCTTCACCGTGCGCAGCGCCTTGGCGTAGGCGTGGCCCGAGGGCATGTCCAGGTCCTTCCACACGCCGGGCAGGTCTTCCTTCTTCACGCCGAGCAGGTCGATGCGCTGGCCGCCGGTGACCTTCACCGAGGGGATGTTGTACTTGTCGACGATGTCGGCGATCTTGCGCAGATCGGCCGCGGTGGTGGTGCTGCCCCACATGCGCGGGATCACCGAATAGGTGCCGTCCTTCTGAATGTTGGCGTGGGCGCGCTCGTTGATGAAGCGCGACTGCGGATCGTCCACCGCCTCGCCGGGCCAGGTGGAGATCGGGTAGAAGTTCAGCGCCGGGCGGAAGTTCGCGCAGCCGTTTGGCGTGCGCCAGGCGAGGAATTCGCGCACCTGCGGAATGGTGAGCAGATGTTCCTTGCGAATGGCGTCGCGCACTTCGTCGTGGGACAGGTCGGTGCAGCCGCACATCGCCTTATTCTGCGGCGCGGCCGAATAATCGTTGCCCACCGTGCTCATCAGGGTCTGCTCGACCAGGCCGGTGCAGGAGCCGCAGGAGGCGCTGGCCTTGGTGGTCTTGCGCACGTCGTCCAGGGTGAACAGGCCGTGGGTCTTGATCGCCTTGACGATCGCGCCCTTGCACACGCCGTTGCAGTCGCAGACCTCGGCCTCGTCGGCCATGGTGGCGGCCTTGTTCGCGCCGCTGTGGCCGGAGTCGCCCAGGCTGTCCTCGCCGAACATCAGGCGGTCGCGGATGTCGGCGATGCTGCGGCCTTCGCGCAGCAGACGGAAATACCAGGCACCGTCGGCCGTGTCGCCATAGAGACAGGCGCCGACGAGCTTGTCGTCCTTGATCACGAGCTTCTTGTAGACGCCGCCGATCGGATCGTAGAGGAGGATTTCCTCATGGCCTTCGCCGCCCATGAAGTCGCCGGCGGAGAACGGATCGATGCCGGTGATCTTGAGCTTGGTCGAGCTCACTGAGCCGGTGTAGCGGCAGATGCCGAACTGGGCGAGATGGTTGGCGCAGACCTTGGCCTGCTCGAAGAGCGGCGCGACCAGGCCGTAGGCGATGCCGCGGTGGTTGGCGCATTCGCCGATGGCGTAGATGCGCGGATCGTAGGTCTGCATCGTGTCGTTGACCGAGATGCCGCGGTTGCAATGCAGGCCAGCCTTCTCGGCGAGTTCAACGTTGGGGCGGACGCCCATGGCCATGACCACGAGCAGGGCCTCGGCCGAGCTGCCGTCGTTGAATTCTACGCGTTCCACGCGGCCGTCGGCGTCGCCGACCAGGCGCTCCATCAGTCAGCCGGCCAGATGCACCACGCTCACTTCCATGCCGCGCAGCATCAGGCCGTTAGCGGCTTCCAGACCGAGCAGGCCGCCGCCGATGACCACGGCCTTCTTGTATTGGGAGGCCGCGTCGATCATCGCATTGGTGTCGGCGATGTCGCGGTAGCTGATCACGCCCTGCAATTCTTTCCCGGGCACGGGCAGCATGATCGGATTGGAGCCGGTGGCGAGCAGCAGGCGGTCGTATTCGGCTTCGATGGGCTCGCCGTTCTTGCCCACGGCGCGCACCACGCGGCGCACGCGGTCGATCTCGCCGACCTTAGCGCCCAGGTGCAGCTTGATGCCGTGGCTGGCATACCAGTCGAGGTCGTTGAGCACGATCTGCTCGAGCGCCTGTTCGCCGGCGAGCACGGGGGAGAGAAGAATCCGGTTGTAGTTCGGATGCGGTTCGGCGCCGAACACGGTGACTTCGTACAGGTCAGGCGCCAGCTTGAACAGCTCCTCGAGCATGCGCACGCCAGCCATGCCTTTTCCCACCATCACCAATCTCGTCTTTTTCATGCGCCCTGCTCCTCAGGCTGCTGGTGCTTCTGTCGTCTCAGGCGGCTTTTTCGATCACCGGATTGAGCTGCTTGCGGTAAAGGGAATCCAGCACCGCGCTGCGGCAGGCGTGGTAGCCGGCGTCGTTGGCGAGCGCGACGCGGTCGCGCGGCCGCGCGAGCTTCACGTCGAGCACTTCGCCGATCGTGGCGGCCGGGCCGTTGGTCAGCATCACGATGCGGTCCGAGAGCAGCACCGCCTCGTCCATGTCGTGGGTGACCATGACCACCGTGCTCTGCGTGGCGGCGACGATCTTGATCAGCTCGTCCTGCAGATGGGCGCGGGTGAGCGCGTCGAGCGCGCCGAAGGGCTCGTCCATCAGCAGGACCTTGGGCTCCATCGACAGGGCGCGGGCGATGTCCACGCGCTGCTTCATGCCGCCGGAGATTTCGTGCGGATTCTTGTTCTCGGCATGCGAGAGGCCCACCAGGGCCAGCGCGGCGAGCATGCGCTCGCGCAGCTGGGCCTTGCTTTCCTTGCCGCCGAAGACGCGCTCCACGGCCAGGTAAACGTTGCCGTAGCAGGTCAGCCAGGGCAGCAGCGAATGGTTTTGGAAGACCACGGCGCCTTCGGGCGAGGGGCCGGCGATTTCACGTCCAGCGCACAGCAGCACGCCCGAGCTAGGCTTGGTCACAGGCCTGCGATCAGGTTGAGCAGCGTCGACTTGCCGCAGCCCGAATGGCCGATCAGGGTGACGAACTCGCCCTTGGACACGGTCAGGTTGACGTCACTCAGCGCCACGAAGGGGCCCTTGCGCGTCTTGAAGGTCTGGCCGACCGCTTCGATGGCGACGAATTTTTCGTTGATGTCCATGTTCTCTTCCTCAGGCCTGGAATTCCACCCGGTACACCAGCGCGAGCAGGATGTGTTCGAGGATCAGGCCGACGATGCCGATCACGAAGATGGCGATGACGATGTGCTAGACCTTCAGGTTGTTCCATGCGTCCCAGACCCAGAAGCCGATGCCGGTGCCGCCGGTGAGCATTTCCGCGGCGACGATCACCAGCCAGGCGGTGCTGATCGAGAGACGCACGCCGGTGAGCATGTAGGGCAGAACGGCGGGGAAGAGAACCTTGGTCATCACCTTCCATTCGGAGAAATTGAGCACGCGGGCCACGTTCAGGTAGTCCTGCGGCACGCGCGTCATGCCCACGGCGGTGTTGATGATCATCGGCCAGATCGAGCAGATGAAGATCGCCCAGATGGCGGCCGGGTTGGCGGCCTTGAACAGCAGCAGGCCCAGGGGCTGCCAGGCGAGCGGCGAGACCGGACGCAGCAGGCTGATGATCGGCGAGAACATCTTGTTGACGAAGACGAAGCGCCCGATGATGAAGACCGAGGGAATGCCGATCAGCGCCGCCAGGCCGAAGCACAGGCCCACGCGCTTGAGCGAGGTGAGCACGTTCCAGCCGATGCTCTGATCGTTTTGGCCTTTCTAATAGAAGGGGTCGCTGAAGATCACTTTGGCTTCGTTCCAGGTCTTGAGCGGGCTGGGGATCGCCGGGATTTCATGGGCGATGACCTGCCACACCAGAAGGAAGACCAGCGAGCCGAGCAGGCCCGGCAGTACGGCCTTGAGCATGCCAGCGATGACTTCGCGGCGCGCCGACTCCTCGGCGTCCAGCTCTTCCAGGTCGACCATGCTCAGTTTGGCGGCGGGTTTCACTTCGACTGCTCCGGGGGGCAGGGATATCAGGCTTGCGCTCACGATCGCCTCCTCAGGTCTTGATCTTGAATCCGTCCGCATAGGCCGCGGGTTTCTTCCCGTCCCAGCTCACGCCGTCGATCAGCTTGGTGCCGCGCATGTCGGACTTGGGCAGCGAGATGCCGCCGACGGAGGTTTCGGCCTGCTTATAGATGTCGATGCGGTTGACCTTCTTGGCCACGGCTAGATAGCCGGGATGCTCCTTGAGCAGGCCAAAGCGCTTGTGCTGGGTGAGGAACCACATGCCGTCGGACAGGTAGGGGAAGTTCACCGCGCCGTCGGCGAAGAAGTGCATCGCGTTGGGATCGTCCCAGGTCTTGCCCAGGCCGTTGCTGTAGCGGCCGAGCATGTGATCGAGGATCACGTCCATGTCGGTGTTGACGTAGGACTTGGAGGCGATGGTCTCGGCGGTGTTGTGGCGGTTCGAGACCGAACCGTCGATGTACTTGCCGGCCTCGAGGATGGCGGTGGTCATGGCGCGCGCGGTGTTTGGATACTTCTGCACGAATTCGGCGGTGGTGCCCAGCACCTTCTCGGGATGGCCCTTCCAGATTTTTTGGGTAATCTCGGCGGTGAAGCCGACCTTGTCGACGATGGCGCGGTTGTCCCAGGGCTCGCCCACGCAGAAGCCGTCCATGTTGCCAACGCGCATGTTCGCCACCATCTGCGGCGGCGGCACGGTGATGACCTTGACGTCCTTCATCGGGTTGATGTCGTAGATGGCGAGCCAGTAGTAGATCCACATGGCGTGCGTGCCGGTGGGGAAGGTCTGGGCGAAGGTGTATTCGCGCTTCTCCGTCTCCATCAGCTTCTTGAGCGTGGCGCCGTCCTTCACGCCCTTCTCGGCGAACTTGGTCGGCAGCGTGATCGCCTGGCCGTTGTAGTTCAGGTTCATCAGCACGGCCATGTCCTTCTTGGGGCCGCCGATGCCCAGCTGCATGCTGTAGATCAGACCGTAGAGCACGTGCGAGGCGTCGAGCTCGCCGTTGACCAGCTTGTCGCGCACGCCGGCCCAGGAAGCTTCCTTGCTGGGGACGATCTTCAGGCTGTACTTCTTGTCGATGTCCAGCGTCAAGGCCATGACCACGGGTCGATGAGAGGAATGAAGCCGATCTTGACTTCTGGTTTTTCGGGGGCGTCGAAACCGGCGGCCCAGGTGCCGGCGCGGACCATGGGGTCGACCAGGCTGAGGATGCTCGCGCCTGCCACTGTCTTGGCCGCGTCGCTGATCAGCTTGCGACGACCGGCGTCGACCACGGGTACCACCTTGTCTTTTGCGTCCACCATGAAAATTCCCCAAAAAAACGTCCCAAAGCTTCTGACCCGATCCGCCGCGCATGCGCGAGGCGTTGTCATCGCTTTGGAACGTCGTTGTTCCAGCCACAGGCCACCGTGACCTGCAGAACAGCCATCGTTGGCTGTCTTGTCCGCTATGAAGCAATAGGCGTGCCAGGGCTTGGGTTTAGAGGAAAACCCATGAGAATCAATATCTTGATGAAATCTAGAATCAGGGCGCGCGCGCCATGCACAGATTTTACGCACCAAAACAGTGTGATCGCGCCCCGTGGATGAGCCTGATTCGGTGTGCAGCGGACGTTGACGATCATCCGCTTCGCCTCGATCAGGCGAGCTCCGCGAACAGTTTGAATTGCGAGGCCGTGACGCGAAGCTGCTTCATTCTTCCATGCCCCAGCAGAATCTGCGATTCGATCTCGATCAGCCCGACGCGCTCGAGTTCGTCGACGTCGCGTTTGTCAGCGCCAGCCAATCCCGCTGAAACCGTTCCTCGATGATGGAGAAACCTCTGAAGTCGACAGCCTGAATCTTGCCGAAATAATGTCGATGATGCGAGCCGTGCTGGTTGTCGTAGCCAACCACCCGGCCCTTGTCCCGATGATGCAGCGCGTGACCCGGCCCGCCGCATCCACCCAGACCTCTCGCCTCGGCAAGCCGTTGCCTCGGCGCCTGGCGATTTGATGTGCCTCATCGACGATCTTTGCATCGGGCCCGAGCGGAATAGTCATGCCGGCATATGTAAATGACGTAAATGACGAGCCGGAAAGTTCATCCGCACCATCGCATGCAGTACATTCGTGGCCTGTCTTGCCCTCCCCGAAATTTACTCGATGAAACGCCGCATCATTCACGTCCTGGCTGTCTCCGAACTGCTGTTCTGCGCTTCCCTCTCCCACGCCGAAACCTCCTGCCTGCTGTTGGAAGACGCCGCTTCCACCAAGATCCTCAAGCAGGAGGGCGCGGTCTGCGACCAGCGGATCACGCCGGCTTCCACCTTCAAGCTGGACCTCGCGCTGATGGGCTACGACGCGGGCTATCTCGTCGACGAACATCTGCCGCAGCTGCCTTTCCATGAAGGCTATGCGGATTGGATGCCAAACTGGAAGCAGCCAGTCGATCCGGCGGCCTGGCTGCGCGATTCGGTGGTCTGGTATTCGCAGCGTCTGACCGAATGGCTCGGCATGGAGCGCTTCCAGCGCTATGCCGGCGCCTTCCACTACGGCAACGCGGACGTGAGCGGCGACAAGGGCAAGAACAACGGCCTGACGCGCGCCTGGCTGAGTTCCTCGCTGCGCATCTCGCCGCTGGAGCAGGCGGCCTTCCTGCGCAAGCTGGCGCGGCGCGAGCTGTCGGTGTCGGCGTGCGCCTTCGACATGACCGAGCGCATCGGCGACATGGGCGTCTCCATCTCCGGCTAGCGGGTCCACGGAAAGACCGGCTCGGGCAACGCGATCAAGGCGGACGGCGCGCCCGACGCCGACCGCAAGGTGGGCTGGTTCGTCGGCTTGGCTAGAAAGGACGAGCGCACGCTCGTCTTCGTCTATGCCATGCACGACGAGAAGCGCGAGGAAAGCTACGCGGGTCTGCGCGAAAAGGCGGCGCTGATGGCCCGGCTGCCGGCCTTTCTGGAAGGGCGCTAGCGCGCCAGCCGATCCGCCGTGCGCGGCCCCGCGCACGGTCTTTACATCTTCTTTATACCGGCCGGGCTCTTCTTGAGACCGGTTTTACGCCGGCGCGCCTATCGTTCGGGTATCTTCACCCTGGAGAGCCAGAATGGATCTTCCCTATGTGCTTGGCATGGCCGCGCTGCTGGCGCTGACCTTGCTGCTCACGCGCGGCTGCGGCCGCCTGGGCGTCAAGCCCGACGTCCAGCGAGGAGGCGCGCAATGCCCCCCCTCTACTGGATCAGCGGCCTGCTCGCCGCCGCCCTGCTGGCCTATCTGCTGGCCGCGCTCTTTTATCCCAAGGATTTCTCATGATGAGCGCTCAATCCTGGAGCCTGCTCGGGCTCTTCCTCTGCGTGCTCGCGGTCACGGTCAAACCGATGGGCGCTTGGATCGCCGCCGTGATGCAGGGCGAGTCGCACCTTGTCAAGGTCAGCCTGCGCATCGAAAACTTCGTCCTGCGGCTCTGCGGCACCCGCGCCGACGCGGACATTGGCTGGCGCGCCTACGACGTGGCCGTTCTGGTGTTCAGCATGGCCGGCGCCGCTCTGCTCTATCTCCAGCAGCGCGTGCAGCTCTGGCTGCCGCTCAATCCGCAGCAGCTCGGCAACATCTCGCTGGACTCCTTGTTCAACACCGCGATCAGCTTCGTCACCAACACCAACTGGCAAAGCTACGTCGGCGAGGCGACGATGAGCTACTTCATCCAGATGACCGGCCTGGGCCTGCACAACTTCCTCTCGGCCGCAACCGGAATCGCCGTGGTCTTCGCGCTGGTCCTCGTGATCCAGGGTGCGATCCAGAACTTCAAGTCCTATGCGCAGGCGAAAACGCTGGAAGTCACCAAGTACCAGCAGCCCAAGCTCGACGCCGCCGGCCAGCAGCTCAAGGACGCCAAGGGCAATCCGGTGCTGGAGGACGCGCAGGCCAGCGAGCAGACGATCCCCATGGTCCCTGTCGCCTCGCAGGAAGCCATCAAGATGCTCGGCACCAACGGCGGCGGCTTCTTCAACGCCAATTCCGCGCATCCCAACGAGAACCCGACGCCGCTGGCCAACTTCCTGCAGATACTGGCGATCTTCCTGATCCCCGCGGGCCTCTGTCAAGCTTTCGGCAGGGCGGTGGGCGACGCGCTCCAGGGCTGGGCGGTGCTTGGCGCGATGACCGCGATCTTTTTCGTCATGGCCTGGTTGGGCATGGCGGCCGAGCACGCCGCGAATCCCATGCTGCACGGCCTGAACCTGATGCAGGACGGCGGCCTCGTTGGCAACTGGGAAAGCAAGGAGACGCGCTTCGGCATCGACGCCTCGGCCTTGTTCGCCGCGGTCACCACCGCCGCCTCCTGCGGCGCGGTGAACGCGATGCACGATTCGCTGAGCGCGCTCGGCGGCCTCGTGCCGCTGTGGCTGATTCAGCTCGGAGAGGTGGTCTTCGGCGGCGTGGGCTCGGGCCTCTACGGTATGCTCGTCTTCGCGATCCTGGCGGTGTTCATCGCCGGCCTGATGATCGGCCGCAAGCCCGAATACCTGGGCAAGAAGATTGAGGCCTACGACATGAAGATGGTGGCGCTGGCCATCCTTGTCACGCTGCTGCTCGTGCTCGCTGGCACCGCCGCCTCGGTGCTGCTGGCCGACGGCCGCGCCGGCATCCTCAACCCCGGCGCGCACGGCTTCACCGAAATCCTCTATGCGCTGTCTTCCGCCGCCAACAAAAACGGCAGCGCCCTCGTCGGCCTGTCGGCGAACACGCCGTACTACAACAGCCTGCTCGGTGTTGTGATGTGGCTCGGGCGCTTCGCCATCATCGTGCCGGTGCTCGCCGTGGCCGGCTCCCTGGCGGCCAAGAAGCGCATCGAGCCCGGCGCCGGCACCATGTCCACGCACGGCCTGCTCTTCGCCTCGCTGCTCACGGGCACGGTGCTGATCGTCGGCGCGACGACCTATATCCCGGCCCTTGCCCTGGAGCCGGTGGTAGAACACCTGAGCGCGGCGGCCGCCGCCGCGCGGTGATCCGCAAGCCAATCATTCCGAAGGACAGATAGCCATGTCGCAATCCACTTTGCCGCACACCGCGGGCGCAGCGCCCGCCGTCCAGGCGCCCCTCGTTGCGCGCAGCCTGCGCCTGGGTGGCGGCCGGCAAAAGCAGGCCTTGATCGAGGCGCTGCACAAGATGTCGCCGCGCGCGCAACTGCGCAATCCGGTGATGTTCGTCTGCTACGCGGTCAGCATCCTGACGCTGCTGATGTTCGCGGCCGCGCAATGGGGGCCGCGTCTCCGCAGCCTGGGCGCGGCGCTTGGCGTAAACATCGGCGAGCCGCCGATGTTCATCCTCGGCGTCTCGCTCTGGCTCTGGTTCACCGTGTATTTCACCAACTACGCTGAGGCCGTCGCCGAAGGCGCGAGCAAGGCCAAGACCGCCTCGCTGCGCGGCATGCGCAAGTCGGTGACGGCGCTCCGGCTCAAGCCCGGCGGCCAGGCGCTGTTACGTCGCGACGCCGACTGGACCGCGGTGGACGCGGCCACGCTGCGCAAGGGCGACATGGTCATCGTCGAGGCCGGTTAAACCATCCCCACCGACGGCGAGGTGGTGCACGGAATGGCCTCGGTCGACGAAAGCGCGATCACCGGCGAGTCCGCGCCGGTGATCCGCGAGTCCGGCGGCGATTTCTCGTCGGTGACGGGCGGCACGCGGGTGCTCTCGGACAGCATCGTGGTGCGCGTGACGGCCGATCCCGGCGAGGCTTTTCTGGACCGCATGATCGCTATGGTGGAAAGCGCCAAGCGCGGCAAGACGCCCAACGAGATCGCGCTGACCATCGTCTTCCTGCTGGTGACGGCCACGCTGCTGCCGTTCTCGCTGTTCAGCATGTCGGCCTCGGGCGCGGGCTCGCCGGTCACCATCACGGTGCTCGCCGCGCTGCTGGCCTGCCTGATCCCGACCACCATCGGCGGGCTGCTCTCGGCCATCTGCATCGCCGGCATGAGCCGCATGCTGCGTGCCAACGTCATCACGAATTCGTGCCGTGCGGTTGAAGACGCCGGAGACATCGACGTGCTGCTGCTCGACAAGACCGGCACCATCACCCTGGGAAACCGCCAGGCCTCGGTCTTCGCGCCCGCGCCAGGCGTGGCAGAATCCGAGCTTGCGCAGGCGTCGCTGCTGGCTTCTCTGGCTGACGAGACGCCCGAGGGCCGCAGTATCGTCGCGCTGGCGCGGCAGAAATTTTCCGCCGCCCTGGCCGGCGTGCAGGCGCCGGACGGCTCCGCCGCCGTACCCTTCAGCGCGGCCTCGAGCATGAGCGGGCTGGATATCGCGGATGTGCTTCCCGGCGCGCCGCCGCGCATACTGCGCAAGGGCGCGGCCGATGCGATCCGCGGGCGTGGCGCGCGCGGTCGAGGAGATCGCGCGGCACGGCAGCACGCCGCGGGCGATCGCCGACGGCGTGCGCGTGCTCGGCGCGGTGGAGCTCAAGGACATCGTCAAGGCCGGCATCAAGGAGTGTCTCGCGGAGATGCGCCGCATGGGCATCCGCACGGTGATGATCACCGGCGACAACCGGCTCACGGCCGCCACCATCGCCGCCGAGGCGGGCGTGGACGAATTCCTCGCCGAGGCCACGCCCGAGGCCAAGCTCGCCAAGATCCGCGACTTCCAGGCCGAGGGCCGCCTGGTGGCGATGACGAGCGACGGCACCAACGACGCGCCGGCGCTCGCCCAGGCCGACGTGGCCGTGGCGATGAACTCCGGCACCCAGGCCGCCAAGGAGGCGGGCAACATGGTCGACCTGGATTCCAACCCGATCAAGCTGATCGAGATCATCGAGATCGGCAAGCAGATGCTGATGACGCGCAGCTCGCTCACGACCTTCAGCATCGCCAACGACGTGGCCAAGTATTTCGCCATCATTCCCGCCGCCTTCGCGAGCACCTATCCGCAGCTCAAGCAGCTCAACGTGATGCATCTGGCGAGCCCGTCGTCGGCCATCCTGTCGGCGGTGATCTTCAACGCGCTGATCATCGTCGCGCTGATTCCGCTCGCGCTCAAGGGCGTGAAGTAAAAGCCGCTGGGCGCCGTGCGCCTGCTGCGCGACAACCTGCTGATCTAAGGCGTCGGCGGACTCGCCGCGCCCTTCGTCGGCATCAAGCTGATCGACATGCTGTTGGCCGCGACCGGCCTGGCCTTCCCCTACCAGGCGGGCGGCAGCCTCGTCCTGCGGGAGGGCAAGGTGGTCGGCTCGCGCCTGATCAGCCAGAACTTCACCGAGCCCAAATACTTCTGGGGCCGGCTCTCGGCCTCGGGCGGCTTTCCGTACAACGGCATGGCCTCGGGCGGCTCCAACCTCGGGCCGTTGAATCCGGCGCTGACCGATGTGGCCAAGGAGCGCATCGACGCGCTCCGGCATGCCGATCCCGGCAACGCCGCGCCGTGGCGGAGCAACTGATCGCCAGGCATGCGAGCGGGAAATGGCTGGGCGTGTTCGGCGTGGAGCGGGTCAACGTGCTGGCCCTGAACCTGGACCTCGACATGCTTGCCGCGCCGTGCGCGGCAAGCTGAAAATTTTCTTCGGCGCCTGTGCCGGCGCGGGCAAAACCTTCGCGATGCTGTCCGACGCGCGCGCGGCGAAGGCGGAGGGCCGGGATGTGGTCGCCGGGCTGGTGGAGACCCACGGCCGGGCCGACACCGCCGGCCTGCTCGAGGGGCTGGAGGGGCTGCCGCTGCGCGCGGTCGAATACCGCGGCCAGACGCTGCGCGAATTCGATCTCGACGGCGCGCTGGCGTGCAAGCCCGCGCCGATCCTCGTCGATGAACTCGCGCATTCCAATCTGCCCGGCTCGCGCCATCCGCGCCGCTGGCAGGACATCGAGGAGCTGCTCGCCGCCGGCATCTCGGTGTGCACCACGCTCAACGTCCAGCATCTGGAAAGCCTCAACGACGTGGTCGGCAGCGTCACCGGCGTGCGTGTTTCCGAGACGGTGCCCGACCACGTTTTCGACCGCACCGACGAAGTGGTGCTGGTCGACCTCCCGCCCGACGAACTGCTGCGCCGCAAGGTCTATCTGCCGCAGCAGGCCGAGCGCGCGGCGGGCAATTTTTTCCGCAAGGGCAATCTGATCGCGCTGCGCGAGCTGGCGCTGTGGCGCACGGCGGACCGCGTGGACGAGGACGTGCGCGCCTACCGGCAGGACAAGGCGATCGGCCCGGTGTGGGACACTCGCGACACGATCCTCGCCTGCGTGGGGCCGCGGCCGGGCGCGGAGAAGCTGGTGCGCGCGGCGGCGCGCATGGCTGACCGCATGGGCGTGCCCTGGCATGCCGCCTATGTGGAGACCGCGCGGCTCTCGCGCCTGCCCGAGGCCGAGCGCCAGCGCATCCTGCGCGTGCTCAAGCTGGCGGCGGAGCTGGGCGCGAACACCGCGACCCTGGCCGGCGAGGACGTGGCCGCGGCGCTGGTGGACTATGCGCGCGGGCAGAACGTGTCGCGCATGCTGGTCGGGCGCGCGGCGGCGTGGCTGGATGCGCTGTCGCGCCGGCTCGGCGAGCTGGGCGGGGAGCTCGACCTGATCCTGATTTCGACGCCCGGCGGCGCGGAGGCGGGCGCACTGGGCAACCGGCTGTGGGCCGAGGTCGGCGGCGCTTTCGACGCGGGGCATCACGCCGGGCGCGGTGCGCTGCACGGCCCGCGCCGCTATCTCTGGGGCCTGGCCTCGGGTGCGGCGGCGGCAGGCGTCGCGCAGATCCTGCTGCCGTATTTCGACCTCGCCAATATTGTCATGCTGTTCCTGCTGGCGGTGGTGTTCACGGCCTGGTGCTACGGCAGGGGGCCGGTCGCGCTGTCGGCGACGGTCAATGTGGTGGTCTTTGATTTCTTCTTCGTGCCGCCGCGTTTTTCCTTCGCGGTGACCGACGCGCAATATCTGCTGACCTTCGTGGCGATGCTCGAAACGGGCATCCTGATTGGCCATCTGACCGCGCGGCTGCGCTATCAGCTCAAGGCCGCGACCCTGCGCGAGGAGCGCGCGCAATCCCTCTACGAAATGGCGCGCGAGCTTTCCGGCGCGCTGATGCGCGACCAGGTGGCGGAGATCTGTGGCCGCGCGGTGGAGCGCAGCTTCCGCGCTGGCGCGGCCCGACTCCGCCGAGCGGCTGGAGGCCGCGCCGACGACGCCCGCCGGCCTGCCCGAGGGCCTGGACATCGGCATTGCGCAATGGGCCTACGACCACGGCGAGCCCGCCGGCATGGGCACGGACACGCTGCCTTCGAGCCAGCTGCTGTATCTTCCGCTGTGGGCGCCGATGCGGGTGCGCGGCGTGCTGGCGGTGGCGCCGCAGGTGCCGCGCTGGCTGATGGTGCCGGATCAGCGCCGTCAGCTGGAGACTTTCGCGACGCTGGTGGCGATCGCTCTGGAGCGGGTGCACTACGTGGAGGTGACGCAGGACGCGCTGGTGAAGATGGAGTCCGAGCGCTTGCGCAATTCGCTTCTCTCGGCGCTTACACCGGGGCCGGGGGCGGACGGCCCCGCCAACCTCGCGCTGGCGCGCGAGCTGGCACAGGCCATGCGCGAGAACGCCGGTCGCATCGGCCAGCTCATGAACAACCCGCTCGACATGGCGCGGCTGGAGTCCGGCGAGGTGAAGCTGCGCAAGGCCTGGCAGCCGCTGGAGGAGGTGGTTGGCAGCGCGCTGCAGCTGTGCGGCGCGGCCCTGGGGCGCTAGCATCTGCGCATCGATCTGCCGGCCGGTCTGCCGCTGGTGGAGTTCGACGCAGTGCTGATCGAGCGCGTGTTGTGCAATCTGCTGGAAAATGCGGCCAAGTACTGCCCGCCGGGCTCGCATATCGAGCTGAGCGCGCAGACCATGGACGCGGAACTGTTGGTGAGCGTGGCCGACGACGGCCCGGGCTTTCCGGCAGGCATGGAGCAAGGTTTGTTCGACAAATTCGTGCGCGGCGGGACGGAATCGGCGATTCCCGGCGCGGGGCTGGGCCTGGCGATCTGCAAGAGTATCGTGCTAGCACACGGCGGACGCATTTGGGCGCGGCGCGGAGAAGCGGGCGGCGCGCGCTTCAGCTTCAGCCTGCCCCTTGGCAAGCCGCCGGAAATCGATCTTGCCAAGCTGGGAGGACAGCCACGGCCATGAATCAGATCAAGGACGTTTCCATTCTCGTGATCGAGGACGAGCCGCAGATCCGGCGCTTCGTGCGTTCGGCGCTGGAGGCCGAGGGGGCCGTCGTGCACGAGGCCGACAGTCTCAAGCGCGGGCTGATCGAGGCCGGCATGCGCAAGCCAGACCTCGTGGTGCTGGGCCTCGGGCTGCCCGACGGCGACGGCAAGGATCTGATCCGCGACCTGCGCGGCTGGTCCTCGGTGCCGGTGATCATCCTCTCGGCGCGCGGCGCGGAGGAGGAGAAGATCGCCGCGCTCGACCTGGGCGCGGACGATTACCTGAGCAAGCCCTTCGGCGTGGGAGAGCTTCTGGCGCGGGTGCGTGTGGCGCTGCGCCGGCATTTCACCGACGCCGCTGGCAAGAGCGAGGTCGAATTCGGCGTGGTGCGCGTGGACCTGGGCCGGCGCGTGGTGACGCGCGGCGGCGAGGAAGTGCATCTGACGCCGATCGAATTCCGGCTGCTGGCCTATCTGGTCGCACATGCGGGCAAGGTGCTCACGCATCACCAGATCCTCAAGGAGGTCTGGGATCTGTGGCATGCAGAAAGCGCGCACTATGTGCGCATCTACACGGCGCAGTTGTGCCAGAAGCTGGAGGACGATCCGGCGCGGCACCGGCATTTCCTCACCGAGATGGGGGTGGGCTACCGCCTCTCGGCCTGAGTCAGGAGAGCAGGGCTTGCGCGTAGGCGTCGGCGCTGAAGGGCTGCAGGTCGTCGAGCTGCTCGCCCACACCGATGAAATAGACCGGAACCGGCCGCTGGCGCGCGATGGCGACGAGGATGCCGCCGCGCGCGCTGCCGTCGAGCTTGGTGATGATCAGGCCGGTGAGGCCGACCACGTCGTCGAAGGCCTTGACCTGGGCCAGGGCGTTCTGGCCGTTGTTGGCGTCGATGACGAGTAGGGTTTCGTGCGGCGCGTCTTCCATGGCCTTGGCGGCGACGCGCTTGATCTTCTTGAGCTCTTCCATCAGATGCGCCTGCGAGGGCAGGCGGCCGGCGGTGTCGGCGATGACCACGTCCATGCCGCGCGCGCGGCCGGCGGAGATGGCGTCGAAGACGACGGCCGCGGGGTCGGCGTCCTGCTGCGCGATGACCGCGACGTTGTTGCGCTCGCCCAAGGCGGCAAGCTGTTCGCGCGCGGCGGCGCGGAAGGTGTCGCCGGCGGCGAGCAGCACGCTCTGGCCGGCGTTCTGCAGATGGCGACAGAGCTTGCCGATGCTGGTGGTCTTGCCTACGCCGTTGACGCCCGCGATCATCAGCACGAGCGGCTTGACGCGGCCGATCTCCAATTGCTTTTCCAGCGGCGCGAGGGCCTCGCGGAGCAGTTCGCGCAGGGCCTCGCGCGCGCCTTCGGCGGTGTCGATCTTGTCGCGCTTGATGCGTGCACGCAGGCTCTCGAGCAGCCATTGCGTGGCTTCGATGCCGGCGTCGCTGGTGAGCAGCGCGGTCTCCAGTTCCTCATAGAGCGCGTCGTCCAGGCGCTCGCCCGAAAACAGGCCGCCCAGGCTGGCACACGACAGGCCCTTGCGCAGGCGCTGCAGCCAGGAGCCGGCATCGGCGGCCGGCTCCTCGCCTTGCGCGGCGGGAGCGGCGGCGGGCTCGGTTTTCTGGGGTTTTTTGCCGAATAGTTTGAACATGCCCGGGGGGAGACGGTCGGAAGCGATCGGGGAGTAGAATCTGAAGCCGAATTTTAGCAGAGGGGTTTATGGGCATTGTGTTGGGCAATCCGCGGCGCCTTTCGCGACGCGATGTGAAGCCGGCGCGTGGCGCTGCATGGAAGCCGGCCTTGGCCGCGGCGGCGTTCGCCTGGTCGGCTAGCGCGGCATGGGCGCAGTCCACGGCGGCGCCGGCCGACCCCTTCGAATACACGCTCGCCAACGGCCTGCGCATCGTCGTCAAGCAGGACCGGCGCGCGCCCACGGTAGTGCAGATGGTCTGGTACCGGGCCGGCTCGATCGATGAATTCAATGGCACCACGGGCGTGGCCCACGTGCTCGAGCACATGATGTTCAAGGGCACGAAGTCGGTGGGGCCGGGGCAGTTCTCCAAGCAGGTCGCCGCGCTCGGCGGTCACGAGAACGCCTTCACTAACACCGACTACACAGCGTATTTCCAGCGCGTCGAGAAGTCCCAGTTGCCCGAGGTGATGCGGCTGGAGGCCGACCGCATGGAGAACCTCATGCTCTCCGAGGAGGAGTTCTCCAAGGAGATCAAGGTGGTGATGGAGGAGCGGCGAATGCGCACCGAGGATTCGCCCTCGGGCCGGCTCTGGGAGCAGCTGATGGCGACCGCCTTCACGGCCGCGCCGCAGCACCATCCGGTGATCGGCTGGATGGACGATCTGATGAACATGCGCTACACCGACGCGCGTGACTGGTATCAGCGCTGGTATGCGCCGAACAATGCGGTGATGGTGATCGCCGGTGACGTGGATCCGCAAGAGGTGAACCGGCTCGCCGAACGCTATTACGGCCGGATCAAGCCGCATGAGCTGCCGGTGCGCAAGCCGCAGATCGAGCCGGAGCAGCGCGGTGCGCGGCGCGTGACGGTCAAGGCGCCGGCGGAGAATCCTTCGGTGGTGCTGGCCTTCAAGGCGCCGCGCCTCTCGAATGTCGACAGCGACGACGACGCCTACGCGCTGGAGGTGCTCGAGGCGGTGCTCGACGGGCATGCCAACGCGCGGCTGCCGCGCAACCTCGTGCGCGAAGGCCGTCTGGCCGACGACGTGGACGCGAGTTATTCGCCGATCGGACGCAGCCAGGCGCTGTTCGTGCTATCGGGCACGCCGGCCAAGGGCCGGACCGCCGCGCAGATGGAGGCGGACCTGCGCGCCCAGGTGGCGCTGGTCGCCAAGGAGGGAGTGAGCGAGCAGGAGCTCAAGCGCGTGAAGGCGCAGCTGGTCGCCAGCCAGATCTACAAGCGCGATTCGGTGATGGGCCAGGCGATGGAGATCGGCGTGGCGGAGATGAGCGGCGTGTCCTGGCGGCAGCTCGACCGCATGCTGGACCGCATGGCGGCGGTGAGCGCCGAGCAGGTCAAGGCGGTGGCGGCCAAGTATTTCCAAGACGATGCGATGACGGTGGCCGAGCTTTCGCCGCTGCCGCTGGACAAGAAGACGAGGGCGCCCGAGGCGGGCCGCTGAGATGGGACGCATGATGAAAAGCGAAATGAAGAAGCTCTTGTGTTTCACCGCGGTGTGCGCCGCGCTGGGCGCGCTGGCGCCGCAGGCGCATGCGGTGCTACCGATCGAGCGCTGGACGGCGAAGAGCGGCGCGCGGGTGGTGTTCGTCGCCAGCCCTTCGATCCCGATGCTCGACGTGCGCGTGGATTTCGACGCCGGCTCGCGCTATGACCCGGAGGGCAAGGCGGGGCTCGCCAATCTGACGGCGGGCTTGCTGAGCGCGGGCGTGGATGCGGCGCCGGCGGGTTCGGCCGCGGCGGGAAAGGCCAGGTCCGAGGGCGAGATGTCCGACGCCTTCGCCGACATCGGCGCGCAGTTCTCGGCGAGCTCGGGCATCGACTTCGCCAGCGCGCGGCTGCGCACGCTGTCCAATCCGGCGATGCGCGCCGAGGCGCTGGAGCTGATAACGCAGGCGCTGCAGCGCCCGGCCTTTCCCGTGAGCGCCTTCGAGCGCGACCGACAGATCGCCATGTCGAATGTGCGCGAGAACATGACGCGGCCAGCCACGGCGGCGCGCGTTGCCTTCTTCCATGCGCTCTACGGCCGGCACCCCTATGGCTATTCGGCCACCGAGGCGAGCCTCTCGGCGATCCGCCGCGAGGACGTGGCGGCTTTCTACCGCAACGCGTATGCGGCGAACCGCGCGGTGGTGAGCATCGTCGGTGCGGTCACGCGGCAGGAGGCGGAGGCGCTGGCGGAGAAGCTGACCGCGGGCTTGCCGGCGGCCTCGGCCGCGGCGCCGGAGATGCCGCCGGTGCTGCCTTTGAAGGAAGGCTTGGAGGAGCGCATCGTGCATCCGTCGGAGCAGGCGCATATCCTCGTGGGCCAGCCGGCGATCGCGCGCAACGATCCTGATTATTTCCCGCTGCTGGTCGGCAACCAGGTGCTCGGCGGCGGCGGCTTCGCCTCGCGCCTGACCGAGCAGGTGCGCGAGAAGCGCGGGCTTTCCTATAGCGTCTACAGCTATTTCCTGCCGCTGCAGCAGCCGGGCATTTTCGAGATGGGCCTGCAGACGCGCAAGGATCAGGCCGATCAGGCCTTGAAGGTGGCGAACCAGACGGTGGCGGACTTCGCCGAGAAGGGGCCGACCGAGGCCGAGCTGCGCGCCGCCAAGGACAATCTGGTGAAGGGCTTTCCGCTGCGCATCGATGGCAATGCCAAGCTGCTCGACACGGTGGCGAGCATCGCCTGGTACGGCCTGCCTCTGGACTATCTGGACACCTGGGGCGAGAAGGTGGAGAGGGTGACGAGCGCCGACGTGCGCGCGGCCTTCGCACGCCGCGTGCAGCCGGACAGGATGGTGACGGTGATCGTCGGCGCGTCGGAAAGGCAGCAATAAGGATGGCGGGACGCTCTCCCCGTCAGGGGGCGCGGCCGGCGGCTTCTGGGCCGTCGCAGCGCATCCGCATCATCGGCGGGCAATGGAAGCGGCTGCTGCTGCCGGTGCCGGACCTGCCGAGCTTGCGGCCCACGCCCGACCGGGTGCGCGAGACGCTGTTCAACTGGCTCGGCCAGGAGCTCGATGGCCGGCATTGCCTGGACATGTTCGCGGGAACGGGCGCGCTGGGCTTCGAGGCCGCCTCGCGCGGCGCGGCGCGCGTGCTGATGCTCGAACAGAGCCAGCAGGCCGCCGCGGCGCTGCTGGCGAGCCGCGAGAAGCTGGGCGCGGCGCGCGTCGAGGTGATGACGGGCGACGCACTGGTCTTCGCGGCAGCCCTGCCACCCGCTAGCTTCGACGTGATCTTTCTGGACCCTCCTTTTGCGCTGGACCTGGTCGGGCCGGCGCTGGCGCAGGTGGCGCGTGTGCTCAAGCCGGACGGGCGGGTCTACGTGGAATGCGGCCAGCCGGTGGACCTGATGCTCGACGCCGCCGCCGGCGGGGCCGAGAACCCCTGGGAAATCCTCCGCCAGGGGCGGGCGGGGCAGTCGCATCACGGCCTGCTGGCGCTCGGCCGGGGCGCACCGGGCTGAGGTCTCCCGATTTGAAACCGGTTACACTACGCCCCCCGCGCCGGCCCTGAAGCGGCGCGCGGAATTCCTGAGGGAGAGTTCAAGCATGGTGACCGCTGTCTATCCGGGCACGTTCGATCCGCTGACCCGTGGCCACGAGGACCTGGTGCGCCGCGCCTCGAATATTTTCGACCGGCTGGTCGTCGGCCTTGCCGACAGCCGCAGCAAGGGCCCCTGGTTTTCGCTCGAGGAGCGGCTCGACATCGCGCGCGAGGTTCTCGGACACTATTCAAACGTCCGGGTCGAAGGCTTTTCCGGGCTGCTCAAGGACTTCGTGCGCAAGCATGAGGCGCGCGTGATCGTGCGCGGCCTGCGCGCGGTGTCCGACTTTGAATACGAATTCCAGATGGCGGGCATGAACCGCTATCTGCTGCCCGACGTCGAGACCATGTTCCTCACGCCGTCGGACCAATACCAGTTCATCTGCAGCACCTTCGTGCGCGAGATCGCCCAGCTCGGCGGCGACGTGAGCAAGTTCGTCTTCCCTTCGGTGGAGAACTGGCTCAACCGCAAGCAGCAGGCCGCGAAGGCCGGAGCGAAGTAAGGAGGTCCGCCGAGGCGGGAGGCGCAATGGCCTTGATGATTACCGACGAATGCATCAACTGCGACGTCTGTGAACTCGAATGCCCCAACGACGCGATTTCGATGGGCACGGAAATCTATGTCATCGAGCCTTCCCGCTGCACCGAATGCGTGGGCCATTTCGACGAGCCGCAGTGCCGGCAGTTCTGCCCGGTGGACTGCATTCCGCTCCATCCCGATTTCGTCGAGACCAAGGATCAGCTGATGGCGAAGTACATCAAGCTGGTGGCCGCGGCGGCGCCGTCGGAGAAGTAGGACACTCCGTCGGGCGGGAGCCAGCGCACTCCGATGTCCACCAGAAAAAAGGCCTGCAATCTCGGGCCCTTGTCGTTTCTGGAAGCGGGTTCTGGCCTCAGGCCGCGCTGTGCAGATTGAGCATCGCCTTTTCCTGCTGGCCGTCGAGGATGTCGTCCATCACGGAGAGGCTTCGGTCGATGGCGTCGACGATCAGGGTCATCTCGTCGCGCCGCGGTGGCTTGAGCACGAAGGCCGCGACGTCCTGCATGGCGCCCTTGCGCGCCTCGGGAGACAGCGCGTCGCGCGGATGGCCGATGCCCAGGCGCAGGCGCCAGAAGTCCTGCGTGCCCAGATGGCGGGCGATGTCCTTGAGGCCGTTGTGACCGCCGGTGCCGCCGCCGAACTTCAGGCGCGCCGCGCCGGGCGGCAGATCGAGCTCGTCGTGGACGACCAGGATCTCATGCGGGCTGACGTTGGCGAAGTCGGCCAGCTTGTGCACGGCCAGGCCGGAGAGGTTCATGTACTTCTGCGGCTCGAGCAGCCAGACCTGCTGGCGGCCTAGCGGCGCGCGCGCGGTGAGCGCGTCGTCGAACTTCTTTTCCTTGCGCAGGGACGCGTTGCCGCGCTGCGCCAACTGGTCGACCATCCAGAAGCCGGCGTTGTGGCGCGTCGCTTCGTATTCGGTGCCGGGGTTGCCGAGACCGGCGATGAGTTTGATCATGATCCGTTCGTGTCTGCGCGCGTATCCGCGCCCGTGAAAAAGCCCGCCGATGTTGCCATCAGGCGGGCTTCGGGACGAGGCCTCGCGGCCTGCTCATGCCCGCCCTATCAGGCGGCAGGAGCGGCAGAGGCTGCGCCCGGAGCGTCCCCGGCAGCGTCTTCGGCCGACTTCTCGGCGTTGGGCTGCTTGAGCGAGGCGACCACGGGGTTTTCCTGCTCGACATGTTGGACCAGCGACACGCCGTTGGGCAGCTTGATGTCCTTGGCGTGAGCGGAGTAGCCCAGTTCGGCCTTCGAGAGGTCCACCTCGAGGAATTTGGGCAGGGCGCCGGGCAGGCAGGTGATGTCGATTTCAGTCATCACGTGGCTGACGATGGCGCTGCCTAGCTTGACGGCGGGCGAAAGGTCCGCGCCGATGAAGTGCAGGGGCACCTTGACGTGAATCTTCTTGGTGGCGTCAACGCGCTGGAAGTCCACGTGCAGCACCAGGGGCTTGAAGGGGTGCATCTGGAAATCGCGCAGCAGGACTTGCTGGGACTTGCCGGCCACTTCGAGGTCCAGGATGGAAGAGTGGAAAGCTTCCTTGCGCATGGAGTGGAAGAGGGCGTTGTGATCGAGTTCGATCATTTGCGGCTCGGCCGTAACGCCATAGACCACGGCAGGGGTTTTTCCAGTGTTGCGCAGGCGGCGGCTCGCACCCGTTCCCTGTACGCTACGCTCAAAAGCGACGACTTTCATTGAATTCTCCAGATTTTCTGACCGCCCGCGACCAGGCCGGCCAACTAAGAAACCCGCTCGGAAGCACCGGATTCAGACCAAAAACAGCCTGAAATCAATACATTGAGCCTTGCTGAGGGCTCGCGAGTATATCAGCTTTTCAGCTTTCTGCAAAAAGCGACATGACCGAATCACCCCGGCTGAGGCGGACCACGGTCTCGGCCAGGATGGGGGCCGTGCTGAGCTGGCGGAACTTGGGATTGCTGAGCGCGTCGTCCCGCAGGGGGATGGTGTCGCAGACCACGACTTCGTCGAGGTCGGACTCGGCGATGCGGGCGACCGCGCCGCCGGAGAGCACGGGGTGCGTGCAGTAAGCGAATACTTTCAGCGCGCTGCGTTCCTTGAGAACCTGGGCGGCCTTGCACAGGGTGCCGCCAGTGTCGATCATGTCGTCCATGATCACGCAGTTGCGGCCTTCGACTTCACCGATGATGTTCATCACCTCGGCCACGCTGGCCTTGGGACGGCGCTTGTCGATGATGGCCAGGTCGCAGCCGAGCTGCTTGGCCAGCGCGCGGGCGCGGACCACGCCGCCGACGTCGGGCGAGACCACCAGCAGGTTGTCGTAGTTCTTCTGGCGCAGGTCGCCCAGGAGCACGGGCGAGGCGTAGAGGTTGTCGACGGGGATGTCGAAGAAGCCCTGGATCTGGTCGGCGTGCAGGTCCATGGTGAGCACTCGCTCAACGCCGGCGACCTGCTGCAGCATGTTGGCGACGATCTTGGCGGAGATGGCCACGCGCGCTGAGCGCGGGCGGCGGTCCTGCCGGGCGTAGCCGAAATAGGGAATCATGGCGGTGATGCGGCCGGCCGAGGCGCGCTTGAGCGCGTCGACCATCACCATCAGCTCCATGAGATTGTCGTTCGCGGGCGCGCAGGTCGATTGCAGCACGATGACGTGCTTGCCACGCACGTTTTCCTGGATTTCGACCTGGATTTCACCGTCGGAGAAACGGCCTACGAGGGCTTTGCCGAGAGGAATGCCGAGAATCTTGACGACCGCCTCAGCGAGGGCGGGATTGGCATTGCCAGTAAAAATCATCAAGCCTTCTCTGCTCATGCGTGCCCTGCCGTGACGACGTTGGGAAGCGCTGCCAGGCCATGGCCCGCCAAACGCAAGGGATGGCAGGGGAGGAAAGACTCGAACCCTCGCATGCCGGAATCAAAATCCGGTGCCTTAACCAACTTGGCGACTCCCCTACACTTCAAAGCCGTTCACACGAAATCCGCCAGCGGATGGCGCCCCTGGCCTGGAGCCGCTACGGCCCGCCAGCCTTTCGGCAGCTCTTGCGCGGCGCGGCCGGTGGCCTCCTGGGCCTGCTCCTGATTGGAGAAGCTGGCGAACACGCAGCTTCCGGAGCCCGACATCCGCGCCGGATAAGCCTGCTTGCGCAGCCAATCCAGAGCTTGCGAGATTTCAGCGTATTTTGCACTAGCCACCGTTTCCAGGTCGTTACGTCCGAAACTGAAAAGATCGGCCTGCGCAATGAAGTCCGAGATTCTGACGGTTTCAGTATTGCGTGTCAAGGCGGGGTCCTGGAACACGGCTGCCGTGGCGGACTGCACCGGCGGGGAGATGACCAGGAAGTGCCGCGGCGGCAGGGCCACCGGCTGCAGCGCTTCACCCACGCCTTCGGCGAAGGCGTTTTCGCCGAAGAGAAAGAAGGGCACGTCCGCGCCGAGCTGCAGGCCCAGGCGCATCAGCTCGGCGCGCGCGAGGCCGGTTCTCCACAGGCGGTTCAGCGCCAGCAGGGTGGTGGCCGCGTCGGAGGAGCTGCCGCCGAGTCCGCCGCCGGCCGGCAGCGTCTTGCGCACGGTGATCGCCGCGCCCAGGCGCGTGCCGCTCTCCTTCTGCAGGAGGCGGGCGGCGCGCATGCACAGATCGGTCTCGGCGGGGATGCCGGGCAGCTCGTTGACGCGGACCACCGCGCCGTCCTCGCGCAGCGCGAAGTCGAGTTCATCGCACCAGCCGATCAGTTGGAAGACGGTCTGCAGCGTGTGGTAGCCGTCGGGCCGGCGGCCCGTGACGTGCAGGAAGAGATTGAGCTTGGCGGGCGCCTGGCAGCCCAGGATGGCTTGGCCGGTTTCCTGCATAGCGTCAGTCCTGGGACGGCTCGGCGTCGATCGCCAGCTTGAGTTCGACGGCCTGGCCGGCCGCTGCGCTGCTGGCCGCGATGCGGCGGTCCTGCGCATAGGCGCTGCAGTCGATGGTCCAGCCCGATTCGCTCCAGCGCGCCGCGGCGCTCGCCGCCGGAGGCCGGCAGCGCAGCCAGCTGCCCAGCCTGGCGAAGGGCAGCGGGAAGCCGAAGAGCTCGGCGAGAAGCGCGTCGGCGTCGGCGCCCGAGCGGGTTTCGCCGCCGCTCATCTCTAGCCGCGCGCCGGAGGCCGATGCGCTCAGGCGCGCCTGCGACTGGCCGAAGTGGGGGAAGAGTTCGAGGCTTTCCTCCTGCGCGCCCTTGCGCCAGAGGAAACGGCCTTGCACGCCTTGATCGAGCTTGCCTTGGTGGAGGTCGCCGTAGCGCGCGGCGAAGCGGCCGCTCACGGCCTCCTCGCCCGCCAGGCGCACGGGCGCCTGCGCACATCCGGCCAGCAGCGCCGCGCCGAGCAGTGCGGCGGCCGCGGCCTCAATTGTTGATCTCATCCGGCTTGAGGAAGCGGGCCAGGATCTTGCGCAGGGTTTCGTTGGCGGGGTCGAGCTGCTGCGCGGTGCGCCAGATCTTGCGCGCCTGTTCCTGCTCGCCCAGACCCCAGAGCACTTCGCCGAAGTGCGCGCTGATCTCGGCCTCGGGCTTGATCTCGAAGGCTTTGCTCAGCGTGGCGCGCGCCTCGTTGAGATTGCCCATGCGGTACTGCACCCAGCCCATGCTGTCGAGGATGTAGGGATCGCTCGGCGCGAGCTTCATCGCCTTGCTCACCAATTCCTGCGCCTCGCCCAGACGCAGGTTGCGGTCGGCCAGCGAATAGCCTAGCGCGTTGTAGGCGTGGTACATGTCGGGCTGCAGGTCGATGGCCTTGCGCAGCGAGGCTTCCATGTCGTTCAGGTCGTCGAGCTTTTCCGAGGCCATCGCCGCGTCGTACCAGAGGTCGGCGTCATTGGGCTGCTCGCGCAGCATGACGCGCAGCTTGGCGAGCGCCAGGTCATAGCGCTTGGCTTCCATCAGCACCGCGACTTCGGTGCGGCTCAGAGCGAGCCGCGCCTGCGGGGTGCTGGCTTCTTCCAGATCGTCGGCCTGGCGCAGGTCTTCAAAGACGGCCTGCGCCTCGCCGATGCGCCCGGCCTTGGCCAGCAGGTGCGCGCGCTGCACCTGCGTCTGGACACGCATCGAGGGGGCGTCGATCTTGTTGAGCCATTCCGCGGCGCCGAGCAGGTCGCCGCGCGCCTCGGCAATGCGAGCCATGTTCTGATAGGCCAGCTGCACCGCGCGCGGCTTGGGCATGACGATGCCCGCGGCGATGCGTTCGCCGTAGGCTTTGATCAGATTGCGCATCAGCTGCTCGGCTTCGTCGAGTCTGCCGGCCTGGATGTCGACCAGGGCCAGGGCGAGATTCGCCTTGGCGTCGTTGGGATTGCGCTTGATGATTTCGATGAACTGCACCTGCGCTGCCGTCTCGCGGCCATCGGCGATGAGCATGCGGGCGAGCTGCATGCGCGCCTGCACCGCCTGCGGATAGCGGTCGATGAAGCGCTCGAGCCGGGCGTACTGGGCGTTGCGGTCGGGATGATCGATGCCGGAAGCGAAGATCACGGCCTCTTCGTCGTCGGGCTTGAGCTTGAGCGAGAGTTCGGCTTCCTCCACCGCCTGCGCCTTGTCCTGGGCGAGCAGATAGGCGCGGGCCAGGGCGAGGTGGCTTTCTGGCCGCTGCATGTCCTTCGGATCGCGCGCGAGCAGCCGCTTGAGAAGCTGCACGCCTTCGGCCGGATTGGGCGCGCGGGCCAGCTGCTGCTGCACGACGAGGATGGCGTCGCCGCGCTCGGAAGCGGTGGCGCCGTCGAGCTGCTGCGCGAAGAGGGGCAGGGCTTCGTCGAGCTTGCCCGAGAGCACCAGCAGCATCTGCAGCACCTGACGGGTGCCTTCCAGCTGCGGAGAGATTTCATACCAGAGCCGCGCCGCCTCGAGGGCGTCGAGCTGATGCTGGGTGGTGAAGCCGATCTCCACCGCGCGGCGCGCGAAGCGCGGATCGTGGGTGCTGCGCGCGAGGCTGGTGTAGGCTTGGATCGCCTGGATCGGCTGGCCGCGCTGCGCGGCGATGTCGGCGGCGAGGGTGAGGAAGACAATGCGGTCGGAGAGCCCCACCGCCGGCAGTTTTTCCTCCGCGGCGCGGTGCGTCTTCTGGGCCTGGGCGGAGCCTTGCGCAGAGGGTGGCTTGGCCGGCTGCGCTAGCACCTGGCCGCCAGCGAACGCGCCTGCAAGCGCCAGAGGCAGCAGGCAAACGCATCTGAACGGTAGGGTAGATCTCATGTCGACTCCGGTTGCAAGGATTGTACCCCCAGGCGCAAAGGCATATGCGACACTTGCCGTGTTTCGGCAGCTCTGTAACCCCATGCCTGAATTACCGGAAGTCGAAGTCGTCCGTCAGGGGCTTGAGCCCTGTCTGGGCGGCGGCGGCATTCTGCGTCTCACCGTGCGCTAGCCCGTGCTGCGCTGGCCGATTCCCGCCGGACTCGATGCGCGTCTGCGCGGCGCGTCCATTGGCGCGCTCACGCGCCGGGGCAAATATCTGCTCATCGAGGTGCGCGACAAGCCGCGCAAGCCGGGCGGCGACGCGCGCACCGCCGGCTGGCTGATCTTCCATCTGGGCATGAACGGCAATCTCACCGTCACCGATTCTGACCGCGCCGCTGGCAAACATGATCACGTCGACATGCTCGTCGACACGGCCGCGGGCAAACGCCTGCTGCGCCTGCACGATCCGCGCCGCTTCGGCGCGCTGCTCTGGCACGACGCGGCAGACGGCGAGCCCGAATCGCATCCGCTGCTCGCCGGGCTCGGCGTCGAGCCCCTGTCGGAAGCCTTCGCCAGCGCGCGCGGCGCCCGGCTGCTCTTCGAGCGCAGCCGCGGCAGGAAGCTGGCGGTCAAGCAACTGCTGATGGCAGGCCAGGTGGTGGTCGGCGTGGGCAACATTTACGCCTCCGAATCGCTGTTCCAGGCGTGCATCCATCCGCTCGCCGCGTCCGGCAGGGTGAGTCTCGCGCGCTACGAGCGCCTCGCGCAGGCGATCCGCGAAATCCTGGCCGCCGCCATCAAGCGCGGCGGCAGCACGCTCAAGGATTTCGTCGGCAGCGACGGCCAGGGCGGCTACTTCCAGCTCGACTGCATGGTCTACGGCCACGCCGGAGAACCCTGCCGCGTCTGCGGCACGCCGATCCGCGAGCTGGTCATCGGCCAGCGCAACACCTTCTACTGCCCGAGCTTCCAGCGTGTCTGATCGGACCGCGCGCAAGAGCGCCGGGAGGAAGGCCGACGCGCTGAACGCCGCCGCCGCGCGCGACGCCGCGGGCTGGCCCGATTTCGCCGCGCGGCTCATCGCCTGGCAGAAGCGCGCCGGCCGCCATGCGCTGCCCTGGCAGCAGACGCGCGACGCGTATCGCATCTGGCTGTCCGAGATCATGCTGCAGCAGACGCAGGTGAGCGCGGTGCTCGGCTACTACGTGCGCTTTCTCGAGGCCTTCCCGACGGTGCGCGAGCTTGCGGCCGCGAGCGGCGACCAGGTGATGGCGCTGTGGGCGGGCCTGGGCTACTACAGCCGCACGCGCAATCTGCACCGCTGCGCGCAGCTCGTCGTCGAACGTCATGGCGGCGTGTTTCCCGACGATCCCGAGGCGCTCGCCGCGCTGCCCGGCATCGGCCGCTCCACCGCCGCGGCCATCGCCGCCTTCGCCTACGGCCGGCGCGCCGCGATCCTCGACGGCAACGTCAAGCGAGTGCTCGCGCGCGCCTTCGGCATCGCCGGCGATCCGATGCGCAAGGACGTGGAGAACCGAATGTGGGCGCTGGCCGAAGCGCTGCTGCCCGAGCGCGGCGAGGGCATCGAAGCGTATACGCAGGGCCTGATGGACCTGGGCTCCGGCGTCTGCCGGCGCGGCAAGCCCGGCTGCCTGGAAGACGCGGCGCTGTGCCCTTTCTCGGCGCGCTGCGTCGCGCTGGCCGAGGGCCGCACCGCCGAACTGCCCACGCCCAAGGCGCACAAGGCGAAACCGCAGCGTCAGACCCTCATGCTGATCCTGCGGCGCGGCGGCAGGCTGCTGCTGGAGAAGCGTCCGCCCACGGGAATCTGGGGCGGGCTGTGGAGTCTGCCGCAGCTCGATGCAAGCGACGTGGCCGAATGGACCACCGCCGACAAGGACGGCCAGGCCGCGCTCGACGGCATGGCGACCTATGCGGACCCCGCCTGGCTCGACGCCGCCGCGCGCTTCGGCCGGGTGCTGCAAAGCAGGACGCTGCCGGAGTTCGAGCATGTCTTCACACATTTCCAGCTGCGTGTCCTGCCGCTGCTGGTGGAACTGGACGCCAAGGCGGATGTGCCGCTGGCAGCCAGCGGCGACGCGCAGCGCGCGTGGATGGGCAGACAGGAGATTGCCGGCGTCGGTCTGCCGGCGCCCGTCGCGAAGCTGCTCGACACCATCAACTGAATGGGAAACCCGCGCGCATGCTTGGCGAGCGGGCGGGCTTCAGATCGGGATGTCCCGGTGCCGCACCATCACGCTGCAATGCGCCGCGAAATACGTGGCCAAGCGTTCGGCGATGAACACCGAGCGGTGCTGCCCGCCGGTGCAGCCGATGGCGACGGTCAGATAGCTGCGGTTGTCTTCCACATAGCTCGGCAGCCATTTCTCGACGAAGGCGCGGATGTCGTCGGCCATCGCCAGCACGGCGGGCTGCGACAACAGGAAATCGCGCACCGGCTGATCGAGCCCGGTGAGCGGTTTGAGTTCAGCGATGTAGTGCGGATTGGGCAGCGGCCGCACGTCGAACACCAGGTCCGCGTCGTGCGGCACGCCGCGCTTGAAGCCGAAGGATTCGAAGAGCAGCGTCAGCCCGCTGGGCTCGTGGGTAATGAAGTCATTCACCAAGGCGCGCAGCGAGGAGGTGGCGAGATTGCTCGTGTCGATCTGATGGCCCAGCCCGGACAGCGGCTCGAGCATCTCGCGCTCGAGCTCGATGGCCTCGGTCAGCGAGGCGGTGTCGGCGCCGGCCTGGCCGCTGCCGGCGAGCTTGGCCGAGAGCGGATGGCGGCGGCGCGTCTCCGAATAGCGCTGCACCAAGGTGTTGGTGTCGTCGGTGAGGAAGAGGGGGCGCACGTCGTACTGCGTCTTTAGCGCCGCGATGATGCCGGTGATGCCGACGATGGAGCCCAGGCTGCACGCGTCGATGGCGACCGCGAGCTTTTCCTTGCCTTCGGCCTCGAGCGTGCCGACGAGGTTTTCGAGCAGCGGCGTTAGGAGGTTGTCGACGCAGTAGTAGCCGGAGTCTTCCAGCACATTGAGCGCGCCCGATTTGCCCGCACCCGAGGAGTCGCTGATCAGGACGATCCGCATGCGCGCGCCCCGCTCAGATGAGGCGGCCGTGCTGATACTGCGGGTCGCCCTGCATGGCCGCGCGCTGGCGGTCCATGAAGTCGCGCAGGGTGTCGATGCCGCGCAGCTGCAGGATGGTGTTGCGCACCGCGGCCTCGACCAGCACCGCCAGGTTTCGGCCGGCGGCCACCTGGATCTTCACCATGCGCACCAGCAGGCCGAGCACTTCCTTGTATTGCGAATCGATGGGCAGGCGCTCGAAGCCGCCGTCATTGCGGCGCACGAGCTCGACGATGAGCTTGAGCTTCATCTTCCGGCGCACCGCGGTCTCGCCGAAGATCGTGCGGATGTCGAGCAGACCCAGGCCGCGCACTTCGAGCAGGTTTTGCAGCAGCGTGGGGCAGCGGCCTTCGATGAAGTCGGGGCCCAGGCGCGCGAAGTCCACCGTGTCGTCGGCGACCAGGCCGTGGCCGCGCGAGATCAGCTCCAGACCGAGTTCGCTCTTGCCAAGGCCGGAGTCGCCGGTGAGCAGCACGCCCAGGCCGAGGATGTCGAGGAACACGCCGTGCATCGTGATCTTCGGCGCGCCCTGGCGGCTGATGTACATGCGCAAGTGGTCGATGACCGAGGCCGAGGAGAAGGGCGTGGTGAACAACGGCGTGGACGAGCGCGTGCAGCGCAGGACGAGTTCGGGCGGCGCCGTGAGGCCGTCGGCCACGATCAGGAAGGGCGGCGTGAGCGCGATGACCGCGTCCATCTGCTTGCACCGGTCTTCCTGGTTGAGCTTCTCGTAATAGGCCAGCTCCGCTTCGCCGAGGATCTGGATGCGGTTCGGGTGGATCAGGTTGAGGTGGCCGACGAGGTCGGCCGAGGACGTGGCCGAGCGGACCACTTCGCGGTCGAAGGTGCGGTCCGCGCCTTCGGGACCGGCCAGCCAGTTGAGTTTGATCTCGGCCGCGTTGTCGTCAAAGATAGACTGCGCGGTGACGCCGTCGAGATTGATCGGGAAATGCTGTTCTGTCATTGGGCGTGCGGCGGCGCTCCGGGACGCGCCATTTCAGGCTTTCCAGTCGCGCAGCAGGTTGTGAACCGATTGCGCGGCCGGCTCCTCGGCCAGCGCCTGGCGCATGATCTTGTCCGAGAGCAACTGGGCGATGCTCGACAGGGTTTCCAGATGCTGCTGCGTGGCCTGTTCGGGCACGAGCAGGAAAAACAGCAGGTTGACCGGCTTCTTGTCGGGCGAGCTGAATTCGATCGGCTCGGCGAGCCGGACAAATGCCGCGAGTTGTTGCTTGAGTCCCTTGATGCGGCCGTGGGGAATCGCCACGCCCGCGCCCAGGCCGGTGGAGCCCAGGGTTTCGCGCGCGAAGAGGTTCTTGGTCACCATGGCGCCGTTGACGCCGTGCAGCCGTTCAAAGAGAGTGCCGATGCGCTCGAAGAGCGCTTGTTTGCCTTCCGCGGCGATGTCCAAAAGGATATGGTCTGTGGGGAGCAGTTCAGCCAGTCGGTTCATGCCGGAGCGGATTGCCAGAGCGCGCGGTGTGCGCAGATTCGGCGCGGGTTCGTTGGACAAGGAGCGGAAATTATAGTCCAGCCGTTCTTTTTGTCACGGTATTTATTGGCTTTTCGGAAACTTTTGCTTCGCAGTCCAGGCAATAAAAAGGGCTCCGCATTCGGAGCCCCGGTTTCTCTGGCTCGCCGGTCGGGTGGACCGGCTCGAGCGCAGCGTGGGATAGCGTCGATCAGGACTGCTCCTGATCCATCCGGTACTTGGCCGGCGTGTGCTGATGCTGTTGCTTGCGGTCCTTGTGGCGCAGCACATGGCGGTCGAGCTTGTCGACCAGACAGTCGATCGCCGCATAGAGATCTTCGTGATGCGATTCGACGAAGATATCCTTGCCCTTGAGGTGCAGATTCACCTCGGCGTATTGCCGCTTTTCCTTTTCCTTTTGATTGTCCACGGCCAGCAGAACGCTGACGCCGATCACCTGATCGAAATGCCGAACGATACGTTCAAGCTTGATCCCAACATAGTCTCGCAGCGCCGGAGTGATATCCAGATGGTGCCCACTAATTTTGAAGTTCATGCATCTCTCCTTGGGTAGTGCCGCCGACTATGGGGCGTCTATAAAGACTTGCGCATGCTTACCGGTGGTATTTTCAGTGCTTCCCGATACTTGGCCACCGTGCGGCGGGCAACAACAAACCCTTGCTCGCCGAGGAGTTCAGTAATGCAGCTGTCTGAAAGCGGTTTACGGGAGTTTTCTGCGCCGACCAGCTGCTTGATCAGCGCGCGAATTGCTGTAGAGGAGGCCGCGCCGCCTGTTTCCGTCGAGATATGGCTCCCGAAGAAGCACTTCATCTCGAAAGTGCCGAGCGGGGTAGCCATAAACTTGTTCGTCGTGACGCGTGAAATTGTCGACTTGTTCAGATCTAGCATATCAGCTATTTCCCTCAAAACCAAGGGTCGCATCGCAATTTCGCCGTGCGTGAAAAACAGCTTCTGGCGCTCGACGATGGCCCGGGAAACCCTGAGGATGGTGTCGAAGCGCTGCTCAATGTTGCGGATGAGCCAGCGTGCTTCCTGAAGCTTCTGCTGCAGGCTTGCGGCACCTGGGTTGCCGCGCAATATTTGTGCGTACATGCTATTGATGCGCAGCCGTGGAATCACCTCGGAATTGAGCTCGGCGCGCCAGCCATGCGGGCCGCGTTTGACGATGACGTCGGGCACCACGTAATCGGCCACCGGTTTGCCGTAGGTTCGGCCCGGGAAGGGGGCGAGCGAGCGGATCAGGTCATGCGCGGTCTTGATCGCGGCGTCGTCCACCTGCAGCGCGCGGCGCAGGCGGTTGAAATCGCGCGCGGCTAGCTGTTCCAGATGGTGGCGCACGATCTCCAGCGCCAGCGGGCAGGACGGATGCTCCTCCATCCGCTCCAGTTGCAAGGCCAGGCATTCGCCGGCGCTGCGCGCGCCCACGCCGGGCGGGTCGCAGGATTGCAGCATCGACAGCGCAGTCTCCAGCTCCTCGGGCTCGACTTCGAGCTCGCCAGGCAGTTCGGCCAGCACCTCTTCGAGGCTCACGTCGAGATAGCCGTTTTCGTCGAGCGATTCCATCAGGAAGGTCAGCAGGCCGCGGTCGCGGTCGCTCAGGTTGAGCATGCGCAGTTGACCGAGCAGATGCTCGCGCAGCGTGACGGAGGCGGCCTGGAGCTGGGTCGGGGTTTCGTCGTCGTCGTCGGAGAGCGGGCGGCGGACGAAGTCCTCGAGGATCCAGTCGCTGCCGGAATCGGTGTCGATCGGCGCGTCGGCTTCGCCATCGGCGGCGGCCTCCATGCTGTAGGACGGGCTGCTTTCGTAGCTGTCGTCGGGCGCGCTCGAAACCGGTGCATGGTCGGCGGCGGGGGCGAAGAATTCGTCGGCGGCTTCGCCATCGGCCGCGCCGCTGCCGGCGCCCTCGAGTTCGCTGTCGGCGCTGATCGGCGTGGCGCCGTCCAGCCAATCCTCGGCGAGTTCAAGCAGCGGATTGTCCGCGAGGGTCTGTTCGATTTCCTTCTGGAGTTCGAGCGTGGACAACTGCAGCAGCCGGATGGACTGCTGCAACTGCGGCGTTAGGGCTAGATGCTGGGAAAGGCGATTGCTGAGAGACTGCTTCATTCCGAAAATTGAAAACCCGGCAATGCATATCTGGAATGAAAATTGCTCTACATTCGGAAGTTTTCGCCCAGATAGACCCTGCGAACCGCCACGTTGGCGATGATTTCCTGCGGCCGCCCGGCCGCCAGCACCGTGCCTTCGCTGATGATGTAGGCGTGGTCGCAGATGCCCAGGGTTTCGCGGACATTGTGGTCGGTGATAAGCACGCCAATGCCGCGCTGCTTCAAAAACAGCACGATGCGCTGGATTTCACCCACGGCGATGGGGTCCACGCCCGCGAAGGGCTCGTCGAGCAGGATAAAGCGGGGTTCCGAGGCCAGCGCGCGGGCGATCTCGGCGCGGCGGCGCTCGCCGCCGGAGAGCGAAATGGCCAGGTTGTCGCGCAGATGGGCGATCTGCAGCTCGTCGAGCAGCACGTCGAGCCGGGCGTCGATCTCGCCGGGCGAAAACGGCCTGCCGTCCTTCTTCTGCAGTTCCAGCACCGCGCGCACGTTGTCGGCCACCGACAGCTTGCGGAAGATCGAGGCTTCCTGCGGCAGATAGGACAGGCCCATGTGGGCGCGCTGGTGGATGGGGAGCTTGTCGATAGGATGGCCGTCGAGCATGATCTCGCCGCCGTCCACCGGGATCAGGCCCACGATCATGTAGAAGGAAGTCGTCTTGCCCGCGCCGTTGGGGCCGAGCAGGCCAACCACCTCGCCGCTCTTCACGTCCAGCGACACGTCCTTGACCACGGTGCGCAGCCCGAAGCGCTTGAGCAGCCCGCGGGCTTCGAGCTTGGCCACCGGTGTCGCGGCCTGCGGCGCTTGTTGAGCTTCGGTCATCTCAGTCCTTGCCGCCGCTCTTCTGGGGCGCGGCCGGGGTCGAGGGCGCCGAGGGGGGGGACGGCGCCGCCGGAGCTGCCGGCTTGGCGGCAGGCGCGGGCGCCGGCGTGATCACGGTCGTGCCGTGCTTGCGCGGCGCCAGCACGGCGCGCACCCGCTGCTCGCCGCCATGGCTGTTGCTTACCGCCTGATAGCTGGAATTGACCAGGTCGTTGATGATCACGTCGCCGCGGATGTCGTCGGCCATCGTCGTGCCAACCAGACGCTTGGCGCGCGCGCGCCCGATCAGCTTGGCGATCTGCGTCTTGGTGTCGTATTCGATGCGTTCGCCGTAGCCTTCCACGAATTCGTTCGGGTTCTCCGTCTTCTGGCGGATAAAGGCCAGCTCGCCGGGCAGGGCGATGGCGATCGCGTATTCATAGCCCTCCGGATCGATGCGCACCTCGGCCGTGTGTGAGCGCAGCACCATCGTGCCCTTGGTCAGCACCGATTTGCCGGAGAGGAAATAGATCTGCTTGAGGTCGTCGTAGCGGGCGTTGTCGGCTTCCAGCGCCATCGGCTTGTCGCGGTCGGCGCGTTCGGCGCGGGCGGCCGGCGCGGCCAGACCGAGCCCCAGGCCCAAGGCCAGCGCGGCCAGCGGCGCGAGGCGGTGGGCGGGGAAAGGCAAGAAGAATGGGGAATTCATCGAATATGAGCGACTCATCTTCGGCCGGCGCGCCGTTCGATCGTGCCGTGGACGTTGCCGCCCAGTTTCAGTTCTCTGTTTATGTTGTTGAACACCATGCTGTTGCCGTACATCACCGACGAACTGGCGCGCAGCACGGTCGGCTTGTCGGTGCGGATGATATCGTCGTTCACCAGCACAAGGAAATATTCCGATTCCGCACTCAACGGTTCCGCCATCGGGCTCGAGTCCCGCACCAGATTCGCCGCGCCGAAGAGCTCCATCTGCGCCATGTCCCCGGTCATGTGGCCGCGCTGCGCATGCAGCGTCACGGCCGGCTGATCGGGGCGGAAGACGCGCACCGCGGGCAGCTCCACATCCATGCTGCCGTCGTCGTCGAAGGAAGTCAGGTGGCTGCCCTGCAGCCGGTAGCTCGAGACGCCCACCTCGGACAGGATGCTGGCGGAGAACTTATCCGCATAATACCCGGCGATATGCCGCTTGGGCTCTTCCACCTCCGGGCTGCTGGTGTTGAGCGTCACCAGCCAGAAGGTGCCGCCCGCCAGGGCCACCATGGCCAGCAGCGGCACGAAGCGGATCAGCGCCTCCAGGACGCGGCCGACACCGAGCATCAGTGGGCTTCCTTGCCCAGCGCCTGGGCAAGGAGCTCGCCGTAGCGGTCCTGGGCCGTCAGGATCAGGTCGCAGACCTCGCGCGCCGCGCCGGCTCCGCCGCCGGTCTTGGCGACATAGTGGCAGAGCGCCTTCACTTCGGCATGCGCCTGCGCCGGGCAGGCCGCGAAGCCCACCCGCGTAAGCAGCGGCAGATCGGGCCAGTCGTCGCCCATGTAGCCGGTCTCGCTCGGCTTGACGCCGACGATACCGAGCAGCTTGGCGAAGGCGCCCCGCTTATCCGATTGGCCCTGATAGACGTGGCTGACGCCCAGCGCGGCCGCGCGCGCGGCGACGATCTCGGACTTGCGCCCGGAGATGATCGTGGTGACCACGCCCGCCTCGGCCAGCAGCTTCAGGCCGTGGCCATCCAGCGTGTCGAAGCGCTTGAACAACTCTGCGCCGTCGGGGCCCAGATGCAGGCCGCCGTCGGTCAGAACGCCGTCCACGTCGAAAATCATCAGCTTCACCACCGCCGCGCGCTCCAGCGCCAGCGGATCGGCGGGCAGGGGATTGGTGCGCATCGCCGGCCAGTCCATCAGATCACCCGCGCCGCGAAGAGGTCGTGCAGATTCAGCGCGCCGGCTAGCTTGCCCTGGGCATCCACGACGGCCACCTGCATGATGCGGTGCCGCTCCATCAGCTCCACCGCCTCGGCGGCCAGCTGGTTGGGCGCGATGCTGCGCGGGTTCGCCGTCATCACCTCCGCCACCTTGGTAGTCTTGATGTCGGAGCGTTGCTCCAGCATGCGGCGCAGGTCGCCGTCGGTGAAGATGCCGATCGCGCGGTCCGCATCGTCCACCACCACCGTCATGCCCAGGCGCTTGGCCGTGATCTCCGGCAGCGCCTCGGCCACGCTCGCGTCGGCGCGCGTGCGCGGCACCTGGTCGCCGGTGCGCATCACGTCGGACACGTGGGTGAGGAGCTTGCGGCCCAGGGCGCCGCCCGGATGCGAGCGCGCGAAATCCTCGGGGCCGAAGCCGCGCGCCTCCAGCACCGCCACGGCCAGGGCGTCGCCCAGGGCGAGTGCGGCGGTGGTGCTGGCGGTGGGCGCCAGATTCAGCGGGCAGGCTTCCTTCTCCACGCGCGCGTCCAGATGGGCGTCGGCCAGCTTGGCCAGGGCAGAATCGGCGTTGCCGGTCATCGCGATCAGCTTGGCGCCCGTGCGCTTGATCAGTGGCACAATGGTCAGCAGCTCGGAAGTCTCGCCGGAATTGGACAGCGCCACGAACACGTCCTCGCGCGTCACCATGCCCAGGTCGCCGTGGCTGGCCTCGGCCGGATGCACGAAGAAAGCGGGGGTGCCCGTGGAGGCGAAAGTGGCGGCCAGCTTGCGGGCGATATGCCCGGACTTGCCGATCCCGGACACCACCACCCGGCCATTGCACTCGAGCAGCAGTCCGACCGACCTCACGAAAGCATCCGAAAGCGGTTGCGTGCGCACCCGCTCGGCCAGCACCAACACCGCTTCCGCCTCGATAAGCAGGGTCTCACGGCCCAGCGCCAGCGCTTGGTCCGGATTGAAATTCGCTATCATGGCGCGGAGTATAACAATTGCCCCTCCCCACCGTTTTCCCCCTATGCCCACACCGCTGGACCTGACCCTGCTGCTGCTCGCGACCGCCGTGATCGGCGTGGTCTTATTCCGCTTCCTGCATCTGCCGCCGATGCTCGGCTACCTGTCGGTGGGCATCCTGATCGGCCCCCATGCGCTGGGCCTGGTCCCCAATCTCAAGTCGACCAGTTATCTGGCCGAATTCGGCGTGGTCTTCCTGATGTTCTCCATCGGTCTGGAATTCAGCCTGCCCAAGCTCAAATCGATGAAGCGCCAGGTCTTCGGCCTGGGCGCCTCGCAGGTGCTGCTCACCATGCTGCTCGCGGTGCCGGCGAGCCTCGCGCTGCGCTTCGCCTATCCGCTTTCCTGGCAGGCGGCCCTGGCCCTGGGCGGCGCGCTGTCCATGTCCTCCACCGCCATCGTCAGCAAGATCCTCTCCGAGCGTCTGGAGCTCGAGACCGAGCATGGCCGCAACATCGTCAGCGTCCTGCTGTTCCAGGATCTGGCCGTGGTGCTGCTGCTGATCCTCGTGCCATCGCTGGGCAAGAACCCGACCGACCTCGTCGTCGCCCTGTCCATCGCCCTCGTCAAGGTCGCCCTGGCCCTCGCGCTCATCCTCTTCCTCGGCCACAAGCTGATGAGCCGCTGGTTCCACATCGTCGCCGCGCGGCGCTCGCAAGAGCTCTTCATGCTCAACCTGCTGCTCATCACGCTGGGCATGGGCGCGCTCACCGAACACCTCGGCCTGTCCATGGCGTTGGGCGCTTTTCTGGCCGGCATGCTCATCTCCGAGACGCCCTACCGCCATCAGGTGGAAGAAGACATCAAGCCCTTCCGCGACGTGCTGCTCGGGCTGTTCTTCGTCACCATCGGCATGCTGCTCAACATCAAGGTGGTGGCCGAGAACCTGCCGCTCGTGCTCTTCCTGCTGATGGGGCCGGTGCTGCTCAAGTTCGCGCTCATCACCGGGCTGGCGCGCGCCTTCGGCTCCTCGGCGGGCGTCGCCATCCGCACCGGCCTGGGGCTGGCGCAGGCCGGTGAATTCGGTTTCGTGCTGCTGCGCCAGATTGACGGCATGGACCTCGTCGACCCCGTGCTCAGCCAGGCCATCCTCGCCGCCATGCTGCTCTCCATGCTCGCCGCGCCCTTCCTCATCCTGTACAGCGACCGCATCGCCATGCGTTTCTCCTCCAGCGAATGGCTGCTCCAGTCGCTGGCCATGACCAAGATCGCCGCGCAAACCCTGCAGACCGAGAAGCACGCCATCATCTGCGGCTACGGCCGCACCGGCCAGAGCCTGGCGCGCATGCTCGAGCAGGAAAACCTGCCCTACGTCGCGCTCGACCTCGACCCCGACCGCGTGCAGGCCGCCACCGACGCCGGCGAATCCGTCGTCTACGGTGACGCCGGGCGGCGCGAATCGCTCGCCGCCGCCGGCATCGACCGCGCTGAGCTCGTCGTAGTCACCTATGCCGACACGCCATCCGCCCTGCGCGTGCTCCACCACGTCAAGGAACTCGCGCCCGGCGTGCCCGTGATCGTGCGCACCGTCGACGACTCCGACCTCGACAAACTGCGCGCCGCGGGCGCCGCCGAAGTCGTGCCCGAGATCATCGAAGGCAGCCTCATGCTCAGCTCCCACGCCTTGGTGCTGCTCGGCGTGCCCATGCGCCGCGTCGTGCGCCGCACCCAGCAGGCGCGCGACGCGCGCTACAGCATGCTGCGCGGCTACTTCCACGGCGCCGACGATAGCGCCGACGACCTCGACGACAGCGCCCACGTGCGTCTGCAGACCGTGCAGCTGCCGGCCGTCGGTAAGGCCATCGGCTGCACGCTCGGCGAACTCCAGCTCCAGGAAATGGGCGTCGAGGTCGCCGCCATCCGCCGCGCCGGCATCCGCAGCGTCGCGCCCGTCGCGCAGACCCTCATGCAGGGCGGCGACGTGCTCGTGCTGCGCGGCCTGCCCGAGGCGCTGGCCGCTGCCGAAACGCATCTGCTGCAGACCTGAGCCGCCCTTCGCGCCCCCATTCGCACCGCCGTTCGCAAACTCATACCGCCCCGCGCTACAAATTCAAAATGCCCCGGAGAAACCCATGACCGCCCACGTCAAAGCCGGCCTCGCCCCCCCCCTCGAGCACGATCCCACCTTCGGCGCCTTCATCACTTCGCAGATCCGCACCCTGCCTGACTGGCTGCAGCCCGGCATGCAGTTCCGCGACATCACGCCGCTGCTGCAGAACCCGCGTACCCTGCGCGTGCTCATCGACGCCTTCGTCTACCGCTAAATGGGTCAGAAGCTTAATTACGTCGCCGGCATCGACGCGCGCGGCTTTATCCTTGGCGCAATAATTGCTTACGAACTTATTAATCCAGCACTTAAAAATTGAGCTTATTGAGTGATATAGAGTCTGCTGTTGCAGGGATAAAATCGACTCGAGAACGCTGCCGGTAGCTGCCCTGAACGAACGGCGCCGACGTGTGGTGAAGATGCGGCTGGATGGCGTGAGCCTGAAGGACGCGGCGGCGCAATGCGAGATGTCGAACACGACGCTCATTGCGGCGGTGAAGGCGTATCGCGCGAGCGGGTGGAAGGCCCTCGACGTTGAGCGCCCCGGGCGCCCGCAGGGTACGGGCAGAACGCTGACGGCGGAGCAGGAGCGCGAGGTTCAGCGGCTGATCCTCGACCGCACGCCCGACCAGTTGAAGATGATCTACGCGCTGTGGAGCCGCCAGGCAGTGGCCGAGTTGATCCTTAACCGATAAGGCATCAAGCTGGCCGTTCGCACGATGGGCCTGTATCTGGAGCGTTGGGGCTTCACGCCGAAAAAGCCCATGAAGAAGGCCTACGAGCAGTCGCCGGCGGCGGTGAAAAAGTGGCTCGACGAGGACTACCCGGTGATCGCCGCCTTCGCCAAGGCTGATGGGGCCAAAATTCACTGGGGCGACGAGACCGGCGTGCGCCGCGACGACGTGTGCGGGCACAGCTACGCCCCGCAAGGCCAGACGCCCGTGATTCGCGTGAACAACAAGCGCCACGGCTTGTCGGTGATCTCCACCGTCACCAACAAGGGCCAGATGCGCTGGCAGGCCTTCGACGGAGCGTTGAGCGCCGACATCCTGATCGACTTCCTGCGCCGGCTGGTCAAGGATGCCGGCCGAAAGATCTACCTGATCCTGGACAACCTGCACGTGCACCACAGCAAGCATGTGAAGGCCTGGCTGGCCGAGCACAAGCACGAGATCGAAGTCTTCTACTTGCCCAGCTACAGCCCCGAACTGAGCCCCAACGAAATGGCCAATGCCGACCTGAAGCAGGTCGGCACCAAACTCGCTCCAGCTCGCTCGAAGCTGCAACTGGTGAAGGTCACGCGCCAGCATCTGCTCAGCGTTTAGCGACAGCCCGAGCGCGTCAAGAGCTACTTCGAACATGCGCCGGTTCGGTATGCTGCTTGAGTTCATTGTTTCAATGCCGGATCAATAATTGGAAGCGATTCTTCCAGGGGTATTGCAGAATTTTTCTCTATATTTTTTGCGTTTTTAGTGAATTAAATGAGGCGATCGGGATCCCAGGGCGTCCGAACGTGCTTTGATCAGCCCCGCGACTGATAGCGCAGCAGGCTTTGCGTCTCGTTGCCCAGGCGCGCGGCGAGCCGCCGGCATGCTCGAGGCAGGCTTCGTAGATGAGGGCGCACGTGGCGACGATGTCGACGTGGCAGGTCGCGGCGCGGTTCTGCAGCACCTGTAAGCTGCCGATGGGCATGCCGAACTGCTTGCGCAGCTTCATGTAGCCCACCGCGATGCGCAGCGCCTCGTCCATCAGACCGACGAGATAGGCGGCATAGCCCAGGCGCATGATGTCGAGCGCCTGCGCGAAGTCGGCCTTGGCGCGCGCGCCCGCTGCGAGAAGAGGCGCGGCGGCGAGCCGGGCCGCCTGCATGTCGAAGCTGCCGAGCAGACTGCCGTCGATGGACTCCTTCGCCTGCATCGCACCGGCCTCGACCGTCAGCACGCGAAGCTGAAAGCCTTCGTCCGCGCCGACGCCGAGCAGCACGGCCGCGCCGGGATGGGCGTCGGGCACGGCGGGCGCTGCGCTGCCGCTGAGCGCATAAGGGATCGCCAGCCAGCGGCCTTCGAGCACGGCTTCGAAGAGATCGCCCGGATGGCACGAGAGCAGCTAGGCCGAGGCCATCGCCGGGACCAACGGTTTGAGCAGCAGGCTGCGGCCCACCGATTCGGCGAGCGCGCAGGCTTCGGCGAGGCCAAGGCCCAGGCCGTTCTTCGCCTCGGGCACGAGGGTCTGCAGCCAGCCGAGTTCGGCGATCTGGCTCCAAGCGCCGGCGTCAGGCTACGGGAAGGCGTCGCACGCGCGGCACGCCGCCGGCATCCTCGGCGATGAGGGCGGCGTCGCGGGTGTAGGTACTCATGCCTTGACTCCTTCGGCGGCGGCGGGTGTGGCCGTGAGTGTGGTCGTGGGTGTGGCCTTCGGCAGAGGCTTGGCCGCGAGCTGCATGCCGAGCACATTGGTGGCGATGATGCCGCGCTGGACTTCGTTGGTGCCGCCGTAGATCGGCTAGCGGCGCGACTGCAGGAACATCTCGGAGTAGTCCAGCACGCCGCCCTCCTCGCGCAGCGAGGCTTCCTCGCCGGCGATCTGCTGCGCGGCGTCTAACACCGTGAGTACGGTTTCGGTGGCGAGGATCTTCAGATAGGAGCTGTCGGCAGCGGGACCGCCACTGGGATCGTGCTCGGCCTCGGCGACGTTGAGGAAGGAAGCGGTGAGCGTGTCCACCTCGACGCGCGTGCGGGCGATTCGCTCGGCATGCAGCGCCGCCTCCTGCAGGGAGAGCCGCGCCAGCGCCTTGAGCGCGAGCGCCGGCGAGCCGATGCGCAGCCGCTCCTCGCTGAGCAGCGCGGTGGTGACAGCCCAGCCCTTGTCGATCTCGCCGACGAGGTGCTCCAGCGGCACGCGTACGTTGTCGAAGAAGACTTCGCAGTATTCGTCGCCGTTGGCGATGGTGGTGATCGCGCGGCGGGTGATGCCCGGAGTCTTCATGTCGATGAGCACGAAGCTGATGCCGTGCTGGCGCGCGCCCGCGTCGGAGGTGCGCACGAGGGCGAACATCCAGTCGGCGTGGTGGTCCCAGGTGGTCCAGATCTTGTAGCTGTTGAGCACGAGGCTGTCGCCGTCGAGCACGGCGCGCGTGCGCAGGCTGGCGAGGTCGGAGCCGGCGCCGGGCTTGGAATAGCCCTGGCACAAGATGGCGTCGCCGCTGAGGATCACCGGGCAGGTGGCGCTTGCGCTGCGCGTCGGTGCCGCACTTGATGAAGATGGGGCCGATGTGGTTCAGACCCTGGGTGGGGATGTCGGGCACGCCGGCGGCAGCCATCTCCTCCATCAGGATCACCTGTTGCATGGGCGTGGCCTCCATGCCGCCGGCGGCCTTGGGCCAGTGCGGCGCGATCCAGCCGTGCTGCGAGAGCTTGCGGTACCAGTCCATGCCCTGCGCGGGCAACGGCCGGAAGGTCATGTGGCGCAGCTCGGGTGGCACGTTGGCCGCGAGCCACGCGTGCACTTCCAGACGGAAGCGCTCGTCTTCGGAGGACAGGATGCGCAACATGCTCAGCCGCTCACATTGGCCAGCGCCAGCGCGCGCAGGTCGGTCTTGACGACCTTGCCCAGGGCGTTGCGCGGCAACTGTTCGACGAAGTAGATGTACTTCGGCTTCTTGTAGCCGGCGATGCGCGAGCGGGTGTCCTCGATGACGCCCTCGGCATCGAGCTGATGACCGGCGCGCACTTCGATGAAGGCGGCCACCGCCTCGCTGAAGACGTGGTCGGGCACGCCGACCACGGCCGCGTCCGTTGATCGCCGGATTATCCAGCAGCGCCTTCTCGACTTCCTTGGTGTAGATGTTGAAGCCCCCGGAAAGCACCATGTCCTTCTTGCGGTCGACGATGTAGAGATAGCCGTCGACGTCGAAGCGCGCCATGTCGCCCGTCTTGACCCAGCCGTCGACGATGGTCGAGGCGGTGGCGTCTGGACGGTTGTAATAGCCGCGCATGGTGGTGAAGCGGCCGGGCATGCCGCTGCGCACCAGCAGTTCGCCGGCCTCGCCCACGGAGACTTCGACGCCGGCCTCGTCCACGAGCTTGACCTGCACGCCCGGCGTCGGGCGGCCCATGGAGGTGGGGTACGTGAACTGCTCTTCGTGGTTGAGGCTGGTGACCGAGCCGACCTCGGTCATGGCGAAGAAGGAATGCAGCTGGATGTGCGGCAGCAGCTCGATGAGCTTGCGCTTGAGCTCGGCCGGGAAGGCTTCGCCAGTGACGATGATGTGCTTGAGGCTGGCGCAGCTCGACGGATCCTTCTCGAGCTGCGGCATGAGCATGCGCGCCAAGGTGGGCACCATGCCGGCGACGGTGACGCCTTCCTTTCGGATCAGGTCGAGGGCGTCCTGCGCGTAGAAGCGGCTCATGCCGATCACGGTGCCGCCCAGGCATAGCGAATTGACCATGCGCGCCAGGCCGGTGCGGTGCGCCAGCGGCGTAGTGACGAGGTAGACGTCCTTGTCGGAGATGCCCCATTCGATGGCGTTTAGGAAGCCGTGCTGGGCGATGAAGTTGGCATGGGTGATGAGCGCGCTCTTGGGCTTTCCCGTCGTGCCGGCCGTGTACATGATCATCACGTCCTCGGCGTCGATCCCGGCCTTGGGAAGGGTCTCGTCGCTGGGCGCGGACATCTCGGCGAAGCTCAGCGCGCCCTTGGGCAGGCGGTCCGGCGCGACGCTCTCCGCGCCGAGCTGATCGGCGACGGGCGCCAGCGCGTCGATGCTATCGGCGTGATAGGCGAGCAGCGCGGGCTTGGCGTCCTCGGCGAAATAGGCGAGCTCCTTGGGCGTTAGCCGAATGTTGACCGGCACCACGACCGCGCCCAGCGTGAAGGTGGCGCAGAGCATCTGCACGAATTCCACGCTGTTGGGTAGATAGACGAGCACCCGGTCGCCGGCGCGCACGCCGGCGTGATGCAGCCCGGCGGCGAGCGCCTGGGAGCGCGCCTGCAGTTCACCGTAGGTGACCGCGCTGGCCGGGCTTGCCCGGCGTGCGCAGGGCATGCGCCGCGAAAATGTCCTCGAGCCGCATGCTCATCCCTTGTCGATCATGAAGGCGGGATAGTGCTTGTCCTCGGCGAGCTTGTCCCAGGCCAGCTTGACGCGCTTTCCGATGGCCAGCTCCTCGGGCGCGCAGTCGAGGATGTTGGCGATGATGCGCACGCCTTCATCGAGCTCGACGGTGGCCACGCACAGCGGCAGGCGGCCGTCCAGGCCGGGGCTGGGGATGCGCACCACGGTGCAGGCGTAGATCACTCCCTTGCCCGAGGCGGCGCGCCATTCGAGGTTGCGCCGGCCGGTGTAGATGCTGACCGGACGCGGGAAGTACTGGTATTTTCCGCTGTTCTTGCAGTACTGCAGCATCAGCTTGCCTTCGCGCACGCCTTCCCCGAAGGCGGCGGTGTTGGTGTAGACGCTTTCGCGCGGAACGGCGCGGGGAGTGGGTGCGGGTTTCTGTGCGGTGTCGCTCATCTCACATCTCCAGGATCATGGCGGAGCTGGTGCCCCAGTTTCTTGCGTAGGGAATCACGCCGATGCCGGTGACCAGCGCGTTGCTCGGGTTCTTGACCTGGCGCGCACCGGCTTCGTCGAACATCTGGCGCACGGCTTCGGCCAGGTTGAGGCCGCCGCTGGCGAGGCCCGGCTGGCCAGCCGAGATCTGGCCGCCACCAGTGTTCAGGGGCAGGTCGCCGGATGGCGAGAAGTCGTGCTCGAGCACGTAGCACGAGCCCTGGCCGACCTTGCAGAAGCCGAAGGCTTCCATCTTCATCATCACGGCAATGGTGAAGTCGTCGTAGGGATGGAACATGCGCACTTCCTTGGGCGTCATGCCGGCCTTCTTGAGGACCTCGGGGCCGATCTTGGTGAAGCCCGACTGGGTGATGTCGGGACTGGCTTCATTGCCCTTGAAGTTGGTGACTTCGCCATAGGCGACCGGATAGACGGCTTTCTTCAGGCCCTGGCGCTGGGCGGTCTTCTCGGTGGTGACGAGGAAGGTGTTGGCGCTGTCGCAGAACATGACGCTATCGAGCAGGCGCAGCGGATCGGCGATGACGCGCGAATCCAGATACTCGGCCATCGTCAGCTCTTTCTTGAACTTCTTGTAGGCGTTGTCGTTGACCAGGGCGCCGTTGCGCTGGGTGATGGCGATCTTTCCCAGGGCCTTGGGCTTGAGGCCGTATTGGTGGACATAGCGGCTCATCAGCAGGCCGAAGGTGGCGGGCGGACCCTGCACGCCGAGGGGATCCTGGAATTCATCTCGGTAGGCGCCGTAGTTGGAGCGCCAGTCGGTGCTGTGAGCGTCGGCGGAGATGACCACCACCACTTCGCACATGCCGTCACGGATCGCGGACATGGCGCGGGCCACGCCGCCGGTGGCTGAGCAGCCGCCGATGCCACCGTAGTTCAGCCAGGTGGGGACGATGCCCAGGGCGTCGGTCATGTAGACCGCGAAGAATGGGTTGGAGGCTTCGCTCAGCGCGGTGGTGACGGACAGGCCGTCGATCTGGTCCTTGCTGATGCCGGTGCTCTCGAGCAGCTTTTACAGCGCCTCGCCGGCGAGGTCGTAGGCGCTGCGGCTTGTCTTGAAGTCGATCGCGGTCTCGGAATAGCCGGCGATGACGATGTCGCGTTTCTTGCTCATACGGTTTCTCTCTCTTGACTCGTTGACCCTGGCTCACTCGCCCTTGAACTGGGCGGCGCGCTTTTCCTTGAAGGCGGAGAGGCCCTCGTTGCGGTCATCGGTGAAATACAGCGTGAAGGACACGTCGCCTTCAGCGGCCATGCCTTCGGCCAGCGGCAGGCCGATGCCGCGGTCGATGACCGACTTTGTGAAAATCACCGACAGCGGCGCGTTGGCGCAGATGGTCTTGGCCAGCTCGTGGGCTTTGTCGAGCGCCTTGCCGGCTTCGACGACGTGGTTGACCAGGCGGAATTTGCACGCCTCGTCGGCGCCGATGCGCCGGCCGGTCCACATCATTTCCTTGGCGAGCGCCGGGCCGATCAGGCGCGGCAGGGTCTGGGTGCCGCCGCCACCTGGCATCAGACCGAGCTTGGCGTTGGCGCCAGCGACGATCATGTCACCGACCAGGGCTAGCTCCAGGCCGCCGCCCAGGGCAAAACCTTCGATCGCGCTGATCACCGGCTTGGTGAAGGGACCACGTCCCTGAATAGCAGGTTGACCTTGCGCGAACTTTTGCGCTTGCGATAGAAGTCGAAATACTCATTGGGATTGAGTTGGAATTCGCTGGTGTCGATGCTGGTGCAGAAGGCCATCTCGCTGCCCTTGAAGACGACGGCGCCGATGGTGCGGTCGCCTTCGGCCTCGGCCATGGAGGAGAGAATCTCCTCGGCCGTGCGCTCGCGCAGCGAATTGAGCTTCTCGGGGCGGTTGATGGTGATCTCCATCCAGCCCTCGACTCGTTCGACGATGATGTCTTCGTATTGCATCTCTTCCACCTTTCCTTGCTTGGCGTTGGGTATTGCTGTTGTGGTGCTGCTGTTGTTGTCCGGGGTGATGCTTTTTCAGGCCGGCGCGCCGGCGTCGGCATCCTCGCCGCCGATGGCCTGGGCGATGCGCTCGTGCAGCTCGGCCATGCGCGCTTCGTCGCCGCGCAGCCCCGCGTCCATGCGCAGCTCCAGGCAGACGCGCGCTGGCGCCGAGAAGATGAGAATGCGGTCGGCGATCTCCAGGCCGTCGTCGATGCAGTGCGTGACGAAGACGCAAGTCTTGCCCACCTCGCGCACGATCTGCGCGAAGTCGGCGCGCAGCACCTTGGAGGTCACGTGGTCGAGCTGGCTGAAGGATTCGTCGAGCAGCACGAGCTCGGGGTCCACCGCGAGGGCGCGGGCCTCGGCCTTGGGCCGGTTGAGGATCATGACGATCAACGCACCTTGGCTTCGTTGCGCCACTTGAGCAGATGCCGTTCGGCGAAGCCGGCCAGCCATTGCAGGACGAGGTTGAGCATGATCAGCAGGAAGGTCCATGCCATGACTTGATCGATGAGGAAAGTGGACTGGGCCAGGCTCATGCGCGAGCCGATGCCCACCGCGGAGGCCACCAGCTCGGCGAACACGACCATGCGGATCGCATAGCCGATGACCGACTTGGTGGTCAGGAAGATATATGGGACGATGTGCGGGATGATGAGATAGCGCAGCATCTTCCAGCATGAGGGGCGGAAGCTCTCCATCATGTCCACCCAGTCGCGTGGAATGGCGCGCAGGCCTTCGTAGACGTTGAGCGCGTAGAAAGGCAGCAGAATCACGGTGAGGATGAAGAAGATCCGCGCCTCGGGGTCCTTGAACCAGAACACCGCGACGAGCATCCAGGACAGCGCAGGGATGCCAGTGTCGATGATAACCAGGGCCTTGAGATAGGGGCCGGCCTTGGGCAGGGTGCCCATCATCAGGCCGATGGCCACGCCCGTGCACAGCGAGAAGAGCACCGCGAGCGCGAGGCGGCCCAGGGTGATCAGCACATGGCCGAGGTCGGCGCTCATCAGGTCGAGCAGGGCTTTGCCGATGGCCTCGGGCGCCGGCATGATGTAGTCGGGCACGAAGCGGCTGGAGATCTCCATCAGGATAATCAGCCCAATCACCACGACGATCAGCGCCGTGATTTCCCGCTTGCTCTCGACGCTCTTGCCGCCGATGGCGCGCTTGGCCGCCAGGGCGGCCGGCGCGGCCAGCTTGCTGTCTGTCTTCATGTCGGTTTCCGGATCAGGCGGCGAAGAAGCCGGCGTCGAGCGCGCGCGGCAGCAGGCCGTTGCGCACCAGCACTTCGGCGCCCTTGTTGCTGGTCTGCTTGCCAGCGTCGGACGCCATGGAGGCATGCTTGAAGCGCAGCCGGCCCAAGCTGATGGCGAGCTTGAGCACGTCGGGCGGGATGCCGGAGTTCTTGCCGGCGATGTTCACCGCTTCGTCGACGTTGCCCAGGATACCGTTCAGGCATTCGGCGAAGGCCTTGTCAATGCGGCCCGCCAGGCCCGGATCGCGTGCGGCGACTTCCTTGCGCACGGCCACGCCGAAGTAAGGAAGATCGAGGCCGAACTTCTTACGGTATTCCTCCCCAGTATTGTAGAGCACACGCAGGTCGGGCACGCGCTTGATGCCGGAGCTGATGTTCGGCTCCCAGGACAGCGCGGCGTCGGAGCGGCTGGACATGACTAGGGTGACCGAGGCGGCAGGGTTGTCGACGTTCTGCACGGTCATCTCCTTCTCGATGTCGATGCCGTTGATCTCCTTGATCACAGCACGCATCATCCGGTAGGTGCCGGTGGACTGCGGCGCGGTGAGGATCTTTCCCTGCAGCGCCTGGATCGAGGCCGCGCCGTTGCCGGGGGCGACGATGTTGATCATGTCCGCGGTGGTGATCGAGCAGACGTACTGGATGGGCACGCCGGCCAGATAGCGCGCGGCGAAGGTGTCCCAGCTGCCGACGCAGACGTCGTAGTTGCCGGCGACGAAGTCGTTGTAATAGGTCGAGACCGCTGTTTACGAGGTGGGCTTGGCGAGATTGAGGTTGTACTTCTTGTCGAGGCCTTTGGCTTGCAGATACTCGGTGACCAGGATCGTGAAGCCCGGGGTCAGGTTGGTCCATTTCAGCGCCGAACCCTGCGCCCTGGCCATGCCAGGAAGTTCCGCTCCGGCGAGCGCCAGGGTCAACCCCTGGGCAGCGGAGGCTTTGAGAAAAAACCGTCTCTGCGAGCTTTCCATGCTGTCTCCTCGTTGTATTTTTTACTGCGTTTTTTGATGCGACTGAGTCTACGGATTCGATCTGCGTTCGGATAGAATGCATTTCAAGAAGATGTGTTCCACATTTGGAACGAACTAAAAACGCATACAAATCAGGGGATTGGCATGATCGAGAAGCTGGATTTGAACTCGCTGCGACTGTTTTACGAGGTGGTCAACGCGGAGAGCATCACCAAGGCTGCCGCCCAACTGCGCATGCCGAAATCGACGATCAGCCGCAAACTCGCCGCCCTGGAGGAGCACGTCGGATCGATCCTCCTGAAGAAGGGCCACCGGCGTCTGGCGACCACCTAGATCGGCGCCACACTCTACGATCACTGCCGGCGCGTGGTGGAGGAAATCGAAGAGGCGGGCCTGGAGACCGGCAAGATGCAGAGCGAATTGCGCGGCACGCTGCGCGTAAGCATCCCCATCGATTTCGGCATCTCCTGGCTGAGCCGCGCGATCGCGGAATTCGTGCCGCGCTATCCGGAGATCAATCTCGAGATCGATGTCAACAGCCGCTTCGTCAATCCGCGCGAATCCCCCTACGACCTCACGATCAAGCTCGGCCCGCTGAAGGAATCTGGCCTGACCTACCGGCGCCTCGCGACGATCACGCGCTGCGTCTACGCCAGCCCCGACTATCTCGGCAAACACGGCCTTGGTGAATACGGATGTTCGGGGCCGCAGTTATGCTCCCAAAGGGAAAACCCCGGTCACGATGGCGGTTAGAGGTACGCGACAGAAGCTGTCGATGATTTCCACGGTGACCAATCAGGGCAAGGCAAGCTGGATGATCATCGATGGTGCCTTTAACCACGAGAAGCTCATCGAGTTCTTCGAGGCGCTGGTGGCCGATGGCAAGCGCGCGGGAAAGAAAGTGTTCCTGATCCTCGACAACCTCGGCGTGCATCACTGCAAGCCGGTCAAGGCATGGCTTGCCGAGCACCAAGCCGACATCGAAGTCTTTTACCTGCCCAGCTACAGCCCGGAGCTCAATCTGGATGAGCGACTCAACGCCGACCTGAAACATGTCATCAGCACACGAGTCCCCGTCAGAAAAAAGCCAAATTGCACGCTGCAGCAAAGAACCACATGGCGTTCATCGAAACCCATCCTGAACGCGTGAAATCCTACTTCCAGGATCCCCGCGTCAAATATGCCGCATGAAAACTTCTTCCTGCCGGATCAATAAGTCACGAACGTCGAGGTTGAGCGCTTTCGCGTCGGAAGCGCTAGTGAACCGCAAGGGGTTCGCTGCCAAAAGGAGGGTGTGCCGTTCTTGTTTACGGTTTTGCTGGTACACGGCTGCGCCAGCGAGAGGGGGAAGAGCAAAAAGCGTAAACAAGAAAAAAGCGAATTCAAATCAATGACTTCGCTTTGGTTGGTTACAAAATCAGACTAGGTCCAGTCTAGAACGGAATGTCGTCGTCCATCTCGCCGAAGCTCTCTGCCGGCTGCGACTTGCGCTGCGGGGGCGCGCTGGCGCGTCCGCAGCTACCGCCAGCGCCGGCGCCATAACCGCCGCCTTCATCACCGCCGCCGCTCTGGCGGCCGCCGAGCATCTGCATCACGTCGGCGACGATTTCGGTGCTGTATTTATCCTGGCCGTCCTTGTCCTGCCACTTGCGCGTGCGGATCTTGCCTTCGACATAGACCTGCGAGCCCTTTTTCAGGTACTGACCGGCGATTTCCGCGAGCTTTCCGAAGAAGGCGATGCGGTGCCATTCGGTGCTTTCCTTCCATTCGCCGCTGGACTTGTCCTTATAGCGGTCGGTGGTGGCAAGACGGATGTTGGAGACGGCATCGCCGCTGGGCAGGTAGCGCGTTTCAGGATCGGCGCCCAGATTGCCGACGAGGATAACTTTATTGATCGATGCCATATTGAGGTTCCCGGAGAAGTTGCTGCAAGCTAGCATACTAGCAGATGCGTGGATGGGTTTCGGAGCCGTTCGGGATGGGTCGGGAAGCGGGGAAAACATCCCCGCGCGGGGCCTTGTGCGGGCTTATCCGCGCGCGCCGTGGCGCGGCATGTTGCGCGCGTCTACCAGGCCACGGCCAGCCAGCACAGCAGCAGCATGGCGGCGGCTTCGAAGACCGCCTGGCCGCCCGCGAACTTGAGCAGCGCGCCGCCGGCCGCACCGCCGACGAACAGGCCCAGGGCCTGGGTGGTGTTGTAGATGCCCAGGGCCGTGCCGCGGGCTTCGGCGGCGATGCGCGAGACCAGCGAGGGCTGCATGGCCTCCAGGATGTTGAAGCCGGTGAAGAAGGCGAGCAGCGCCGCGGCCACGGCCAGCAGACCGGCGCCCTGCTCCGGCCCGACGAGCAGGGCGAAGCCGGACTCGGCGACGAGCAGCAGGCAGATGGCGGCGAGCACCACGGCGCGCGTGCGCTCGGCGCGCTCGGCCGCGAGCATGGGGCCGAGCATGAGCATGAAGGAGATCAGCACGACGGGCAGATAGATCTGCCAGTGGTTCGCGAGCGGCTGGCCGGCCTGCACGAGCATGCCGGGCACGACGACGAACATGGCGGTCTGGCAGGCATGCAGCACGAGCACGCCGAAGTTCAGGCGAAGCAGCTCGGGGCGCAGCAGCACTTCCAGGAAGTGCGCTTCGCTTTTCTTCGCCGCCGCCGGACTCGGCACGGCGCAGACGATGACGAGAAGCGCGCCGCAGCCGAGCAGCCCCATGAGCCAGAAGATGCCTCTCATGCCGATGCCCTGATAGAGCGGCGAGGCGATGACCAGCGAAAGCGCGAAGGACAGGCCGATGCTGCCGCCCACCATGGCCATGGCCTTGGTGCGGTGTTCGTCGCGGGTGAGGTCGGCGAGCAGCGCGGTGATGGCGGCGGAGATGGCGCCAGCGCCCTGGACGGCGCGGCCGACGATGATCCAGTTCAGATCCTGGGCCAGGGCAGCGACGGCGCTGCCGGCGATGAAGACGATCAGCCCGCCGGCGATGACGCGCTTGCGGCCGATGCGGTCGGAGAGCATGCCCAGGGGGATGTGCAAGCAGGCCTGGACCAGGCCGTAGATGCCCAGGGCGAGGCCGACGCGGGCGGCGCTGTCGCCGCCGGGCAGGGTTTTTGCATGGAGAGCGAAGACGGGAAGGATCAGGAACAGGCCCAGCATGCGCAGGGCGAAGATGCCCGCCAGGGAGAGGCTGGCCTTGAGTTCGGCCCCGCTCATGCGGCCGGCTTGCGCTCCGGCGTTTTCTTCTGAAGTAACCACAACTACCCGCGTGAAATAAGTTCTGTATATTATTGATCCGAAAGGAGGAAGTTTTTATGCGGCATATTTGACGCGGGGATCCTGGAAGTAGGACTTCACGCGTTCGGGATGGGTTTCGATGAACGCCATATGGTTCTTTGCTGCGGCGTGTAATTTGGCCTTTGTTCTGACGGGGACTCGTGTGCTGATGACATGTTTCAGGTCGGCGTTGAGTCGCTCATCCAGATTGAGCTCCGAGCTGTAGCTTGGCAGGTAAAAGACTTCGATGTCGGCTTGGTGCTCGGCAAGCCATGCCTTGACCGGCTTGCAGTGATGCACGCCGAGGTTGTCGAGGATCAGGAACACTTTCTTGCCCGCGCGCTTGCT
>JALBVF010000005.1 GCA_025050535.1 Candidatus Protistibacter heckmannii
AGCTACAGCCCCGAACTGAACCCCAACGAAATGGCCAATGCCGACCTGAAGCAGGTCGGCACCAAACTCGCTCCAGCTCGCTCGAAGCTGCAACTGGTGAAGGTCACGCGCCAGCATCTGCTCAGCGTTCAGCGACAGCCTGAGCACGTCAAGAGCTACTTCGAACACGCGCCGGTTCGGTATGCTGCTTGAGTTTATTGTTTAAATGCCGGATAAATAAGCTCAAGCCTAATCCGATTTCCGGACTTTCTCCGAGCCCCGGGAAAAACCGTTTGCTTGCGCAATTGCCTAAGCCTTTCCTGGAAAGGCTGACGCCGCAGATTGAGTTGGTCGAACTCAAGAACGGCGACGTTCTCCCGGGCCTCGACGCCCGCGGCCTCTTCGAGCTTGGCGGCCATTTCCAACTGATAATCCTGAGATTTTCTCACCTTCTCACGCGGCGCATTTCCCAGTCCGCCGCCTTCTACCGCTACCACTCCGTTGAGCAATTATTCTGCCGCTGGCTGCTGACCTACGTGGATAAAGCCGGCGAAAACCAGATCCGCATCACCCACGAAGCCATTTCCCATTTTCTCGGCGTGCACCGCGAAAGCATCACCGAACTGTTGGGCAAGCTACAAAAAGCGGGGCTGGTCGTCTCCGGCCGCGCACGCCTCGAAGTGCACGACCACGCGGCGCTCGAGGCGCGCTGCTGCGAGTGCTACAGCACCGTCAAGCGCGACATCGAGGCCACCCTGCCCCCGTCCCGCCCCCACTGATGCCCGCGGTGCAATACGTGGCGCCGCGCTCCGCGGTCGACTGAGGCCATGTTCAGTATCGCCACCGTCGCCATCGCGCTGCTCTCCTCGATCTCGCTGGGCGTCGCGCTGCGCTGGCGTCAGATCGCCGCGCGCTGGCAGGGCAATAAAATCGCCATCCTCGGTCAGCGCGGCGTCGGCAAGACGCATCTCTGCGCCTTCCTCGGCATCGGCAGCATCCCCGAGACTATCCTGCAGACCATCAACCAGGCCAAGGTGCCGGCGCGGCGCTTCCAGATCAAGGAGCTGCATCTCAACCTCAAGCGCACCCTCGACCTGCCCGGCAGCAAGGACTCGTACAAGGAATGGGAGAAGCTGGTCAACCACGCCGACCTCGTCTTCTACCTGTTCCGCGTCGACCGCGTCATCACCAACCACCAGGAAAGCGAATCGCGCTTCATCGAAGACCTGCAGAACATCGGCGCCTGGCTCGGCAACCTCGGCAAGGACCGCCCGCGCCTGTTCCTCGTCGGCACGCATTGCGACATCGCCCCCAACTACAGCCTGATCGACGAGCTGACCAACAACTACAAGGATGCCTTCTGCAAGCTGCCGCTGATCAACATGTTGATCACCAAGAAACATCGTCATCGGAAGCCTGGCCGGCCTCGACGGCACCGAACGCCTGGTCTACGAGATTTTCCGGCACGTCTGAACACCGCTCCCAACGGTCATCAGTGGCGCCATCGGAGCGAGGATCGGGGACGACGGGGGAATAAGGTGGGGTGGCCGATGGGACTCGAACCCACGACGACAGGAATCACAATCCTGGACTCTACCAACTGAGCTACGGCCACCGTAGAAGATGCCGCGGAGAGAACCCAAAATGCGGCAAGGAAGCGATTATACAAGCAGTCGCGAAACTTGCCTAGCCGCAATGCCGGTTCTGCGGCATTGGCGCGCTTGGCTGGATCCGCTCAGTCCTGCACCGCCTCCACCGCCGGCACCGCCAGGCAGCTCGCCGCCTGCTCGAACACCGTGCGCACGCCCGCCGCGTCGCGCGCCGCGCCCAGCAGCTTCGGATCCGACATCATGCGCCGCCACAGCCGCGCGCCCGGCTTCGCATGATGCAGGCCGAGCATGTGGCGCGTGACCGCACCGAGATACGTGCCCTTCTCCACCTGCGCGATCGCGTATTCCATCATCGCCGCCTCCACCTGTTCGGCCGAAGGCGCGTCCTCCACGCTTCCCTCGCCGTAGGCGTTGGCGTCGGCATGCGCGAGCCAGTAAGGCTGGTGATACGCATGCCGACCCACCATCACGCCGTCGAGCTTCTCCAGCAGGGACATGGCCATGGGCCAGTCAGCCACGCCGCCGTTGATCAGGATCTCCAACTGCGGGAAATCATGCTTCAGGCGCAGCACGTAGTCGTATTTGAGCGGCGGGATCTCGCGGTTCTGCTTCGGGCTCAGGCCCTTGAGCACCGCTTTGCGCGCATGCGCGATAAACGTCGTGCAGCCGGCCTGCGCCACCTTGCCCACAAAGTCGCGCACGAAGCCGTAGTCCTCGATCGCGTCGATGCCGATGCGGTGCTTCACCGTCACCGGCAGGTCCACCGCGTCGCGCATCGCCTTCACGCAGTCGGCCACCAAGTCCGGCTCGGCCATCAGGCAAGCGCCGAAGACCCCGCGCTGCACGCGCTCCGATGGGCAGCCGCAATTCAGATTGATCTCGTCGTAGCACCACCGCTCGCCGATGCGCGCCGCCTTCGCCAGGTCGGCCGGCTCGCTGCCGCCCAGCTGCAGGGCCACCGGATGCTCCTCGGCATTGTAGTCGAGATGACGCGGCACATCGCCGTGGGTCAGTGCGCCCGTGGTCACCATCGCGGTGTAGAGCCAGCTGCGCTTGCTCAGCAGCCGATGGAAGAAACGGCAGTGGCGGTCGGTCCAGTCCACCATCGGCGCTACGGCGAGCCGCCGAGCGTTGATTTTCAAGGGCTTTTCTTTTGAATCAAGGCTCTGCGCGGGTTGCCGGCTTGTTATGTTATCTATCATTTCCCGGCGATTTCGTGCATTTTTCCGGTTTTTGGGTAACATTTTGGGTAACACAAACCTCATTGTTACCACATTGGAACGATCCTGATATGCAAGAGGCAAGATAATACCTTGTCCTACACCGCCATCGTGCGCATCCGCCGAGGCGGCGAGGTGATCCACCAGGAGATAGAAACCTTCGAGCGCCGGCAGATTGCCAGCGCCTGGATCAAGAAGCGGGAAACCGAGCTGGCTGTCCTCGGAGCAATCGAAGCTCTGAAAGCGCCCGATCCCACCCTGTCAGCCGCCATTGAAATACGTTATGGAAAGCCGCAGAGCAATCGGCAAGACGAAGGCCAAGGTACTGACCCGGATACAGCGGGAGGCACCCATTGCCGCGATGCGATGTTCGGCCATCGGCAGCAAGGAACTCATCGAGTTTCCGGGCTGGCTCAAGGTAACGCCGCAGACGGCCGGCAACTACTTCGCGCACCTGGCCGCCGTGTTCAAGGTGGCGCCGCCAGCCTGAGGCCATCCGCTAAACTGGCAGGCGGCAGAAGACGCGGGCATGGTGGCCACGAAAATGTGCCTCATTGGATGCTCCGCGCAGTGCACCAGGCGCCCTACCCTGCCGGAGCTGGATCGCGTCATGGAACACTTCAGCCGCCGAAAAAGACGGACAAATTCCATTCCCATGTTCACGCTGATCCCCTTCGCCATCTTCACCACGCGCCGTCTGGAGGAAATCACCTGGCTTCGGTGGGCAGACCTGAACGAGCAGCACAGCGAAATCATCGTCCTGGACATGAAACATCCCGGCGAGAAGGGGGGAAACGATGTGCGGGTGACGCTCACGCCAGAGGCGCTGCGCATCATTCAGGTGCAGCTGCGGGAGGGCGAGCGGACATTTCCATGCAGCGCAGAAAGCGCCAGCGCGGCATTTATCCGCGCGATCCAGCTACTCTGGATCGAGGACCTGCACTTCCACGATCTGCGGCACGAGGGGATTTCCCGGCTTTTTGAAATGGGCTGGACGATTCTTCAGGTGGCCACTGTGAGGGGACACCGCTCCTGGTTATTGCTTAAATAGTACACGCACTTACGAAATGAAGGGGATCGGTTTGCGGGTTGGAAGTGGCTGGATGCCGTGGCAGCGCCCAGAACTGAGGAAGATGGTGCGCCCGGCGGGACTCGAACCCGCACAGCCAAGAGGCCGACAACTTCCTGAGAGTCCTAGCTCAAACGGCCAAGGCCCTCACGCAAGTCGCCGTGTCTACCGATTTCACTACAGGCGCCGACGGGAAGGATTTGGCGGAAAATTCCGCTATTTCAAGAGGTATATGGAAGAAAACTTAGGCTGACAGGTCAGGCAGTTCGACCGTCTGGCCGGCCAGTTTATGCGTGCAATCCTCGAGGAATTGAATTTTTCCGTCCATCACGAAGGGATGACATACCCTGGCGGTGCGCCATTCTTCGAAGCCATCCCAGGCGTCTTGCACTGCGTCATAGCGGATCAGGATGGATGGCGTGAATGTGGGCTTGTCGATGTCCCCATTCCACCCCCAAGTCGGCTGGTGGCCGGCTTCCGATGAAACTCTGACCCCGTGATACTGCTCGCAGCCCGGACACCAAAAAAGCAGGGACTTATCGACATCCGGCGAAGCAGCGTTCCGCAGGACGCGGCTGATCTTAATTTCGGAGCGTTGTCTTTACCGGCCGAGATCCGCTCGGCCATGCCGCAGTGATGGGCCTCGATGCTAGATTGCACGCCCAGGACAGTGGCCGCGATGCCGAACAGGACCGAGAACGCCCCGACGATGGCAAGGATTTGGCCCATCATTTCTGGGTGGTTCGCCGCCCTCAGAAAATCCGGGGTAAAAGCTCCACTTCTCGGCCCCGTCCACAGTATTGACGCCCTCAGAACTTGGGGTGCTTGGGCCGCTGCCAAACAGCTCGGCGCGCACCACCATGCTGATGTGCGCGAGCGCGGCCCAGATGACGAGAAGCAGGAAGATGCCGGTCAGCGTGAGCACCAGCGCGCGCGGCCGGTCGAGCTGACGGCGCGCGTATTCCAGTTCCATGACGCGGCGGCGCAGCGAGTGCTTGAGCTGGGCGGTCTGCATGCTCATTTCCGGATCCGGATCAGCGCGCGGCTGCGCGCCAGGGTGCCGCCGCGCGAGCGGTCTTCGATGAGAGTGTCGATGTTAGCCGGGTTGACGCCCTTGGATGCGAAATAGTTGCGCAGCACCGCGATACGGTAGAAGCCCAGGCTCCGGTCTTCACTGTACAACTCCTCGGCGGCCTCGGCAACCATCTCGATCTGCCAGCGCGTGGCGTCGTCATAGCTGCCCACCGCGCTGTTGATCGAGTCGTAGACCTTCTTATCGAGTTCGGTGACGCTCGGCGCGAAGGACACGACGATGGCGTTGGGCGTCTTGGCCACCGAGATGGCGGGACCGCTAGGGCCGCCGGTGCCGGACGGCGGCGGCGCATTCTTGTCGGCGCTGATGTCGACCTGCGCGGCCAATACGGAAGCGCCTGCCTTGGGCGTGCCTCGCGACAGGCGGCCGTTCTCGGTTTCCAGTTCGGAGATGCGCTCGTTCAACTGTTTGATTCTTCCTTCGGTCGCCGCGAGCTTGCGCTCGAGTTCGATCTGATACGCACTGCGGGCGACGTGCACCTTGCGGCTGATCTCCGACTGCGCGAGCCTGCCGATGAAATAAAACACCGACAAGGTGAAGATCACGACCACCAGCACCATCACCAAAATGACGTTGGTCAGGGCGTCGACAAACCCCGGCCAGAAATTCTGTTCGCGCGACGAGCCTCCGCCTGCCATGGCCTACCTCTTTCCTTTCGCGGGATTGGCCGGCTTGGACGGCTTCACCTACAGCGATTCCGGCAGCGGAATGCGCGTGGGCAGGGACTGCGTGTCGGCGCCTGCCTCGGGCAGGGTCAGGTTCAGCGCGCCCATGGTGCGCTGAATCTGGTACTGCAACATCAGCGTCGACGTGCTGATGCGCACGAGATCGGTCTGCGACTGGTATAGGAGGCGTTGGTAGGCGTCGAGCACATCCAGCAAATTGCGGTTCGATGTCTTCAGCTGCTCGTCATAGGCATCGGCGACGGCGGCGTTGGCGACCAGCTCCTCGCGGCTGGAGTTGAGCCTGGCCTCGGCGATGCGCAAGCTGCTGTAAGAGATGTTTAGCAATTCCTGTACCTGGCGCTCCGTGTCCGTCAAGTCGTAGCGGAATCCCTCCTGCTTTGCCGCGACGGAACGGGCCTGGTAGTAGTCGGTGCCGCCATTCAAGATCGGCAGCGTCACCACCACCATGGCGCTTTGATTGATTTGCCAACCTGGTGCGCCTTGCGCATTTTTCACTTTGGACTGTGTAAGTTCAACGGTGACTTTGGGAGCAAAGCGCCCCACAACGCCGAGCTTTTCAAACATCGCGGCGTTTTGGTTGGCCCGCCCTTCGGCGATTTCATAATTGCCATTTTTTACAATTTAAATGGATTCATCGTGGGTGTTCGGCACCTCGGCGCCCAGACCGACCGGAATAGCGATTTTTTTGGGTGTCACGCCTGTCAGGCGACTGAAGGTGATCATGGTCTGATCGAGGTTGCCCTGGGCTTCGTCGGCGGCAGTCGAGGCGTTGAGCACCCGGCCGCGCACGCGCTCGCCTTCGGCGCTGCTGGCGCCGCGGCCGGACATAGGCGTTGGAAAGATCCAACAACATGCTGTTCTGGATCAGGCTGTAGTAGGCGGTGATCAAGTCCATGGAGTTGGTGAACTGCGCGCTGGCGACGGCGGCGGTGGCGGCGTCGCGCACGGAGGCCGTGCGCTTGATTTCGGCGAAGGCGCTGGCGTCGAAGATGGTCTGCATGACGCTGGTGGTGAGGGCGGTGTGGTAGTGGCGGTCCTTGGGCACGGCCACGCCGGTGTTCTCGTCGATCAGCGAAGCCGGCGAGGAAATTTCGGTGCCCTTGGAGGAGCGCAGCGTGGCGTGCAGCAATAGATTGCCGACGGCGGTGGAAACGCCGTGCGCCGCGGAGTCCATGCGCACCTTGGCGCCGGCCAGGGAGTAGCTGTGCGCGACAGCGAGGTTGAGCGCCTCGGCCAGACCCATGGTTTCGCGCGACTTGGAATCGAGGCTGGTCTGCAGTCAATACGACGAAGGAATCGCGACGAAGGCGGACTTGCGGTTCATGTCGTTGAGCCAGGCCAGGCTGATGTGCGTGATGCGCGCGAGGTCCGTCTTGGCGGCGCTTTGCTGCGAGAAGATGGAGCCCGGCGCACCAGGCGGCGGTGCGGCAGGCGCCGTTTTTATCTCGGGCGGAGCGTCGTCTTCTTTGGTGGCTGCGTTATTTGGAGGGACAGGGACCTGGGCGCTGGCTGCGCCGGATACGAAGAGAACAAACGCAATGGCAAATGGGTAAACCCAAATCACGAAACCTCAGCACCTTGAGCGAGTATCACGCGTTGTGCGGTCGGAAGCGGACCGCGTCGGAACAGGCAATTCGAGTCTCGGTTGCGGCTCGCCGCTTCACACACCCAGGTGCTGCCAGAAACTTGCCGCAAGTTAGCCAGAAAAGCCTTTTCAGTCAATGATTTGGGGTGAGTTCATCGTGTGTCGATATAACTTTCGAGAGCATGGGTGAGGGATGTCCGCGGTGCAACATGTTTCGACTGGCGAAATGAAGGCTGACCGCGGCACGAAAGGCGGGGTTACAGTACGGTATCCATGCGAACGCGGTGTCCTCGACGGCGTTCGCCGTGCGTGCGGCACCGGACAAAAACAAGCATCGGGCCGCCGTCGACGGCCGGCGCGGCCACACGGCGAAAGAACCGGGAGGAGACAAGATGATGGATTCGTTACGACGTCAGCACTTTATCGCCGATATCGGCGCGGCGGCAGCAGCGGTGGCGCTTGGCGAGCTGGCGGACCGCAGGCACAGACCTCGGCATGTGCCGAAACTGGAGAGCGCGGTCTCCGAAACCGCGCGCCGCGAACGCCGGCCCAACATCCTCATGCCGGTCAGCGACCAGGAGCGCAGCATACGCGACCTGCCCAATGGCCTAGGCCTTCACGGGCACGAAAAGCTGATGGAAAAAGGCGTGACGCTGGACCAGTACCATGCCAACACGACGCCCTGCTCGCCTTCGCGCTCCAACATGTACTTCAGGTAGCACACGCAACAGATGCGCATGACCGCCAACGTCGGTGCCCCGCCCACCTATCCCGTGCGCGCCGACAATCTCGCCAGCCTAGGCCATCTTTTACACGCTCAGGGCTATTAAACGGACTACAAGGGCAAGTGGCATATGCACCACATGCGCGACGACCTTGGCCTGATCTACGGCACCTATCCCAGCACCCGCGACGCGCTCGAGATCTTCGGATTCTCCGACTACAACCTCGATGGCGATCCGCACAGCTCGACCTGGACCGGCTATCGCTATGACGCGCAGATCGCCAGCAACGCCTGCCAGTGGCTCGCCGGCAAGGGCAAGGCGCTGAACGGCGCGAAGCCCTGGTTCCTCGCGGTGAATTTCGTCAATCCGCACGACATCATGTATTTCAGCGCGGGCCGCAAAAAAGAATCCACGCGGCTGCGGCGCGACACGCTCTCGCCGATCGCCGAGCCGCCCGTGGGCGGCGTCTACGACAAGGTCTGGGACCTGCCGCTGCCGCGCAGTTTCTACAAGGCCGACGTGACGGCAAAGCCCTGGGCTAAGCGTTCGTACATCGACTTCTGCAGCATGCTCTACGGCCATCTCGCGCCCGACGACGAGGCCGCCTGGCGCGCCTATCAGAGCTATTACTTCAACTGCATCCACGACGTCGACTCTCATGTCCTCACCGTGCTCGATACCCTGGAAAAGCTCGGCATGACGGGCGACACCATCGTGATCTACACCGCCGATCACGGCGAGATAGCTGGCGCGCAGAAGATGCGCCAGAAGGGGACACACATGTACAGGGAGAACGTGCGCGTGCCCTTCATCGTGCGTCATCCCGACGTCTCGGGCCGCGTCACGAGCGAGGCGTTCGCCTGCTGCCTGGACCTGACGCCCACGGTGCTGGGACTCGCTGGCGTGGATCCGAAAGCGGCGGCGGAAAAGTATCCCTTCCTCAAGGACGTGGACGTGGGCGCGGCGATCGCTTCGCCCAAGGCGCGCACTGAACGCGATCGGCGTGGCATTCTCTTCAACTACGGCACGCCACTCTACATCGATCCGGAGTTCACCCGCAAGGGAATCCAGGCCGACAAAGCCTCGTCGGAATTGGCAGCGCTGGCGGTCGGAATGCGAACGGGACAGTTCCAGCCGAGCCTGCAGAACCCCAGCCTATTCAGCGGCATCCTCGACGGCCGCTACAAGTTCGCGCACTATTTCAAGCCCGCCGAACACCATATCCCGAAGGACTGGGACACCCTCACCCAGCACAACGAACTCGAACTCTTCGACACGCAGAACGATCCCGACGAGCTGAACAACCTGGCGCTCGCACCCGAGAAGAACAAGGACTTGCTGCTCGATCTGTCGGCGCGCACCAATGCGCTGATCTCCAAGGAAGTCGGCGAGGACTGTGGCGTGGAATTCCCTGGTCCAGCCTGGATGTACAACCTATAACGAAAAAGGAGACGCGATGCGCGAACACCATCTGCCCAGGCTGCTGAAGATCACGGGCTGGATCACCATGCTGCCGCTGCTGCAGTTCCTGGCGCCGAGCGTCGTGCTGTCGGCCGGAAACATGCAGGCGGGAGACGACGCGGGGCTGTTCTTCGCACGGCACTGGGGTATCATAGTCCTCTGTCTGGGCGCGTTGCTGGTCTACGCGGCGAACAGACCGGAGATCCGGCGCGCGGTTATGTTCGCGGCGGCGGTGGAGAAGATCGACCTCGTGGTGAGGGTCGCCATGGCCTGGAACAACCCCGCCCTGCAGGGCATGCGGCCGGCGGTGATCGCCGACACGGTGATGGTGATCCTCTACGCCAGTCATCTGCTGAGGCGTCTGGCGGCATAGGGACGGCAGCCAGCGCGGAGCGTGAGGCGGAAAGGTGCAAGCCCGAGGAGATCTCGCTGGAAGAAAAAAAGCGGCCCGAGCGCCGCTTTTTTTGATTGCCGGACCGTTCAGACCACGGCTTCGCGCGCGGCCTTCTTGCGCTTGTCCTCCTTTAGGTGGCGTTTGCGCAGACGGATGCTCTTGGGTGTGACTTCGACCAGCTCGTCGTCGGCGATGAATTCCACCGCATACTCGAGCGAGAGCTGAACAGGCGGGACCAGGCGCACGGCTTCGTCGGTGCCGGAGGCGCGCACGTTGGTCAGCTGCTTGCCCTTGATCGGGTTGACCACGAGGTCGTTGTCGCGGCTGTGGATGCCGATGATCATGCCTTCGTACAGCGGCTCGCCGGGGCTCACGAACATGCGGCCGCGGCCCTGAAGCTTCCACAGCGCATAAGCCACGGCGTCGCCGTCGTCCTGGCTGATCAGCACGCCGTTGTGGCGCTCGCCGATGCTGCCTTCGCGCACGGCCGCATAGCTGTCGAAGATGTGGCTCATGAGGCCGGTGCCGCGCGTGAGCGTGAGGAATTCGCCCTGGAAGCCGATCAGGCCGCGGGCCGGGATGCGGTATTCGAGGCGGGTTCGGCCGCGGCCGTCGCTGGCCATGTCGACCAGCTCGCCCTTGCGGCGGCCCAGCTCTTCCATGACGCCGCCCTGGTGGCCGTCCTCGACGTCCACGGTCAGCATTTCAAACGGTTCGCACATCACGCCGTCGATCTCGCGCACGACCACGCGCGGACGCGACACGGCCAGCTCGTAGCCTTCGCGGCGCATGTTTTCCACGAGGATGGTCAGGTGCAGTTCGCCGCGGCCCGAGACTTCGAAGATGGTGTCGTCGCCGGTGTCCGCGACGCGCAGCGCCACGTTGGACTTGAGTTCGCGCTGCAGACGGTCGCGCAGCTGGCGGCTGGTGACGAACTTGCCTTCGCGGCCGGCCAGCGGGCTGGTGTTGACGCAGAAGTTCATGGTCAGCGTGGGTTCGTCCACGGTGAGCATGGGCAGCGCGTCGGGCGCGTCGGGCGCGCAGACGGTCGAACCGATGCCGAGCTCTTCGATGCCGTTGATCAGCACGATGTCGCCGGCTTCGGCGCTGTCCACCACCTGACGCTCCAGGCCCTTGAACTTGAGCACCTGGTTAATGCGGCCCTTGATCGGCGCGGAGTCGGGACCGTTCATGATGATCACGTCCTGCAACGGCTTGGCGATGCCGCGGGTAATACGGCCGATGCCGATCTTGCCCACGTAGGAGGAATAGTCGAGCGAGGAAATCTGCAGCTGCAGTGGGCTGTTGGGATCGTCGTCGCGCTGTGGCACGTGCTTGAGGATGGCTTCGAACAGTGGGCGCATGTCACCTTCGCGCACGTCCTCGGTGGTGCCGGCATAGCCCGAGAGGCCCGAGGCATAGATCACCGGGAAGTCGAGCTGCTCGTCGTTGGCGCTGAGCTTGTCGAAGAGGTCGAATGTGGCGTTGACGACGTAGTCGGCGCGCGCGCCGGGACGGTCGATCTTGTTGACCACGACGATGGGCTTGAGGCCCAGTGCCAGGGCCTTGCGGGTCACGAAGCGGGTCTGGGGCATCGGGCCTTCGACCGCGTCAACAAGCAGCAGCACGCCATCCACCATGGAGAGCACGCGCTCGACTTCACCGCCGAAGTCGGCGTGGCCCGGGGTGTCGACGATGTTGATGTGCGTGTCTTTGTATTCGACGGCGCAGTTCTTGGCGAGGATGGTGATGCCGCGTTCTTTTTCGAGATCGTTGGAGTCCATCACGCGTTCGGCGACCTGCTGGTTCTCGCGGAAGGTCGAGGTCTGGCGCAGAAGCTGGTCGACGAGCGTGGTCTTGCCGTGGTCGACGTGGGCGATGATGGCGATGTTGCGGAGGGCGCGGGTCATGGGTTCGGCTCAGCTAATTTGCCGCGGCGCACACAGGAAATCTGGGCCGCCGGCGAGGATTCGGGATAACCCGAGACTCTAGCACGGCAAATAGAAAAATGCTGGTCAAACTGCCGAAAATTCCTTATCGAACAAGGCGTTGCGGACGTAGCACGCCGTCGCGCAATTGGGCCACGCCCAACAATGCCCCGCCGGGGCCGTAGACGCGGACAAGATCGATGATTTGTGCGTCCCGGAGCGCATCCACGCCGGGGGGCTGCGCAAGGCGCTGCCCTTGGCAGAAACGCCCTTCCAGCACGGCGTCGAGGTCGATGCGCGGCAGATCGGCGACCAAGGCGTCGACGGGCTCCAGCAGTGCGGCACGGCCGGCCGTCTCTGCTGCGTCGAGCCGCTCGAGCGTGAGCGCGTCTTCCAGCCTCAACGTGCCCACCGCCGTGCGGCGCAGCGCAGTCAAGTGCGCGCCGCAGCCCAGATGTTCGCCGATGTCCTCAGCCAGCGTGCGGATATAGGTTCCCTTGCTGCAGCGGACGCGGATGCGCAGCGTTGGCAATTCCAGCACCAGCAAATCGATCTCGTGGATGCGCACACGGCGCGCTTCGCGCTCGACGGTCTCGCCAGCACGCGCATAGGCGTAGAGCGGCTTGCCGTCTTTCTTGAGCGCGGAATACATGGGTGGCACCTGGTCGATCTCGCCGGTGAACGACGTGAGCGCCGCGCGCACCTGCTCCACCGTGCATTGCACGGGGCGCGTCTGCAGCACCTCGCCCTCCGAGTCGCCGCTGGCAGTCTTCACGCCGAGCAGCACCTGCGCCTCATAGGTCTTGTCGGAGTCGAGCAGGCCTTGCGAAAACTTGGTAGCCTCGCCGAAGCACAGCGGCAGCAGACCGGTCGCGAGCGGATCGAGCGTGCCGGTGTGGCCCGCCTTCTTGGCATTGAGCAGGCGCTTGGCGCACACCAGGGCGTCGTTGGAGGACAGTCCCAGGGGCTTGTCGAGCAGCAGCACGCCGTCCACGTCGATGCGTGGCGGCCTTTTCCCTGCGGGCTTTGCGGCGGGATCGACGGCGGATGTGGATTGAGACATGCCTTGCTGTCGGGCAGGCCGGGCGTGCGCCGGCTTACTGCCCGGAATTGGAGGTGTTGGCCTTGTCGATCAGCGCCGACATTTCGATGGCGCTCTCGACCGAGGCGTCGTGGTGGAAATGCAGGGTGGGCACGGTGTGGATGTGCAGGAGCTTGTAGAGCAGCGAATGCAGATAGCCGACGCGCTCGTTGAGGATGGTGGAAGCGACTTCCGGCTCGGCGCCCATCACGGTGAAAAACACCTTGGCATGCGCGTAGTCGGGACTCAACTCCACGCCCTGCAGCGTCACCAGCCCCAGTCGCGGATCGCGCAGCTCGCGCTGCACCATCTCCGCCAGATCGCGCTGGATCTGGTCGGCGACGCGCAGCGCGCGCCCGGTGGAGGTCTTCTTGGCCATTACAGGGTCCGTTCCACCTCGGTGATCTCGAAGATCTCGAGCTGGTCTCCTTCCTTGAAGTCGTCGAAGTTCTTCAGCGACAGGCCGCATTCAAAGCCTGCCTTGACTTCCTTGACGTCGTCCTTGAAGCGCTTGAGCGAATCGAGTTCGCCGGTCCAGATCACCACGTTGTCGCGCAGCAGGCGGGCCTGCGAGGTGCGTTTGACCATGCCGTCGAGCACCATGCAGCCTGCCACGGCGCCGATCTTGGGCACGCGGAAGACTTGGCGGATTTCGACAGCGCCGGTGATCTGCTCGCGCTTCTCGGGCGAGAGCATGCCGCCCATGGCCGCCTTGATCTCGTCGACCGCGTCGTAAATGATGTTGTAGTAGCGAACATCGATGCCGCTGGTTTCCGCCAGCTTGCGCGCTGCCGCGTCGGCGCGGGTGTTGAAGCCGATGACCACGGCCTTGGACGCCACGGCCAGGTTGATGTCGGACTCGGTGATGCCACCCACCGCCGCATGCACAATCTGCACGCGCACTTCGCTGGTGGAGAGCTTGGAGAGCGACTGCACCAGTGCTTCTTGCGAGCCCTGCACGTCGGCCTTGACGATCAGCGGCAGTGTCTTGACCTCGCCCTCGGCCATCTGGTCGAACATGTTCTCGAGCTTGGCGGCCTGCTGCTTGGCCAGCTTGACGTCGCGGAACTTGCCCTGGCGGAACAGCGCAATTTCGCGCGCCTTGCGTTCGTCGGGCAGGACGATGACTTCTTCACCGGCGGCCGGCACTTCGGACAGGCCCTGGATCTCCACGGGGATCGAGGGGCCGGCTTCCTTGGTGGGCTTGCCGTTTTCGTCGAGCATGGCGCGCACGCGGCCATAGGCATGGCCGGCGAGCACGACGTCGCCACGCTTGAGGGTGCCGGACTGCACGAGGATGGTCGCGATCGGGCCCTTGCCCTTGTCGAGCTGGGCTTCGATGACCAGCCCCTTGGCGGGTGCGTCGACCGGCGCCTTGAGTTCGAGCACTTCGGCTTGCAGCAGCACGTTTTCCAGCAGGTCGTCGATGCCGGTGCCGGTCTTGGCGGACACTGGCACGAAGGGCGAATCGCCGCCGTACTCTTCGGGCACCACCTGCTCGGCGACCAGTTCGGTCTTGACGCGGTCGGGGTTGGCCTCGGGCTTGTCGATCTTGTTCACCGCCACGACGATGGGCACCTCGGCCGCGCGCGCGTGGGCGATGGCTTCCTTGGTCTGCGGCATGACGCCGTCGTCGGCCGCCACCACCAGCACGACGATGTCGGTCGCCTTGGCGCCGCGGGCGCGCATCGCGGTAAACGCTTCGTGGCCCGGGGTGTCGAGGAAGGTGATGACGCCGCGCGGGGTTTTCACGTGGTAGGCGCCGATGTGCTGAGTGATGCCGCCGGCTTCGCCCGCCGCCACCTTGGCGCGGCGGATGTAGTCGAGCAGCGAGGTCTTGCCGTGGTCGACGTGGCCCATGACAGTGACCACGGGCGGACGCGGCAGCGACTCGGCGTCGTGATGCTCCACGCCTTCCTCGAGGATGGCTTCCGGATCATCGAGCTTGGCGGCAACCGCGTTGTGGCCCATTTCCTCGACGAGCAGCATTGCGGTGTCCTGGTCCAGCACCTGGTTGATGGTGACCATCTGGCCGAGCTTCATCATGATCTTGATGACCTCGGAAGCCTTGACCGCCATCTTGTGCGCCAGATCGGCGACGGTGATGGTTTCTGGCACGTGCACTTCACGCACGATCGGCTCGGTCGGAGCCTGGAAATTGGTCTGCTGCGCGGCGTCGTGATGCTGACGGCGGCCGCGCGGGCCACCGCGCCAGTTGTCCACGCCGCCGTTGCTGTCGCCACGGGTCTTGAGGCCGGCGCGCTTCTTCACGCCGTCTTCCTGCCAGGTGGACGAAGAGGTTTCACCGGCCTTGACCACCTTGCTGCCGGGCTTGGCGACGGCGGGCTTCTTGGCGACGGCCACGGCGCCGGCCTTGACCGGCTTGTGAAGCGTGCCCTTGGCGGCTTCGGTCTTGGCTTCCTCGGCCTTGCGCTCCTCGGGTGACTTGAGCACGCGGGCGGGCGCGCTCATCATGTCGCGGATGGCGCGGGCTTCCAGCTCGGCGGCGAGGCGGCGCTTGCGGGCTGCCTCTTCCTCGAGCTTGATCTTCTCGGCGGTGGCGCGCGCCTCGTCGACCGCCTTCTTGGCGGCCTCGAGTTCGGCGGCGACGCGCTCAGCCTGTTCGCCAGCGTCCTTGTCCTTCTTCGCGGGCGCGGCGGCCTGGCGGTTCTGCTCGGCTTCGAGTTCTTCCTGACGCGCGCGGCGCTCGGCCTCTTCCTTCTCGGCAGCGGCCTGACGGGCCTTGAGCTCGGCTTCCTGGCGGGCGAGCAGTTCGGCCTCGTCCAACACGATGGCGGCGGGCGCGGCGGCGCCCGCCGCGCCTTCATCGCGCTTCATCAGCACGCGTTTCTTGCGCACTTCGACCTGCACGGTGCGGGTCTTGCCCGCGCCGTCGGATTGGCGGATCTCGGAAGTCTCGCGCTTGGTCAGCGTGATCTTCTTGCGCGTCGCGGTGTCGGCGGTGCCGTGCGAACGCTTGAGAAATTCGAGCAGCTGCGCCTTGTCCGCCTCGGTGATCGAATCCTCGGGCGATTTCTTGACGACGCCGGCCGCCTGCAGCTGCTCGAGCAGGGCGGGGGCGCTGCGGCTCAATTCCGCGGCAAGTTGGGCGACAGTGGTACTAGCCATGCAAAACCTTTCTTTCAGCGATCTCTGGTTCGGTGTCGGGCTCGTCCATCAGGGCTAGAGCCTTTCGGAGCAAGGCTCTAGCGTCAGCTGAACCAGTGTTCGCGTGCCTTTATTATCAGCGATTTGGCTTGTTCGTCCGCGATGCCGGCCATCTCCGTCAGCTCGTCGACAGCCAGTTCCGCGAGGTCGTCGCGGGTGTGAATGTTGTTGCCCGCCAGGCTCGCGATCAGCTCAGGCGTGATGCCGTCGAGCGAGCGCAGATCCTGTGACACTTGTTCGACCTGCTCTTCCTTGGCTAGCTCCATCGTCAGCAGGACGTCGCGGGCGCGGTTGCGCAGTTCGTTCACCGTGCCTTCGTCGAACGCGTCGATCTCCATCAGCTCGGAGACTGGCACATAAGCGATTTCCTCCAGCGAGGAGAAGCCTTCCTGGATCAGGATGTCGGCCACCTCGGCGTCCACGTCGAGCTTGCTCACGAACAGGTCGCGGACCACGGAGGTTTCCTGCTCCTGCTTCTGAGCCGATTCGTCCTGGGTCATGATGTTGATCTGCCAGCCGGTCAGTTCGCTCGCCAGACGCACGTTCTGGCCGCTGCGGCCGATGGCGATGGCGAGGTTCTCCTCGTCGACCACTACGTCCATGCTGTGCTTGTCCTCATCCACCACGATGGACTGGACCTGGGCAGGCGCCAGCGCGCCGATCACGAACTGCGCCGGATCGTCCGACCACAGAACGATGTCAATGGCTTCGCCGCCGATCTCGTTGCGCACCGCCGTGACACGGGTGCCGCGCACGCCGACACAGGTGCCGATCGGGTCGATGCGCTTGTCGTAGGCGACCACGGCGATCTTGGCGCGCACACCCGGGTCGCGGGCAGCGGCCTTGGCTTCCAGCAGGCCCTGCTCGATTTCGGGCACTTCATTCTCGAAGAGCTTGATCAGGAATTCGGAGCAGGTGCGCGAGACTTCGATCTGCGGGCCGCGCGCGGTGCGATCGACCTTGGTGATGTAGGCGCGGACGCGGTCGCCGCTGCGCAGGTTTTCCTTGGGGATAATCTGGTCGCGGCGCAGCAGCGCCTCCACGCGGCCCGATTCGATGATCAGACCGTTTTTGTCGGCGCGCTTGACCGTGCCGGTCATGACCTTCTCGCCGCGGTCCAGGTAGTCGTTGAGGATCTGCTCGCGCTCTGCGTCGCGGATCTTCTGAAGGATCACCTGCTTGGCGGCCTGGGCGCCGATGCGGCCGAATTCCACCGAATCGATCTGCTCCTCGATGAAGTCGTCGACTTCGATGTCGGCGATCTGCTCGCGGGCTTCGAACAGCAGAATATGCTTCTCGGGCTCCTGCAGGCCGGCCTCGTCGGGGACGACCTGCCAGCGGCGGAAGGTTTCATGGTCGCCGGATTCGCGGTCGATCGCCACACGGATGTCGATATCCTCCTCGAACCGTTTCTTGGTGGCGGAGGCCAGCGCAGACTCCAGGGCACCGAAGACAATTTCCTTGTCCACGTTCTTTTCCCGTGCAAGCGCGTCCACCAGCAACAGAACTTCGCGACTCATTTCCTGTTCCCTTTGAAATCAATAACCGGCACCAGGCGTGCCTTATCGATATCCGACAACGTAAACTCCAGCATTTCCTTGCCTTCCTTGCCGTCGAACTCAAGGCCGATGGTCTCGGCCCCGTTCTTCGTCACGGGCGCATGCAGAATGCCGGTGTAATTCTTGCGGCCCTCCAGGGGCAGCTTCAGCTTGACCGCGGCTTCCAGGCCGGCGAAGCGCGTGAAATCCGCGAGCTTCTTCAGCGGCCTGTCGAGCCCCGGCGAAGAAACTTCCAGACGCTCGTAGTCGGCGTTCTCCACCATCAACACGTAGCTCAGCTGGTGGCTGACCTTCTCGCAATCCTCGATGGCGATGCCAGCCGCGGGCTCGGGGCCTTCGTACTTCTCCGCCGGATGGTCGATCAGCACACGCAGCAGTCCCCTACCCTCGCGTTCGAGGTCGACGAATTCGTAGCCGAGACCGGCCACCGTGCATTCGATAAAATCCAGCAGTTGCAATCGGTTTGCTCTTGAAAAGCCCCGGATTGAGCCGGGTTCAAGCAAAAAATGGGCGAATTGCCCATTACGTACTTTTTATGGCGAGGCCTTGTCAGGGCCCTACGTGTCTTGCAGACATCAAGGAGGCCTTCAATCAGGCCTCGGAGGCACCTCGTAAACCTTAAATTATATTCCGGCTTTGTCGGTTTTACAATCCTTCAACACTTGGAATCGGAACGGGAAGGGCCCGGGAACAGCCTTGGAGCCGCTCCGGACTGGGCATCCATCCACGGTTTTGCGCGGCTTCAGCCGGATTGGCTCCGTCAGGCGCCGCCGTTGCCGCCGGTGTTCAGCCGATTCCCGGAGAAACGCCGGGAATCGGCTTATTCCTGGTCCGCACCACCCCGTCCGCGCCCGCCCGGACCGCCGCGGCCGCCCTTGTGGTTGCGCGCGCCGGAACCCTGATGGCCGGCGTTGCGGCCGCCGAAGCCGGCGGGCTGGCCGCCGCCCTGGCGCTGGTTGCGGCGCTTGCCGCCGGGGCCGCGGCCGTTTCCGTCGGTATTGTTGGCGTTGCCGTTCGGATAGTGGTGGGTGTTGCCGTTGGCATTGCTGTTGCCATTCACGGCGACGTTCCCGTTCACGTCGCCGCGCGGCCGGCTCTTGAAGCCGCCCGGCTGCTTGGCGAGGAAGGTCAGGGAGGACTGCATCGGATCGGGCTGGCCGCCGTTGTTGTTGCGTTGCTGGAGCTTGCCCTTGCCGCCCTGCTTGGCGTCGCCGCCCGGCACCTTCATGCCTAACTTGCGCAACAGGGCCTTGACGGCCTCCTGCGGCAGTTCTTCATAGCGGCCGCGCTTGAGGCCGCGCGGCAGGATGAATTCGCCGTAGCGGGTGCGCAGCAGGCGCGACACGGTGAGGCCCACGGCCTCGAACATGCGCCGCACTTCACGGTTGCGGCCTTCGGCCAGGGCCACGTGATACCAGTGGTTCAGGCCCTCGCCGCCGCCATCGGCCATGCGAAGGAAGTTCGCCGTGCCGTCGCCCAGTTCGATGCCGTTGAGCAGCGACTGGCGCGATGCCTCGGAAATCTCGCCGATGGTGCGCACCGCGTATTCGCGCTCGACGCCATAGCGCGGATGCATGAAGCGGTTGGCCAGATCGCCCGAGGTGGTGAACAGCAGCAGGCCTTCGGTGTTGAAGTCGATCCGGCCGACGGCGATCCACTTGCCCAGCTTGATGCGCGGCAGGTTGTCGAACACGGTGGGACGGCCTTCGGGGTCGGACTGGCTGACGATTTCGCCAGCCGGCTTGTGATACAGCAGCAGGCGCGGCGGCTTGCTGGGCAGCTTGTGCTGGACGATCTTGCCGTTGATGCGGACCTGATCGGTGGCCAGGATGCGCTGGCCGATATGCGCGGGCAGGCCGTTGACGGAAACGCGGCCCTGCAGGATGAGGTCTTCCATGTCGCGGCGCGAGCCGATGCCCGCGTCGGCCAGGACCTTGTGCAGCTTGGGCGCGTCGTCCTCGGCAGTGAGTTCGCGCAGGACGGGCTTGGCCTTGTCGGCAGCAGCGGCTTCGCCTTCGGCGGTCTCGGGCTCGTCGAATTCTCCGGCCATCACCAGGTTGAAGACTTCCTCACTGCGCGGCGCCTTGCCTCCGCCCTTCTGTTCGTTCTTGTGCTCTCCCTTGCCGCCTTTTCCGCCCTTGCCGTGCAGGCGGCGGCCGAAAGGCGTCTTGCGTTCGTGCTGGCCCTGCTGCTGCCCCGGCCGGCCTTCCTGCGCGGCGGCGGGATGCTGGCCCGCGGGCTCGGCAGCGGCCGGCACCGGTTCGCTCTGGCTGTGTTCGTCTTGGGATTGGTTCACGCTATTCCATCTTCCTTCGGTTGCAGGCCTTCGCCGCCGGCGCTTTCATGGCCGGGGTCCTGCGGGGTTTCTGTCTGTGCGTCGCCGATCTGCTCGGCGCCGGCGGACAACGCGGACGGCTCGCCGCCGGCCTCGCTGCGGGTTTCGTCATATTCGCCGTCGACCAGGGCCTCCGGATGCAGCTCGGCCAGGGCCTGCGCCTGCACGTCGCCCACGGCCTCCGGCTCCTCGTCGGCCAGCGCTTCGTGCGGATAGGCCTCGGCAGGCTGCGCGCCGGCGGCATCGTCCACGGACCCGCCCGCGACGGACTCCGTCACGCCGGACTCGGCGACGTCGGACTCCGCCACAGCGGCATCTCCCGTGCTGGCGTCCACTGTCTGGCCCGCCGGCTGCGCCACGCCGTCCTGCGCTTCGTTTCCCTGCGCCGGCACTTGTTCCGGTTCGTCGAAGGCCTGCTGGCCGTCGAATTCCATGGCCCGCTGGGTCAGCAGATTGGCCTGCGAATGGGCCTGGGAGTCTTCCAGCGGCGGCAGGTCGTCCAGGCCGCGCAGGCCCAGATCGTCCAGAAACTGCTTGGTCGTGGCGTACAGGCCGGGCCGGCCGGGCACGTCGCGATGGCCGATGACTTCGATCCAGCTGCGGTCCTCGAGCTGCTTGAGCACGTGGCTGCTGACGGTGACGCCGCGGATTTCCTCGATGTCGCCGCGGGTGACTGGCTGGCGGTAAGCAATGATCGCCAGGGTTTCCATCACGGCGCGAGAATACTTGGGCGGCTTATCCGGATTGAGCCGGTCGAGAAACTCGCGCATGTACGGCTGGCTCTGGAAGCGCCAGCCGCCGGCGAGGGCCACCAGCTCCACGCCGCGGTCCTGCCAGTCCTGCCGGAGCTGCTCAAGCAGGCCGCGGATCGTATCTGCGCCGACTTGCTCGTCGAAAAGCTTGCGCAACTCGCCGACCTTCAGTGGTTCCTGCGCGCAAATCAAAGCTGTTTCGAGGACGATTTTCGCCTCTTGCGTATTCATTTAGATTGACTGTGGGCCAGCGCCTCTTGGGCGGGACGAAAACTAAGGGGTGGTTCAGGGGAGACAGTGCCGCTGGGGCGTCGCGGGGTAGAGCGAATCCTGTCTTGCGCTGGATTGTAGGAGCAAAACCTGCCAATTCGCAATGCCGGGCAAATCCGGGGGCGCGGATCGTTCGGAAATTCCCTTTTTCGAAAAGTGGGCATTTCGGCCAGTGCGGCTCAGGTCAGGCCGGTGTCGACCTCGCGGCGCGGCGTGTTCAGATACTCCTTGGACTGCATTTCCGTGATGCGCGACACCGTGCGGGCGAACTCATTGGCCATCTTACCCTCGGTGTAGAGCTCCACCGCCGGCACCGCCGCCGACATCATCAGCTTGACCTTGTGGTCGTAGAGCACATCGATCAGCCAGGTGAAGCGCCGCGCCTCCGAAGCCATGCGCGGCGACATCTCCGGCACGCCCGAGAGGATCACCGTGTGGAACTGGCTGGCGATCTCCAGATAGTCGTTCTGCGAGCGCGGCCCTCCGCACAAGGTCTGGAAATTGAACCAGACGATGCCGCCGGCGCGCCGCACCGCGCTGAATTCGCGCGCCTCGATATGCTGCACCGGATCCTGGTCCGGCGTCTCGGCGATCTTGTCGAAGGACTCGGACAAGGCCTTGTCGGCCTCCGGACCCGACGGGATCAGATACATCGGCAGGTTCTCCATCGTGCGGTGCCGGTAGTCGATGCCGGCGTCCACGTTCAGGATGTCGAGCTTCTCGCGCAGCAGCGCGATCGCGGGAAACACCCGGTCACGGTGCAGCCCGTCCGGATACAAGTCGTCCGGATGATAGTTGGAGGTCATCACGAAGTGCACGCGGTTGCGGAACAGGCCGTCGAGCAGCTTGTGCAGGATCATCGCGTCGGCGACGTCGCTCACGTGGAATTCGTCGAAGCAGATAAGCCGGTGGCGCCGCGAAATCTTCTTCGCCAGCTCGTCGAGCGGATTGACCGTGCCGCGCAGCTCCTCGAGTTCGCGGTGCACATCCCGCATGAATTCATGGAAATGCAGCCGCGTCTTGCGCTGCAGGGGCACGCAGGAATAGAACGCGTCCATCAGGAATGACTTGCCGCGCCCAACTCCGCCCCAGAGATACACGCCCCGGGGAATCTCGGAGCGCACAACCAGCTTGGTCAGGGCGTTGATGCGCTTGCCCTTGTACGCCGCCCATTCCTCATAGCAGCGCTGCAGGCGCTCGACCGCGCGAAGCTGGGCTTCGTCGGCCGAGTACCCTCTGGCGGTCAGCTCGTGCTGATATGTTTCCCAGACATCCACAAGGAAGTCCGATTACATGTTTAGCGCGCGCTTGTCGGTCGCCGAAAGTGCGGCTTCACGCATGACTTCAGACAGGCTGGGATGCGGATGGCTGATGCGGCCGATATCCTCGGCTGCGGCCTTGAACTCCATGGCCACCGCCGCCTCGGCGATCAGATCCGACGCGCCCACGCCGATGATGTGCACGCCCAGGATCTCGTCGGTGGCGGCGTCCGCCAGCACCTTCACGAAACCCTCGGCCGCCGCCATGCCCAGCGCGCGGCCGTTGGCCGCGAACGGGAACTGGCCCGGCTTATAGGCGCGGCCCTCGGCCTTCAACTTCTGCTCGGTCTTGCCCACCCAGGCGATCTCGGGCGAGGTGTAGATGACCCAGGGAATGCAGTTGTAGTCGATGTGCGGCTTCTGGCCGGCGATCTGCTCGGCCACCAGCACGCCCTCGTCCTCCGACTTGTGCGCCAGCATCGGGCCGCGCACCACGTCGCCGATCGCCCAGATGCCAGAGACCGAGGTCGCGCAATGGCCGTCGACGTCGATAAAGCCACGCTCGTTGGCCTTCAGGCCCACGGCTTCCAAGTTCAGTCCCTCGGTGTTGGGCACGCGGCCCACCGACACGATCAGGCGATCGCAGTCAAGCTTCTGGGCCGCGCCGGCGGCGTCGGTATAGCTGATCGACACGCCGGTCTTAGAGGTCTTCACCTCGCCGATCTTCACGCCTAGATTGATGTTCAGGCCCTGCTTCTTGAAGATCTTCGCCGCTTCCTTGGCGATGCTCTCGTCGGCCGCGCCGAGGAAGGCGGGCAGCGCCTCGAGCACGGTCACGTCCGAGCCCAGGCGGCGCCACACCGAACCCAGCTCCAGACCAATCACACCGGCGCCGATCACGCCCAGCTTCTTCGGCACTTCGGCGAAGTCCTGCGCGCCCTCGTTGTCGCAGACCAGCTTGTTGTCCACGGGGATGCCCGGCAGATGGCGGGCCTTGGAGCCGGTGGCGACGATCACATGCTTGGCCGTGACCTCCTCCACGCCGTCCTTGCCGGCAACCTTGAGCGCGAAGCCGCCCTCGACCTTGCCGACGAAGCTCGCATGGCCCTTGAGCGTGGCGATCTTGTTCTTGCGGAACAGGAAGGCAACGCCGCCGGTCATCTTGTCGACGATGGCGTCCTTACGCTTGAGCAGCTTGGCCACGTCCAGGCTCACGCCCGAGACGTTGATGCCATGATCGGCCAGATGATGGCCTGCCTTCTCGAACTCCTCCGAGGACGCCAGCATCGCCTTCGAGGGAATGCAGCCCACGTTCAGGCAGGTGCCGCCCAGGCGCGGCTCGCCCTTGGGATCGGCATACGGATTGGACTCGGCGCAGGCCACCGAGAAGCCTAGCTGCGCAGCGCGGATGGCGGCAATATAGCCGCCGGGGCCGGCGCCGATGACTACGACATCGAATTGTTTGGACATGACTTCCTCTTTACAGGTCCAGCAGCAGTCGCGCCGGATCTTCTAGCACTTCCTTCATCGCGACCAGGCCCAGCACGGCTTCGCGGCCGTCGATGATGCGGTGGTCGTAGGACATGGCCAGATAGTTGGTCGGGCGCACCACGATCTGCCCGTTCTCCACCACGGCGCGGTCCTTGGTGGCGTGCACTCCCAGGATGGCCGATTGCGGCGGGTTGATGATCGGGGTCGAGAGCATCGAGCCGAACACGCCACCGTTGGAGATCGAGAACGTGCCGCCGGTCAGGTCCTCCAGGGCCAGCTTGCCGTCCTTGGCCTTGCTGCCGAACTCGGCGATCTTCTTCTCGATGTCGGCCAGGGTCATCTGGTCGACGTTGCGCAGGATGGGCACCACCAGGCCGCGCGGCGAACCCACCGCGATGCCGATGTCGAAATAGCCGTGGTAGACGATGTCATTGCCGTCGACCGAGGCGTTGATGATCGGATACTTTCGCAGCGCATGCACCGCCGCCTTCACGAAGAAGGACATGAAGCCCAGCTTCACGCAGTGCTCCTTCTCGAACTTGTCCTTGTACTTGTTGCGCAGGTCCATCACCGGCTGCATGTTCACTTCGTTGAACGTGGTCAGGATGGCGTTGGTCGCCTGCGACTGCAGCAGACGCTCGGCGATGCGCGCGCGCAAGCGGCTCATCGGCACGCGCTGCTCGGGGCGGTCACTCAGGGCGGCGGCGTTGACCTCGGCTTCCACAGGAGGCAGGCCGCCGGACACCTTGACCGCGGGGATCGCCGCGGCCGTCGCCGGCTTGGCTACGCCGGCCACCGCGGCCAGCGCGTCGCCCTTGGTCACGCGGCCGTCGCGGCCCGAGCTGGCCACTTGCGAGGCCGACAGATTGTTTTCCGCCAGAATCTTGGCGGCCGAAGGCATCGCCACGCCGGAGGCGGCTGCTGCGGGGGCCGGCGCGGCGGCACCGGCCTTGGTTTCCGTGTCCACGCGCGCGATCACCTGGTCGGTGACCACGGTCGCACCGTCGGCTTCGACGATCTCGGCCAGCATGCCGGCGGCCGGCGCTGGCACTTCCAGCACCACCTTGTCGGTTTCGATCTCAACCAGGATCTCGTCCTGGGCCACCGCCTCGCCCGCCTTTTTCTTCCAGCTCAGGAGTATCGCTTCCGCGACCGATTCCGACAGCTGCGGAACCTTTACATCAATTTTGGCCATTTCTATTCAATCCTTGATTTGTTCTATTGAGTGTCCCAGCTGATCACTTGCTCAGCACGAAGCCCTTGAGTTTGGCAAACGCGGCGTCGAGCAGCGCCTTCTGCTGCTCATTGTGCTTGGCGTAGTAGCCGACCGCCGGAGAAGCGGAAGCCGGACGGCCCGCATAGGCCAGCTTCTGGCCGCTCGTCATGTTCTCCATCAGGTAATGCTGGATGTAGCTCCATGCGCCCTGGTTCTGCGGCTCGTCCTGGGTCCACACGATCTCGGTCACGGACGGATACTTCTTCAACTCCGCGGCCAGCGCCTTGTGGGGGAACGGATAGAGCTGCTCGACGCGGATGATGACCGCGTCATCGTGGCCGTTTTCCTTGCGCCGGTTGACCAGGTCGTAATACACCTTGCCCGAGCAGGCGATCACGCGCTTGACCTTCTTCGGATCGATGTCGGCCGAAGTTTCGCCCAGCACTGTCTCGAAGGAGCCCTTGGCCAGATCGACCAGCGGCGACCCCGCCTCCTTGTTACGCAGCAGCGACTTCGGCGTCATGATCACCAGCGGCTTGCGGAACAGACGGATCATCTGGCGGCGCAGCAGATGGAAGATCTGCGACGGATTGGTCGGCTGCGCCACCTGGATGTTGTTGTCCGCGCACAGCTGCAGGAAGCGCTCGAGACACGCCGAGGAGTGCTCGGGGCCCTGGCCTTCATAGCCGTGCGGCAGCATCATCGTCAGGCCCGAGGCGCGGCCCCACTTGACCTCGCCCGAGGAGATGAACTGGTCAATCACGACCTGCGCGCCGTTGACGAAGTCACCGAACTGGCCTTCCCAGATCACCAGCGCGTTGGGCTCGGCGGTCGAATAGCCGTATTCGAAGCCCAGCACAGCCTCCTCGGACAGCACCGAGTCGATCACCGTGAACGGCACCTGATTCTCGGAGATGTTCTGCAGCGGCACGTAGGTGCCCGAATCCCACTTCTCGCGGTTCTGGTCGTGCAGCACGGCGTGGCGGTGAGTGAAGGTGCCGCGGCCCGAGTCCTGGCCGGTGATGCGCACGGCGTAGCCGCTCGCCAGCAGCGAGGCGAAGGCCATGTGCTCACCCATACCCCAGTCCAGCGCCTGCGCGCCCTGGGCCATCGCGGCGCGGTCGGCGACCACCTTCTCCACCAGCGGATGCAGCTTGAAGTTCGCGGGAATCGTGGTGATGCGCTCGCCCAGGCGCTTGAGCTCGGCCATCGGCACGCCGGTGTCGGCGGCGTCGGTCCACTTACGGTTCAGGAAGGGCATCCAGTCGACCGCGTACTTGTTCTTGAAGTTCGAAAGCACAGGGTCAACCGTGTGCGTGCTGGCTTCCATCGCCGCGCGGAACTGCTTGACCAAGCTGTCGCCGTAGCCTTCGTCGGTCACGCCCTGGGCGGCCAGACGGTCGGCGTAGAGCTTGCGGGTGCCCGGATGCTGGCCGATCTTCTTGTACATCAGCGGCTGGGTCATCGCCGGCGTGTCCTGCTCGTTGTGGCCCAGCTTGCGGAAGGAGATGATGTCGACGACCACGTCGTGGCCGAAGGCCTGACGGTAATCCAGCGCCAGCTGCGTGGCCAGCACGACCGCCTCGGGATCGTCACTGTTCACGTGCATCACCGGTGCCTCGATCATCTTGACCACGTCCGTGCAATACGTCGTGGAGCGTGAGTCGCGCGGATCGGAGGTGGTGAAGCCGATCTGGTTGTTGATCACAAGATGCACCGTGCCGCCCGTGCCGTAGCCGCGGGTCTGGGCGAGGTTCAGCGTTTCCATCACCACGCCCTGGCCGGCGAAGGCGGCGTCGCCATGCACCAGGATCGGCAGCACCTGGCCGCCGTGCTTGTCGCCGCGGCGTTCCTGTCGGGCCTTGACCGAGCCTTCGACCACCGGATTGACGATCTCAAGGTGCGAAGGGTTGAACGCCAGCGACAGGTGCACCGGGCCTCCCGGTGTCGAGAGGTCGCTCGAGAAGCCTTGGTGGTACTTCACGTCGCCCGAGGGCAGATCGTCGCCGTGCTTGCCTTCGAATTCAGCGAACAGGTCCTTGGGCATCTTGCCCAAGGTGTTCACCAGCACGTTCAGGCGGCCGCGGTGGGCCATGCCGATCACGATCTCCTGCACGCCGGCGGCGCCCGCGCGCTGGATCAGTTCGTCCATCGAGGCGATGAAGGTTTCGCTGCCTTCGAGCGAGAAGCGCTTCTGGCCGACGTACTTGGTGTGCAGATAGCGTTCCAGGCCCTCGGCGGCGGTCAGGCGCTCGAGGATGTGCTTCTTCTTGTCGGAATTGAAGCTGGGCTTGGAGCGGATGGATTCCAGCTTTTCCTGCCACCAGCGCTTCTGCTTCTGGTCGGTCAGGTACATGTATTCGATGCCCAGCGTGCCGCAGTAGGTCTCGCGCAGAGCCTGCAGCAGTTCGCGCAGGGTCATGCTTTCCTTGCCGAAGTACGTATTACCGACGTTGAACACGATGTCCATGTCCGCATCGGAGAAGCCGTAGAAGGATGGCTCAAGATCGGGGATCGCGGGACGCTCGGTGCGCTTGAGCGGATCGAGGTCGGCCCACCGCGAACCGATGTTGCGGTAGGCTGCGATCAGCTGCTGGACGGCGACGCGCTTGCGGCCGAGTTCGGGGTCGACGTTGGCGACCACCTGGCGGATCTGGCCATGTTTTGCGCGCTCCGCGAAGGAGGCGATCACGGGAGCATGGGCGACGTCGCGGGTTTCGGTGCCATCCGCGGAAGGGGTATGCTGCAGCGCGTCAAAATGGCTGCGCCAGTTTTCGGGGACCGAAGCGGGATTGTTCAGGTATGCCTCGTAGAGCTCTTCGACATAGGGGGCGTTGCCGCCGAAGAGATATGAATTGCCTTGATATTGCTGCATCATTTTATGCTCACTTTTCTTCGGGTATCCCGAAAATCAGCGGGTTAGAAAACCTTCCGCGACACGGCCTGACCGGTTGGCGGATTGCAAACTAGCTGAGAAACAAGTTGTGCGGGAAGGGACAGGACTCCATTCACAGGCGCGAATCTATCATGTTTTCTATGTCAACGTAATTGCAATTTATCCGCTAAAACAGGGGGGGGGGAGGGCGTCACAAATCCGCCATCTGGCAGCTTGCGAAACTTGGCGTAGAATCGCGAGAAATGGACAATTGCGGGACCAGGCAGAACCTGCGGCGTGTTCGACCAAGTCATTTTCGACGACTGCTTCAGCGACTTCAGTCCCGCCGAGCAGATCGACATCATCGACGAAGCTATCGCCTTGTTCGCGGCGCTGCGCGTCTGCGGCCCAGGCGCGCGCGGCGGGAGAAGACGCCGCGCTGCTCAAGGCCATGCACAAGCTCGCCGGCAGCGCCGGCATGATTGGTTGCCACGCCCTGGGCGACCGGGCGCGGCAAATCGAAAACAGCCTTCGCGCGTGCCCGGTGCTCGAGTCGCTCGACGCCGAACTCCGCGGACTCGACCGCTACGCGCAGGACACCGTCACCGCCCTCACCCAATACAAAGCCCGGTATGTCGACCCTCTATAAGAGCCTGGTCATCGACGACGTCCCCTCTCGCTCAACGTGGTGGAGGCCTCCGCGCGCCTGATCGACGTGCGCTGCACCAAGCCCCCTTCGGCCAACGAAGCGGTGGAAGTGCTGCGCACCGAGGTGTTCGACCTGCTGATCCTTGACCACGACATCGACGGCGTCAAAGGCCACGAAATGCTCGACTTCCTCAAGATCACGCTCAGCATGCTGCCGGTGCTCGCCTACTCCGGCCACGTGTACGACGATGACCGCAAGGAATACGTGCGGCGCAGCCCTCTTCCATGGGCAGCGGCCGCATGCCCGCGAGCGATGCGCGCAGCGCCTCGAACTGCACCGGCTTGGCGATGTGCCAGGCCATGCCCGCGGCGGCGGCGCGCTCCTTGTCCTCGTCGAAGGCGTTGCCGGTGACGGCGATGATGCTCACCTCGCGCGCCTGCACCCCGCCCTCGGCGAGAAACACCTCGTGGCCCGTCTTGCGCAGCACCTTCCCCAGCAGCTTGCGGTTGAGCGGCACGTCGTCCACCACAATCACGCGCAGCGGCTCGGCCCCCTCCCGCGCCTTGCGCGGCAAGGCGGCGGCGCTCTCGAGCTCCTGCGCCGCCACATGGAAGGGTATCTCGGAGGTGAAGGTCGAGCCCTTGCTGGGCGTTGACTGCAGATGGGTCGTGCCGTGCATCAGCTCGGCCAGCGAGCGGTAGATCGCCAGCCCCAGGCCGGTGCCGCCGAAGCGCCGTGCGGTGCTGCTCTCGGCCTGCGAAAAACGCAGGAAGAGCTTGGTCTTGGCCTCGGTGCCGATGCCGGTGTCGATCACGTCAAAGCGCACCAGCAGCCGTCCGTCCGCCTGGGGCGCGGCCCCCACCAGCAGCGACACCTTGTCCTCCGAGGTGAACTTGATCGCGTTGGACAACAGGTTGTGGACGATCTGGCGCAGGCGCAGCGAATCGCCGATCACCGGCGGCAGATCCGGCGCGCAGACCATCTCGAAGTCCAGCCCCTTGGACTGTGCCTGCGCGCTGAACACCGTGCGCGTGAGCTCCAGCACCTCGGGGATCGACATCGGCTGCATTTCCAGATGCAGCTTGTTCGCGTCGATCTTGGAGAAGTCGAAAATGTCGTTGAGGATGTTGCGCAGCATCTCGCCCATCTCGCGGATATGCCGCGCGTTCTCCTTGTGCTCGCCCTCGTCCGCGCTCTCCTCGGTCAGCCGGGCGAAGCCGATGATGGCGTTGAGCAGCGTGCGGATCTCGTGGCTCATCGTGGCAAGGAAGGCGTCCTTGGCTTTGTTCGCATCCTCGGCCGCCACGCGCGCGGCCTGCTGATCGGCCTCCTGGATTTCGGTGACGTCCACCGTCACGCCGTCCTAGATGTCCTTGCCGTCGCCGGTCTCGCTCCGCATCGTGTAGGTGCGCATCCAGCGCCACGCGCCGTCGTTGCCCTTGATGCGGTAGGTATACTCCCGCGTGCCGTCGCTCTGCGCATCCAGTGTGGGTATGTTCTGCAGGACATGACGGTCCTCGGAATGCACGTTGGGCAGGACCAGGCGCGGATCTTCGAGCATCTTGTCGGCCGCCACGCCCATGTATTTCTCCGACGAGGGCGAGACGTAGATATAGCGCAGCCGCCCGCCGGCGCCGATGCGCCGGAACAGCACGCCGGGGAAATTCTCCGAAACGCCGCGGAAGCTCTCGGCCAGGGCCGCATACGCCTTGCTCAGCTCCGTCTCGCGGATGGACATGCGGATCAGCAGCTCGCGCAGCTGCTTCTCCAGCACCTTCATCTCCGCCGGCATCCAGCGCGTGATCTCTTGCGGCCGCTCGCCGTGGCCCATGCGCCGCACCGCGTCGACGAACATTCCCATCGGCTTGAGCAGCGCGCCGCTCGTCAGCCAGACCGCCGCCGCCAGGATCAGCACGCCCAGCGCGCCGCTCGCTCTGCCTGGCTCCGGCCATGCCGAGGGCGGGATTGAGGCGAACAGCCTGAAGCCACCCTGGATCTGCCGGCTCTTGGAGATCAGCGCCACCTCGACGGTGGGATCAGAGCGCAGGTAGCGCAGCTGGCGAACGATCTGCCCGGTCATCAGCTCCTCGGAGATGAGTTCAATCATCACGCCCACCGGCGTGTTGCGCGAATCGAGCACCGGGATCGAAATCGAGAACACCCGCAGGATATGTTCGCCGGGGTGCGCCTGCGCGAACTGATTGAGCCGGCGCAGCACATGCATGTCCTCCATGTAGAGACCGCTGCGGCCCTCGCGGAAGGCCGGCGCCCAGGAAATGTCGGTGCCGACCAGCACATCCTCTTCGCCCGCGCGCACCACGCCCGAGGCATCGGCGAAGCCGAGCCGGAAGAATTCGCTGTTGTGGCTGCGCAGATGCCGCATCGCCGTTTCGCGCAGGGCGGGAACGCCCGAGGCGTAGAGCACGCAGAGCGCTCGGCCACGCGGCGCACGCTCTGCGTGCTGACTTCCAGATAGTCCTAGACGCTCCTGGAGAAGATGCGCGCCTGGTTATCCATGATCGCGCTGCCCAGCAGCGACAGGCCCCAGACCAGCAGGCCCAGGGTCACGAAGAAAGAGCGGAAATTGAGCTGCGTGCGCCAGCGCGCCGCCATCCGGCCTGCGATGCCTTTTTTCTTCCGCGTGTCCATGGAATGCTCCGCGCTCCCGATGCGCCCTCCGCGCCCGGCGTAGCCAAGAGCTTATACTCGTCCAGGCCCGCACAAAACAACCCGAACAAACCGCACATCGCGATGAAAAAGACCGACCTGGAAAAATTCAAGGCCAAGAAGCTCGACATCCGCAAGAGCCAGGAAGCCACGCCCGACCGCTTCGGTGCCGCCAGCATCGACAAGGGCCGTCATGCGCCCTCCGCCAACAGCCTGCTCGGCAAACTGTTGTCCAAGGCCGCCGACAAGCCGGCGGGGCCGGCCAAGAAGGCCCCGGCCCGCAAGAAGAAAGCGTGAAGATGTCCCGGCGCGCCGGTCGGACCTGGAGTCAGGCGTGAATCAGGCTGTAAATCAGGCCGCGTCGGCCGTCTTTTCAGCAGGCTGTCCCGGCGTCTTCGCCGCCGCGAGCGCCCGGAAGACGCGGTAGAGCATCCAGCAGGACATGCTCAGCAGCAGCGCCGCCATCGCCAGCGCATGGCTCAGCGCGCCAGAATACACCATCGGAGACACCACGGCGGACAGCACCGAGAAGATCATCAGCTGCACGAAATTCAGCAGCGAAGCCGCCATGCCGCGCTTCTCCGGGAAGAGGTCGAGCGCGAGGATGTTCAGGCTCGGCGAGAGCGAGGTGATGCCCATCACGTAGATCAGAAGCGGCAGCGCCGCCCAGGGCACCTTCGGCTCGAAGAAGGCGGTGTAGCCCACGTTTAGCGCCGCCGCAACGCCCATCAGCACATAGCCGCACCGCACCAGCTGGCCGGAGCTCGCCTTGCCGGCGGCGCGGTTCGTGAACCAGGAGCCGCTCACCATGCCGATCACCACCGGGATGAACAGCCAGGCGAACTGCGTCTCCTTGAGCTTGAGGATGTGCACCACGATGTCCGGCGCGCTGGCGATGTAGAGGATGAAGCCGCCGAACGACAGGCCCATCGACAACGCTAGCAGGATGAAGCGCGGGGTCGCCGAAGATCTCCAGATAGTTGCGCGTCAGCGTGGCCGGATGGAATTCCTGGCGCTGCTCGACCGGCAGGCTCTCGGTGAGATAGGCGCGGCACAGCAGGAACATCGTCAGGCCAATCAGTCCCAGGAAGACGAAGACCGACTGCCAGCCGAACCACACGTGCAGATAGCCGCCCAGCATCGGCCTGGCCACGGCGGTGTTCACCAACGGCATGCTGCTCGCCGAGACCCTGCCCACCGCGCTCACCACGCACCACGTGCTGCCCATGCTCGGCGGCAACTGGCGCGCCGACCTCGTCTTCTGGTCCCTGCCCCTGGCGCTGACCGCCCTGCTCGTGCTGATGCTCGCGCCGCGCGCCGAGGAACCGCGCGGCACCACCGCCACGAGCGGCTGGCCGAACTGGCGCGACAGCCTGATCTGGAAGCTCGGCGCGCTCTTCGGCGTGCTCAATGAAACCTACTACGCCGCCAACAACTTCCTGCCCGACCTGCTCATCAGAACCGGCCGTGGCGAAGCCGTAGGCGCCGCCCTGGCCGCGCTCAACGGCGGCCAGCTGCCCGCCTCCCTTCTGCTGCTATTCATCGCGCAAAGGCTCGAAGGCCGCAAATGGCCCTAAGTGGCCTCAGCTGTCTGGATAGCCATAGCCCTCGCCGGGCTGGCGCTGACCACGACCAGAACCAGTGCGGTGCTCTCCGCCGGCCTGCTGGGCTTTGCCATTGGCAGGGGCTTCATCCTCGCCCTGACCCTCTCCGTCATCTGCGGCGCGGCCTGGGACTGGGTCGGCAAGCCTTCCATGGCCTTCGCGCCCCTGACCATCTTCCCCTTCCTGCTCGCCGGATTCGCCCTGAGCCTGCACCTTGGCCGCAAGGCCTAGGCGCCCGCCGGGCTTGCCCGGGGCGTGAAAAATGCAGAAATCCTTTTAAATTCGGCCATTTAGCAACGGTTAGGCGGCGCAGTTTCTTGATTTTTTCGCATCGAATGGTAAAGTTGGAATAAATCAAAAATTTGGGAGCAATGCTGATGCAAGTCGGACCCAATACCAATACGCTGACCGACATGAACCAGTACCGTGCTTCGATGACGGTGCCGCCGCCGGGTTTGTTGTCGACGATGACCGGCTGCTTCCAGAGCGTGGCCAGGCGCGTGGCTGCGAGACGCCCCAGGGTGTCGTTGAAGCCGCCCGGCGGATAGGGTACGACGATGCGCACGGGCTTGTTCGGAAAGACGGGATCGGCGGCGCGCGCCAGGGATGCGAAAGGCGTCGTTGCAGCGGCGGCGGTGAATGCGGCAATGGCCTTGGCGGCGCCGCGGCGGGTCTTCTGCATGGTTTGTCTCGGTCTTGTCTTTGGAGCGCCCGCCCTGGACCTGGGCAGGCTCTCCTGCCGCAGCCAGGAGCCGGACTTGCGATGCAGTGTAGGAATCGCAATACATTACGTCAATTAATATAAAATTATCTTATCTATAGCGTTTCGTTAATGGATTGAGAGCTGCCGCGACATAGTATTTCAAGCCGCGCCGCTGCCTTTCTGACTGATGTAGTACGCATGCTTGCGCGCGCGCATTATCTCGCCAAGCGGCCGGTGCTGCGCCAGTCCGCTCCAGGGATAGAAGCGCATCTCCTCCACGCCGGAGGCTTCGGCATCGAGCCGAAGACGCGCGACGACCACCGGCGGCGATTCGGTCTGTGGCCAGACGACGGTCGGATCCTCGATGGGCGTGATCGCCTCGCCGACGAAGAACTGCAGGGCGAGTTCGTATTCGACCGGGCCGGCAGCCAGGCGCAGGTGCATGTCCTTCTCGGGGTCCGGATCGCGCGACGACGTCGCGGCGACGGGAAGCAGCAGCACCCGGGCCGCATACGGCCCGACCGAGACCGGCAGGCAGGTGTTGAAGGCTTCGCTGGCGAAGCCGCTGAAGGGCTTGCCCACCACGCCGGCAAAGCGCTTGAGCAGCGCGAAGGCGCCGCCGAAACCGTGGAGACGGATCAGCGTGCCGATCAGGCGCAACGGGCCTCCCGACGCGGCCTGGAGGAAGGCGACGAATTCGCTGCTGTTGGGGCTGGCGAAGGATTCGTGGTTGATCATCAGGAAGTCCTGGTGATCGGTATCGCAGCCGAGGGCGGACTCGCCTTGCTGGCCGAGGATCTTGAGCGCGAAGACGCGGATGTCGGGCTTGCGGTTGGATTGGACGTCGGGGTCGCCGTTGGAGCGGCGCACGATGGCGTCGTAGCTGCCCTGCTTGGCGAAGACGCTGCCGCGCGCGGAGAGCATGGCCTTGTGGTGAAGCAGTCTTCCCTTGCCGTGTTTGGCGGACTTCGCCGCCTGCATCTGGCCGAGCACTTCGGCCTGGCGCGCATGACGCGCCTCTTCATCCGGTCCCACCACTTCCCGCCATTGCGTCGAAAGTGCGACGCATCCAGCTCTCCTTGAGGTTTTTCTTGTTAGAATTCGAGAGACGACGAGCGGCAGCGCGGCCGGCTTGCGGCCATTCTAGCGGAGGGGACCGGGGATGCAAGGGAATAAAAAACCCGCGCGATCTCTGCGATCACGCAGGCTTTTTGTCTTGGTCGGGGCGAGAGGATTTGAACCTCCGACCACCTGCACCCCATGCAGGTACGCTACCAGGCTGCGCTACGCCCCGAAGTTTTGAATTATAGCAGACCTTGAACGGAGTTCGAAACCGGCTTGCTCAGCTTTTCAGGACCGAGAGCAATTCGGTGAGCGACTTACGCAGCAGCGCGACGTCGAAGTTGCCGCCGATTGCGAACTGGCCGGAAGACTCGGCGTTCTGCGCGTCGATATGCGCAGGCGCGGTGGGCACGTGGCCGTCGCCGTAGGCGGTGTGTTCACTGATGGGCACGCCGCGGCCGGCAAGCACGTCGAGCCGGTTGCGCGCGCCGCTGATGGTGAAGCCCTGCTCGTAGAGCAGTTCGCGGATGCGGCGGATCAGGAGCACTTCATGGTGCTGGTAGTAGCGGCGGTTGCCGCGGCGCTTGACGGGCTTGAGCTGCGCGAATTCCTGTTCCCAGTAGCGCAGCACGTGCGACTTGACCGCGCAGAGCTCACTCACTTCGCCGATGGTGAAGTAGCGCTTGGCCGGAATCGGCTGCAGAGCGACGGGAGCGGGAGTGGGAGTGCGCTCGGCCATGATCAGCCTGCGGCGAAGCCGCCGGCGTGACCGCCGAAGCCGAAGCCGCAGTCGCCGTTTTCGCCGCCCTCTTCCGTGCCGTCGACCAGGGCCTTGAGCTTCTGGCTGGAGTGGAAGGTGACGACGCGGCGCGCGGCGATAGGAATGACTTCGCCGGTCTTTGGATTGCGTCCGGGACGCTGCGGCTTGTCGCGCAGTTGGAAGTTGCCGAAGCCGGAGAGCTTGACGCCGTCGCCCTTCTCGAGCGATTCGCGGATCACGTCGAAGAAGGCTTCGACCATGTCCTTGGCTTCGCGCTTGTTCAGACCCAGCTGCTCGAACAGCAGCTCGGCCAGCTCCGCCTTGGTGAGCGTGGGAGTGTCGCCCGCGCGCGCATGCGCGCCGGCGACAGAGACTGCCTCATCCTGCTCTTGATGTTCAGAGTGATTGAGTACGTTCATTTGGGTTCCTCGCCCCGATTCAGCGCATGCGCGCCCCGCTTCGCTTAGCCGCTTCTATCAGCTGCGCGATCGCGGATTCGACCGTATCGTCCTGGAGCGTCGAATGAGTATCTTGCATGGTAATGCGGAATGCAAGGCTTTTCTCTCCGGCGGCCAGCCCAGCCCCTTCGGTCTTGGGGCGGAAGACGTCGAACAGCACGATGGAGCGCACCAGGCCGTCGATGCTGGCCTGCTTGCCTGCCTGGCGGCCGGCTTCGAGCATGGCGTCGAGCAGCGTCTGCACGGGCATTTCCTGCGGCGCGACGACGGCGAGGTCGCGGCTCACCGCCTGGAATTTGGCGACTTCTTCAGGCTCGGGCAGGCCGACTTCGCGCAGCGCGCGGGCGTCGATCTCGAACAGGATGGGCGCCTGCGGCAGTTCGTATTGCTGCTGCCCGCGCGGATGCAGTTCGCCGATCCAGCCCACGGCCTTGCCGTCGATGAGGATGCGGGCGCCGCGGCCCGGATGCAGCTCTGGATGCGCGGCTTTCTCGAAGACGACGCGCCCTTCGCCCAGCGGCGCGAGCAGCGCTTCGAGGTCGCCCTTGACGTCGAAGAAATCCACGGCGCGCGAAGGCCCGCCCCATTGTTCGGGATAGGCCGGACCGAAGGCCATCGCGCCGAGAAGCACAGGCTGGTCGAAGCCGGCGACGGAGAGTTCGCCGTCCGGCACCGAGGCGTCGCGGCGGAAGACTCGACCGAGTTCGAAGACGCGTACGCGGGTGGCCTTGCGCGAGAGGTTGTAGCGCAGGTTGCCGATCAGGCTGCCGAAGAGGCTGGAGCGCATGACGGCGAGCTGGCTGGCGATGGGGTTGAGCAGGCGGATCGGATCGGTATTGCCCGCCAGATCGGTCTCCAAGGCGGCGTCGACGAAGCCGAAGTTGACGACTTCCTGATAGCCGCGCGCGGCTATCTCGTGGCGCAGCGCATGCAGGCCGCGGCGGCGCTCGTCGGTCGGCATCATGGCGTTTGGCGCGACGGGCGGCTTGGCGGGAATGCGTTCGAAACCCCAGATGCGTGCGACTTCCTCGATGAGGTCTTCCTCGATCTCGATGTCGAAGCGGTAGCTGGGCGGCTCGACGGTGAAGACTGCGTCCGCGCTGCTGCCGGTGACGCTGTGCTTGAGGCCGAGGCTGGTGAAGATGCCCTCCACTTCATCCTGCGAGACGGGCACGCCGATGATTTTCTGCGCGCGCGCCAGGCGCATGGACACTGGCTTGCGCACCGGCAGATTGACCTTCTGGTCGTCGACCGGGCCAGCCTTGCCGCCGCAGACGTTGAGGATCAGGCCGGTGATGTATTCGATGTGTTCGACAGTGGTGGCGTAGTCCACGCCGCGCTCGAAGCGATGGGCCGCGTCGGTGGAGAAGTTGTAGCGGCGGGCGCGGCCCTGGATGGACTGCGGCCACCAGAAGGCGGCTTCAAGGTAGACGTTGACGGTGTCGAGCGAGACGGCGGTGGCGTCGCCGCCCATGATGCCGGCCATGCTCTCGACCTCGCCGCCGGCGGCGATCACGCCGGTGTCGGTGGAGAGTTCGATGGTGTTGCCGTTGAGCAGCTTGAGGCTTTCACCGGCGCGCGCCCAGCGCACTTCCAGCGCGCCCTTGACCTTGTCGAGGTCGAAGACGTGGGTGGGACGGCCGAGTTCGAGCATCACGTAATTGGAGATGTCGACCAGAGCGGAGATGCTGCGCTTGCCGGAGCGCTCGAGGCGACGCACCATCCATTCGGGCGTGACGGCGCTGGCGTTCACGCCGCGTAGCACTCGGCCGGAGAAGCGGCCGCACAGATCGGGAGCTTCCACCTTGACCGCGAGGGTTTCATCAAGCGAAACCGGCGCGGGTTTGAATTCGGGCGTCTTGAGCGGCGCGCCGGTCAGCGCGGCGAGTTCGCGGGCCACGCCGTGGACGGAGAGGCAGTCGGCCTTGTTGGGTGTGAGCTTGATTTCAAAGACGTGGTCGTCGAGCTGCAGCACGCTGCGGATGTCTTCGCCGACCTTGGCGTCGTCGGCCAGGATCAGCAGGCCGCCGTGGTCTTCGGAGAGCTTGAGCTCGCGGGCCGAACAGAGCATGCCGCGGCTTTCCACGCCGCGCAGCTTGTCGACCTTGATCTCGAAGGGCTTGCCGCCCTCTTCCGCCGGCGGCAGCACCGCGCCGACCAGGGCGCAGGGCACCTTGATGCCGGGCCGCACATTGGGCGCGCGGCAGACGATCTGCAGCGTCTCGCCGGTGCCGGCGTCGACCTTGCAGACGTTGAGGCGGTCGGCGTCGGGCTTCTTCGCGACTTCGAGCACGTGGCCGACGACGACCTTCTGCAACGGAGGCGCGACCGGACGCACGCTTTCGACCTCGAGGCCGGACATGGTCAGGCGATGCGCAAGTTCTTCGGTGCTGATCGCCGGATTGACGAAGCTGCGCAGCCAGGATTCGGAAAATTGCATAGCTCTCTAACTCGTGTTCTTGCCGTTCGGTCTTGCGTTCTTTTCTTTGCGCTCTTCGCTCTCGCTGCTGTCGCTTCGTCTCAGGCGAACTGCGCCAGGAAGCGCACGTCGCCCTCGAAGAACAGGCGCAGGTCGTCGATGCCGTAGCGGAGCATGGTGAGCCGCTCCAGGCCGGAGCCGAAGGCAAAGCCGATGTAGAGCTCGGGATCGAGACCCATGTTGCGGATCACGGTCGGGTGCACCTGGCCTGAGCCGGAAATTTCCAGCCAGCGGCCGTCACCGAAGGCCATGTCGATTTCGGCCGAGGGCTCCGTGAACGGGAAATACGAAGGCCGGAAGCGCATCTTGATGTCGTCGCGTTCAAAGAAGTTCTTGAGGAAGTCGGCGTAGACGCCCTTGAGGTCGGCGAAGCTGATGTCCTCGGCGATCCACAGGCCTTCGACCTGGTGGAACATCGGCGAATGGGTGGCGTCGCTGTCGACGCGATAGGTGCGGCCGGGGGCGATGACCTTGATCGGCGGCTTGTTCATGCGCGCGTGGCGCACCTGCATCGGGCTGGTGTGGGTGCGCAGCAGCAGCGGCTTGCCCGAGGCGTCATTGCCGTCGATGTAGAAGGTGTCCTGCATCGAGCGCGCGGGATGGTTCTCCGGGCTGTTGAGTGCGGTGAAGTTGGTCCAGTCGTTCTCGATCTCGGGGCCGTCGGCCACTTCAAAACCGATGGAGCGGAAAATCTGCTCGATGCGTTCCCAGGTGCGCATCACCGGATGCAGCGAGCCCGGCTCCTGACCACGGCCCGGCAGGGTCACGTCGATCTGTTCGGAAGCGAGGCGTTCGTTGAGCAGCGCATCGGCCATCGACTGGCGGCGCGCGGCCAGCGCGGCCTCGATCTTTTCCTTGGCGGCGTTGATCGCTACGCCTTCGGTCTTGCGCGCCTCGGGGGCGAGCTTGCAAAGGCCCTTGAGCCTTTCGGTGAGCAGGCCAGCCTTGCCCAGGAAGCGGGCCTTGCGGTTTTCGAGATCGGCTGCGTCGGCGGCTTTTGAAAACGCCACCTGCGCATCGGCGACTATCTGTTCGAGATCCATATCGCTTCTATGAGAACCAACTAAAAGGGACTCTTGCGAGCCCCCTGTATTGCTTGTGCCTGTTGCCCGTGGGCAGCGAGACGCTTAGGCTACGGCGGCCTTGACCTGGCCGACGATCGCCGCGAATGCCGGCTTGTCGTTGATGGCCATGTCGGACAGCACCTTTCGGTCGATTTCGATCGCGGCCTTCTTCAGTCCACTGATGAAGACGCTGTAGGTCATTTCGTGCTCGCGGACGGCCGCATTGATACGAGCGATCCAGAGGGCGCGGAAGACGCGCTTCTTGTTGCGGCGGTCGCGATAGGCGTATTGCCCGGCGCGCATGACCGCCTGCTTGGCGATACGGAATACATTGCCGCGACGGCCGCGGTAACCCCTGGCTGCGTCGATGACTTTCTTGTGGCGGGCACGTGCCGTTACCCCGCGTTTGACTCGTGGCATATTTCTCTCCTTGCGGGTCTGTTGGGGTCAGGCGTAGGGCATCATTGCGCGAACGGACTTCAAATTAGTCTCATGGACATCTGCTGTGCCACGCAATTGGCGCTTGTTCTTGGTGGTCTTCTTGGTCAGAATATGACGCTTGAACGCCTGACCGCGCTTGAAGCTGCCGCCCGGGCGAGCGATGAAGCGCTTGGTGGCGCCCCGCTTGGTTTTCATCTTGGGCATGACTACTCCTTGTATTACCTGTTTTTGGATGGAGACGGGTGGACTCGGCTGCCGAAAACCGCGGCGGTTTGACCTCTTCTGGACCCTTTTCCACTTGTTGGGGGCTTGCACCCCAGTGCCGCCCCGTCGCCCTGTGGGCGGCGATTACTGCAATCTTGCCGTTCGACCGCTTTGCAGCCACCGGCTTACTTCTTTTTCTTCGGCGCCAGCACCATGATCATCTGGCGACCTTCCATCTTCGGCATCCGCTCGACCTGGCCATGCTCTTCCAGGTCCGCCTTCAGGCGCTCGAGCATGCGCATGCCGATTTCCTGGTGGGTCATCTCGCGGCCGCGGAAGCGCAGCGTGATCTTGGCCTTGTCGCCGTCTTCCAGGAAGCGGATCAGGTTGCGCAGCTTAATGTTGTAGTCGCCATCATCAGTACCGGGACGGAATTTGACTTCCTTGACCTGAATGACCTTTTGCTTCAGCTTGGCTTCGTGCTGCTTCTTGGCTTCCTGATACTTGAACTTGCCGTAGTCCATCAGGCGCGCCACGGGTGGCTCTGCGGTCGGCGCGATCTCAACCAGATCCACTTCGTTCTCTTCCGCCAGTTTCAAAGCCTCCGACAGCGGCACGACACCAAACAGATCACCTTCCACGCCGATCAGGCGCAGTTGCGGCGCGTTGATCTCGCGGTTCAGGCGGTGCGATTTATCTGTAGCGATGTTTCGTGTCCCAAATATTAAAAAAAGAAGCCGCGCCGCGCCTCAGGCCTTTCTCGCGAGCTCGCTCTGGAGTCGCTCAAGTAGCGCCGACAGGCTCATTATGCCTAGATCGACGCCCCCTCGGGCGCGCACGGCCACCGCCTGTGCATCCCGCTCCTTATCGCCGACAACCAGCAAGTATGGAAGCTTCTGCATAGAGTGATCGCGTATTTTATACGTTATTTTCTCATTGCGCAAATCCGCCTTGGCTCTAAGCCCTTGTTTTTTCAGCGTTTGCACCACAGAAGTTGCATAGTCGGCCTGGGCGTCGGAAATATTGAGCACCACCAACTGCTCCGGAGCAAGCCAAAGCGGCATTGCACCGGCGTGGTGCTCGATCAGCATGCCGATAAAGCGCTCCAGCGAACCGACGATCGCCCGGTGCAGCATGACCGGGATTTTCCGGCTGTTGTCCTCGGCCACGTATTCGGCTCCCAGGCGGACCGGCATCTGGAAATCGACCTGCATCGTGCCGCACTGCCAGGAGCGGCCGATGGAATCCTTGAGGTGGTATTCGATCTTGGGGCCGTAGAAGGCGCCCTCGCCGGGCAGCTCTTCCCATTCCACGCCGGAGTCGCGGATCGCGCTGCGCAGGGAATCCTCGGCCTTGCCCCAGGTAGCGTCGTCGCCGATGCGATTCTCGGGGCGCAGGGCCAGCTTGACGGCGATGTCGGCGAAGCCGAAGTCGCCGTAGACCTTGCGCACCGCGACGTCGAAGTCGGCCACTTCGGACTGGACCTGTTCTTCCATACAGAAGATGTGGCCGTCGTCCTGGGTGAATCCGCGTACGCGCATCATGCCGTGCAGCGCGCCCGAGGGCTCGTTGCGATGGCATTGGCCGAATTCGCCGTAGCGCAGCGGCAGGTCGCGGTAGCTGTGCAGGCCGGCGTTATAGATCTGGATATGTCCGGGACAGTTCATCGGCTTGAGCGCATAGCTGCGGCTCTCCGATTCCGTCGTGAACATGTTCTCCTTGTAGCTCTGCCAGTGGCCGGTCTTTTCCCAGAGCGAGCGATCCAGGATCTGCGGCGCCTTGACTTCCTGATAGCCGTTATCCTGGTAGACCTTGCGCATGTACTGCTCGACCTGCTGCCAAATGCTCCAGCCCTTGGGATGCCAGAAGATCAGGCCCGGCGCCTCTTCCTGGAAGTGGAACAGATCGAGCTGGCGGCCGAGCTTGCGGTGATCGCGCTTCTCGGCCTCTTCGAGCATGTGAAGATAGGCGTCCTGTTCATCCTTGGTCGCCCAGGCGGTGCCGTAGACGCGCTGAAGCATTTCGTTCTTGGAGTTGCCGCGCCAGTACGCGCCGGCCACCTTCATCAGCTTGAACACCTTGAGCTTGCCGGTGGAGGGCACGTGGGGACCGCTGCACAGGTCAATGAACTCGCCCTCGGTGTAGAGCGAGACATCCTCGCCCGCTGGGATGCCGGCGATGATCTCCGCCTTGTAGTGCTCGCCAATGCTCTTGAAATACGCCACCGCCTCGTCGCGCGGCAGCACCTTGCGGGTCACCGGCTCATCCTTCTTCGCCAGCTCGGCCATCTTCTTCTCGATGGCTTCGAGGTCCTCGGGCGTGAAGGGGCGCTTATAGGAGAAGTCGTAGTAGAAGCCGTTCTCGATCACCGGGCCGATCGTGACCTGCACCTCGGGGAAGAGCGTCTTGACCGCATAGGCCATCAGGTGGGCGGTGGAGTGGCGGGTGATGTCCAGGCCGTCGGAATCCTTAGCGGTGACGATGGCCAGATTGCTGTCCTTCTCGATGCAAAAGCCCGTGTCGACCAGCTTGCCGTCGACCTTGCCGGCCAGCGCGGCCTTCGCCAGGCCGGCGCCGATGTTCAGCGCGACGTCGGCCACGGTCACCGGACCGCGGAACTCGCGTTGCGAACCATCGGGCAAGGTAATCTTGATCATGCACGCACCATGAATGTTGAGAAGACAGCACAGAAAAAAACGCGGCTGCGCCGCGCTCTTTTTTACCGCTATTCGTTGGTAGGCTCGATTGGACTCGAACCAACGACTCCCACCATGTCAAGGTGGTGCTCTAACCAGCTGAGCTACGAGCCTTAAGCAGCGCAGTATACCCTTATTTACGCATCTCTGACAAGACACCCGCGATTTCACCGATCAAGGCCAGGGTTCACTGCAGCCGGCCGACGTCCGGCACCTCGGCCGTGAACTGCATGCGCGCCTGCCCGCCGCGCCAGAGCGTGCGCACGTCCTTGACGTTGATCTTCTCACGGGAGAAGACTTCCGAGATATCGCGCAGCAGGCCCTGGCGGGCGATCGCCTCCACCACCAGATCCACCGGATAGACCTGGTCGCCGTGCACACCCCAGTCGGTCGTGATCACGTGCTCGGGCGCGCGTTCAGCCAGGCGCGCGAAGGTCTCGCAGCTGGCGCGGTGGATCGTCACGCCCTTGCCGCGCGTGACGAAGCCGACGATCGCATCAGGCGGCGCCGGCCGTCAGCATTTGGACAGTTACGTCATCAGAGCATCCACGCCCACCACCAACACCCCGCCCGCATGACCCGACTTGCTCGGCCGGTTCACCGCCGATGGAATCTGATCCTCGTAGTCGGGATCGGCCTTGCCGTGCAGCAGGTTCTCCACCGTGCGCAGGCTGAATTCATCCTTGCCCAGCGCGACGTAGAGCTCGTCCTGGGTTTTGAAGCCGAGCTTATGCGCCAGCTCGTCGAGGTTGACTGCCGTCTTGCCCTCGCGCTGCAGGGTCTTGTCCAGCAGGGTGCGGCCCTGGGCCAGCGTCTCCTGCATCTGCAGCGCGTTGAACCAGGCGCGCACCTTGGTGCGGGCGCGGTGGCTCGCCAGATAGCCCAGCTCGGGGTTGGGCCAGTCGCGCGAAGGCCCACCCTGCTTGACCGCGACGATCTCCACCGTCTGGCCGTTCTTGAGCTGCGTGTCCAGCGGCACCATGGCGCCATCCACGCGCGCGCCGCGGCAGCGATGGCCCAGATCGGTGTGCAGGTAGTAGGCGAAGTCCAGCGGCGCCGCGCCGCGCGGCAGCGCCACCACCTTCGCCTGCGGCGAGAGCACCTAGATATGATCGTCGAGCTCGGCGTGCTTGATCTGTTCCCAATCCTTTCCGCGCCCCTGCCCTCTTCCCTGCCCCGCGCCGTGTCCGCTCCCTCGCCTGCCTGGCCCGCGCCGCCCGCCGCATCCTCCTCGGCCGCGTCCCCGCCGCCCGCCGCCTCTTCCTTCCAGGCCAGCAGCTGGCGCAGCCAGGCGATATTCTGGTCGTAGCCGCCGTCGGCCTGCACGATGCCGGAATAGCCCTTCTGCCCGGCCTCCTTGTAGCGCCAGTGCGCAGCCACGCCATATTCGGCGAACTGATGCATGGCACGCGTGCGGATCTGCACCTCCAGCGCCCTGCCCTGCGGATCGAGCACCGCCGTGTGCAGTGAGCGGTAGCCGTTCGCCTTGGGCCGCGAGATGTAGTCGTCGAACTCCTTGGGAACCAGCTGCCACATCGTGTGCACCAGACCCAGGGCCGCGTAGCAGTTCTTGATGTCCTCCACGATCACCCGCAGGCCCAGCACGTCGTAGAGATCGGCGAACTCCAGCGCCTTGCCGCGCACCTTCTTCCAGATGCTGTAGATATGCTTGGGCCGGCCATTCACCTCGGCGGCGATGTCGGCGGCCTTGAGCTCGTCCTGCAGACGCGCGATGGCCTCGACGATAAAGGTCTCGCGCTCCTCAAAGCGGAAAGCCAGATCCTCCAGCTCCCACTCCACCTGCCAGATGTCCAGCCTGTTCGCCAGCGGCGCGTCGATGTCCAGCGTCTGCCGCGCCAGCCCCGGCGGCGGCGCTCGTCCACGCCGGCTCCGCCGCTGGCCACCGCGTGCCCGCTGATCTCGCCAAGCTTGCGCACGTTGTCGACCAGACTGGCGACCTCGCCGCCCCAGGTCTCGGCCAACGCCTTGGCGAACGGCGCGCGCTCCTGCGCCGGCACGGTCTGCAGCGCTTCCGCATACGGCAGCAAGGCGCACGCCGCGCGGCCCGGTCCGTCGAGCTGCAGACCGTCGAGCACCGACAGCACCCCGCGCGCATGCTCCGCCACCGGCTCGCCGCTGGGCAGCCGCAAGGCGGCCGAGTGCTGCGCGAGCCAATCTAGGTGATCGGCCAGCGCGGCCTGCTCGGTATGTCCGTTGCTAAAGAGATCCGGTCCCGCCCCGCCCGTCTGTTACTTGCCGAGAAAGAAGTCGCTCGCGATCGCCTCCTGCCCCGGCTGCACGAAGGTCGGTGTATGCCCGGTGTCGGCGATCTCCACCATGCTCACCTCGCGGCCGCGCTTGATCATCTCCGCGGCCGTGGCGGCGGAGAGTAGATCCGAATTCGCGCCGCGCGCGATCAGCATGCGGTCCTGGATGCTCTCCCAGGACTTCCACAGCGCCGCCTCGCCCGCCGCCGCCAGCTCCGACGTGATGTGCGCGAAAGGCGCGGCGATCGCCGGGTCGTAATGCACCACCCACTTGCCGTTGCGCTCCTTGAGCAGTGGCGTGTTGATCGCCTCCCATTGCTCCGGCGTGTGCTTGCCGAAACTCTCGGCACGGGAAACCAGATAGGCGAGGCCTTCGGCGCGGCTTGCAAACTCCGGCGCCTTGCCCACATAGGAGCCGATGCGCGCCAGCCCCTCTAAGTCCAGGCGCGGGCCCACGTCGTTGATCAGCATCCGGCCGATCGGCGCGCCCTTGAGGCCTTCCAGCGTCATGCCGATCAGCCCGCCCATCGACGTGCCGAACCAATTCACCTTCTCCACGTCCAGGCGCGCCAGAAGCGTCACCATGTCCGCCACGTACTGGGGCACGCCATAGCCCAGCGGCTGGGCGAGCCAATCGGATGCGCCGCGGCCCACCACGTCGGGGCAGACCACGCGGTAGTCGCCTTGCAGCGCCTGCGCCAGCACGTCGAAATCGGGGCCGCTGCGCGTCAGGCCGTGCACGCAGACCAGCACGCGCGGATTGGCTGGATCGCCACATTCGTAATACGCCATCTTGTGGAGGCCGGCTGGGCTGATGCACTGCACGTATTTAGTGCGTATTCGATTCCTTCCAGAGTGTGAGCGGTGCAAGGACTTATTGATACGGCAACATAAAGATTGAACTTATTATCATTTCTGGCATGCGAATTGGCATAGAAAAAGAAGACGCTCGATACCAGAAACTGAAGCAACTGCACGAGAGGCGAAAGCAGGTCGTGAGGTTGCATCGGAAGGGATACGGAGTCATGGCCATCGCGGAGTTGACAGGGCTGAGTTACCCGGCGGCTCGACTGGCCATTGATCTCTATGAAGAAGGGAGCGCGGCGGCCCTGAAGCCGCACCCACAAGCTCGTACGCAAGGAGACGGAAGACGGCTTAATGCGGATCAAGAAGAAGCAATCCGGCGCACGATCTGCGACAAACGTCCGGAGCAGTTGAAGATGGAATCTGCGCTCTGGACGCGAGGCGCGATCATGCTGTTCATCGAACAGGAATACGCGTTCAGACTCTCAATACGTGCGGTCGGAGACTACCTCAAGCGCTGGGGTTTCACGCCGAAAAAGCCGATCAAGCGCGCTTACGAACAGCGACCGGAGTCTGTCAAGCAGTGGATCGATCAGGAGTATCCGGCCATCGAGAAGCGTGCCAAGGCCGAAGGTGGCGAGACTCACTGGGGTGACGAAACCGCGTTGGTGAATACGGATGTTCGGGGCCGCAGTTATGATCCCAAAGGGCAAACCCCGGTCACGATGGCGGTTAGAGGTACGCGACAGAAGCTGTCGATGATTTCCACAGTGACCAATCAGGGCAAGGCAAGCTGGATGATCATCGATGGTGCCTTTAACCACGAGAAGCTCATCGAGTTCTTCGAGGCGCTGGTGGCCGATGGCAAGCGCGCGGGCAAGAAAGTGTTCCTGATCCTCGACAACCTCGGCGTGCATCACCGCAAGCCGGTCAAGGCATGGCTTGCCGAGCACCAAGCCGACATCGAAGTCTTTTACCTGCCCAGCTACAGCCCGGAGCTCAATCCGGATGAGCGACTCAACGCCGACCTGAAACATGTCATCAGCACACGAGTCCCCGTCAGAACAAAGGCCAAATTACACGCTGCAGCAAAGAACCATATGGCGTTCATCGAAACCCATCCCGAACGCGTGAAATCCTACTTCCAGGATCCCCGCGTCAAATACGCCGCATGAAAACTTCTTTCTGCCGGATCAATAGGTGCCGAGCTGGCCGCCGAGAATGAGCGCGAGAGCATTATGATGCCGTATCGGTTAAGGATCAACTCGGCCACTGCCTGGCGGCTCCACAGCGCGTAGATCATCTTCAACTGGTCGGGCATGTGGTCAGCGGATCAGCCGCTGAACCTCGCGTTCCTGCTCCGCCGTCAGCGTTCTGCCCGTACCCTGCGGGCGCCCGGGGCGCTCAACGTCGAGGACCTTCCACCCGCCCGCGCGATACGCCTTCACCGCCGCAATGAGCGTCGTGCGCGACATCTCGCATTGCGCCGCTGCGTCCTTCAGGCTCACGCCATCCAGCCGCATCTTCACCGCACGTCGGCGCCGTTCGTTCAGGGCGGCTACCGGCAGCGTTCTCGAGTCGATTTTGTCCATGCAACATGCCGACTATATATCACTCAATAAGTTCAATGTTTAAGCGCTGTATCAATAACCATGACCCAGCAACCCGCCTCCATCCGCCTGCGCCACTGCGGCAAGACCTTCTCCAACGGCATCGTCGCCCTGCATCCGATCGATCTGCACATCGAGGCCGGCGAGACCGTGGTGCTGCTCGGCCCCTCGGGCTGCGGCAAGACCACCACCCTGCGCATCATCGCCGGCCTGGAATATCCGGACGCCGGCGGCGAAGTCTTCTTAGGCGACGCCCCCGTCACCGTGCTGCCCATCGAGAAGCGCGGCGTTTTTATGGTCTTCCAGGGCTATGCGTTGTTCCCGAACATGACCGTGGAGGAGAACATCAACTACGGCCTGCGCGTGCGCGGCCTGGACGCCGCCGAGCAGCGCCGCGTCGACCAGCTCTCCGGCGGCCAGCGCCAGCGCGTGGCCCTGGGCGACCGCATCATCGTCATGGAGAAGGGCCGCATCGCCCAGACCGGCTCGCTGCAAGACATCTATCGCCACCCCGCCAACGCCTTCGTCGCCGACTTCATCGGCCTGATGAACAGCCTGCCCGCCGCGCTCGCCGCCTCCGCCCGCCAGGGCGCGGCCTGAGGACATCGAGCTGGCCGGCGCGGCCTACGCCGCCGCCTTCGGCACGGTCAAGGAAGTATCATTCCTCGGCAGCTGCACGCGCCTGCTGGTCGCGCCCGAGCACGGCGTCGACGCGCTCAACGTGGACACCACGCGCGCGGCAACTGGCGCGCGGGAGACCGGGTCGGGCTGCGCGTCGATCCCTCGCACCTGATCTATCTGCAGAGCTCAATGGACGCACGACGTGGACAAGAGCCGCTACCTCCTCGCCCAGATCTCCGACCTGCACATCAATGCCGGCGGCAAGCTCTCCTGTCGCCGCGTCGACACCGCCCGCATGCTCGAGCGCTGCATCGACGCCCTACTCGCCGCGCCCCAGCGGCCCGACGCGGTCGTCGCCACCGGCGACCTCGTCGACTTCGGCCACGCCGACGAATACGCCTTCCTGCGCGCGCTGCTCGCGCGCCTGCCGATGCCGCTCTATCTGATGCCCGGCAATCACGACAGCCGCGCCGGCCTGCGCGAAGCCTTTCCCGAGCACGGCTATCTGCACCAGGCCAGAGAAGGCGGCGACCCGGTGCACTACGCGGTGGATGCCGGCCCGCTGCGCCTCATCTCCTTCGACTGCACGATCCCCGGGCAGAGCGGCACGCGCGTCGCCCCCACGCAGCTGCCCTGGCTTGACCGCGCGCTCGCCGGGGCCGCCGGCAGGCCCACGCTGCTCCTTCTGCACCATCCGCCCTTCATCACCGGCATCGGCCACATGGACTACATCGGCATGCATGACGCCGCCGCGCTCGAAGCCGTGGTGGCGTCATGCATGCGCATGTGGAACGCGTGCTCTGCGGCCATCTGCACCGGCACATCGTCAGGCGCCTCGGCGGCACGCTCGCCATGACCGCGCCCAGCCCAGCGCACCAGGTCACACTCGACCTCGACGACGCGGCGGCCTCGCGCTTCAGAATGGAGCCGCCCGCCTATCTTCTGCACTGGTGGGACCCCGCCCAGGGTCTCGTCACGCATGCCGCCGCCATCGGAGACCATGGACCGGCCTGGCCCTTCTTCGACGCCGACGGCAAGCTCATCGATTGAACCCGACCAGGCGACCCGCTCCGACCGCCCTGCCCGCCGCCGGCCTGCGCGTCGACCTCTACGACGCCATGCCTTCGGTGGGCCGCAAATTCCTGCTCGCCGGCAAGGGTGGCATGAACCTCACGCATTCCGAGGCGCTGGAAGCCTTCCTTGGCCGCTACGGCGCGCGCCGCGAAGCGCTCGCGCCGCTGATCGATGGCTTCGGCCCGCAGGCGCTGCGCGACTGGGCGCGCGGCCTCGGCGTGGAAACCTTCGTCGGCAGCTCGGGCTGCATTTTCCCCAACGACATGAAGGCAGCGCCGCTTGGCGAGACCGAGGCGCGCGCCGACGCCGTGCTGCTCGCCCTGGGCGGCGTAAGCTGGGCGCGGCTCGGCTCGGACGGCGCCTGGCAAAGCCTGTTCGCCGAACGCGGCGTGCCGGTGAAGACCCTGGAGCCGTCGAACTGCGGCTTCGAGGCGCCCTGGTCGGAATACTTCCGCGAACGCTTCGCGGGACAGCCGGTGAAGTCGGTGGCGATGAGCGTGGACGAGAGCGACGCGGACGCGGTGTCTCCGCCCGAAAGCGCGCCCCGCCAAGGCGAATTCGTCGTCTCCGCCAGCGGCGTCGAAGGCAGCCTCATCTATGCACTGAGCGCCAGGATCCGCGAACGCATCGCCCAGAAAGGCATCGCCACCATCCGCCTCGACCTGCTGCCCGGCCTGAGCCTGCAGAAGGTTCAGGAGGCGCTCGCCAAGCCGCGCGGCAAATGCTCCCTGCCCTCGCATCTGCAGAGCCAGCTCGACATCGCCGGTGTCAAGGCCGGGCTTCTGCGCGAAAGCCTCTCGCGCCAGGCGCTGGCCGAACTCAGCGGCAACTCGGCGCGCTTCGCAGCGATGCTCAAGTCGCTGCCGGTGAAGCTGCTGCGCGCGCGGCCGCTCGAAGAGGCGATCAGCTGCGCCGGCGGCGTGTCCTTCGAAGCGCTCGACCGCCATCTCATGCTCAAGACGCTGCCCGGCGTGTTCTGCGCGGGCGAGATGCTCGATTGGGACGCGCCCACCGGCGGCTATCTGCTCACCGCCTGCTTCGCCAACGGACGCGCGGCGGGCGCCGGGCTCTTGCAGTATCTGGCGCAACAGGAACTATAGGAATTTGCTGATTTTTCCGGAAAAAATGTGAAATCCTGCCGCCGTAAGGCATTTCGGCGCATTCGGCTCTTATGCTTCCCGCATCTTTTTACTTTCGGGAAAGCGGCATGGACATCGAGCGAGGAAGACCGGGCGGCCGGCATGAGAAGAGCGCGGCGGCGAAAACGGCGCAAGCGGGCCCCGGCGTCTTCACCGCGCTGCTGGCGGCGGCCCTCGGCGCCGGCCTGCCGCTCAGCCTGCCGGCGCAGGCCGGCGAACTCCAGGTGGAAGGTGCGGTCACCACGCCGAACTGCATGCTCGACTCGCCCGGCGGCAGCCTGCCCGTGGCGCTGCCGAAAATTCCAACGCATGAAGCGTTCAAGTCCAAGGCCACCGACTTCACCTTCCGCATCAGCGGCTGTCCTCCGGGATCCAGGGTGCGCGTCACGATGCGCAGCCAGACGAACGTCAGCGGCCAGTTCAACCCCTATCACATGCGCAACACGCCCGGCGCGGGGCGCGCCGGCGGCGTCGGACTCTCGGTCGTGGCCTCCACGTTTCCCGACTGGATGGCATGTCCGGGGTGGGGCGGAGCCTTCGCGACGGAAGGACAGCAATACACGTCGAACGCGGAGGTACGCGTGGACCTGACCTTGCGCATCTCCTATGTCTATATCGGCCCAGAGCGGCTGACGCCGGGCAGCGTGTTCGGCGTCATTCAGATGCAGATAGCGACGCAGTAGGGCCGCAGCAATCGAGTCCCCCAATAGAGTCGCCGCTCGGTGGATGTTTCGCGGCGAGGCCGCCGTGGTGACCGTGCTGCGGTGAGCGCGCCGTGGATGCCATGGCTTCAGCCGCGGCCGGTCATCGCCAAGGCGAGCGCCTCGGCCACCTTGATGCCGTCGATCGCGGCGGAATAGATGCCGCCGGCATAGCCCGCGCCCTCTCCCGCCGGATACAGACCCGCAACGTTCAAACTCTGGAAATCCGCGCCGCGCTTGATGCGCAGCGGCGAGGAGGTGCGCGTCTCGACGCCGGTTAGCAAGGCGTCGTCCATGGCGAAGCAGCGGATCTTGCGGTCGAAGGCCGGAATCGCCTCGCGGATGGCCGCGATCACGAAATCCGGCAGCGCCTGGCTCAGGTCCGCCGGCTTCACGCCCGGCTTGTACGAAGGCTGTACCTTGCCCAGCGAGGTCGAGGTGCGGCCGGCGAGGAAGTCGCCCGCGAGCTGGCCGGGCGCGCTGTAGTCGCCGCCGCCCAGCTCGAAGGCCTTGGACTCCCATTCGCGCTGCATCACGATGCCCGCGAGCGGCCCGCCGGGGAAGTCCGCCGGTGTGACGCCGACGACGATCGCGGCGTTGGCGTTGCGCTCGTTGCGCGAATACTGGCTCATTCCGTTGGTGACCACGCGGCCCGGCTCGGAGGTCGCCGCCACCACGGTGCCGCCCGGGCACATGCAGAAGCTGTAGACCGCGCGGCCGTTCTCGCAGTGATGCACGACCTTGTATTCGGCCGCGCCCAGGCGCTCGTCGCCGGCGAAGTCGCCAAAGCGCTGGCGGTCGATCATGCTCTGCGGATGCTCCATGCGAAAGCCCAGCGAGAATGGCTTGGCTTCCATGTAGACGCCGCGCGCATGCAGCATCTCGAAGGTGTCGCGCGCGCTGTGGCCCACCGCGAGCACGACGTGCTCGCAGTCGAGATGGCTCGCGCCGCCCTGCTCGGTCACGGCCGCGCCGCCGAGCCTGAGCCCGCGGATGCGTCCGTTCTCGATCTCCACGTCCTCGACGCGCGTCTCGAAGCGCACCTCCCCTCCCAGGGCGATGATCTCGGCGCACATCTTCTCCACCATGCTCACCAGGCGGAAGGTGCCGATATGCGGATGGCTCAGATACAGGATGTCCTCGGGCGCGCCGGCCTTGACGAACTCCTCGAGCACCTTGCGGCCGAGATGGCGCGGATCCTTGATCTGGCTGTAGAGTTTGCCGTCTGAGAAGGTGCCCGCGCCGCCTTCGCCAAACTGCACGTTCGATTCGGGGTTGAGCACGCGCTTGCGCCACAGGCCCCAGGTGTCCTTGGTGCGCTCGCGCACCGCCTTGCCGCGTTCGAGGATGATGGGCTTGAAGCCCATCTGCGCGAGGATCAGCCCTGCGAAGAGGCCGCAGGGCCCCATACCGATCACCACCGGCCGCGGCTTGTCCATGCGCCGAGGCGCGCGGGCAGCGAAGCGGTAGGCGAGGTCGGGCGTCGGGCTGCAATGCGGGACCTTGTCCAGCCTGGGCAGGAGTGCGGCTTCGTCGCGCACTTCAACGTCCACGATATAGGTCAGCTTGATGTCCGAGCGCTTGCGCGCGTCGTGCGCGCGGCGGAACACCGTGTAGCCGACGAGACCATCCTTGGGCATGCCCAGTTTCGCCAGACGCGCGCACACAGCCGCGTCCAGATCGGACTCGGCGTGTTCCAACGGAAGTTTGATTTCGCTCAGGCGCAGCATGGGGCAGCATTGTAGCGGAGCGGCTTGGCGTGGTCTGCAGGCGGCCGGCTGGCGCGCGCGCCGCGCGTCCTGTGCGACAATCCGCCCTGCAAAAACACGCTGGAGCACAACACCATGGCATTTCTCGCTGGCAAGCGCATCCTGATCACCGGCCTGCTCTCCAACCGCTCGATCGCCTACGGTATCGCCAAGGCCTGCAAGCGCGAAGGCGCCGAATTGGCCTTCACCTACGTAGGCGAGCGCTTCAAGGACCGGATCACCGATTTCGCCAAGGAATTCGGCAGCGAACTGATCTTCGACTGCGACGTCGGCAGCGATGAGCAGATCGCCGCGGTCTTCGCCGATCTCTCCAAGACCTGGCCGAAGCTCGACGGCTTGGTGCACGCCATCGGTTTCGCGCCGCGCGAAGCCATCGCCGGCGACTTCCTCGACGGCCTCTCGCGCGAAGCCTTCAAGATCGCCCACGACATCTCCGCCTACAGCTTCCCGGCGCTGGCCAAGGCCGCCCTGCCGATGCTCTCGCCGCAGGCCGCACTGCTCACGCTGACCTATCTGGGCGCCGAACGCGTGGTACCCAACTACAACACCATGGGCCTGGCCAAGGCCGCTCTCGAGGCCAGCATGCGCTATCTCGCCGCCAGCCTCGGCCCCAAGGGCGTGCGCGTCAACGGCATCTCCGCCGGCCCAATCAAGACGCTCGCCGCCTCCGGCATTAAGGGCTTCGGCAAGATTCTCTCCTTCGTCGAGGAAAACGCGCCGTTGCGCCGCAACGTCACCATCGACGACGTCGGCAACACCGCCGCCTTCCTGCTCTCGGACCTGTCCTCGGGCATCACTGGCGAGATCACCTACGTTGACGGCGGCTTCAGCTGCGTGGTCGGCGGCATGCCGCTGGAAGAATAGACTCCACGGGACGCACGCCGTGAATCTCGCCAGCTGGCTCGCCGCCAATGCGCGGCTGCGGCCCAATGATCCGGCCCTGCTGGTGGGCCGACGCGTCGTCGCCGACTATGCGCACTTCGCCGCGTGCGTCTCCAGCCTCGCCGGCTGGCTCACGCTGAACCTCGCGCTGCGGCCCGGCGACCGCATCGGCCTGCTGATTGCCAACGTGCACGAGTATCTGGTCTCGCTCTACGCCTGCTGGGAAGCAGGCATCGTGCCCGCGCCGGTCAACGCCAAGCTGCATCCGCGCGAGATCGCATGGATCCTCGCCGACGCAGGCTGCAAGGCGGTGCTGGCGAAGACAGAGCTGGGCTAGTCCCTGCGGCCCGAAGACCTGCGGCTCGCAGGTCTGAACATCGTCGACATGGAATCCGCCGAATTCACCCAGGCCTGCTCGCAGCCCGGCTTCGGCGCGCCGCCCGCGCTGCCCGGCACGCATCCGGCCTGGCTGTTCTACACCTCGGGCACCACCGGAAAGCCCAAGGGCGTGATGCTCAGCCACGGCAATTTGGTGTCGATGTCGCTGTGCTACTACGCCGACGTCGACCGCCCCGAGGCCGCCGACACCTATCTCTACGCCGCGCCCATCTCGCACGGCGCCGGCCTCTACGGCATTCCGCATCTGCGCGCCGGCGCGCGCCACGTGCTACCCGAATCGCGCGGTTTCGACGCGGCGGAAATCCTCCAGCTCGCGCCCAGGCTCGGCCGCCTGAGCTTCTTCGCCGCGCCCACAATGGTGCGTCGGCTGGTCGATTAGGCCGCCGCCGCGCACAAGCCCGGCAATCATTTCCGCACCATCGTCTACGGCGGCGGACCGATGTATCTGCAGGACATCGAACGCGCCATGCAGGTGATGGACCCCTGCTTAGCAAAGATCTATGGCCAGGGCGAAACGCCGATGACCATCACCGCGCATCTCGCGCGAGATGCACGCCCGCATGCATGCCGACCCGGTCTATCCGCGCCGCCGCGAGCGCCTGGCTTCGGTGGGCGTGGTGCAGTCCTGCGTGGACGTGCGCGTGGTCGGCGACACCTGACATCCGCTGCCGGCGGGCGAGATCGGGGAGATCGTCGTGCGCGGCCCCACGGTGATGCGGGGCTATTGGAACAACCGCGAGGCCACGCAGGAGGTCGTGCAAAACGGCTGGCTGCGCACCGGCGACATGGGCTGTTTCGACGAGGACGGCTTCCTCACGCTCAAGGACCGCTACAAGGACCTGATCATCAGCGGCGGCAGCAATATCTATCCACGCGAGGTCGAGGAGGTTCTGCTCGCGCATCCTGCCGTGCAGGAGGTGTCGGTGATCGGCCGGCACAGCGTCGAATGGGGCGAGGACGTGGTGGCCTTCGTCGTGCCGCGTCCGGGCGAACATCTGGACACCGCCGAGCTCGACGCGCTGTGCCTGGAGAGCATCTCCCGCTTCAAGCGTCCCAAGACCTACATCGTCACCGACGCCCTGCCCAAGAAAAACTACAGCAATGTGCTCAAGACCGAGCTGCGCAAGCGCCTGCTGCAGGCGGGCTGAGCGCTTCGCGCAGGTCGCGGTAGGCACGGCTTGCCGGCGGACGGGCGTGCAGCCGGCGATAGTAGATTAGGCTTATCATTCCGAACAAGTTTTCACGCCTTCGCGCTTGCTCATGGATCCAGCTGCCCATTCCGCCATGCAAAACGAATTGGCCCTGTATGCGCTGTCCAGCATGGCGCATGTGACGCTGACGCCCCTGGCCCGCAGCGCGGCCCTCACCGTGGCCGCGCTCCTGCTGGCCTTTTGGCTAGGCGCGATCCCCTTCGCCCGCGATCCGCTGCCCATCGTGCAGCCCTTCCTGCTGATGTTCGGCATGGCGGTGTTCATCGTCGAGGGGCTCACCGTCTATCTGCTGATGCTGCAGTTCCTCTCCAGCGGCCATCTCTTCATTGGCGTGCTGGCCGCCGCCTACGGCTTCACTGCGCTGGTGGTGATGCTGCAGATGCTCGTCTTCCCTGGCGTGTTCAGCGAGACCGGCCTGCTCGGCGCGTGTCCGCAGACCGCCGTCTGGCTCTGGGTCATCTGGCACGGCGGCTTCCCGACCATCGTCGCGCTGGCAATGCTGACCATGCGCGTCGAGCCGCGCCTGCGCATCACGCTGGCGCGCGCAAAGCCGCTCGCTAAATGGGTGGTCGGCGCGCCGGCTCCTACCTGGGCCTGGCCTCCTCGCCCGCGGGCATGTACGTGATCGCCGCCGTGCTCGTCATCGGACGCAACCGCAGCGTGCTGATGATGTGGCTGGCGGTCGGCCTGTTCGCCTCCTGCCTGGACATCAGCCTCACGCTGGCCGCCGGCGCGCGCTACAGCCTGGGCTGGTAAGCGTCACGCTGCCTCGCGGTGTTCGGCGCGCTGGCCGTGCCCCTGTGGGAGATCACCAAGCTGTATGCGCGCGTCTCCGCCGCCAACGCGCAGCTGCGCGACCTGGCCTCGCACGACGGCCTCACCGGCCTGTACAACCGCCGGCATCTGAACCTCAAGCTGCAGGAACACATCGCCCAGAGCAGCCGCGACGGCCGCAGCCTGAGTCTGATCCTGCTCGACATCGACTACTTCAAGCACTTCAACGACGCCAACGGCCACCTCGAGGGCGACCGCTGTCTCACCGGCGTCGCCGCGCGCTTCGGTGGCGAGGAGTTCGCTCTCGTGCTGCCTGGCGCCAGCCAGCGCGCCGGCAGCGCGTGGCCGAGGAGCTGCGCGCGCGCATTGAAGTCCTGCGGATCCCGGCCTCGCCCTCGGGCAGCGGCCAGCCGCCCGTCTCGTCCTGGGTGACGGCCAGCCTCGGCGTCGCCACGCTGCTCCCAGGCGGACGCGAAACGCCCGAGCAGTTGATGCACCGCGCCGACGCCGTGCTCTACGAAGCCAAGGCGCGTGGCCGAAACTGCGTCGTCGCGTCCATGAAATATTGATCCGGCATTGAAACAATAAACTCAAGCAGCATACCGAACCGGTGCATGTTCGAAGTAGCTCTTGACGCGCTCGGGCTGTCGCTGAACGCTGAGCAGATGCTGGCGCGTGACCTTCACCAGTTGCAGCTTCGAGCGAGCTGGAGCGAGTTTGGTGCCGACCTGCTTCAGGTCGGCATTGGCCATTTCGTTGGGACTCAATTCGGGGCTGTAGCTGGGCAAGTAGAAGACTTCGATCTCGTGCTTGTGCTCGGCCAGCCAGGCCTTCACAGGCTTGCTGTGGTGCACACGCAGGTTGTCCAGGATCAGGTAGATCTTTCGGCCGGCATCCTTGACCAGCCGGCGCAGGAAGTCGATCAGGATGTCGGCGCTCAACGCTCCGTCGAAGGCCTGCCAGCGCATCTGGCCCTTGTTGGTGACGGTGGAGAACACCGACAAGCCGTGGCGCTTGTTGTTCACGCGAATCACGGGCGTCTGGCCTTGCGGGGCGTAGCTGCGCCCGCGCACGTCGTCGCGGCGCACGCCGGTCTCGTCGCCCCAGTGAATTTCGGCCCCCTCAGCCTTGGCGCAGGCGGCGATCACCGGGTAGTCCTCGTCGAGCCACTTTTTCACCGCCGCCGGCGACTGCTCGTAGGCCTTCTTCATGGGCTTTTTCGGCGTGAATCCCCAACGCTCCAGATACAGGCCCATCGTGCGAACGGCCAGCTTGATGCCGTATCGGTTAAGGATCAACTCGGCCACTGCCTGGCGGCTCCACAGCGCGTAGATCATCTTCAACTGGTCGGGCGTGCGGTCGCGGATCAGCCGCTGAACCTCGCGCTCCTGCTCCGCCGTCAGCGTTCTGCCCGTACCCTGCGGGCGCCCGGGGCGCTCAACGTCGAGGGCCTTCCACCCGCCCGCGCGATACGCCTTCACCGCCGCAATGAGCGTCGTGCGCGACATCTCGCATTGCGCCGCCGTGTCCTTCAGGCTCACGCCATCCAGCCGCATTTTCACCGCACGTCGGCGCCGTTCGTTCAGGGCAGCTACCGGCAGCGTTCTCGAGTCGATTTTGTCCCTGCAACATGCAGACTATATATCACTCAATAAGTTCAACGTTTAATTGCCGGATAAAAAACTCCAACATCTTTGCAAGGTGCTTGACCACTGCGGTGTTAAGGCCCTTTGTATCGAGGCTTTCTTTGAACTCATGTCGCCCGACCTTGGCGACGAGCTCGGCCGGTACACGCAGGCGCGAGTAATACTTGCCTTGTCGGCATACTAAACCAGGGTATTTTTTCAAGTCTTCCACTCCGCCTGTGTACCACATTTCGTGTACCAGAGGAGTCTAAGTCATTGACTTAGATGGGAATTCCAAGAATAATAACCACTTGCATTCGGTTGGCGGAGAGGGTGGGATTCGAACCCACGGTAGGGTTTAGCCTACGCCGCATTTCGAGTGCGGTACATTCAACCACTCTGCCACCTCTCCTATATTCGCGGAACGGTAGTGTTTCCGAGAAGTCGCTCATTATAGCAAAACTTATTTCCCCGGCTTCAATACTTCCATCCCTCCCATGTAGGGGCGAAGAACGGCGGGGAGCGTCACACTGCCGTCGGCCTGCTGAAAGTTCTCTAGGATGGCCACGAGCGTGCGGCCCACGGCAAGGCCGGAGCCGTTGAGCGTGTGGACCAGCTCGGGCTTGCCTTGCGCGTTTCGGGTTCGGGCCTGCATGCGGCGCGCCTGGAAGTCGCCCATGTTTGAGCAGGAGCTGATCTCGCGGTAGGTGTTCTGCGCGGGAATCCAGACTTCGATGTCGTAGGTCTTTCTGCTGCCGAAGCCCATGTCGCCGGTGCACAGCACCACAGTGCGGAAGGGCAGTTCCAGTTTGCGCAGGATGGTCTCGGCATGGCCTGTGAGCTGCTCGAGCGCGTCCATCGATTTGCTCGCCTCCACCACTTGCACAAGCTCGACCTTGTCGAACTGGTGCTGGCGGATCATGCCGAGCGTGTCGCGGCCATAGGAGCCGGCCTCGGAGCGGAAGCAGGGCGTGTGCGCGACGAAGCGATGCGGCAGGGTCTCGGGCGCGGTGATGGTGTCGCGGAAGAGGTTGGTGACAGGCACTTCGGCGGTGGGGATCAGGTAGAAGTTTTCCACCACCTCGCCCTCGCCGCCTTTGTCCCCGACCCGGCGCTGCACCTTGAACAGGTCTTCCTCGAACTTGGGCAGCTGGCCGGTGCCGCGCATGGTCGCGGCGTTGACGATATACGGCACGTAGACCTCGGTGTAGCCATGGTCGGCGGTGTGCGTGTCGAGCATGAACTGCACGAGCGCACGGTGCAGCCGCGCCAGGCTGCCTCGCATCACGGCGAAGCGCGCGCCGGAAAGCTTGGCGGCGCTGTCGAAGTCCAAGCCGAGCTTCTCGCCGATGTCCGCGTGATCACGCACCTCGAAGTCAAAGCTGCGCGGCGTGCCGACGCGGCGCACTTCGACGTTGCCGGTTTCATCCGCTCCCACGGACACGGAGGCGTCGGGCAGGTTGGGGATGCTGAGCAGCAGGTCGTCGAGCTGGGTGCGGATCACGTCCAGGCGCTCAGCCGAAGTCTTGAGTTCGTCGGCCGCCTGCGCGACTTCGTTCATCGGGCCGGAAGCGTCCTCACCCTTGGCCTTAAGCATGCCAACCTGCTTGGAGAGGCTGTTGCGCTTGGCCTGCAGATCCTCGGTGCGGGTCTGGAGCTGCTTGCGCTCGGCTTCGAGGGCGGTGAAGGCTTCCGTGTCCAGCTTGTATTTGCGCTGGGAGAGACGGTCGGCCGTGGCGGCCAGGTCCTTGCGGAGTAGCTGGATGTCGAACATGAGTGGGTCCGCAGGGCCCGGACGGGCCGGGCGCTGTTATGCAAAAGCAGCATTTTACCTTGTGGAGGAAGGCTCCCCGGCATCGGGGCGCAGCCGCCAGTAGCCGCCCAGCGAGATCAGGATCAGCGCCGCGGTGGGCATGAAAGCCAAGCTGAAGTCGGCCGCATGCGGCTTGGCGGCGTCGCCGCCGTGCAGCGCCAGCGCGCCGGCCGCCACCCCCAGGCCCATCGCCAACTGGAACAAGGTGTTGAACAGGGTGTTGGCGTTGCTCATCTTGTCGGCGGACACGTCGGCGAAGGCTAGGGTCACCAGCGAGGTGAACTGCATCGAGCGCGAGAGGCCGTAGACCGCCATTGTCATCAGGGTCAGGGGCACGGCGGTGTCGGGGGCGAGCAGCCCGCAGGCGAAGGTCGCCGCGCCGACCACCAGAAGATTGCCCAGCGACACGTTGCGGAAGCCGAAGCGCCGCAGCACCGCCGAGGTCATCGGCTTCATGCCGATATTGCCCAGCGCCGCCGCCAGGAAGAGCAGGCCCGACTAGAAGGCGTTGAGCCCGAAGCCCTGCTGGAACATCAGCGGCGCGAGAAAGGGCGTGACGCTGATGCCGATGCGGCTCAGCGTGCCGCTGAAGACAATGACGCGAAAGGTGGGAATCCTGAGCACAGAGAAATCCAGCATCGGATGCGCGGCTCGCCTGGCGTACCAGACGGCGATGACGCCCAGGACTAGCCCGGCCAGCAGATACAGGCCCGCCTCGCCCAAGCTGCCTTCGCGGCCCACCAGCTCCAGCCAGACCATGACCGCCGCCAGCGCCGCGCCGCTCAGCACGAAGCCCGGCGCGTCGAAGGGCCGTTTCTGCCCCACGTCGTGGTTGCGCACGTGGGCGCGCAGGAGGAAGAAACCGGCGATGCCCAGCAGCACATTGAGCAGGAAGATCCAGTGCCACGACGCGTAGGCGGTGATCAATCCGCCCAGCGGCGTACCGATCACGGGAGCCACCAGCCCCGGCCAAATGATGAAGGCGATGGTGCGCATCAAGTCCTTCTTCTCCACGCCGCGCAGCGCCGCGAGCCGGCCGACCGGCACCATCATCGCCCCGCCCGCGCCCTGGAGGATGCGCGCCAGCGTGAACTGCTCCGCTGTCTGCGCCAGTCCGCAGAGGACGGAGGCGAAGGTGAAGACCGCAATCGCCCAGACAAAGACCTCGCGCGTGCCGAAGCGCTCCGCCGTCCAGCCTCTCATCGGGATCAGCACTGCGAGCGTGACGAGATAGGAGGTCATGCCCGCGCTCAGGTCCACCGCGCGCACGCCCAGGCTCAGCGCCATCTGCGGCAGCGCGGTGGCGATCACCGTGCCGTCGAGATACTCCATGAAGAAGGCCGCCGAGACGATCAGCAGGACGATCTGCGAAGGACCGCCGCCCTGGGCCGCGCCGGGCGCCGCGCCCGGATCGACGTACGGCTTGCCGTCCGGCTCCTTCTCCACACCGCTCATTCGTTCTCCGTCAGCCAGGGGCCGCTCAAGGCGTGATCAGGATCGCGCCCTGCGTGGCCCGCGATTCCGCCGCGACGTGCGCATCGGCGATCTTCTACAGCGGGAAGCGCTGGCTGATATGCGCCTTGACAAGCCCCGCCTTGACGGCGGCGAACAGGTCGGCGGCGTTCTCGCGGAAGACGGCCGGGTCGGCGTTGTGCGGGAAGACCGAGGGCTGCGTCAGGAAGAGACAGCCCTTCTTGTTCAGCGTGTCCGGTTCGATGGCCGGCGCTGGGCCAGAGGCGCCGCCGTAGACCACCAGCAGCCCGAAGGGCGCCATGCAGTCGAGCGACTTCACACCGTGTCCTTGCCCACCGAGTCGTAGACCACGCGGGCTTTCTTGCCGCCGGTGGCCTTGAGGAATTCCTCGGGCCAGTCGGGGTTCTTGTAGTCGATGGCGACGTCGCAGCCGGCCGCTTTCTCGGTGGCGCATTTCTCCGGCCCGCCGGCCGTTCCGACGACGAAGGCGCCTAGGCCCTTGGCCAAGCCGCTGAGGATCTGGCCCACGCCGCCGGCGGCCGCGTGCACGAGCACGATGTCGCCGGGCTGGACCGCATACGTCTTCTTCACGAGGAACTGCGCGGTCATGCTCTTGAAGATCACCGCCGCGGCCTCCTCGTTGGACACGCCCGCGGTGATCAGCACCACGAGCTCGGCGGCGACGTTGCGGCGGTCCGCGTAGGTGCCCAGAGGCCACGTGGTCGCCCGCCTTCACGTTCGTCACGCCTTCGCCAACTGCCTCCACCACGCCGTCCGCCTCATGGCCCATGCTGCTTGGCAGCTGCAGCGGATACACGCCCTTGCGCTGATAGACGTCGATGAAATTGAAGCTGATGGAGGTCTGCCGGACCTGCACCTCGCCCTTGCTGGGCGCGAGCAGCTCGAGCACGTCGAGCTGCAGCTTTTCCGGGCCGCCATGTTTATGGATGTGCACCACTCTTGCCGTCGCCATCGCCTGCCTCTCCTTGGAATCGTTATGCCGACAAAGGCGTAACGATGCCACTTTTTCTGGATTTGCGCATTGGCGGTAAAATCCGAACATGCCGCTGAATTCCACTGTCTCCCACATTCCGCTTCACACCCGCAGCATCACCATCCAATGTTATCGCCGCGAGGACGGGCTTTACGACATCGAAGGTCGCCTGACCGACGTCAAGACCCGCGACATCCCGCTGGCCACCGGCATCCGCAAGGCCGGCGACAACATCCACGAGATGTTGCTGCGCATCACGGTGGACAACAAGCTCAACATCATCAACGCCGAAGCCAGCTCCGACGCCGTCCCCTACACCGGCCATTGCGGCAACATCACGCCCGCGTACAAGCAGTTGATCGGCATGTCGCTGCGGCCCGGATTCAGCGCCAAGGTGCGCAATATCTTCGGCTGCATCGAAGGCTGCGCCCACATCACCAAACTGATCGGCTCGCTCGCCACCACCGCCTACCAGACCATGGCCGGAGAAGGCCTCCGGCCCGAGAACCAGCGCCCTTTTCAGCTCGACGGCTGCCATGCGCTGCGCATCGACGGCCCGGCGGTGCAGGAGTTCTATCCGAAGTGGTACGACCCGAAGCGCGAAGGCGCCGGCTCCGAATGACTATTCATCTCTCGCCTTGCAGTCCGGGTCCCGCAGCCAGGCGAGCTTCTCCGCGATCTTGATTTCCATGCCACGCGGCACCGGCCGGTACCAGACCGGCTCGTGCATGCCCTCGGGCAGATAGGTCTCGCCCGCCGCGTAAGCGTTGGGCTCGTTGTGGGCGTAGCGGTAGTCGTGGCCGTAGCCCAGCTCCTTCATCAGCTTGGTCGGCGCGTTGCGCAGATGCACCGGCACCTCGCGCGACTTATCCTTGCGGATAAAAGCCATCGCCTCGTTGAAGGCGTTGTAGCCGGCGTTGCTCTTGGCGGCGATGGAGAGATAGATGACGGCCTGCGCCAACGCCAGCTTGCCGTCGGGCGAACCCAGTCGCTCGTAGGTCTCGGCCGCCTCGTTGACCACCTGAAAGGCGCGTGGATCGGCGAGGCCGATGTCCTCGTAGGCCATGCGCACGATGCGCCGCGTCCGGATGCGAGCCGCGCACCGACTTGTGCAGGGCCGAGATCTGGTCCTAGAAATTGTCGCCGCCCTTGTCGAAGCGGCGGGCGTTGAGCGTGAGTGCATTGCCGACGAATTCGCCATCGATCTGCGTGACGCCCGCGGCGAGCGCCGACGTCTTGGCCAGCTCCAGCAGGTTTAGAACCAACTGATTTGGCAGTGGGCCAAGTCTTGGAAGTCCGCGAATGCACTTAGCAAGAAGCTCCCTCCAAAGGGTCAGCATGACAGCATGAGAAGAAATCTAAGATATAAAAAGCACAAAATCGGATGCTTTCTTTTTTGTGTTATTGATCCAGCACTTAAACATTGAACTTATTGAGTGATATATAGTCGGCATGTTGCATGGACAAAATCGACTCGAGAACGCTGCCGGTAGCCGCCCTGAACGAACGGCGCCGACGTGCGGTGAAGATGCGGCTGGATGGCGTGAGCCTGAAGGACGCAGCGGCGCAATGCGAGATGTCGCGCACGACGCTCATTGCGGCGGTGAAGGCGTATCGCGCGGGCGGGTGGAAGGCCCTCGACGTTGAGCGCCCCGGGCGCCCACAGGGTACGGGCAGAACGCTGACGGCGGAGCAGGAGCGCGAGGTTCAGCGGCTGATCCGCTGACCGCACGCCCGACCAGTTGAAGATGATCTACGCGCTGTGGAGCCGCCAGGCAGTTGCCGAGTTGATCCTTAACCGATACGGCATCAAGCTGGCCGTTCGCACGATGGGCCTGTATCTGGAGCGTTGGGGCTTCACGCCGAAAAAGCCCATGAAGAAGGCCTACGAGCAGTCGCCGGCGGCGGTGAAAAAGTGGCTCGACGAGGCCGGCTTGCGCAGTGACGACGTGCGCGGGCGCAGCTACGCCCCGCAAGGCCAGACGCCCGTGATTCGCGTGAACAACAAGCGCCACGGCTTGTCGGTGATCTCCACCGTCACCAACAAGAGCCAGATGTGCTGGCAGGCCTTCGACGGAGCGTTGAGCGCCGACATCCTGATCGACTTCCTGCGCCGGCTGGTCAAGGATGCCGGCCGAAAGATCTACTTGATCCTGGACAACCTGCGCGTGCACTACAGCAAGCCCGTGAAGGCCTGGCTGGCCGAGCAAAAGCACGAGATCGAAGTCTTCTATTTGCCCAGCTACAGCCCCGAACTGAGCCCCAACGAAATGGCCAATGCCGACCTGAAGCAGGTCGGCACCAAACTCGCTCCAGCTCGCTCGAAGCTGCAACTGGTGAAGGCCACGCGCCAGCATCTGCTCAGCGTTCAGCGACAGCCTGAGCGCGTCGAGAGCTACTTCGAACACGCGCCGGTTCGGTATGCTGCTTGAGTTCATTGTTTAAATGCCGGATAAATAACGATCGCCCGGCCATTCGAGAGGTGTTTTCTGGCCTGCATCTCCTGGATCTGGAGATCAAGTACTCGGTGGCCAATCTGCACGGCGAGCCGCAGGCCAGCGGCGAGCTGGTACTGACGAATTGGGAGGTCGGCGCCGGGCAGCTATTTTGAGGGTGGTAGGATGCTTTTTCTTATCTGGCGGAGGCTTAAATGAATTGGAAAGCATACTCACTGATCCAAATCGATATCATGTTGGAGTTTTTGCCGACCCTTGAGGAGGTCGCTGGGAAAATCGGTGCGATGGGCGCCTTTTATGCACAGCAGGTAGCTGCAGCTGGGGAGGTCGACCTGGCTACGTTCCTGGCCTCATTCGAGTCCGCAAAGCAGGCGGCGCGTGGCGTAGGCTGGGAGGGGGATTTCCGCTGACCGCCGAGGGTTTTGTGACTGCCGGAGGCGGAATTTTCATTTACCTGGGGGTTTGTCTGGAAACAGGATAACAACGGGGCTACCTTTGTGGCCTCACCTTACCCCTTGCCCTGGCTTGAGCCTTGATTTTTCGCATGAAAACCGGTGACAAAACGCGCGAAAAGTTACACCGCTGTAGCTCAGTCGGTAGAAGCATTTTTCGAGCTGGAATAGACCGGCTAAAATTGAACCGTAATATCCGATAAACCTGAGGCAAATCTGCCACAGTGATGCCACAGTAAGACAGGAAATTTAGCCGGTTTCCAGCGTAGTAATGAAGGCATCTTTAGCTGAAGCGTATTCGCTGGCCCCTTGATTTATAAGGGGTAATGAGGAGGGAAACTGGTGCCACTGACCGGAATCGAACTGGTGACCTTCGCATTACGAATGCGCTGCTCTACCGACTGAGCTACAGCGGCGACGGGCCGGATTCTACCAAAACCCCGGCCGTTTTACCGATTTATTGTGCGTCCAGGTGATATTTGGTGACGCGCTCGACTTCGTTTTTTGATCCGAGGACCACCGAAACGCGCTGGTGCAGCGCCGTGGGCGTGACTTCAAGGATGCGCTGGCGGCCGTTGGTGGCCGCGCCGCCGGCCTGCTCGACGAGGAAGCTCATGGGGTTTGCTTCGTAGAGCAGGCGCAGCTTGCCGGGTTTATCCGGCTCACGCTTGTCCCAGGGGTACATGAAGATGCCGCCGCGGCACAGGATGCGGTGCACGTCGGCCACCATCGAGGCGATCCAGCGCATGTTGAAGTCCTTGCCGCGCACGCCTTCCTTGCCTTGCAGGCATTCGTCGATGTAGCGCTTCACCGGGGCGTCCCAGTGGCGCATGTTCGACATGTTGATGGCGAATTCCTTGGTGTCTTCCGGGATGCGGATGTCTTGCTGGGTGAGCACGAAGCTGCCGGCTTCGCGGTCGAGCGTGAAGCTGTGTACGCCGTTGCCCACGGTGAGCACCATGGTGGTCTGCGGGCCGTAGATGGCGTAGCCGGCGGCCACTTGCTTGACGCCGGGCTGCAGGAAGTCGTTCTCGCAGACGTTGCCGCTTTGCAACGGCTTCTTGAGCACGGAGAATATAGTGCCGATGGAGACGTTGACGTCGATGTTGGACGAGCCGTCGAGCGGATCGAACAGCAGCAGGTATTCGCCGTGTGGATAGCGGTTGGGGATCTCGTAGAAGGAGTCCATTTCCTCAGAGGCCATGGCGGCGAGGTGGCCGCCCCATTCGTTGGCGTCGAGCAGGACTTCGTTGGCGATGATGTCGAGCTTCTGCTGGGTCTCGCCCTGGACATTGCCGGTGCCGGCGGAGCCGAGGATGCCGGCGAGGGCGCCCTTGTTGACGTTGTTGGACACGCTCTTGCAGGCGCGCGCCACGACTTCCAGCAGCAGACGCAGCTCGCCGGGGATGGTTCCGTGCTCGCGCTGCTCTTCGACGAGGTAGCGGGTGAGGGAGATGCGCTTCAAGTGGGCTCCGGAGGCGTGTTTTTCCATGGTTGGACGCAATTATAGAGGGGTCGCCGGAGCCGTCGGCGTTTTGTCGGCCCGGCTCAGCCGCTGGGGTTCTCCAGAACCTTGCTCACGACTTCGCGCACGTCGCTGGACAGCGCATCGGGCTTTTCCATGACGGTCTCGAGCGCGCCGCGCATGCTGTCGCGGTAGGGCGGCGCGAACTTGCGCCAGCGGTCCAGGGCGCGTGCCAGGCGGGCCGAGACCTGCGGGTTGATCTTGTTCAGCGCGAGCACCTGCTCGGTCCAGAAGGCGAGGCCGGCGCCGTCGGCGCTATGGAAGCCCGCCGGGTTGGCAGAGCAGAAGCTGTGGATGACGCTGCGCGCGCGGTTGGGGTTGGTGAGGGTGAAGTCCTTGTGGTGCATGAGGGCGCGCACGGTTTCGACCATCGGCCGCCGGTCGGCGCCGGGGCGGCGCGTGGCCTGCAGGCTGAACCATTTGTCGATGACGAGGGCGTCGCCCTGGTGGCGCTTGTAGAAGGCGTCGAGCGCCTCGGCGGCCTGGGGGGCGGCGCCGTTGACGAGGGAGGAGAGGGCGCCGAAGCGGTCGGTCATGTTGTCGGCGGACTGGAATTGCTTCCAGGCTGCGTCGTGCCAGCGGGCCTCGCCGCAGTCGGCGAGCAGCGAGAGGCAGAGGTTGCGCAGGCCGCGCTTGCCGGCGCTCACGGCGTCGGGGGAGTAGGGACCGGAGATGGCGAGGGCTTCGTAGACCTTTCCCAGCTCGGCCGCGGCGGCCTTGGACAACGCCGTGCGCACGTATTCGCGCGCGGCGTGGATGGCCTGAGGATCGACTTCGTCGACTTGCTCCGCGAGATAGCCTTCGGCGGGCAGGGTGATGGCGAGCTGGCGAAAGGAGGGATCGAGCGTGTCGTCGGCGAGCACGTCCTTCCAGGCGTCGATAAAGCCCTGGTCCAGCGACAGCGGCGCGCCCTTGCGCACGGCGTCCACGAGCTTGAGGATGCGCGCGGTGGCCAGGCGCTGGCCGGCTTCCCAGCGGTTGAAGGGATCGTTGTCGTGAGAGAGCAGATGCAGCAGCTCGGCTTCGCTGTAGGCGTAGTCGAGGATGACGGGCGCGGAGAAGTCGCGCAGCAGCGAGGGAACGGGCTGTTTCTTGACGCCGGTGAAGACGAAGGTCTGCTCGGCTTCTTTGAGTTCGAGCACGCGGCTGGTCTTGCCGGGTTCGCTTTCGCCTTGCAGGATGAGCGGCATGTCGACGCCGCGGGCGTCGAGCAGCCCCAGGGCGAAGGGGATGTGAAAGGGCTTCTGGCCAGGGCGGCCGCTCTGCTTTAGCGTGAGCGCGTAGGTCTGCGCGGCGGCGTCGTAGACGGCGCTGGCGGCTACGCGCGGCGTGCCGTTCTGGCTGTACCAGAGGCCGAACTGCGCGAGCTTGTCGCCGCCGAGCTTGTCCTGGTTGGCGTCGGCCATGGCGGCGAGGAAGTCGTCGCAGGTGACGGCTTGACCGTCGTGGCGCCGGAAGTAGAGGTCCATGCCCTTGCGGAAACCGTCGCGGCCGAGCAGCGTCTGGTACATGCGCACGACTTCGGCGCCTTTCTCGTAGACGGTGACGGTGTAGAAGTTGTTGATTTCCAGGTAGCTGTCGGGGCGCACCGGATGGGACATGGGGCCGGCGTCCTCGGGGAGCTGGGCTTGGCGCAGCAGGCGCACGTCTTCGATGCGCTTGACCGCGCGGCCGGATTCCGAGCCCATCATGTCGGCGGAGAATTCCTGGTCGCGGAAGACGGTGAGGCCTTCCTTGAGCGAGAGCTGGAACCAGTCGCGGCAGGTGACACGGTTTCCGGTCCAGTTGTGGAAGTATTCGTGGGCGACGACGCTTTCCACGTTGGCATAGTCGACGTCGGTGGCGGTGTCAGGGTTGGCAAGCACGAACTTGGTGTTGAAGATGTTCAGGCCCTTGTTCTCCATGGCGCCCATGTTGAAGTCGCCCACAGCGACGATCATGAAGCGCTCCAGGTCCAGCTCCAGGCCGAATCGGCGCTCGTCCCAGCGAATGGATTCGACGAGAGAGTTCATCGCGTGCTCGGTCTTGTCGAGGTCGCGCGGCGTGACCCAGACCTGCAGCAGCTTGTCCTTGCCGGAGGCGGACTGGATCCGGCGCTCGATGCACTCGAGCTTTCCGGCCACCAGGGCGAAGAGGTAGGAGGGCTTGGGGAAGGGGTCTTCCCAGACAGCGTAGTGCCGGCCGTCGTCCATGGCGCCCTGCTCGATGAGGTTGCCGTTGGAGAGCAGCACCGGATAGGCGGAGCGCTCGGCGCGCAGGATGACGGTGAAGCGCGCCATGTTGTCGGGGCGGTCCAGGAAGTAGGTCATCTTGCGGAAGCCTTCGGCTTCGCACTGCGTAAAGAAATTGCCGCTCGACATGTATAAGCCCATGAGGGAAGTGTTCGCGGCGGGCTTGCAGCGGGTGACGATGGCGAGTTCGAAGTGGTCGGGGACGTGCGGCAGTGTGAGCGAGCTCTCAGTGACGCGGAAGTCACTGACCGCGACACCGTCGATCTCGACGGAATCGAGCTGCAGCTCCTCGCTGGCGAGGACCAGGGGCGCGTCCTTCTCCTGGCGGACCAAGAACATTCGGCTGGTGACGACGGTCTCTTCGGGATCGAGATCGAAGTCCAGGGTCACACGCTCGATGCGGAATGCGGGCGGGCGATAATCTTTGCGGTGAATGGTGATGGGAGTGTCGGTGCGAAGCATGTTGTCCCTCGGGAGTCTGATCGGGATTGTAACCAAGCGCATGGAGCGATGCAGCGAAGGCGCGCGCGCCGGAGTGCGGGCGTCGCTGAGCTTCGGGATCCTGGCTGGGGCCGCGCTGCTGGGCGGCTGCGCCAATACGCTGACCGCCAAGGTCACATCCTTCCATACCTGGGATGCCGGCGGTAGCCGCCTGCCGCTGAATTATGTGTTTTTCCGTTCCCCTTCCCAGGACAACAACCTCGAATTCCAGACCTACGAGAACATCGTCGTCGACGGCTTGTTCCGCCGTGGCTTCACCCAGACCGCCGAGAACAAGGCCAACTACCGGGTGAATTTCGGCTATTCGCCGAGCGAGAATGTGGTGCGGGTGATGGAGCCTGTGTTCTACGGCCCGCCCTATGCCGGCCCTTAATGGGGCCCAGTCTACTATGGCCGCCATCCCTATCCGCAGACCTTCTATGTGCCGACGCCGTATCCGGCCGGCTATGTGGAGCGCGTCTACCAGGTGACGGTGGAGGGCCGCGACCAGTCGCCCACGCCTTCGCTGCCCAATGTGATGCAGGCCCTGGTCGAGGCGGCGCTCAACGATTTCCCCGGCGTCAGCGGCCAGTCGCGCACGAATCGAGTTTGACTTCAGCCGCCGTGTGGGCGATTTCCAGTTGCAGGTACAAGCCGTCCTGCCGGCGGTGGGCGTGACGGCGGTGTTCGGCCGCAGCGGCGCGGGCAAGTCCACGCTGATCGACGCGGTGGCCGACGCTGGGCGCATCGTCGTGGGCGGCGAGACCTTCTTCGACGCGTACCTGGGCGTGGACCTGCCGCCGCAGCGCCGTGCCATCGGCTATGTTTTTCAGGACGCGCGGCTGTTTCCGCATCTGAACGTGCGCGCCAATCTTTTCTACGGCCACAAGCGCGCGCTGCGCCAGGGGTGCGACCAGGGCATCGCCGGCGACCATGTGATCGCGTTGCTTGGGTTGGAGAGCCTGCTCGCGCACCGGACAGGGCAGCTCTCGGGCGGCGAGCGGCAGCGCGTGGGCATCGGCCGGGCGCTGCTGGCGCAGCCGCGCCTGCTGCTGATGGACGAGCCGTTGGCTTCGCTGGACGCGGCGCGCAAGGCGGAGATCCTGCCTTATATTGATTGAACGCCTGCGCGAGGAGATCGCGCTGCCGGTGCTCTACATCAGCCATGCCATCGACGAGGTGGTGCGCCTGGTTGATCACATGGTGCTGCTCGAAGGCGGCAAGGTGCTGCGCTACGGCGCGCTGGGCATGCTGATGGCCGATCCGGAGCTGGGGCAGTGGATCGGGCGCTAAGAGACGGGTGCGGTGCTCGCCTGCACGGTGCTGCGCCACGAGGAGATGCGGGGCATGACGGTGCTGGGCTTCGCCGACGGTGAGCTGCGTCTGCCGCGCCTGCCGTTTCCGGAGCGGCATCCGCCGGGCGCGCGACGTGGCCTTGGCGCTGGAGCAGCCCCAGGGCTTGTCGATCAGCAATCAGTTCGCGGGCGTGGTCGCGGAAATGGCCGCAGTGGACGCCGGGCATGTGGACGTTGGCGTGGTGCTGCCCAGCGGCGGGGTGATGCGCGACAGCGTGAACCGGCTCGGCCTGGAGATCGGGCGGCCGGTGTGGGCGCTGGTGAAGGCTGCGAGAGAGCCTTCAGGCGAGATCCTTCAGCAGCGCGGCCAGCGTCTCTGGCGGCAGGCCGTCGACGTGGAAGGGATACTCCTTGTGCTCGCAGCCGAGTTTGATCTGCGCGCCGGCCTTGAGCGCGGCGATCATCGGCGGCGTCAGTTCATAGCGCAGGAAATGCACGGCCGAGGTCTTCTCCTCGGTGCTGCTCTCCAGGTCTTCGTCGGCGACGGCGTGGATGCACGGCTGGCCTTCCACTTCCAGGAACATGCGGTCCTCGATGCTGTGCAGGCGCGAAAGAGCGGAGCGGCGCTCGGCCTCGCCGGCGTATTCGATCATCATCGTCGCCTTGAAATTCGTGCCATCGGGCACGAGCGGGTTGTAGGCGTCGAGCTCTTCCTGGATGCCTGCGTTGTCGAAGATTTTTTCCACGCGCAGTATTTCCTGGATCTGGTAGCGCATCAGCATCTCGTCCTCGAAGATGAGGGGGAGGTTCTCGCCCAGGTGCACGGTGCGCAGCTTCATGTTGGCCATGACTTCGCCGCGTATGTCCTTGCGGGCGCGGTGATAAGCCTCGAGGGTCATCAGCGATTCACGGGTGATTTTCCGCGGCATGGTCGCGTCCAGCTCAAAGTCTGTAGGCCCGCGCCAGCAGCGAGAGCGGATGCACCATCTCGGCATGCTTCAGCCCTGCTTCGGCGATGCCCTGCTCGATATGGTGGCCGGCGAGCTGGCAGTCGGAGCTGATGTAGTCGGGTTCATCCTCGGCCATGGCGCGGAAGACCGGGCGGCCGATCTTCATCGTCGTGGCGTGGAACTGCTTCTTCACGCCCCAGGTGCTGGAATGGCCTGAGCAGCGCTCGACGACCTTAACCTCGGTGCCGGGCACCAGGCGCAGCGTCTCGGCCGTCTTGCGGCCGACGTTCTAAACGCGCGAATGGCAGGTGATGTGATAGATGACATTGCCCAGGGCCTGGCTGAAGCCGGTGTCGAGCAGCCCGTCGTGGTTGCGCTCGACGAGGTATTCAAAGGGATCCCACATCGCCTCCCTGACGCGCTGCACGTCGGCGTCCTCCGGGAACATCAGCGGCAGCTCCTGCTTGAACATGAGCGCGCAGGAGGGGATGGGCGTGAGGATGGCGTAGCCTTCGCGCGCAAGCTTGGCCAGGCGCGGGATGTTCTGCTCCTTGTGCCGCGCCACGGTGTACAGGTCGCCGAGTTCGAGCTTGGGCATGCCGAAGCATGCTTCCTTCTCGGCGAGCACGTAGGGGATCTTGTTGCGGTCGAGGATCTTGAGCAGATTCTGGCCGATGCCGGGCTCGTTGTAGTTGATGTAGCAGGAGGCGTAGACGGCGACCTTGCCGGGCGTGCGCTCGCCGTTGCGCACGGGATGCGGCTTGCGCGGCGTTTTCTTCTCAAGCTGGAGGAAGGTCCTGGGCGCGTAGTCGTGGATCCAGGCCTTGGCGTCGACGCCGAGCGCGGACTCCATCGCCTTGCGCGCGAAAGCGCTGGCGTTCACCGCGTTCACGGCCTGCGTGACGAAGGGGATGCCGGCGAAGCTGCCGAGCGCATCGGTGGAGGAGAGTAGACGGTCGCGCGGGGTCTTGTGCTTGACCGCCTTTGCGCGGAGCATCAGGCGCGGGAAATCGAGGTTCCAGGGATGCGGCGGCACATATTGACGCGGCAATATAAAAATTTAACTTATTATCATTTCATGCATCGAATTGGCATAGAAAAAGAAGACGCTCGATACCAGAAACTGAAGCAGCTGCACGAGAGGCGAAAGCAGGTCGTGAGGTTGCATCGGAAGGGATACGGAGTCATGGCCATCGTGGAGTTGACAGGGCTGAGTTACCCGGCGGCTCGACTGGCCATTGATCTCTATGAAGAAGGGGGCGCGGCGGCCCTGAAGCCGCGCCCACGAGGTCGTACGCCAGGAGACGGAAGACGGCTTAATGCGGATCAAGAAGAAGCAATCCGGCGCACGATCTGCGACAAACGTCCGGAGCAGTTGAAGATGGAATCTGCGCTCTGGACGCGAGGCGCGGTCATGCTGTTCATCGAACAGGAATACGCGGTCAAACTCTCAATACGTGCGGTCGGAGACTACCTCAAGCGCTGGGGTTTCACGCCGAAAAAGCCGATCAAGCGCGCTTACGAACAGCGACCGGAGTCTGTTAAGCAGTGGATCGATCAGGAGTATCTGGCCATCGAGAAGCGTGCCAAGGCCAAAGGTGGCGAGATTCACTGGGGTGACGAAACCGCGTTGGTGAATACGGATGTTCGGAGCCGCAGTTATGCTCCCAAAGGGCAAACCCCGGTCACGATGGCGGTTAGAGGTACGCGACAGAAGCTGTCGATGATTTCCACAGTGACCAATCAGGGCAAGGCAAGCTGGATGATCATCGATGGTGCCTTTAACCACGAGAAGCTCATCGAGTTCTTCGAGGCGCTGGTGGCCGATGGCAAGCGCGCGGGCAAGAAAGTGTTCCTGATCCTCGACAACCTCGGCGTGCATCACTGCAAGCCGGTCAAGGCATGGCTTGCCGAGCACCAAGCCGACATCGAAGTCTTTTACCTGCCCAGCTACAGCCCGGAGCTCAATCTGGATGAGCGACTCAACGCCGACCTGAAACATGTCATCAGCACACGAGTCCCCGTCAGAACAAAGGCCAAATTACACGCTGCAGCAAAGAACCATATGGCGTTCATCGAAATCCATTCCGAACGCGTGAAATCCTACTTCCAGGATTCCCGCGTCAAATACACCGCATGAAAACTTCTTTCTGCCAGATCAATAGGGGAACTTGGTCATGTAGCAGACGTCGCAGAGATAGCACTGGTCGACCACGCTCCAGTATTTCTGCTTGGGGATGCCGCGCACTTCGCCATCGTCGGTTTCGTCGACCAGATCGAACAGCGTGGGAAAGGCGCCGCACAGGCTCACGCAGCGCCGGCAGCCGTGACAGATATCGAAGGCGCGCTCCAGCTTGGTGAAGAGCTTGGCTTCGTCGTAGAAATCGGGGCTCTTCCAGCCTAGGGGATGGCGCGTGGGTTCCTCGAGACTGCCTTCGCGGACGGACATGGCGTCTCCTTTGGGTTCTGTGCACGAGGGCCGGCGCGCGCCAGTATGCAGAGACTGCGTTGCGCTGTGCGCTTGCCCGCTCAGTACGTCGTCAATCCGTCAGGCTGTCCAGCGCCTTCTGGAAGCGGTTGGCGTGCGAGCGCTCGGCCTTGGCCAGGGTCTAGAACCAGTCGGCGATCTCCTCGAAGCCTTCCGCGCTGGCGGATTTGGCCATGCCGGGATACATGTCCGAGTACTCGTGGGTCTCGCCGGCGACGGCGGCAGTGAGGTTGCCGCGCGAGGAGCCGATCTTCAGGCCGGTGGCGGGATCGCCGACGACCTCGAGATATTCGAGATGGCCGTGGGCATGGCTGGTCTCGCCTTCGGCGGTTGGGCTGAACAGCGCGGCGACGTCGTTCTGTCCTTCGATGTTGGCCTTGTTCTCGAAATAGAGATAGCGGCGGTTTGCTTGAGATTCACCTGCGAAAGCTGCTTTGAGGTTCTCTTCTGTTTTCGCCCCTTTGAGCTGCGGCATAACAGTTTCCTTGGCGTTGTCTACATCCCAGGCGGATGCGAAGAAGATTGTATGTCTCGACAATTTTTATCAGTGATGGTTTTTTTAAATCGCGCCGATAGTGATTTTCTTCATTCTGCGACTTTGCCCCCTTCAATCTTGCGGCTTGGGAAAATATTTACAAAATTACAATTCCACACGCTTTTGCGAATACGGCTGGATATGCTCTTTCTCACATTGTTGGAAGCAAGAAGAAAGTTAACCATCTCGCCGCCTGTGTCAAAATCCGTGCAATTTTGTGACGCAGCAGGCTGTCAGAACAGCAGGCCATCAGGTATGGGATTGGTTGGAATGAGGGATCGAGCAAGCACGGGCGGCACCGCGCGCAATCTACGCCTCACCCTGGGGCCCCTCGCGTGGGCCGTCGCGGCGGCGTTCATGCTGCCCGCCGCGGGGCTGCCTCCCTGCCCGCGCCGGCGATCGAGGAAATACTGCTCAAGGGCCAGAACCAGGCCGCGCTGCTGGAGATCGACCGCGGCGCCAAGGACCTGGCCCCGCAGGACTATGCGGTGCTGCGCTCGGTCGCGCTGATTTCCCTCAAGCGCTGGAAGGAAGCCGGCGACATCGCCGAGGCTTCCCTGGCAAAGGACCCCGGCAATCTGTCGCTGGCCAAAAACCTGGCTGTCTCCCTCTGGGGGCAGGGCAAGGCGAACAACGCCCGTCAGGTTCTGGAAGACGCGCTGTCCGCCGCGCCGGCCTTCCGTAACCTGCGCAAGATCTATGCGCGCCAGGCCGCCGAATCCTACGGCAAGGAGCTCGGCTTCAAGCCCAAGGCCGCCGAAGTCCAGCTCGCCGCCAGTACCCGCATGGGCCTGGACCTGCCCGGTCAGACCCAGATCGCCCAGGCGAGCACGCCCGCCCCGGCGATCCTAGCCGAAGCCACGCCGGCTTCCTCGCTGGAGGCGCCCCCCAAGTGCCGGTCCCGGACGCGCTCAAGCCCGCCACTGTTGCGCAAACGCCACTGGCCAAGCCTGCCGCTCCGGCCGTCCAGCAGCCGGCCGCGTCCGCTCCGGTGGTCGTGGCCGCCGCGCCGGATCCAGCCGCCAAACCGTCGGCCAAGCCCTCCGAACCTGTGAAGGTGTCCGACGCCAAGCCGACAGCGTCCGACGTGGCCCAGGTGGAGCGCTCCGTCAAAGCCTGGGGGGCCGCCTTGTCGTCCAAGGACGTGGATGGTTACCTGGCGCACTATGCGTCGACCTTTGATCCCGAAGGCGGCATGGATCTACCCACCTGGAGAGAACAACGCAGACAACGGGTGGGTAAACCGGGCAATATTTCAGTTGAGCTCGAAAATTTGCGCGTTTCCACACAAGGCGGTACCATCAGGACGGATTTTCGTCAGAAGTACCGGTCCGCGAACCTGAAAACGTCCACAATGAAGACGTTGGAGTGGGGCAAGGAAAACGGACGCTGGCTAATTTCCCGAGAAATTGCGAAATAACAAAAGCTGCATGACTAAGACGTCGACTGCCCCGCGCCCGATCCAGTTCGCGCTGGCAGGCCTCCTTTCCCTGGCGTTAGCTGCTTTTTCCTCCATTTTTAGCCCGGTTTTCGCCGCAGATGCCGCTGGCGGCGACCGCGGCATCCGTGACGCCATCGGCGCCTTGGTCCAGTCCAGCGATCTCGACGAGACCCGCGCCCTGGCGCACCAGGCCAGCGCCCAATATCCGCAGTTTCGCCTGGCCAACTTCTTCGAGACCGAAGTCCTGTCCCCGATGGCTGGCAAGGAAGTGGCCGTTGCCGGCTCCGGCAAGGTCCGCGCCTCGTCCGAACCGCACGATCTGCTCGAGGAAGCCCGTCTGCGCGCTTCCACCCCCGACCAGCTCGGCCAGCTCCGCCCTGTCCAAGTGATGCGCATGTCGCGCGGCACCGATTTTCTGGTTCTGGTCGACGCCCAGTCCTCCCGCGCCTATCTGCTGCGCAACCAGGACAGCGAACCTGTCTGGATCAGCGATTTCTACGCGACGATCGGAAAGCGCGGCTTCGGCAAGGAAAAGGAAGGCGACCAGAAGACTCCGCTGAGCCTATACACCATGCAGAAGGAAATCAGCAAGAACAAGCTGACCGACTTCTACGCCGAGTGCGCCATGCCGCTCGACTATCCCAACGCGCTCGACCGCTACCTGTCCCACACCGGCTACGGCATCTGGCTGCACGGCGTGCCGCACACCTCGTACAACCGTCCGCCGCGCGCCTCCGACGGCTGAGTCGTGCTGACCAACGAAGACCTGAACCGCGTGCGCAAGATCTTCAAGGGCCGCCGGGCGATGGTGCTGATCACGACCCAGGTGCAGTGGGTGGACCAGCCCACGTGGCGCAAGCGCTCGCAGCAATCCCTGGACGAGGTGCAGAACCTCGCCAGCGCCGGCCGCAAGGTCGGCACCGGCGGCGGCAATCCGGTCCAGGTGCTGTATTCGCCCGAGCCCGAGACTTCCTTCATCATCGACCGCGCCATCGAAGGCGGCGGCAAGAGCGACGTCCAGCGCGAATACTGGGTCAAGCGCAACGACAAGTGGAACCTGAGTTTCAAGTACCGTCCGGGTTCGGTCGGCCTCTGAGCGGCGGCGTCCAGCAATAAAAAAACCGGGCTTGAGCCCGGTTTTTTTATTGGCCGCTCCCGCCCGCGCGGTCGCGCCGGCGAGAATCAGCCGAACATCAATCAGCCGAACAGATCCTGCTTGAGCAGGCTCAGCAGATAGCGGCCGTAGCCGTTCTTCTCAAGCGGCCGGGCCAGCACCTCGAGCTGTGCGTCTTCGATCCAGCCCTGGCGCCAGGCCACTTCCTCCGGCGCCGACACCTTCAGGCCCTGGCGGCGCTCGATGGTGGCGATGAATTGGCTGGCCTCGAGCATCGCCTCGTGCGTGCCGGTGTCGAGCCAGGCGTAGCCGCGGCCCATGATCTCCACCCGAATTTCGCCGCGCTCCATGTAGATGCAGTTCAGGTCGGTGATCTCCAGCTCGCCGCGCGGCGAGGGCTTGATCTGTTTGGCTACGTCGACCACCTGGTCGTCGTAGAAGTACAAGCCGGTCACCGCATAGCTCGACTTCGGCTGCTTGGGCTTCTCCTCAAGGCTCAGCGCCTTGCCCTGCGCGTCAAATTCCACCACGCCGTAGCGCTCCGGATTCTGCACCGCGTAGGCGAAGACCGTCGCGCCGTCGGTGCGGGCATTGGCCTGGCGCAGCAGGCCGGCGAAGTCATGGCCGTAGAACAGGTTGTCGCCGAGCACCAGGGCGCTGGGGCCGCCGTCGAGGAATTTCTCACCGATCAGGAAAGCCTGGGCCAGGCCATCGGGCGAGGGCTGCACGGCGTATTTCAGGCGGATCCCCCATTGAGAGCCGTCGCCCAGCAGCTGCTGGAAGCGCGGCGTGTCCAGCGGCGTGGAGATGATCAGGATGTCGCGCATGCCCGCCAGCATCAGCGTGGACAGCGGGTAGTAGATCATCGGCTTGTCGAAGATCGGCAGCAACTGCTTGGACAACGCGATCGTGGCCGGATAGAGGCGGGTGCCCGACCCGCCCGCCAGGATGATTCCCTTGCGGGTCTTGTTGATTGTGCTCATGCAGGGATTATATGCGCGAGCTTCAGGACCAGGCCCGCCGATCCGCAGAAGAGAATCACGCGGATCATCCCGTAGCGCAGCTTGAACAGCATCCAGGCCGCCGCCCCCGCGAGCAGGGCGGCGACCCAGTCGAAACCTCATAGCATGGTCTCGCCGCCGGTGCGCGGCCACAGCCGGTGCAGTGCGAAGAACACTGTCAGGTTGGCGATCACGCCGGTGACCGCCGCTGTGATTGCCGTGAGCGGCGCGGTGGAGCGCATCTTGCCGCGCGGCGATTACACCAGCGGCCCCGCCGCCCAGGATAAAAAGAAAAGACGGCAGGAAAGTGAAGAAGGTGGCCACGCCGGCGCCGGCAAGGAAGAGGGACTCGGTGCCGAAGACATGCCGGGTCCAGCCGGCGACGAAGCCGATAAAGGCGACCACCATGATCAGCGGTCCCGGCGCCGCCGAACGTGAGTAGGGCGGCCTTGGTGAAGAACAGGGCCATCTGCGCCAGCCGCCCGTGGCCAGGGCCAGCAGGCCCAGCGCGCCGGCCCACAGCGCGATGCCCACGCCGAAGATCGTCAGCACGCGCCGCAGGTTGAAGCGGGCATGCTCGGGCGTGGGCTCATCCTCCTCGAGCGCGCTTTCGTCCTTGGCGCGCATCGTGTCCTCGTAGAATTCCTCGGGATAGTATTTGTCGCCGACATAGCCGGCGAACACCGCACCGACGATGATCAAGGGGAAGAGAAGGTTGAACACCAGCAGCCCGAGAAAGGACAGCGAGGCGATCACCCACAGCCAGGTGTTGTGCAGCACGCGCTGGCCGATGCGGTGCGTGGCATGGGCGACGACCGCCGCCACCTCCACCTTCATCCTGTAGAAGATGCCGGCACGGCCACCACCTTTCCCAAGGCCATGTAGACGCCCGAGAGCGCGATCAGCAGCAGCGAAGGCAGGATGAAGAGCACGCTCGCCGTGGGTCTTGTTCATCAGCCAGCCCATGTAGGTCGCGAGCTGCTGCGCCTCGGGGCCAGGGAGCATCATGCAATAGTTAAGTGCATGAATGAAGCGGACCTCGGACACCCATTTTCGTTCCTCGACCAGCTCCTTGTGCATCACGGCGATCTGGCCCGCCGGTCCACCGAAGCTGATCAATCCCAGCTTGAACCAGAAGCGCAATGCTTCTTTAAATAAGATGTTTTCCATGGCGCGCGGGGATTCTTATTTTTCCCGCATCTTACCGTGCTTCGCGGCACCGGCGTTTGCGGCTATGCTTGCGCGAATGGCATCACTCTTTCATAACCCGCGCACCATGCATACCTCAAGACTCCTGCGCAACGCCCATGCGATTCTCACCGGGCTCCTCAAGCAACAAAGCCGTCATCCCGGCCCCCGATATCCACATCGTCGACTGCAGCGGCTGCGTCGTCTATCCGGCCTGGGTCAACACCCACCACCATCTCTTCCAGAGCCTGCTCAAGGGCGACGCCGCCGGTATCAACCTGCCGCTCACCGCCACGCCCTACCGATTCCGCCAGCACATGGACGAATACATGTTCCGGCTCGCCGCACGCATCGGCCTGATCGAACTCGTGCGCTCGGGCACGTGCACCGTCGCCGACCACAACTACATCTACTACCCCGACATGCCCTTCGACGGCAGCGCCATCCTCTTCGACGAGGCCGACAAGCTCGGCCTGCGCTTCGTGCTCTGCCGCAGCGGCCAGACAAAGACCCGCGACCTCGAGCAAGGCCTGCCCAAGGCGCTCAAGCCCGAGAGCTACGAGCAATTCCTCGCCAGCGTCGAAAAAGACATGGCGCCGACCACGGCTGGACCGGCCCCGACGTCTGGTTCGCCCACCTCGTCAAGCTCGACCCTGAGGAGATCGACATCCTCGGCAAGTCTGGCAGCGGCATCGCCGCCGTGCCGGAGCAGGAAGCGGCCGGCATGAAGATCAGCATCGGCGTCGACGGCGCGGCCTCCAACGAAGCCGCCGACATGATTTCCGAAACCCACGCTGCCTGGCTCATGCAGCGCGCGCTACGGCCATCTCGCCAAGCCCAAATACGCCGGTGGCGACAAGGAAGACGGCGCGGACGCCGCCACCGTCGAGGACGTGGTGCGCTGGGGAACGGGGGCAGCGCGGACGTCATGGGCCTGGACGCCATCGGCCGCATCGCGCCCGGGCAGGCCACCGACATCGCCGTCTATTCGCTCGACGACCCGCGCTACTTTGGCCTGCACGACCCCGCCATCGGCCCGGTCGCCTCGGGCGGGTGGCCCATGCTACGCGCCCTGCTGGTCAACGACAGGATGATCGTGGAGAACGACCGCATCCCCGGCGTCGATCTGCTCGAGCTGGGCGCCGCCGCTCGCCAGAGCCGTCAAGACCCTGCTCAATAAAGTTTCCTTATTCATCCGGCATTGAAACAATAAACTCAAGCAGCATACCGAACCGGTGCATGTTCGAAGTAGCTCTTGACGCGCTCGGGCTGTCGCTGAACGCTGAGCAGATGCTGGCGCGTGACCTTCACCAGTTGCAGCTTCGAGCGAGCTGGAGCGAGTTTGGTGCCGACCTGCTTCAGGTCGGCATTGGCCATTTCGTTGGGACTCAATTCGGGGCTGTAGCTGGGCAAGTAGAAGACTTCGATCTCGTGCTTGTGCTCGGCCAGCCAGGCCTTCACAGGCTTGCTGTGGTGCACGCGCAGGTTGTCCAGGATCAGGTAGATCTTTCGGCCGGCATCCTTGACCAGCCGGCGCAGGAAATCGATCAGAATGTCGGCGCTCAACGCTCCGTCGAAGGCCTGCCAGCGCATCTGGCCCTTGTTGGTGACGGTGGAGATCACCGACAAGCCGTGGCGCTTGTTGTTCACGCGAATCACGGGCGTCTGGCCTTGCGGGGCGTAGCTGTGCCCGCACACGTCGTCACTGCGCAAGCCGGTCTCGTCGCCCCAGTGAATTTCGGCCCCCTCAGCCTTGGCGCAGGCGGCGATCACCGGGTAGTCCTCGTCGAGCCACTTTTTCACCGCCGCCGGCGACTGCTCGTAGGCCTTCTTCATGGGCTTTTGCGGCGTGAAGCCCCAACGCTCCAGATACAGGCCCATCGTGCGAACGGCCAGCTTGATGCCGTATCGGTTAAGGATCAACTCGGCCACTGCCTGGCGGCTCCACAGCGCGTAGATCATCTTCAACTGGTCGGGCGTGCGGTCGCGGATCAGCCGCTGAACCTCGCGTTCCTGCTCCGCCGTCAGCGTTCTGCCCGTACCCTGCGGGCGCCCGGGGCGCTCAACGTCGAGGGCCTTCCACCCGCCCGCGCGATACGCCTTCACCGCCGCAATGAGCGTCGTGCGCGACATCTCGCATTGCGCCGCCGTGTCCTTCAGGCTCACGCCATCCAGCCGCATCTTCACCGCACGTCGGCGCCGTTCGTTCAGGGCAGCTACCGGCAGCGTTCTCGAGTCGATTTTGTCCCTGCAACAGCAGACTCTATATCACTCAATAAGTTCAATGTTTAAGTGCTTGATCAATAGTCACAGCGGTGATTCCGCGCATCGTCGCAGGGAATGCGATCGGAAAACTTCCGCTGGCGGAGGCTAGAACTTCAAGGATGAGGGCCACTGATAGATTTCGAACTATTGCGGCCAATCATGAAGTCGATGATCTGATTTCCTTTGCGATAAGAAACGACGATGCAAGGCGCATCGAATCGCGGCAGGCAGGATGGAATGCTGATGCCCAATGGCAATCAGCATCGACAATGCGAGTCGCGGGCTATCGCTAGGAAAAAAAGTGGGGAATCTAGAAAGGAAAAGCGCGGCACGTGAAAACCAATCCATCATTGCGATGGGGTACGCGTTCAAGGCTGCCGATGACGTTCAAGGAGAGGTCAGACTATACCGTGCACATCCAGGTTCTATCTGTAGGCCATTTTTTGGATCAAAACAGTTAAATCAATAAAAACCTTTAAAAATCAATGATTTATGTTTATGATTGGCGGAGAGGGTGGGATTCGAACCCACGTTACGGTTGCCCGTAAACCACCTTTCCAGGGTGGCGACTTAAACCACTCATCCATCTCTCCGAAGTCTTCGATTATAGCAATATCGTAATCGGTCGGCCAGTTTTGCGGTTTTGGGACAGCTCAGACGGAGCGCAGATAGTCTACGAGCTGGCCGATGATGGGCGGGTTTGGCTTGGTGAGCAAGGAGACGATGAAGACGGTGAGGAAGCAGACGGGCACGCCGAAGGCGCCCGCAGCAATGGAGTCGATGCCGAACCAGGGGCCGCCCAGGGAGCCGAGGCGCGCGGCGATGGGCGCGTAGTTGCGAGCATGTAGGCGGTGCAGACGCCGAGGCCGACGGTCATGCCGGAGATGGCCGCGGGCTTGTTGGCGCGCTTCCAGAACACGCCGAGCACCAGCACCGGGAAGAAGCCCGAGGCGGCCGGCGAGAAGGCGGCGCTCACCTGGAAGAGGATGTTCCCCGGCCGCAGTGAAGTGACGTAGGACGCGGCCAGCGCCAAGCCGAGCAGGATGATCTTGGCGGTGGTGACGCGCTTCTGATTCGATGCCTTGGGGTCGACGACATGAAAGTAGATGTCGTGCGAGAAGGCATTGGTGATGGAGAGCAGCAGCCCGTCGGTGGTGGAGAGCGCGGCGGCCAGGGCGCCGGCGGCGAGCAGGCCCGACATCACATACGGCAGGCCCATGATCTCTGGCGCGGCGAGCACGACCATGTCGGACTGCATGGAGAGCTCGGCCCACTGCACAATGCGGTCGCCGTTGACGTCCATGAGCGAGAGCACGGCGGAGTCGAGCTTGCGCCATTGCGTGACCCAGGCGGGCAGCGAATCGTAGGAGCTGCCGACGAGATGGGTGAGCACTTCATATTTGACGAGGATGGCGAGCGTGGGCGCGCTGATGTAGAGCAGCGCCACGAAGAACCGCGTCCAGGCCACGGAGCTGCGCGCCTCGGCGACGCTGGGCGTGGTGTAGAAGCGGGTGAGGAAGTGCGGCAGGCTGGCGGTACCGACCATCAGGCACATCACCAGCAGGAAGAAGTTCAGGCGTTTTTTCTCGCCATTCTCGCCGAGGTTCGCGGGGAAAGGCTCGGTGGTGGGCGTGAGGTTGTCGGCGCGCTGCAGCGCCGTGTTGCGCTGCTTGCTCCATTGGCTGCGCGCGGCATCGGGCGTGGCGGGGAAGGCGGCAAGATTTTTCTCGGCGGCCTTGATCTCGCGCAGCGAGGCGCGGCCTTCCTGCGCGGCTTCGCGGATGCGCTCGAGCTTGCCGAGCTCTTCGGCGAAGGAGGCGGGCAGGCGGTCGATCTGCGATTGATAGCGCCGCGCTTCTTGCAGGAAATACGTGCGAACCTGCTGCTCGCGGTCGTCGGCGACAAGTTCTTTTTCCTTGGCTTCGACCTGCGCGAGGATGGAGCCGTAGGCAAACTGAGGAAAGGGTTTGCCGTGCTTGACCCAGCCCATGACGGACACGGTGATGAGGAAGGCGAGCAGCAGGATGATTCATTGCGCGACCTGGGTCCAGGTGACGGCACGCATGCCGCCGAGGAGGGAGAAGACAAGGATGCAGGCCAGCCCGAAGAACACGCCCACGGCGAATTCCACGCCGATGAAGCGCGTGACCACGAGGCCCTCGCCATGGATCTGCGCGACGAGGTAGACGAAGGAGCAGCCGATGGTGACTAAGACGGCGACCATGCGCACGGTCTTACTGCCGCCGTAACGCACCACGATGAAGTCGGGCAGCGTGTAGCCGCCGAAGCGGCGCAGATAGGGAGCGACGAAGGTGGCGGCACTCATCCAGTCGGAGGCGGTGGCCATGCCGTTGAAGAGCGCGGGCACGCGGCGGCCCCGGCGACGTAGTACTCGCCGATCTCCAAGGTGCGGCAGATCACGCCGATGCTGGCATAGACCGCGATGGTGAAGAACGGGAAGACATAGCCCATCCACAACCCGGCCCCGCTGGCCTGCTCGATCATGGCGAGCAGGCCGACGAAGGCCAGGAAGCCCAGGTAGTTGAGGCCAAGACGGCTGGAGTAATTCACTTGCCGTTGTGAATCACAAGGCTTGCTTCAACTGCTCGAGGATGGCCGGGTTCTCCAGGGTAGAGGTGTCTTGCGTGAGCTCCTCGCCCTTGGCCAGAACGCGCAGCAGCCGGCGCATGATCTTGCCCGAGCGGGTCTTGGGCAGGTTGTCGCCGAAGCGGATTTCCTTGGGCTTGGCGATGGGGCCGATTTCCTTGCCCACCCAGTTGCGCAACTCGGCGGCGATGGCCTTGGCCTCGTCGCCGGTGGGGCGCGCGCGCTTGAGCACGACGTAGGCGACGATGGCTTCGCCAGTGAGGTCGTCGGGCTTGCCGACCACGGTGGCCTCCGCGACGATGGGGTTGGCGACGAGGGCGGATTCGATTTCCATCGTGCCCATGCGGTGGCCGGATACGTTGAGCACATCGTCAATGCGCCCGGTGATGGTGAAGTAGCCGGTGTCCTTGTTGCGGATGGAGACGTCGCCCGCGAGATAGAGGCGGCCGCCGAGTTCATCGGGGAAGTAGCTCTTCTTGAAGCGCTCGGGGTCGCCCCAGATGGTGCGGATCATGGAGGGCCAGGGCTTCTTGACGACGAGGATGCCGCCCTGCCCGTTCGGGATGTCGTGGCCGGCTTCGTCGACGATGGCGACCTGGATGCCGGGCAGCGGCAGCGTGCATGATCCCGGCACCATGGGCGTTGCACCCGGCAGCGGGCTGATCATGTGGCCTCCGGTCTCGGTCTGCCAGAAGGTGTCGGCGATCGGGCAGCGCTCGCCGCCGATGTTCTTATAGTACCACATCCAGGCTTCGGGATTGATCGGCTCGCCGACCGAGCCGAGTAGGCGCAGGCTGCTCAGGTCGAAGTTGCGCGGATGGACCTTGGCGTCGGCCTCGGCGGCCTTGATCAGCGAGCGGATCGCCGTGGGCGCGGTGTAGAAGATGGTGGCCTTGTGCTTCTGGATTGATTCCCAGAAACGCCCGGCGTGCGGGAAGGTGGGCACGCCCTCGAAGATGATTTCGGTGGCGCCGGTGGCAAGCGGGCCGTAGGCGATGTAGGTGTGGCCGGTGACCCAGCCGATGTCGGCGGTGCACCAGAAGATGTCCTCGGGCTTGATGTCGAAGGTCCACTTCATCGTCAGCGCAGCCCACAGCAGATAGCCGCCGGTGGAATGCTGCACGCCCTTGGGCTTGCCGGTGGAGCCGGAGGTGTAGAGGATGAAGAGCGGATGCTCGGCGCCGACCCATTCGGGCTCGCAGGTCTGCGGCTGGCCGGCCTCGATGTCGTGCATCCAGTGGTCGCGGCCTTCGGCCCAGGCGACCTTGCCACCGGTGCGCTTGTAGACGATGACGGTCTTGACGGCGTCGCAGCCGCCCAGCGCGAGGGCTTCGTCGGCGATGGACTTGAGCGACAGCTGCTTGCCGCCGCGCCGCTGTTCGTCGGTGGTGATCAGGGCCGCGGCGCCGACGTCGACGATGCGCTCCTGCAGCGACTTGGCGGAGAAGCCGCCGAAGACCACGGAGTGCGTCGCGCCCAGGCGCGCGCAGGCCTGCATGGCGACCACGCCTTCGATGGACATGGGCATGTAAATGACGACGCGGTCGCCCTTCTTGATGCCCTTGGCCTTGAGGCCGTTGGCGAAGGCGCAGACGCGCGCGTGCAGTTGGCGGTAGCTGACCTTACTGACTTCGCCGCCATCGGCTTCGAAGATCAGCGCGACCTTGTCGGCGTTGCCGTTCTCGAGGTTGCGATCCAGGCAGTTGTAGGAGGCGTTGAGCAGGCCGTCTTCGAACCAGGTGTAGAACGGCGCCTTGGATTCGTCGAGCGCCTTGGTGAAGGGCTTCTTCCAGGCGAGGTTCTCGCGTGCGAGGCGCGCCCAGAAACCTTCGTAGTCCTTGTCCGCCTCGGCGAAGAGCGCCTGGTAGGCGTCCATGCCGGAGATCGCGGCACGCTTCACGAAGTCCGCGGGAGGATTGAACACGCGGTCTTCGTGCAGAAGGGGTTCCATGCTGGCCATTGCTTATCTCCTCTTGGTGACTGCTGATTTTATGGCGAAACGTGCGGGGAAATTAATCGGTGGGCCTTACGAAAGCCTTACTCCCTCCATGGTAGGTCCGGAAGATGGATTGCTGCATCGCAACAAACCAAGAAAGAGTAAAATCGCGCGTATCCTGGAGAATCAACATGGTCACCATCAAACAAGAAGACCTCATCCAAAGCATCCACGACGCTTTCCAGTTCATCAGCTACTACCATCCGCTGGACTATATCCGCGCGCTGGGCGAAGCGTATGAGAAGGAAGAGTCGCCGGCGGCCAAGGACGCGATCGCGCAGATCCTGACCAACAGCCGCATGAGCGCTGAGGGCCACCGCCCGATTTGCCAGGACACGGGCATCGCTCTGGTCTTCATCAAGGTGGGCATGAACATGCGCTGGGAAGCGACGATGGGCGTCCAGGAGATGATCAACGAGGGCGTCAAGCGCGCCTATCTCGACCCCGAGAACAAGCTGCGCTGCTCGGTGCTGGCCGATCCCGCCGGAAAGCGCACCAACACCAAGGACAACACCCCCGCCGTGGTCCACTACGAGATCGTCCCGGGCGATCTCGTGGAAGTGATCTGCGCGGCCAAGGGCGGCGGCTCGGAAGCCAAGAGCAAGTTCGCCATGCTCAATCCCTCGGACGACCTGGTGGAATGGGTGCTCAAGACGGTGCCGACGATGGGCGCGGGCTGGTGCCCGCCGGGCATCCTGGGCCTGGGCATCGGCGGCACGCCGGAGAAAGCGATGCTGATGGCCAAGGAAGCGATCATGGCGCCGGTGGACATCCACGAACTCATCGCCCGCGGCCCCAAGACCCGCGCCGAGGAACTGCGCCTGGAACTCTACGACAAGGTCAACTCACTGGGCATCGGCGCCCAGGGCCTGGGCGGCCTGACCACGGTGCTCGACGTGAAGGTGCTCGACTACCCGACCCACGCCGCCAACCTGCCCGTGGCCCTGATCCCGAACTGCGCAGCCACCCGCCACGTGCATTTCCACCTCGATGGCTCCGGCCCCGCCAAGCTCGAGACGCCCAAGCTGGAAGACTGGCCGAAGGTCACCTGGCAGCCCAACACCAAAACCGCCACGCGCGTGAACTTGGACACGCTGACCAAGGAAGAGATCGCCATCTGGAAGCCCGGCCAGATCCTGCTGCTGAACGGCAAGATGCTCACCGGCCGCGACGCCGCGCACAAGCGCATCGCCGACATGCTCGCCAAGGGCGAGAAGCTGCCGGTGGACTTCACCAACCGCGTGATCTACTACGTGGGCCCGGTGGACCCGGTGCGCGACGAAGTCGTCGGCCCCGCCGGCCCCACCACCTCCACCCGCATGGACAAGTTCACCCGCATGATGCTGGAGAAGACTGGCCTGATCGCGATGATCGGCAAGTCCGAGCGAGGCCCCACCGCGATCGACGCGATCAAGGACAACAAGTCGGCCTACCTCATGGCCGTGGGCGGCGCGGCCTATCTGGTCTCCAAGGCGATCAAGAGCTCCAAGGTGCTGGGCTTCGCATACCTGGGCATGGAAGCGATCTACGAGTTCGAGGTGGAGGACATGCCGGTGACCGTGGCCGTGGACGCTCAGGGCACGGCAGTGCACAAGACCGGCCCCGCCGAATGGCAGGCGCGCATCGGCAAGATCCCCGTCGCCATCGCCTGAGGCCCAGGCGCGCCGCGCCCGCGGCACGCGCCACCCAACGCGCATGCTCGCGCCCGTCCGCTCAACCTCCGCGCCCGTCGGCATCTTCGATTCCGGCGTGGGCGGGCTGTCGGTGCTGCGGGAAATTCGCGTGCTGCTTCCGCGCGAGCAGCTCATCTATTTCGCCGACTGCGGCAACGCGCCCTACGGCTCGCGGCCCGACGCCGAAGTGCAGAGCCTCTCGATGGCGGCCTGCGAATGGCTGATCGGCCAGGGCGTGAAGGCGCTGCTCCTCGCCTGCAACACGGCGACGGCGCAGATCGTCGCGGGGCTGCGCGCTAAGTATCCGAAGTTGCCCATCGTCGGCGTGGAGCCGGGCATCAAGCCAGGCGCGCTCGCGAGCCAGACGAAGAAGGTCGGCGTCCTCGCCACCGCCAGCACGCTCTCCAGCACAAAGTTCCAGACCCTGCTGGCTGGCGTGCGCGAACATCATCATTGCGAATTCCTCTGCCAGGCGGGACTCGGCCTGGTCGAGCTGATCGAACAGGGCAAGGCGGATTCGCCCGAGGTCGACGCCCTGCTCCACCGCTATCTGGAGCCCATGCTCGAAAGCGGCGTGGACACCCTCGTGCTCGGCTGCACACACTATCCCTTCATGGACGCCGCGCTGCACCGCGTGCTCGCGCAACGCATGCGGTTGATCGACACCGGGCCGGCCGTGGCGAAGCAGCTGGCGCGCAAGCTCGAGGAGCATCATCTGGGCGCAAACGCCGACGCGGCCGAGGGCGCGCCGGTGCGCATCGTCTCCATTGGCACCGTCGCGCCGCTGCGTGGGATGGTGCAGGAATTGCTTCGGCTGGAAGCCGTCTACTCGGAAATCTCGCTGGCGTAAGCGGCAGGCCCAGGCTTGTCACGCCGGCATAAGACCTTCACCACTCCGCCGTTAACGCTAGATGCAGCTCATGCCGGACTCCATGCTGTCGCCCAAGCCGCCCAAGCGCCTGCCCATCCTCGTGGCCGCCGCGCTGGCGCTGCATGCGCTCGTGCTCTGGCTGTTGATGGGCATGCACAGCCATCCTCTGGAACTCAAGCGCGAGGAGCCCATCGTGCAGGCGCAGTTGATCGACCTCACACCTCCGCCACCGCACGCGCCGCCCAAGGCCTCCGAGGCGCCTCCGCCGCCAAAACCCCAGTCCAAAAAAGTGCAGCCGACACCCGCCATGCAACCCGCGCTGCAGCCTACGCCCTCCCCAATCCCTGCGCCGGCTCGCGTGGCCGCGCCTCAGCCTTCAGCGCCCGTCGCCGCGCGCCGTCAGCCACGGACAGATCCGTTGCAGCGTGCCGCGCCCGACCTATTCGATGATGTCGCGCCGGCTCAGCAAGGAAGGCCGCGCGGTGGTGTCGATGATCATCAGCGACGCCGGACAGGTCGAACAGGCGAACCTGTCGGCGAGCAGCGGCTATCCGCGTCTGGACCAAGCGGCGCTGGAAGCCGCGCGGCGCATCCGCTGCGAACCCTATCTGGAGAACGGCCGCGCCATCCGCATCAGCGTGGCGCAGCCGTTTGACTTTAAACTGCAGGACTGACCGATACAGGCAATAAGGAAGCGCATGGAATCTTCATTTGGCGTGCTCAATCTGCTGGCCGGCGGCGACTTCGTGATCCGCGCCGTGGCCGTGTTCCTGGCGCTGATGTCGCTGGCGTCCTGGGTGGTCATACTCGGCAAGGCCTGGGACGTGGCGCGCATGCGCCGCCAGGCCGCGACGGCGGCGGGCTTCTGGAGAGCACCCTCCTTCGAATCCGGACTCGCCACGCTGGCGGACGACGCCGACAACGACTTCCGCGACCTCGCCGTCTTCGCGCAGGACGCCGCCGCGCATCATCAGAGCAAGCAGGCCCTGCTGCAGAACAGCCTGAACATCTCCGACTGGATCACGCGCGTGCTCAAGGACAGCGTGGAAGACGCGCAGTCGCGCATGCAATCCAATCTGGCGATCCTCGCCTCGGTGGGCGCTACGGCGCCCCTCATCGGACTGCTCGGCACGGTGTGGGGCATCTATCATGCGCTGCTCGGCATCAGTGCGGCCGGCGCGGCCACCATCGACAAAGTCGCCGGCCCCGTGGGCGAGGCCCTGGTCATGACCGCGCTGGGCCTAGCCGTGGCCATCCCCGCCGTGCTCGGCTACAACGCGCTGACCCGCGCCAACAAAGCCCTGAGCGCCAAGCTCAACCGCTTCGCCAACGACCTGCACGCCTACTTCGTCACCGGAGGCACGCTCAAGAGCCGCGGCAACTGAAGGGACGCGCCATGGACTACGGCAACTTCGACAACGACGACGAGGTGATGAGCGAGATCAACATGACGCCGCTGGTGGACGTCATGCTGGTGCTGCTCATCGTGTTCATGATCACGATCCCCGTGATCCGGCAGGCGGTGAAGGTGCAGCTGCCACGCGCCACCAGCCAGCCGGATCAGGCGCGGCCTTAGGTGGTGCGGCTGGCGATCGACGCGGGGGGACAGGTCTTCTGGAACAACGTTCCGGTGGATGACGCAGCCTTGCAGGCGCGCTTGCAGCAGGCCGCGCAGACGGCGCAGTCCACCGCGGCGCAGCCTGAACTGCAGCTGCGCGCCGACCGCAACGTGCGCTACGAACGCGTGGCGCAGGTGATGGCGGCGGCGCAACGCAACGGGCTGGCGAAGATCGGCTTCGTGACAGAGCCGCCCCCTTAGTCTTTAAGCCATGGCAGCGATGCCTGCCTTGGCGATCTGAGCGTCTTCGCTCGACTTCACGCCCGACACGCCGACGGCGCCGATCGTGTGGCCGTCAACGACGACGGGCACGCCGCCTTCGAGCAGGCCCTGCAGCTGCGGGGCGGAGAGGAAGGACGTGCGGCCGTTGTTGATCATCTCTTCATAGATACGCGACTCGCGGCGGCCCAGGGCGGCGGTGCGGCCCTTTTCCGTGGCGATGTAGGAGGAGATGGGCGCGCAGCCATCCAGGCGCACCATGCCCAGCTGATGACCGCCCTCGTCCACCACCACGATCGCCACGGCCCAGCTGTTCTTCTTGGCTTCGGCTTCAGCGGCGGCGAGCAGCTTGGCCACGTCGTCGCGGGTCAGATAGAATTTGGTCTGCATGCTGGATCTCCTGAGGGTTCGTTCAAAACAGAAAGTCGGAAAATAGCATAAATGTCCGGAGCTTCCCGGCCGGCGCACCTGCGAGCACGACTCGCGCGGTGTCGCTCAACGCCGCGCCCCGCCACATCAGGAAGAGCCGTCCGCCGCGCCCGACCTGTGCATGCGGTACCAGAGCAGGCCTAGCCATTCATGGACGGAGAAGGAAGTCTTGGAGAAGCCCTCGGACGAAGGCAGATAGTCCAGTAGCGTCAGCGGCGCGCCGGCGTGAAACTGGCAAGGCGCGGCGGTGACCTGGAAACCGGCGCGCTCAAAGGTCTCCTTCGAACGCGGCATATGCGAGGCGCTGGTCACGAGATAAATTTTCTTGACGCCCGCGGCCTTGAGGATGGGCGCAGAGAGCGAGGCGTTCTCCGCCGTGTTGGCCGAGGCGGACTCCACCCTGCGCGGCGTCACGCCCAGCTCTTTCATGAAATTGCCCATCAGCACGCCCTCGGCCGTGCCGGGAAAACCAGGGTTGCCGCCCGTCACGAGCACCGGCAGGTCGACCTGCCTGGCGAGCCGCGCGCCGTAACGCACGCGCCCGGCGGCCTCGTTGCTCAGATCGACGCCGCCCTCCACTTCATACGCGGTCACGTTGCGCCCGCCGCCGAGCACGATGACCGCCTGCTCCCCCTGCGGCTGCAAGGCGGAGAGCTTGAGCGCGGGCGACTCGCGCTCGAGCTGACTCATGAGAGCGTCGCCCATCCAGGACGTGCCGCTCACCCAGAGCAGCGCCAGCAGCAGGAAAGCCCACACCCGCGCCCAGCGCTGCCGGCCCCAGATGAGCAGAAGCAGCGCGGCGGTGAGAATCAGATTCGCCGGCGGCATGATCACCGCCGCCAGCAGATTGCGGATCAACCAGCTCATTGGAGAAGGCAAAACCCGGGAATAGGTGAAGGCGGCAGTCTACCGCGCTTCATGCCGCACTTCCGGAAAGGAGAGCCCGGAGGTTATTGATCCAGCATTGAAACAATGAACTCAAGAAGCATACCGAACCGGCGCATGTTCGAAGTAGCTTTTGACGCGCTCGGGCTGTCGCTGAACGCTGAGCAGATGCTGGCGCGTGGCCTTCACCAGTTGCAGCTTCGAGCGAGCTGGAGCGAGTTTGGTGCCGATCTGCTTCAGGTCGGCATTGGCCATTTCGTTGGGGTTCAGTTCGGGGCTGTAGCTGGGCAAGTAGAAGACTTCGATCTCGTGCTTGTGCTCGGCCTGCCAGGCCTTCATGGGCTTGCTGTTGTGCACGCGCAGGTTGTCCAGGATCAGGTAGATCTTTCGGCCGGCATCCTTGACCAGCCGGCGCAGGAAATCGATCAGAATGTCGGCGCTCAATGCTCCGTCGAAGGCATGCCAGCGCATCTGGCTCTTGTTGGTGACGGTGGAGATCACCGACAAGCCGTGGCGCTTGTTGTTCACGCGAATCACGGGCGTCTGGCCTTGCGGGGCGTAGCTGTGCCCGCACACGTCGTCACTGCGCAAGCCGGTCTCGTCGCCCCAGTGAATTTCGGCCCCCTCAGCCTTGGCGCAGGCGGCGATCACCGGGTAGTCCTCGTCGAGCCACTTTTTCACCGCCGCCGGCGACTGCTCGTAGGCCTTCTTCATAGGCTTTTTCGGCGTGAAGCCCCAACGCTCCAGATACAGGCCCTTCGTGCGAACGACCAGCTTGATGCCGTATCGGTTAAGGATCAACTCGGCCACTGCCTGGCGGCTCCACAGCGCATAGATCATCTTCAACTAGTCGGGCGTGTGGTCAGCGGATCAGCCGCTGAACCTCGCGCTCCTGCTCCGCCGTCAGCGTTCTGCCCGTACCCTGCGGGCGCCCGGGGCGCTCAACGTCGAGGGCCTTCCACCCGCCCGCGCGATACGCCTTCACCGCCGCAATGAGCGTCGTGCGCGACATCTCGCATTGCGCCGCCGTGTCCTTCAGGCTCATGCAATCCAGCCGCATCTTCACCGCACGTCGGCGCCGTTCGTTCAGGGCGGCTACCGGCAGCGTTCTCGAGTCGATTTTGTCCCTGCAACAGCAGACTCTATATCACTCAATAAGTTCAATGTTTAAGCACCGGATCCGTAGACTGGTATTTTGACGCAGTCAAGACACCGGAACAGCTTGCCGTATTTGTCCCTCGGGAGAACCCTGATGGCGGCCTCTTGAAATTCTTCCGGCCGGCCATAGATTGGCAACGTCGGGCGCCTTCTGGGCCCGGCGTAACCTCAACTTGCTTGAACTCTAAGGAGATTGATCATGGCCTTTCCCTATGGACGCAACCTGCTGCTGAGCACCGTCGGCTTCGAACGCCTGCTGCCCACCTTCGAAGAACTGAACACCGTTCTGGCCGAAGGCAAGAGCCCCAGCTACCCGCCGTACAACATTATCAAGCGCAGCGACACCCAATATGAAATCGAGATCGCCGTCGCCGGCTTCAAGCGCGACGAACTCGACATAACCTTGGAAGGCAACAAGCTCACCGTGACCGGCCGCGTCAAGGCCGACAGCCAGGGTGAATTCCTGCACCGCGGCATCGGCAAGCGCGACTTCACCCACCAGTTCACGCTGGCCGAGACCGTCGTAGTGCGCGACGCCGACGTGGTCGACGGCCTGTTAGCGATCAAGCTGGAAAACGTGATTCCGGAAGAAAAGAAGCCGCACAAGATCCTGATCGGCGGCACTGATCCGCTGCTGGTCCAAGACCGAAAGGCCGCTTGAACGACGCTTGTGGGCAGTGCGCCGGGGCTGCCATGGGCGGCTCCGGTGACATAAAAATGCGCAATCGCGTAAAATGCGGGTTTGAGCTCCGGTCCGAACCTGCAGGAAGGGCGGGATGATCCCGCCCTTTTTTTTCCAGCTTTTTCGTCCCGTTTTACGCATAGTTCTCGACAAACATCTCACCGGCATCATCATCGCCTTCCTGCTCGCCGGGATGGTCAAGGGCGTCTCCGGCCTCGGCCTGCCCACCGTGGTTCAGGGCTTGCTGACCCTGGTCATGTCGCCGTCCAAGGCGGAGGCGCTGATCATCATCCCCTCCGTGCTGACCAAAATCTGGCAGGCCTTCGCCGGCGGCCGGCTGCTGCCGCTCGCCAAGCGCCTGCGCTGGATGCTGCTGGGCATCTGCTCCGGCACGGCCGTGTTCGTCAGCGGGCATGCGCCAGAATGGACTTCCGTGGCCCTGGGCCGCGCCGCCACCGGCAGCTATTTCCTGCACACCGTACCCTATCTCCAGGCGCGGGATTTCAGCCCCGACGAACTCATCCAGGCCATGGGCATCACCTTCATGGCCTCCATCACCTCGCTGGGCATCGTGCTGTATCTGCAGGGGGCGCTCAGCCCCTCGGTCGCCGCCACGTCCGTTATAGCGATGGCGCCGGCCTTCGTGAGTATGTACGTCGGCCAGCAGATCCGCAAGCGGATCTCTGCCGAGATGTTCAAGCGCCTCTTCTTCCTGGCGGTGCTGCTGCTGGGCGCGCATCTGACCATAGATTCGCTGGTCAAGATGCGCATGCTCTGATCGGGCGCCACCGCGCCCGATCAGCCCCTTCGTTCTACCCTCAGTACGGCAGGTCGAACACCAGCACCTCGGCCACGTCGGCCTTGTCGAGCACGACCCGCGTCTCGCCGCTGATCTTCATCGCGTCGCCGCCCGAGAGCGTGACGCCGTTGACCTCCAGGCGGCCGTGGATCAGGTGCACGTAGGCGCAGCGGCCCGGTGCGATCTCCTTCTCCACGCGGTCCGCGCCGTTGAGGATGCCGGCCTCGATGGTGGCATCCTGGCGGATGCTCACCGAGCCCTAGCGCCCGTCCGGCGACACGATCAGCCGCAGCTTACCCAGCTTGGACTCCAGGTCGAAGTGCTTTTCCTCGTAGGCCGGACGGCCACCCGTCTCCGAGGGCTCGAGCCAGATCTGCAGGAAATGCACCGGATTTTCCGAGGAGTGGTTGAACTCGCTGTGGCGCATGCCGGTGCCGGCGCTGATGCGCTGCACGTCGCCGTAGCGCAGCCCCGAGCCATGGCCAATGCTGTCCTTGTGCTCCAGGGCGCCGTCGAGCACGTAAGAGATGATCTCCATGTCCTTGTACCCGTGTGCGCCGAAGCCCTGGCCTGGCTGCATGCGGTCCTCGTTGATCAACAGCAGCGGGCCGAAACCCATCTGCTCGGGGTTGTAGTAATGGCCGAAGGAAAAGCTGTGGTTCGACTGCAGCCAGCCGTGGTTGACGCAGCCGCGGTCTGCGCTCTTGTGGATCTGAAGCATAGGATTCTCCCGGTTAGGTTGAGGAGATGCGATTTTTTCGAAAACCAGGAAAACATCATGATCTCGCATGGATTGGAGTATGCTCGGCTCAAATCTCGAATAAAAACGGAAAATTTTCCTGTTTTTGATCGAAATTTTCGAAAACCAAGCCAAGCGGAAATCCCCATGCTGCGCATCAGCCTCGACGCCATCGACCGCCGCGGCACCTTCTCCGCCGCCGGCGAAGAGCTGCACCGCGTGCCCTCGACCATCTCCTACACCATCTCCAAGCTCGAGCAGGACCTCGGCGTGCAGGTCTTCGACCGCGCCGGCCCCAAGGTCAGCCTGACCGACGCCGGCCAGGAGCTGCTGCGCGAGGGCCGCTACCTGCTCAAGGCCGCCAGCGACCTGGAGCACCGCGTCAAGCGCGTGGCCTCGGGCTTGGAGACCGAGATCACCCTGAGCCTGGACTACATCCTCACGCCCATCCGGCTCAAGGACGACATCGAAGCATTCTACGCGGCCTCCGGACGCACCCATCTGCGCATCACCCAGGAAGTGCTGACCGGCAGTTGGGAGTCGCTGCTCGACTGCCGCGCCGACCTGATCATGGCCACTGTCGAAGGCCCATCCGGCGGAGGCTACAACTACGAGCAGATCGGCTCCACCCAGTTCATCTTCACCCTGGCGCCCGACCATCCGCTCGCCAAGGCCAAGGAGCCGCTCTCCAAGGCCAACCTGCAGGCCCACCACACCGTGAGCGTGGCCGACACCGCGCGCAAGCTGCCCACGCGCACCGTCGGCCTGCTTTTCGGGCAGGACACGCTGACCGTGCCCGACATGCGCAACAAATACGAATTCCAGCTCGCCGGCCTGGGCTTAGGCCATCTGCCCGAACGCTGGGCGCGGCAGGCCATCGCGGACGGCCGGCTGCTCATCAAGCGCACCGAGGAGATCGACGGCGAAGTGCCCTTTTATCTCGGCTGGAGCAGCGGCGAGAACGGCGCCACGCTGCGCTGGTGGCGCGAGCGGCTGCGCGCGCCTGGCATGCTCGACAAGCTGATGATCTCGCCGCTGGATTGAGGCGGCGGCGCGCAAGCGCCCGCCCAGGCCGCCAGACCGGCCCTGCGCTATCCTTTCGGCACAAAGCTTGCTCGATCCTCCTCATGAACGCGCCCCCCTCCCCGGCACCCTTCTCGACGGCATCTGCACCGGCAGCGTGCGCCACCTCACCAACACCGACATTCAAAGCGCCATCGTCAAGACCCTGCGCGATGGCCCCTTGCGCATCGGCAAGCTCGGTGTCGAGGGCGACGAGCAAGGCGAGAAGGTCATCCATGGCGGCCCCGAAAAGGCCGTGCTCCACTACGCCGCGCATCATTACGCGGACTGGGCGGCGGAACTGCCCGCCAGTTCGCGCCCGGCACCTTCGGCGAGAACATCGTCTCGCGTGGGCTGGACGAAACGACGGTGTGCGTCGGCGACAGCATCCGCATCGGCAGTGCGCTCCTGCAGGTGGCGCAGCTGCGCCAGCCCTGCTTCAAGCTCAAACACCGCTTCGGCCAGACCGACATGTCGCGGCGCACGCAGACGAGCGGGCGCACCGGCTGATACTACCGTGTGCTGGAGGAAGGCGTGGCGCAGGCGGGCGACGCCATCGCCGTGGTCGAGCGTCCGCATCCGGACTGGAGCGTGCGCCGCGTGCAGCACTATCTCTACAAGGCCGTGCTCGACGAGGAAGGCCTGCGCGCGCTGGCGGCTATGGAGCTGCTCTCCGAATCCACGCGCAAGATCTTCCGCAAGCGCATCCAGAATCTGGAAGTGGAAAGCTTGGAGGACCGCCTCGTCGACCACAACAAGGTCGAAGCGCCAGACTGCCTGCCCGGTTCACAGAACAAGTAGAAAACCACCCGCTCAGATACAAATACCCCAACAGTCCGGCTCATGCATTGTCCGCACGGGTCAGGGCAGCCAGCTCGTCCTCGTCGAAGCCCGCCGCGCGGCGCGATTCCAGATTGAACGGCCCATTGAGCTTGGGCGCCTTGTAGTGCAGCGCCATCTCCGGATAGATAGCCACTGGGTCCGCGCCCTCGCGCTCGCAGACCCAGCGGTACCAGCGGTTGCCCACGGCCACGTGGCCGATCTCGTAGCGCAGGATGATCTCGAGGATCTCCCCCGCGCGCTTCCAGCGTGCTCGGCACCAGGGACAGACGCGCGATCAGATCGCCGCGCGTCTTGTGCAACATCTCCCAGAGGCTGTCGTGCGCGGGGAAGTCGCCGTAGTCGCGGCCTATTCCGCGCAGGTGTTCGCGCAGCAGTTGAAAGTGCAGCGCCTCCTCGGCGGCCACGTTCAGCCACTGCCGGTAAAAATCCTCGGGCAGGCCGGCGAAGCGCCAGGCGATGTCAAGCGCCAGATTGATCGCATTGAATTCGATGTGCGCAAGCGCATGGATCAGCGCCGCGCGGCCCTCGGCCGTGTGAAAGGAGCGTTTACCCAGCGCCGCCGGCTTGGCCAGCTCGGGGCGCGCCGGGCGGCCCGGGATGGCCTCCTCCGGGCCGCTCAGCGCGAGCGCCGCGCCGCGGATGTCGAGCACACACACGCGCCCGGCCTTCTCCGCTAGATCGTCGAGCAGCAGCAGCGCCAGCGCCTGTTCTCTCAAAGTGTGCATGGCGCGCACTATACCCTGCTCCGTCCGCGGGTTTGCCGCGGCAGCCTAATCCGCTAGAGTGGACCCACACCGGCGCGCGGCCTTTCGGTCCGTGCGCCGCATCTCGACAGTGGACTTCCCGTGACTGACAGCAGTGATTTCTACAAAGACCTGCCTGTCTTCAAACAGGTTGCGCAGATCGGTGACGCCCGCCAATACCGCGAAGTGCCGGGCGACTGGATGGCCTTTCTCACCGACGTGCGCAGCTCCACCCAGGCCATCCTCGACGGCCGCTACAAGCAGGTGAACACGGTGGGCATGGCGGCGATCATCGCCGCGCACAACGCCTACGGCAACCTCGACTTCCCTTATGTCTTCACCGGCGACGGCGCCACCCTGCTCGCACCCGCCAGCCACAAGGACAGGCTGCGCGACGCCCTGCTCTTCATCAAGGCACGCACCCGCGAGGAATTCGGCCTGGAGCTGCGCATCGCCGCGGTGCCTGTCGCCAGGGTGCGGGAGCTAGGCGGGCGCATCCTCGTGGCCAAGCAGGAGCTCTCGCCGGGCGTGAGCATCGCCATGTTCTCCGGCGACGGCATCGCCATCGCCACGCGGCTGATGAAGGAAGAAGAAGCCAGCTACGACCTCGCGCTCGGCGCCGAGGATTCGCAGGGCGACGTCGAGGGCCTGGAATGCCGCTGGAACGCGATCCACGCCGAGCGCGACGGCATGCTCACCCTGATCATCCGCTCGGTCTCCGACGACCTCGGCGACTACAGCGGCATCATCGAGGAGATCCACGCCATCGTGCCCAAGCCCAAGCCGGTCAAGCCTAGCAACCTCCCGGTGAAATGGTCCCTGCAGTTCCTCTGGAACGAGATCAAGCTGAAGACCTCGGACTGGGCACTGCAGATCAGCCTGACGCTGCTGATCGGCCTGTTCACCATCCTGGTCAGGAAATACCGGCACAAGAAGGGCTCAGCGGCGGAGGTCTACATCAGCGAGATGTCGGTGAACACCGATTTCCTCAAGCTCGATGATTTCCTGAAGATGGTGATCGACGTGTTGAACGAGCAGAAGGCGCTGATCGAGGCCCTGTTCGAGCGCAAGCGCGAGGAAGGCAAGATCGTCTACGGCGCGCACTTATCCAGCCACGCCCTCATGACCTGCTTCATCAAGTCCGAGGGCAAGCACGTGCACTTCATCGACGGCGGCGACGGCGGCTATGTGCTCGCCGCCAAGCACCTCAGGAACAGCTCGCAGGCTGAGTACGGAATGCGCGGCTAGTCGACCTTCGCGCCGGACTTCTTCACCACGTCGGACCACACCGCCAGCTCGGACTTGATCTGCGCGCTGAACTGCTCTGGCGTGTTGGTGACCGGGTCCCAGCCGAGCACGGCCATGCGCTCGGCAATCTCGGGCAGCACCGGATGGCGCTGGCGCGAGGCGATGGCCAGCGTGCGCAGTTTGCCAGCCTTGATGTTGGGGCCCACGGTCGAATACTGGTCGAACATGAAGGTGATCTGGCCCGCGATCACGTCGTTGAGCGCCGGGCCGCTGCCCTTGTAGGGCACGTGCTGCATCCTCGTGCCGGTCATGGTGGCGAGCATCTCGCCGGTCAGATGGTTGGACGAGCCGTTGTCCGCCGAGCCGAAGGTCACCTCGCCGGGCTTGGCCTTGGCGAGCGCGATCAAGTCGGACACGGTCCGCACCGGCATGTGCGGATTGACCACGAGAATGTTGATGTACTTCACCACCAGCGAGACCGGCGCGAAATCCTTCACCGGATCGTAGGGCAGCTTGGCGTAGAGATTGGGGGTGATGGTGTGTGTGCCGGTGGTGCTCAGCAGCAGCGTGTAGCCGTCGGGGGAGGACTTGGCGACGGAGTCCGAGCCCAAACCGCCGCCGGCCTTGTTGTCGATGAACACCGCCTGGCCCAGGCCCTCGGCCATCTTCTTGCCGATCAGGCGGCCGAGGATGTCGGTGGGGCCGCCCACCGCGAAGGGCACCACCAGCCCGGATCGGCTTGCTAGGGAAAGCGTCCGCGGCCATCGCCGGCGTGGCGGTCAATGCAACGGCCGAAACGATGGACAACGCAGCGGACAACATCGCAACCCACTTCTACTTCGCCGGCACCTTCATCAGCAGCTTCATCAGGTCTCCTCGCTATGTTTGAGGACATAATGCGCGTTCCCATCAACCAGACAAATCAGTGAAATCCATGGCTTCAGACCCATCCGTTTCATTGGATAAAACCACCGCGGCAAAGATGCCGGAGCTCGGCTTTATCGGCGCGGGACGCATCGCCCAGGCGCTCGCGCGCTGCTTCTCGGCCGCCGGCCTGCGCGTGGCCGCCGTCGCCAGCCGCACGCCGGATTCGGCCCGAAAACTCGCGCATGCGGACCTGGTCTTCCTCACCGTGCCCGATGACGCCATCGCCTCGACCGCCGCCGCGCTGCGGCTCGGCCCGGGCCAGGCCCTGGTCCATTGCAGCGGAACGTCCGAGATCGGGCTGCTGGAGCCGGCGGCACGCGGCGCTGCTGACGCGCGCAACCTCGCCGGTTGCTCGACCACCATTGAAGCCACGGAGCCGCTGGTCGGACGGCTGCGCGATCTCGCCGTCACGCTCTCCTGCAAGCCGCTGCGGATTCCGCCGGACGCGCTGCCTATGGCGCGGGCTACGTGCTGGCGCTGTTGAGCGAGGCGGTGGCGGTCTGGAATGCGATCGGCCTGGACGAACAGCAGACGCTCGACGCCATGTGGCCGATGATCGAAGGCAGCATCGCCTCTGCCCGCAAGAAGGGGCTTTCCGGCGCGCTCGCCGGCCCGATCTCGCGCAGCGATGCGGGCCTGGTCGCGAAGCAGGCGGCCCTTCTGGGTGAATTGAGAGGCGATCCATGCGCAGCTCTGCGCTGCGCTGGGCAAGCGCGCGCTGGCGCTGACGCGCCGCCGGCCCACCGCGGCGCAGCCGCCGGAGGCCGCGCTGGAGGCGATCGAGGCGAACCTCAACGCGGCGGCGGGCCAAGGCTGAGGCGCGCCTTCAAAGAATGCCGGTCCACGCGGGACGGGCTGCGCATCGGGAACCGCCTCCGCACCTCCGCGCCCGCGCGCATAAAAAAGCCCGCGCTCGACAGCAGCGCGGGCCTAGCTGCGCCGGCGTCACCGCCGGCGCATCCCCTCTAGAGTGTCAGGCCTTGCTCAGACCTTGATCGTGTCACCGATCGGCAGATTGCGGATGCGCTTGCCGCGAAGATGGAGTTGGTGAGCGCGGACGCCAGGGGCGGCACGCCGGGCTCGCCCACGCCGGTGGGCTTCTCGGACGAGGGCACGATGTGCACTTCCACCTTGGGCATCTGTTACTGGTGGAAGTTGCCATGCTCGACCACGCCGTCCTTGAGCGAGATGTCGCCATAGAGCGCCATGGTCAGCGCAAAGCCGATGCCGCCTTCCATCTGCGCGCGGATGACGTCCGGGTTGATCGCCAGGCCGCAGTCCACAGCGCAGACCACGCGGTCCACCTTGTACAAGCCGTCGGCCTTGACTGTGACCTCGACCACCTGCGCGACAAAGGTCTTGAAGAACTCGTGCACCGCGATGCCGCGGCTGCGCTTCTCGCCCTTGGCCGCCGCCCGTTCCAGCATGCCCTTCAGGATCGGATGCTTGCCGAGCAAGCGCGCGGCGGTATTCGAAGGCGTCCTTGCCGGCGGCGGCCGCCGCTTCGTCGATCAGGCTTTCGGTGGAGAAGCCGGTATGGGTGTGGCCCACCGAGCGGTACCAATGGATGGGCACGCCTATATTGTCCGACGTGTGCAGCTCGACCTGCAGGTTGGGCACTTCATACGCGAGGTCCGAGGTGCCTTCCACCGAGATGATGTCCACACCGTCCTTCACCATGAAATGCTCGAAGGCGATGCCCTTGATGATGGACTGGCCGACGATGCGCTGCTGCCAGGCGATGAGCTTGCCGTCGGTGTCCAGCGCCAGCTTGGCGGCATGCAGATTGAGCGGCCGGTAGTAGCCGCCGCGCGTGTCTTCTTCGCGGGTCCAGACCATCTTGATCGGCGCGTTGACGCCCTTGTCGCGCGCGGCCTTGGCGATGGCCACGGCTTCGAGCACGTATTCCGAATGCGGATTGGCGCGTCGGCCGAAGCTGCCGCCGGCGTAGAGCTGAGTGATCGCAACCTTCTGCGGCGGGATGCCGAGGTATTGCGCCACCAGACCCTGGTCTAGGGTCTGCCACTGCTCGCCGTTCCAGATCTCGCAGGTGCCGTCGCCGAGCTTGACGAGGCAGTTCATCGGCTCCATCGCCGCGTGCGCGAGGTAGGGGAAGGTGTATTCGGCCTCGACCACCTTAGCAGCCGTGGCGAAGGCCGCGCCGGCGTCGCCGATCTTGCTGGCGGTGAGGCCGGGTTTGGCGGCCGCCTCGCGGTACTGCACGAAGATCTGCTCGGAGCCCATCTTGAAGGCCTTGGAGTCGTCCCATTCGACGACGAGCGCGTCGCGGCCCTGGCGCGCGGCTGAGGTGTTCTTCCGCCAGCACAGCCACGCCGGCGAGGCTGTAGCCGTTCACCGAGGGCACCTGCACCACGTCGACCACACCGGGCACGGCCTTGGCCTTGCTCGCGTCGAAGCTCTTGACCGCGCCGCCGAAGCCCGGCGAATGCGCGACCACGGCCACCAGCATGCCGAGGAGCTTGAAGTCCTGCGTGAAGACGGCCGTGCCGTTGGTCTTGGCGTAGCTGTCGCGGCACGGCATGTTGAGTTTGCCGATCAGGGTGAAGTCCTTCGGATCCTTGAGCTTCACGTCCTTGGGCACGGGCAGCTTGGCGGCGGCCTCGGTCAGCGCGCCGAAGCCCGCCTTGCGGCCGGACTTGGCATGGGCGAGCACGCCCTTGCTCACCATGAGCTCCTCGGCGGGCACGCTCCACTGCTGCGCGGCGGCTAAGACCAGCATAGCGCGCGCCGTGGCGCCGGCGCGGCGCATCTGCTCGTGGGCGTTGGCCATGGCGTTGCCGCCGCCGGTGTCTTGCAGGCCCATGAGAAGATTCTTGTAGTTCTCGGCGCCGGCCGGTGCGCCGGTGACGGTGACCTTGCTCCAGTCGGCGTCGAGTTCGTCGGCGATCAGGGTGGAGAGGCCGGTATAGGTGCCCGGCCCCATTTCCAGATGCTTGGAGATGACGGTGACGACGCCATCCGTGCCGATGCGCAGGAAGGCGTTGGGCTGGAAGCCGCCGGCGAGCAGCGGTGCGGGCGGCGCCGAGGAGGCCGAGGTCACCGGCGCATTGGCCGCGAGCGCCGGCCCCAGGGTGAAGCCCAGGACCAGGCCGCCGGCACCTTGCAGCAGACGGCGGCGGGTGAGGTTCATGCCTTCGGCCTGGAAGGCTTCGGCGTTTTCCGCTTCAGCGGCGACGGTGCGGTTTATGATGTCCATGTGCTTCTCCTCTGGCCAGCGAACGGGCGGCTTCGTGGATGGCGGCGCGGATGCGCACATAGGTGCCACAGCGGCAGACGTTGCCGACCATGGCGGCGTCGATGTCCACGTCGCTGGGTTTCTTGTTGTGCGAGAGCAAGGCGGTGGCCGACATCATCTGGCCGGATTGACAGTAGCCGCATTGCACGACGTCGAGATTGCGCCAGGCTTCTGCACGGCCTTGCTCTCGGCCATGGCTTCGACGGTGGTGATCTTCTTGCCGGCAGAGGCCGAGATGGGTGTCACGCAGGAATGCACGGGCTGGCCGTCGAGATGGATGGTGCAGGCACCGCACAGGGCCATGCCGCAGCTGTACTTCGTGCCGGTGAGGTTGGCGACGTCGCGCAGCGCCCAGAGCAGAGGCATCTCTGCCGTGGCGTCAAGCTGGACGTTCTTGCCGTTGATGTTGAGTGTGACCATGGTGCCTCCAAGGGGAGGAGAGGGCTGAACGGAACTTGCCGAAACGCAGGGATTGCGGCGCGCGCCTCGGGGAAGCCAGCGCCAGAATACTTTTTGACAGAAATCGAAGATTTTTCAATAATCCTGGGCACTATGCTGCAAAAAAATGGCAACTCCGGGAAAGCCGCCGAGAAAGTCGGCGAAAAAAGCGAGCCGACGAAGACTGAGAAGGTCATCGCCGCCGCCCACCGAGTCTTCTTCCGTCACGGCTTCAAGCGCGTGACCATGGGCGACATCGCCGCCGAGGCCGGGATGTCGCGGCCCGCGCTTTATCTCGTCTTCCCGAACAAGGAAGACATCTACTGCGCGGTGATGGTGAGCTTCACCGAGCAGAACCTGGCAGCGATCAGCGCCGGCGTGGGCCAGTATGCCAGCGTGGAGGAGCAACTGCGCTTCGCCTTCGAGCTGTGGTCGGTGCAGCCCTTCAAGGCGATCATGGAATCGCCCGAGGCCCGCGACCTGATCGAATACGGCCAGGGCTTCGCCAAGCCGACGATGGACGCGGCCTACGCAGCCTTCGAAAAGGAAGTGGCCTTGCCTCCGGCCGCTGACCGAAGGCAAGGCCAAGTCCGCGGGCTTGAAGGCCGAGGAAGTGGCGCACGTCCTCGCGCAGGTGATTCCCGGCTTCAAGGCCGGCGCCAAGGACGAGACGGAACTGCGCGCGCTGTTCCGGGGCGTGATCTCCCTCACGCTCGCGGCCTACCGCTGAGGCGGCGGCGCGGACCGAGCCGATGGTCGATCTGGTCTGCGTCAACTGGGGCACGAAGTACAGCCCCAACTATGCGCTGCGGCTCTACAATATGGTCCGCCGCAACACTGCGCGCGACTTCCGCTTCTACGTCCTCACCGACGACCCTGCGCCCTACGCGGACGGCCCGCTGATCCCCCTGCTCCTGCAGCCCGTCCTGGGCGGCTGATGGAACAAGATGCAGCTCTTCCGCGGCGACGTGCTGCCCCCGGGCGAATACCTATATCTCGATCTGGACGTTGTGATCACCGGCAACATCGACTGCTTTCTCGATTGGGAGGGCTTTGGCATCGGCCGCGATTTCATCAACCCCGAGCGCGGCCTACTGCCGGGGCCGGAGCACAACAGTTCGGTGATGCGCGTGCGCGCGGATTCGGCGCTGTGGAATTTCTTCACGGCGAATACGCCGGCCTGGGAGCAGGCGCAGAAGCAGATCGGCTTCTTCGGCGATCAGAACGTGATCAGCGCCTGGCTGAACAAGCAGGGCTTGGCCAATCCGTTTCCGGACGCCTGGTGCTGGTCGTACAAGAAAGGCGTGGAGTGCGGAAAATACGGCGACGAAAACAGCCGTCACTTCGGCGCGGAGATCCCGGAGGGCGGGCGCATCTGCGTGTTCCATGGGGAGCCCAAGCCGGAGGACGTGAGCACGCCCTGGGTGCTGGAGCATTGGCGGTGAGCCTGAGAAAGAAAGTCCTCGAATGGGCGTTCTTCGCGCTGGGGCTGGCGATGCTGATTTTGATCGGGCATTTCGGGAAGGAGTTTTTTCCCTTGATCAGGACGCGCTGACCTCCTTCCGCTTTCGCCCTATCTCAAGCTGATATACAAGCCGATCGGCACGAATACCACCGCCAGCATGTTCCTCAGCAGAACGATCGTGGCTATGCGTTCGGGCTCCTGCTGGTAGCGGTCGGTGAGGAGGAAGTTGAGCACGGCGGGCGGCAGGCTGGCGAAGATGAAGAGCAGGCCGTGCTGCAGCGGCGTGAGCGTGAAGAGCGGCGCGACGATGAGCGCGCTGAGCAGGCCGGTCACCGGGCAGAGCACGGCGCCGAGCAGGCCGACGCGCCAGCTGCGGATGCTCTCGCCCACCATGCGCGCGCCCAGCGCGAAGAGCATCAGCGGCACGGTGGCGTTGCCCAGCAGTTGCACCGCCTCACCGGCTCTGGCAACGCGAACCAGGGCCGCGCCAGCGAGAGCGTGACGCCGGTGACGGTGGCGCCGACCATGGGTGTGAAGAGGATGGCCTTGAGCGAGGCGTGGCGGTTGAAGATCTTCGCGACGAGGGTGAAGTGCAGCAGGTTGGACATGGCGAACAGCGCCACGAAGGGCGCCAGCCCCGCCGAGACGAAGGCGAACACGCCCAGGGCCATGCCCATGTTGCCCGCAGTTGTTGAACATGGCCGGCGGCATCATTGTGCGCGGGTCGAGCACCGCCCAGCGCACTTATCGGCCAGGCCAGCAGCCCCGAACCCAGCACCACCAGCAGACAGGCCGCGAGCAGCGAGGCCTGCTCGGCGAGCACGAACTCCTTGCTGGCGAAGGCGGAGACGACGAGCAGCGGGTAGAGGATGTCGATGCGGGCGCGGTTGACGCCGCTCATGTCGGGATTGGAAAGTCGGCCGTACAGCCAGCCGCTGCCGATGATCAGGATCACCGGCAGCATGATGGAGAAGATTTTTTCGGCCATGAAAGCAGTGCGGGTCGGAGGGTGGCACCCCGGTCAGGCTCCCGGCGCGGACAGGTCGTCCGCGAGCGCGCCCGGCGCCTGACGGATGAAATGCTCGCGGTAGTACTGCAGCTCGGCGATGGATTCGCGGACGTCCGCGAGCGCGGTGTGCAGCTGGTGCTTCTGGAAGCCCTTGACCAGCTCGGGCTGCCAGCGCTTGCACAGCTCCTTGAGCGTGGAGACGTCGAGGTTTCGGTAATGGAAGAAGCCCGCGAGCTTGGGCATGTAGTTGGCCATGAAGCGGCGGTCCTGGCAGATGGAGTTGCCGCACATGGGCGACTTGCCCGCGGGCACCCATTGGCTCATGAAGTCCAGGAGCAGTTGCTCGGCCTCGGCTTCGGTGGTGGTGGAGGCTTTGACCTTGTCGATCAGGCCGGAGCGGCCGTGGGTGCCTTTGTTCCAGGCGTCCATGCCGTCGAGGATGGCGTCGGACTGATGCAGCACGAGCACCGGCCCTTCGGCCAGGACGTTGAGCTCGGAATCGGTGACGATGACGGCGACCTCGATGATCTTGTCGGACTCCGGCTTGAGGCCGGTCATTTCCATGTCGATCCAGGCGAGGTTGAGTTCGCTCTTTTTGGTGTTCTTGGGGGCCGTTTGGCTCATGTGAAGGCTGCTCGAAGACGATTCCGTGGATAGGCAAATGCAATGCAGCGCGGGCCTGGAAAGGCCTTCCGCGGAGCGTATAATTTTCGCACATTTGAACCGCAGAGCCATCCATGCCGATTTTCACGCTCGTCTTCGTCGCCGCCCTTCTGCTTTCTCTGGCGGCCAGCCTCTGGCTGGCCAGCCGTCAGCTGCGCCACGTGGCCGCCCACCGCAACGCCGTGCCGACCCAGTTTTCCAGCAAGGTGGATCTGGCCCAGCATCAGCACGCGGCCGACTACATGCTGGCGAAGACGCGCCTGGGCATGCTGAATCTGGCGGTCGGCGCGGTGGTGCTGGTGGGGCTGACGCTGCTGGGCGGGCTGGAAGGCATCGCGGCAGCGTTGCGCGCGCAGCTCGCGCCGGACTATGTCTACGACCTGGCGCTGCTCGGCTCAGTGCTGCTTGTCACGAGCGTGATCGACCTGCCCTTCTCGCTCTACAGCCAGTTCCGTGTGGAGGAGCGCTTCGGCTTCAACCGCATGACGCTGGGGCTGTTTTTCGAGGACATGCTCAAGGGCCTGCTCGTGGGCCTGATCCTGGGGGCGCCACTGGTGCTCGCCGTGCTCTGTCTGATGAACAGTGCGGGCTGCCTGTGGTGGCTGTGGGCCTGGGGCGTGTGGATGGGTTTCAATCTCCTGCTGCTAGTGCTCTACCCGACAGTGATCGCGCCGATCTTCAACAAGTTCGAGCCGCTGATCGACGAGGGCCTGAAGCAGCGCATCGAAAGCCTTCTGCAGCGCAGCGGCTTCGCCAGCAAGGGCGTGTTCGTGATGGACGGCAGCAAGCGCAGCAGCCACGGCAACGCTTACTTCACTGGTTTCGGCGCGGCCAAGCGCATCGTCTTCTTCGACACGCTGATGCAGAGCCTCACGCCTTCGGAGATCGAGGCGGTGCTGGCGCATGAGTTGGGCCATTTCCACCACAAGCACGTGACCAAACGCATCATCGCGACCTTCGCGGTGAGCCTGGGCATGCTGGCAATGCTGGGCTGGCTGTCGCAGCAGGTGTGGTTCTACGTCGGGCTGGGCGTGACGCCGGCGCTGGGCGGCGCGGGCAACAACGCGCTGGCGCTGATCCTGTTCTTCCTGGCGATGCCGGTGTTCAACTTCTTCACGCCGCTGTCCAATCTTCTCTCGCGCAAGCACGAGTTCGAGGCCGACAGCTTCGCCGCCAGCCAGACCGATGCGCACGACCTGATCTCCGCGCTGGTGAAGCTGATGCAGGACAACGCCTCGACGCTGACGCCCGACCCGCTCTACACCGCGATCTACGCCTCACATCCGCCGGCCGCGATCCGCATCGCCCATCTGGAAAAGCTGGCTTGAGCCAAGCAGGCCTCTCCGCCACCATCATCGCCGCCCACGGGCGGCATATCTTGCCGAGCCGGACGCGGGCGGCGACCTGATCCAGGCCTTCCCGCGCGGCAAGCGCAGCGAGGTCGCCGTGGGCGACCGGGTGCGGCTCGAGGCGCAGGCCGAGGGCCAGGCGAGCATCGCCGAGGTGCTGCCGCGGCGCAATCTGCTCTACCGCTCCGACCAGTTCCGCTCCAAGCTGCTGGCCGCCAACCTGGACCAGGTGCTGGTGGTACTGGGACCGAGCCGGGCTTCTCCGAGGATTTGCTGGGCCGAACGCTGGTGGCGGCCGAGGAGCTGGAGATCGAAGCGCGCATCGTGCTCAACAAATGCGACCTGCCGGACCGGCTGGAGGAGGCGCGGCAGCGGCTTCGGCCCTACCGCGAGATGGGCTATGAAGTGCTGGAGCTGTCCGCGAAGAGCACGCCCGAGGCCACGCTCGCCGCGCTCAAGCCGCTACTGGCAGGCAAGGCGAGCATCATGCTCGGCCAGTCGGGCATGGGCAAATCCACCCTACTCAACCTGTTTGTGCCGGACGCGGCGGCGCACACGCTCGAGATTTCCGAGAAACTCGATTCGGGCAAACACACCACCATCTTCACGCGGCTATACCACCTGCCCGAGGCCGTCACCGGCGGCGCGGGTGGCAGCATGGTGGATTCGCCGGGCTTTCAGGAATTCGGCCTGCATCATCTGACCGAGGGCATGCTGGAGCGTGCTTTCGTGGAATTCCGGCCCGCCCTGGGCCACTGCCGCTTTCACCAATTGCCATCACCTCAAGGAGCCGGATTACGCGGTCCTGGCAGGCGTGGTGGCGGGGAAGATTTTGCCGAAGCGGTATGCGCTGTATGCGCAGCTGCTGCACGAGTCGAATCAATAAAAGCCGTATTGAGGTGCCCTGCCGCAGTGGGACCGAAGCGGCGGGATCCAAGCTGCGGGCTCAGACGGACTGACGCTCAACCCAGCCAGACGGCGACGGAGAGCATCGCCAGCAGCAGCATCCAGAGAATGACGGCGCGCCAGACGAGGCCCACGGCCGACTGCAGCGCGCGCGCCGAGGTCTCCTCGCCGATCTCGATGAGGTTGTCGTCGCCGGCGGCGAGGACTTCCTCGCTGGAGCGTTCGGCCTGCGGCGGCCCCAGGCGCACGCCCAGCGCGCCTGCGCCGGCCGCCAGCAGCACGCCTTCGCTGCGGTCGCCCCAGCGCGAGGCGTAGTTGCGCCACGCGTAGACGGCATCCTCGAAGTTGCCGACGATTGCAAACCCGATGCTGGTCAGGCGCGCGGGCACCCAATCGATGACGTGGAAGGCTTTCTGCGCGAAGAGGCCGAGCGTGGGGCTGCGCTCGGGCGTGTGCTTGTCCCATTCGCGCGCGAGATAACCGGCGATGCGGTAGATGACCACGCCGGCCGGGCCGATGGGCACGAGGAACCAGAAGAAGACGCCGAAAACGTGGCGATGCGCTGCGAGGATGGCCCGCTCGAGCGTGTGGCGCGCGATGTCTTGCGCGGCCATCTCGGTGGTGTCCATGCCAGTCCATTCGGCGAGCAGCTCGCGCGCGGCAGGAAGGTTGTCCTTGTCCTGGGCCTTGTGGATGTTGGTGAAGTAGTGACTGAACTGGCGGAAGCCCATGGTTAGATAGACCATGGTGATGTTCCACAGCGCGGCGAGCAAGAAGCTGGTCTGCAGCAGCGCGACGTGAATCAGCGCCACGAGCACCGCCGGCGGCAGCACCACCAGCCACCAGGCGAGGCGGCCATGCCTGGCTTCGCCCGCGTCGAGCTTGAGCTCCGCGAATGCGGCGTAGCGGCGGAAGAACGCATGGACCGGGTTGTGGCGGCCCAGCGCATGAAACTGTTCGAAGAACAGCGCCAGCAGTACGGAGAAGAAGGTCACGGTTCGGAAAGCAGGTGATAGAGATTTCGCAGCATACCTGCCGTCGCGCCCCAGATAAAGTAGCTGGGAGCGTCGGGCACCGCGCCCACGCTCCAGGGCATGGCGTAGAAGCGGCAGCTGCCGCCCTGCCAGTCGAAGCGGCGGCGCTGATGGTTGGCGGGCGTCATGAGGAATTGCAGCGGCACCTCGAAGATCTCGGCGACCTCGAAGCTGTCGGGCTTGAGCGCGAAAGGCGGCGTCACCCAGCCGACGACGGGCGTGACGCGGTAGCCGGTGCCGGTGAAGTATTCGGGCAGGCTGCCGAGGATATCGATGTGCGAGGCCTGTAGGCCGATCTCTTCCTCGGTCTCGCGCAGCGCGGTGGCCACGGGCGAGGCGTCGCTCTCTTCCTGGCGGCCGCCGGGAAAGCTGATCTGGCCGGCGTGATCGTGCAGATGCGAGGTGCGCATGGTGAGCAGCACGGTCACCTGCTCCGGCCGCGCGACCAAGGGCACCAGCACGGCCGCCGGACGCGATTGTTCGGGCGCCGCGGAGGGCGACCAGGATTCGTCGCCGGGAAGATGGCTGCCCTGGCTTGCAGCGGCGGACCACCACGCCAGACGCTGGCGCACGAACTCCGGACGCAGCCGTTCGAGCGGTAAAGGCGGCAGATGCGTGTCTACCGATTCGACGGGGATCGCTTGGGGATCGAGAATACGGGGCCTGCTGGACATGGCGGAGCGCTGGGCTCGGCCGCGCGCCGCTTGATGTTCATCGGGCGGCGCACAGCCGGAAATAAGCTGTCTTTTACAGGATTATAGAGGAGCGTGCGGGCGCTCTCCCGGCTCAGCGCTCTCCCGGCTCAGCGGTCGAGCGCGACGCGGGACGCGGGACGCGCGCCGCCGAGCTTGGAGTCACCCCAGCCGCCGCCGCGCTGCACGTGCAGCGTGCACTTCTTCTCGGACCAGGCGCGGCCCTTGGATGGCGCGCCGAGGTAGTTGTAGTGCCAGCAGTCCTCGCCCCATTCCCAGACGTTGCCGACCATGTCGTAGAGGCCGAAGGCGTTGGGCTTGTAGCTGCCCACCTTGGTGGTGCGCACGACGCTGTCGGCGCAGTTGTAGACGTCCAAATCGGGCGCCACGGCCATGCTGGTCTTGAAGGTCTTGTCGACGACGTTGGCGCCGGCGCGCGCCGCGTACTCCCATTCGGCTTCGCTGGGCAGGCGGTAGTGCTTGCCGGTCTTGTCGGCGAGCCAGGTCACGTATGCCTTGGCATCTTCCCAGATCAGGCAGACGGCTGGATGCTGGTCGCTCTGCGTGAAGCCGGGATTGTTCCACTTGAGGTTGGCCGAATAGCCGAAGCGCACGCTTTCCAAGCCCAGGCATTCGCCGGCGGCGATATAGCCGGTGTCGACGACGAAGTCGGCGAACTGCGCGACGGTGACTTCGGTTTCAGGCGAGGAGAAGGAGGCGACGCTCACGCGGCGCTGCGGCCCCTCGGACCATTGACGGCCAGCCTCGTCCTCGGGCGAGCCCATCACGAAGGAGCCCGCGGGCAGCGTGACCATGCGCGGGCAGGTGGTGCAGTCCTGCGCGGGACGCTCTTTCTCGAGTTGGTCCTGGCTGGTGTTTTGCGTGGAGACGATTTCATCCGGGACGTCGGCCTTGGACTGGCGCATCACCGAGCGCTTGGCCGTCATGGCCACGAGCTCTTCCACGGAGGTGCGCTGATTGAAGGCCATGCATGCTCAGCGGCATGGTCAGCACCACGCCGAGGAGGATGAAGCCGATGACGCGCTGCGCGGGTGGCGTCTGCCGATAGCGCAGCACGAGGTTGCGCAGCATTTGTTTGAGGCAGCGCGGGCCGCACCGAAATCCGGCGCCGTGATTCGCCGTCCGTTCCCAGAACGTGCTGGGGCGATCGACGGGAACTTCGTTGTCTTGAATTCCAGCTGCCATAACGCCTGCGGTCTCGCTCATGCGCTGCTCCACTTGGAGAAGGAGTTGGATGCCTGGCAAAGACATGGGGGCCTAGGCATGGATTAGAGCACATCATAAATGCTAAAATCGACAATTGTAAAATAATTGATTCCAGCAATTAGTAGTAACAGTTACTAGCATTCGCATCGCATTAAATCAATGAGTTACGATCGATTTGGAGACCCATTCGAGCTTGAGTGCCGTGTTTTTTTCAGTACGGAAAGAGGAAAGGCCTAGGCCCAGGGTTAAGTCTTGTCGGCCAGTTGGTCAATGCGCCGTTTTTGCCCACGCGAGGCAAACGGCGGTCAATCAAAAAGCACCCCGAAGGGTGCTTTTTCTCGACTCGCTTGCGCGGATCAGGAGGAGGCCTTTTCCTTGAAGCTGAGCTTTTCCTTGATGCGGGCGGACTTGCCGGAACGCTCGCGCAGGTAGTACAGCTTAGCGCGGCGCACGTCGCCGCGGCGCTTGGCTTCGATGCTGGCGAGCAGCGGTGAGTACAGCTGGAAGGTACGCTCCACGCCTTCGCCCGACGAGATCTTGCGGACGATGAAGCTGGAGTTCAGGCCGCGGTTGCGGCGCGCGATGACCACGCCTTCGTAGGCCTGGACGCGCTTGCGGTTACCCTCCACCACGTTCACGTTCACCACCACGGTGTCGCCGGGGGCGAACTCGGGGATGGTCTTGTTCGCCGTCAGACGGGCGATTTCTTCTTTTTCGATCGTTTCGATCAGGTTCATTGCTTCTTCTCCAAACTCATCGTGCCGGCGTTGATCCCGCGCTCCCAGAGCGCGGACCCGGCAGAGGATGATGCCTTACTGTTTACCTGGGTCCCGGGAGCGACTTGCGTCACTCTCAGGACCCGCCTTGCGCCGGCAAGGTGGACAGAAACTGCTCGTCCGCTTTGTCCAGCAAACCTTGTCTGCGAGCCGCCTCGATCAGATCGGGCCGCTTGCGTGCCGTGTTCCGCAGGGACTCCCGGCGCCGCCATGCGGCGATCTCCGCATGATTTCCACCGAGCAGCACCGCCGGCACCCGCTCGCCCTCGTACTCCTCGGGTCGCGTGTAGTGCGGGTAATCCAGCAGCCCGTCCACGAAACTGTCCTGCTGCGCCGATTCGGCATCACCCAGCACCCCGGGCAACTGCCTGATCACCGCGTCCATCAGCGCCATCGCCGGCAACTCGCCACCCGACAGCACCACATCTCCCAAACTCACTTCCTCGTCGACCAGCTTGTCGACCAGGCGCTGGTCTATAGCCTCGTAACGCCCGCACAGCAGGATCAGCCCGCCGTTCTCCGCGCCCTCGCGCCCTGCCCATTCCATGACCTTGTCATGCGTGAGCGGCGCGCCCTGCGGCGAGAGCAGCACCACCGTCGGCCTGGCCACCCCGGCCTTGGCCTGGGCGGCCTTCGCGGCCTTGACCGCTTCGTCCAGCGGCTTGGCCAGCATCACCATGCCGGAACCGCCGCCGTAGGGCCTGTCGTCCACCGTGCGGTAGTTGTTGCTGGTGAAATCGCGTGGATTCCACACCCGCAGCGCATACCGTCCTTCCTTCGCCGCCCTGCCCGTCACGCCCCATTCGGTGAGCGCCGCGAACATGTCCGGGAACAGCGAGATTGCATCGAACTGCATCCTGGACCTTTCCTGGGCGCCGCTCAGTAATCGAGGCCCCAGTCGGCGACGACGCGGCTAACCTTGCGGCCTTCGGGCTGCTCCACCGAGCGGACCACCGCATCGACGAAGGGGATCAGGCGTTCCTGCCCGTCCTCACCCTTGACAATCATCACCGGGTGGGCGCCGTATTCGGCCATCTCGACCACTTCACCGAGCGGCTCGCCCGCGAGGTTTTCCATCTTCGCACCGATCAGATCCACCCAGTAGAACTCATCGTTGTCCGGCGCCGGGAAATCCGCGCGCCTGACCCAGACCTCCAGCCCTTTCCAGGACTGCGCCAGCTCGCGGTTGGCCACGCCAATCAACTCCGCGACCACGCTGCCGCTGTGCGGCCCCGACTTCAATACATCGACACTGCGTTTTTCCGGACCCAGCCACCAGGTCCTGGCCGTGAGCAAGGCCTGGGCGTCCTTCGAATGCGGATGGACCTTGACCCATCCCTGCACACCGTAGGCGCCGGCTATCCGGGCCACTTCCACCAGATCGTCAGGCGTCGACAACCGCTGAACCCCGACGACGGCGTATGAATTACTTGGCGGCGGACTGCTTGACTAGACGGGCGACGGTCGGCGACAGCTGAGCGCCAACGCCCTTCCAGTAGTTCAGGCGGTCTTCCTCGATGCGCAGGGGCTCTTCGCCGCCGGTGGCGACCGGGTTGTAGAAGCCGATACGCTCGATGAAGCGGCCGTCGCGGCGATTACGCGAATCGGTGGCGACGATATTGAAGAACGGGCGCTTCTTGGCGCCGCCGCGTGCAAGTCGAATCACGACCATGTTGAATTCCTCGTAAAACTGGTGATAATAGAAAAGAACCCGGAATTATAGCTGGAAATCCCGGTCAACCTAATGCTTAGCAAGGTTTAAAGGCGTATTCAATGACCCTAATCCTTCCGAAAACTGGCGAAAACGACAAATTCCCGACGGTTTTCCAAGAAAATCGCCCGATTTTCTCGGCTAAACTCCTGCCCGCAATGGAAAAAAACCACAAATTCAAGCTCTTGGCCGCATTGTCGGCCTTTCTCGGCGGCGGCCTCGGCCTGCACCGCTTCTATCTGTACGGCGCCCGCGACTGGCTGGCCTGGCTGCATCTGGCCGGCGGCCTGCTGTTCGCGGCGGGTGTGCTGACGCTGGAGCGGAACGAGCTGGCCTCGGCGGCCGGCTGGTTGCTGGCCGTGCCCGGCTCGGCGGCCGTGCTCTCTGGCTTCATCACCGCCCTGGTCTACGGCCTGCGCCCGGACGAACTCTGGGACGCGCAGTTCAACGCCGCGTCGGGCCGCAAGACGCAGTCCAGCTGGGGCACGGTGATCATCCTGATCCTGGCGCTGATGATCGGCACCGGCCTGCTGATGACGGGACTGGCGATCGCCTTCGAGCAGTTCTTCCAGGCTCAGATCGAGGAAGCCCACAAATATTCGCAGGCGGAATAAGCGCGGAGAAATAGGCGACGGGAAAATACACTGCCTTCCATACGTGGCCTTCCGCCTCCAACAAAAAGCCCGGCTCGCGCCGGGCTTTTTTTACGCGCGGCGCACGGCCACGCTCAGAACTGCGCCTCGGCCAACGCGTTCGCTGCCGCACCGCCTTCGATGATCGCGTCGCGCAAGCCGGCGGCCTGGGTCAGCTGCGTCTGCGCATAGAACACGGCGGTGGCGATCTTCGCGCCATAGAACTCGGCATCCTCCACCTGCTTCTTCTCCGCGACCAGCAGGGCGCGCGCCATCTGCCAGCCGGCCACCGTCAGGCCCGCCAGGCGCAGATAGGGCACGCTGCCAGCGAACACCGCATTGATATCGGCCTTGAGATTGCCTACGACGTAGTCGACCACCTGCTCCAGCGCCTCGCGCGCTGCACCCAGGCGCTTGGCCATGATCCTGGCTTCAGCGCTGCCGCTCACGGCAAGCTCGCCCTCGGTCATGCGGATCTGCCAGCAGATCGCCTTGGCGGTCGCGCCGCCGTCGCGGCCGGTCTTTCGGCCGACGAGGTCATTGGCCTGGATCGCGGTGGTGCCTTCGTAGATCGGCAAGATGCGCGCGTCGCGGTAGAACTGCGCCGCGCCGGTCTCTTCGATAAAGCCCATGCCGCCGTGCACCTGCACGCCAAGGCTGGCGACCTCGATCGACATCTCGGTGCTGAAGCCCTTGACCAGCGGCACGAGGAATTCGTAGAAGGCCATGTTCTGCTTGCGCGCGGCTTCGTCGGAATGGAAGTGCGCGGCGTCGCTCGCGGCGGCGGCCACGTAGGCCATGGCGCGCGCGCCTTCGGTCAGCGCGCGCATGGTCATGAGCATGCGCTTGACGTCGGGATGATGGATGATGCTCACCGGGCCGGAGGAGCCGGCCACGTCGCGGCTCTGCACGCGGTCGCGCGCATAGGCCACGGCCTTTTGGTACGCGGCCTCGGAGACCGCCACGCCCTGCATGCCCACGGCGAAGCGCGCCGCGTTCATCATGATGAACATATATTCGAGGCCGCGGTTCTCCTCGCCGATCAGCGTGCCGATCGCGCCGCCGTGGTCGCCGAACTGCAGCACCGCGGTGGGGCTGGCCTTGATGCCGAGCTTGTGTTCGATGGACACGCAATGCACGTCGTTGCGTGCGCCGAGCGAACCGTCGGCGCCGACCATGAACTTGGGCACCAGGAACAGCGAGATGCCCTTCACTCCCTCGGGCGCGCCCGGGACACGTGCCAGCACCATGTGGGCGATGTTCTCAGCCATGTCGTGCTCGCCGAAGGTGATGAAGATCTTCGTGCCGAAGATCTTGTACGTGCCGTCGCCCTGCGGCTCCGCGCGCGTGCGCACGAGCGCGAGATCGGAGCCCGCCTGCGGCTCGGTGAGGTTCATCGTGCCGGTCCACTGGCCCGAGGCCAGTCGCGGCACGAAGAGCTGCTTCTGTGCCTCGCTGCCCGCAGTGAGCAGCGCCTCGATGGCGCCGTCGGTGAGCAGCGGGCACAGCGCGAAGGACAGGTTGGCCGAGTTGAGCATCTCCGCGCAGGCGGTGGCGATCAGCTTGGGCAAGCTCTGACCGCCGTATTCGGGCGGATGCACCACGCTCTGCCAGCCGCCTTCGGCGAACTGACGGAAGGCTTCCTTGAAACCGGGCGTGGTGGTGACCACGCCGTCCTTCCAGGAACTCGGGGTGAGATCGCCCGGGCGGTTCAACGGCTCGAGCACCTCGCCCGAGAACTTCGCGGCTTCGTCGAGCACGGCCTGCGCCAGCTCGGGTGTGGCCTCGGAGAGGTCCGGCAGCTCGGCGAGCCGCTCCAGCCCCGCCAGCTCGGTGATCGCGAACATCATGTCCTTGACCGGTGCGGTGTAGCTCACAGGCGCCCCCCTCTTTTTTCTTGTCTCGACTCAGCCAAGCTCGGCCACCAGCTCCGGCACCAGGGTGAACAGATCGCCCACCAGACCGTAGTCGGCCACGCTGAAGATCGGCGCTTCCGGATCCTTGTTGATCGCCACGATCACCCTGGAGTCCTTCATGCCGGCCAAGTGCTGGATCGCGCCGGAGATGCCCACCGCCACATACAGCTGCGGCGCCACGATCTTGCCGGTCTGGCCCACCTGGTAGTCGTTGGGCACGTAGCCCGCGTCCACCGCCGCGCGCGATGCACCCAGCGCCGCGCCGAGCTTGTCGGCCAGCGGCTCCATGACCTTGGTGTAGTTCTCACCCGAGCCCAGACCGCGGCCGCCGGAGACGATGATCTTGGCCGCAGTCAGCTCGGGGCGGTCGGACTTGGTCGTCTCGCAGCCCACGAAGGAAGACTTGCCCGCATCGGCCGCCGCGTTCACGGATTCCACCGCGGCGCTGCCCCCGGTGGCGGCCGCCGCGTCAAAGCCCGTGGTGCGCACGGTGATGACCTTGACCTTGTCCGAGGATTGCACGGTAGCGATCGCGTTGCCAGCGTAGATCGGACGCTCGAAGGTGTCGGGCGAATCCACCTTGGTGATGTCGGAGATCTGCGCCACGTCGAGCTTGGCGGCCACGCGCGGCAGCACGTTCTTGCCCGAGGCGGTGGCCGGAGCCAGGATGTGGCTGTAACCGCCGGCCAGCACCAGGATCTGCTCGGCCAGGTTCTCGGCCAGGCCGTCGGCCAGTTGCGCGCCATCGGCGTGCAGCACCTTGGTGACGCCGGCGATCTGCGCGGCGGCCTGCGCCACGGCGCCGGCGTTCTGCCCGGCGACGAACACATGGACCTCGCCGCCGCATGCGGCGGCGGCGGTCACGGCGTTCAGCGTGACGGGCTTGAGGGATTGATTGTCGTGTTCTGCAATAACCAGCACTGCCATTTAGATCACCTTCGCTTCGTTCTTGAGTTTTTCCACCAGGGTCTTCACGTCCGGCACCTTGATGCCGGCGCTGCGCTTGGGTGGCTCGGCGACTTTCAGCGTCTTCAGGCGCGGCGCGACGTCCACGCCCAGATCCTCGGGCTTGACGGTGTCGAGCTGCTTCTTCTTGGCCTTCATGATGTTGGGCAGCGTGACGTAGCGCGGCTCGTTCAGACGCAGGTCGGTGGTGACCACGGCGGGCAGCGTGATCGCCACGATCTCTAGGCCGCCGTCCACTTCCCGGGTCACGGTGGCCTTGCCGTCGGCGATCGTCACTTTGGAGGCGAAGGTCGCCTGCGGCATTCCGGCGAGCGCGGCGAGCATCTGGCCGGTCTGGTTGGAGTCGTCGTCGATGGCCTGCTTGCCCAGGATCACGAGACCGGGCTGCTCCTTGTCAGCGAGCGCCTTGAGCAGCTTGGCGACGGCCAGGGGCTGCACTTCTTCATTGGTCTCGACCAGGATGCCGCGGTCGGCGCCGATGGCCATCGCGGTGCGCAGGGTCTCCTGGCACTGCGCCTGGCCCACGGAGATGGCGACGATCTCGGTCGCGACACCCGCTTCCTTCAGACGCACGGATTCTTCCACCGCGATCTCGTCGAAGGGGTTCATGCTCATCTTCACGTTGGAGGTTTCCACGCCAGTGCCGTCGGACTTGACCCGCACCTTCACGTTGTAGTCGACCACGCGTTTGACCGCGACCAGAATTTTCATTGCACCTCCGAAATAACTAGAAAAATATGAGTGAAGACAGCGTGCCAGCGCCCCTCCCCAACCGTAGGAGCGCCATGGACCGAGCGCGATTTTAACAAACTTTTGCATGAATTTAGCACGAACGTTCTATTTTTCGCGCTATTTTCATTATTGATCCGGCAGAAAGAAGTTTTCATGCGGTGTATTTGACGCGGAGATCCTGGAAGTAGGATTTCACGCGTTCGGAATGGGTTTCGATGAACGCCATATGGTTCTTTGCTGCAGCGTGTAATTTGGCCTTTGTTCTGACGGGGACTCGTGTGCTGATGACATGTTTCAGGTCGGCGTTGAGTCGCTCATCCAGATTGAGCTCCGGGCTGTAGCTTGGCAGGTAAAAGACTTCGATGTCGGCTTGGTGCTCGGCAAGCCATGCCTTGACCGGCTTGCAGTGATGCACGCCGAGGTTGTCGAGGATCAGGAACACTTTCTTGCCCGCGCGCTTGCCATCGGCCACCAGCGCCTCGAAGAGCTCGATGAGCTTCTCGTGGTTAAAGGCACCATCGATGATCATCCAGCTTGCCTTGCCCTGATTGGTCACCGTGGAAATCATCGACAGCTTCTGTCGCGTACCTCTAACCGCCATCGTGACCGGGGTTTGCCCTTTGGGAGCATAACTGCGGCTCCGAACATCCGTATTCACCAACGCGGTTTCGTCACCCCAGTGAGTCTCGCCACCTTTGGCCTTGGCACGCTTCTCGATGGCCGGATACTCCTGATCGATCCACTGCTTGACAGACTCCGGTCGCTGTTCGTAAGCGCGCTTGATCGGCTTTTTCGGCGTGAAACCCCAGCGCTTGAGGTAGTCTCCGACCGCACGTATTGAGAGTCTGAACGCGTATTCCTGTTCGATGAACAGCATGATCGCGCCTCGCGTCCAGAGCGCAGATTCCATCTTCAACTGCTCCGGACGTTTGTCGCAGATCGTGCGCCGGATTGCTTCTTCTTGATCCGCATTCAGCCGTCTTCCGTCTCCTGGCGTACGAGCTCGTGGGTGCGGCTTCAGGGCCGCCGCGGCCCCTTCTTCATAGAGATCAATGGCCAGTCGAGCCGCCGGGTAACTCAGCCCTGTCAACTCCACGATGGCCATGACTCCGTATCCCTTCCGATGCAACCTCACGACCTGCTTTCGCCTCTCGTGCAGCTGCTCCAGTTTCTGGTATTGAGCGTCTTCTTTTTCCATGCCAATTCGATGCATTAAATGATAATAAGTTAAATATTTATATTGCCGCGTCAATATAGGGCGTGAACACGGAAAACGGTTTGTCCTGGGCGGTGAGGATCTCGCTCTTTTCGAAGACGACCTGGTCCTTGGCGGTCATCAGCACCCGGCCGTCGGCTTGCAGGCGCTCGGCCACGGCGGCGTCGCTGGCCAGGGCGGCGGGCTCGTAGTCGTGGTTGGCCCAGACGGAGTCGGCTCCGAGCTCGGCGGCCAGTGTCTGGATCAGGGCCTGCGGGCGGCCGTGCCGCACCAGCAGGCCGCCGCCGGCGCTGCGCAGCCCGGCGTCCAGTTCGGCCAACGCGGCGTGGATGAACTCCACCCGGCGGTCTTCGCGCTGCCCGGCGGCGAGAAACAGATCGAGGATATCCGTGTCGAACACGAAGACGCACCAGACCTTGGCGCAGCGGCTCAAGGCGTGATGCAGAGCGGACTGGTCTGAGAGGCGCAGATCGCGGCGGAACAAGACTAAACCGGCCTGAAATTCAAGAGTCATACCTTTCAGGTAAAGAGATGGAGACGGGCGCGCGGCGCGCCGGAAGCCGCCGGTATTGTCCGTGGTTCTGGCCTGGGTTTCCCCTTGTTTACCCTTCACGTCTGCCATTTTTGCTAAAATTCGCCCTATGTCGACGCCGTCCGACCGCATCAACCTCACCGATCAATTCCTGATTTCTATGCCCGGCATGGTCGACCCGATGTTCAGCGGCTCGGTCGTCTATATGTGCGATCACAACGAGCACGGCGCCCTGGGCCTGGTGATCCACAAGCCCACCGATCTGGACCTGATGACGGTCTTCGACAAGATCGACCTCAAGCTCGAAATCGCCTACCTGACGCATCAGCCCGTCCTCTTCGGCGGCCCGGTCCAGACCGAGCGCGGCTTCGTTCTGCACGAGCCCCTGGGCGCGACCGGCGGCAGCATGTCCGGCGGCGTGCAGACGGAAGATGGCGTGCGCGCGAGCTACATCTCCTCGCTGAAGGTGCCCGGCGGTCTGGAAATGACCACCCCCAAGGACGTCCTCGAGCAGGTGGCCGCGGGCACTGGCCCGAGCCGCTTCCTACTGATGCTCGGTTATGCCGGCTGGGGCGTGGGACAGCTTGAGCAGGAAATCGCCAACAACGGCTGGCTGACCGTGCAGGCCGATCCGGCTATCGTCTTCGAGCCCCCCCTGGAGTTCCGCTTCAATGCCGCCCTGGCGCTGCTCGGCGTGGCCCCCTTCATGCTTTCGGGTGAGGTGGGGCATGCCTGAGGGGGCCGTTGCCGGCCAATTTCCCGCCGGTGAAGGCATTCTGCTTGGTTTTGATTACGGAGAAGCGCGCATCGGGGTGGCTGTGGGCAACACCCTGACCCAGAGCGCGCGCGCTCTGGGCGTGCTGCCAAACCGCACCGTCGACCAGCGCTTCGGCGCGATCGCCGAGCTGATATGCAAATGGCGGCCCGCCGGGCTGATCGTCGGCCTACCGGTGCATCCCGACGGCGCGCCGCACCACATGACCCAGCGCTGCAGGCGCTTTGGCAACCAACTGCACGGGCGCACCGGATTGCCGGTGGCCTGGGTGGACGAACGTTATTCCAGCGCGCCCGGCGAGGACGACGCCGAAGCGGCGCGCGTGATCCTGCAGCAATACCTCGATTCCACCCCTTTCAACGAAAGCAAGCACCAATGACGACAGCCTCCGATGCGGAGCAGCTCTACGCGCGGCTGCGCGAGCTGGTCAAGGCCGGCCAGGGCGCGGGCCTCGCGGTCGCAGGTATCCACAGCGGTGGCGCCTGGGTGGCCACCCGCCTGGCGGCCGACCTGGGCCTGGGCGAATGCGGCGTGATCAACGAGCTCTTCGACTACGACCGTCCTTCGGTGGTGGAACTGGCCGTGCTCGCCGACCGCCAGGAGACCGGCAACCGCCAGCCTCCCTTCGCGCCCACTTACGCAGGCGCGACCCTCTCCCTGCCGCCCGAGTCAGTCCCGGCCCTGTCGGCCAGCGGCGAAGGCGCCAACACGAAATTCGCATTCACCATCGAGGCACGCGGTGCATAAGAACACACGAAATCCGCAACTCACGCGCAACGGCGAACTCAAGCACCTGCTCTCCATCGAGGGCCTGTCGCGCGACATGCTCAACCACATCCTGGACACTGCCAGCCAGTTCGTCAGCCTCTCCGAGCCCGAGCTAGAGGTGCGCAAGGTGCCGCTGCTGCGCGGCAAGAGCGTGTTCAACCTCTTCTTCGAGAACTCCACGCGCACCCGCACCACCTTCGAGATTGCGGCCAAGCGACTCTCGGCCGACGTGCTCAACCTGAACATCAACGCCAGCTCCACGAACAAGGGCGAATCGCTGCTCGACACGATCAACAACCTTTCGGCGATGCAGGCCGACATGTTCATCGTGCGTCACGCCAGCTCCGGCGCGCCCTACCTGATCGCCGAGCACGTCGCGCCGCACGTGCATGTGATCAACGCCGGCGACGGCTGCCATGCGCATCCCACGCAGGCGCTGCTCGACATGTACACCATCCGACACTATAAGCAGGACTTCACCAAGCTGCGCGTGGCCATCATCGGCGACATCCTGCACAGCCGCGTGGCGCGCTCCGACATCCACGCGCTCACCACCTTGGACTGCCCCGAGGTGCGGACCATCGGGCCACGCACCCTGCTGCCCGGCGGGCTCGAGCAGATGGGCGTGCATGTTTACAACGACATGGCTGAAGGTCTCAAGGGCGTGGACGTGATCATCATGCTGCGTCTGCAAAACGAGCGCATGAGCGGCGCGCTGCTGCCCTCGGCGCAGGAGTACTTCAAGGCCTACGGCCTGACGCCTGAGCGGCTCGCACTGGCCGCACCGGACGCCATCGTCATGCACCCCGGGCCGATGAACCGTGGCGTGGAAATCGACTCCGCTGTGGCCGACGGCAGCCAGTCGGTGATCCTCAATCAGGTCACCTTCGGGATCGCGGTGCGCATGGCGGTGATGAGCATTGTCGCCGGCAACAACGAGGAATAAGAACGAGAAGATGAAGATCCATATCAAGAACGGCCGCCTGATCGACCCCGCCAGCGGTACCGACGCGCTCACCGACATCTACATCGCCGCGGGCAAAATCCTCGCGCTCGCCCAGTCGCCGGATCAGGCGCCCGCGAATTTCACCGCTGCGCGCACCATCGACGCCAAGGGCCTGGTGGTCTGCCCAGGCCTGGTCGACCTCTCGGTCCGCCTGCGCGAGCCCGGCTACGAATACAAGGCGACGCTGGAATCCGAGATGGCCGCGGCCATGGCCGGCGGCGTCACCAGCCTCGTCTGTCCGCCCGACACCGATCCGGTGCTCGACGAGCCAGGTCTGGTGGAGATGCTCAAGTTCCGCGCGCGCGGCCTGAACCAGGCGCACGTCTATCCGCTCGGCGCGCTCACCGTTGGCCTCAAGGGCGAGGTGCTGACCGAGATGGCCGAGCTGACCGAATCGGGCTGCATCGGCTTCTCGCAGGCCGAGGTGCCCATCGTCAACACCGGCGTGCTCGCGCGCGCCATGGAATACGCGTGCACCTTCGGTCTGACCATCTGGCTGCGCGCGCAGGACCTCTGGCTGGGCAAGGGTGGCGTGGCGGCCAGCGGCGCGGTGGCTTCGCGCCTGGGCCTCTCCGGCGTGCCGGCGGCGGCCGAGACCGTCGCGCTGCACACCATCTTCGAACTCATGCGCGCCACCGGCACGCGCGTGCATCTGTGCCGGGTCTCCTCGGCGGCCGGGCTCGCCCTGGTGGCCCAGGCCAAGAAGGAAGGCCTGCCGCTCAGCTGCGACGTGGGCGTGCACCACGTGCATCTGGCCGACGTGGACATCGGCTATTTCGACCCGCAGCTGCGGCTCGTGCCGCCGGTGCGTGGCGTGCATGACCGCGAGGCCATCCTTGCCGCGCTGGACGACGGCACCATCGACGCCATCTGCTCCGACCACACCCCGGTGGACGACGACGAGAAGCTGCTGCCCTTCGATGAGGCTTCGCCAGGCGCGACCGGCCTGGAAGTGTTGCTGCCGCTGGCCCTGAAATGGGGCCGTGAACGCAAGCGCAGCCTCAGCGAGGTGGTGGCCAAGCTCACCGCGGCGCCGGCGGCCGTGCTCTGCCAGGGGCAGGCGCAGCCGGCGGGCGAGCGGGCTGCGGCGGGCCGGCTGGCCGTAGGCGGCTCGGCCGACATCTGCATCTTCGACCAAGAGGAAAGCTGGACCATCGAGCCGCGCGCGCTGCGCAGCCAGGGCAAGAACTCGCCCTTCCTCGGCTACGAGGTCCAGGGCAGGGTGAAGGCCACGCTGGTGGCCGGCCACGTGGCCTATGAGGCCTGAGCGCGCGGCGGGGGACTGAAGCGTGCGGAGCCTGCGCTACCTGCGGCTGAGCTTTCACATCCTGAAAGGCATGCTGATCTGCGCCGTGCTGTTTCCGAGGATCGACACGGAGAAGCGACGCTGGCATATCCGCCGCTGGTCGATCCGTATCCTGCAGCTGTGCCGGATCAAGGTGGAGATCGTGGGCAACAGCAGCGGCTATCCCACCGGGCAGATGGTGATCAGCAACCACGTCTCCTGGCTCGACATCTACGCGATCAACGCGTGGCATCCGGTGCGCTTCGTCGCCAAATCGGAAATCCGCGACTGGCCGGTGATCGGCTGGCTTTGCGAGAAGACCGGCACGTTCTTTATCGAGCGCGGCAAGCGCAAGGCGGTGCACCACATGCTGCACCTGCTGGCCGAGCGGCTGCAGGCCGGCGACGCGATCTGCGTCTTCCCCGAGGGTACGACCGGTGACGGGACCGCGATCCTGCCCTTTCATTCCAACCTGATGCAGGCGCCTCTGTCGGCGAGTGCGCCGGTGCTGCCGGTAGGCGTGCGCTATCTGGACGCGCGCACCAGGGAGCCGGCAGCCTCAGCCGCGTACGTGGGCGACATGAGCCTGGGCGAGAGCCTGAGCGCGATCCTCAAGGGGCCGCCGCTCGTTGCCCGGGTCTACCTCGGCCGGCCGATCCTGGCGGAGGAAGGCGTCGACCGGCGCGTCCTCGCCGGCCAGGGCCGCGCGGCGATCAGTCACCTCCTGGGGCTGCCGCCAGCGGACACTGCACCTGGATCAACGCACGCTTCGCTGGATCCGGATCCAGTGTGACGGCGCTGAGTTGGCCGCCCCAGACGCAGCCGGTGTCCAGGCCAATCAGGTTGGGACGCAGGATCAGTCCGGCGGTGGACCAGTGGCCGAAGACGACGGTGACGTCCTCCGTCTTGCGGCCGGGCACGTCGAACCACGGCATATAGCCGGGCGGCGCGGCTTCAGGGCCGCCCTTCACCTTGAATTCCATGACGCCCTCGGGCGTGCAGAAGCGCAGCCGGGTCAGCGCGTTGACGATGACGCGCAGGCGATCGACGCCCTTGAGGTTGTTGGACCATTGGCGGGGCTCATTGCCGTACATCTGGGCGAGGAATTCCGCATAGTCCGGGCCGCGCAGCCGGGCCGATACTTCCTCCGATAAGTCCATCACCTGGTCCGCGCTCCAACCCGGCTGTACGCCGGCATGGGCGAACAGAAAGCCATCTTGCCGGATGGCGAGCGGCCGCCGGCGCAGCCATTCCTGCAGATCGGAGAGATCGGGCGCGGCCAGGAGTTCGTCGAGCGTGTCTGTCGGCGACGGCCGACGAATGCCCGAGGCGACCGCGAGGCAATGCAGATCGTGGTTGCCCAGCACCGCCTGCGCCCGCTCGCCCATGGAGATGATCCTACGCAGCGTGGCCAGCGATTCCGGCCCGCGGTTGATCAGGTCTCCGACGAAGACAAACGAGGCGTTTGCCGGGAGCCGCGCGGCCAGGTCTTCGAACGAGGTGCAGCAGCCTTGGATGTCGCCGACGACAAAACAGGGTGAGTCAGTCAAGATTGGCGCGAAAACGATGTTTTTATTGATCCAGCATTTAAACAATAAACTCAAGCAGCATACCGAACCGGCGCATGTTCGAAGTAGCTCTTGACGCGCTCGGGCTGTCGCTAAACGCTGAGCAGATGCTGGCGCGTGGCCTTCACCAGTTGCAGCTTCGAGCGAGTTGTAGCGAGTTTGGTGCCGACCTGCTTCAGGTCGGCATTGGCCATTTCATTGGGGTTCAGTTCGGGGCTGTAGCTGGGCAAGTAGAAGACTTCGATCTCGTGTTTTTGCTCGGCCAGCCAGGCCTTCACGGGCTTGCTGTAGTGCACGCGCAGGTTGTCCAGGATCAGGTAGATCTTTCGGCCGGCATCCTTGACCAGTCGGCGCAGGAAGTCGATCAGGATGTCGGCGCTCAACGCTCCGTCGAAGGCATGCCAGCGCATCTGGCTCTTGTTGGTGACGGTGGAGATCACCGACAAGCCGTGGCGCTTGTTGTTCACGCGAATCACGGGCGTCTGGCCATGCGGGGACGTCGTCCGTCGAGCCACTTTTTCACCGCCGCCGGCGACTGCTCGTAGGCCTTCTTCATGGGCTTTTTCGGCGTGAAGCCCCAACGCTCCAGATACAGGCCCATCGTGCGAACGGCCAGCTTGATGCCTTATCGGTTAAGGATCAACTCGGCCACTGCCTGGCGGCTCCACAGCGCGTAGATCATCTTCAACTGGTCGGGCGTGCGGTCAGCGGATCAGCAGCTGAACCTCGCGCTCCTGCTCCGCCGTCAGCGTTCTGCCCGTACCCTGTGGGCGCCCGGGGCGCTCTACGTCGAGGGCCTTCCACCCGCCCGCGCGATACGCCTTCACCGCAGCAATGACAGTCTGCACGACATCTCGCATTGCGCCGCTGCGTCCTTCAGGCTCACGCCATCCAGCCGCATCTTCACCGCACGTCGGCGCCGTTCGTTCAGGGCAGCTACCGGCAGCGTTCTCGAGTCGATTTTGTCCCCGAAACAGGCAGACTCTATATCACTCAATAAGTTCAATGTTTAAGCGCCGAATAAATAACGATCGCTAAATTATGATGCATTGATAACTTGCCGATTAAATTCGAGATTTTACCAGGTCGGGATGGTTTTGTGAAATGTCACATTTCTGTCATATCCAGTGCCGACAATGACCGGACAACTATAAATACCCTCTCTGCATGACACCGCTGATCAACCGTGAACTCGGCCTGCTCGAGTTCAATGCCCGCGTGCTGGCCCAAGCCGCCGCTCCCGAGACGCCCTTGCTGGAACGCCTGCGCTTCCTGTGCATCGTGTCGAGCAATCTGGACGAGTTCTTCGAGATCCGCGTCTCCGGCCTGCGCGAGCATCTGGACGTGGTCGCGCCCGACGGCCACACCCTGCATCAGACCTATGACCTGGTGAACCAGCGGGTGCGGAAAATCATCGGCCAGCAATACGACATGCTACAGAACCAGATCATGCCAGCGCTCGCGGCCGAAGGCATCTTCTTCCACATGGCCGACACCTGGAATCCCGTGCAGCGCGAATGGGCGCGGGAGTTCTTCCAGAAGGAGCTGGTGCCCATCCTCACGCCCATCGCCCTGGACCCGGCCCACCCCTTCCCGCGCGTGCTCAACAAGAGCCTGAACTTCGCGGTCAGCCTCTCGGGCCGCGACGCCTTCGGCCGCGAGGCCGAGCTGGCCATCGTGCAGGCGCCGCGGGTGCTGCCGCGCGTGGTGCAGATGCCGGAGGACATCTCGGGCTATCCGCACGGCCTGGTGCTGCTCTCCTCGTTCATGCAGGGCTTCGTCGGCGAGCTCTTCCCGGCGCTGCACGTGCACGGCTGCCACCAGTTCCGCGTGACCCGCAATTCCGATCTTTTCGTGCTAGAAGACGAAATCACAGACCTGCGCGCCGCGCTGCAGGGCGAGCTGCCCACGCGCCACCTCGGCGACGCCGTGCGCCTGGAGGTGGCCGCCGACATGCCGCCCGCGCTGGCCAAGCGCCTGATCAAGGAATGCGGCGTCAACGAGCGGGACTGCTACCGCGTCAACGGCCCGGTGAACCTGGTGCGCCTGATGCAGATCCCCGACATGGTGGACTGCCCCGCGCTCAAATTCCCGCTGCACGTGCCCGCCCTGCCGCCGCAGCTCTCAAAGAAGGAAAACGTCTTCGACGCCATCGCCGAGCGCGACATCCTGCTGCACCATCCCTACGAAAGCTTCAACCCGGTGCTCGAGCTGCTGCAGCAGGCCGCCGCGGACCCCGAGGTGCTGGCGATCAAGCAGACCGTTTACCGCACCGGAAACCAGTCGCCGGTGATGGAGGCGCTGATCCAAGCCGCGCGCAACGGCAAGGAAGTGACCGTCGTTGTCGAGCTTCTGGCGCGTTTCGACGAAGAGACAAACATCAACTGGGCGGCGCGGCTCGAGGAGGTCGGCGCCCACGTGGTCTACGGCGTGGTCGGCCACAAGTGCCATGCCAAGATGCTGCTGGTGGTGCGCAGCGAGAGCTACGTCAAGTCGCCCAAGGGCAAGCAGCAAACGCGCATCCGCCGCTATACCCACCTGGGCACCGGCAACTACCATCCGCGCACCGCGCGCCTGTACACCGACTTCGGCCTGCTCACCGCCGACGAGAAGATCTGCGAGGACGTGCACCACGTCTTCCAACTGCTCACCGGAACCGGCGAGCAGATCAAGCTGCATCACCTCTGGCAGTCGCCGTTCACCATGCACAGCAATCTGGTCGCGTATATCCGCGCCGAGGCCAAGGCGGCCAAGGCCGGTCGGCCCGCGCGCATCATCGCCAAGATGAACGCCCTGCTCGAGCCCACGGTGATCGACGAGCTCTACAAGGCCTCGCAAGCCGGCGTGAAGATCAATCTGATCATCCGCGGCGTCTGCGCGCTCAAGCCTGGCGTGACGGGCCTCTCCGAGAACATCCAGGTTCGCTCGATCATCGGCCGCTTCCTGGAGCACCATCGCATCTACTACTTCCTGAGCGGCGGCGAGGAGACCCTCTATCTCTCGAGCGCTGATTGGATGGACCGCAACCTGTTCCGCCGCGTGGAAGTCGCCTTCCCCGTCAACGACAAGGCGCTCAAGGCGCGCGTGATCCGAGAAGGCCTGCAGATGCACCTGCGCGACAACGCCTCGGCCTGGATCATGCAGCCCGACGGCAAATATGTGCAGAAGCACAGCCGCTCGAAGACCGCGCACATCAGTCAGCTGGAATTGATCGAGAAATTCGCCTGAGCCGTCCGCGCGCCGCTCAGCGCAAGGAGGCCCACCAGCACTTCGTTGACGGTGATGCCATGCAGGCCGTTGGAGCCGCTGGCGAACACCGCGACCACGCTGGACTTCACTATTCTGCCGCGCTTCGGATTCACCCAGATGACAGCCTCCAGCGGCGCGGTCATCGAGATGACGACGCCCAATGGGCTCGGCCCGCGCACGTTGTAGCTGCCCTTGAGCACGTATTTGCTCAACTTGCGCGACTTGCCCTCGACGTCGGTGTCCGCCAGCCCGAAATCCTTCACCTCGCCATTGACGTTGATCAGGCGGTTCCCCGTCGAAGGACGCGACAATTCATACGCCCAGCTGCCGCTGGCGGGCGCGGCGGCGGGAATCAGCTTGTCGTCGAGCAGCACGTTTTCGATAAAGCCGATCTTGGTCCCGGCGACGGAAAAGCCCCGCGCATTCTCCACGCGCAGACCGTCGGTGAGCCGGTAGGCGAGCGTAGCGCCGACACCGATGCGGCCCGCGGCCTCGCTGGTGGCCGCGCTAGCGCCCATTGTGACTCCCCCCTCCCCCGGCGGGGCCGAGGGCAGGCTCGCCGCCAAATTGACCCGCGCGGCGTCCTGCTGCATCTTGAGCCTGCCCACTTCCTCCACCGCTTGACGTGCCTCCATCTCGGCGCGGTTCTTTTCCGCCATCGCAAGCTCGACGCGCCGGCGCGCCGGCTCCTCCGCCTGCCACATGTCCGTCTCCAGCCGCTGGCGCTGCTGCTCGTTCGGGTGCGGGCTTCGGCTTCCGCGAGCTGCCGGGCCTCCTGCTCGGCCTTCTTGCGCAGCTCCACTTCGGCGGCGAGTCGATGGTTCACCGCATCGGCGCTGGCGATGTCGCTCAGTCTGCGGCGCGCGAAGGCAGTCATGGGGCTCTTGGGAAAGAGCTTGATGAAGTTCTCGAAATCGCCACGCTGGGTGCTGTCCTTGATCATTCCCCAGACCGCCATGTCCTGGAAAGCCGCCGCCGCGCCCTGCTCCCGGAAATAGAAATCCGCCACCAGCGAAGAGCTCTCCCAAGGAATCTGCTGTCCCTTGGAGCGGTTCATCACCGCGACGCGGACCTTCTTGAACACATCCTCCAGCCGCAGGCCCGGCATGGCGAGAAACTCCAGCATGGCCGCCACATGCCGTTGGCGCCGTCCCCATCGTTGGCGGTGGAGCCCGGGGATGTCGCGTAGGCCACCAGTGAGCCATTGGGCGCATCCATCTGCGCGAGGCCCTGGCTGCTGGAGCGGAAACTGCGCGCGAAGGGATTGTTGCAGCAGGCGTCGAGGATCACGATGTCCATCGCGTTCTTGGCGCTTTCCATCTTGCCCAGGATCTCGCCGGCATCGATGGCGGCATAGGCGACCTCGTCCTCGCGCTCGATGTCGGCGCCGACCGGGATCAGGAAGTTGCGGCCCTTGATCTGCATGCCGTGGCCGGCGAAATAGAACAGGCCGGTCCCCTTGTCGCGGGCGATCAGGTTGCCAAATTCGCGCAGAACCCGGCCCATCTCGCGGCGCGACACGTGGATCCGCTCCACCACGTTGAAGCCCGACTCGCACAAGGCCTTGGCCATGGCGCGGGCGTCGTTGGCGGGATTGCGCAGCTGGCTGGTCTTGTAGGCGCTATTGCCGATCACCAGCGCATAGCGCTTGTCGGATGCGGGCGGCGCGGCCTGGTCGACCGACAGGTTGCGGTTTTGCGCGAACGCTGCGTTGCACTCGACGCAGCGAGAAATCGATGATTCGGCTGGAGAGGATGCCCATTCAGCAGGTCGATGCCGCGCCTTTGGAACTATTATTTATAAATATTAGCCCCAATCCCCGGGCAAAGACAAGCCCTGGAAAGGCGGGATACTCGGGGCGGCTGGATCAGGCCGTGGCGACCGGTCTCTGGGTTTTGAGCCGCACGCGCGAGGGCTGGAAGCGCGCGGTGAAGGTGCTGCCCTTGCCGATCTCGCTCTGCACGTCGAGCGTGGCGTTGTGGCGCGAAAGCACGTGCTTGGCGATGGACAGACCCAGACCGGTGCCGCCGGTGCTGCGCGAGCGGCCGCGGTCGACGCGGTAGAAGCGCTCGGTCAGGCGCGGCAGATGCTCGGCGGAGATGCCGATGCCGGAATCCTGCACGCTGAAGTTCGCGGTGAAGCCCTCCTGCCCCGGCACCGGGCCGTGCCAGGAGAGCTTGATCGTGCCGCCATCTGGCGTGTAGCGCACGGCGTTGGACACCAGGTTACCGAAGACCGACATCAGCTCCACCTCGGAGCCGGCGAGGTCCCAGTCGGCGTCGCATTCCATCTGGATACGGTGCCGCCCGCCCGAGAGCGCCTTGGCGTCAGCGCGCAGGCGCTCCATCGTCAGCCCCATCGGCATGATCTTGTCCTCGGGCGGCGCGGTGTTGCCCTCGAGCTTTGCCAGGGTGAGCAGATCGTCGACCAGGGACTGCATGCGCATGGCCTGCGAATGCATGGTTTCGATGTAGCGCTGGCGGTCTTCCTCGGAGAGCGGAAGGTCGCGCACGGTCTCCAGGAAGCCGGCCAGCACGGTCAGCGGCGTCTTGAGCTCGTGGGAGACGTTGGCGACGAAGTCGCGGCGCGTGGTCTCGGTCTTCTCGATCTGGGTGATGTCCTGCGAGGCGAGCAGCTTGCGGCCTTCGCCATAGGGAATGAGCTGCACCGACAGCATGGTCTGGCCGCGCGCGCCCATGTCGCGCATGACGATGGGATCGTGGAAGTCGCCGCCGCTGAGATATTCGATGAACACCGGCTGGCGCACCAGGTGCTGGATCTTCTGCAGCTGGTCGCGGTGGTTGTCGAGGCGGAAATGCTGCTCGGCGACGCTGTTGCACCATTCGATGTAGTCGGAGCGGTCGAGCATGACCACGCCGTTGGGCGATGCCTGGATGGCCTGGATGAAGCGGGCGTGTTCGAGCTGGGCCTGCTGGGTCTCGCGCTGCAGGCGGCGCATCACGCCGTTGAGCCGGTAGTAGACCTCTTCCCAGATGCCGAAGCCGTGCGGCAGCGCGTCGGGCTCTGGCCGCGCCATGAAGCGCAGAAGCAGCCCGATCTGGCGCACCTGATAGAAAAGCATCGCGCAGACCAGGACAATGGCGCACCAGATCGCAGGCTTCGTTCCCAGCAGCAGGCCGGCGACGGCGGCGACGAGCGCCACGGCTGCCAACTGCAACAGCAAACGTATCCAGAGGCGATTCATTCGAAACCCGGCTTCCTATGCCGGCGCGCCCCGCATGGCGCGCCGCTTACTGATCTGGCACGCTGGCGAAACGGTAGCCGCTGCCGCGGATCGTCTCGATCATCTCGCTGCAGCCCACCGGCGCGAGCGAGGCGCGCAGGCGCTTGATGTGGACGTCCACGGTGCGCTCTTCCACGAAGACGTGGTCGCCCCAGACCTGGTCGAGCAGCTGGGCACGGGTGTGCACGCGTTCGGGGTGCGTCATCATGAAATGCAGCAGCCGGAATTCGGTGGGGCCGAGGCTGAGCTTGAGCTGCTCACCGCTGTCCGATTGCAGGGCGGTGACGCGGTGAGTGACCGGGTCGAGCTTCAGGCCGTTGATGGAGACCAAGTCGTCGGTGAGCTGCGGCGCGCGGCGGCGCAGCACGGCCTTGATGCGGGCCATCAGTTCCTTGGGCGAGAAGGGCTTGGTGATGTAGTCATCGGCGCCAACGTCCAGGCCCATCACCTTGTCGTGCTCGTCGCTGCGGGCGGTGAGCATGATGATGGGGATCTGACGGGTGCGTTCGTCGGCGCGCAGTTCCTTGGCCAGGAGGATGCCCGACTTGCCTGGCAGCATCCAGTCCAGCAGGACGAGGTCGGGCAGGACGTCGACCATGAGGGACTGCGCCTGTTCCGCGCTGAAGGCGCGGATCGGGTGGTGGCCCGCGTGCTGCAGGTTGAAGGCGATCAGTTCCGCGATCGCGGGTTCGTCTTCCACCGCCATGATACTGCTTGCTGCCATATGCCTATCCTTGTCTTCCTTAGCTCTCCGTCTGGTGTACGGCCTTCTCCTGCTTGCCGCTGTGACGGATGTCGGTTCCCTTGACGATGTAGATCACGAATTCGGCGATGTTCTTGGCATGGTCGCCGATGCGTTCCACCGCCTTGGCGATGAAGAGGAATTCGAGCGCCACGGAGATGGTGCGCGCGTCTTCCATCATGCAGGTGACCAGCTTGCGCACGAAGCCGCGGAATTCCTCGTCGATCGCGAGGTCGTCGAGCATGATCGCGGCGGCGGAGTCCGCGTCCAGGCGCGCGAAGGCGTCCAGCGAGCGGCGCAGCAGCGAATTGGCCATGTCGCCGGCCAGCTTCACTTCCGAATAGTTGATCGAATGCGCGGCGTTGTCTTCGATGATGTGCTTGGTGCGCTTGGCGATCTTATCCGCCTCGTCGCCGGCGCGCTCGAGATTGGTGATGGTCTTGGAGATGGCCATCACCAGGCGCAGGTCGCGCGCGGTGGGCTGGCGCCGGGCGATGATGTTGTTGCAGTCGGCGTCGATCTCGACTTCGATGGCGTTGAGCTTGTGCTCCTCGACCATGACCACGTCAGCGAGCTCGGCGTCGAACTCGGCCAGCGCGCGCATGGCGCGGCTGACCTGGGCTTCGACCATGCCGCCCATCTGCAGCACCTTGGTGGAGACGGCGTTGAGGTCGACGTCGAATTGGGTGGACAGGTGTTTGTCTTGCATCTTCGTTCTCCGGGTCAGCCGAAGCGGCCGGTAATGTAGTCTTCCGTTTCCTTGCGGTCCGGCTTGATGAAGATCTGTTCGGTGTCGCCGAATTCGATCAGGTCGCCCAGATACATGTAGGCGGTGTAGTCGGAGCAGCGCGCGGCCTGCTGCATGTTGTGGGTCACGATGACCACGGTGTAGTCGCGCTTGAGTTCGATGATCAGCTCTTCGATCTTGCCGGTAGAGATTGGGTCCAGCGCCGAGCAGGGTTCGTCCAGGAGCAGGACTTCCGGGCGCACCGCGATGCCGCGGGCGATGCACAGACGCTGCTGCTGGCCACCCGAGAGGCCATAGCCGGACTGGTGCAGCTTGTCCTTCACTTCGGTCCACAGCGCCGCCTTGCTCAGGGCCCATTCGACGCGGTCGTCCATCTCGGACTTGGAGAGTTTTTCGAAGAGGCGCACGCCGAAGGCGATGTTGTCGTAGATCGACATCGGGAACGGGGTGGGCTTCTGGAAGACCATGCCAACCTTGGCGCGCAGCAGGGCGATGTCCATCTTGGTGGTCAGCAGGTTCTCGCCGTCCATCAGGATCTGGCCTTCGGCGCGCTGCTCGGGATAAAGCGCATACATCTTGTTGAACACGCGAAGCAGCGTGGACTTGCCGCAGCCCGAGGGTCCGATGAAGGCGGTGACGCGCTTCTCGGGAATCTGCAGATTGATTTTCTTCAGGGCGTGAAACTTGCCGTAGTAGAAGTCGAGGTCCTTGACTTCGATCTTGGGAGGGACGGGCAGCATGCGAATGACCACTGGGCTGGGTTGAGGGATAGCGCTGGTCGGCAGGGAGCGGGTGAACTGGCTCATCATTTTTTCTTTAATTTGGGGGCCTGGGGGGGGGATACCTTATTTCTTGCTGAACAGGCTGCGCGCGAGGATATTCAGCGCCATCACGCCCAGCGTGATCAGGAAAACCCCAGCCCAAGCGAGCTGCTGCCATTCCTTGAAGGGGCTCATCGCGAACTTGAAAATGGTGACTGGCAGATTGGCGATCGGCTGGCCCATGTTAAGGCTCCAGAACTGATTGGAGAGCGCGGTGAAGAGCAGCGGCGCGGTTTCGCCGGCGATGCGGGCGATGGCTAGCAGCACGCCGGTGACGATGCCCGCGACTGATACCTTGATCGTGATCGTCATGATCATCTTCCACTTCGGCGTACCCATGGCCACGGCCGCTTCGCGCAGGGCGTTGGGCACGAGGTTGAGCATGTTCTCGGTGGTGCGCACGACGATTGGGACCTGCAGCAGCGCCAGAGCGATCACGCCGGCCCAGCCCGAGAAGCGGCCCATCTTGGCGACCACCAGCGCATAGACGAACAGACCGATGACGATGGACGGCGCCGAGAGCAGGATGTCGTTGATGAAGCGTGTGACCTGCGCGACGGGGCCGTTCTTGCCGTATTCGGCCAGATAGACGCCCGCCAGCACGCCCAGCGGCGCGCCGACCAGGGTGGCCAGGCCAACGAGCATCACGCTGCCGGCGATGGCGTTGGCCAGGCCGCCGCCTTCGGAATTTGGCGGGGGCGTGGACTGGGTAAAGAGATCGGCCGAGAGGCCGCCGATGCCCAGGTGCAGCGTGGTCCAGAGGATCCACAGCAGCCAGAACAGGCCGAAGGCCATGGCCGCCAGCGACAGCGTGAGCGCGATGCGGTTGACGAAGCGGCGCTGCGACTGGAGCTTCTCGCGCACGGCCTCGGCGTTGGCGTGCAGGCCGGGGATTTCGTCGTGCGGAGCGGGCGCGCCGAGGTTTTGCGAGGCGGTGTTCATTTGGCGCCCTCGTTCTTTTCCAGGCGCTGCAGTAAGACCTTGGAGGCAGCTAGCACGCAGAAGGTGATCAGGAAGAGGATCAGGCCCAGCTCCATCAGCGCGGAGGTGTGCAGACCGGGCTGGGCTTCGGCGAATTCGTTCGCCAGCGCCGAGGTGATGCTGTTGCCCGGCGCGAACAGCGACACGCTGTCGAGCAGGTTGGTGTTGCCGATGACGAAGGTCACGGCCATGGTCTCTCCCAGGGCGCGGCCCAGGCCGAGCATCACGCCGCCGATCACGCCGCCCTTGGTGTAGGGCAGCACGACCTTCCAGACCACCTCCCAGGTGGTGCAGCCGATTCCGTAGGCGGATTCCTTGAGCAGCACCGGGGTAACTTCAAAAACGTCCCGCATCACCGCGGAGATGTAGGGAATGATCATGATCGCGAGGATCACGCCGGCGCAGAGCATGCCGATGCCCAGCGGCGGGCCCTGGAACAGCTTGCCGATCAGCGGCAGCTTGCCGAGCGTGGCGCCCAGGGGCTTTTCAAAATATTCGCCGAAGATCGGCGCGAACACGAGCAGGCCCCACATGCCGTAGACGATCGAGGGCACGGCCGCCAGCAGTTCGATGGCGGTGCCAAGCGGGCGGCGCAGCCAGGATGGGGAAAGCTCGGAGAGAAAGAGCGCGATGCCGAAGCTGATGGGCACCGCGATGAGCAAGGCGATGATGGAGCTGACCAGGGTGCCGTAGATGGGCACCAGCGCGCCGAATTTCTCAGCCGGCGCGTCCCAGTCCGCGGTCCACAGGAAGCTCAGGCCGAACTTCTGGATGCTCGGCCAGGAACTGATGATCAGCGACAAGATGATGCCGCCCAGCAAGGCCAGCGTGATCAAGGCTGCCGCCTTCGTCAGGCTGGCGAAGATGATGTCGCCCAGTTGACCGGGGGCGCGCTTGCTGTCGGCGAGGCCCGGATCCTGGAAGGCGAGGGAGGAGGCTGTCATGCTGTATGCGCCTTGTCTCGAGACTGCTTGTGGGACTGCTAAGGGGACTGCTTGTGGACGCGCGCCGCCGGGGTGGCCGGCGGCGCGCTTCGGGTGAGGCTTATTTATTTATCCGGCATTTAAACAATGAACTCAAGCAGCATACCGAACCGGCGCGTGTTCGAAGTAGCTCTTGACGCGCTCGGGCTGTCGCTGAACGCTGAGCAGATGCTGGCGCGTGGCCTTCACCAGTTGCAGCTTCGAGCGAGTTGTAGCGAGTTTGGTGCCGACCTGCTTCAGGTCGGCATTGGCCATTTCATTGGGGTTCAGTTCGGGGCTGTAGCTGGGCAAGTAGAAGACTTCGATCTCGTGTTTTTGCTCGGCCAGCCAGGCCTTCACGGGCTTGCTGTAGTGCACGCGCAGGTTGTCCAGGATCAGGTAGATCTTTCGGCCGGCATCCTTGACCAGCCGGCGCAGGAAGTCGATCAGAGTGTCGGCACTCAACGCTCCGTCGAAGGCCTGCCAGCGCATCTGGCCCTTGTTGGTGACGGTGGAGATCACCGACAAGCTGTGGCGCTTGTTGTTCACGCGAATCACGGGCGTCTGGCCTTGCGAGGCGTAGCTGCGCCCGCGCACGTCGTCACTGCGCAAGCCGGCCTCGTCGAGCCACTTTTTCACCGCCGCCGGCGACTGCTCGTAGGCCTTCTTCATGGGCTTTTTCGGCGTGAAGCCCCAACGCTCCAGATACAGGCCCATCGTGCGAACGGCCAGCTTGATGCCGTATCGGTTAAGGATCAACTCGGCCACTGCCTGGCGGCTCCACAGCGCGTAGATCATCTTCAACTGGTCGGGCGTGCGGTCAGCGAATCAGCAGCTGAACCTCGCGCTCCTGCTCCGCCGTCAGCGTTCTGCCCGTACCCTGCGGGCGCCCGGGGCGCTCTACGTCGAGGGCCTTCCACCCCGCCCGCGCGATACGCCTTCACCGCCGCAATGAGCGTCGTGCGCGACATCTCGCATTGCGCCGCTGCGTCCTTCAGGCTCACGCCATCCAGCCGCATTTTCACCACATGTCGGCGCCGTTCGTTCAGGGCGGCTACCGGCAGCGTTCTCGAGTCGATTTTGTCCATGCAACAGCAGACTCTATATCACTCAATAAGTTCAATGTTTAAGTGCCTAATCAATAGTAGACAGCCTTGCCGTCGCCGCCCTTGATGCCCTTCCAGGCGGTGCGGGCCTGGTTCTGCACGCCTTCAGGCAGGAGCACGTAGTCGAGGTCGTCGGCCATCTTCGCGCCGTTCTTGTAGGACCAGTCGAAGAACTTCAGCACTTCGGTGGCCTGACCCGGCTTGTCCTGGGCCTTGTGCATCAGGATGAAGGTGGCGCCGGCGATGGGCCAGGCTTCCTTGCCGTTCTGGTTGGTCAGGATCTGATAGAAGGTCTTGCCCCAGTCGGCGCCGGCGGCGGCGGCCTTGAAGGCGTCGTCGTTGGGGGCGACGACGTTGCCCGAGGCGTTCTTCATGTTCAGATGGGTCATCTTGTTCTGCTTGGCGTAGGCGTACTCGACGTAGCTGATCGAGCCGGCCAGGCGTTGCACGAAGGCGGACACGCCTTCATTGCCCTTGCCGCCGGTGCCGGTCGGCCAGTTGACGGTCGTGCCTTCGCCGACCTTGGTCTTCCATTCGGCGCTGACCTTGGAGAGGTAGTTGGTGAAGATGAACGAGGTGCCCGAAGCGTCGGCGCGGCGCACGACCAGCACCTCCTGGTCCGGCAGCTTTACCTTGGGGTTGAGCTTGGCCAGCTCTGCATCGTTCCACTTCTTGATCTTGCCCAGGTAGATGTCGGCCAGCACATCGCCGGTCACGACGATCTCGCCCGGCTTGACGCCCGGCAGGTTGACCACGGGCACCACGCCGCCGATGACGGTCGGGAATTGCATCAGGCCGCCCTTGGCCAGATCTTCATCCTTCAGGGGCATGTCGGAGGCGCCGAAATCCATGGTCTTGGCTTGGATCTGCTTGATGCCACCGCCCGAGCCGATGGATTGATAGTTCAACTTGTTGCCGGTGGCCTTCTGGTAGGCGTCGGCCCACTTGGAATAGATCGGGGCCGGAAAGCTGGCGCCCGCGCCGGTGATTTCCGCGGCTTGTGCGGAAAGTGCGAACAAGCCGGCGGCGATGGCGCCTTTGACAGTCTTGAGTTTGGTCATGCAAGTTCTCCTCTGGAAACTGCGGGAGAGTATAAAAACCGAGTATGACCGAATTGTGACAGTTATAAAAATGCCTTAATTTGCGATTTTTCCGGCTAGCCGGGAGGCAGCGGCCTTGGCCTGCTGGGCCTCCGCGGCCTCGACCATGACCCGCAGCACCGGTTCTGTGCCCGAGGGCCGGATCAGCACCCTGCCCTGGTCGCCAAGCTCGGCGCTGACGCTGTCGATCTCTGTTTTCAGGCCGGAATCGGACTGCCAGTTGTAGCCGGGTGCCACCTTCACGTTGATCAGGCTCTGTGGATAGAGTGTCAGGCCCTCCAGCAGGCTGCCCAGGCTCTTGCCGCTGCGCTTGAGGGCCGAGAGGATCTGCAGCGCGGAGATGATGCCGTCACCGGTGCTGTGCCGGTCGAGGGCCAGCAAATGTCCGGACCCTTCGCCGCCAAGCAGCCAGCCGCGTTTCTTCAGTTCTTCCAGGACGTAGCGGTCGCCGACCTTGGCGCGCACGAGAGGGATGCCCAGCTTGGCGAGGGCGATTTCCACGGCCTTGTTGGTCATCAGGGTTCCGACCACGCCGGGCACGGATTGGCTGGCGGCCAGGCGGTCGAGGACCATGGCGTAGAGGAGTTCGTCGCCATTGTAGAGGCGGCCGGCGGCGTCGGCGACGATCAGCCGGTCGGCGTCGCCGTCCAGGGCGAGGCCGAGGTCGGCTTCGTGGCCGATGACGGCGGCGGCCAGGGCGGCGGGCGCGGTGGCGCCCACGCCTTCATTGATGTTCATGCCGTCGGGCGCGTTTCCGATGCTGATCACATCGGCGCCCAGCTCATGGAAGACCGGCGGGGCGATGTGATACGCGGCGCCATGGGCGCAGTCCACGACCAGCTTCAGGCCGTGCAGATCAAGCTCGGCGGGGAAGGTGCTCTTGCAGAATTCGATGTAGCGGCCAGCGGCGTCGGGCACCCGGCGGGCGCGCCCCAGGTTCTGCGGCTCGACGCAGGCCATAGGCTTGTCGAGCTCGGCCTCGATCTGCAGTTCGGTCTCGTCGGGCAGCTTGTCGCCCTGGGCCGAGAAGAATTTGATGCCGTTGTCCTGGTAGGGATTGTGCGAGGCGGAGATGACCACGCCGGCGGACAGGCGCAGGGCGCGGGTCAGGTAGGCCACGCCGGGCGTGGGCATGGGGCCGCAGAGCATGACGTCCACGCCGGCCGCGGCGAAGCCCGCCTGCAGCGCGGCTTCGAGCATGTAGCCGGAGAGCCGGGTGTCCTTGCCAATGAGCACGCGGGGGCGGCCGTGGGTTGTGTCGGTGGCGAGCACCTTGCCGGCCGCGTAGCCGAGCTTTAGCACGAAGTCGGGGGTGATGGGCGGCTGGCCCACGCGGCCGCGGATACCGTCGGTGCCGAAGTGTTTTCTGCTCATATTTTACGCTTTGATGACAACGGCGCAATGATACCCCGGCGGCAAAGCCGGAAAACGCCAGGACGGGATGCGCGGCGGGCTTGGCGGCGCCCCTCCTCAGTCCGCAGCGCATTCCCGCGCATGCTGGACCCGCTCTCTGCTCGCGTCAGCGGTGCGCCCCGGCGACGGAGCTCATCACTTTGAGCGCATCCACCGTGGCCGGCCACGTCGTGCACCCGCAGGATGGCGGCGCCCTTCTAGGCGGCCAACATCGTCGCAGCCACGCTGGCCGCCTGCCGCTCATGCGCGGGCTTGCCGCCAATGATGGCGCCCAGGCGGGACTTGCGCGACAGCCCGGCCCGGCGAGCACCGGAAAGCCGGCAGCGACGGCGACTTCATCCAGATGCGCGAGCAGCGTCAGGTTGTGCTCCATCGTCTTGCCAAAGCCGAAGCTAGGATCGACGCTGATGCGCTCCGCGGCCACGCCGGCGGCGAGCAGGGCCTGCGCCCTCTCGCGCAGAAAGCCCCCCACTTCCTTAACCACGTCGCCGTAGACGGGCGCCTGCTGCATGGTCCGCGGCTCGCCCTGCATGTGCATCGGGCACAGCCCGCTGTTTCCGCCGCCTGTTCCCGCGACGGCTTCGAGCGCGCCGGGCTCCCGGAAGTCGCGGATGTCGTTGATCAGGTCGGCGCCCGCCGCCAGGACCGCGCGCATCACGCCGGGCTTGTAGGTGTCCACGGAGAGCGGCCGGCAGCAACCGCGCAGCGCCTCGACGATGGGCAGCACGCGCCCGAGCTCCTCCCGCTCTGGCCCGGCGGGCGCGCCGGGCCGCTTGGATTCGCAGCCGATGTCGATGATGTCCGCGCCCTCCTCGATCATGCGTTGCGCATGCTCAAGCGCCTGGGCCGGCGCAAGATGCGCCGCCGCCACCGGAGAAGAAATCGGGCGTGACGTTGAGGATGCCAATCACTCGCGGACGGGAGAGGTCGAGGCGGAAACGCCCGCACTGGAAAAACTGGTTCATCGCTGCCCATCAACAGACATAAAAGCGAACAAGAAAACAAAAGCGGCTCCGAAGAGAATCTTTCGATTCCACGCCTGGAATCAGGCCGTGGCCGGAGCGCCGCTGCCCGTTGGCGCGACGCCGCTCGGGGTGTCGGAGCCGCCTCCGCTGGAGGCCTTGTCCTTGGGGGGGCGCGGCTCGTGGCCGGCCATGATGTCGTTGACCTGATCGGCGTCGAGCGTTTCCCACTCGAGCAGGGCCTTGACCATGACGTCGACCTTGTCGCGATTCTCCTCGAGCAGGAGGCGCGCCAGCGCGTACTGCTCGTCGAGGATGCGGCGGATCTCGGTGTCGACCTTCTGCTGCGTGAGCTCGGACACGGTCTTCGAGGACATCTTTCCGAAGAAATTGTCCTGTTCGGTGTCCACGTAGACCATGGTGCCGAGCACGTCGCTCATGCCATAGCGGGTGACCATGTCGCGGGCCATCTTGGTGGCGCGCTCGAAGTCGTTGGACGCGCCCGCGCTCATGCTGTTGAGGAAAACTTCCTCGGCTACGCGGCCGCCGAAGAGAATGGCGATCTCTTCCAGCATCTTGTCTTTGTACAGGTTCACGCGGTCGTGCTCGGGCAGCTGCCAGGTTACGCCCAACGCCCAACCGCGCGGCATGATGGTGACCTTGTGCACCGGATCGGCCTTGGGCAGGAGCTTGGCGACCACGGCATGGCCGGATTCGTGCACCGCCGTGTTGCGGCGCTCTTCCTCGCGCATGACGGCGGACTTGCGCTCCGGCCCCATGAAGATCTTGTCCTTGGCGTCCTCGAGATCGATCATCTCGACCAGCCGCTTGCCATGGCGGGCGGCGAAGAGCGCGCCCTCGTTGACGAGGTTGGCCAGATCGGCGCCGGACATGCCGGGCGTTCCGCGCGCGATCACCGCTGCGTCGACGTCCGGGGAGATCGGCACCTTGCGCATGTGGACTTTGAGGATCTGCTCGCGGCCGCGGATGTCGGGCAGGCCGACGTAAACCTGACGGTCGAAGCGGCCCGGGCGCAGCAGCGCCTTGTCGAGCACATCGGCGCGGTTGGTGGCGGCCACCACGATCACGCCGCTGTTGGCCTCGAAGCCGTCCATCTCCACCAGCATCTGGTTCAGGGTCTGCTCGCGCTCGTCGTTGCCGCCGCCCATGCCGCCGGCGCCGCGATGACGGCCGACCGCGTCGATTTCATCGATGAAGACGATGCAGGGCGCCTGCTTCTTGGCGTTTTCGAACATGTCGCGCACGCGGGCCGCGCCCACGCCGACAAACATTTCGACGAAGTCCGAGCCCGAGATGCTGAAGAACGGCACCTTGGCCTCGCCGGCGATGCCCTTGGCTAGCAGCGTCTTGCCGGTGCCCGGAGGGCCGACCAGCAACACGCCGCGCGGAATGCGGCCGCCGAGCTTCTGGAATTTCTGCGGATCCTTGAGGAAGTCGACCAGCTCGACCACCTCTTCCTTGGCCTCGTCGCAGCCGGCGACGTCGGCGAAGGTCACGGCGTTGTTGTTCTCGTCGATCAGGCGCGCGCGCGACTTGCCGAAGGAGAAAGTGCCGCCTTTTCCGCCGCCCTGCATCTGCCGCATCATGTAGAACCAGAACACGATGATGAGCAGGGTCGGTCCGAGGTAGTAGAGCGCGGAGACGAGCACGTTGGGCTCGTCGTCGGCCTTTCCGGTGACCTGCACGCCGTACTTCATGAGGTCGCCGACCATCCAGATGTCGCCCGGTGAGATTATGGCGTAGCGGTTGCCTTCGGCCGGCGTCACCTGCAGGGTGCGGCCCTGCACGTCGACGCGCTTGATCTTGCCGTTCTTGGCGTCTTCCATGAACTGTGAATAGGTCACGCCGTCCTGGGAGCGGGGCTTGTCGAACTGCTTGAATACCGTGAACAGCACCAGTGCGATAACCAGCCAGACTGCGGATTTTTGCAACCAGTTATTGTTCAATGCCAACTCCCTTCAAAAGTCCCCGCCGCCCAACCAAGCCGGTGCCAGACGGCAGGCTCCCATTGTAATCCTCTGCCAGTAATCGCGCGTTTTTTCGCAGCGATTTAACCGGTTTTGGCCTTTTTTGCCTTATTTCAGGTTGCGTCCGAGCAAAAATGTCTCCGCGGACTTGCCTCGCGAGGCGGCCGGCTTGCGCGGCGCCACCGTCCGGAACACCTTTTTGAACTGCTCCACGATCTGGCTGTAGCCTCTGCCGTGGAAGCATTTGATCAAAAGTGCACCATTCGGTTTCAGATGTTCCTGGGCAAAACCCAAGGCCAACTCCGCCAGATGCATCATGCGCGCCGCGTCGGCGACCGCCACTCCGGAGAGATTGGGGGCCATGTCGGATAAAACAAGGTCGACATTGAGGGCGCCGGCGGCCGTCAGGGCCTCGCTCACGGCCTCTTCCAACTGGAGGTAGACCTCGTCCTCGCGGAAATCGCCCTGGATGAAGTGCACATCGGCGACCGACTCCATGGGCAGCAGGTCGATGGCGACGATCTTGCCGTTCAGCCCGCCGTCCACCAGCCGGGGCCCGGCGGCCAGCTTATTGCGCGCATACTGGCTCCAGCTGCCGGGCGAGGAGCCCAGGTCCACGATCACCTGGCCGGGCTTGATCAGCTTGTCCTGCTCGTCGATCTCCTTGAGCTTGTAGGCGGCGCGGGCGCGATAGCCGCCCGCCTGCGCCATCTTCACGTAGGGATCGTTGATATGATCGTGCAGCCAGTGCTGATTGAACTTGTTTTTTGCCATTTTTCCGCAGTTTAAGCCATATTTCAGCGGCTTTTATGCCATTTTTTGAATTTTCGACGATAATGCCGGTCTGTTTTTCGGTTTGTTCCGCTTTCCGCGGCGCAAACGCCGCTCCGACCGAGTACCGAACTATGTCTTTCATCCCCGTCCCACCCAAGCTCCCCCCCGCCCAGCGCACCGACCTGCGCTCCGCCGCCCATGCCCTGCATCAGGTGGTCATCATCGGCAGCGAAGGTCTGACCGAGGCCGTGCTGCGCGAGACCGACCGCAGCCTGGCGGCCAACGGCCTGATCAAGGTGCGCGTGCACGGCGACGACCGCGAGTCGCGCCTGGAAATCTACGACGCCCTCTCCAAGGAGCTCGGCGCCGCACAGGTCCAGACCATCGGCAAGCTGCTGCTGATCTACCTCGACGGCCCGGCCGTCGAGAAGCCGGTCCGCGGCGCGGCGCCCAAGACCCTCGTGGTGCGCAAGCCGGTGTCGCCCGCCGGCCGCAAGCCCAAGCCCGAACGCCTGAGCGTGCTGGGCAACGAGCGCGTCACCAAGGGCGGCCTCGTCAAGAAGTCCAAGGCCAGTCAGGCCAGCAAGAAGAAGCTCGCGCTGGGCTGAAGCCCGGCGCCATCGCTTCCTTAGCCCTCCTCCCTCAGCGCCCGCGGCCCGCGAGCCGCCAGATCAGCAGCACGCCGAGCAGGCTCTCCACCAGATAGAACAGGCTGGAGACGCCGTGCAGGATGCCGAACTGCGTCGCATGACGCGAAGCGCCCACAGCCAGTCCCTCGGCCGCCGCCTTTTCCCGCAGCATCGCCATGAAGGGATCGAGCGCGAAATAGCCGATCAGCGTGCACAGCACCATGCCCAGCAGCGGCCAGCGCAGGCTGCGATAGAGCGCGCGGCCTCCTCGGGATCGCGCGCGCTGCACGAGGCTGTTGGCAAGCGCCAGCAGCAGCACGCCGGCGACCACGCTGACGATGCCTTCAATGCGGAACAGCGTGCCGGCAATCGTGCCGGCGAGACGGCGGTCATCGAGCGTGGCGAACAGCGTCGGCGCCACGACGTAGCCGATGGTCCACAGCGTGCCCGTCCAGGCAGCCGCCAACAAGAGAACGATCCGCTGAGTCAGCATCGGGAGCCTGCCTGTCTTGGAGTGTGGGGAGCGCGTCCGCCCGGAACGCTGCAGCCGTCGCCAGCCGCGGAGCCGGGATTCAGACGTACTTGACGGTCAGGACTTCATACTCGCGCGGGCCGCTGGGGGCCTGCACGGTGGCGACGTCGCCCTCTTCCTTGCCGATCAGCGCGCGCGCGATAGGCGAGCTGATGGAAATCTTGCCGCTGTCGAGATCCGCCTCGTCGTCGCCGACGATCTGGTAGATGACCTTGGAACCGGACTCCAGGTCCTCGAGGTCGACCGTGGCGCCGAACACGACCTTGCCGTCGGCATCGAGCAGGCTCGGGTCGATGATCTGGGCGGCAGCTAGCTTGCCTTCGACTTCCTGGATGCGGCCTTCGATAAAGGCCTGCTTTTCCTTCGCGGCCTCGTACTCGGCGTTCTCGGACAGGTCGCCCTGCGCGCGCGCCTCGGCGATCGCGGTGATCACGGCGGGGCGCTCGACGGATTTCAGGCGCTGCAGTTCTTCGCGCAGCATCTCTGCACCGCGCTTCGTAATAGGTATTGTTGCCATCGGATTAGTGTAGGCGAGCTTGCAGCCCTTGTAAATCGTAGACTTCCAGCTCTTTGATGTAGCGCAGGCCTTCCACGGCGGCGCGCGCGCCGGACATGGTGGTGTAGTAAGTCACCTTGTTGGCTTGCGCGCTGGTGCGGATGGAACGCGAATCGGCGATCGCCGTGCGCGTCTCGTCGACGGTGGTGAAGACCAGCGAGAGCTCGCCGTTCTTGATCATGTCGACGATGTGCGGGCGGCCGTCCTTGACCTTGTTCACCATGCGCACGGGAATGCCGGCGGCGGAAATCGCCGCCGAGGTGCCGCGCGTCGCGACGATCTGGTAGCCGAGCTCATGCAGCATGCCGGCCACTTCCACCGCGCTGGGCTTGTCGCTATCCTTGACGGTGATGAGCACCGTGCCGGACTCCGGCAGCGTGGTGCCCGCCGCCAGCTGCGACTTGAACAGCGCCTCGCCGAAGCTCGCACCCACGCCCATCACTTCGCCGGTGGAGCGCATCTCGGGCCCGAGGATCGGATCCACGCCGGGGAATTTGTTGAAGGGGAACACCGCTTCCTTGACGCTGTAGTACGGCGGGATCACCTCCTCGCCGACGCCCTGCGCATCCAGGCTCTTTCCGCTCATGCAACGCGCGGCGATCTTCGCCAGCTGCAGGCCGGTGGCCTTGGAGACGTAGGGCACCGTGCGCGAGGCGCGCGGATTCACTTCCAGCACGTAGACGACATGCTTGCCGCCCTGCACCTGGATCGCGAACTGCACGTTCATCAGGCCCACCACCTTGAGCGCCTTGGCCATCTCGGCGGTCTGGTGTTTGAGTTCGGCGACAACGTCCGCGGGCAGCGAATACGACGGCAGCGAGCAGGCGGAGTCGCCCGAATGCACGCCGGCCTGTTCGATATGTTCCATCACGCCGCCGATGAAGACGCGCTTGCCGTCGCTGATGCAGTCCACGTCGCATTCGATCGCGTCGTTCAGGAAGCGGTCGAGCAGCACCGGCGAATCGTTGCTGACCTTGACCGCCTCGCGCATGTATCGCTCGAGGTCGCGCGGCTCGTGCACGATTTCCATTGCGCGGCCGCCAAGCACGTAGGAAGGGCGCACCACCAGCGGATAGCCGATCTCCTCGGCCAGGCGCAGGGCCTCGTCCTCGGCGCGCGCGGTGCGGTTTGGCGGCTGCAGCAGCTTGAGCTCGTGCAGCAGCTTCTGGAAACGCTCGCGGTCTTCCGCGGCGTCGATCATGTCGGGGCGGGTGCCGATGATGGGCACACCGTTGGCCTCCAGGTCGAGCGCCAGCTTCAGCGGCGTCTGGCCGCCGTACTGGACGATCACGCCCTCGGGCTTTTCCTTGGCGACGATCTCGAGCACGTCTTCCAGCGTGAGCGGCTCAAAGTAGAGGCGGTCGGAGGTGTCGTAGTCGGTGGAGACGGTCTCGGGGTTGCAGTTGACCATGATGGTCTCGAAGCCGTCCTCCGACAGCGCCAGCGCGGCATGCACGCAGCAGTAGTCGAATTCGATGCCCTGGCCGATGCGGTTCGGGCCGCCGCCCAGCACCATGATCTTGCGCTTTCCGCTCGGATCGGCCTCGCATTCGCCGCCCTCGGCCTCGTAGGTCGAGTAGAGGTAGGCAGTGTCGGTGGCGAATTCCGCCGCACAGGTGTCCACGCGCTTGTACACCGGGCGCACGTTCGCGCCCCAGCGCGCCTTGCGCACTTCCGCCGGCTTGACCTTCATCAGCTTGGCCAATCGGCTGTCGGAGAAGCCCTTTTGCTTGAGCATGCGCAGCTCGGCGGCCGAGAGGCTCGCGAGCGTGCGGGCGGCGACGGCCTGCTCGGTCTTCACGATGTCCTCGATCTGGGCGAGGAACCAGGGATCGATGGAGGTCTCGGTGAACACGTCCACCAGGGACATGCCCATGCGGAAGGCGTCGCCCAGGCCCCAGATGCGGTCCGGGCCCGGCTCGCCGATCTCCTCGACGATCTCATCCAGATCGCGCGACTTCTCGTCCAGACCGTCCACGCCCACTTCCAGACCGCGCAGGGCCTTCTGGAAGGATTCCTGGAAGGTGCGGCCGATGGCCATCACCTCGCCCACCGACTTCATCTGCGTGGTCAGGTGGCTGTCGGCCTGCGGGAATTTCTCGAAGGCGAAGCGCGGCACCTTGGTGACCACGTAGTCGATGCTCGGCTCGAAGGAGGCCGGCGTGACGCCGCCGGTGATGTCGTTGCGCAGCTCGTCGAGCGTGTAGCCCACGGCCAGCTTGGCCGCTACCTTGGCGATCGGGAAACCCGTGGCCTTGGAGGCCAGCGCCGAGGAGCGCGAGACGCGCGGATTCATTTCGATCACGATCATGCGGCCGTCGACCGGATTGATCGAGAACTGCACGTTCGAGCCGCCGGTGTCCACGCCGATCTCGCGCAGAACGGCCAGCGAGGCGTTGCGCAGCAACTGGTATTCCTTGTCGGTCAGGGTCTGCGCCGGGACCACGGTGATCGAGTCGCCGGTGTGGATGCCCATCGGGTCGAGGTTTTCGATCGAGCAGATGATGATGCAGTTGTCGGCGCGGTCGCGCACGACTTCCATCTCGTATTCCTTCCAGCCCAGGAGCGACTCTTCGATCAGCAGTTCGTGGGTCGGGGAGAGGTCGAGGCCGCGCTTGCAGATCTCGACGAATTCCTCGCGGTTGTAAGCGATGCCACCGCCGCTGCCGCCCAGGGTGAAGGACGGACGGATGACCACCGGATAGCCCACGGGGTTGTTCGTCTCGACGGCGATGCGCTGCTGCACTTCCAGCGCCTCTTCCATGCTGTGCGCGATGCCGGACTTGGCCGAGCCGAGACCGATCTTGGTCATCGCCTCCTTGAACTTATGGCGGTTCTCGGCCTTGTCGATCGCCTCGGGGGAGGCGCCGATCAGCTCACAGCCGTATTTCTTGAGCACGCCGTGGTGGTGCAGGTCGAGAGCGCAGTTCAGCGCGGTCTGGCCGCCCATCGTGGGTAGCACCGCGTCGGGCCGCTCCTTGGCGATGATGGCCTCGACCACCTCCCAGGTGATCGGCTCGATATACGTGACGTCGGCCGTCTCGGGGTCAGTCATGATCGTCGCCGGATTGGAGTTGACCAGGATGACCTTGTAGCCTTCCTCGCGCAGGGCCTTGCAGGCCTGGGCGCCGGAATAGTCGAACTCGCAGGCCTGCCCGATGACGATGGGGCCGGCGCCGATGATCAGGATGCTTTTAATGTCGGTGCGTTTTGGCATGGGAGACTCAGTTCTTCTTTGCCATCAGATCGACAAAGCGGTCAAACAGATAGCCGATGTCGTGCGGACCCGGCGAGGCTTCGGGGTGGCCCTGGAAGCAGAAGGCCGGCTTGTCGGTGAAGGCCAGACCCTGCAGCGAGCCGTCGAACAGCGACACGTGGGTGGCGCGCACGTTGGCCGGCAGCGTGTCGGGGTCGACCGCAAAGCCGTGGTTCTGCGAAGTGATCACCACGCGGCCTGTGTCCAGGTCCTTGACCGGGTGGTTGCCGCCGTGGTGGCCGAACTTCATCTTCAGCGTGCGCCCGCCCGAGGCCAGACCCATGATCTGGTGGCCCAGGCAGATGCCGAAGGTCGGGATGCCCACGCCGATCAGCTCGCGGGTGGCGGCGATGGCATAGTCGCAAGGCTCTGGGTCGCCGGGGCCGTTGGAGAGGAAGATGCCATCGGGCTTGAGCGCGAGGGCGTCCTTGGCGCTGGTCTGCGCCGGCACCACGGTGACCTTGCAGCCGCGCGAGGCGAGCATGCGCAGGATGTTGTGCTTGACGCCGAAGTCGTAGGCCACGATGTGAAAGCGCGGATCGGTCTGCTTGCCGTAGCCTTCGCCAAGCACCCACTCGGTCTGGTCCCAGGCGTAGGTCTTGGTCGTGCTGACCACCTTGGCCAGGTCCATGCCGGCCAGTCCGGGAAAGCTGCGCGCCAGTTCCAACGCGCGCGCCTCGAGCTGCGCGAGCGGTGTCGTGTCGCCTGCGGGCATGGCCAGCAGGCAGCCGTGCTGCACGCCCTTCTCGCGCAGCACGCGCGTGAGCTTGCGGGTGTCGATATTGGCGATGGCCGGCACGTTCTGCGCGGCGAGGAATTCGGGTAGGGTGCGCTGCTTGCGGAAGCTCGAGGCGAGCAGGGGCAGGTCGCGGATGATCAGCGCCGAGGCGTAGATCTTGTCCGATTCGACGTCTTCGTCGTTGACGCCGACGTTGCCGATATGCGGATAAGTCAGGGTGACGAGCTGGCGGCTATAGCTGGGATCGGTGAGGATTTCCTGATAGCCCGTCATCGAAGTGTTGAACACCACTTCGCCGACGGCTTCGCCAGGCGCGCCGATGCTGCGGCCGCGGAATACGGTTCCGTCGGCGAGGGCGAGTATGGCGTGAGGAAAAGATTGCAACAAGGCAAACTCCATTGGATACCCTGTTGCGGACCGTGACAGCGCGAGGCCTCCCTTTTCATGCAAGAGATGAGACTCGGGGCGGTCTGGTGGATTTCTGGTCGGCGCTAGGGCGAGGGTCTAAAAATTCTGAGGGCGAATTATACCTCAAGACGCCCTCTCCCCGGCCGGTTTTTTCTTGTTTTAGAGGGTTTTTCCGCTTTTCGCAGGCCGCTTCTCCGCGCCGGGCCTTGGCCGGAAAGGGCTGGCGCGGGGGTGCGCAATCGGCGCCGCGCTCCGCTCTTCCCCGAGCTTTCTCAGACTTTCAGGGCCTGTTGTATCTGTGCCAACGCGGCCGGTTCTTCCATCGTCGTCAGATCGCCCGGGGTGCGCCTTTCGGCCACCGCCTGCATCGCGCGGTGCAGCAGCTTGCCCGAGCGCGTCTTTGGCAGCGCGGAGACGAAGAACACCCGCGCCGGCCGCGCCACCGCGCCCAGTTGCCGGTCCACCGTCTGCATCACCTCGCCTTCGAGCTGCATGCAGCCCGCCTCGGTCTCGACGAATTCGGGCTTGCGCGAAATCGAGAAACCGATCGCCATCTGGCCCTTGAGCTTGGCGGCCACGCCCACCACCGCCACCTCGGCCACCTGTGGATGGCTGGAGATGCTCTCCTCGATCTCGCGCGTGCCCAGGCGATGGCTGGCGACGTTTATCACGTCGTCGGTGCGGCCGAGGATGAAAAAATAGCCGTCCGCGTCGCGGATGCCCCAGTTGAAGGTGGAATAGCAGAGCTTGCCGCCGACCTCGGTCCAGTAGGTCGAGACGAAGCGCGCGTCATCGCCCCACACCGTCTGCATGCAGCCCGGCGACAGAGGCCCATCGATCATCAGTACGCCCTTCTCGCCCGGCGCGCATTCGCCGCCTCCGGCCTCGTTGACCAGCCGCATCCGGTAGCCGCAGGACGGCAAGCCCGGCGAACCAGGCTTGGAGACCATCTCCTCGATGCCGCCCTGGTTGGCGAGGATGGGCCAGCCACTCTCGGTCTGCCAGTAGTTGTCGACGATGGGCTTGCCGATGGCTTCGCCGATCCAACTGCCCGTTGGCTCGTCGAGCTGCTCGCCGGCGAGGAGGAGCCGGTTCAGGCTGGAGAGGTCGTGCTTCTTGAGCAGGGCCGGGTCCTTGCGCTTGAGCACGCGGATCGCGGTGGGTGCGGTGAACATCGCGTTGATGCGGTATTTCTCCACGAGGCTCCACCAGATGCCGACGTCGGGGCGGATCGGCGTGTCCTCGTACATGACGGTGGCCATGCCGTTGATCAGCGGGCCGTAGACGATGTAGCTGTGCCCCACCACCCAGCCGATGTCCGACGCGGTGAACATCGTCTCTCCCGGCTGCGCGCGGAAGATGCTGCGCATCGACGCGGCCAGCGCCACCGCATAGCCGCCCGTGTCGCGCTGCACGCCCTTTGGCTTGCCCGTTGTGCCGGAGGTGTAGAGGATGTAGGACGGATCGGTCGAATCGAGCCAGACGCAGGGCACTTCGGCGTCCATGTGCTTGGCGCGCTCGGCGGCGTAGTCGAGGTCCCAGCCGGCTTCGCGCGGCATCGGCGCGAGCGCGCGGTCCACCAGCAGCACCTTCTCGGGCTTGGACTCCGCCAGCCGGATCGCCTCGTCGAGCAGCGGCTTGTATTCCACCACCTTGCCGCCGCGCGAGCTGGCGTCGGCGCTGACGATCAGGCGCGGGCGCGCGTCGTCGATGCACCAGGCCAGGCTCAGCGAGGCGAAGCCGCTAAAGACCACCGAATGGATCGCGCCGATGTGCGCGCAGGCCAGCATGGCGAACACCGCCTCGGGGATCATCGGCATGTAGATCTGCACGCGGTCCCCCTTGCCCACGCCCTGGGCCTGCATGATGGCCGCCATGCGCTGCACTTCGGCATGCAGCTCGGCGTAGTTGAAGACGCGCTCGCTGCCGGTTTCCGTGGAGACGTGGATCAGCGCCAGCTGCCCGGAGCGTTCGGCGAGATGGCGCTCCACCGCGTTGTAGCAGAGATTGGCCTGGCCGCCGGGAAACCAGCGCGCGAAAGGCGGCTGGCCGTAGTCGAGCACTCGGGTCCAGGGCGCATGCCAATGGATCAGGCCGGCCTGCTCGGCCCAGAAACCTTCGGGATCGTCTATCGAACGCGCATGGGCCTGCCGGGTAGCCGGACATCCTGTGTCTCCTCCCAATTTTCTCAAAGTGTAAAACAGGGGGGGAGAGGTTTTCCTTACCGGAGCTTACGGCTTGCAGCGGGGCCGTCCGGAGAGCGGAACTGGGAGCCGAGGACGGGCTCCCCCGGACGCTCAGGACAGCGCGCGGCGCTTGTGGTGCGTCTTCGCCTTACCGTCCTTCTTGTTGGGCACGAAGAGCGTCAGCGTCTTGCCCGGCGCGAGCGCCTCGCCGGTCAGCTTGTTCCAGGCGCGCAGCTTCTCGGCGCTCACGCCGTAGCGCGCGGCGATCTTGCTCACCGTGCCGCCCTTGCGCGTGCGCACCGTAACACGGCGCGTTTCGGGCACGTCGGGCTCGATGGAGAGCTGGGCGTTGTCCGCCACCAGCACGCTGATGTCCTCGGTGGCATTGCGGCCGCGCGGCACCAGCAGCGTGGAGCCGGAACGCAGGCGCATGCCCTTTGGAATGCTGTTGACCTCGCGCAGCGTCGCGGCGCTCACGCCGATTCGCGCGGCCACCGCCTCCACGCTCTCGCGTCTGCTCACGCGCATCGAAGTCCAGCTCGCCAGCGGCTTTTCGTAGAGCGCCAGATTGGTCTCGAACTTCTCGGCGTTCTCAAAAGGCAGCAGGATCTGCGGATGCGTCGCGCCGATGATCACCGGCCGAGTGAACGAAGGATTGAGCGCCTTGAATTCTGTGAGCGGCATGCCGGCCAGCCGCGCGGTCAGCTCCACGTCGATGTCGCGGCCGGTGGTCACCGTGACGAAATACGGGTTGTTGTCGATCTCGGGCAGCTTGAGCGCGAAGGCGTCGGGATTGGCGATCAGGTTCTTCACCGCCTGCAGCTTCTGGACGTAGTTGCGCGTCTCGTTGGGCATGTTCAGGCTCGCGTAGTCGGTGGGCAGGCCCTGGCGCTGGTTTCGAGCGATGGCGCGCGACACCGAGCCCTCGCCCCAGTTGTAGGCGGCCAGGGCGAGATGCCAGTCGCCGAACATGCTGTAAAGCTTCTGCAGATAGTCGAGCGCGGCATTGGTCGAGGCCAGCACGTCGCGGCGCTCGTCGCGGAACATGTTCTGCTTGAGGTTGAAATTCCTGCCGGTGCTGGGGATAAACTGCCACATGCCGGCGGCCTTGGCGTGCGACAGCGCCTCGGGATTGAAAGCGCTTTCCACGAAGGGCAGCAGCGCCAGCTCGGTGGGCATGTTGCGGCGTTCGATCTCTTCGACGATGTGGAAGAGATAGCGGCTCGAGCGGTTGACCATGCGCGCCACGTAGTCGGGGCGGTTGGCGTACCACTGCGTGCGGTCCTCGACCAGCTGGCCGCTCAGGTCGGGCATGGCGAAGCCGCGGCGGATGCGCGCCCACAGATCCTTGCCCGAGCCCTTTAGGGCGAACACGCTCTGGTTGTCGACGTCGATGGTGAGCGGATTGCCGGCGATGTCGGTGCCGGCCGCGGCGGCCTGGCCAACGGGCTGCGCGCCCTGCGCCTGCGGCGCCTGGCCCGGCTGACCGGAGATGGGCATCATGCCCGCGCAGCCAGCGAGCAATGCGAGCGCGGCGCAGGCCGCGATAGCGGCGCCCAGACGGATGCAGCGGAAATTCAGGCTCGAATGCGGTGTATCAAGCGGGGCGGGAAGCGGACTTGGAATGACGTTCATCAGCGAAAAGTGTTCTTCCATTCGCGCAGCGTGGCGAGTATCTCGACCGGCCGGGAGCGCGCTCGCCCCGCGTGCCGGCTCGCCGAAGCGGCCAGGCCCGGGGAGGCCTCCGGAAGTGTGCAGCGCAAAAACGGATTGGTGAGGCGTTCCTGGCCGATCGTCGTCGGCAGCGTCGGCATGCCCTTGTCGCGCAAGGCCTGTGCGGCCCTGTTCCAATTCAGCAAGTCGGCGTTTCCAGGTTCTAGCTCCAGCGCGAAGCGCAGGTTCGACAGCGTGTATTCGTGGGCGCAGCAGACCTGGGTCTGTTTCGGCAGCTCGGCGAAGCTCCCAAGAGAGCGAAACATCTGCTCTGGCGTTCCCCCGAAGAGCCGGCCGCAGCCGGCCGCGAACAAGGTGTCGCCGCAGAACAGGCGCGGCGGGGTCTGCGCGTCGCCGGGCTGATAATACGCGATATGTCCGCTCGTATGGCCGGGAACTTCCATCACGTGCAGCGGCTCGCCCAGCCAGGTCAGCTCGACCGTGTCGCCCTGACGCAGGCGCTGCGTGAGACCCGCGATGTTCTCGGCGGCGGGGCCGCAGACTGGGACCGGCCGCGCGCCCGCGCGGATCTTTCCCTGGGCGACGGCTTCGAGCAGGCCGGCGATGCCGCCCACATGGTCGCCGTGGTAATGCGTGATTACAATAGCGCCCAGCGCAAGCCCGTTGGCGGACAGATAGCCGACGACCGGCGCGGCTTCGCCGGGATCGACGACCATCGCCTTGGCACCGTCGTCCGCCACCCAAATATAGTTGTCTGAAAAGGCAGGAACCGGCACAAGCTGCGACGCACGCATGGAAAGCCACCCCGTTGATGAAAATTCGGTCATTATAAGTTGGGACGCCTGGCTGGCGAGCCCGCCGGGACGCTATCTCCTCGAATGGGAACAGGCCCAGTACGACCGCACTGTCGGCGACATCTTCGGCTATCACGCGCTGCAGCTCGGCATGCCCAAGCTGCCCTGCCTGCGCGAGAACCGCATCCCCTGGAAGGGCCTCGTTCTCGACGAGCGCCCTGCCGCCGAAAGCCCGGAGGACGCCGCCTCCACCCTCTCGCTCTCACTGTGCCGCTTTGACGAGCTGCCCCTTGAATCGCAAAGCATCGATCTAGTGGTGCTGCCCCATGTGCTCGAATTCGCCGCCGATCCGCATGCGGTGCTGCGCGAAGTTGAGCGCGTGCTCATGCCCGAAGGCCAGGTGGTGCTCACCGGCTTCAACCCGATGAGCCTCTGGGGCCTGCGCGAAGGCTGCGCGCGCCTCTTCGGCGCCGAGCGCTTCGTGCCGCGCGACGGCCAGTTCCTCGCGCACGCCCGCATCAAGGACTGGCTCAAGCTGCTTGGCTTTGACATCGGGCGCGGGCGCTTCGGCTGCTATCGGCCCGCCTATCATTCGGAGAAATGGCTCGGCCGCTCGGCGCTGCTGGAAAAAGCCGGCGACCGGTGGTGGCCAATTTTTGGCGCGACCTATATGCTTTCGGGCGTCAAGCGCGTGCGCGGCATGCGCCTGGTCGGCCCGGCATGGAAAGACAAGGCCTCCAAGGCCAGGGCCGCCGCGCCCGCCCTGGTTCCGTCGAGCCATCCGCGCTCGCCCGCGGGCAAGATCACCCAACAAGGAAATTGATGCAAGAAGTCAGGATTTACACGGACGGCGCCTGCAAGGGCAATCCCGGCCCCGGCGGCTGGGGCGCCTTGCTGGTCTACGGAGAGCATGAGAAAGAGCTCTTCGGCGGCGAGCCCAACACCACGAACAACCGCATGGAGCTGCTCGCGGTGATCCGCTCGCTCGAAGCGCTCAAGCAGCCCTGCAAGATCGAGGTCTACACCGATTCGCAATATGTCCAGAAAGGCATCAGCGAATGGATCAAGGGCTGGAAGGCGCGCAACTGGCTCACCGCCGCGCGCGAGCCGGTGAAGAACGCAGACCTCTGGCGCGAGCTCGATGCGCTGCGCCAGAACCACGAGGTGAGCTGGCACTGGGTGCGCGGCCACAACGGCCATCCCGGCAACGAACGCGCCGACCAGCTCGCCAACCGCGGCGTGGCCGCCGCCGGCCGATAAGGACATCCGCCACATGCGACAAATCATCCTCGACACCGAAACCACCGGCCTGAACGCCAACGGCGGCGACCGGCTGATCGAAGTCGGCTGCATCGAAATGATCGACCGCCGGCTCACCGGCAAGAACCTGCACTTCTACCTCAACCCCGAGCGCGAGATCGACGCCGGCGCCACCGCCGTGCACGGCATGACCTGGGACGACCTCAAGGACAAGCCGCTGTTCGCCGACGTCGCCGCCGAGCTGCGCGACTTCATCGAAGGCTCGGAGCTCATCATCCACAACGCACCCTTCGACATCGGCTTTCTCGACGCGGAATTCAAGCAGGTGGGCATGGGCGGCACGCGCGTCTGCGTGGCCGGCGTGATCGACACCCTGATCGAAGCCCGCGCGATGTTCCCCGGCAAACGCAATTCGCTCGACGCGCTGTGCGAACGCCTGGACGTCTCCAACGCCCACCGCACGCTGCACGGCGCGCTGCTCGACGCCCAGCTCCTCGCCGAGGTCTATCTGGCGATGACGCGCGGTCAAAACGCCCTGGTCATCGACATGGTCGAGACGGCGGACGCCGGCGGCGAGGGCGGCCCGACAGAACGCGCCGATTTCGCCAGCCTGCCCCTGGCCGTGGTGCCCGCCAGCGCCGAGGAACTCGCGGCCCACGAGGCTTTGCTGGCCGACATCGACAAGCAGACCAAGGGCAAGGCGCTCTGGCTCAAGTTGGGAGATTCTTGACTTTTTTCCGGGTTTAGCGAAATATTGCGCGGCTTAGGGCGATTAACTCAGCGGTAGAGTGCCACCTTCACACGGTGGAAGTCAGTGGTTCGATCCCACTATCGCCCACCAAAATTTTTCCCTCCGGTTCGTTCCTCCGCACTTTTCCTTCCGTCGGCCATGTCCAACGCTTCCGTGAAACAGTCCGGCTACATCCTCAAGCTGTCCTGCCTCGACCAGCCCGGCATCGTCCATGCGGTTTCCGGCTTTCTCTTCGAGCAGGGCTGCAATATCCTCGACTCCGCGCAGTTCGGCGACACGCAGTTGGCTGAAGAGCCTGGCGCGGACCGCTTCTTCATGCGCGTGCAATTCTCGCCGGTGAACGGCGGCCAGGGACTGGAGGACATCCGCGTGCGCTTCGTCCCCGTGGGCGCGAAGTTCTCGATGGGCAGGGAAATGTTCGACGACTCGGTGCGCCCCCGCCTGCTGGTGATGGTCTCCAAGATCAGGCCACTGCCTGAACAACCTGCTGTTCCGCGCGCGCTCAGGCGCGCTGCCGGTGGACATCGCCGCCATCGCCTCGAACCACACCGAATTCCGCGACCTCGCCGCCTCCTACGGCATCCCCTTCCACCATCTGCTCCTGCTCAACGCCTCGCCCGAGCAGAAGGCGGCGCAGGAAGCGCAGGTGATGCGGATCGTCGAGCAGGAAGCCATTGACCTCGTGGTGCTGGTGCGCTACATGCAGATCCTCTCCGCCGACCTGTGCGGCAGGCTGGCCGGACGCGCGATCAACATCCACCATTCCTTCCTGCCAAGTTTCAAGGGCGCCCAGCCCTACTACCAGGCGCACGAGCGCGGCGTGAAGCTCATCGGCGCCACGGCCCACTACGTGACCGCCAGCCTCGACGAAGGCCCGATCATCGACCAGGACGTGGCCCGCGTGGACCACGCCATGGGCCCCGAGCAGCTCTCGGCCATCGGCCGCGACGTGGAATGCGTGACCCTGGCCCGCGCGGTCAAGTGGCATGCCGAACACCGCATCCTGATCAACGGCTCCAAGACCATCGTCTTCAACTGAGTCAGAGGCCGGCGGCGCGCCGGCGCTTTCCAGCGCACAGGCCACACAAGCGGCACAATCCGCGCAAAGCCGAAAAAATCCGTAAAAGTTTCATACCACAATCCGGGTACAGCCTGCCTGCGCATCCGGATTTGCCTCACGTAGACAGACTCGCCCCCCTCAAAGCCTGGTTGGCCAGGGTCAATCTCCAGATCACCAAGCCCGGCGTGCTCTGGGCCGTCGCCCTGCTCGGCCTTACGCTCTGGGCGCTGCTGGGCATGGACTACTACACACAGCGCGCCGAGGAAGAGCGGAAAGATGTGGCCGACCTGCGCCAGCTAACCACGACGCTCGCCGAGGAGACCGAGCACGCCCTTGAGATCGCCGACCAGATTGCCTGGAACGTGCGCCGCGACGTCCAGCTCAACCGGCCCATCGAAGACCTCAACACCTATCTCAACCCGCGCCTGATGTCCGGCGACATGATCGTCAGCATCGAGGAGGCTCGACCGCGACGGCTGGCTCGTGAACTCCAGCCTGCCTTTCGCCCGCGCCTACATGGGCGACCGCGACCATTTCCGCGTGCTGGTGAATCAGGATTCGGACACGCCCTACGTCAGCAAGCCCCTCGTGGACCGCAACAGCAAGCAGTTCGTCATCCAGATCTCGCGCCGTCTGGAAGACAGCAAGGGGCATTTCGCCGGCGGCGTCGTCCTCTCGCTCAATCCGACCTATTTCGCCAACCGCTTCGCCCAATACGATCTGGGCCCCGGCACCGTGGCGTTGCTCTTCGGCCAGGACGGCACGGTGCGCGCGGCGCGCGCCGACAAGCTCATGAATTCCGGCGACAACATCTCCAAGCTCGCGCCGGCCGGACAGTTCCGCAGCTTCCCGATGGGCGAGGTCAACGCCGCCGGCAAGGACGACGGAGCCCTGCTTCTGAGCTACCGCGCCATGCACAACCATCCGCTGGTCGTCGCGCTGGGCAACACCCGGGCGCAGCTCTACGCCGATGCGCTCGCCGCCCATGCGCGGCTCTACCTGATCGGCGGCGGCCTGCTCAGCATGCTGCCGCTGCTGTGCCTGCTGGCCCTGCGCCGTATGCGCGCGCGCAACCAGCGGCTGCTGCACATCCTGCGCGAGAGCGTGCGCGAAAACCGCCGCGCGTGCCGGCAGATGCACGAACTCTTCGGCACCGCCACCGCCGAACTGCAATCCAAGCTCGAGGCGCACCGCACCCTGATCTACTCGGCTCACAACGGCCAGCCCTCGCTGGACGCCTTCCAGCACATGGCCAACACCATCAGCATGTCCACCGACGGCCTGATCGATCTGCTGCGCACCCAGCGCCGGCTGCTCGACCTGCTCTTCCTCTGCAGCAAGCGTTTCGACAAAGGCAGCGCCATGAGCGTGGACGTGCTGGCGCGCGACATGCTGCGCCAGCAGACCAGCGCGCGCGAAGTCGGCATCGACCTCGACGCCGAACTCGAACACCTCGTCTGCTGCACCGACCTGATCCTGCTCAAGGACATCTTCTACGTGCCTGCTCGCTCTGCTCACGGGCAGCGTGTTCGGCGACCGCATCGAAGTCGTGCGCTACGAAGGCACCCGCGTACAATTCCGGCTGCTGGGCTCGCTGCCGCCCGGCAGTGGGGCGGGCGCCGGACAGCGGCGCGAATACAGCGTGCCCACGCTGAGCCGCGCGACCGGCAGCCTAGACTTCGCCGCGCGCCTGGCGGAAAAGCTCTGCGCGACGCTGCAGATCAACGACACCTATACCTTGGAATTGGAGATGGCCGGCCTGCTGTACGCCGACTCAGCGGCCACGGGCGCGGAGCCGCAGACGCACGACCGGGAGGCCCTGCCCTCCGCCGCGGGCCAGCAGCCCAAACGGCAGATACCGCCGCGCGGCCTGCCCCAACTGCAGAACGAGACGCGCGGCTAGCTCGCCGCGGTCTGTTCCTTCACGCGCACGATTTCCGAAAACGCATAGCCCGTGCCGCGCAGCGTCTTGATGAAGTCGCGGCCGTGGATGATCTTGGCGATCTTGTCGCGCGACACCGGCTTTCCAGGGCGCTCCACCAGGCAGAGCAGCAGGTCGAGCTCCTTGCCCGTGAGGTCCACCACGCCGGTCTCGGCATGGACCAGCTCGCGGCGCTCGCGGTCGAGCACGAAATCGGCAAAGTGATACACGCGGCCGGCGCGCGAGGACTGCGTGCCCGCCTGCTCGATGCGATTGACCAGTCGGCGCGCGTGAGCGATCAGCTCGCGCGGCTCCAGCGGCTTGGTGATGTAATCGTCGGCGCCCACCTCGATGCCCACGATGCGGTCCAGCGGCGAGGATTTGCTCGACACGATGATGATGCCAAGGTCCGGGCAGCGCTCTCGGGCGAAGCGCACGAAATCCATGCCGTTTTCCTCGGCCAGCATCAGGTCCACCACCGCCAGGCAGAAATCCTCCTGAAGCAGCACCTGCTCCACCTCGAAGATCGACCGGGTCAGACGCAGCTCGAACCCTTCGCTGCGCAGGATCTGCACCAGGACCTTGCTCAGGTGTGGATCATCTTCGAGTAATAGCGCTTGTATCACTTTAGGCCTCTTGCTTGAATGAACTTCAAAGTTCCGCCTGTCCCACGCTCTCCGCGGCTTCGGACTGTGCGTCCTTCGCGGCGAACTGGGCAATGATGCCGCGCAGCTGCTCGATATGGATCGGCTTGGCCACGTGTCCGTCCATGCCGGCTTCCAACGTCCGCGCCACATCCTCGGGGAAGGCATTGCCGGTCATGGCGTAAATCTTGATCTGGTGATGTGCGAGCGACAGCTCGCGGATGCGCCGGGCAGCTCCGTAGCCGTCCATGTTGGGCATGTCGATGTCCATCAGAATCAGGTCGGGGATCGTCTGGTCGACCTGGCGCAGGGCGTCCAGCCCGTCCTCCGCCTCACCGACCTTGTGCGCGTCTCGGCGCAGGATCTCCACGATCAGCTTGCGGTTCATCGGGAAGTCGTCCACCACCAGGATGTCCAGCGGAAGCACCGGCTTGGCGAGCTCCGCCTGCGGCTTGCTCTAGGCGTCCGGCACCTCGTCCACCGCCAGCGGGAAGTCGACCTCCACCCAGAAGGTGCTGCCCTTGCCCGGCGCCGAGACCACGCCGATCTCCCCGCCCATCAGATTGACCAGCGACTTGGAGATCGGCAGCCCCAGGCCCGTTCCACCGTAGAGCCGCGGCGTCACCGTCTCGGCTTGCACGAAGCGCTCGAACAGACGGCGCTGCGATTCCGGCGAAATGCCCATGCCCGTGTCGCGCACTTCGAAGCGCGCATGGATCAGGCCGTTGCCCTGGCGCACCACCACGGCGAGCTCGATGCCGCCATCGGACGTGAATTTCACCGCGTTGGAGCCCAGGTTGAGCATCACCTGGCACCTGGCGCAGACGCAGCGGATCGCAGATCACCATCGGCATGGCCTGCGGGATCGTCTCGCGGAAAGACAGCCCCTTCTGCATCGCCTGCATGCGGAAGATGTCCGTCAGGCTCTGCAGCTCGGTGTTCAGCGAGAACGCCTGCTGCTCGAGCTGCAGGCGGCTGGCCTCGATCTTGGAATAGTCTAGGATGTCGTTGAGGATCACATGCAGCATGTCGCCCATCTCGCGGATATTGCGCGTCTTCTCGCGTAGGCCGGCGTCGCGCGTCTCTTCCTCGATCAGCGTGGCGAAGCCGATGATGCCGTTGAGTGGCGTGCGCAGCTCATGGCTCATGTTGACGAGGAAGGTGGACTTCGCCGTGTTCGCCTGCTCGGCCTGGATGCGCAGCTTCTCCGCCTCGCGGTAAGCTTCGGCGGCCTGGTCCTCGGCCTGCATGATCGGCGAGATGTCGATACCGATGGCGTCGAAATACTTGTGGCCGTCTCGGTCGTAGCGCACCGTCACCACCATGCACAGCCAGCGCAGCTCGCCGTCGCTGCACGTCGCGCGGAAGGTCACCGACAGCGGACCGTCGACCTTGAAGGCCTCGGCCATCGTGTTCATCAGCTGCCCACGGTCCTGCGCAGGGATATTGGTCAGGAAGAAATTGCCGTCCTGCAGGATCCACTCGGCCGGCACGCCCAGATACGTCTCCGCCGACGCCGACAGATAGGCATATGCCGGCCGTCCCTGGCTGAGAATGCCCGAGCAGAACATGCCCGGGAAGGAGCTGGACACACCGCGGAAGCTCTCCGCCAACTCCTCGTAGGCGCGCTGCAGTTCGAGCTCGCGGCGGCGCAGCCCGGCCAGCAGAGAAGACAGGCCCGCGCGCAGCTTGACCAGCTCCGCCGGCATCCAGCGCAGATCGGGCTTCTGTGTCTGGTTGGACTCCAGATTGCGCAGCGAGGCGAGGAAGCGCTGCAGCCGCGTCGCATAGAACAGCATCAACAGCCAGCAGCCCACGCCCGTCAGCCAGACCGGCACGAGGATGCTGCGCAGCAGCGCCTGTGTGGTCTTTGTGTTCTCCATCTCCAGCGTGGCCGCCGGCAGCGCGATCACATACAGCCAGCCGGTGTGTCCCAGCGTCGGCAGGCTGTCGCCGCGCGCGCTCGACACGCCCACCCACTCCTGATCGTCCGCGCCGTCGAAGGCCACCAAGCTCTGCTTCATGCGCGGCCCCGCGGCCTGACGCACGGCGTGCATGCGGGCATACGTGCTGCCGCGCAGGTTGCCGAGCACCACGGCGCGGTCGGTGTCGAAGACGCCGTATTCGCTCGAATCCGGCAGCTGCATGCCGCTGGTGAAATCGGTCAGCTTCTTCTGGATCCACTCCAGCCGGACAACACCGCGAGCACCCCCAGCGTCGTCTGCTTGCCGTCGCGGATCGGCATCGAAATCTCCAGCGCATGGCTGTCGAGCAGCCGGCTGTCGGTCGGACGTCCGCCCGAGAGCGGCAGCAGATCGCTGACGAAATCGCCGTTCAACCCTTTGACGAACCACTTTTTCAGCTGCACCGACTCGCCGCTCAGCCAGTCGTTGGAGCCGTAGAGCAGCCGGCCGTCGCGGTCCGCGACGCCGACCCAGATGAAGCCGTCGGTCGCGCTCTGGAAATTGTTGATCATCTCAGGCAGCGCTGGACCGTCCAGGCGGGGCGACAGACTCAGCGCCCTGGCCTGCGCATGCAGCAGTTCGCGCTTAGCGTCGATCAGCTGCTCCATCTCGTGGCCCATCCGCTGCATGCGGAAGGTCAGTTCGTCGCCGGCCTGGTCCACCGCCACGTTGTCCGCGTAGACCAGCACCAACGGATAGATCACGCCGGTGAGCGCTGCCAGCAAAAGGAAAGTGAACAGGAAGGACCGGGCGACGATGCCCAGACCGCCGAAGGAATAGCCCCTAGCGTCGGGAAAATGCATGGGCACACGCCACCTCCTGGATAAGCAGCCCGCACTGGTTCTGCAAGGCCTCGCCCTGCTGCATCGCGGGGTTCTCCTCGATTTCGATCAACAGGCTGCGGATCTTCATGAAGCCCATGGTGCTGCCGGAACCGGCGTATTGATGCGCCTTGCGGACCAAGCGCTGCGGCTCGGCCGCGAGTTCGGGGAAACGGGAAATTTCGTCTTCGAGCCCGACGCAGTATTCCTGGGCGAAACGCTGGAGCTGCGGCAGTCCGATGTTCTCGGCCAAAGTCCGCCAGACGCCCAGATCGATCCCCGAAAAGTCTTCCAACTCAGGCATGGTCGTCATGAGACAGAGCTCAATCAGGACAATATGAAAAAAATGGAAAAAATGTGGCAACCATCCCGGGAAGCCACAGTATAAGGCCGGCTTGCGTGGAAATTGTTATTTACATTGCCGGGCGAATTTGTAACTTTATTTTGCCAAACTTGCCAAATCGCTAAGCTAAATTGAATTACCGTTATTGATCCCGCACTTAAACATTGAACTTATTAAGTGATATAGGGTCTACCTGTTGTCGGGGACAAAATCGACTCGAGAACGCTGCCGGTAGCCGCCCTGAACGAACGGCGTCGACGTGCGGTGAAAATGCGGCTGGATGGCGTGAGCCTGAAGGACACGGCGGCGCAATGCGAGATGTCGAACACGACGCTCATTGCGGCGGTGAAGGCGTATCGCGCGAGCGGGTGGAAGGCCCTCGACGTAGAGCGCCCCGGGCGCCCGCAGGGTACGGGCAGAACGCTGACGGCGGAGCAGGAGCGCGAGGTTCAGCGGCTGATCCTCGACCGCACGCCCGACCAGTTGAAGATGATCTACGCGCTGTGGAGCCGCCAGGCAGTGGCCGAGTTGATCCTTAACCGATAAGGCATCAAGCTGGCCGTTCGCACGATGGGCCTGTATCTGGAGCGTTGGGGCTTCACGCCGAAAAAGCCCATGAAGAAGGCCTACGAGCAGTCGCCGGCGGCGGTGAAAAAGTGGCTCGACGAGGACTACCCGGTGATCGCCGCCTGCGCCAAGGCTGAGGGGGCCAAAATGCACTGTGGCGACGAGACCGGCGTGCGCCGCGACGACGTGCGCGGGCGCAGCTACGCCCCGCAAGGCCAGACGCCCGTGATTCGCGTGAACAACAAGCGCCACGGCTTGTCGGTGTTCTCCACCGTCACCAACAAGGGCCAGATGCGCTGGCAGGCCTTCGACGGAGCGTTGAGTGCCGACATCCTGATCGACTTCCTGCGCCGGCTGGTCAAGGATGCCGGCCGAAAGATCTACCTGATCCTGGACAACCTGCGCGTGCACTACAGCAAGCCCGTAAAGGCCTGGCTGGCCGAGCACAAGCACGAGATCGAAGTCTTCTACTTGCCAAGCTACAGCCCCGAACTGAGCCCCAACGAAATGGCCAATGCCGACCTGAAGCAGGTCGGCACCAAACTCGCTCCAGCTCGCTCGAAGCTGCAACTGGTGAAGGTCACGCGCCAGCATCTGCTCAGCGTTTAGCGACAGCCCGAGCGCGTCAAGAGCTACTTCGAACACGCGCCGGTTCGGTATGCTGCTTGAGTTTATTGTTTAAATGCTGGATAAATAATACCTCGCACGGATTTGCACGGGCAGTATCGCTTTGGTCATCGTGGCGGGAGGTGAGCTTTTTTTGAATATGCAAGCTAGCGATTTATTACAAATCGGCATCTGCTCTTACTCCGCGGTACAGGCCCGGGCGGCTACGCTGGCATGCGCCTGATCGCGGAGGACACCCATGGAGTAGAGCGGCGAGACGGCCGAGGCCGTCGTGTTTTCGAGCCTGTACAACGAGAGCGAGGGCTTCCTCGACGCCTATTGCGACAACTTCCTCAGCCACACCGGCGAGAACGAGATGCTGGTCGTCAATCTCGCGCAGCAGTGCGGCGCCGCGGCGCAAATTCTGCCACTACCTGCTCAGCGCGCACTTGGACAATTTCCTGCGCACCGGCGCGGAGTTCGGCCGCTTTGATTATTTCTGCACGCTGGCATCGAATGCGCTCTTCTTCAAACCGTTCTCGCTCGATGCGGTCAAGCGGCGCTTTGCGCAGACGCCGCCGCATGCGCCGAAATATCCGCTCGACGCACTGCCCGACATCTGGTGGTGGCCGACGCTGGCGCGCAATCCAGGCGTGCTCGCCTGGTTCGGGGAACGCATGGGGTTCAAGAAGCTGGCGAGCAGCCAGATCGAAGTGCTGATCGCCGCGCGCGACGACTGGGCGCTGCTCGCGCATCGCAAGGGGGAGTTCGGCGACCTGCTCGCCGGCGGCGCGCCGGGCGATGCGCAAGCGGCCACTCGCCTGCCCGAGCACGTCTGCACGCTCAAATAGTTCGAGCGCAGCGCGGCCTTTCCTGAGACCGCCGCAGTGCCCACGCCCGAGGGGCGCGAGCTGCTCGACTGGACGCGCCGGCTGGTGCGTAGCGCGGACCGCGCGCGGCTGGTGCGCGGATTGTCCGACGCCCTGGCCACCCGCGCACAGGCCAAGCGCGCCGGGCCCGGCCTGCCCGGCGCCCTGCGCGGCACGGTGCGGCTGCATGCGCAGCGCCAGCAGGCCAGCCTCGCCTTCCCCGCCGCCGCGCGGGACGGGACGGCCCCCACGCCGCTGGCCGTGTCGGCCCCGCAGGCAGGCCGCGCCGATGAACAGCCGGCCTATCTCTACATGGAGAATACTGGCGTGCATCTGGACATCGGCATCGAGGTGCAAGCACATGGAGAGGCGGCGCACCTGGTTCGCTGTACGGCGGCGCATGCGCAAAGCGCACCACCCGCCAATGGGATCGAGTTCGGCGGCTATCTCTACCTACGCCTGCCCCACTTTGCGCTGGCCACGCTCGAACTCTTCCCTGCCCCGGGCGCCACCGCGATACCCGATGCAAGTGCGCGGCCTCGCCTACCTGCGCCTGGGCGCCGCCTACGAACGGCTGCAGCCACACCGGCTCGACGCTTCACCCTTCGGCGAAGCCTATCTACTGGAAGCCGATCCGGCGGACCGCCCTGCTATCTCGGCCTGCCGCTGCAGGCAGGCCTGGACTATGCGCTGCTGGTTTCGCTCACGGTGCTTAGCACGGATCAAGCGCAGGCCCGCCGCGCCCGGAGGCGGTAAGATGCTGCCCATGCACATCCACGCCCGCGCCCTCAAATACTTTGACGCCATCCGCTGCTGCGGCTCCATCCGCGAAGCCAACCGCCAGCTGCACGTGGCGGCGTCGGCGGTGACGCGCCAGTTGATCAATCTGGAGGAAGAGGTCGGCTCGCCGCTGTTCGAACGTCTACCTGGCGGCCTGCGGCTCACCGAGGCCGGCGAGATCTTCGCCCAGCACGTGATCACCGTCCTGCAGGACGAGCGCCGCCTCGAGAGCGAGCTCGACATGCTGCGCAGCGTGAAGCGCGGCGAGATCAGCATCCTCACCATCGGGGGCCTCACCTCGGACTTCATCCCGAACATCCTGGAGAAGGTGTTCCAGAGCTATCCTGGCATCCGCATCAGCGTCTCCACCCGCGGCTCCACGGCCTTGGCTGACGCCATCATCCAGGGCGACTACGACGTCGGCATCGGCTTCTCGATCCGGCGCACCGACGGCCTGCGGCAGGTCGCGGTGTCCAATTTCGAGATTGGCGCAGTGCTGCGCGCGGACCATCCTCTGGCCGAGAAGAAAGAAATGAGCTTCAAGGACTGCGCGCGCTATCCGCTGATCATCAGCAACCACGAGCTGTCGATCCGCGCCGCGCTGCCGATCCTGATCGAGACCGGTTCGATCCAACTGATGAAAAACCTGGCCCTGCGCGGCGTGGGCGTCGCCTTCCATACGCGCGTTGGCATGGAGGCCGAGGTCAAGGAAGGCACCATGCGCTTCATTCCGCTGCGAACGCCCAAGCCGGTGAACACCGTCCTCGGCGCGTATATCCGCGACAGCCGCACCCTGCCCCCCCGCCATCGACATGCTGATCCACCTGGTGGTGGAGGAAATGGAGCGGTGCGCCGTCGACGAGACAGGTTGAAGGCGACGGGCAGGACGCAGGACCGGCCTATCTCGCCCCGTCCCCTTCCCCGTCGCCCCTTTCCCCACCCCTTCCTCACCCCTCCTCCTTAGCCCTCTCATCCCCGCGCTCCGCCCCCAAGCCGCTTTTCTGTTTTCCCCGGTTTTCACCCCATTCGACCCCTCCCCGGGCGGCCTCCGGCCCACCGGATTTTCCCCGCCCGGAACACGCCTCAATGCCCTCCAGACGGGCGCGCTTTCTCCCCCGGAGCCTTTTTTTCCTCGTTTCAGATCTGTTCGTGGTTTCAGCGCCTCTTGCTGCCATTTCGGAAACAGAGGGGAGGAAAATCAGCACTTTGGCGAACATTTTGACCCCACTCCCCGCAAACCCGCGTCGCTTTTAGATTCAGTGACCCATGTTGCTGCTTCAGCAACAGGAAACTGCAAAATTTTGACTTTTAAGAACAATTTCCGATTCCTATACTCGACTTCAGTCGAGTACCCCAACAACGCGAAAGCGGGAGAAATGCAATGGCAAGTCCTTATTTCAAAATAGGCCGCTCGGTCAGTGGCCACGTCGAAGACATCGTCCTAATCCACGGCGCCTGGCAAGGCGCCTGGGTCTGGAATCTGTTCAAACCGGTGATGACCAGCCGGGGCTGGCGGATGCATGCCGTGGACCTTCCGGGCAACGGCATGCACCAGACGCCGCCGGAGAAGGTGTCGCTGGATCTGTACGTCGAGCACGTCGGCAAGCTGCTCCAGCGCCTGCCCGGCAAGGCCGTGGTCGTGGGCCACAGCGGCGGCGGCATCGTCGCTTCGCAGCTGTCCGAGGCCTTCCCCGAGCGCATCGCCAGCCTGGTGCGCCGCCTCTCGCAGGACGATCCGTCCGCGCTGGGAATCCCCCTTTACGTGGAATTCTCCGCTGACGGCCTGACCAGCCACGTGCAGCCCGGCGCCGCGCAGCGCCTCTTCCTGCACGACTGCCCGGCCGACGTGGCCGACGCCTGGGCCGCCCGCATCAAGCTGCAGCCCGAGCGCGGCCGCGCCGTGGCGCCGATGCTGACCGAGGCGCGCTACGGCAGCGTGCCGCGCATCTATATCGAACCGACGCGCGACCAGTCGATCACGCCCAGCGTCCAGCACCTGCTGCAGGCGCTGAGCCACGGAGCCACCCGCGTGACAATCGACTCCGGCCACGCGCCGCAGATTTCCCAGCCCAAGCGGCTGGCCGATGCAATGACCAACGCTCTGGCCGCGCTCGACATCGGCCTGGCGGCGTTGATGCAAGCCTTCTGACCCGAGGCGGAAGAAGGCGGGCGGTGCGCGCGGGGAATGGGGCCTCGCGCGGGCCGCGTCCGCCCGGATTTGTCGAACGGCGCCCGGCCAGGCAGCGTGGAATGGAAGTGGGGACGTGCCCAGGCGTGTAGGGGTACGCGCCTGGGAGACTCGATGACAGGACCGGGACGACCGCCCAGGTTTTTCAGGAAGTCCGTCGAAGAGGAGACCGCCCGGGGGACCGCCGGGGCCGCTCAGGAAGGCTGGCGCGCGGGCTGCAGCTTGCTCCCGTGGACTGAGACCATCTCGGCGACGATGAGCAGCAGGCCCGAATCCGCGCTGGAGGCCTTGCAGGCGTCGATGTGCGCAAGGAAGGCTTCGCGCATGCGCGGCTCCCAGAAGCGCTGCAGGTGGCTGGCGATGTCCGCCTCGGCCTGCTTGCGGTCGGGCATGGCGGCGTAGAAGGTGCCGATCTGGTTGGCCATCTTGACCAGGTGTTCGATGTCCATATGCAGCTCGATTCCGTTCAACTCAATCTTTGCGGATGGGTGTAGACCGCCAATCCCGTTTCCCGCGCGAAGCTGGCCAGCGTCAGGCCCGACTCCTCCGCCAATCGGATGGCCAGCGAGGTCGGCGCGGACACCGCCGCCAACAGGCCCACGCCCATCGTCGCCGTCTTCAACGCAATCTCATAGCTCGCGCAGCTGGTGACGAGCATCGCGCCCGCGCCAAAGTCTGCCTTGCGCCGCGCCAGCGCGCCGATCAGCTTGTCCAGCGAATTGTGGCGGCCGATGTCCTCGCGCACCAGCTCGACCTCGCCCTGCGCCGGCAGCCAGCCCGCGGCATGCGTGGCGCCGGTGCTCTGCTGCAGCGACTGCATCTCGGCCATGCGGCGCACCGCCTGCTGCAGCGTCTCCGCGCCGCACAGCCCGCAGCCGGTGCGGCCGGTTAGGTTGCGGCGCTGCGCCTTGAGCCGCTCGAAGCATTCACTCGCCACGGTTAGCGCCACGCGCACGCCCGCGCTTTCGACCTCGCAGTCGTAGAGCTGGCCGGCGTGGTCGAGGATGCCCTCGGTCAGCGAAAAGCCCAGCGCGAAATCTTCCAGATCGGCCGGCGAGGCCATCATCACGACATGCGAGATGCCGTTGTATTCGAGGGCCACCGGCGTTTCCTCGGCGACCTGGTCTGCCGCGCGCGTGCGCGCGCCGCCGCGCCAGCGCGCCACCTCCAAGGTTGAGAACACCGCGCCGCCCTACCTCCAGGTCGATCCCGTTCATCGCCGCTCCGGCGCGCGCCGCGCCCCGCTCAGCCATTCACGGCCGCGCGCAGGTGGCCCATCTGCTCGTCGGTGAAACGGCGATAGTTCTTCTGCCATTCGGACGGCTGGGTCACCGGCGTCACCTGCACCGCGGTCACCTTGTACTCGGGGCAGTTTGTCGCCCAGTCGGAGTTGTCGGTGGTGATCACATTGGCGCCGGACTCGGGGAAGTGGAAGGTGGTGTAGACCACGCCCAGCTGCACCTTCTCGGTGACGATGGCGCGCAGCACGGCCTGGCCCGCGCGCGATTCCACGTCGACCCAGTCGCAGCTCTTCACGCCGCGCTCCTCGGCGTCGTGCGGATGGATCTCCAGCATGTCCTCGCTGTGCCACTGCACGCTCTCCGTGCGCCGCGTCTGCGCCCCCACGTTGTACTGCGAGAGCACGCGGCCGGTGGTGAGCAGCAGCGGATACTTGCGGGTGACCTTCTCGTCGGTGGGCACGTACTGGGTGATGATGAACTTGCCATTGCCGCGCACGAACTGGCCGATGTGCATGATCGGCGTGCCTTCGGGCGCCGCGTCGTTGCAGTGCCATTGGATGCTGCCCAGCTTGTCGAGCTTGTCGAAGCTCACACCGGAGAAGGTCGGGGTGAGCGAGGCGATCTCGTCCATGATCTCGGACGGGTGGCTGTAGTGCATCTCATAGCCCAGGGCCTTGGACAGCGCGATGGTGACTTCCCAGTCGCCCATGCCGGCCAGCGGCAGCATCACCTTGCGCACGTGCGAGATGCGGCGTTCGGCGTTGGTGAAGTGGCCGTCCTTCTCGAGGAAGGAGGAGCCCGGCAGGATGACGTGCACGTACTTGGCGGTCTCGTTCAGGAAGATGTCCTCGCCCTGGCAGTACAGGCCCTTGAAACTGCCGTGGGTGGCGGCGTCGAACATGTTGGGGATGCGCAGTCCGGGTTCGGGCTTCAGCGTCACGCCCCAGGCATGCTCGAACATCGTGCGGGTGGTCGTGTCGGAGATGTGACGGTAGCCGGGCAGCTCGTTCGGGAAGGAGCCCATGTCACAGGAGCCTTGCACGTTGTTCTGGCCGCGCAGCGGATTCACGCCCACGCCTTCGCGGCCGACGTTGCCGGTGAGCATGGCGAGGTTGGCGATGCCGATCACGATGGTGGAGCCCTGTGCATGCTCGGTCACACCCAGGCCGTAATAGATGGCGGCGTTCTTGCGCGGGCTCTTGCCGTTGGCGCCGCTGGCGAAGAGGCGCGCGGCGCCGCGCAGCACCTCGGCGTCCACGCCGATGGATTCGGCCAGCGCCTCGGGCAAATTGTCGGGGCGAGCGACCCAGTCTGTCCAATCCTTGAAAGCCTGTTCCTCGCAGCGCTCGGCGACGAACTTGGCGTCGTAGAGGTCCTCGGTGACGATGACGTGGGCCAGCGCGATGACCACGGCGACGTTGGTGCCGGGGCGCAGCTTGACGTGGTAGTCGGCCTTGACATGGGCGCTGTTCACCAGATCGATGCTGCGCGGATCGACCACGATGAGCTTGGCGCCCTCGCGGATGCGGCGCTTCATGCGCGAGGCGAACACCGGATGGCCTTCGGAGGGGTTGGCGCCGATGACCATGATCACGTCGCTCTTCTCGACCGACTTGAAGGTCTGGGTGCCGGCGGATTCGCCCAGCGTGGCCTTCAGGCCGAAGCCGGTGGGAGAATGGCAGACGCGCGCGCAGGTGTCGACGTTGTTGTTGCCGAAGGCGGCGCGCACCAGCTTCTGCACGAGGTAGTCTTCCTCGTTGGTGCAGCGCGAGGAGACGATGCCGCCGATGGAATTGCGGCCGAACTTGCCCTGGATGCGCTTGAATTCGGAGGCGGCGTAGCCGATGGCTTCTTCCCAGCTGACTTCCTGCCAGGGATCGTCGATCGACTTGCGGATCATCGGCTTGGTGATGCGGTCCTTGTGGGTGGCGTAGCCCCAGGCGAAGCGGCCCTTGATGCAGGAGTGGCCGTCGTTGGCCTTGCCTTCCTTGTTCGGCACCATGCGCACGACTTCGTTGCCCTTCATCTCGGCCTTGAAGGAGCAGCCCACGCCGCAGTAGTCGCAGGTGGTGACCACGCTGTGGTCTAGCTTGTCCATCTGGATGATGCTCTTCTCGGTCAGAGTGGCCGTCGGGCAGGCCTGCACGCAGGCGCCGCAGGACACGCATTCCGATTCCATGAAGTCCTGGTTCTGCCCGGCGGAGATGCGCGACATGAAGCCGAAGCCGTCCACCGTCAGTGCGAAGGTCCCTGGATCTCCTCGCAGGCGCGCACGCAGCGGTTGCAGACGATGCACTTGGAGGGATCGTAGGTGAAATACGGGTTGGACTCGTCCTTCTCGGCCTTGAGATGGTTCTCGCCGGCGTAGCCGTAGCGCACGTCGCGCAGGCCCACCGTGCCGGCCATGGTCTGCAGTTCGCAGTTGCCGTTGGTCGGGCAGGTCAGGCAGTCGAGCTGATGGTCGGAGATGTAGAGCTCCATGACGCCGCGGCGGATGTCGGCCGGCTTGGGCGTCTGGGTGCGCACCTTCATGCCATTTTCCACCGGAGTGGTGCAGGAAGCGGGATAGCCCTTGCGGCCCTCGATCTCCACCAGGCACAGCCGGCAGGAGCCCCAGGGCTCGAGCGAATCGGTGGCGCAGAGCTTGGGCACCTTGACGCCTGCGTCCATCGCCGCGCGCATCACGGAAGTGCCGGCCGGAGCCTGCACCTCCACGCCGTCGATCTCGAGGGTGATGATGGTGTCGGATTCATGCAGCGGGGTGCCGAAATCCGGTTCGTTGATCTGGTACATGTCGACCTTCCTTGCGCCCCTCCTGCTCAGGCGGCGCTCCTTACGGGTATGCCTTTGAAATCTTCCGGGAAATGGTTCAGCGCGGAGAGCACCGGATAGGGCGTCATGTTGCCCATGGCGCACAGCGAGCGGTTGACCATCGTGTTGCAGAGGTCGCGCAGGAACGCGATCTGCTTGTCAACTTCCGAGCCCGAGCCGGCGACGATCTTGTCGATCACCCCCACACCGCGGGTCGAGCCGATGCGGCAGGGCGTGCACTTGCCGCAGGACTCCAGCGCGCAGAATTCCATCGCGTAGCTGGCCTGCCGCGCCATGTCGACGCTGTCGTCGAACACGGCCATGCTGCCGTGGCCGAGCATGCCGCCGATCGCCGCCAGGGCCTCGTAGTCCATCGGCGTGTCGAGCTGCTTGTCGGTCAGATAGGCGCCCAGCGGGCCGCCCACCTGCACCGCGCGCACCGGCCGACCGCTGGCGGTGCCGCCGCCAAAGCCTTCGATGAGTTCGCGCAGCGTCAGGCCGAAGGCCTTTTCGACGAGGCCGCCGTACTTGATGTTGCCGGCGAGCTGGATGGGCAGCGTGCCGCGCGAGCGGCCCACGCCGTAGTTCTTGTAGAAGTCCGCGCCGCGTGCCAGGATGATGGGCACGCTGGCAAAGGAGATCAGGTTGTTGATCACCGTGGGTTGGCCGAAGAGGCCGGAGAGCGCCGGCAGCGGCGGCTTGGCGCGCACCATGCCGCGCTTGCCCTCGAGGCTTTCGAGCATCGCGGTTTCTTCGCCGCAGACGTAGGAGCCCGCGCCGAGGCGCGCCTCCAGATGGAAGATCTTGCCCGAGGAGAGGACGTTCTCGCCGAGATAGCAGGCGGATTCGGCCACGCGGATCGCCTTCTGCAGCGCGGCGAAGGCATGCGGATATTCCGAGCGCACGTAGATGTAGCCGCGCGTGGCGCCCACGGCGACGGCGGCGATGGTCATGCCTTCGATCAGCACGAAGGGATCGCCCTCCATGATCATGTGGTCGGAGAAGGTGCCGGAGTCGCCTTCGTCGGCGTTGCAGGCCACGTACTTCTGCCCGGACTTGGCGCCGAGCACCGTCTTCCATTTGATGCCGGTCGGGAAGGCCGCCCCGCCACGGCCGCGCAGGCCGGAGTCGAGCACTTCCTGGACGATCTTCTCAACGCCCAGGCCGAGCGCGCGCTTCAAGCCCGCATAGCCTTCGTTGGCGATGTAGTCATCGAGCGAATAGGGATTCGGTCAGGCCGACGCGGGCGAAGGTCAGGCGCTCCTGGTTCTTCAGATAGGGCAGCTCGTCGGTCTTGCCCAGCCCGAGGCTGTGCGGCTTGCCGGCGAGGAAACCAGCTTTGAACAGGCCGGCCACGTCGGCCGCGCTCGCCGGACCGTAGGCCACGCGGCCCACGGCGGTCTCCACTTCGACGAGCGGCTCGAGCCAGAACATGCCGCGCGAGCCTTTGCGCACGAGTTGCACGTCTACGCCACGCCAGCGTCGCCTCCTCGGCGACGGCGGCGGCCGTCTTGTCCGCACCCAGCGCAAGGGCCGCGGCGTCACGGGGAACGAATACCTTGACGCTCATGCTCCGCTCCGCTTTTCCTTGATCAGCGCATCTAACCCTGCCGGGGTCACACGCGCATGCAATTCGTCCTTGCCGATCAGCACCGCCGGCCCGATGGCGCACAGTCCCAAGCAGTAGGTCGGCTCCAGGGTCACCGCGCCGTCGGCGGTGGTTTCATGCAGGCCGAAGCTGAGCGACTACTGTGCATGCTCGACCAGCGCCTCGACGCCGCGCGCCTGGCAGGCCTCCGCACGGCAGATCTGCACCAGATGCTCGCCGGTCTGGAACTGGCGGAAATGATGGTAGTAGGTGATCACGCCGTGCACCTCGGCGCGCGACACGTTCAGCGCCTTGGACACCAGCGGCACCGCCTCGGCTGGCACATGGCCCAGGCGTTCCTGGATGCCGTGCAGCACAGGCAGCATCGGTCCTTCCACGTTCCAGCTCTCGGCCAGGGCGACCTGCACCGCGCCGCCTGCACGGCCTCCGGGTCTGGAGCATGCGCTTTCGCGCCGTGATCTGTTTCCTGTTTCATCTCTTTCAGTCAACGCTTCTCAAAACTTGCCGTGCGGTGCCGATCGAGGCCACGTCCGCGCCGCCGCTGCCGTTGGCGCTCGCCGTGCGCTCATGCGCCAGCACGCGTTCCTTGGCCAGCTCCTCGTCGGTCATCTGGTTCTTCGCCGCCACCGAACGCACCTGCAGGTTGCAGATGAAGTCCAGAACCAGCATGCCGGCGAGCACGTACATCGTGATGTCGTAGGCCTTGGCCTTGGGCACGCCGTGGTCGATCTGGTATTCGCGGATGTAGTTCACCACCACCGGGCCGAGGATGCCGGCCGTGGCCCATGCCGTGAGCAGGCGGCCGTGGATGGCGCCCACCATCTGCGTGCCGAACATGTCGGCCAGATAGGCCGGCACGGTGGCGAAGCCGCCGCCGTACATCGACAGCACGATGCAGAAGAACAGCACGAACAGCGCCAGGTTGTTCACATGCGCCAACGTCGGGATGGGGGCGTAGAGAATGAAGCCCAGCACGAAGAAGGTGAAGTATGTCGCCTTGCGGCCGATCTTGTCGGAGAACGAAGCCCAGACGAAACGGCCGCCGATGTTGAACAGCGAGAGCAGGCCGGTGAAGGCCGCGGCGATCGTCGCGATCTGCTTCTTATGGTCGGCGTTCAGGTCGTTGAAGGCCACGTCGATGCCGATCAGCTTGCCGGCGAACACTTCCTGCAGCAGCGGCGAAGCCATGCCGATTATGCCGATGCCAGCCGACACGTTGAGCAGCAGCACGCCCCAGATCAGCCAGAACTGCTGCGTCTTCCAGGCCACAGACAGATGCACGTTCTTTGTGGTGATCATGGCGTTGTTGACCTCCGCCGGTGGTGGCGTCCAGCCCGCCGGCTTCCAACCGGTGGGCTGGCACGCGGTAGCCCATGGCGCCAGCCATCATGAAGACGAAGTAGATCGCGGCCATCGCCAAGAAGGTTTCGGCAACGCCCACCGAGGTCGGCGTGGCGAAGTACTTCACCGGACGGTCAGCCAGCGGAGCGCCGATCATCGCGCCGCCGCCGAAGCCCATGATCTCCATGCCGGTGGCCATGCCGCGGCGGTCGGGGAACCATTTGATCAGTGTCGAGATCGGGGAGATGTAGCCAAGCCCCAGACCCACCCCGCCGATCACGCCCGAGCCCAGCCACATCAGCCAGATCTGGTGCGTCTTCACGCCGATGGAGGAGATGACCAGGCCGCCGCACCAGCAGACCGCGGAGACCCCGCCGGCCTTGCGTGGGCCGGCGCGTTCGAGCCAGCCGTCCCAGAGCGCGGCCGAGCAGCCAAAGAAGACGAAGAACATCGTGTACATCCAGCCCTGCATGGAGATCTTCCAGTCGCAGCCGGTGGCGAAGATTTCCTGGAAGAAGCTCATGTCCTTGGGACAGTCCAGCGATTCCTTGATGCTGACGGCCTTGGACAGCGGCAGCCAGAACACCGAGAAGCCATAGGCCATGCCGATGCAAAGGTGGATGGCCAGCGCGGCGGGCGGCACCAGCCAGCTGGTTGAATCCCGGGCCGGCAATCGTTCGTTCTTTCGCCAACAAACTCAGTTCCATAGGGTTCGTCTCCTGCTGTCGTACATCTGACCGCCTTGGTTACCGCGAGCGTGGATGCGGTCGGGTTGTTATATATGCACTACTTTGCATATGTTTGCACTGCCAAAATGATCTTACTATTGAAATCCCTATTTTTAGCAGGGTCTTTGCGGCGCATAAATCGGCAAGATCGATGCCGGGGTTTACCCTAAAATATGAAAAAAATTCATAATTTGCCGTGTTCAAAGTCAATATCGAACCTCACTGGCGCATCTCCAAGCAGGGCGGCGACGACTTCGACGCCACCATCCTGCGGCAGCTGCTCACCGAAATCCACGGCCACCGCTCGATCAACACGGCCGCCAAGAACGTGGGGCTGTCCTACCGCCATGTCTGGGGTCTGCTGCAGACGGCGGAGGCCACGCTGGGCTTCAAACTGCTCGACGCCCAGCGCGGCCGCGGGGCGGATCTGACCGAGCTCGCCAAGACGCTGCTCTGGGCCGACCGGCTGATCGGCGCGCGGCTTTCGCCCACGCTGCAGACCCTCGTGTCGGAGCTGGAGTCCGAGCTGCAGCGCGTCACGGCTCTGGCCGGGCCCGAGACGGACGCCTCACTGCGGCTGCACGCCAGCCACGGCTGCGCGGTGGCGGCCCTGCTCGAGGCGCTGGCCGCCGCCGAAGTGCGGGTGGAGTTGGGCTACCGGCACAGCTCGGAGGCGGTCGCCTCGCTGGCGCGCGGCGAATGCGACATGGCGGGCTTTCACGTGCCCCTCGGGGAATTCGAGAAACCGGCGATCGAGCGCTACAGGCAGTGGCTCGATCCCCGCAAGCATGTGCTCGTGCATCTCGCGCTGCGCAGCCAGGGCATGTTTCTGCCGCGCGGCAATCCGCGCAAGATCCACGGGCTCGAGGATCTGGTGCAGCCGCGGCTGAAGTTCGTGAACCGGCAGGCGGGTTCGGGCACACGACTCCTGATCGACATGATGCTGGCGAAGGCGGGCCTCGACAGCAGCGCGATCCAGGGATTCGACACGCGGAATTCACGCACGCGGCGGTGGCCGCGCATGTCGCCAGAAGCATGGCCGACGTGGGCATCGGGGTAGAGACGGCGGCGCGCAGATTCGAGCTGGATTTCCTGCCGCTGATGTAGGAGCGTTATTTCTTCGCGGTGGACAAGAAGGCGCTCAAACGATATCCGGTGAACCGGACCGTGGAGCTGATCCGCAGCCCCGCCTACAAGGAGCAGGTGCGCGCGCTGAACGGCTACGACGCGGCCAGCACCGGTCTGATTCAGAGTCTCTCGGAAGTCTTCCCGAACTGAGCGCGGCCACGCTCCATGGGGCCGCCGCCGTGCGCGCCCCAATACTGCGCCAGATAGGCGTGATAGGCCGCCTTCTCGCTGTTGCCGCAGATACGATGTTTCTCGGCCTCGGCGCTATGATGCGCGGCCTGCTGCGCTTCTTCGGAAAGAACCGGCTTGGCGATGACGACGGCGTGTTTGCTCATAGCGTCCTCCTGCTGACGGCGGACCGTCAATGTGCGCCCTCAATATGTCGATGGCTTGACCGATTCTTGACCATTTTCTGAATGCTGTCCTCAGGCTTTACCCTAGCGCTGCAGCGCGCCGATTCGTCCGCGCAAAAAATTGGTGCAAATTTGCGCTTCGAGATGGTCCATACAAATAAATACAGACGGCGATGATCGGATCGGTTACCGAGGCGCGGCGCGCCATGCTGACGGCGATGGCCTTGGCTGCCTGCGCTTGGACGGCCGCTCCGTTGGCAAGGGCACAGAACGCCGCGCATGCCGGTGCCGATGCCGGCTCCACGGCCAGCGCCGAACGTGGCTTCGCGGTGATTGCCGACCGCCACGGCGGCAACTGCATCGCCTGTCATGCGGTGCCGGGCGTCGGCGGCGCGCACGGCAACTTCGGCACCAAGCCTGCAGGGCGTGGCGGGACGCTACAACGCGGCACAGCTGCGCCAGTGGGTCTTCGACGCGCGCGTGCTACATCCCGACACGCAGATGCCGCCATTCGGCACGCTCGCCGGCATCGTCCAGCCCATCGAACCCAAACCCATTCTCACCCCGGCGCAGATCGACGACGTCGCGGCCGCGCTCGCCACGCTCGGCGCGCGCTGAGCGTCATGCACACCGGACAACATCACGAACACGCATGGACAACCAGGACACAACGCGCCTTGCCAGGAACCCTATTGATCCGGCAGAAAGAAGTTTTTATGCGGTGTATTTGACGCGGGAATCCTGGAAGTAGGATTTCACGCGTTCGGAATGGGTTTCGATGAACGCCATGTGGTTCTTTGCTGCGGCGTGTAATTTTGCCTTTGTTCTGACGGGGACTCATGTGCTGATGACATGTTTCAGGTCGGCGTTGAGTCGCTCATCCAGATTGAGCTCCGGGCTGTAGCTTGACAGGTAAAAGACTTCGATGTCGGCTTGGTGCTCGGCAAGCCATGCCTTGACCGGCTTGCAGTGATGCACGCCGAGGTTGTCGAGGATCAGGAACACTTTCTTGCCCGCGCGCTTGCCATCGGCCACCAGCGCCTCGAAGAACTCGATGAGCTTCTCGTGGTTAAAGGCACCATCGATGATCATCCAGCTTGCCTTGCCCTGATTGGTCACCGTGGAAATCATCGACAGCTTCTGTCGCGTACCTCTAACCGCCATCGTGACCGGGGCTTGCCCTTTGGGAGCATAACTGCGGCCCCGAACATCCGTATTCACCAACGCGGTTTCGTCACCCCAGTGAATCTCGCCACCTTTGGCCTTGGCACGCTTCTCGATGGCCGGATACTCCTGATCGATCCACTGCTTGACAGACTCCGGTCGCTGTTCATAAGCGCGCTTGATCGGCTTTTTCGGCGTGAAACCCCAGCGCTTGAGGTAGTCTCCGACCGCACGTATTGAGAGTCTGAACGCGTATTCCTGTTCGATGAACAGCATGATCGCGCCTCGCGTCCAGAGCGCAGATTCCATCTTCAACTGCTCCGGACGTTTGTCGCAGATCGTGCGCCGGATTGCTTCTTCTTGATCCGCATTAAGCCGTCTTCCGTCTCCTTGCGTACGAGCTTGTGGGTGCGGCTTCAGGGCCGCCGCGCTCCCTTCTTCATAGAGATCAATGGCCAGTCGAGCCGCCGGGTAACTCAGCCCTGTCAACTCCGCGATGGCCATGACTCCGTATCCCTTCCGATGCAACCTCACGACCTGCTTTCGCCTCTCGTGCAGCTGCTCCAGTTTCTGGTATCGAGCGTCTTCTTTTTCTACGCCAACTCGATGCCAGAAATGATAATAAGTTTAATCTTTATATTGCCGAGCCAATAAAAAATGATGCACCCGAATTCAAAACACAACAGCCCCCGACGCCGGCTTCTGCGGACGCTGTCCGCAAGCCTGACCGCGGCCTTCCTGCTTCGCCGCGCAGGCGCCGGTCGCCAGGCCGCTCATCGGTGGCCCCGCGCCGCGCGTCAATCTCATCGACGCGACGCCCAAGGACGTGCGCCTCTCCGACGCGGTGACGATTGAGCTGCAGCGCCTGGCCGACAACGGCAACTCCGTGCCACTCACCTTCGGCGTGCAGACATCGCCCGGACGCCGGCTCGTCACGCTGGAAGTGATCGCGTTACTCAATCCGCGCCCGCTCGTCGCTCAGCTCAGGCCGGGAATGGCGTTCGGCGCGCTGAGTTTCCAGACGCGCATGCGCCTGGCGGCCAGCCAGACGGTGTGGACCGTGGCCACGCTCGACAACGGCGAGCGCATCGGCACGATGACCTAGGTGGTGGTCACCGTGTCTTCCTGCTTCGACGGAACCTGAGGAGGGAACGAAAATGGCTGGCGAACAATCCTCCCTCGCAAGACTCGCGGTGGCCAACAAGGCCAAGCGCGGCCAGGCGCTGCCCGTGAAACTGTTGATCTAGCATCCGATGGAGAGCGGCTTTCGCGTCAACGACACCGGCGAGCCCATTCAGCGCAACATCATTACCGCGCTCGAAGTGAAGATGGCCGGCGAAGTCGTGTTCAGCGCCGCGCTGGGCTCTGGCATCGCGGCCAATCCCTCCCTCGGCTTCTCGGTGGTCGCGCAGAAATCCGGCAAGCTCGAAGTGACCTGGTCGGGTGACAACAACTGCAGCGGCTACATCGCGGCCGACATCGCCGTCGAGGGCTGAGCGATGCGCCGCGCTGCCGCGCCTGGCCCGGGTCCCCGCCCTCTGCCTCGCGCTGCGCGCGCCGCATGCAGCGCAAGCCCAAGATGCGCGCCACTCCGGCTCGAGCTTCTTCACGCCCGACCTGCGCGCGATGGAGCAGGACCCCAACGCCCATCCCGCCAGCCTCTGGGCCGACCTCGGCCGGCAGATCTGGAGCCGGAACACGCCCGGCGGCTCCTGTGCCTCCTGCCACAGCGAGCCGGAGAAGATGGCCGGCGTCGCGGCAAAATTTCCCACGCTCGATCCCTCCACCTGCGCACCGCGCAATCTCGGCGACCAGATCCGCCGCTGCCGCTGCCGCCAGAAGCTCACCGACGAAGGGCCGGAATCGGAAAACGTGCTGGCCCTGAACGCGATGCTGGTGAAGCTCTCCGCCGGCATGAAGGTCGCGCCCTTCATTCTGCCCGGCCGCGAGAAGGATTTGGAAGTGTACCGGTTCGCCAGCCAGGCCCGCTACTTCAAGCGCATGGGCTGCATCAATCTCTCCTGCGCGCAATGCCACGACGGCGCGGTGGGCGCGAAGCTGCGCAACGACAACGTCAGTCCCACCTACACCAAGGGCTTCCCGATCTACCGGCTCGAATTGCAGGGCATGGGCTCGATCGAGCGGCGCCTGCGCGCCTGCTATTTCGGCGTGCAGGCGGCGGTGCCGGAACCCGGCTCGCTGGTTCTGCGCCAGCTGGAGATTTATTTGTCGGAACACGCGCGCGGCATGCCGCTGGACGGCCCCGCCCTGCGGCGCTGAACGCAGGCGCCCCTAGGAAAACAGCCCGCGCAGCAGCGGCGAGGACACCCTGCCGTCGAAGCCTCCCTTGGCGCGGTGCGCATAGAGCGAGCGGTCCTGCGGATCGAGGCCGGCGTGGTCCTTGTTCCAATCCACCTCGACCATCAGGCTGTTGGGATCGTAGGCATAGGCCTGCTGCGCGATGGCGATCACTGTGAGCTCTGCGTCGGCATAGTGGCTGTGATAGCCGGGATAGAAGAATTCGCCGCCGTAGATGCGCTGCGTCCAGCCGCACTCGGCCAGACCGAAGCCGGCGAGCATGCTGCCCCATTTCCCGTCGTTGAAGCCGAGCAGCCACACGCTGCCTTCGAAGCGCTGCATCGCCAGCGCCAGCCAGTTGCGGCCGGCGAAGGCATCCTGTGCGACGTAGCCGAAGTACGTGCTCTCGCTGCAGCGGAAGGCGCTGTTGACGACGGCGATCATGCCTTCGCGCCGCGCGTCCTCCACCGCCAGGAGCAGGCCGTCGTCCCCGGCGCGCCAGGCCATCAGCCGCGCGCTAGGCAGTGCCTCCGCGGCGAGGAACTCCACTTCCATCATGACTCCCGCGCCGCGGCGAAACGGATCTCCGTCGGCGTGATGTTTCGCAGATAGCGGCGGCACCATTGCTGGCCGTGCGCCTGGCTCAAATAGAGATTGCGGTAGTTGACCCAGCTCCCGCCAGCCAGGGGGAGCGCGTGCGGTGGGCGACGTCCTTCATCTCGCGCAGCAGCTGCAGATGCACGTTCATCTCCGATTCCCGCGCCGGCAGCGCGATCTTGCAGCCGCGCAATTGCGCGCCCGCCGTCTGCGTGAAAACCGGAAACAGCCGCTCGACGATAAAGGGCAGATAGGTGGCGCCGCCGTGCAAGCCACGCTGGTCGGCGCGGCGCGAATGCAGCAGACCGCGCATCGCATCTGGCAGGACCTGTTCGGCGGCGGCCAGCGCGGTGCGCACGAAGCCGATATCCATTCCGGCGCCGACCAGAATACGTACAGTGCAACGATCAAAACCGTGAGCGAGACGAGCGTCATGCCGCTGCGGCTCGTCATCACGCGATCGTAGGTGTTGAGCATGTACAGCATCAGCGCGATCGACAGGGCGTCGATCGTGACGGTCATGATGAAGGCCGCCACGAAGGCCCTTCTGCACTGCTGCAACACCAGGACGACCGGACCCTTCCCGGCCGTGGCTCCGCCCGCGAAACCCATGCCCTCCTAACAAATAATTCAGCATTGCCGAATTTATTTATCCGGCATTGAAACAATGAACTCAAGCGGCATACCGAACCGGCGCGTGTTCGAAGTAGCTCTTGACGCGCTCG
>JALBVF010000006.1 GCA_025050535.1 Candidatus Protistibacter heckmannii
GGCGCGGCTTCAGGGTCGCCGCGCTCCCTTCTTCATAGAGATCAATGGCAAGTCGAGCCGCCGGGTAACTCAGCCCTGTCAACTCCACGATGGCCATGACTCCGTATCCCTTCAGATGCAACCTCACGACCTGCTTTCGCCTCTCGTGCAGTTGCTCCAGTTTCTGGTATCGAGCGTCTTCTTTTTCCATGCCAATTCGATGCATGAAATGATAAAAAGTTAAATCTTTATATTGCCGTATCAATATTGTACAATCTCGCGCTATCCAAAACCGCCGGGTTCAGCAGATTTTCGGTTCTTCACATTGACGCCGAGGCGGGGCGCTGATTCCACACAATAAGCAAGGTGTTAAGCATGATCTGCAAGGTGAAATTGTTGGCCGGTCTGATGCTGGCTCTGGCCCTTCCGCTCGCGCAGAACGCGCTGGCCGAGGAAGCGAAGGCCTCGGCTGCCGAGAAGGCCGCCCCCAAGGCCGACGCCGCCAAGGGCGAAGCCCTGTTCAACAATGGCGCGCCGGACCGCAACGTGCCCGCCTGCATGAGCTGCCACGGCGCCGCCGGAAACAGCGCCGCTGCCACCAACCCCAAGCTGGCCGGTCAGCAAGCCGAATACATCGTCAAGCAGCTTCAGAACTTCAAGAACGGCAAGGAGCGCGCCAACCCCGTGATGGGCCCCTACGCCTCCACCCTGAGCGATCAGGAAATGCGCGACGTCGGCGCCTATCTGGCCAAGCAGGCGCAGAAACCCGGCACCGCCAAGAGCCCCTCGACCATCACCCTGGGCCAGAAGATCTACCGCGCCGGCCTCTCCGAGAAGTCCGTGCCCGCCTGCGCTGGCTGCCACGGCCCCAACGGCGCCGGCATCCCCGCGCAGTACCCGCGCATCGGCGGCCAGTGGGCCGACTACACCGAAGCGCAGCTCGTCGCCTTCGCCGGCGGCCAGCGCAAGAACAGCGCGCCCATGGCCGCCATCGCCGCCAAGCTCTCCGGCGCCGAGATGAAGGCCGTAGCCGACTACATCGCCGGCATCCGTTAAACCGATCGCGTCCCTGCGGCGCGGCCGGCAGGTGGTGGAAACCGCTGATGCTCCACAGGCGGGCTGCGCAAGCAGACCGCCTGTTTTTTTTGAAGGATAGGCATTCCATGTCTTCTGAGCTGTCGATGCAAGCCCACCCGGACATGTCGCCGGGCTCTCCCGCAGCCCCCTCCGCGCCGCACCAGGGCGGCCTCGCGCGCGACGTGGCCGATCTGCTCTCGTCGATGCGCTTCGCGATCTCGTTGCTCTCGCTGATCGCCATCGCCAGCATTGTCGGCACCGTGCTCAAGCAAAACGAGCCCTTCCCCAACTACGTCAACCAGTTCGGCCCCTTCTGGGCCGACCTCTTCGGCAAGCTCTCGCTCTACACCGTCCACAGCTCCTGGTGGTTCCTGCTCATCCTGGCCTTCCTCGTGACTTCCACCACGCTGTGCATCCTGCGCACCTGGCCCAAGCTGCTGGCCGACATGCGCGCCTGGAAAGATGGCATCCAGGAACGCTCGCTGCGCGCCGTGCACGACCACGCCGAATTTGAAAGCCCCCTCTCGCGCGAGCAGCTGCGCAACGCCGCCGCGCGCCTCGCCGAGGAAAGCGGCTACCGCCTGCGCATCGCCGAGCGCGCCCCGGCCCATGCCGGCGCCGGCCAGGCCAGCCTCATCGCCGCCAAGCGCGGCGCGGCCAACCGCCTGGGCTATCTCTTCGCGCACTGCGGCATCGTGGTCGTGTGCGTCGGCGGCCTGCTCGACGGCGACCTGCTCGTGCGCATGCAGCTGCTCTTCGGCGGCAAGCAGGCCCTGCCGCCCAGCCAGCAGAGCATGCTCATCAGCGACATCCCCGCCGACAGCAAGCTCTCCGCCGGCAACCTCTCCTTCCGCGGCAACATGTTCGTGCCCGAAGGCGCCACCGCCGGCGCCGCGGTGCTCAGCGCACAGGACGGCACCCTGATCCAGGAGCTGCCCTTCTCCGTCACGCTCAAAAAATTCACCGTCGACTATTACTCGACCGGCATGCCCAAGCTCTTCGCCAGCGACATCGTCGTCACCGACCGCGCCACCGGCGAGAAGATTCCGGCCACCGTCAAGGTCAACCAGCCCTTCACCTACAAGGGCGTGTCCATCTACCAGTCCAGCTTCGAGGACGGCGGCTCCAAGCTCGAACTCACCGGCTACCCCATGCGCGGCGGCGGCGCCGACGCCTTCACGCTCAAGGGCGAGGTCGGCGGCAGCACGCAGCTCGCCAAGGCCGCCGGCAAGGGCAGCAAGGAGCCGGGCGTCGACGAAAGCTACACCGTCGAATTCACCGGCTTTCGCCCCATCAACGTCGAGAACCTGACCGACGCCTCCGGCCGCAACGACGCGCGCGGCGTCGCTGCCAGCCGCGCCGAGCAGTTCGAGGCGCGCCTGGGCTCGGGTGCCAAGACCTCGCGGCCCAAGGACCTGCGCAACGTCGGCCCCTCCGTGCAGTACAAGCTGCGCGACCGCGCCGGCCAGGCGCGCGAATTCAGCAACTACATGCTGCCGCTCACGGCGGACGGCCAGAAGCTCTTCCTCGCCGGCGTGCGCGAGCAGCCCGACGAGCCATTCCGCTACCTGCGCATCCCCGCCGACGCCGACGGCTCGGTCAAGGAATGGATGCGCCTGCGCGCCGCGCTCGCCGATCCCGCGCAGCGCCGCGAAGCTGCGCGCCGCTACGCCGCCAAATACGCGCCGCCCGGTGCGCCCGCCGCCCAGCTCGCGCAACTGCGCACGCAGCTCGAAGCCAGCGCCGGCCGCGCGCTCGACCTCTTCGCCGGCCCCGCGGACAAGAGCGCCGATATGTCTGGCCAGCCCGGCCAGGACCCAGGCGGCTTCCAGTCCGTCGCGCGCTTCCTCGGGAAGACCGTGCCCGCCGCCGAGCAGGACAAGGCCGCCGACGTGCTGCTCAAGATCCTCAACGGCGCCATCTGGGACCTCTGGCAGATCTCGCGCGAGCGTGCCGGCTTCAAGCAGGCCGAGCTCACCCAGGAGAGCGGTGTCTTCCTGCAGACCGCCGTCAACGCCCTGTCCGACAGCGTCTTCTACGGCGCCCCGGTCTACCTCCAGCTTTCCGGCTTCGACGAGGTCAAGGCGAGCGTCTTCCAGCTGACCCGCTCGCCCGGCAAATACATCGTCTATCTGGGCTGCCTGCTGCTGGTGGCAGGGGTCTTTGGAATGTTTTATATTCGGGAACGAAGATTGTGGATTTTGGTCAAGGATTTGTCCGGCCAAACCGGGCAAGGCCTGGATCTGTCCGCAAGCGCGCAGGGTTTCCGCTCCAGCCTGCTGATGGCCATGACGTCCGGACGCCGCACCCTGGATTTCAACAAGGAAGTGGCGCTGATGCGCGAACGCCTGGCGCAATGCGCCGGCGCCGCGTAACAGACCGAGGCCGAGACATCGTGAGCACAAGATGGAACTAACAGAATCGTCCGTATCGGCGCAGACCGAGAACTACACCCCCGCCCCCTCGTACCTGCGCCGGCGCAGCGTCTTCGACTGGGCCTTCGCGCTGATCCTCGCCACCGGCGCCGGCTATGCGCTCGCGCGCTTCGGCCAGTACATGGACTACTACGAGCAGGCCGTGCTCGTGCTGGCCGTGCCCGTCTTCGCCTGGCTGGGCTGGACCTGGAAGCCGGTGCGTCCGCTGATGCTGATCATCGCCGTGCTCGCGCTCTTCGCCGTGTCGCTCTATCAGGGCGACCTCGCGCGCGCCGACAAGGTTTTCTGGCTCAAGTACTTCCTCTCCAGCCAATCGGCCATCCTCTGGATGAGCGCGCTCTTCTTCCTGTGCACCGCCTTCTACTGGGGCGGCTTCGCGCTGCGCTCGGACACTGGTGGCAGCATCGGCAGCAAGCTGTGCTGGGCCGCGGTGACCCTGGGCTTGGCCGGCATGATGGCGCGCTGGTACGAGTCCTATCTCCTTGGCGCGGACGTGGGCCACATCCCCATCTCCAACCTCTACGAAGTCTTCATCCTCTTCAGTCTGATCACGGCCCTGTTCTATCTCTTCTACGAGAACCGCTACGCCACCCGCGCGCTCGGCCCCTTCGTGATGCTCGTGATCTGCGCCGCCATCGGCTTCCTGCTCTGGTACACCGTGAGCCGCGACGCGCAGGAGATCCAGCCCCTGGTGCCCGCGCTGCAGAGCTGGTGGATGAAGATCCACGTGCCGGCCAACTTCATCGGCTACGGCACCTTCGCGCTCGCCGCCATGGTCTCCGTGGCCTATCTGCTCAAGGAGCGCGGCATCCTCGACGAGCGCCTGCCCTCGCTGACCGTGCTCGACGACGTGATGTACAAGGCCATCACCGTGGGCTTCGCTTTCTTCACCGTCGCCACCATCCTCGGCGCGCTGTGGGCCGCCGAAGCCTGGGGCGGCTACTGGAGCTGGGACCCCAAGGAGACCTGGGCGCTGATCGTCTGGCTAAACTACGCCGCCTGGCTGCACATGCGCCTGGTCAAGGGCCTGCGCGGCACCTTCTCCACGTGGTGGGCGCTGGTGGGCCTGCTGGTCACGACCTTCGCCTTCCTCGGCGTGAACATGTTCCTCTCTGGCTTGCACAGCTACGGCCAGCTTTGAGCCGGCCGTCACGCATCGGCGCGCATCGCCTGAACTTCACCGCATCGGACTGCATATGACCCGTTCCCGCCAACACGATCTCGGCAGCCCCATCGCCGCCAGCGAAATCACGCCGCGCAGCCTCTTTGAGCAGCGCCGCATGCTCCTGCATGGGCGCGGGCATGCTCGGCCTGGCGGGGCTGGGCCTGGGCGCCGGCGAAGCCGCCGCGCAGTCGGCCAACGCCGTCAAGCTCGCCGGCAAGCTCAATCCGTAATACGCGGCGCCCGACAAGCTCACATCCTACCGCGACATCACCAACTACAACAACTACTACGAATTCGGCACCGACAAGTCCGCGCCCTCGAGCTTCACTGCCAGCCTCAAGACGCGGCTCTGGACGGTGAGCGTGAAGGGCATGGTTAAGAAGCCCGCGAGCTTTGGCATCGACGACCTGCTCAAGCTCGCCCCCATCGAGGAGCGCGTCTACCGCCTGCTCTGCGTGGAAGCCTGGTCCATGGCCATCCCCTGGATCGGCTATTCGCTCTCCGAACTGCTGCGCAAAGTCGAGCCGCTGCCCGGCGCCAAATTCGTGGAATTCATCAGCCTCGCCGACAAGGCGCAGATGCCCGTCGTCTCCGACCACATCCTTGCCTGGCCCTACACCGAAGGCCTGCGCCTGGACGAAGCCATGCATCCGCTGACCATGCTCGGCCTGGGCCTCTACGGCGAAGTGCTGCCCAAACAGAACGGCGCGCCGGTGCGGCTCGTGGTGCCTTGGAAGTACGGCTTCAAGAGCGCCAAGTCCATCGTCAAGATCCGCCTTACCGACAAGCAGCCCGCGACCAGTTGGAACCTCGCCGTGCCGCAGGAATACGGCCTCTACTCCAACGTCAATCCGGACGTCGACCATCCGCGCTGGAGCCAGGCCAACGAACGCCGCATCGGCGACCAGGCCTCGGGCGGCGGGCTGTTCGCGCCGCGCCGCAAGACCCTGCCCTTCAACGGTTATGCCGAGCAGGTCGCCGGACTATACGTCGGCATGGATCTGAAGAAGTTCTTCTGAGCAGCAAGGCCCGCGCGCGAGGTCCGGCGCCGAGCCGGGCCTGACGCCTGGCGCCGCCCGCCCACATAGATCCCACGTCCGCACCGATCCCGCGCCCACGTTCAACGTCTTCCGCCTGGCTGTCTTCCTCGTCAGTCTACTGCCGCTGGCGCGGCTCGTCTGGCTCGCCCAGACCGACTACGGCCTGGGCGCCAACCCGGTGGAATTCATCACCCGCTCCACCGGCACCTGGACCCTCGTCTTCATCTGCCTGACGCTCGCCGTCACGCCGCTGCGCAAGCTGCTCGGCAAGCCGCAGATCGTGCGCCTGCGCCGCATGCTCGGGCTCTATGCCTTCTTCTACGGCTGTCTGCACTTCACCATCTGGTTCTATCTCGACCAGGACCTGGACCTTACGGCCATGCTCAAGGACGTCGTCAAGCGGCCCTTCATCACGGCGGGCTTCACCGCGCTCGTGCTCATGCTGCCGCTGGCGCTGACCTCGCCGCACTTCATGGCGCGCTGGCTCGGCGGCGCACGCTGGCGCAAGCTGCACAGGCTGGTCTACGTGGCTGCCATCCTCCACTACTTCTGGCACAAGGCCGGCAAGCACGACTTCGGCACCGTGGCGATCTACGCGGCGGTGATTGCGCTGCTGCTGGGGATGCGTCTGTGGTGGGCCTTCGGCCCGGCGGGGAAGGGCGCGCGCGGCGCGCTCCGGATAGCGGCGCGTCAGCGCCTCAGGAGTATTGCTTGATCTCGCCGTCGAAGCCGCGGCCCTGACCGATCTCCGCGGCAGGCCTGGGCGCCGCCGGTTTCGCCGCCGCGGGGCCCTTCTTCTTGTCTTGCTCCATCTGCTCGAGCTCCTGCACCGCCGCCAGAATCGGCCGGTAGTCGAAATAGCGCAGGGCGCTGCACTCCTTCGAGGCGATCGCGCGCCATTCCTGCATATGCTGGCCGCCTGAGTGCCCCTTGTCGAGCACGCTCTCGCTCACCGGATTGTTGCTCAGCAGGCGGATCGTCGCGCGCGGCGAGTCGGGACGGATCATGGCGCGGGCAGCCATCAACACCACGAAGGTGATCATGGCGAAACAGCCCGTGGCCGTGCCCAGCGCAGCATAGGTCACGCCCTCGATCACGTAGAGCACGTTGGGGCCGGCGTGGATGTACTTCACGAAGAAGCCCAGCACTAGCACGAAGGCCGCGAAGCAGGCGACCAGGCCCAGCGCCAGCACCAGCATGTTGGCCCAGACGATGCGCTGCTGGAGACTATTGAAACGGCAATATAAAGATTGAACTTATTATCATTTCTGGCATTGAATTGGCATAGAAAAAGAAGACGCTCGATACCAGAAACTGAAGCAACTTCACGAGAGGCGAAAGCAGGTCGTGAGGTTGCATCGGAAGGGATACGGAGTCATGGGGTTTCACGCCGAAAAAGCCGATCAAGCGCGCTTACGAACAGCGACCGGAGTCTGTCAAGCAGTGGATCGATCAGGAGTATCCGGCCATCGAGAAGCGTGCCAAGGCCAAAGGTGGCGAGATTCACTGGGGTGACGAAACCGCGTTGGTGAATACGGATGTTCGGGGCCGCAGTTATGCTCCCAAAGGGCAAACCCCGGTCACGATGACGGTTAGAGGTACGCGACAGAAGCTGTCGATGATTTCCACGGTGACCAATCAGGGCAAGGCAAGCTGGATGATCATCGATGGTGCCTTTAACCACGAGAAGCTCATTGAGTTCTTCGAGGCGCTGGTGGCCGATGGCAAGCGCGCGGGAAAGAAAGTGTTCCTGATCCTCGACAACCTCGGCGTGCATCACTGCAAGCCGGTCAAGGCATGGCTTGCCGAGCACCAAGCCGACATCGAAGTCTTTTACCTGCCAAGCTACAGCCCGGAGCTCAATCTGGATGAGCGACTCAACGCCGACCTGAAACATGTCATCAGCACACGAGTCCCCGTCAGAACAAAGGCCAAATTACACGCCGCAGCAAAGAACCACATGGCGTTCATCGAAACCCATCCTGAACGCGTGAAGTCCTACTTCCAGGATTCCCGCGTCAAATACGCCGCATAAAAACTTCTTCCTGCCGGATCAATAGGGTTTTTACTGTATACTTCGCGCAGCGTCGCAATATGGCGCACTTTGCTTCGTCTCCGATCCCCGCTGCGCATTCGGAATTTCAAGGGAATTTCCCTGCGCATGCCTCCCGCTCCTCTTCGCCCGTGTGGTGAACGCTCGGATTGATTGGCGCCGACGCCCACGCAACTCGCGCACCTTGGCGCGAACAACGAGAGAAGTTACATGACTGATGTTTCCAAAACCGGGAACGCCGGCGAGCGCGCGCTCACGTCCGGTGCACCCGAAGTTTCCGCTGCGCCCGCACAATCCGCGGTGCCCGCGAATGCCCCCCTGTCCGCCTCCGGCTTCGCGGGCCTGGGCCTGAACGACAGCATCCTGCGCGCCATCGCGGAAGCACGCTACACCCAGCCCACGCCCGTGCAGCAGAAAGCCATCCCCGCCTGCATCGAAGGCCGCGACCTTCTGGTCTCTAGCCAGACCGGCTCGGGCAAGACCGCCGCCTTCATGCTGCCCGCGCTGCAGATGATCGCCGCCCAGCCCTCGCCCGAGCATCCGCGCTTCGACAGCAAGGCGCCACGCGTGCAAGGCCGCCGTCCGCGTCCCTCGCCCGCCAAGCCGGCAGTGCTCGTCCTGACCCCGACCCGGGAGCTCGCGCTCCAGGTCAGCCAGGCGACCGTGCAATACGGCAAGCACCTGCGCCGCATCGTCTGCGGCAGCGTGCTCGGCGGCATGCCCTATCCCAAGCAGCTCGAGATGCTCTCGCGCATGCCCGACATCCTCGTGGCTACGCCCGGCCGCCTGCTCGACCATGTCGGCTCCGGCCGCATCGACCTCTCGGCCCTGCAAATGCTGGTGTTCGACGAAGCCGACCGCATGCTCGACATGGGCTTCCAGGAAGACATCGACGCGATCATCGAAGCCACGCCCGAGTCGCGCCAGACGCTGATGTTCTCCGCCACCATCGACGCGCGCATCGCCCGTCTGGCCGGCCGCATGCTGCGCGATCCGCTGCGCGTGGAAATCGCTGCGGCGCGCATGGACAACAGCGACATCGAACAGCGCCTGCACTACGCCGACGACCTCGGCCACAAGCAGCGCCTGCTCGACCATCTGCTGCGCGACGCCTCGCTCAAGCAGGCCATCGTCTTCACCGCCACCAAACGCGACGCCGAAAGCCTCGCGCAGAAGCTGGCCGACACCGGTTTCGCCGCCGGCGCGCTGCATGGCGACATGAACCAGGGCGCGCGCAACCGTACCCTGACCGCCCTGCGCCGTGGCGGCCTGCGCGTGCTCGTCGCCACCGACGTGGCCGCGCGCGGCATTGACGTGCCCGACATCACCCACGTGGTCAACTTCGACCTGCCCAAGCAGGCCGAGGACTATGTCCACCGCATCGGCCGCACCGGCCGCGCCGGCCGCAGCGGCGTGGCGATCAATCTGGTCGGCACCGGCGACATCATGATCTGGCGCCGCATCGAGCGTCTTCTCGACCGCCGTCTGGCCCCCAGCGTGATCGACGGCCTCGAGCCGCGCCGTCCCGCTCCCAGCGCGCCAAAGGGTCGCCCTGGTGGCTTCCGCAACGGCGCCGGCAATGGCAAGCCCGGCTATCGCGGCAACAGCAGAAACAGCAATGGCAACGGCTGGCCCGGAAAACCCTCCGGCGGCGGCTATGCCGGAAAGCCCGGCGGCTACCGTGGCAATGGCGGCAACGGCAGCGGTTTTTCGGGCCGCTCCTCGGGCCGCTGATCCTCGCCCGCTGCAATAAAAAAACGCCGGACATCGTCCGGCGTTTTTCTTTGGTGCGGGAAGCGGAGCTGGGCTTCGCGCGCGCTGGACCGGTCCGCTCCGGAACGATCAATCCGGCTTGATGTGCCGCGCCGCGACCACGCTGCGCCACTTCTGGATGTCGTCGCGGATATAGGCGGAGAACTGATCCGGCGTGCCGCCCACCCGCTCCATGCCGATGCCGACGAAACGTTCGCGCACGTCGGGCTTGGCGAGGATCTGGTTCACCTCCTTGTTCAACTGGTCGACGATCGCCGCGGGCAGCTTGGCCGGGCCCACGAGGCCGAACCAGATGTAGACCTCGGCGCCAGCGAAGCCCTGCTCGCCCAGCGAAGGCACGTCGGGCAGCAGCGCTGAGCGCGTCGAGCCGAACACGCCGATGGCGCGCAGCCGGCCGCTCTTGATGTGCGGCAGGAGCGTGACGATCGGATGGATGCCGGCGGCCACGCGCCCGCCCACCAGATCGGTGATCGCCGGCGCGTCGCCCTTGTAGGGGATGTGTGCGAGGTTGGCCTTGGCGATGTAGTCGAGCAGCTCCAGCGCCAGATTCGGCGCGGTGCCGTTGCCAGGGCTGGAGACGTTGCTGAAGGCGGGGTCCTTGGCGCTGCGCGCCAGCAGGTCCTTGACGTTCTTCACCTGCGAATCGTCAGGCACCATCAGGAACAGCGGCGCGCGCGATGGGCGTGAAGTCCTTCTGCGTGTCGTAGGGCAGGTCCGGATACAGCGCCGGATTCGTGGTGTGCGGCGCGGCCACCATGATCAGGTTGTAGCCGTCGGGCGGCGAATGCGCGATCACCTCGGAGGCGATGCGCGTGTTCGCGCCGGGCCGGTTCTCGACGATGATCTGCTGCTTGAGGCGCGTGCCCAGGCGCTCGACGACCAGGCGCGTGGCGATGTCGTTGGAGCCGCCCACCGCGAAGGGCGAGATGACGCGGATAGGCTTGGACGGCCACTCCTGCACCACCGCGCCGCCCGCTCCCGCCAGCGCCAATGCCGCCGCGACGCCCGCCGCCAAGGCCATGCGCCCACCCACGCGCCCACCCATGCGCGCAAGACTGCGCGTCATCTTCCGCGCGGCGAGCCACGCGCTTTCGACTACTCAGTTCATTGCGTCTCCTCCTGCTTGAGTTATTGCTTGAGCATGCGCTTGACGATATTCAATAAATGGATCTGGCTGGTGCCTTTGTGGAGACGGAACAGCCGCACGTCGTGGTACAGCATTTCGATCGGCCCGCCGATGTCGGCGCAATAGCCCGCGCCGCCGAAGATCTGAACCACACGGTCGGCAACGCGGCCGCACATCTTGGACGCGAAGTACTTGCAGATGTAAGCCTCGGTGGTCACGTCCACGCCGGCGTCGCGCTTGCGCGCCGTCTCCATCACCCGGCAGCGCGCCGCTTCGATCTCCACGCGCGACTCGGCGAGCATCGCCTGCACGAGCTGGAAATCGGCGATCGGCCGGCCAAACTGTTTGCGCTGGCGCATGTGGCGCAGCGCCTCGTCGAGCATGCGGATGGCCGGGCCGATGCACAGCGCGGCGAGATTGATGCGCTGCTTGTTCAGCGCCTTCATCGCCGTGACGAAGCCCTGGCCGGGCACGCCGCCGAGCATGCTGTCCTCGCCCACGCGCACGTCCTTGAGCCACACCTCCGACACCGGCGAGCCGGCCTGGCCCATCTTGCGGTGCTCGGGCGGCGTGGACAGGCCCGGCGTGCCGCGCTCGACAAGAAAGGCGCTGATGCCACGGCTGCTCCTGTCCCCGGGATCAGTGCGCGCGAAGACGGTGAACATATCGGCGATGGGTGCATTGGTGATGTAGCGCTTGGTGCCGTTGAACACCCAGCCGCCGCCCTCGGGTGCGGCGCTGCTGCGCAGGGCGGTGGCGTCGGAGCCAGCCTCGGGCTCGGTGAGCGCGAGGCAGCAGGTGACCGCGCCGCTCGCCAGCAGCGGAAGCCACTTGCGCTTCTTCGCCTCGGTGCCGTCCTGGATCAGGCCCTCGACGTCGATGCCGGTGTTGGTGCCGGCGCGCGCGCGAAAGGCGGTGGCCGCCTGCGAGAGCTCCATGTTCGCCATTGCCAGCTCTTCTGTGCTCAGGCCCGCGCCGCCATAGGACTCGGGAATGCTCCAGCCGAAATAGCCGCGCTGGCGCATCTCCTCGACCAGCGGCTCGGGAATCACGTTGCGCGCCACGACCTCGGCCTCGGCGGTAATCGCCAGCTTGCGCACGAAGGCGCGGATGTCGGCCAATCGGGCGGTGTTGGCTTCTTGGTTTCAGATCATCAACATTTCCCGTTTGGGTTGAACATCACGGCATAGGCGCGCTCGATGTCGCACACCGCCTGTAGAAGACGCGGCGCCACCTTGCGCTCCATCGTCCCCGTGCGCAGGCCGCCCTGACGGCCGAGCGTGGATCTGGTGCAGTTCAGCGCCAGCAGCGGATGGTCGCGCGGGCCGGCGCGCACTGGCGCGGCCACAGCATGGATGTCGCTGTTGAAATCGCCGCGCGCCAGGCAGAAGCCCTCCGCGCGGAAGCGCTCCTCGTCGCCGGCGAGAAAGCCCTTCTCCTCGGCGAAGCGCGAGGGATTCGCGACGCGCAGGCGGTTGAGGATGGAGGTGCACTCCGCCGCTGGACTCGCCAGAAGCAGCGCGCGGCCGATCGAGGTGGTCAGCAGAAGACGGGCGCTGCCGATGTCGGGCTGGAGGATGTTGCCGCGGTCCAGGCGCAGCGCGTCTATGTAGACCACTTCCAGCCGGCCGAGCATGCCGAGGTTGACCGTGCAACTGGTCGCGCGCACCAGCGCCTCCATGTGCGGGCGAGCAATGTGACGCACCTCCAGGCCGGCGAGCATCGGATAGCCGAGCATCAGCACTTCGGGCCCGAGCCGGTATTTCTGCAGCCGGTCGACGCGCACCAGATAGCCCATCTGCGTGAGCGTGTAGGTCAGCCGCGAGATGGTCGCCTTGGGCAGGCTGGTGCGCTGGCACAGCTCGCTGTTGCCGAGCAGGAAATCGGTGGGCGTGAAGGCGCGCAGAGTTTCGAGACCGCGCGCGAGATTGACGGTGAACTGGCGTCGCCGGGCTCCGGCTCGTGGGCGGCGCGCGCGGCGGCGGCCCGAGCGGCTTTCGCGAGCGCGGACCTGGCCGCCGGCGTCGGCGCGGATGCGGGCACGGACTGGAGCGGAGACGGCGGCTTGGGCATGGTGGGCATCCTCCTCAATCGGAACGGGCGGAGCAACAGATTCATCCATCTGTTCCGCTGTGCGGAACGCAGTCTGGCAATTTTTCCGGCGCGCGTCCACAGTGGCCGCAACCCGATTTACCTTTTCCCCGACCCCCATGCTCAAGACTGGAACGCTGCCCCTGCTGCACGGCGTGCGCATACTCGACATGGCCACCGTGCTGGCCGCGCCCTTCTCCTCCACGCTCTGCGGCGACCTCGGCGCCGAGGTGGTCAAGCTCGAACTGCCCGACGGCAGCGACGCGCTGCGCGGCCTTGCCCCGGTCAAGGGCAAGCTGCCGCTGTACTGGAAGGTGGTCAACCGCGGTAAGCGCGGCATCACGCTCGACGCGTGCAAGCCGCGCGGCCGTGAAATGCTGCTCGAGATGCTCAAGGACTTCGACGTGCTGGTGGAGAACTTCCGCAGCGGCATGCTCGACCGCTGGGGCCTCACGCTGGAAGCGATGCACGCGGTCAATCCGCGCCTGATCGTGCTGCGCCTGACCGGCTTCGGCCAGACCGGCCCCTACCGGCAGCGGCCCGGCTTCGCGAGCATCTTCGAGGCCATGAGCGGGCTCACCAATCTGATCGGCACGCCTGAGAGCGGCCCGCAGCATCCCAACTTCCCCATTGGTGACGTGATCGCCGGCGTCTTCGGCGCCTTCAGCATCGCCGCCGCGCTGGCGCGCCTGCGCGCCGATCCCGGGGAGCGCTGCTTCGAGATCGACCTCTCGGCCACCGAGGCGGTGTTCTGCCTGCTCGATCCGCTGGCCGTCGAATACGAGCAGCTCAGCCTGATCCGCGCGCGCCGGCAACCGCGCCAGCTACACCGCCCTCTCGAACATGTACCGCACAGCCGACGGCCGCTGGGTCACCCTGGTCGCCTCCTCGGATATGATTTTCCGCCGGCTCTGCGCCGTTATGGGCATGCCGGAGATGCCCGACGACCCGCGCTTCGCCACCAATCCCGCGCGCCCTGCTCGATGCGGCCGACGTCCCCTACACCAAGGTCTACGGCATCGAGGACGTGCTGCCCGATCCGCAGGTCCGCGCGCGCGAAGGCGTGATCCGGCTCGAGGACCCCGACCTGGGCTCCATCCCAGCGCCCTGCGTCGTGCCCCGCGTCGAAGGCCGCAACCACCGGCCGCGCCACGGCGGACCGGGCATGGGCGAGCACAACGCGGAGTTCTATGGCTGGCTGGGCGTCGATTCGTTCGAGCTGGCCACCCTCAAGGCGGAAGGCGTGATCTGAGCTGCGCCCGTCCGCGCCAGGCGGGCCGGGATTCAGCCGAACCCCGCTCCGGCGCGCTTCGCTAGGGGTAAATTCCGGGCTCCCAAGGGGGACATCGAAATGGCGGATAATCCCGTTTCAACGTCCTCCCCATACCCGCAATGAAACAATTTCTCGACCTCGTCCGCACCATCCTCGACACCGGCTCCTGGCAGGAAAACCGCACCGGCGTGCGCACGATCTCGATCCCAGGCGCGATGATGCGCTTCGACCTCCAGGAAGGCTTCCCCGCCATCACCACGCGCAAGCTCGCCTTCAAGGCCGCCGTGGGCGAACTGGTTGGCTTCCTGCGCGCCAGTCGCAGCGCTGCCGAATTCCGCGCCCTGGGCTGCAAGGTCTGGGACCAGAACGCCAACGAAAACGCCAAGTGGCTCGCCAATCCATACCGCATGGGCGAGGACGACCTCGGCGACGTCTACGGCGTGCAATGGCGCAAGTGGCTCGCCTACAAGCTGCTCGACGCGGCGCAGACCGGCCAGATCGAGGACGCGCAGAAGCGCGGCTACTGCATCGTCTCCGCCCTACAGGACGAAGGCGCGGACAAGGTGCTGCTCTACAAGGCCGTGGACCAGTTGCGCCAGTGCCTGGACACCATCATCAGCAATCCCTCCGACCGCCGCATCCTCTTCCACGGCTGGAACTGGGCGCAGATCGAGGAGATGGCCCTGCCGCCCTGCCACCTGCTCTACCAGTTCCTGCCCAACAAGGCCAAGCGCGAGATTTCGCTCTGCCTCTACATCCGCAGCAACGACGTGGGCCTGGGCATCGGCTTCAACCTCGCCGAGGGCGCCGCGCTGCTGCATCTGGTGGGCCGCCTCACCGGCTATATGCCGCGCTGGTTCACCTATTTCATCGGCGACGCGCACATCTACGAGAACCATCTCGACATGCTCAACGAGCAGCTCAAGCGCGAGCCTTTCCCCAGCCCCAAGCTGGTCCTCTCGGACCGCATCCCCGACTACGCCAAGACCGACAAGTACGAGCCTGAATGGCTGGAGAAGGTCGAGCCCTCCGACTTCGGCCTCGTCGACTATGAGCATCATGCGCCCCTGACCGCGCCGATGGCGGTGTGACTTGGCTCGCATCTCCATCATCGTCGCCCGGGCGAGCAACGGAGTCATCGGACACGAGGGCAAGATGCCCTGGCATCTGCCCGAGGACCTGGCGCACTTCAAGCGCACCACCATGGGCGCACCCATCATCATGGGCCGCAAGACCTGGGAATCGATCGGCCGGCCGCTGCCGGGCCGGCGCAATCTCGTGATCACGCGCAACGCCGGCTACGACGTGCCGGGCGCGGAGCTACAGCCCTCGCTGCGCGCCGCGCTGGAGCGCTGCAAGGAGGTGGAAGAGATTTTCGTGATCGGCGGCGGGCAGATCTACGCCGAGGCGCTGCTCCTGGCCGACCGGCTGGTGCTCACCGAGATCGGCAAGCCGCTCGAGGGCGATACGCGCTTTCCCGATTTCGACAAGAGCCTGTGGCGCGAAGCATCGCGCGAGATGCGCCGCGCACCGCCGCCGCTCGACTGCGACTACGCCTTCGTCGATTACCGGCGCGGCTGACAGCCGGGCCTACTGCCCGGCGATCGTCATTTCCTCGATCAGCACCGAGCCGGTCTCCTTGGTGCCGCGCACCAGGGAGTCGGCGCCGACCGCGGCGATCTGCTTGAACATCTGCTTGAGGTTGCCGGCGATGGTGATCTCCTCCACCGGATAGGCGATCACGCCGTTCTCCACCCAATAGCCCGAGGCGCCGCGCGAATAATCGCCGGTGACGTAGTTCACGCCCTGTCCCATCAGATCGGACACCAGCAGGCCGGTGCCCATCTTGCGCAGCATGCCGGCGAGGTCGTCAGCGGGCTTGGTGAGCGAGCTGGTCAGGGCCAGATTGTGCGATCCGCCGGCGTTGCCGGTGGTCTGCATGCCGAGCTTGCGCGCCGAATAGGTCGAGAGGAAATAGCCCTGCACCACGCCCTTGGTCACCACCTCGCGAGCCTTCGTGCGCACGCCTTCCTCGTCGAAAGGCGCGCTGCCCATGGCACGCGCGCGGTGCGGTTCCTCGGCGATGCGGATATGCGGCGCGAAGACGTCCTTGCCCAGGCTGTCGAGCAGGAAGCTCGACTTGCGGTACAGCGCGCCGCCCGACACCGCCTGCACGAAGGCGCCGAGCAGGCCGGCGGCCAGCGGCGCCTCGAACAGCACCGGGCATTTGCGCGTGGACAGGCCGTGCGCGTTGAGCCGCGCCAGCGCACGCTGCGCCGCATAGCGGCCGATGTCCTCGGGCTTGGCCAACTGCTCGGCGGAGCGCTGCGAGGAATACCAGTCGTCGCGCTGCATGTTGTCGCCCTTGCCGGCGATCGGCGCGCAGGAAATGAAATGCCGCGAATAGGCGTAGCCGTCGTTGAAGCCGCGCGTGGTCGCGAGCACGAAATGCGATTGCTGCGCCGACACGCTCGCGCCGTCGCTGTTGCGGATCAGGGGGCTCACGTCGAGCGCTGCGCGCTCGGCGCGCTTGGCGATGGCCACCGCCTCCTCGGCGCTCACGTTCCAGGGATGGAAGAGGTCCAGGTCGCGCGGCTTCTTCTCCAGCAGCGCCTCCTCGGCCAAGCTGGTGCAGTCGTCCTCGGCGGTGAAGCGGGCGATGTTGTAGGCCGCCTCCACCGTGGCCGCGAGCGCGGCATGCGAGAAATCGGAAGTGCTGGCGTTGCCGCGGCGCTGGCCGATGAAGACGGTCACGCAGACCACCTTGTCCTGGTTCTGCTCAATGGTCTCGATCTGGCCCTTGCGCACGCTCACCGAGAGGCCCGAGCCTTCGGAGATTTCGGTGGCGGCGTCGCTGGCGCCGGCCTTGCGGGCGAGCTTGAGCACGGAGTCTGCGATGTTGCGCAGTTCTTCGCGGCTGTGGGTGAAGCGTTCGGCGGTGGCGTTCATCGTGTCCTGTCCTTGCTTGGCGCCCGCGGGCGGGTGCCGGAAGGGGGCAATCATAGCAAGAGATACAATCCACCCCATCATGAGCAAAGCAAACCCATCATGGCGCCAGGGCAACACCGCCCAGGATGAGGAAGACGACGGCCCCGAGGTCAAGAGTAAGAGCCAGCGCAAGCGCGAGATGCATGCGCTGCAGGACTTGGCCGAAACCCTGGTCGATCTGCCCGGCGAGCGCCTGCTGAAGGTGCCGCTGGACGAGGGCATGCGTGACGCGGTCATGGAAACGCGCCGCACGCGCAGCCATGAAGGCCGCCGCCGCCAGATGCAATATCTCGGCAAGCTGATGCGCCGTCTCGACGACGCCGAGGTCGCCGCCATCCAGACCGTGCTCGACAGCTTCCAGGGCGCGAGCAAGGCCGAGACCGCCCTGCTGCACAAGCTGGAGAACCTGCGCGACAAGCTCATCGCTGACGACGGCGCGATGACCCTGGTCGCCGCCGACTATCCGCAGGCCGACATCCAGGCCCTGCGCGCCCTGGTGCGCGCCGCGCGCCGCGAGGCCGAGCTGAACAAGCTGCCGGCCAATTCCCGCGCGCTGTTCAAGGCGCTGCGTGTGCTGGTGACGCCGCCAAAGCATGCCGCGGCCGGCGAGGACGCCGCCGAGGACGAAGACGAGGAAGACTGAGCCATGGCCGCCAAACCCGCCCGCTCGCCTCGCCCTGGACGGCCGTGGAGCGCCTGATTCCCGATGAACGCGAGGGCATCACGCAGGCCCTGATCGAACTGGTGGACCTGGAGGATTGCGACCTGGTGCTGACCACCGGCGGCACCGGTCCCGCGCGCCGCGACGTCACGCCCGAGGCTACGCTCGCCGCGGCCACCCGCGAGATGCCCGGCTTCGGCGAGCAGATGCGCCAGATCAGCCTGCGCTTCGTGCCCACCGCGATTCTGTCGCGCCAGGTCGGCGCGATCCGCGAGATCGACGGCCATGATGCCCTGCTGCTCAACCTGCCGGGTCAGCCCAAGGCCATCAAGGAAACGCTCGAAGGCCTGCACGACGAACAGGGCGCCGTGCTCGTGCCCGGCATCTTCGCGGCGGTGCCCTACTGCATCGACCTGATCGGCGGGCCGTATATCGAAACCCGCACCGACGTCGTCAAGGCCTTCCGGACGAAGAACGCGGTCCGCGGCGCGCAGGCCAAGGCCTGACGCCTACATCAGCGAGAAGTCCACGCGGCTGTAGTGCGTGGAGCTCTTCTTCTCGCCTTCCTTGCCTGCGTCCTTCTCCGCGCCCTCGCCCGGCAGCTTGGCGGCGAGGATGAACATGCGCTCGTCGGGCACGCCGTTGGCGAGCAGCCAGGCCTTGGCGCCCTCGGCGCAGCGGTTGCCCAGGGCGATCAGGTCGTCGTGGCTCACCGTGGCGTTGGCCATCATCAGCTTTTCCATCTCGGCGTCGGGCAGGTCCTTCTGCAGGCCCAGGGCGTTGCGCGGCTTGAGGAAGATCTCGGCCTTGTAGGCGCGCTTGAGCAGGGCTGGATATTCCTCGGGCGTGACGGTCACGGTGCGCGCGTCGGTGGGCGTGCCCTTGCCGACCATGTCCTTGAGCTTGAGGGCGCGCAGCTTGCGGTCGATGCTGGCGCGGCGCAGGCCTTCGGCGTCGTTCTCGGGGTCGACGCGGTTGGTGATCTCCAGCTTGATCGCGGGCCGCTCGGCCATCGCCTTGGCTAGGGCCTTGAGCTTGGTCTCGCCCGCGGAGGCCAACGAGGCGCGGCCGGCGGGAAACTCCATCCACGAAAGCTCCGCGCCGCCGCCTCCACCGAAGAGCGAACCGAGCAGCGAGAAAGGCGCGGTCACCGCCTTGGTGATGATGTTGACGAAGACCTTGAGCACGATGCCGCCCAGCGAGAACTGCTGATCGTCGAGCGAGCCGCCGATGGGTAGCTCCACGTCGATCACGCCATTGCGGTCGCGCAGCGCCACGGCAAGCTGCACCGGCAGATGCGTGCCGCTGGCGTTCTCGACGCGCTCGATGCCGTAGCCCACGTACTTGCCCGAATACGGGCTGAGCGGCGCGAGCTCCATGCCCTTGATGCTGGCATTGATGTCGAAGAAGGGATTGCCCTGCAGCGGATTGATCTTGCCGGCAATGGTCAGCGGCGCGCTGTTGACCTGGCCGCGCAGATTGACGTCGGCCGTGGAATTCACGTCGGAGGACAGGCCGCTGACCGAGCCGCCCAGCTCCGCCAGGGTAGCGTTGTAGTTGGGCTGGATGAAGTTGTCGGTGTAGCGCACGCGCCCGCCCTGCAGCGTGAGCTTGCGGATCTTGATCGGCGGGCTCGGACCGGCGTCGGGCGGGGGGGCCGGCGGCGGTGCGGCTTTTTCCCGGGCGCTGACGGCGGTGCCGGAAGCCATCGCGCCGGGCGGCGCCTTCGGCGATCCGCTCTGCTTGGCGGAGGCCTTCTCCGCCGCCATCTCCGCCTTGGCCTCGTGCTTGCGCGTATCTTCGTCGGTGAGGCTGCGCTGCTCGCCCTTTTCCGAACGCACGATGTTCTGCAGATTGATCTTGCCGTTGGGGTCGATGATGACGCGCGCGAAGAAATCGCTGAGCGCGGCCTGCTCGACGTTCAGCGCCAGCGGCTGCAGTTTGGCGTCGACGCCGCCGAAGGAGAGCATCTTCCAGTTGAGGAAGTCCGCCCTTTTAGCCGCCGCCGAGCTTGCCATCCGCGCCCTGCTCCAGATACAGCCTGCCCTTGGCGTTGGCTTCGGTGCGGGTGAGCAGCAGATTGATCTGCTCGGTGAAATAGGCCTGCAGCGGCAGCACGTCCACCGCCTTGAGGTCCAGGTCGAGGTCAGCGCGCAGGGGCGAGATGCCGAGATTTCCCGAGGCCTGCAGGCTGCCCGTATTGTTCACCGCCGCCTTGAGCGCAGCCTTGCCAGCGCTCTTCTCGGTCAGGCGACTGTCGAGCCTGACTTCAGCCGCGTTCAGATCGAGTTCGGCCAGGCTGAAGACCTTGGCCGCGCCGTCGTAGGCCGCGCGCGCACCTTTGAGTTAGAGGCCGGCCGTCGTCGCCGAGATGCCGTTGGGCGAGGCGTCGTCGAAGCCGAGCTTGCCACCCTGGATGCGCATCTCGGTGATCGTGAGCTGTAGCGGCGCGGAACTCTGGGCGGGCTTGTCCGCGGGAGGCGGAGCGCTTTGCGCCGCGGCCGGCTGCGCGCCCGTCAGGCCGCTGAGATTGAGCTTGCCCGCCGCGTCGCGCCGCAGCCAGAGTTCAGGATTGCTCAGGGCGACGCCCGCCAGTTCGTATTTACCGCCAGAGACGTCGAACTTGCCCAGCTTCACCGTCAGCGCGGGCAAGCGCAGGATGGGCTTACCGTCGAGCGCGTCCATGACCGCGTCCCTGAGGACGGCCTCGCCCTGGAGGGTCAGCGCGGGGCTCTTGTCCTTGGCCTGCTCGAAGCCGAGCTTCTCGTGGTTAAAGGCACCATCGATGATCATCCAGCTTGCCTTGCCCTGATTGGTCACTGTGGAAATCATCGACAGCTTCTGTCGCGTACCTCTAACCGCCATCGTGACCGGGGTTTTCCCTTTGGGAGCATAACTGCGGCCCAGAACATCCGTATTCACCAACGCGGTTTCGTCACCCCAGTGAGTCTCGCCACCTTCGGCCTTGGCACGCTTCTCGATGGCCAGATACTCCTGATCGATCCACTGCTTGACAGCCTCCGGTCGCTGTTCGTAAGCGCGCTTGATCGGCTTTTTCGGCGTGAAACCCCAGCGCTTGAGGTAGTCTCCGACCGCACGTATTGAGAGTTTGACCGCGTATTCCTGTTCGATGAACAGCATGACCGCGCCTCGCGTCCAGAGCGCAGATTCCATCTTCAACTGCTCCGGACGTTTGTCGCAGATCGTGCGCCGGATTGCTTCTTCTTGATCCGCATTCAGCCGTCTTCCGTCTCCTGGCGTATGAGCTCGTGGGTTCGGCTTCAGGGCCGCCGCGCCCCCTTCTTCATAGAGATCAATGGCCAGTCGAGCCGCCGGGTAACTCAGCCCTGTCAACTCCGCGATGGCCATGACTCCGTATCCCTTCCGATGCAACCTCACGACCTGCTTTCGCCTCTCGTGCAGCTGCTCCAGTTTCTGGTATCGAGCGTCTTCTTTTTCCATGCCAATTCGATGCATGAAATGATAATAAGTTAAATCTTTATATTGCTGCATCAATAGGTAGCCGCCTATCATGTGTCAATCTCATCGATGCATAGACATCATGAACGTTTCTCATGCACAGGCCGCCCCTGCCGGCACCCTGCTCGACCTGAACCTGGTGGCGCGTCTTCGACGCGCTCCTCGGCGAGCGCAGCGTGACCCACGCCGCGGAGCAGTTGGGCGTCACGCAGAGCGCCATGAGCCATTCGCTTTCGCGCCTGCGCACCTGGTTCGCCGATCCACTGTTCGTGCGCGTGGGCTCCGCCATGCAGCCCACGCCACGCGCGCTGGAGCTGGCGCCGGTGGCGCTTCAGATCATGGCCTCGGTGCGCTCGGGCCTGCTTTCGCAGGCGGGCTTCGCCCCGGCGAACAGCACGCGGCGCTTCACGCTGTGCATGACCGACATGTGCGAATTGGTCTTTCTGCCGCCGCTGATCGCGCAACTGCGCGCGCAGGCGCCGCACTGCACGCCGTAGACGCCACAGATCCCGCAGCAGGAGATTCCCCAGACGCTGGAAAACGGCGCGGCGGACCTAGCGATCGGCTCGCTGCACGCCATGCCCGAGGGCATGTTCCAGCAGCATCTGTTCACGCATCCCTTCGTGACCATCATGGGCCGCGCCAACCGGCGCATCGGCACGACGATCAGCATGGAGGAGTTCTGCGCGATGAAGCATGTGGTGGTGTCGCTCTCGGGACGCAGCGTGGACGCCTACGACCGGGTGATCGACGAATCCAGCATCAAGCGCAGCATCTATCTGGTGACGCCGCACTTCCTCGTCGTGCCGCTGATCCTCGAGCAGAACCCCGACCTGATCGCCACCGTGCCGCGCGAGCTGGGCACCACCTTCGACAAATACAAGGCGATCCGCGTGCCGCCGCCGCCCACCGCGCTGCCGCGCTTTTCGCTGCGCCAGCACTGGCATCCGCGCCTCCACCACGACCGCGCCAATCTCTGGCTGCGCCAACTGGTGAAAAAACCTTCGAGGACTATCCGGAGTAGGGCTGGAAAGACAGGCGCGGCAAGGGGGCGGCTCCCCTATAATCACCCGATGCCCAACACATCCAAACCACTGACCGCCTTCCTGATGACGGAGAAGGGCCACGCCTTTCTCAAGAGCACGGTGGAGCGCCACGGCCATCTCTTCGCCCACGTCGTCGTCGGCGAGGACGAGACGCTCGACAAGGACTACCGCGACGAGATCATCGCCCTGTGTGAGGCGCACGGTCTGCCCTGGAGCCTGCGCAAGGATTTCAAGGAAATCGGCTCCGAATACGCGATGGCGGTCTCGTGGCGCTGGCTGATCCAGCATCCGCAGGACAAGCTCATCGTCTTCCACGACTCGCTGCTGCCGCGCTACCGCGGCTTCGCGCCGCTGATCAACGGCCTGATCAACGGCGAAACGCGCTTCGGCGTGAGCGCCATCTTCGGCGCCAGCGATTTCGACACCGGCGACATCCTCTTCCAGGCGGGCGTGGACGTCGCCTATCCGATCACCATCGCCGAGCTGATCGGCAAGATCACCGGCTGCTACGTCGAGACCGGCATGCGCGTGCTCGAGGCGCTAGACGCCGGTCAAGCCCTCACCGGCCGCGCGCAGGACAATGTCGCCACCACCTACAGCCTCTGGCGCGACGAGCAGGACTACCGCATCGACTGGAGCCGCTCCGCCATCGAACTGGCGCGCTTCGTCGACGCCCTGGGCAGTCCGTACAAAGGCGCGGCCTGCCTGGTCGACGGCCGCCCGGCGCGCATCCTCGCGGCCGAGGCGGTGGGCGACGTGCCTATCGAAAACCGCACGGCAGGCAAGCTGCTCTTCGTCCGCGAAGGCAAGCCCGTGGTGGTCTGCGGCAGCGGATTGCTGAAAATATGGAAGCTGCACTACGAAAACGAGCCAGGGGACGGTCTTCCCCTGGGTAAATACCGCGTCAGATTCTCCTAAAAATCGCCCTTTTTTAGCCGTTATTGCCGTTTCAGGAGGCTTTCCCCGGATTTTTAATCTTTCTATCGGAAATTGCTCACACTTACGAAGTGATTACAAAATCTCACTTTTACTATTTGTGAGGCGGGTTTATCATTTTTTCACTTTAGAAATATTCACCAAATCTTCACGGATTGGTCCCAAGCTGATCCGGAAGTGGTTCCGAGGAGAACAACATGCAGAGTTCCAACGCCGCCAATGCCCAGCAAAGCTGGGCGCGCATGACTGTGAAGTTCGGCACTTTGCTCTTCCTCTGGAGCCTCTTCGCATTCGCCCTCCACGCTACCGCCGGTGAAGTGGAAATGCGCCTCGCCGCCAGCGCGCATGGGTCCGGGCAACCTGCATATTTCCCTGTACCGCGCCGGCGAGGAAAACGCCGCCAAGCCAGTGCGCAGCTTCTTCGTCGAGCCCAGCATCGGCACCGCCAAGCTGGTCCTCGTGGGTCTGCCAGAAGGCAACTACACCATCTCCGCCAGATACGACATTCCGCTGCTCGGCAATGTGAAGGCCAACCTCTTCAGCAGCGCCGCCGCGTCCAACGTTTTCTTCGGCACCCCCGAATACTTCCCCGAAGCCGGCATCGCCCCCGCGCAATTCAACGTCTCGGGTGATCACATCATCGTCGCGATCAGCATGGGCGCCCTGCGCATGGGAGGGATCGAAGGTGGCCAACCTGCGCTGATTTTCTCCGTCGTCTCCTCCTATTTACCCGGCATTGAAGCAATGAACTCAAGCAGCATACCGAACCGGCGCGTGTTCGAAGTAGCTCTTGACGCGCTCGGGCTGTCGCTAAACGCTGAGCAGATGCTGGCGCGTGGCATTCACCAGTTGCAGCTTCGAGCGAGCTGGAGCGAGTTTGGTGCCGACCTGCTTCAGGTCGGCATTGGCCATTTCGTTGGGGCTCAGTTCGGGGCTGTAGCTGGGCAAGTAGAAGACTTCGATCTCGTGCTTGTGCTCGGCCAGCCAGGCCTTCACAGGCTTGCTGTGGTGCACGTGCCGGTTGTCCAGGATCAGGTAGATCTTTCGGCCGGCATCCTTGACCAGCCGGCGCAGGAAGTCGATCAGGATGTCGGCGCTCAACGCTCCGTCGAAGGCCTGCCAGCGCATCTGGCCCTTGTTGGTGACGGTGGAGATCACCGACAAGCCGTGGCGCTTGTTGTTCACGCGAATCACGGGCGTTTGGCCCTGCGTGGCATAGCTGCGCCCGCGCACGTCGTCGCGGCGCACGCCGGTCTCGTCGCCCCAGTGAATTTCGGCCCCCTCAGCCTTGGCGCAGGCGGCGATCACCGGGTAGTCCTCGTCGAGCCACTTTTTCACCGCCGCCGGCGACTGCTCGTAGGCCTTCTTCATGGGCTTTTGCGGCGTGAAGCCCCAACGCTCCAGATACAGGCCCATCGTGCGAACGGCCAGCTTGATGCCGTATCGGTTAAGGATCAACTCGGCCACTGCCTGGCGGCTCCACAGCGCATAGATCATCTTCAACTGCTCCGGACGTTTGTCGCAGATCGTGCGCCGGATTGCTTCTTCTTGATCCGCATTAAGCCGTCTTCCGTCTCCTGGCGTACGAGCTCGTGGGTGCGGCTTCAGGGCCGCCGCGGCCCCTTCTTCATAGAGATCAATGGCCAGTCGAGCCGCCGGGTAACTCAGCCCCGTCAACTCCGCGATGGCCATGACTCCGTATCCCTTCCGATGCAACCTCACGACCTGCTTTCGCCTCTCGTGCAGCTGCTCCAGTTTCTGGTATCGAGCGTCTTCTTTTTCCATGCCAATTCGATGCATGAAATGATAAAAAGTTAAATCTTTATATTGCCGTATCAATAGTGCGTTGCCGCGAAAGAAGAAGCGATGGATGGTAAGGCTGCGCCTGAATGACCCAGAGGCTGGACCTTGGCTTCGAGGCATACCCCGGAAACCGTCAGCGCAATCAAGGCAGTCAGACTGATCAGGCAAACCGCCAAATTCGTCAGATATACTGTCATTGTCTGCTCCGTTTTTTTGGATCGATGCTGCGTAGCATAAAAAATAATGCAAGCAGCGTGCCAGCTGTTATTACCGCGTCATGGATCGCCTGTCCTGCCTGGGACCCGCATTTCGGCCCGGACTGCCGCGGTGCCTTCCTTGTTTGAACGCCGCATCCGAAGCGAAATTACGCATGCATCGACGCCTGCACAACACCCGCATCAACGCCCGCTCAAGCCCACATCCTCTCCGACCCACCGATGCTTATCCTCGGCATAGAAAGCTCCTGCGACGAAACCGGCCTGGCGCTCTACGACACTGAAGCCGCCGGCTCCTTCGCGCCGGGTGCCAGTTCCAAAGGCAGTTGGAACCCCGCTTCCGGGCTGCTGACCCACGCACTGCATTCCCAGATCGAGATGCACAGGGAATATGGCGGCGTAGTGCCCGAGCTTGCTTCCCGTGATCATATCCGGCGCCTGATTCCCCTGCTTGGTGAAGTGCTAAATCGCGCCGGCAAGGACAAGCACGACATCGGCGCCGTAGCCTACACGCGCGGTCCCGGCCTGGCCGGCGCGCTGCTCACCGGAACGGCCATGGCCAACGCGCTGGCGATGGCGCTGGGCAAGCCCGTCATCGGCGTGCACCACCTGGAAGGGCATCTGCTCTCGCCACTGCTCAGCGCCAATCCACCCGCCTTCCCCTTCGTCGCCCTGCTCGTCTCGGGCGGGCACACGCAGCTGATGCGCGTCGAAGGCGTGGGCCGCTACGAACTGCTCGGCGAAACCCTGGACGACGCCGCCGGCGAAGCCTTCGACAAGACCGCCAAACTGCTCGGCCTGCCCTATCCCGGCGGCCCCGCCGTGTCGGCCCTGGCCGAACAAGGCCGACACGGCGCGGTGACGCTGCCGCGCCCGATGCTGCATTCGGGCAAGCTCGATTTCTCCTTCGCCGGCCTGAAGACCGCCGTGCTCGCCCAGGCGCGCCATCTGCCCGCCTCCGACCCCGAGGCCGAACAGGCCCGCGCCGATCTCGCGTGCGGCTTCGTCGACGCGGTCGTCGACGTGCTCGGGGACAAGTCCGCCGCCGCGCTCAAGCAGACCGGATTGAAGACCCTCGTCGTCGCCGGCGGTGTGAGCGCTAACAAGCAGCTGTGCGCCGCGCTCGCGGCCAAGGCAAAGAAGTCAGGCTGGAAGCTGCATTTCCCGGAGCTGGCCCTGTGCACCGACAACGGCGCTATGATCGCCCTGGCCGGCGCGCTGCGGCTGCAGGCCGATGCCGAGGCTGCGGACTGGAGCTATACCTGCGACGTGCAGCCGCGCTGGCCGCTGGAGGACTTGGTGGGAGCATAACGGGATGCGGGCAAAGCGTTCCGAGCATGCCGGCGCCGCCCCATCCTCGCTCCATCTACACGCCGCCGGCATATCGCCCACCGCGCCGCCAATAAAAAAAGCCGCTGAAAGCGGCTTTTTTATCGATCTTCCGCGGCTTACTTGCTGCGTTCGATCAGGGCATACGCGCTGTGGTTGTGGATCGACTCGAAGTTCTCCGCCTCCAGAACATAGGCGCGGATGCGGGCTTCGGCGTCCAGGCGCGTGGCCACGTCGCGCACGAGGTCCTCGACGAACTTCGGGTTCTCGTAGGCGCGCTCGGTGACGTACTTCTCGTCTGTGCGCTTGAGCAGTCCCCACAGCTCGCAGGAAGCCTCTTCCTCGGCGATGCGGATAATCTCTTCCACGCCCATGTCGCCGTCGAGTTCGGTCTTGATCGTGATGTGCGAGCGCTGGTTGTGCGCGCCGTACTGCGAGATTTCCTTCGAGCACGGGCACAGGCTCGTCACCGGCACCAGCACCTTGAGCCAGACCTTGAGCTGCGGCTTGCCGCCGTCCTTGGCCACGACCGCCTCGCCGATGAAGCTCACCTGGTAATCCATCAGGCTGCGCACGCCCGACACCGGCGCGGCCTTGCTGACGAAATACGGGAAATTCACTTCGATGCGACCCGAGGGCGCTTCCAGCCGGCCCAGCATGTCGGCCAGCATCGCGCGGAAAGCGGTGGGATCGAGGGCTTCCTTGCGGTCGTCGAGCAGCGCGACGAAGCGCGACATATGCGTGCCCTTCTGATCGGCGGGCAGATAGACGTCCAGATCGAACATGCCCACGGTGGGCTGCACGCCGTCGGCGGTGCGCACCTGCAGGGGATGGCGCACGCCGCGGATCCCGACATGCTGGATCGGAATCTGGCGAAGATCGAGGCTGGCCTGGACGTCGGCCAGCGCGCTGGTGGTGGCGAAATGGTTCATGACGCGAAGTGTAAGTGAAAACAAGCCCACCCGCCTCGGAAGGGAATTATTCCAGGATTTAGCAGCAATCCGCGCGGCGGCCCTCTACGGACCAGCCGCGGACGGTTTCAGAGGCGACTCAGGTGGCGATTCAGGCGGCGGCCGGCTTGATGCCGACCAGCTTGCCAAAGCGCTTGCTGATGGAGACTGCGATGCCCGCTGCATCCAGGCCGCAGTTCGCCAGCAGCAGCGCCGGGTCGCCGTGGTCTATAAATTGGTCCGGCAGGCCCAATTGCAAGAGCGGCACGGAAACGCCCTCGGCGGCGAGAGCCTCCAAGCAGGCGCTGCCCGCGCCGCCGGAGATGCTGCCTTCCTCGATGGTCACCAGCGCGTCGTGGGTGTTTGCCATCTGTAGCAGCAGCGCAACGTCCAGCGGCTTGATGAAGCGCATGTCGGCAACCGTGGCGTCCAGCTCCTCGGAGGCGGCCAGCGCGGGATGCAGCAGCGTGCCGAAAGCGAGGATCGCGATACGGGCGCCCAGCGCGCGGCGCGCAGTCTGGCGGCGGATCCCGCCCTTGCCCACGGGCAGCGGCTCGAGCTCCTTGCCTGTGGCCGCGCCGACGCCCGTGCCACGCGGATAGCGCACCGCAGCGGGGCCGTCGTGCAGGAAGCCGGTGGTCAGCAGACGGCGGCATTCCTGCTCGTCCGAAGGCGCCATCAGCATCATATTCGGAATGCAGCGCAGATAGGCGATGTCGTAGACACCCGCATGCGTCGCGCCGTCCGCGCCAACCAGGCCCGCGCGGTCCAGCGCGAAGAGCACCGGCAGGTTCTGCAGCGCAACGTCGTGGATCAACTGATCGTAGCCGCGCTGCAGGAAGGTCGAATAAATCGCCACCACCGGCTTGGCGCCCTCGCAGGCCATGCCCGCCGCGAAGGTCACCGCATGCTGCTCCGCGATGCCCACGTCGTAATAGCGCTCCGGGAAACGCTGCTCGAATTCGACTAGGCCAGAGCCCTCGCGCATCGCCGGCGTGATGCCGACCAGGCGCTCGTCCTTCTCCGCCATGTCGCAGAGCCATTCGCCGAACACCTGAGTGAAGGTCTTCTTCCCGGGCTTTCCCGCCGGGCGGATGCCCTGCGCCGGATCGAACTTGCCGGGGCCGTGATACAGCACCGGATCGGCCTCGGCCAGCTTGTAGCCCTGGCCCTTGCGCGTGACCACGTGCAGAAACTGCGGCCCCTGGCCGCGCGCGGCCAGCTCGCGGATGTTCTGCAGCGTGGGAATCAGTGAATCGAGGTCGTGGCCGTCGATCGGGCCAATGTAGTTGAAGCCGAACTCCTCGAACATTGTCGCCGGCACCACCATGCCCTTGGCATGCTCCTCGAAGCGCTTGGCCAGCTCCAGCATCGGCGGCGCGATCGAGAGCACCTTCTCCAGGCCACGCTTGGTGGTCGAGTAGAAGCGCCCGCTCATCAGCTGAGCGAGATAGCGGTTGAGCGCGCCCACCGCCGGCGAGATTGACATGTCGTTGTCGTTGAGCACCACGATCAGCGGCACGTCGCGGTATACACCCGCGTTGTTCATCGCCTCGAAGGCCATGCCCGCGCTCATCGCGCCGTCGCCGATCACCGCCGCTGCCACCGGGCTTTCCTTGCCCGGCTCGGTCTTCGCCTGCAGCGCGCGGGCCATGCCCAGCGCGGCGGAAATCGAAGTGCTCGAATGTGCGGTGCCGAAGGTGTCGTATTCGCTCTCGCTGCGCTTGGGGAAGCCCGAAATGCCGTCGAACTGGCGCAGCGTCTTCATCTGCTCGCGCCGGCCTGTGAGGATCTTGTGCGGATAGCTCTGGTGGCCCACGTCCCACACCAGCCGGTCGGCCGGCGTGTTCAGCACGTAGTGCAGGGCTACGGTCAACTCCACCGTGCCCAGATTGGAAGACAGATGACCGCCGGTCTTGGACACCGAATCCAGGATGAACGCGCGCAGCTCGTCCGCCAGCTCATGGAGCTGTCTGCGGTCGAGACGGCGCAGATCAGCCGGATCTTTGATCGAGGAAAGCAAAGGTTCGCGGCTCATTCTCGAAAAAATAGTCAGGTTTCAGTTACCGCGCATCACAATTTTATCGGCCAGGCTGCGCAGCCTGGACACGTCGCCGGCATCCCGCAGCGCATCGAGCGCCGCATGCGCCTGGCGCCGCAGGTCCTCGGCAAGCGCCTGCGCGGCCTCCAGCCCCAGCAGCGTCACGTAGGTCGGCTTGTTGTCCGCGCCGTCCTTGCCGGCCGTCTTGCCCAGCACTTCCGTCGAGGTCGTCGCGTCCAGCACGTCGTCAACCACCTGGAAAGCCAGCCCGACGGCCGCGCCGTAGGCGTCGAGCGCATCGGCGCCCAGCAGCGTTTTTCCCGCGCCGCACAACAGCCCCATGCGCAAGGCGGCGCGCAGCAGCGCACCGGTCTTCAACCGGTGCATCGCCTCGAGCGCGTCCAGGCTGATGCGCTTGCCCACGCTCTCGAGGTCGATCGCCTGGCCGCCGGCCATGCCCAGCGAGCCTGAGGCCTGCGCCAGCTCGCGCACGAGCGCAAGCTTCACCGCGTCGGGCAGCGCCAGCGCATCCGCGCTCAGCAGCGCGAAGGCCAGGGGCTGCAGCGCGTCGCCCGCCAGGAGCGCGGTGGCTTCGTCGAAGGCTTTGTGCGCCGTGGGCCGGCCGCGGCGCAGATCGTCGTCGTCCATGCAGGGCAGGTCGTCGTGGACCAGCGAATAGGCGTGGATCATTTCCAGCGCGCAGGCCGCCGCGTCCACCGCGGCCGGGTCGGCGCCGGCGAGTTCGCCGGCCGCATGCGCCAGCAGCTGGCGCATGCGCTTGCCGCCGCCCAGCGCCGCGTAGCGCATGGCCTGATGCAATCGTTCCGAGGGTCTGCCTTGCGGCAAGGCCTGTTCCAGCGCGGTTTTGGTGCGCTGCGCCACCGCGGCCGCCCAGGCAGCGAAATCGTTCATTACCGATCCGCTTCCCCGCCCGCTTCCTTGTCGCCCGCCAGGGGCGCAAGCCTGGCTTCGCCGCCGGCCTGGGTTTCAAGCATCCGGACCTGCTGCTCCACCTTCTCCAGCACCTGCTGACAATATTTGACCAGGACGCTGCCGCGCTGATACGCCGCGAGGGAGTCCTCCAGCGTCAGCTCGCAGCCTTCCATGCGGCCGATCAGCGTCTCCAGCTCCTCCATCGCTGCCTCATAGGAATCGGCCGTCTGCTCCAGCGGCTCGGCGGAGAGATCGGATTTGTTCGAAGAAGCGGATTTGGCCATGGCGGTCTTTGTCGAAACCGCGATTTTAAGTCAATTCGCCATTATTGATCCAGCACTTAAACATTGAACTTATTGAGTGATATAGAGTCTACTGTTGTATGGATAAAATCGACTCGAGAACGCTGCCGGTAGCCGCCCTGAACGAACGGCGCCGACGTGCGGTGAAGGCGTATCGCGCGGGCGGGTGGAAGGCCCTCGACGTTGAGCGCCCCGGGCGCCCGCAGGGTACGGGCAGAACGCTGACGGCGGAGCAGGAACGCGAGGTTCAGCGGCTGATCCGCGACCGCACGCCCGACCAGTTGAAGATGATCTATGCGCTGTGGAGCCGCCAGGCAGTGGCCGAGTTGATCCTTAACCGATAAGGCATCAAGCTGGCCGTTCGCACGATGGGCCTGTATCTGGAGCGTTGGGGCTTCACGCCGAAAAAGCCCATGAAGAAGGCCTACGAGCAGTCGCCGGCGGCGGTGAAAAAGTGGCTCGACGAGGACTACCCGGTGATCGCCGCCTTCGCCAAGGCTGATGGGGCCAAAATTCACTGGGGCGACGAGACCGGCGTGCGCCGCGACGACGTGTGCGGGCACAGCTACGCCCCGCAAGGCCAGACGCCCGTGATTCGCGTGAACAACAAGCGCCACGGCTTGTCGGTGATCTCCACCGTCACCAACAAGGGCCAGATGCGCTGGCAGGCCTTCGACGGAGCGTTGAGCGCCGACATTCTGATCGACTTCCTGCGCCGGCTGGTCAAGGATGCCGGCCGAAAGATCTACTTGATCCTGGACAACCTGCGCGTGCACCACAGCAAGCCCGTGAAGGCCTGGCAGGCCGAGCACAAGCACGAGATCGAAGTCTTCTACTTGCACAGCTACAGCCCCGAACTGAACCCCAATGAAATGGCCAATGCCGACCTGAAGCAGGTCGTCACCAAACTCGCTCCAGCTCGCTCGAAGCTGCAACTGGTGAATGCCACGCGCCAGCATCTGCTCAGCGTTTAGCGACAGCCCGAGCGCGTCAAGAGCTACTTCGAACATGCGCCGGTTCGGTATGCTGCTTGAGTTCATTGTTTCAATGCCGGATAAATAACGAAAACAAGCGTGTCTAAGCGTTAGGCCAATCCTCGCAAGGATTTTCGGGTGAAATCCGCTGGCTATATTCGGCCGGATGTATGCAAAAAGCCGGCGCCCCTCGCGTAAATCCGTGCTGGCCCTGGCGGCCGCCTGTCTGTGTTGCGCGGGCGCGGCACAGCAGGCGTCTTCACAGGTTCCCCCACGCAATCCCTCCACCACCACGCCGCTCGACGCCGAGGAGCAGCGCCGCCGCGCGCGCGAGGACACGCGGCGCGAACGCCAGACCGGGCAGGGCGCCCCGAGCGCCGACGCGGCGCTCTCGCGGCTGGATCGGCGACGACTGCCGGTGCGGTGGAAAATAAGGCTATCGACGAAGCTATTGCGCTGAGCAAGCTCAGCGTGGCGAGCCACCAGAACTTCGCGACCAATGGCGTGAAGGTGACGCCGCAAGCGCAGGCGCTGGTGAGGGAGATTCAGGCAGGGAATCCAGGAATGTCCCTAAATGATGCAGCCAGATATGCGATACGGTATATCGAGTCGGGGGCGGCACTTCCGCAGGCCGGTATCGCAACGCAGAGCAGTGCCCTCGTCAAGCTTGTATCAAAAGGGGAAACGTTCTGTCTACCAACAGCTACTGGATGAGTCCCCCGCAGGCGATTTCTGCCATGACGCCCGAACAGGCAGGACAGGTGCTGGGTCTGCCGGCGGCGCAGGCAGACAACATTCTGAGAAACGGCATGGGTAGGACGGGGTGGAATCGTCGGCGAGCATTTCACCTTGGCATAAAAATTCAGATCGTAGAAATGGAGGATCGAATATATAAAACTACTGCGGCTTCATTGCTAGGGAGCCGGCAATACCAGCGCCAACCCCAATCAAGATTGGGCACGCTCGGCTTGGCAGCCTGAGTTTGAGAGCGAAAAATACTTCAGTGCGAGACAGCCAGTGAACGGGATGATGACAACGAAGAACAGGAAAATGCCCATGGCGATGGACATGGCCCATGAATAGTCGAATATCACGCCACTCAAGGTCAGGATGATTAAGGAAATCATGCTCGAATAGAGCTGGAACAGAATCGCATCTATGCCCTGTTTCCAATAGCCCCAGTAACTGTTGTCCGCCGTCTTTGTTTGCATCCGATTTTCCTTGTCGAGAGTTCGACAACACTGACAAGGTATTTCGCCGAAAATTCCTAAAAATATGCGGGTTGGTCAATCAGAAACAATTGGCGATATGTCCGCATGCAGGAAAGAAAAAGCCCGGCGGTGCCGGGCTTTTTCGTTTGTCCCGCTCTCGCAAGATGATGAAATTCCTCTACGGCAACACCCTCTCCCCTCGCATCAAATCCGCAACCATCTCCCGGTCATGGATGACGTGAAAGCGATCCCCGTCGACCATGACTTCGGCCGCGCGCGGGCGCGTGTTGTAGTTGGAGCTCATCACGAAGCCGTAGGCGCCGGCGGACATGATGGCGAGCAGATCGCCATCGGCCACGGCGAGGCTGCGGTCGCGGCCGAGCCAGTCGCCGGATTCGCAGACCGGGCCGACTACGTCGTAGACATCGGCCTTGGCGTCGATATGCGGCTTCACGGGGCGGATGCCGTGATAGGCCTCGTACATCGCGGGACGGGCCAGGTCGTTCATGGCCGCGTCGACGATGCAGAAATTTTTCGCCGCGCCGGGCTTGAGAAATTCTACCTTCGTGAGCAGCAGGCCGGCGTTGCCCACGAGCGAGCGGCCCGGCTCGAACAGCACCTGGCGATGGCCATGGCCGCGGTGGGTCAGATGGACGAGCAGGGCGGAGACGAATTCGCCGATCTGGGGCGGGGTCTCGTCGTCATAGGTGATACCCAGGCCGCCACCGAGGTCGAGGTGATGGATCTTGATGCCTTCGGATTCGAGGCGCTCGACGAGCTCGAGCACTTTGTCCAGCGCGTCCAGATAGGGCGTGACCTGGGTGATTTGCGAACCGATGTGGCAGTCGATGCCGGCGATGTCGATGCCGGGCAGGGTGGCTGCGGCGCGGTAGGCGCCGAGCACTTGCTCGAAGGCGATGCCGAACTTGTTGTTCTTCAGGCCGGTTGAGATATAGGGGTGCGTGCCGGCGTCCACGTCGGGGTTGACGCGCAGCGAGACGCGCGCGCGCTTACCCATCGCGGCGGCCACGGCGGAGAGGCGGTGCAGCTCGGGGATGGATTCGACGTTGAAGCAGGCGACGTCGTGGCTCAAGGCCAGACGCATCTCGGTCTCGCTCTTGCCCACGCCGGAGAAGACGACCTTGCGCGGGTCGCCGCCTGCGGCCAGAACGCGTTCGAGTTCGCCGCCGGAGACGATGTCGAAGCCCGCGCCGAGCCGGGCGAAGACGTTGAGCACCGCGAGGCTGGAGTTGGACTTCATCGCGAACTGCACTTGCGTGGCGGCGCTGCCGTCGGCGCGGCGGCCGGCGTCGGCGTAGGCCTGGTAGGCCTCGGTCATGGCGGCGCGGGAATAGACGTAGGTCGGCGTGCCGCACTGCTGGGCGATGGCGGACAGGGGCACGCCTTCGGCGTGCAGCTCGCCGTTCTTGAGTTGGAATGCGTTCATTTTTCGGGGGAGGTTGCGGATTCAGATCCGGCAGCCGGCGCGATGGCTGACGCGGCGGGCTTGGCCTGCGGATGCGGCGTGACGTCGAGCTTGCCGCCGTCGAGCGAGGTCTTGGGCATGTCCTCGGGTGGTTGGCTGGCCGGCGCGGCGGGCAGGGGCGGAATGACGGGATAGTAGAGCGGGCCGCGCACGCCGCAGCCGGCCAAAGACCCCGTCAGGCAGAGGGTGGCCGCCGCGGCTATCATGGCGGCGCGCGTGAAGGCCGGCGATGTGGTCGACAATGCAGTCGGCGACGTGCCGCGTCCTGCGGCTTGCAGAGATCGGTAGCGGGGCGTCGTCGGGAGCTGCACGGGATTGGGTTGGCTGGTTGGATGGGACGGGCGAGTGTAGCATGCGGCTTTCGCCGCAGCCTCCCACAGGAAACCTGCGGGGATGCGCCTGGCAAGCAAGGAAACACGAGATGGGACAACTGAGCGAAAGCGCATTTCTGGAACTGGCCGACGAGACGCTCGAGACGCTGGACAGCGCATTCGAGGCGGCGGCGGATCAGTCCGGCGCGGATATCGAAACCACCCGCAAGGGCGGCATCCTCGAGGTCGAGTTCGCCGACCGCAGCAAGATTATCATCAACAGCCAGGCGCCGATGCGCGAGATCTGGGTGGCCGCGAAGAGCGGCGGATTTCATTTCCGCTGGGACGGCCCGGAGGCCCCGGGCGGCATCGACGATGGCACCTGGGTCGACACGCGAGACGGCGGCGAACTCTTCGCCGCGCTGTCCAGGCTGGTCGGCCAGCAGGCCGGCATCCCGCTGCAGCTGGCCTGACCGGCCGGTGAAAGGCTTCGCACCGCGCTACCGCGGCACGAAAGCCGCGCCAGCCTTCAGGACCGCCGCGCGCGGTCCGGCGGCGCCCTAGCGCTTGAATATATCCAGGATGGTCTGCTTTTCCTTCTCCGGGTCGGCCGTGGGCGCAGCCTGAGCACCTTCGTTCAGGCCCAGCGACCGCACGCCGCCGGTGCCGGCGTTTTCCTCGTACATCCAATCCCCACCCGACTGCGCCAGACGCGGCGGCGTTTCGCGGCCCACCTCGGGCACGCTCTTGAGCGCCGTGCGCATGTAGTTGATCCACAGCGGCAGCGACACGCCGCCGCCGGTTTCTCGGTCACCCAGGCTGCGCGGATTGTCGTAGCCCATCCAGGTGATGGCGACGAGCTTGGGCGTGTAGCCGGCGAACCAGGCGTCGATGAAATCGTTGGTGGTGCCGGTCTTGCCCGCGAGGTCGTTGCGCTTGAGCGCGGCGTAGGCGCTGGCGGCCGTGCCGGCACGCGCCACTTCCTTGAGCAGGCTGTCCATCACGAAGGCGTTGCGCGCATCGATCACGCGCAGGCTTTCGTCGCCGGCGCGCTGCGGCTGCGCCTCGGCCAGAACATTGCCGCGCGCGTCTTCCACGCGCTGGATCAGGTAGGGCCGCACCTTGTAGCCGCCGTTGGCGAACACGGAATAAGCGGTGACCATCTGCAGCGGCGTCACCGAGCCCGCGCCCAGGGCCATCGTCAGATAGGCCGGATGGCGCTCGGCGTCGAAGCCGAAGCGGGTGATGTATTCCTGCGCGTATTGCGGGCCGATGGCGCGCAGGATGCGGATGGAGGCGAGGTTCTTCGACTTGACGAGCGCGCGGCGCATGCTCATCGGGCCTTCGAACTTGCCGTCGTAGTTCTTCGGCTCCCAGGCGGTGGAGCCGGTCTCGGCAGCACCGAAGGAGAGGGGCGCGTCGTTGATGATGGTCGAGGGCGAGAATCCCTTTTCCAGCGCGGTCGAGTAGATGAAGGGCTTGAAGCTGGAGCCGGGCTGGCGCCAGGCCTGGGTGACGTGGTTGAACTTGTTGCGGTTGAAGTCGAAGCCGCCGACCAGGGCGCGGATCGAGCCGTCCTCGGGGCTGGCGGCGACGAAGGCGGCTTCCACCTCGGGCATCTGCGAGATTTCCAAGTCACCCTTGGCGTTCTTGATCAGGCGGATCACCGCGCCGGGGCGGATCTTGATCTTGGGCTGGGCGTTGGCGGCGAGACCGGCCGCGGCGAATTTCAGGCCTTCGCCGGCGATGGACACCGTGTTGCCGGAGGAGGTCACCGCCTTGACCTCGGCGGGCGCGGCCGAGAGCACCACGGCGCTGCGCAGGTCGTCATTGTCGGGGTGGGCGACGAGGGTTTCGTCGATCAGGGACTGGCGCGCGGATTCCTCGCCGGGCAGCTCCACGAAGGCTTCGGGGCCGCGATAGCCGTGGCGGCGCTCGTAGTCCACGATGCCCTTGCGCACGCTGGCGTAGGCGGCGTCCTGGTCGGCCTTGATGAGGGTGGTGTAGACGGTGAAGCCGCGCGTGTAGATCTCGTCCTTGTATTCGGCGTAGAGCATCTGGCGGACCATTTCCGCGGCGTAGTCGGACTTGGTGGTGAATTCATTGCCCAGCCCGCGCACCTTGAGCGGCTCGTTCGGCGCCGCCTCGTACTGCACCTGGGTGATGTAGCGCAGGTCGCGCATGCGCTGCAGGATGTACTGCTGGCGCTGCTTGGCGCGCTGCGGATTGGCCACGGGGTTGTAGGCGCTGGGCGCCTTGGGCAGGCCGGCGAGCATCGCCGCCTCGGCGATGCTGACGTCCTTGAGCTGCTTGCCGAAATAGATCTGCGCGGCGCTGGCGAAGCCGTAGGCGCGCTGGCCGAGGTAGATCTGGTTCATGTACAGCTCGAGGATCTGGTCCTTTGTGAGGTTGGCCTCGATTTTGTAGGCGAGCAGCATTTCGTAGATCTTGCGCACGAATGTCTTCTCGCTGGAGAGGAAGAAGTTGCGCGCCACCTGCATGGTGATGGTGGAGGCGCCTTGCGAGAGGCCGCCGCGCAGGTTGACCACGCCGGCGCGGATCACGCCCACGTAGTCCACGCCGCCGTGTTCATAGAAGCGGTCGTCCTCGATGGCGAGCACGGCCTTCTTCATGATGTCGGGGATGTCCTTGATGCGCGTGAGATTGCGCCGCTCCTCGCCGAATTCGCCGATCAGGACGTGGTCCGCCGTGTAGATGCGCAGCGGCACCTTGGGCCGGTAGTCCACCAGGGAGTCGATCGAGGGCAGGTTGGGCCGCGCCAGGATCAGCGCGAAGGCGAGCAGCAAGGTGCCGACCAAGGCGCCGGCCAGCCCGATTCCGGCCAGGATCAGGACGACGCGGGGGAGGGTCTTTTTCTTGGTGTTGGCATTGCCCGAGGATTCAGGCTTGGCCTTGGGGCGCAGACGGATCATGAGATTCCATGCGTGGATGGGCTGTAATACGGTGCTGGATTATAACCGGCCCTATAATCGCGGAATGCCAATGGAGCCAGGAGCGGCGCGGTGTCGCAGAAAGCGTGCAATATCTTCTTCATCGGTTTGATGGGGGCCGGAAAGACCACGGTGGGGAAGGCTGTCGCCAAGCGGCTTGGCCTGCCCTTCGTGGATTCGGACCATGAAGTCGAGGGCCGCTGTGGCGTCAAGATTCCGGTTATCTTTGAACTCGAGGGCGAGCAAGGATTCCGCGCGCGCGAAACCCAGGTGATCGACGAAATCTCCAGCCGTCCCGGCGTGGTGCTGGCCACAGGCGGCGGCGCGGTGCTCAAGGAAGAGAACCACCGCTTCCTCACCGAGCGCGGCACCGTGGTCTATCTGCGCGCCAACCCACAGGACCTGTGGCTGCGCACCCAGCACGACCGCAACCGCCCCCTGCTGCAGACGGCGGACCCGCGCGCCAAGCTCTTCGAGCTGCACGCCGTGCGCGACCCGCTCTACCGCGAGGTGGCCGATTTCATCATCGACACCGGCCGCCCAAGCCTGGCGCGCCTGGTCAACACCGTGCTGGCCCAGCTCGAACTGGCCGGCGTGACGATTCCCGCGCAGTGCCACGAGGAACCCCCCGAACCCCAGCCTCTCATTCACGATTGAACACCATGCACGACCTGCGCGTCGAACTCGGCGAACGCTCCTACCCCATCCATATCGGCGCCGGCCTGATCGGCCGCGCGGAGCTCTTCGCACCGCATCTTGGCGGCAAGAGCGTGGCCCTGGTCACCAACACCACCGTCGATCCGCTCTACGGCGCCAAGGTGGAAGCCCTGCTCAAGAGCCTGGGCAAGAAGGTGATCAAGGTCGTTCTGCCCGACGGTGAGGCCTACAAAAACTGGGAAACGCTCAACCTAATCTTCGACGCCATGCTCTCCGGCGGCGCCGACCGCAAGACGGCCGTGGTGGCCCTGGGAGGCGGCGTGGTCGGCGACATGGCCGGCTTCGCGGCGGCGAGCTTCATGCGCGGCGTGCCCTTCATCCAGGTGCCCACCACGCTGCTCTCACAGGTGGATTCCTCGGTGGGCGGAAAGACCGGCATCAACCATCCGCTGGGCAAGAACATGATCGGCTCCTTCTACCAGCCGCTGGCCGTCATCGCCGACACCGACACGCTCAAGACCCTGCCACCGCGCGAGCTGGCCGCCGGTCTGGCCGAAGTCATCAAGCACGGCGCCATCGCCGACGCCGAGTTCTTCGCCTGGGTCGAAGACAACATCGGCGCGCTCAACGCCTGCGACACGCAGGCGTTGTCCCATGCGGTCAAGCGCTCGTGCGAGATCAAGGCCGGCGTCGTCGCGCAGGACGAGCGCGAGACCGGCTCGCGCGCCACGCTCAATTTCGGCCACACCTTCGGCCACACCATCGAAGCCGGCATGGGCTACGGCGAATGGCTGCACGGCGAGGCCGTGGGCTGCGGCATGGTGATGGGCGGCGACCTCTCGCGCCGGATGGGCTGGATTTCGGCGGGAGACCTCGCGCGCATCCGCAAGCTGGTGGCCGCTGCGCACCTGCCCGTCGTCGCGCCCGATCTGGGCCGCGAGCTCTGGCTCGCGCTGATGCGCGGCGACAAGAAATCCGAGGGCGGCGAGATCCGCTTCGTGCTGCTCTCCAAGCTGGGCCGCGCCGTCATGGCAACCGCGCCGCAGGACGCCCTCGATGCGACGCTGGCCGACGGCGTGCGCGCCGCGCCCGTCGAAGCCTGAGACCGGGAGACGAGGATGACAGGCGCCACGACCGATACGCAAGTGACGCAAGCCCCGGCTGCCGATCTTCCCGGCGCCGTCTGCCTCGCGCCCCTGGCCGCCTACGCCGCCCAGCCAGAGCGCAGCCGCGGCCGCCGCCACGACGAGCCCGCCTCCACTTCGCGCACCGAATTCCAACGCGATCGCGACCGCATCGTCCATTGCACGGCCTTCCGCCGCCTCGAATACAAGACGCAGGTCTTCGTGAACCACGAGGGCGACCTCTTCCGCACCCGGCTCACGCACAGCCTGGAAGTCGCGCAGATCGCCCGCTCCATCGCGCGCAACCTGCATCTGAATGAAGACCTCGTCGAAGCCATCTCCCTGGCGCATGACCTCGGCCATACGCCCTTCGGCCACGCCGGCCAGGATGCGCTCAACGAATGCATGCGCGACTACGGCGGCTTTGAGCACAACATGCAGTCGCTGCTTGTGGTCGACGAACTTGAGGAGCGCTACGGCGGCTTCAATGGCCTGAACCTCACCTACGAGACCCGCGAAGGCGTGCTCAAGCATTGCTCGCGCGCCAACGCCGAGAAGCTCGGCGAGCTCGGCCTGCGCTTTCTCAATGGTGGCCAGCCCTCGCTGGAGGCGCAGATCGCCAACCTCGCCGACGAGATCGCCTACAACAACCACGACATCGACGACGGCCTGCGCTCCGGCCTGCTTCACATCGAGCAGCTCGAGGCCGTGCCGCTGTGGGTGCGCCATGACGCCGAGGTCGACGCCGCCTTCCCCTGCATCACCGGCCGGCGGCGCATCAATGAGGCGATCCGCCGCATGATCAACGCGCTGATCGTCGACCTCATCGGCACCACCCAGGCCAACATCGCCGCCGCCGCGCCCAGGAGCATCGAGGACGTGCGCGCCGGCAAGCGCCTGGTGGGCTTCTCGCCGGCGATGCGTGAAGACGCCACCACGCTCAAGAAATTCCTCTACGACGCGCTCTACCGCCATCACCTCGTGATGCGCATGAGCAACAAGGCGCGGCAGATCGTGCAGGGCTTGTTCAAGGCCTTTATCGAAGACCCACGCCTGCTGCCGCCTGCCTATCTCGCCAAGACGCCGCAGGACGATCAGCCGCGCCTGGTCTCGCACTACATCGCCGGCATGACCGACCGCTATGCGATGCGCGAATACCGCCGCCTGTTCGTCGTCGACGACGTCTGAGCCGCGCGGTCCCGCCATGGCGCGCCTGCCCCGGTTATCCGGCCCATCTCGTCGCGCGCGGCAACAACCGCCAAACCGTCTTCCTCGGCGATCAGGACCGCGGCCACTATCTCGAATGGCTGCGCGACGCCGCGCGCGAATACGAAGTCGCAGTGCATGCCTACGTGCTGATGGAAAACCAGGTCGATCTGCTCGTCACGCTGCGCACCTTCGAAGTCCTCTCGCGCGCCATGCAGTCCGTGGCGCGGCGCCACACCCAGTACTTCAACCGCGTCCACGACCGCAGCGGCACCCTCTGGGAATGGCGCCTCAAATTGGGGCTCATCGAGCCCGGCCCCTGGCTGCTCGCCTGCTCCCGGCTTATAGAACTCAAGCCCGTGCGTGCCGGACTGGTGCAAAACCCCGCTGACTATGCCTGGTCGAGCTACCCCACCATGCCGGCCTGCACGCCGAACCCTGGCTGACCGACCATCTGCTCTACTGGGCGCTCGGCAACACGCTTTTCGAGCGGCATTCCGCCTATGTCGCTCTTGCCGCCGACGGCGGCTTTGAGAGCGAGCACAAACTTTTGACTGAAGCCTCGCTCAAGGGCTGTGCCCTGGGCGGCGACGACTTCCACCAGGAGCTGGGCAAGCTCACTAGCCGCCGCGCCAAACCCCTGCCCAAGGGCCGGCCGCGCTCCGCCAAGGCCGCCTGAGGCCGCTTCTTCCCCGTCCCGCCCGCCGGCGGACGCTCCATTCTCTCCAGATTCCGATAAATGTGAGCGCAAGCTTCCATTTTGGTGCATGCTGCACTAGCAGCTTTCACTATGCCCCCATTTAAAGAAACCTCTTTGTCGGCCATTCTATAAATGGGGACAGACACCATTTTAAATTATTTTGCGATCAAGTGGTTGCATCGCTATAGTTAGCCCCCGTCGTTAACAAGGTAGAAGCCGCCGGGGATCTGGATCAGGATGCCAGCGCCATCGCCCATCAGCGGGTCCGCGCCGACGGCGCCCCGCAGGCCAAGGTCTGTACGATCCGGCCAACGAGCATGACGCCTGCGGCGTCGGTTTCGTTGCGCACATCAAGGGCAAGGCCAGCCACAACATCATCGAGCAGGGTCTGAAGATCCTCGAGAACCTCGACCACCGGGGCGCCGTCGGCGCGGACCCGCTGATGGGCGATGGCGCTGGCATCCTGATCCAGATCCCCGGCGGCTTCTACCACGAAGAGATGGCCAAGCAAGGCGTACAACTGCCGCCCGCCGGCGAGTACGGCGTGGGCATGATCTTCCTGCCAAAGGAAAACGGCTCGCGCCTGGCTTGCGAACAAGAGCTCGAGCGCACCGTGCGCCAGGAAGGCCAGCGCGTGCTGGGCTGGCGTGACGTGCCGGTGGACAAGACCATGCCGATGTCGCCGACCGTGCGCGAGACCGAGCCGGTTATCCGCCAGATCTTCATCGGCCGCGGCCGCGACATCATGACCACCGACGCGCTGGAACGTAAGCTCTACGTCATCCGCAAGCGCGCCAGCCACGCCATCCAGGCCCTGGCCCTGAAGCACAGTAAGGAATACTTCGTGCCCTCGATGTCCTCGTGCACCGTGGTCTACAAGGGCCTGCTGCTGTGCAAACAGGTCGCCCGCTACTACAAGGACCTCGCCGATCCGCGCAGCGTCTCGGCCCTGGCCCTGGTGCACCAGCGCTTCTCGACCAACACCTTCCCGGCCTGGGAGCTGGCCCACCCCTACCGCATGGTCGCCCACAACGGCGAAATCAACACGGTCAAGGGCAACGTCAATTGGATCAACGCCCGCACCGGCGCGATCTCCTCGCCCGTGCTCGGCAGCGACCTGGAAAAGCTCTGGCCGTTGATCTACCCCGGCCAGTCCGACACCGCCAGCTTCGACAACTGCCTCGAGCTGCTGACGATGGCCGGCTATCCGCTCGCCCACGCGATGATGATGATGATTCCCGAAGCCTGGGAACAGCACACGCTGATGGACGAAAACCGCCGCGCCTTCTACGAATACCACGCGGCCATGATGGAGCCCTGGGACGGCCCCGCGGCGATCGCCTTCACCGACGGCCGCCAGATCGGCGCCACGCTCGACCGCAATGGCCTGCGCCCGGCGCGCTTCTACGTCACCGACGACGACCTCGTGGTCATGGCGTCGGAAGCCGGCGTGCTGCATTTCCCCGAGAGCAAGATCGTCAAGAAGTGGCGTCTGCAGCCCGGCAAGATGTTCCTGATCGACATGGGGCAGGGCCGAATCATCGACGACAAGGAGGTCAAGGACAACCTGTCCAACGCCAAGCCCTACAAGAGCTGGATCGAAGCCGTTCGCATCAAGCTCGACGAGATCGACACCAAGCCAGAGGACATCATGACCGACGTCGCGGCCAACAAGGCCACGGCTTCGCTGCTCGACCGTCAGCAGGCCTTCGGCTACACTCAGGAAGACCTCAAATTCCTGCTCGCCCCCATGGCCGTGGCCGGCGAGGAGGCGGTGGGCTCCATGGGCAACGACAGCCCGCTGGCCGTGCTCTCAAACAAGAACAAGTCGCTGTTCAACTATTTCAAGCAGCTCTTCGCGCAGGTGACCAACCCGCCGATCGATTCGATCCGCGAGAACATGGTCATGTCGCTGGTGTCCTTCATCGGCCCAAAGCCGAACCTGCTCGACACCAACAACATCAACCCGCCGATGCGCCTCGAAGTGTCGCAGCCCGTGCTGGACTTCGACGACTTCGCCAAGATCCGCTTCATCGAGCACTACACCGGTGGAAAGTTCCGCTCGCACACGCTCGAAGTCTGCTACCCCATCGCCTGGGGCAAGGAAGGCATCGAAGCCAAGCTCGCCTCGCTGTGCGCGCAGGCGGTGGACGCGGTCAAGTCGGGCTATAACATCCTGATCGTCTCCGACCGCGCGATCGACGCCGAGCACGTTGCGATCCCCGTGCTGCTCGCCACGTCCGCCGTGCATCAGCACCTGGTGGAAAAGGGCCTGCGCACCAGCACCGGCCTGGTGGTGGAAACCGGCGCGGCGCGCGAGACGCACCACTTCGCGCTGCTCGCCGGCTTCGGCGCCGAGGCCGTGCATCCCTACCTGGCGCTGGAGACCCTGGCCGAGCAGTCCACCGGCCTCTCGGGCGAACTCTCTGCCGAGAAGGCCACCAAGAACTTCGCCAAGGCGGTGGGCAAGGGCCTGCAGAAGGTGATGTCCAAGATGGGCATCTCCACCTACATGTCCTACACCGGCTCGCAGATCTTCGAAGCCATCGGCCTCTCCAAGCCCCTGGTCGACAAGTACTTCAAGGGCACGCCGTCCAACGTGGGCGGCATCGGCATCTTTGAAGTGGCCGAGGAAGCCCTGCGCCTGCACCGCGAAGCCTTCGGCGACAGCCCCGTCCTGGCGGACATGCTCGACGCCGGCGGCGAATACGCCTACCGCGTGCGCGGCGAGGACCACATGTGGACGCCGGATTCGATCGCCAAGCTGCAGCACGCCTCGCGCGCCAACCGCTATCAGACCTACAAGGAATACGCCAACCTGATCAACGATCAGAGTAAGCGCCACATGACGCTGCGCGGCCTGTTCGAATTCCGCATCGATCCGGCCAATGCCATCGTGCTGGATGAAGTCGAACCGGCCAAGGAGATCGTCAAGCGCTTCGCCACCGGCGCCATGTCGCTGGGCTCCATCTCCACCGAGGCCCACACCACGCTCGCCATCGCCATGAACCGCATCGGCGGCAAGTCCAACACCGGCGAAGGCGGCGAGGACGCCGCGCGCTACCGCCAGGAGCTCAAGGGCATCCCCATCAAGAAGGGCGACACCCTGGCCGGCATCATCGGTAAGGACATGGTCGAGCGCGACATCGAGCTGCAGGCCGGCGATTCGCTGCGCTCCAAGATCAAGCAGGTGGCCTCAGGCCGCTTCGGCGTGACCACCGAGTACCTGAGCTCGGCCGACCAGATCCAGATCAAGATGGCGCAGGGCGCCAAGCCCGGCGAGGGCGGCCAGCTGCCCGGCCACAAGGTCTCGGACTACATCGGCAAGCTGCGCTACTCGGTGCCGGGCGTGGGCCTCATCTCCCCGCCGCCGCACCACGACATCTACTCGATCGAAGATCTGGCCCAGCTTATCCACGACCTGAAGAACGTCCAGCCCAACGCCGACATCTCGGTCAAGTTGGTCTCCGAGGTGGGCGTGGGCACGGTGGCCGCGGGCGTGGCCAAGGCCAAGGCCGATCACGTGGTCATCGCCGGCCATGACGGCGGCACGGGCGCCTCGCCCCTGTCGTCGATCAAGCATGCAGGCTCGCCCTGGGAGATCGGCCTGGCCGAAACCCAGCAGACCCTGGTGCTCAACCGCTTGCGCAGCCGCATTCGCGTGCAGGCCGACGGCCAGATGAAGACCGGCCGCGACGTCGTCATCGGCGCGCTGCTCGGCGCCGACGAATTCGGCTTCGCCACCGCGCCGCTGGTCGCCGAGGGCTGCATCATGATGCGCAAGTGCCACCTGAACACCTGCCCGGTGGGCGTGGCCACGCAGGATCCGGTGCTGCGCCGCAAGTTCTCGGGCAAGCCCGAGCATGTGGTCAACTTCTTCTTCTTCGTCGCCGAGGAAGTGCGCGAAATCATGGCCCAGCTTGGCGTGCGCAGCTTCGACGAGCTGATCGGCCGCGCCGACCTGCTCGACACGAAGAAGGGCATCAGCCACTGGAAGGCTCAGGGTCTGGACTTCACCAAGATCTTCTACCTGCCCGACCTGCCAACCTCCGGCCCCAACGCTGTTCCGCGCCTGCAGATCGAGCGTCAGGACCACGGCCTGGGCAAGGCCCTGGACCATGTGCTGATCGAGAAGGCCAAGCTGGCGCTGGAGAAGGGCGAGCGCGTCTCGTTCATTCAGCCGGTGACCAACGTCAACCGCACCGTGGGCGCGATGCTCTCGGGCGAGGTCGCCAAGCGCTACGGCCATCCGGGTCTGCCAGACGACACCATCCACATCCAGCTCAACGGCACCGCCGGCCAGACCTTCGCGGGCTTCCTGGCGCACGGCGTGACGCTCGATCTGGTGGGCGACGCCAACGACTACGTCGGCAAGGGCATGTCGGGTGGGCGCGTCATCGTGCACACCCCGCAGGACTTCCGCGGCGACGCCACGCAGAACATCATCGTGGGCAACACGGTGCTCTACGGCGCCATCGCCGGCGAGGCCTTCTTCAACGGCGTGGGCGGCGAACGCTTCGCGGTGCGCAATTCCGGCGCTGCGGCGGTGGTGGAAGGCACCGGCGACCACGGCTGCGAATACATGACCGGCGGCACCGTGGTCGTGCTCGGCGCGACTGGGCGCAACTTCGCGGCGGGCATGTCCGGCGGCATCGCCTACGTCTACGACGAAGACGGCCTGTTCGCCAAGCGCTGCAACACCAGCATGGCCAAGCTCGAGCCCGTGCTGTCCTCGGCCGAGCAGGAAAGCCAGGGTAAGCGCGAGCAGTGGCACAGCCTGGGCGTTGGCGTAGAGATCGACCTGCTGGGAAAGCGCCAGACCGACGAGGCCATCCTCAAGTCGCTCATCGAGCGTCATTTCCGCTACACCGGCTCGGAGCGCGCCAAGGCGCTGCTCGCGGACTGGGACAGCGCCCGCAAGCGTTTCATCAAGGTCTTCCCGACCGAGTATAAGCGCGCGCTGGCCGAGATGTGGGAACGCGCCAAGGGCGAAAAAGAAACCGTGGTGGTTTGAATAGCCGACCGCTAAGAAGCTCACCAGACAGAACAGATTGAGGAATACCGAGAATGGGTAAAGTCACCGGTTTTATGGAATTCGAGCGCCAGGAAGAGGTGTATCTTCCCCCGGCCGAGCGGCTCAAAGGCTACAAGGAATTCGTGCTGCGCCTGGACGACGCGAAGGCAAAGACCCAAAGCGCGCGCTGCATGGACTGCGGCATCCCATTTTGCAACAATGGCTGCCCGGTCAACAACATCATCCCCGACTTCAACGACCTGGTGTACCGCCAGAACTGGAAGGAGGCGATCGAGGTCCTGCACTCGACCAACAACTTCCCCGAGTTCACCGGCCGCATCTGCCCGGCGCCCTGCGAGGCCGCCTGCACCCTGGGCTTCAACGAAGACCCGGTGGGCATCAAGTCGATCGAGCACGCCATCATCGACAAGGCCTGGGAAGAAGGCTGGGTCAAGCCGCTGCCCACGCCGACCAAGACCGGCAAGAAGGTCGCCGTGGTCGGCTCCGGCCCCGCCGGCATGGCCGCCGCCCAGCAGCTGGCGCGCGCTGGCCATGACGTGACCGTGTTCGAGAAGAACGGCCGCGCCGGCGGCCTGCTGCGCTACGGCATCCCCGATTTCAAGATGGAGAAGTGGCTGATCGACCGCCGCATCGAGCAGATGGAAGCCGAGGGCGTGATTTTCCGCACCGGCGTCTACGTGGGCCGCGCCGACGCGCCGCTGCCCCCGCAGATCAAGAACTATTCCAAGGAAGTCGTCGACGCCAAGGCGCTGATGAAGGAATTCGACGCCGTGCTGCTCACCGGCGGCTCGGAAGTGCCGCGCGACCTGCTGGTCCCGGGGCGCGAGCTCGACGGCGTGCATTACGCGCTGGAATTCCTAATTCCGCAGAACAAGGAAGTGGTCGGTGACGGCAAGAACCCCATCTCGGCCAAGGGCAAGCACGTGGTCGTGATCGGCGGGGGCGATACCGGCTCGGACTGCATCGGCACCTCCAACCGCCACGGCGCCGCCAGCATCACCCAGTTCGAACTGCTTCCGCGCCCGCCCGAAGAGGAAGACAAGCCTCTGATCTGGCCCTACTGGCCGACCAAGCTGCGCACCTCCAGCTCCCACGAGGAAGGCTGCGAGCGCGACTGGTCGGTGTGCACCAAGCGCCTGGAAGGCAAGGACGGCAAGGTTGAGAAGCTGATTGCCGCGCGCCTGGAGTGGAAGGACGGCAAGATGGACGAAGTCCCGAACAGCGAGTTCGAGATCAAGGCGGACCTGGTCCTGCTCGCCATGGGCTTCACCAACCCGGCCGCCCCGGTGCTCGACGCCTTCGGCGTGGACAAGGATGCGCGCGCCAACGCCCGCGCCGCCACCGAAGGCCCCGCCGCCTACAAGACCAACGTGGACAAGGTCTTCGCCGCAGGCGACATCCGCCGCGGCCAGTCCCTGGTGGTCTGGGCCATCCGCGAAGGCCGCCAGGCGGCCCAGGCGGTGGACTCCTATCTGATGGGCTCGTCCAGCCTGCCGCGCTAAGCGGCGGCAGGCCCGGCAGGTCCCCGCCGCCAAGCCGGCGGGGACGCCGTAACAACAGGCGGAATGACCAAATTACGCAATCTCGTATAATGGCGGGCCGATCTACAGGCATTTTTACCGCCTTTACATCCCCGCCTTTATGCCGGTCAGAGAACCCCCGTTAGTTGAGTTGCGCAAGGTTGAATTTTCATACCGGCCGGGGGAGCGCCGCATCCTCTCCGGGCTGGACATGAGTTTTCACCGCGGCAAGGTGGTCGCCATCATGGGCAGTTCGGGCTGCGGCAAGACCACGGTGCTGCGCCTGATCGGCGGCCAGATCAAGGCCAGCCAGGGGCTGGTGAGCTTCGCTGGCGCCGACGTCGGCCGCCTCGACGTCAAAGGCATCTACGCCGCGCGCCGCCGCATGGGCATGCTCTTCCAGTTCGGCGCGCTGTTCACCGACATGAGCGTCTACGACAACGTGGCCTTCCCGCTGCGCGAGCACAGCGGCCTGTCCGAGGACATGATCCGCGATCTGGTGATGATGAAGCTCAACGCCGTGGGCCTGCGCGGCGCGCACGCCCTCAAGCCCGGCGAGGTCTCGGGCGGCATGGCGCGGCGCGTGGCGCTGGCGCGCGCCATCGCCCTGGACCCAGAACTGCTGATGTATGACGAGCCCTTCACCGGGCTGGACCCGATCTCCATGGGCATCACCGCGCGGCTGATCCGCCGCCTGAACGACGCCCTGGGCGCGACCTCGATCCTGGTCACCCACGACATCGCCGAGTCCTTCGCCATCGCCGACTACATCTATTTCATGGCCAACGGCCGCGTCGTGGTTGGCGGCACGCCGATGGAAATCAACGCCTCGACCGATCCGATGGTGCGCCAGTTCTTCGACGCCGAGCCCGACGGCCCGGCGCCCTTCCACTATCCGAGCGGTGCGACGCTGGCCTGCGACTTCGGCCCGCCCGAGGCCCAGGCCGAGGAGCAGGCGCAATGACGGGCGTGCTCAATCTGCTGGGCTGCCTCTGGGGAGCGCTGACCGGCCTGCTCGAATGGCTGGGCCACACCGTGCGCACGACCCTGGAGCGCCTGGGCTACGCGGCGCGCATGTTCTGCGTGGTGCTGCGGCACACGCCGGGCCTGCTGCGCCGGCTGCGCCTGGTGACCGACCAGGTGCATTTCCTGGGCAACCATTCGCTGCTGATCATCGCCGTCTCCGGCCTGTTCGTCGGCTTCGTGCTCGGCCTGCAGGGCTACAACACGCTGAACCGCTACGGCTCCGAGCAGGCCCTGGGCCTGCTGGTGGCGCTCTCGCTGGTGCGCGAGCTCGGCCCGGTGGTGACCGCGCTGCTCTTCGCCGGCCGCGCCGGCACCTCGCTGACCGCCGAAATCGGCCTGATGAAGGCCGGCGAGCAGCTCTCGGCGATGGAAATGATGGCGGTCGATCCGTTGGCCCGCGTTCTCGCGCCGCGCCTGTGGGCGGGCGTGGTCGCCATGCCGGTGCTGGCGGCGATCTTCAGCGCCGTGGGCGTGATGGGCGGCTATCTGGTGGGCGTGGTGCTGATTGGCGTGGATTCGGGTGCCTTCTGGTCGCAGATGCAGAACGGCCTGGACCTGGTCGACGATATCGCCAACGGCGTGATCAAGAGCGTGGTGTTCGGCGTGGCGGTGAGCTTTATCGCCGTTTACCAGGGGTATGAGGCGAGCCCGACGCCCGAGGGCGTCTCGCGCGCCACCACCCGTACCGTGGTGGTGGCCTCGCTGTGCGTGCTGGGGCTGGACTTCCTGCTGACCGCGCTGATGTTTCACTGAAGAATTCTGAAGACGGATACGACAAGACCATGAATAAATCCACGCTCGACGTTTGGGTCGGCCTGTTCGTCGCGATCGGCATCGCGGCGCTGCTCTTCCTTGCGCTCAAGGCCGGCAACATGAGTTCGCTGTCCTTCGAGCAGACCTACCAGGTCAGCGCCCGCTTCGAGAACATCGGCGGCCTGAAGCCGCGCGCGCCGGTCAAGAGCGCCGGCGTGGTGGTGGGTCGGGTGTCGGAGATCCGCTTCGATGACCAGTTCTATCAGGCGACCGTGGTGCTTTCCCTGGAAAAGCGCTATAAGTTTCCCAAGGATTCCAGCGCCAAGATCCTGACCTCCGGCCTGCTCGGCGAGCAGTACATCGGCATCGAGCCGGGCGGCGACGGCGCCATTCTCGCCGACGGTGGCAAGATCGGCCTGACGCAGTCGGCCATCGTGCTGGAGAACCTGATCAGCCAGTTCCTTTTCAACAAGGCCGCCGAATCCGGCGGCAACAACGGCGGAAGCAGCATGGGCGGCGCCTCCGCCCCCGCCAAGCCCTGATTCGATAATTACCGGACGCCCCCGAGCGCGAAGATCATGTGGAACAAACTCTTTAGCGGCCTTCTCTTTGCCTCCGCCATGGCCCTTTCGGGCTGCGCCGCCACCGGTCCCGGCGGGACCGCGCCCAATCCAAAGGACCCCTTGGAGCCGATGAACCGGACCGTGTTCTCGTTCAACGAGACCTTCGACGAATATCTGGCCAAGCCGGTCGCCAAGGGCTACCGCGCCGTGGTGCCCGATCCGATCCGCGAATCGGTGACCAACTTCTTCAACAACATCGGCGAGCTGTTCAACATCGCCAACAACGCGCTGCAGGGCAAGGGCGTGGCCACGCTGGAGAGCACGCTGCGCTTCGTGTTCAACACGGTGTTCGGCATCGGCGGCCTGCTCGACTTCTCCACCGCCGTGGGGATTCCCAAGCATCCGGAAGACTTCAGCCAGACTTTGGGCGTCTGGGGCCTGAAGTCGGGTCCCTACGTGGTGCTGCCGCTGCTCGGCCCGAGCAGCGCGCGCGACATGGTCGGCACCGGCGTGCAGATCTACGGTAACCCGTTGACCTACGTCGATCCGGTGAGCACCCGCAACACCCTGGTCGGCACCGCTTTCGTCGACACCCGCGCCAACCTGCTCGATGCCGGCAACCTGATCGATCAGGCCGCGCTGGACAAGTACAGCTTCGTGCGCGACGCCTATCTGCAGCGCCGCCAATACCTGGTTTACGACGGCGATCCGCCGGCGGAGTCGGCCGAGCCCGACGCGCCGGCCGACGCCAAGCCGCAGGCCGCCCCCGCTGCGGCTCCGGCGGCATCTCCTGCATCGGCGCCTTCCGTGGCCCCGGCCACAGAAGGTAAACCGCAAGCCAAGTAAGGCGTGTTAGCCGGTAGGCCAACCCAATAAGGAATTGCTATGCGTAAGCTATCCAATATACTGACCGCCTTCGGGCTCGCCGCCGCCGTCGGTCTGGGCGCGGGCGCCGCCGTAGCGCAGGACGCCGCCATCGCCGCCACGCCAGACGGTCTGGTCAAGGCCGTGGTCACCGATGTGATGAACACGGTGAAGAGCAACAAGGAAATGCAGTCCGGCAACATCGCCAAGATCCAGGGCCTGGTCGAGAAGAAGATCCAGCCCTATGCCGACTTCGACCGCACCACCAAGCTGGCCCTGGGCCGCAACGTCTCCAAGACCTCGCCCAAGCAGCTCGCGCAGATCGGCGAGCAGTTCAAGCTGCTGCTGATCCGCACCTACGCCGGCGCGATCTCGCAGGTGCGCGACCAGACGGTGGACTTCAAGCCGCTGCGCGCGGCCGCCGGCGACGCCGAAGTGGTGGTGTGCACCGTGGTGATGAACAAGGGCGAGCCGATCCAGATCGACTACCGCCTGGAGAAGACCGACGCCGGCTGGCGAGTCTACGACCTGAACGTGCTGGGCGCCTGGCTCTCCGAAGCCTATCGCGGCCAGTTCGCCGACGCGATCAACAAGAGCGGCCCCGACGGCCTGGTGCAGTTCCTCAAAGACCGCAACCAGCAGCTGGCGAGCACCAAGAAATAAGACTGAAAGAGAAACGATGCTGGTACTCGATTCCGAATTGACCCAGGCCTGCGCCGCCGCCGTGCAGCAGCGCGGCCTGGCCGGCATCGCCCAGGAGGGCGAGGGCGGCGCACTGGAAGTGGACTGCAGCGCGCTCGAGCGCGTGGATTCCACGGCGCTCGCGGTGATGCTGTCCTGGGAGCGGGCCTCGCGCCAATCGGGCCGCGGCCTCGTCCTGCGCGGCGTTCCCGAGAAGCTCCTTGCCCTGGCCGAAGCCTACGGCATCCACGACCTGCTCCAGGTCGCGCTGGAGCCGGCCGGCGTTTCCGCAACCGAACCGGCCACGGCCGGCTGATCCCAACCGCCACCCCACAAGACCACGAAGAAGACAGGCGGCATGAAAGCCATCCAGATTTCAGGCGTACGCAAGCGCTACGGCAGCCTGCAGGCATTGAAGGGCATCGATCTGCAGATCGAGCAGGGGGAGTTTTTCGGCCTCCTCGGCCCCAACGGCGCGGGCAAGACCACGCTGATCTCCATCCTCGCGGGCCTGGCGCGCGCCGACGAAGGCCGCATCTCGGTGCTCGGCCACGACGTGGTCGACGACTACGCGGCGGCGCGCCTGTCGCTGGGCGTGGTGCCGCAGGAGCTGGTGTTCGATCCCTTCTTCACGGTGCGCGAGACGCTGCGCATCCAGTCGGGTTATTTCGGCCTGCGCCGCAACGACGCGTGGATCGACGAGATCATTCATCACCTCGACCTGGACGACAAGGCCGACGCGAACATGCGCGCCCTCTCCGGCGGCATGAAGCGCCGCGTGCTCGTGGCCCAGGCGCTGGTGCACCGCCCACCGGTGATCGTGCTCGACGAGCCGACCGCCGGCGTGGACGTGGAGCTGCGCCAGACGCTGTGGAAATTCATCAGCCGCCTGAACTGCGAAGGCCACACCATCGTGCTCACCACGCACTACCTCGAAGAGGCCGAAACCCTGTGCCACCGCATCGCCATGCTCAAGCAGGGCGAGCTCGTGGTGCTGGACAAGACGGCCAACATGCTCGCGCGCCTCTCGGGCCTGCAGCTGGGTCTGCGCCTGGCCTCGGGCGCGCTGCCCGTGAGCCTGGCGCCGCGCGTCATCCCCGAGGAGCAGGGCGCGGCGGGCGGCCGGATCCGGCTGCGCCTGGCCGGCCACGGCGAGATCGAGGAAGTGCTGCGCGCCTGCCGCGAGGCGAACTGCGAGATCGAGGACGTGGAATTGCAGAAAGTGGACCTGGAAGACGTGTTCGTCCAGATCATGTCGGGAGAACACGCATGACGCCCGCACCGCAGGACATCAAGCTGCCGGACTACAACCCCTGGAACGGGTTTCGCACGCTGCTCTACAAGGAGGTACTGCGCTTTTACAAGGTGGCCTTCCAGACGGTGGCCACGCCGGTGCTCACGGCGGTGCTCTATCTGCTGATCTTCGGCCACGTGCTGCAGGACCAGGTCAAGGTCTTCGACAAGGTCGGCTACACCTCCTTCCTGGTGCCCGGCCTGGTGATGATGAGCGTGCTGCAGAACGCCTTCGCCAACAGCTCGTCCTCGCTGATCCAGTCCAAGATCACCGGTAACCTGGTGTTCATCCTGCTGCCGCCGCTGTCGCACCGGGTGATCTTCGCCGCCTACGTGCTGGCGGCGACGGTGCGCGGGCTGGTGGTGGGCCTGGGGGGGGTTGCGGTGACCGCCTGGTTCGTGGACCTGCATTTCGCGGCACCCCTGTGGTCACTGGCCTTCGCGCTGCTGGGCGCCGCTATTCTCGGCACGCTCGGGCTGATCGCCGGCATCTGGGCCGACAAGTTCGACCAGCTCGCGGCCTTCCAGAATTTCCTGATCGTGCCGGCCACCTTCCTGGCCGGCGTGTTCTACTCCATCCATTCGCTGCCGCTGGCCTGGCAGGCGGTGTTGCATGTGAATCCGTTCTTCTACATGATCGACGGCTTCCGCTATGGCTTCTTCGGCGCATCCGACGTGCCGCCGCTGCGCAGCCTGCTGATCGTCGCGCTGGCCTTCTCGGCCGTCGCCGCCTTCGCCCTGCGCATGCTCAAGCGCGGCTATAAACTGAGGCACTGACATGTCCCTGACCCCCGAAATCCTGGCCGGCTACATCGGGAATGGCCTGGCCTGCCGCCATCTGGAAGTGCAGGGCGACGGCTCGCACTTCTTCGCCGTGATCGTCAGCGAGGCCTTCGCCGGCCTGCGCCTGATCCAGCGCCACCAGAAGGTCTACGGCGCGCTGGGCGAACGCATGCGCGAGGAGATCCACGCGCTGTCGATGAAGACCCTGACGCCCGAGGAATGGGAACAGGCCGGCCGCCCGGGAGTGCAAGTCTGATGGACAAGCTCAAGATCACCGGCGGCAAGCGCTTGGCGGGCGAGGTCGCGGTTTCCGGTGCGAAGAACGCGGCTCTGCCCATCCTCTGCGCGGCGCTGCTGACGGCCGACGAGATCGGCCTGGACAACGTGCCCAGCCTGCACGACGTGCAGACCATGATCAAGCTGCTCGGCCAGATGGGCCTGCGTGCGCATCACGACGGCGGCGACCGCTGGCGCCTGCGCGGCGACGCGGTGGACAAGCCCGAGGCGCCCTATGAGCTGGTGAAGACCATGCGCGCCTCGATCCTGGTGCTCGGGCCGCTGCTGGCGCGCTTCGGCCAGGCGCGGGTTTCGCTGCCGGGCGGCTGCGCCATCGGCGCGCGGCCGGTGGACCAGCATATCCGAGGCCTGGAGGCGATGGGCGCGAAGATCGAGATCGAGCATGGCTACATCATCGCCCGCGCCGAGCGCCTCAAGGGCGCGCGCATCGTCACCGACATGATCACCGTGACCGGCACCGAGAACCTGATGATGGCCGCCGTGCTGGCCGAGGGCGAGACGGTGCTGGAAAACGCCGCGCGCGAACCCGAGGTGACCGACCTGGCGCACCTGCTTGTGGCCATGGGCGCGAAGATCCAGGGCATCGGCACTGACCGCCTGGTGATCCAGGGCGTGGACAAGCTGCACGGCGCGACCCACACGGTGGTGGTCGACCGCATCGAGACCGGCACCTTCCTGTGCGCCGTGGCGGCGGCCGGCGGCGATCTGCGCCTCACCGGCTGCAAGCCCGACACGCTGGACGCGGTGCTCGACAAGCTCAAAGAAGCCGGTCTGAAGATCGAGACCGGTCCGGACTGGATCCGCGCGCGCATGGATGGACGGCCCAAGGCGGTGAGCTTCCGCACCTCCGAATATCCGGCCTTCCCGACCGACATGCAGGCCCAGTTCATGGCGCTGAACTGTGTCGCCGAAGGCACGGTCCTCGTGACCGAGACCATCTTCGAGAACCGCTTCATGCATGTCCAGGAGCTCAACCGCCTGGGCGCCAACATCACCATCGAGGGCAATACGGCCGTCGTCCAGGGCGTGCCGCGCCTGTCCGGCACCACGCTGATGGCGACCGATTTGCGCGCCTCCGCCAGCCTGGTGATCGCCGGCCTGTGCGCCGAGGGCGAGACCCTGGTGGACCGCATCTACCATCTGGACCGCGGATACGACAGAATGGAGGCGAAGCTGGCGGCGGCCGGCGCCGCCATCTCCCGGGTTTCCGGGCGCGGCGACTCCCAACACATCTCATGAGCAAGCTACTGACCCTGGCCCTGTCGAAGGGCCGGATTTTCGAAGAAACCCTGCCGCTTCTCCAGGCGGCGGGCATCACCATGGCAGAGAGCCCGGAGACCTCGCGCAAGCTGATCCTGCCGACCTCCTCGCCGGATCTGCGAGTGATCATCGTGCGCGCCTCGGACGTGCCCACCTACGTGCAATACGGCGCCGCCGACCTGGGCCTGGCCGGCAGCGATGTGCTGATGGAGCACGGCCTGGCCGGTCTTTACGTTCCGCAGGGCCTGCGCATCGCGCGCTGCCGGCTTTCGGTGGCCGTGCCCGAGGGCTTCGACTATGAACACGCAGTGCGCCAGGGCGCGCGCTTGCGTGTGGCCACCAAGTATGTCGAGGCGGCACGCGAGCACTTCGCCGGCAAGGGCGTACACGTGGACCTGATCAAGCTCTACGGTTCGATGGAGCTCGCACCCCTGGTGGGCTTGGCCGACGCCATCGTCGACCTCGTGAGCACCGGCGGCACGCTGCGCGCCAACAAGCTGGTCGAGGTCGAGCAGATCGTCGACGTGTCTTCGCGCCTGGTGGTCAACCAGGCCGCACTCAAGCTCAAGCGCGCCGCGCTGGCGCCACTGCTGGCTGCGTTCGCCGAGGCGGTGAGGCGGCGCGAAGGGGCGGCGGCATGAGCGAGCCACTGAAGATCCGCCGGCTGTCGACGGCCGATCCCAAGTTCATCGCCGAACTCTCCGCCCTGCTGGCCTTCGAGGCCGGCGAGGATGCGCAGATCGACGCGGCGGCGGCCGCGATCCTGGCGGCGGTCAGGACGCGCGGCGACGCCGCCGTGCTCGATTACACCCGCACGCTGGATTACCGCAACGCCAGCCTGGACGCGGACAGCGTGGCGCAGCTGGAAATCCCGCGCGCCGAACTCGAGGAGGCGCTGCTCGGCCTGGAGCCGGCGCGTCGCGCGGCCCTGGAAGTGGCGGCCAAGCGCGTGCGCGACTATCACGAGCGCCAGAAGCTCGAATGCGGCAGTCACGACTGGCAGTACACCGAGGCCGACGGCACGGTGCTCGGCCAGAAGGTCACGCCGCTTGACCGCGTGGGCATCTACGTGCCGGGCGGCAAGGCGGCTTATCCGTCCTCGGTGCTGATGAATGCGATCCCCGCGCGCGTGGCTGGCGTGAGCGAAGTGATCATGGTGGTGCCCACGCCCGATGGCGTGCGCAATCCGCTGGTGCTGGCGGCGGCGCTGATCGCCGGCGTGGACCGCGTGTTCGCAGTCGGCGGCGCGCAGGCGGTGGGCGCGCTGGCCTACGGCACGGCGACGATTCCTACGGTGGAGAAGATCGTGGGGCCGGGCAACGCCTACGTGGCCGCGACCAAGCGCCGGGTGTTCGGCACGGTGGGTATCGACATGATCGCCGGCCCCTCGGAGATTCTGGTGATCTGCGACGGCACGACCGACCCGGACTGGGTGGCGATGGACCTGTTCTCCCAGGCCGAGCACGACGAGATGGCGCAGTCCATCCTGCTCTGCCCGGACGCCGCCTACCTGGACCAGGTGGAGGCAAGCATCCAGCGCCAACTGCCGGAGATGCCGCGCGCGGACGTGATCCGCGCCTCGCTCTCGGGCCGCGGCGCCTTAGTGAGGGTGGCGGACATGGACGAGGCCTGCGCCATCGCCAACCAGATCGCCCCGGAGCATCTGGAGATTTCCGCCGAGCATCCGCTGCGCTGGGCTGAGAAGATCCGCCATGCCGGCGCGATCTTCCTCGGCCGCTACAGCAGCGAAAGCCTGGGCGACTATTGCGCCGGGCCCAACCACGTGCTGCCGACTTCGCGCACCGCGCGCTTTTCCTCGCCGCTTGGCGTCTACGATTTTCTCAAACGCACCAGCCTGATTCAGGCCAGCGCCGAGGGTGCCGACCGCCTCGGGCGCGTCGCGGCGGAGCTGGCCTACGGTGAAGGCCTGCAGGCCCACGCCCGTTCGGCCGAATACCGGTTCAAGTCCTGAGCCGGCCTCTTCGCGATGAGCCGGCCATGAGCGCATCCGCCAAACTGGCGCAGCGGATTTTCCGCGCCGAGGTGCTGGGCATGCACGCCTATGCGGTGCCCGACGCCCGCGGCATGGTGAAGCTCGACGCGATGGAGAACCCCTACGCACTGCCCGAGGCGCTGCGCGCCAAGCTGGCGGCGCGGCTCGCGGAGGTGGCGCTGAACCGCTATCCGGTGCCGAGCTACGCGGAGCTGATCGCCGCGCTGCGCGCGGGCATGGAGATTCCCGCCGCCGCCTCGGTAATCCTGGGCAACGGCTCGGACGAGCTGATCAGCATGCTCTCGGTGGCCTGCGCCAAGCCGGGCGCGGTGATGCTCGCGCCGCTGCCGGGCTTCGTGATGTACAAGATGTCGGCCGAGCTGGCGGGCTGTCGCTTCGTCGGCGTGCCGCTGACGCCGCAGTTTCAACTCGACGCCACCGCGATGCGCGCGGCCATCGCCGAGCACAAGCCGGCGGTGGTCTATGTCGCCTACCCGAACAATCCGACCGGCACGCTCTTCGACGCCGCCGACGTCGCCCGGCTGATCGCCGCCGCGCCGGCCACGCTCTTCGTGATCGACGAGGCTTACCAGCCCTTCACCGGTAAGACCTGGATGGGCCGCCTGGGCGAGTTTCCCAATCTGGCGGTGATGCGCACGGTCTCCAAGCTGGGGCTGGCGGGCCTGCGCCTGGGTCTGCTGGCCGGGCCGCCGGAGCTGGTGTCGGAGCTGGACAAGGTGCGTCCGCCCTACAACGTCAACGTGCTGACCGAGGTGGCGGCCGTGCTGCTGCTGGAGGACAAGGCGGTGCTCGACGAGCAGGCGGCGCTGCTGCGCGCCGAGCGCGAGACGCTGCGCGCCGAACTGGCCGCGTTGCCGGGCGTGGAGGTCTTCGCGAGCGACGCGAATTTCCTGCTGCTGCGGGTTCCGGACGCCGCTGCGGCTTTCCATGGCCTGCGCCAGCGGGAGGTGCTGGTGAAAAATGTCAGTACAATGCACGAATTGCTGGCCGGCTGCCTGCGCGTGACCGTGGGGACGCCGGAGGAAAACCGGCGCTTCCTGGACGCGTTCCAGCAAGCCCTGCAGGATTGAGATTTACCCAACCAAGACGAAAGAACCCAAGCCCATGACCGGGAATTCGGCCAGCCGCGCCGTCGAAGTGACGCGCAACACCTCGGAAACCAGGATTACGATCAAGATCGACCTGGACGGGACGGGCCGCGCCGCGCTGGCCACCGGCGTGCCCTTTCTCGACCACATGCTCGACCAGATCGCCCGCCACGGCATGATCGACCTCGAGGTCAAGGCCGAGGGCGACACGCACATCGACGACCACCACACGGTGGAGGACGTGGGCATCACCCTGGGCCAGGCGTTCGCCAAGGCGCTGGGCGACAAGAAGGGCGTGCGCCGCTACGGTCACGCTTACGTCCCCCTGGACGAGGCGCTCTCGCGGGTGGTGATCGACCTCTCGGGCCGACCGGGGTTGGAATTTCACGTGCCCTTCACCCGCGCGCGGGTTGGCAATTTCGACGTCGACCTGGAGATCGAATTCTTCCGCGGCATGGTGAACCATGCCGGCATGACCCTGCACATCGACAATCTGCGCGGCGTGAACGCCCACCATCAATGCGAAACGGTGTTCAAGGCATTTGGCCGGGCGCTGCGCATGGCGGTGGAGGCGGACCCGCGCGCCTCGGGCGCGGTGCCCTCGACCAAGGGATCCCTCTAGCCGGAACCAACAGGACCAGACTTCAGCCTCACCCCTTATCGTGAAGAAGATCATCGTCGTCGATTACGGCATGGGCAATCTGCGCTCGGTGGCGCAGGCCCTGCGCGCGGCAGCCACGGATGCCGACGTGGCCATCAGCGGCCAGGCCGCCGACCTGCGCGCGGCCGACCGCATCGTGCTGCCCGGCCAGGGCGCCATGCCCGACTGCATGCGCTGCCTGGATGAATCCGGCCTGCGTGAGGCGGTGCTGGAAGCCGCCGCGAGCAAGCCGCTGCTGGGCGTGTGCGTGGGCGAACAAATGCTGTTCGACTGGAGCGCCGAGGGCGACACGCCCGGCCTGGGCCTGATGCCCGGCAAGGTGGTGAAGTTCGACCTCGACCACCTCCAGGCGCCCGGCGGCGGCCGCTACAAGGTGCCGCACATGGGCTGGAACTACGTCAGCCAGACCCGGTCCCACCCGCTGTGGGCGGGCATCGCCGACCAGAGCTGGTTCTACTTCGTGCACAGTTTCTACGCACAACCGGACGAGGCCGGCGAGGAGACGGGCCGCTCGACATATGGTGTAAGCTTTACCTGCGCGGTTGCGCGGGACAATATCTTCGCGACGCAGTTTCACCCCGAGAAAAGCGCGCACGACGGTTTGAAGCTCTATCGCAACTTCGTGGATTGGGACCCCAGCTAAGAACTATGCTGCTCATACCTGCAATTGATTTGAAAGACGGCCACTGCGTGCGGCTCAAGCAGGGCGACATGGACCAGGCCACGGTGTTCTCTGAGGACCCGGCGGCCATGGCACACATGTGGATCGAGCACGGCGCGCGGCGCCTACACCTCGTGGACCTGAACGGCGCCTTCGCCGGCAAGCCCAAGAACGAGGCCGCCATCAAGGCCCTCCTCGCCGAGGTCGGCGATGAGATCCCCGTGCAGCTCGGCGGCGGCATCCGCGACCTGCCCACGATCGAACGGCTGCTCGACCGAGGACTCTCCTATGTGATCATCGGCACGGCGGCGGTGAAGAACCCCGGTTTCCTGCGCGACGCCTGCAGCGCCTTCGGCGGCCACGTCATCGTCGGTCTCGACGCGAAGGACGGCAAGGTCGCCACCGACGGCTGGAGCAAGCTCACCGGCCACGAGGTCGTGGACTTGGCGAAGAAGTACGAGGACTACGGCGTCGAAGCCATCATCTATACCGACATCGGCCGCGACGGCATGCTCCAGGGCCTGAACATCGACGCCACCGTCAAGCTGGCGCAGTCCACGGCGGTGCCGGTCATCGCTTCGGGCGGGCTGTCGAACATCGCCGACATCGAGGCTCTGTGCGCGGTGGAGAGCGAGGGCGTCACCGGCGTGATCTGCGGCCGCGCCATCTATTCCGGCGACCTCGATTTCGCGGCCGCCCAGAAGCGTGCCGACGAGATCGGCAAGGCCTGACATGCTCGCCAAGCGCATCATCCCCTGCCTGGACGTGATGGCGGGACGCGTGGTCAAGGGCGTGAACTTCGTCGAACTGCACGACGCTGGCGACCCGGTGGAGATCGCCAGCCGCTACGACCAGCAGGGCGCCGACGAACTGACCTTTCTCGACATCACCGCCACTTCCGATGGCAGCGACCTGATCCTGCACATGATCGAGGCGGTGGCCAACCAGGTGTTCATCCCCTTGACGGTGGGCGGCGGCGTGCGCAGCGTGGAAGACGTGCGCCGGCTGCTCAACGCGGGCGCGGACAAGATCGGCATCAATTCGGCGGCGGTGACCAATCCGCAGCTCGTCTCGGACGCCAGCAGCAAATACGGCGTGCAGTGCATCGTCGTGGCGATCGACGCCAAGCGCGCGGCCGACGCCGCCGACGGCTCGCCGCGCTGGGAAGTGTTCACCCACGGTGGGCGCAAGGGCACAGGCATCGACGCCGTGGCCTGGGCCCGGGAAATGGCCACGCGTGGCGCGGGCGAAATTCTGCTCACAAGCATGGACCGCGACGGCACCAAGTCCGGCTTCGACCTGGCGCTGACCCGCGCGGTCAGCGACGCGGTGCCGGTGCCGGTGATTGCCTCGGGCGGCGTTGGCAGCCTGCAGCATCTGGCCGACGGCGTGGGCATCGGCGGCGCCGATGCGGCGCTGGCGGCGAGCATCTTCCACTACGGCCAGCACACGGTCGGCGAGGCCAAGCGCTATATGGCCGAGCACGGCATCACCGTGCGTTCCTGAGTCCGGCGCGTACCGGGGAGCGCCGGGCGCAACTTCCCGACAATTGCGTTAGATTGGCGAAATCGATGAATCTGCGGCGCGGCAGCAGGAGACGGATATGGCCGAGGATTGGCTGGACCAGGTGAACTGGGACAAGGACGGGCTGGTCCCGGCCATCGCCCAGGAGGCGGCCACTGGCGACGTGCTGATGGTGGCCTGGATGAACCGTGAGGCGCTCGCGCAGACCGCGAAGCGCGGCGAGGTGGTGTATTGGTCGCGATCGCGCGGCCGGCTCTGGAACAAGGGAGAGGAATCGGGCCACGTGCAGACGGTGAGCGAGATCCGCCTGGATTGCGACGACGACGTGGTCCTGCTCAAGGTGGAGCAAAAGGGCGGCATTGCCTGCCACACCGGCCGTCACGCCTGCTTCTACCGCAAGCTCGACGCAGGGAATCAGTGGCAGACTGTGGAGCCCGTGCTCAAGGACCCTGCCTCAATTTACGCAAACCCGAAGACATCATGAGCGACATCCTGAACCAGATCGGCGAGGTGGTCGAGAGCCGCGCGCCGGCCAAGGGCGGCGACCCGGAGACTTCATACGTGGCGCACCTGATGACCAAGGGTGACGACGCGATCCTGAAGAAGATCGGCGAAGAGGCCTCAGAAACCATCATGGCCGCCAAGGACGCGCGCGCCGCGGGCCTGAGCGTGGACGCGCAGAAGAAACTTGTCGCGGAAACGGCGGACTTATGGTTTCACAGCCTGGTCATGCTCGCCCATTTCGGTCTCAAACCGGCGGACGTGCTGGCCGAGCTGGCGCGCCGGGAAGGGCTTTCCGGCTTGGATGAATTTGCCGCCCGCCGGATGCAGGCGAGCGAGAAAAACGGCGGGTAGGCGTTACCAACGAGGGTTACGACATGACCGAATGGACGCTGATCCAACCTGAATCCGGCCCGCAGGGGCAGGACCGCCTGCGCAAGCTCACGCACGTGCTCTACGCGCTGTATGCGCTCGCCTGGCTGACCTTCGGCTCGGCGGCGATCGTCGCGATCATCATCAACTACGTCAAGCGCGAGGACGTGCGCGGCACGCTCTACGAGACGCATTTCAACTGGCAGATCTGCGCCTTCTGGATCTGCGTTGGCGTGAGCATCGTCGCCGTGCCGCTGATGCTGGTCTGGGTGGGCTTCGTGCTGCTCTGGGCCCTGGGCATCTTGGCGCTCTACCGTATCATCAAGGGCTGGCTGTATCTGAACGACGGTTGCGCCATCGGGCTTCCGTCCGAGGTTTCCATGTAAGACCATCGATACATCATGACCACGCATCTCGACTGTATTTTCTGCAAGATCGTCGCCAGCCAGATTCCGAGCCGCAAGGCCTACGAGGACGACGAGCTGCTGGTGTTCCACGACATCAATCCCACCGCGCCGGTGCACCTGCTGGTCGTGCCCAAGGAGCATTTCGAGAACCTGATTTCGGCCAAACCCGATCATGCGGCCCTGCTTGGTAGAATGCAGCTTCTCGCGCCCAGGCTGGCCGCCGAAAACGGCGCTGCCAACGGCTTCCGCACGGTGATCAACAACGGTCCGGATGGCAGGCAGGAGGTGTATCACCTGCATATGCACATCATGGGCGGCGCGCATCCCTGGAAACGGATGGGCTGAGTGGGAAGGCCGCCGCGGCAGATCCATCCGACAAGTTGAAGAACTTGTCCGATGTGTCGACCGGGAATGCGGCGGGAAACGGATTGAGGGCAAGTGGTAGTTTAAGGAGAAGGTAATGGGTTCATTCAGCATTTGGCACTGGCTGATCGTTCTGGTGATCGTTCTGCTGGTGTTCGGCACGAAAAAGCTGCGCAATCTGGGCGAGGACCTGGGCGGCGCGGTCAGGGGTTTCAAGGAAGGCATGAAGGACGGTTCGGCCAAGCCCGAGGAAACCAAGGAATTGAGCGGCACCACTGTGGACGTGGAAGCCAAAGAAAAGAGCAAGCAAGGCTAAAGCGCGTCGATGATCGACCTTGGCATTTCCAAGCTGGCGCTGATCGGCGTGGTGGCGCTGGTCGTGGTGGGGCCCGAGCGCCTGCCGCGGCTGGCGCGTACCGTGGGCACCCTGTTGGGACGCGCGCAGCGCTACGTCAGCGAAGTGAAGGCCGAGGTTAGCCTCGAGATCGAGCTCGAGGAGCTGCGCAAGATGCGCACCAGGGTCGAGACCGCGGCGGCCGACATCGAGAAGACCGTTGGCGACGAGATGCGCAAGCTCGAGGATGATTTCAACGAGGCCCGGTCGGATGCGACCTCCGGCCTGGATGGAAGCTCCAGTTCCGACGGCGGCAACAGCATTGCGCTGCCCGTCGCCAAGACGACGCGCAAGAACTGGCGCGTCAAGCAGTTCGCCATGCCACAATGGTACAAGCAGCGCGCGGGCATCCGCTGCAACGCGCTCTCCGGCGCGGCGCGGGTGTGGCGCTATCGCACGCCGGCCGGCAAGGCCGCCGGCAACAAGACTTTCTTCTGATGCAGACCGAGAACGCAGACGCCCAGGAAACTTTCATGTCCCACCTGGTCGAGCTGCGCAGCTGCATCGTGCGCGCAGCCGCCGGCGTGATCATCGTGTTCCTGGCCCTAGTGTATTGGGCGCCGGGGATTTTCCACGTCTTCGCCAAGCCGCTGCTCGACGCGCTGCCCAAAGGCGGGCGCATGATCGTCACTGACGTCACCGGCTCTTTCTTCGTGCCGATGAAGGTGACGATGCTGGTGTCCTTCGTGATCGCGCTGCCCTATGTGCTCTATCAGGTGTGGCGCTTCGTCGCGCCGGGTCTGCATCAGCACGAGAAGCGGCTGGTGCTGCCGCTGGTGGCGAGCAGCTATACGCTCTTCGTCTGCGGTATGGCATTCGCCTACTTCCTGGTGTTCCCGACGGTGTTCCGCTTCATGGCGCACTACAACGCGCCGCTGGGCGCGGAGATGTCCACCGACATCGACAACTATCTCAGCTTCGCGATGACCACCTTCCTCGCCTTCGGCATCACCTTCGAGGTGCCGGTGGTGGTGATCGTGCTGGTGCGCTTCGGGCTGGTGAGCCTGCAGAAGCTCAAGGAAGTGCGCCCTTACGTGGTGATGGGCGCCTTTATCATCGCCGCGGTGGTCACGCCGCCCGACGTGCTCTCGCAGCTACTGCTGGCCTTGCCGCTGGTGCTGCTCTACGAACTGGGCCTGCTGGCCGCCAAGTGGTTCGTCAAGCCGATCGAGAAGGAAGAAGAGGCGCAGGCAGAGTAACCCTCAGGGCCGGCTCCGCAAGAGCGGCCCCACCACCTTCGCGCCGGCGTTTGCCGGCGCCTCCCGGGCCCATGATGTCGTTTATGCCGATGCGGCCAGCGCGGGAACGCCCAAGGCTTCCTCTTCGCTGAGCCCGGTCGCCGAGAGCATCTTCTCCAGGCGATAGCGACGCTGTTGGTAGTTGCCCTCCGCCGCGGCTGCCGGCGATTCGGATAACGCCCGTATTGCCTGCACCAACTCCTTGTCGATCAGCACGAGGTGGCGGCGTGTGCGCGGCAGCCATTGCCGCACGTCGATCACGAGGCAGTGCTCGCGCCGCGCGGCGTGAAAATCCAGAAGCAGAATCTCCGCCTTGTCCAGGCCGAACTGATTGGTCACCTCGATACGGTATGCGAGCAGGGCCATGTCTTCCATCTGGCCCGCGGCGCCCGCGTGTTCGGTGAGCCCGCGCCAACGGTTTCCCTCCGCCGGGCCGGCGCTGGCGGTGATGCGCGCGAGCAGCTCGTCCGCCTCGGGCTGCAGGCGGCGCAGGCGCCACAGCGTTCTGCCCAGCTGGTATTGCGCGCCGGCGTGGCCGAGCTCCGCGGCCTTTTGCAGGCAGACGTCGGATTCGACGATGTCGTAGCCCGAGAACTGCGGCCGCCGGAAGAGCACCGAAAGCACATGCCAAGCTTATGCCACACCTTGAGCGGCGGCGGCGCGCAGCCATCGCGCCGCCTTCTTGAAGCTGGCGTTGCGCGTGCCCGCAGCACAGGGCAGCCGGTTGCCCTGCGCATCCATGCAGGCCATCCACAGGGCTAGCCGGAATTGCGCCTCTGGCAGTCCGGCCGAGGCCGCGTGCCGCAGACTGGCGAGGGCGAGCGCGTGCGCCTTGTCGTCGATGTCCTCGGCCTGTGTGACGCGCTAGAAGTATTCGAGCATGAGCGGCGCGTCCCTCACGTCGAGTCGCATCTTGCGCAGCAGATCGGGCAGGAGCGGTGCGATGCGTTCGCAGGCATCTTCACCCGATGCGCCCTCCACCGCGCGAAATGCCAGCCAGCGCGCAGCTTCGCCATCTCCCTTTTGCGCGGCGATGCGCGCGTGATGCAGCGCGAGTTCGGGGTCCGCCTCGGTGATCGATCCGTCCTGATAGACGCGGACCAGCAGCCAATGCGCGGCGGCCATGCCGGTGGCGGCGAGCTCATGCAGCCATTCGAAGGCGAGCGTGCGCGCATCCGCATACTCTTCCTGCGCGAGCGCGGGCGCCTCGGCCGCCCAGTGCACGTATCGCCAACGCGCGGTGTCGCTGCCAGCCCCGCCTGACGGTAGCAGCACAGGGCGAATGCGGGATCGGGATATTGCCGGGCGACGCGCACGGGCACACGCCGGCCGATGAGCATTTGCGCTTCTTCACAATCGGAGCCGGCCTTGCTGAGCCAGAGCAGCGCGGAGCTGTGATTGGCCGACATGCCGTGCCCGCCGGAGAGGTAGAGCTTGCCGAGCGCCAGCCGCGCCTGCTGCTCTCCGTCGCGGGCCTGCTTGAGCAGCTTGAGAAATTCGCGGTTCGCCATGCTAAGTTTTATAGCACCGGCATTTCCGCGTTTTAGCGGCGCATGTCTGCCTGTCTATATTTGGCTAATGCAAATTCACTTTGGTTTTATTGATCCGGCAGGAAGAAGTTTTCATGCGGCGTATTTGACGCGGGGATCCTGGAAGTAGGACTTCACGCGTTCGGAATGGGTTTCGATGAACGCCATGTGGTTCTTTGCTGCGGCGTGTAATTTGGCCTTTGTTCTGACGGGGACTCGTGTGCTGATGACATGTTTCAGGTCGGCGTTGAGTCGCTCATCCGGATTGAGCTCCGGGCTGTAGCTTGACAGGTAAAAGACTTCGATGTCGGCTTGATGCTCGGCAAGCCATGCCTTGACCGGCTTGCAGTGATGCACGCTGAGGTTGTCGAGGATCAGGAACACTTTCTTGCCCGCGCGCTTGCCATCGGCCACCAGCGCCTCGAAGAACTCGATGAACGCGGTTTCGTCACCCCAGTGAATCTCGCCACCTTTGGCCTTGGCACGCTTCTCGATGGCCGGATACTCCTGATCGATCCACTGCTTGACAGCCTCCGGTCGCTGTTCGTAAGCGCGCTTGATCGGCTTTTGCGGCGTGAAACCCCAGCGCTTGAGGTAGTCTCCGACCGCACGTATTGAGAGTCTGACCGCGTATTCCTGTTCGATGAACAGCATGACCGCGCCTCGCGTCCAGAGCGCAGATTCCATCTTCAACTGCTCCGGACGTTTGTCGCAGATCGTGCGCCGGATTGCTTCTTCTTGATCCACATTCAGCCGTCTTCCGTCTCCTGGCGTACGAGCTCGTGGGTGCGGCTTCAGGGCCGCCGCGCCCCCTTCTTCATAGAGATCAATGGCCAGTCGAGCCGCCGGGTAACTCAGCCCTGTCAACTCCGCGATGGCCATGACTCCGTATCCCTTCCGATGCAACCTCACGACCTGCTTTCGCCTCTCGTGCAGTTGCTCCAGTTTCTGGTATCGAGCGTCTTCTTTTTCTATGCCAATTCAATGCCAGAAATGATAATAAGCTCAATCTTTATATTGCCGCGTCAATAAAAGCCGGCATATTTGTTCGAAGCATTTCAAGAATAAATAAGCATTTCCCGTATTTATTATGTTCACGCTTCGATTTATTTTTGCGTCACGCCGGGCATGGCGATTGGCATTTCTCGGCTTCGCGCTAGCCGTTGGCGCCGCGCCCGCGCATGCGGAGCAGGGCTGGTTCGGCGATTGGCTGGACTCCGCCAAACAGGAAACGCGCACGCTGTGGAACCAGGGTCAGGAAGACCTCTACGTTCCGCTGCACACGCATCACATGCGCTTCGCCTACGACGCCGACAAGATCAAGGGCTACAACGAGAATCCCTGGGGCATCGGCTACGGCCGCGGCATCCAGGACGCCGACAGCCGCTGGCACGGGCTCTATACGATGGCCTTCCTCGATTCATACAACAAGGTCGAGCCGATCGCTGGCTATGGATCGCTGTGGCAGTTCGCGCAACTCGGCGACCTGCACCTCCAGGGCGGCTACACCGTCTTCGTCACGGCGCGCCAGGACATCCTGCACTACATGCCGCTGCCGGGGATATTGCCGCTGGCGGGCGTGAATTATAAAAAGCTCTCGCTGATGACCACCTATATTCCCGGCGGCCGCAACAACGGCAATATGCTGTTCATCTTCTCGAAATACAGATTCTAGCGCGGCGCCCTCAGCGGCACCCCGCAGGCGGGCTACTTCACCTTGCGGAAGATCCGGACCGTCTTGATCTCGGGGCTGGACTTGCTCTTGTCCGAACCGTTCCCACTGTTTCCACCGTCTCCGCAAGCCTCGCAGCTCGCGCTTGCCTTGGCGTTCTTCCCGCGTAGCGCTTCCACACCGCGAAGAAGGCCCAAGCGACGATGGCCAGGGCGATGAGGTTCTGCAGCCAGACGGGCATGGTCATCCTCCCAGCAGCGCGCGGCTGATCTGATAGGTGGAAAAGGAAGCGAAGTAGGCCAGGGCGAACATATAGCCGGCCATGGCGAGCACGGGCCTCCAGGAATTGGTCTCGCGGCGCACGACCATCAGCGTGGACACGCACTGCGGCGCGAACACGTACCAGGCCAGCAGCGAGAGCGCAGTGGGCAGTCTCCAGGTCGCGGCGAGCATGGGCGAGAGCGCGGTGGAGAGCTGGTCGCCGGTGGCGGAGAGCGCGTAGACGGTGCCCAGCGCGCCGACCGCGACCTCGCGCGCAGCCAGGCCGGGGATCAGCGCGATGGAAATCTGCCAGTTGAAGCCGATGGGCTCGAACACGTGTTCGAGCAGCGCACCCAGGCGGCCGGTGAGGCTGTATTGGATGGCCGGCCCCGTCGCGCCGTCGGGCGGCGCGGGGAAGCTGGAGAGGAACCAGAGCACGATCATCAGCGCGAGGATGATGGTGCCCACGCGTCTCACGAAGATCTTGATGCGCTCCCACAGGCCGGTGGCGAGATTGCGCGGATTGGGCCAGTGGTAATTGGGAAGCTCGAGCATCAGCGGCAGATAGTGGCCGCGGTTGAGCGTTTTCTTCATCACCCAGGTGACCGCCATGGCTGAAAGGATGCCGGCGAGGTAGAGCGTGAAGAGCACCAGGCCCTGGAGGTTGAAGATCCACACCGCGCGGTCGGGGATGAAGGCGCCGATGATCAGCGCATACACCGGCAGCCGCGCCGAGCAGGTCATCAGCGGCGCGATCATGATGGTCATCAGGCGCGCGCGCGGATTGGGAATCGTGCGCGTGGCCATGATGCCGGGAATCGCGCAGGCGAAACTGGAGAGGAGCGGAATGAAGGAGCGGCCCGAGAGGCCCACGCTGCCCATCAGCCGGTCGAGCAGGAAGGCGGCGCGCGGCAGATAGCCCGAATCCTCGAGTGAGAGGATGAACAGGAAGAGGATCAGGATCTGCGGCAGGAAGACCAGCACGCTGCCCGCGCCGGCGATCACGCCGTCCACCAGCAGGCTGCGCAGCAATCCGTCGGGCATGGCGCCGCGCAGCAGTTCGCCCGCGGACTGCACACCGCCGGCGATCCATTCCATGGGCAGCCGCGACCAGCTGAACACCGCCTGGAAGATCAGGAAGAGCACGGTGGTGAGAATCACATAGCCGATCACCGGCTTCAGCAGCACGGCGTCGAGCCGGTCGCGCGCGGTGCGCGCCACGCCGGGTTCGGCGACCACGGCGGCGAGGATGCGGCGCACTTCGCGCTGCGTGGTTTCGATGTCGGCGGCGCCGGCCTCGGCGAGCGCGGGATCGGCATAGGCGCGGCCATCGTTCGCCGCGCCCTGCTGCGCATGTTCGATCGCCATGCGGTCGAGCTGCGCGATGAGCGCCGCGCCGCCGCCGGGCTTGACCGCCATGGTTTCGATCACCGGGATGCCGAGTTCAGCCTCGAGCTTGGCGACGTCGATGCGCAGCCCGCGCCACGCAGCCATGTCCATCATGTTCAGCGCCAGGATCGTCGGCCGCTTCAGGCGCAGCACTTCGAGCATGAGGCGCAGGTTCAGGCGCAGATTGGTGGCGTCGGCCACGAGCACGATCAGGTCGGGCGTGCGCTCGTCCTCGCGCTGGCCGAAGAGCACGTCGCGGGTGACAGCCTCGTCGGGCGCGATCGCATTCAGGCTGTAGGCGCCGGGCAGGTCCACCACCTGGTAGGCGCGGCCCGAGGGCGAGGTGAAATGGCCTTCCTTTCGCTCGACGGTGACGCCGGCGTAGTTGGCCACCTTCTGGTGTGCGCCGGTGAGGCGGTTGAACAGCGCCGTTTTTCCGCAGTTCGGATTGCCGACCAGGGCGAGGAAGAAGGGCTGCTCGGGGGAGCGGGTCTGCGGGAGGCTCATTGCTTGACTGCCTTGGCCGCCGTGCGCGGCCGGAATTTCATTCGTGGTCCTGGGGCGCGGTGGTCCGCACCATGGCCGCCTCGTGGCGGCGCAGGGCGAAGGTCGTATTGCCAAGGCGCACCGCGATCGGATCGCCGCCGGGGAAGGATTCGGCCACCACCTGGATGGGTTCGCCGGGCACGAAGCCCAGCTCCATCAGGCGCGTGCGCAGCGCGAGCTGATCGGCGCTGCCGCTCTCGGCCATGCCGACGACGGTGGCACGCTGGCCCTTCCTCAGCAGACCGAGGTGATGGGCGCTCGCGGAAAGATCGGTATCCTTGAAATCCTTGAACATGGCGTGGTTCCGTTGTGCTCAATGCTACCACGCAAATAATAATCGTTATCATTATTTATCCAGCGCTTAAACATTGAACTTATTGAGTGATATAGAGTCTGCTGTTGCAGGGACAAAATCGACTCGAGAACGCTGCCGGTAGCCGCCCTGAACGAACGGCGCCGACGTGTGGTGAAGATGCGGCTGGATGGCATGAGCCTGAAGGACGCAGCGGCGCAATGCGAGATGTCGCGCAGACGGTCATTGCGGCGGTGAAGGCGTATCGCGCGGGCGGGTGGAAGGCCCTCGACGTTGAGCGCCCCGGGCGCCCGCAGGGTACGGGCAGAACGCTGACGGCGGAGCAGGAACGCGAGGTTCAGCAGCTGATCCGCGACCGCACGCCCGACCAGTTGAAGATGATCTACGCGCTGTGGAGCCGCCAGGCAGTGGCCGAGTTGATCCTTAACCGATACGGCAGGAAGAAGTTTTCATGCGGCGTATTTGACGCGGAGATCCTGGAAGTAGGACTTCACGCGTTCGGGATGGGTTTCGATGAACGCCATGTGGTTCTTTGCTGCGGCGTGTAATTTGGCCTTTGTTCTGACGGGGACTCGTGTGCTGATGACATGTTTCAGGTCGGCGTTGAGTCGCTCATCCAGATTGAGCTCCGGGCTGTAGCTTGGCAGGTAAAAGACTTCGATGTCGGCTTGGTGCTCGGCAAGCCATGCCTTGACCGGCTTGCAGTGATGCACGCCGAGGTTGTCGAGGATCAGGAACACTTTCTTGCCCGCGCGCTTGCCATCGGCCACCAGCGCCTCGAAGAACTCGATGAGCTTCTCGTGGTTAAAGGCACCATCGATGATCATCCAGCTTGCCTTGCCCTGATTGGTCACTGTGGAAATCATCGACAGCTTCTGTCGCGTACCTCTAACCGCCATCGTGACCGGGGTTTGCCCTTTGGGAGCATAACTGCGGCCCCGAACATCCGTATTCACCAACGCGGTTTCGTCACCCCAGTGAATCTCGCCACCTTTGGCCTTGGCACGCTTCTCGATGGCCAGATACTCCTGATCGATCCACTGCTTGACAGACTCCGGTCGCTGTTCATAAGCGCGCTTGATCGGCTTTTTCGGCGTGAAACCCCAGCGCTTGAGGTAGTCTCCGACCGCACGTATTGAGAGTTTGACCGCGTATTCCTGTTCGATGAACAGCATGACCGCGCCTCGCGTCCAGAGCGCAGATTCCATCTTCAACTGCTCCGGACGTTTGTCGCAGATCGTGCGCCGGATTGCTTCTTCTTGATCCGCATTCAGCCGTCTTCCGTCTCCTGGCGTACGAGCTCGTGGGCGCGGCTTCAGGGTCGCCGCGGCCCCTTCTTCATAGAGATCAATGGCAAGTCGAGCCGCCGGGTAACTCAGCCCTGTCAACTCCGCGATGGCCATGACTCCGTATCCCTTCAGATGCAACCTCACGACCTGCTTTCGCCTCTCGTGCAGTTGCTCCAGTTTCTGGTATCGAGCGTTTTCTTTTTCCATGCCAATTCGATGCCAGAAATGATAAAAAGTTCAATCTTTATATTGCCGCGTCAATAGGCTGCTTTCTAGGCTATCTGCGAGACCAATTCCAGCAATTCCGCGTTGAAACGTCGGGGGGCCTCGAAAAACGGCCGTGGCCGACGCCCTGGTACATTGATAATTTGGCCTGGGCGACCATCTTCTTGGTGTATTCGCCCATCGCCGGCGCGGAAACCTGGTCTTCCGAGCCGTGCGTGACCAGAACCGGCACGCGCAGCTTGCGCAGCGCGTCGTTGTACTTGGTGGGCCGCCTGGCCAGCAGTTTGCGCACCGCGACCGGCGTTTTGGCGTTGAAGGCTTCCATCTACTGCAGCTCCGCCTCGCTGGCCTGCTTCTCGAAGCAGGCCTTGAGGAAGGCGCGCGTCGCCGGCACGGCGACGGCCGGATCGTCGGAGAGCATCGGCACCAGCAGCGCATACGAGCGGCCCAGCCAGAAGCGTTCGCCCGTGGAAGTGGCGGCCACGTAGTCGATCGCGCTGAGCTCGGCGTCACCGAACACGCTCAGATAGTCATTGATTACGCGTCCGCCGTAGGACCAGGCGACGATGCAGGGCTGTACTGCGCAGCTCGCGCGGATGACGGATTGCAGATCCTGCGCCCACTTCTCGGGGTTGTGATACGCCTCCTTGACGAGCGGATTGTCCGAATCACCGTGGCCGCGCAGGTCGTAAGAGATCAGGCGCAGCTTGCTCAGATCCGCCGAGGTGGTCTGCTTCACTCAGCTCTCGTGGCTCTGCGAGAAGCCGTGCACGAAGATCACCGGCCGCCCCTGCGGATTGCCGCTCTCGTACACCGCCAGATTGACGCCGTCCGAGTCCGAGGACTTCACGCGGTAGGCCTTCTCATAAGGCTGCGACAGGCTTGCGCAGCCCGAGGCGGAGAGTCCGGCGAGCGCGGCGCCGGCGCGAAGCGTTGTGGACGGCGGCGGGAAAAGGAAATGCGGGCATGGACTGTCTCTCCGTATTTTTGTTTTCGCCCGATTCTAGGCGGCGCCCTGGAAAGACAGAAATGAAGAATTTAGCTGATTACCATCGATAAACACCATAGTGAACGCAGCCCGGATCGCACGCCCGACCATTGCCCCACGTCACGGACGCGGGTGCTGTGCCCAACGCTGGATCGCCGGATGCCGCCACTGCCGCTCGACATATTGCGCCAGCGCATCGGGCACCGCGTTTCCGGCGTGCAACAGACGGTTGAGCATCAGCGCAAGGTCGACGTCCGCCAGAGACCAACGCCCGAAGAGATGCGCCTGCCCATCTGCCAGCAAGGCCCCGGCCGCCGTGTAAAAGACCTCCGCCGAGGCCCGCGCCGCGGGGGAAAGCGGTTCGCCGGGCAGGCCGTAGAAGATCAGCTCCGTCGAGCATTCAAGGCGGATTGGCATGAAATCGCTGCGGATCCAGGCCTGCACTTGGCGCGCCTTTGCCTTGAGCTTCGGGTCGGCGGGATAGAGCGGCGCGCCGGGGAAAACCTCCTCGAGGTATTCGGTGATCGCAGAGGATTCCGACAAGGCGAATCCGTCGTGCTCCAAGGTCGGCACCCGGTGCGTGAGCGACAGCGAGACATAAGAAGCGGAATGATTCGCCCGCGCGCCGAGATCGACCTTCTCCATCTCGAAGGCCAAGCCCTTCTCTTGCAAGGCCACGAACACGGACATGGCATAGGGGCGGGTCATCTTTGCGTCGACGTGAAGACGGAGCATGTGAGCGGGTCCGGGAGAGAAAAGGTTGATGGTTATGTGTAGACAGCGACCGTCAGGTCGATTTCCACCGGCGCGTTCTTCGGCAACTGGTACACGCCGACCGAGGTCCGTGCATGCACGCCGGCTTCGCCGAACAGCGCATAGAGCGCCTCCGACGCGCCGTCCGAGACTTCGCTCTGCTGCGTGAAGCCCTCGGCGGACTGCCCCTGCGCGAGAGAGACCTCCGCGCCGAGCGCGCCCTGCACCACGATGCTGTCGCCCACGCGCGGAATCTGGCCGCTGACATGCACCGTGTCTCCGTTCCGCACCAGCGGCGCGTAATTGCCGCCCACCTTGATCTGCGCGTCGAAGCTGTGGCCGAGCGCTTCTTCGAGCTGGCGGAAGCGCTGTTCTCTCGTGGTCGTCATGATTCGGATGCGTGGAATGGATTGGCGCTATCTTGGCGCGAATTCCCCACATGCGGCAAACTCCGCATGACAAGATCAAGGAGACGCCCCGTGAAGACCCGCATCACCGAACTGTTCGGCATCCAATACCCCATCATCCAAGGCGGCATGCACTTCGTCGGTCTCGCGGAACTGGCCGCGGCGGTGTCCAACGCCGGCGGCCTGGGCATCATCACCGGCCTCACGCAGAAGACGCCCGAGGCGCTCGCCGCGGAGATCGCGCGCTGCAGGACCATGACCGACAAGCCCTTCGGCGTGAACCTCACCTTCATTCCCTCCGTCACCTCGCCAGACTATCCCGGCTATGTGCGCGCTATCGTCGAAGGCGGCGTGAAGATCGTCGAGACGGCGGGCAACAATCCGCAGAAGTGGCTGCCCGGCCTGCACGAGGCGTGCGTGAAGGTGATCCACAAGTGCACCTCGGTGCGCCACGCGCTCAAGGCTCAGGCTATCGGCTGCGACGCGGTCAGCGTGAACGGCTTCGAATGCGGCGGCCACCCGGGCGAGGACGACATGCCCAACTTCATCCTCCTGCCGCGCGCCGCCGAGGAGCTGGACATCCCCTTCGTCGCCTCGGGCGGCATGGCCGATGGCCACTCGCTGGCCGCCGCGCTGGCGCTGGGCGCGGAGGGTGTCAACATGGGCACGCGCTTTATCGCCACCAAGGAAGCGCCCGTGCACGAGAACGTCAAGCAGGCCATCGTGCAGGCCAGTGAACTCGACACCCGGCTGGTGATGCGCCAGCTGCGCAACACCGAGCGCGTGCTGGCCAACGCCGCGGTCGAGCGGCTGCTCGTCAAGGAGAAGGAGCTCGGCGCCTCGATCAAGTTCGAGGACATCATCGAGGAAGTCGCCGGCGTCTATCCGCGCATCATGAAGTCCGGCGAGATGGATGCGGGCGCCTGGTCCTGCGGCATGGTCGCGGGCCTGATCCACGACATCCCGACGGTGAAGGAGCTGATCGAGCGCATCGTCGCCGAGGCGCGGCAGATCATCGGCAAGCGGCTGGCGGCGATGCTGTGATTTCGAAGCAGGCGGAGCCGGCTCAGTCCGCTGGCGTCGAGGCGACGCCCAGCGCCTGCGCCGCTTTCGAAAGATGCTGGTCCCGCGTCCAGAGCCTGACGCCCGGCGTGAGCCTCGCGGACGCGAGCAGGGCCGCATCCACATAGCCGATGCTTCGATTCGTGAGACGTTCGCTCTCAATAAAATACAGCAACTCTTCGGGTGTGGCCGCGGCGGCGCTTAGCAGATCCGCCAAGACGCTCAATACGGCATTGCGGTTGCGCAGGCTTCCCAGCGCGATTTCGCCGATGACGAAGGGATGCGCCAGCACGCATTCCTCGCACAGCAGGCGGACCAGCTCCGGGTCCGCGGCGTGCAGGTGGTCGATCCAGACCGAGGTGTCGGCGAGAATCACGCGGCTTTCGGGCGGCGGCGCGGCGCGCCTTGTGCGAGCGGTTCGCTGCCGCCTAAGCTGGCGGGCCTGGGCGTGCTGCCGCGCATCATCCTCAATGAGGCGCTCGCCGCCGGCCTGCTCTTCCCGCTGCTCGAGGACTACAGTATCAGCGTCTTCGGCAGCAAGATCTTCATGCTCGCCATGCCCAGCCTCTATCAGGCCGCGGCGATCAAGGCGCTGGCGCAATTCATCAAGGCGCGCTTTCCGGCCAGATGGGCTGAAGCCGTCGGCGGCAAGGAATAGGAATTCAGTAGGCTTTTCAATCGATTCGGCAAGAGATGGAGAAACGCACATGAGCATGCATCCCGGCACCCTTCTGCGCCGCGCGCTCGACGAGCGGTGCAGCCTGCTCGTGCCCGGCGCGGGCAACGCCTTGGCCGCGCGCGTGATCGAGAGCATGGGCTTCGAGGCCGTGTACCTGAGCGGCGCGGGGCTCACCAACAACTTCTACGGCATCCCCGACCTGGCTTTCATCAGCCTCTCGGACGTGGCGCAGCACACCGCCGCGCTGCGCGACGCCGTGGCGCTGCCGCTGATCGTCGACGCCGACACGGGCTTCGGCAACGCGCTCAACGTGCGCCAGACCGTGCGCACCCTGGAGCGCACCGGCACCAACGCCATCCAGCTCGAAGACCTGGTCATGCCAAAGAAATGCGGCCACTTCGCCGGCAAGGCAGTGGTGGAGGCGGGCGAGATGATCGGAAAGATCAAGGCCCCCGCGGATGCGCGCACGCACGAGGATTTCCTCATCATCGCCCGCACCGACGCGCGCGCCATCCACGGCCTGGACCATGCGCTCGAGCGCGCCGCGGCCTTCGCAGAAGCCGGCGCCGACGTCACCTTCGTCGAGGCGCCCACCGGCGTGGACGAGCTGCGGCGCATCGCCGCCGAGCTGCCCTGTCCGCAGGCGGTCAACATCGTCATCGACGGCAAGACGTCCGCTCTGCCCGCCGCGCGTTCGCGGAAATGGGCTTCGGCATGGTGCTCTACGCCAACGCCGCGCTGCAGGGCGCCGTGCGCAGCATGATGAATGCGCTGGGCGAACTGCAGCGCCGTGGCGAGCTGCCCGAGGATCCCGCGCTCGTCGCCACCTTCGCCGAACGCTAGGAGCTGGTGCGCAAGCCGCTCTTCGACGAACTGGAAAAGCGCTATACATCTTAGCCCCTCTCAGCCCACCTCTCAGCCTGCATCCCGACCCACGGCCCAGCGCTCAGCCCCTCTGGCGCTTCGCAGTTTCGTCGCCTGCCGGATAGAACAGCTCCACGAGGAGCGCGTCGAGCGTGATGCCACGCAGCTTGCCGGCCTCGTGCGCGGACGCGGTCCGCGCGTCGCCGGTGTGCATGGAAAGCTCGGCGACGCCGGCGGCCTTCATGCGCAGACTGTGTTCATGCATCAGGCCGCCCAGGGCGCACCAGACGGCGAGGCACAGCATCTAGCGCGCCAGGAAGCTGCGGCTGGGGACCAGATCGAGCGAACGGAAGTAGGCCGCGGGCGTGGCGCATGCGCTTGCGCCCACACTCTCCGCATACAGGATCCAGCGCACGGCGCGGGTTGCGCCGGCCAGACGGGAAAGGACCGCGTCGCCGAGGAGATGGGAGAGCGTAGAGGTTTGTTGGTTTGCCATTTGTATCTCCTTGCGGCCGCCGCCATCCGGCACCCGCCCTTCAGTGGCGATCGGGTTATTGGCCGCGGTGCGTCTGCAGATTACGGCCGGAGTGCAGGAAGTACTCCAGGGCGCGTTCGGTCGGCTGCAGATACTTGGTGCGGCTTTCGGGGCCGAGCTGCCAGGAGACCAAGCCGGTGCGGCGCAGCAGCATCAGCTTGGCGTGCACAGTGCTGGGCGAAGCGATGTCGCGGCGCACGATCACGTCGCTCACGGTCAGCGCCTGACTGGTGATCAGCTCGAGCAGGGCCTGCTCGGGCGACTGCGGCGCGGCCGCGCCGGCTTCGCGGGCGATCTCGCGCATCGCGTCGGAGAATTGCAGATACGCACGGACCGGGCTGTACCAGTCCTGCTTCTGGGGCGTCCGCGCTTCATCCTGGGCGCCGCCCTGAACTTCTTCCCCCCGCGCCGGCCTCGCTGTCCACCACCGCGTTGAGCCAGTCGCTGAATTTCACGTCCTTGTCCATCTCGTGCACCTCGTTCACGAAACCAGCTGACCCGGTCGATGGACGTAAATTATCACAAAATGAACAAAAAGATCAAATTGATAACAATTGAATTAATTTATCAGTTTTAATTCTTATGATAGTCATGAGCAATCCCCGCCAGCCTTGGCGGACGAAGGCTGCGGTGGGCCGTGGACGGCAGGATTCAGTCGGACGCTTCGCTGGCGGGGAGGGTGATGCTGGCGGCCAGGCTGCCTTCGGGTGCGTTTGCCAGCGCGGCCGCGCCGCCCAGCAACTCGGCGGTGAGCTTGACCAGGCTCAGGCTCAGGCCCAGGCCGCTGCCGGGCGCCGATGCGGCCAGCTCGCCGCGGAAATAGCGCTCGAAGGCGCGCTGTCGCGTGGCTTCCGTCATGCCCGGGCCGTATCCTGCACGGTCAGCCGCAGGGCCGGCCGGCCTTCGAGCTCGGCGCGTTCAGCGATCAAGCTCACGGCGGCATGGGCGCCGGCGTAGCGCTGGGCGTTGTCGAAAAGCGCGGCGCAGGCGGCCGCCAGCGCGTCGCCGTCGCAGACCACCGTCAGCCCTTCGATCCAGCCGCGCTCGACGATGTCGGGCAGCGTCATGGTCTCCGGCACGGCGCGCGCACCCACGTGGGCGAACAGCGCCTGGGCGGGCCAGGCCTTCCAATTCCATTCGGTGCCGCGCCCCGCGTCCAGCCGCGCCAGCCGGAACACCTGCTCGAAAACCTTGGCCAGGCGGTGTGCCTCCTGGGAGACGATGGCGAGCATGCGTCCCTGCTCCTCGTTCTCGACGCCACCTTCCGCAAGCAGGTCGGCGAAGCCGATCACGCTCGAGAGCGGCGTGCGGATCTCGTGGGACGAATGCGCCAGGAATTTCAGGTTGGCAGCCTGCTCGGCCATCAGGGCAGCGACCGGCTTGGGGAGATCGTGGTCGCTCATACTGATCAAATATGGTAAATTTAGCAAAAATTCAAAAAATGTGATAATGTAACCTGAATGGCGAGAACGGCTCTCACTTTCTCGCGACATATTTATAGATTTCATCTATTCGCTTGCCGATGAACAAATCCAGCAGCAAAGGAACTGCCGAAGCCGCGTCCCAGGCGCAGCCGGCGCAGAAGTACTACAGCACGCGGGAAGCGGCGGCCATGCTCGGTTTGGCGCCGAACACCATCGGCGCGATGATCGAGAGCGGCACGCTCAAGGCCTGGAAGACGTCCGGTGGACATCGCCGCATCATGGCCGAATCGCTCGAGGAAGTGCTGCGCTCGGCGCGCGCTCCACGCTGCACGTGCTGATCGTCGAGGACGACAAGAATCTGCTCGAGCTCTACAAGAAGAAGATCGCCGGATGGCGTCTGCCGGTGACCGTCTAGGTGGCCTCCAACGGCATCGAGGCCCTGCTGGGCATCGCGCAGGCGGTGCCAGATCTTCTGATCACCGACATCGCCATGAGCCAGATGGACGGCATCGAGATGATCCGAGCCATCCGCGCCAAGGACGCCTACCGCGACATGGACATCATCGCCGTCACCGGCCTGAAGTTCGAGGACCTCGACAAGCGCGGTGGCCTGCCAGCCGGCGTCACCCACTTCGACAAGCCGATCCCATTCGATCAGCTGCAGGGCTTCATCAAGGCTTGCATCCTGCATCGCCGCGTCTCCGCGTAGGTGCGCGCGGGCCTCAGTCCGAACGCGGTTGCATGATCAGCTTGCGGAAGCCCGCAAGCTGGATCGGCTTGACCAGCACAGCGTTCATGCCGGCGTCGAGAAACTTCTGATGGTCCGGCGTGAAGGCATGCACGGTCATGGCGATGATCGGCATCGGCGCGCGGCCCTGTTCCAACTCCCAACGGCGGATCATGCGCGTGGCTTCCATGCCGTCCATCGTCGGCATTTGAATGTCCATCAGAATGGCGTCGAACTCCCGGCTTTGCGCCAGCGTCACGGCCTGGGCGCCGTCGTGCGCGTATTCGATCTCGCAGCGGTTGTTGCGCAGGGCGGCGGAGACCAGAAGGCGGTTAGCTTTGGTGTCGTCGGCGACGAGCAGCCGCAGGCCCTTCAGATCCATGGTCTGTCCCTGCGCCGGGGCCGCGGACGGCGCGGCGAAAACCGCGCCCTGCGCGCGCGCCCGGCTTGCTCAGTTCCGAGAGCACCAGGCGCAGATCGGATTCCAGCACCGGACTCGAGAGCAGCGCCACCTTCCCCGGCAGCAGGGCCGCCTGGCAGCTCAGCGTCACCGCGTAGGACACGGCGTGGAGCAGGATGATGGACACGGGCCTGCCTAATTATTCCTGCGCAGCGCGCAGAAACAGCAGCGGGCTCATGCCGGGCTGGCGCGCGTCGCACACGACGACGGGATCGCCGCCGAGCATGCCCAGCAGGGGCAGCGCCGTCTCGGTGGTCTCGGCCACGGCGAGCGGATAGCCGAGCCGCCCCAGCAGGCGCGTGAGCACCGGGCGCTCGGCTGCGTTGGGGCTGATCAGAAGCAGCCCAGAGACGGGCCCAGTCTGCTTGGGCGCCGCAGGCGCGGGCGCGTCGGACTGCGCCATCCGGCAGTTGAAATAGAACTTCGCGCCCTCGCCCGGCTCTCTGTCCACTCCAATGGAGCCGCCCATCGCTTCGCACAGCCGCTTGCAGATCGACAGGCCAAGGCCGCTGCCGCCGTATTTGCGCGTGGTGGACGTGTCGGCCTGACTGAAGGCCTTGAAAATCATGTCGCGCTTGTCCGGCTCGATGCCGACGCCCATGTCGGCGACTTCGCCGACGATCTCCACGTCCTTACCGGCGCCGAAGCGCGGCTCGATGCGCCGCGTCACCGAACCGCGCTCGGTGAACTTGATGGCGTTGCCCACCAGGTTGAAGAGGATCTGACCGAAGTGCAGCGGATCCCCGCGCAGCATGCGCGGCGTCTCGGGATGGATGTCGAGCAGCAGCGTGAGGCCCTTCTGTTCCGCCTGCAGCAAGAAATTCTTCAGCGACTTCTGGCACAGCGCGGACAGGTCGAAATCCGTGCTCTCCAGCACGAGCTCGCCCGCTTCGATGCGCGAGAAGTCGAGGATGTCGTTCACCACCTGCAGCAGCATGTCGGCCGAGGAATGGGCGATGCCCAGGTATTCGCACAGCTTGGGATCGGGCGTGGCCTCCAGCGCCAGCGCGATCATGCCCAGCACGCCGTTGATCGGCGTGCGGATCTCGTGGCTCATGTTCGCCAGAAAATTGCTCTTCGCGGCATTCGCGCTCTCGGCCGCCTCCTTGGCCGCCCCCAGCTCGGCGCGCATGTTTTCCCGCGATCGCAGCAGGCGGCTGAGCAGCACTGTGCCGAGCAGGCTCGCCAGGCTGGCGCAGACGCCCAGCCAGATGACGCCGCGCGATTCGGCGTGCCAGGCCGCCGTCGCGCTCTGAATCGACAGGCCCACGGCCAGCACCAGCGGGAAGTCGTGCGAAGCCCGGAACATGACCTGGAAGGGTCCGGCGGGGCCGCGCGCGTCCAGCGTTAAGGTGCCGAATTCCTTGTCGCGCCACAGGCTGTCTAGCATCGGCAGCTCGCCGTAGCGCAGACCGGGGCGGAAGGGCGCCTCGGGCGTGGCGGCCAGCGCCAGACCACGGTAGTTGAACAGCGCGGCAAAATTCTCCTCCGCGCCCAGCGGTCCGGCCACGCCGAGGAAGAAGTATTCGGGATTGACCATCGCCAGCGCGATCAGCGGGCGGTTGCGGTTCGAGGCGGTGAGCCGCGCCACGGGAATCGCATAGATGGAGGCGCTGTCGGTGGACCTGCCCGGCGCGTCCACGGGCGTGGCCAGGTCGCGGCCCAGAAACACCGCGCCGGATTCTGCGCGCACGGTCAGCGCATGGTTGAAGCCCAGGGCGGCGAGATCGACCTTGAGGCCGACGTTGGCCATGTTCGAGCTGGCGAGCACCTTGCCCTGGTCGTCGAGCAGGGAGATCGAGCGCAGATGCACCGCGTCGAGGATGGAGGCCTGCAGGGCCGCATCGACGTCGGCCGGCACGCGCCCGCGCGGCGTCGTGTCGCGGTGCGTGGCCAGGACCACGTCGAGCAGATTCATGTTGCCGTCGATCATCGCGATCGTGCGGGTCACGTGGCCATCGAGCATCATCGCCAGCAGCACGCCGCGCCGCTGCTCCGCCTCGATCGCGCTGCGCTGGCCGGTGGCCGTGTAGATCAGCATGCCGATCAGCAGCGACACGGCGATCGCCGTCCCGAATAAGGCGAACATCTTGCTTTCGGAGCGGTGCAGCGGCGGCATGGCGATCTTCATTCAGTCCACCACGATCGGGTCGAGCCCGTATTTCTTCGCCAGTTGACGCAGCCGTCCGTCCTTCTTCATCGCCGCGAGCAGCGCGTCGACCCGCGCCAGAAACTCGGTGCTGCCGGGCGCCACCGCATATGCGTAGTCGGTCATGAACACGTCGGCGCGGCCCGAGGCGACTTCACGCTCGCGGGTCGCTGGCGGTTTGACCACGAGGAGCTGGGCGCGCTCGAGCTCGGCGCGCATGACGTCCTCCATCACCGTGCCGGCCTGCACCGCGACCACCCGCCCCGGGTGGTCGATGTCGACCCAGGTCTTCACGTGGGGATTGGTCTCCATGGTGATGCCGTAGATGTCGCTGCGCAGATAGGGCTGGGAGAAGCGCAGCCGGGTCTTGCGCTCCGCCGTGATGCCCACGCGTGCATCGCGATGTCGCAGGCGCCCGAGAACAGGTTGTCCACCAGTGCCATGAAGGAGCTGTCGACGAAGCGCGGCGTGACGCCCAGCTCGCGGCCCAGCGCGGCGGCCATGTCGAAGTCCAAGCCGCCGAGCTGGCGCGTCTTGGGGTTGTAGTAGCTGATGCCGTAGTAGTCGGGCCAAATGCAGACTTTGAGCTGCCCCTGGACGAGGATGCGCTCGAGATCGCCGGCGCGCGCGGGAACCGCCCAGATCGACGCCGCGGCCGACAAGGCGAACAACAGGGCGGATGCCCGCTTCAGGATGGTCTTGCGCAAGGCCATGTGCGTTCCCCGGTGGCGCACCGAGGAGGAGCCCATGGCTCGCCGATTTAATTTAATTTGTTCATTTTTTCATTTAATGTATTTTTGCGAAGTAAGTAAGGGTAAATATTGGGTTTTTATTAATTTGTTACTTTCGCGCGACAGATCGGCATCCCCGAAGCGCCCGGCGGACATCCGGACTGCCCGCCATTTCCAGAGGCTACAATGCGCCATCCCTGCATCCACCCGATTTTCTGAAGACGGCCCTTTGCGCCGGTTTTTCCCGTACTTGTTCGCGGCCGTGGCGGCTTTGCTGCTCGCTTGCGCCGCACCTGCCTCGGCCCAGGACATTGATCACGACCGCGACTACATCCTTTCCCGGTCGATCTTCGTCGACAAGACCACCTCCATCAGCTTCGAGCAGGCGCGCCAGGCGTCCTATCACACCGTGCCCGAGATCTACACCGGCGGCTATTCCGAATCGGCCCACTGGCTGCGGCTGCAGATCGCGCCGCGCGAGGACGGCGGCCAGATCGTGCTGCGCATCCTGCCCTCCATCCTGGACGAAGTCGTGCTCTACGAGCCCGACATCATCGTGCCAGGCGCCTGGCGCCGCTCGGTCACGGGCGACCGCACGCCCTTCGCGCTGCGCAGCTATCCGGCGGCCACGCTGGGCTTCTACGTCACGCCCGCCGCGCCATCGACCACCTACTACCTGCGCGTGAAGACCTCCAGCGCGGCGCTGCTGCACGTCCAGGCGCTCGAGCCGCCCGAAGCGCGCACCCGCGACGTCCGCATCGCCATCCTGCGCTCCGTCTATCTGGCCTTCATGCTCTGGCTGATGTTCTGGGCGATCAACGACTACATGGCGCGGCCCGAGAAGCTCACCGCCGCCTTCGTCGTCTACCAGGCCGCGTTCATCGTCTACAGCGCCGCGCTCACGGGCGTGGTGGCGCAGATCTTCCCGGGCGCATCGCCCGGTGTGGTCGATCAGTTCACCAGCTTGATGGTCTGCGTGGCGCCGCTCACCGGGGTGCTCTTCAGAAGGCATCTGTTCCGCGCCTTCGACGCGCCGCCGCGCTATCTGCGCCTGATCGACATCCTGATCGCGGGCCAGATCGCCGACCTGGTCCTGCTCGCCGCCGGCGAGACGCGCCTGGCGCTGGAGCTCAACGCCATCATCGTGCTGATCGCCACGCCGGTGTTCGTGGTGCTCTCCTGGGCGGCGCGGCGCAACGTGACGCCGGGGCTCTTCGCGCTGCGCGCGGTGTTCGTCCTCTCGGCGCTGTCGCTGTCGCTGGCCATGGCGCCGGTGCTGGGTCTCACGCGGGCCTGGACCTGGAGACTGAATTCCCCCACGGCTTCATCACCGGCTGGCTGATGTTCATGATCCTGCGGCTGCGCTCGCGCCAGATCCTCCGCGACGGCCAGGACGCCGCGCTGCAGCTCGCGGTGACCAACAAGCAGCTAGACATGGAGCGCTCGCAGCGCGAAGTGCCGGGCTGCCTGATGGCCATGCTCGGTCATGAGCTGCGCACGCCGCTCTCAGTGATCCGCCTCGCGCTCGGTCCGGCGCGCAATCCGCAGCCGGTGAGCCCGCATGCGCTGCAGGCCGTGCGCGACATGGACGCCATCATCGAGCGCTGCCTGCAGGCCGACCAGCTCGACCAGAAGCAGCTCACGCCGCGGCCCCAGTCCTGCAACATCGAGGAAATACTCCTGGAGCTGCGCGATTCCACCGAGACGCCGCAGCGTCTGATGGTGCGAGCGGCCGGACTGCCCATCGTCCAGGCCGACGCGCAGCTACTGCGCGCGGTGCTCTCCAACCTGATCGACAACGCGCTCAAGTACGCCGCCCTCGGCAGCGAGATCCGCATCCTCGCCGAGCTGCCAGCCGACGCCGCCCGCAAGGGCGTCCACCTGAGCTTTGCCAATCCGCCCGGCCCCGCCGGCCTGCCCGACGCCGAGCAGGTCTTCGACAAGTACTACCGCGCGCCCGGCGCGCACGACAGCACCGGGTCAGGCCTGGGCCTGTATCTCGTGCGCGCTATCATGGAATTGTCGGGCGGCTGGGTGCGCTATGCGCCTTCGTCCGGAGAAATCCGCTTCGAACTCTGGCTGCCGCTCTGAGCGGGCGCGCCCCGGGCGCTATCTCGCCGCCAGTGTGAAGAAGAAGCGCACGCCGTCGCCGGGCTTGGCCTCGGCCCAGATGCGCCCGCCGTGGCGCTCGACGATGCGCGCCACCGTCGCCAGGCCGATGCCGTTGCCGTTGCCGTTGAACTCCGCCTCGCTGTGCAGCCGGCCCAGCGTGGTGAAGAGCTTGCCCGCATGCGCTATGTCGAAGCCCACACCGTTGTCCGCCACGCAGAAGACGTTCACGCCGCGCAGCGGCGCGGCCGACACCGAAATCTCCGCCAGCGGCACCTTGCCCGTGTACTTGTAGGCGTTGCCGATCAGGTTGGCGAACACCGTGCGGATCGGCCATCGCGCGCATGCCGGGCTGCACCGAGAGCGAAATCTCCGCCAGTTCGTCGGCCACCTCCAGCACGATCGCGCTCAGGTCAGCCTCCTAGATGTGCACCGGGCCCTCCAGAACGAGCGAGAGCTCCATCATGCCGTCGGTCAGCTCGCTGATCGAGAGCGCGGACTTCTGGATCCGCTCCACGAAATGCCGTTCGTTCTCGGTCAGCCTGTCCTTGGTGCTGCTCTCGAGCAGATGGGCGAAGCCGTTGATGCGGCCGATGGGGCCGCGCAGGTCGTGCGCCGGCGAATAGGAGAATGCCTTGAGATCACGCGTGCGTTCTTCCACGTGCTGCTCCAGCCGGTCATTGGCCTCCACCAGCTTCGCTTCCGCGGCGACGGCGCGCTCGAACGGCCGGCGCAACGCATAGACGAAATAGGTGCAGTAGATCAACGCGAAGCCCGTGATCTTGAAGACGTGCGCGAAGATATTGTTGAAATCCGAGGAGGTGCGGTAGCCGGCCAGCAGCAGGTCGCCCATGCCCATGAGCGCGCTGGCGGCCGCCAACAGATAGCCTCGGCCGTCGCGGCGGTTCTTCTCGAAATAGAGGAAGAGCAGCGCGGTGAAGCCGTAGCCGGCGGCCAGCGCGTATTCGATGTTGGCCTTCAGGGCCGTGGTGCCGACGCCGGGCTGATAGAAGACCGGCAGCTCGTGGACGTGCATCGTCCCGCCCCAGAACACCGCGGCGATCACCGCCGCCGCGCCCAGCAGGCACAGCCGCTTGTCCACCGCCGCGCGCATCGGCAGCGCGACGAAGAACAGCGTGGTCAGGCTGGTGATTCTTCCCGCGAACCAGAAAAACACGACTTTGTTGGTCGTGTTCTCCGTGATCAGCTCCGGCATGCCCGCGTAGGCGAGTGCGTGAAACAGGTCGCAGGCGGCCTCGATGACGAAGCCCGCGATCACCGGGACGGCGAATTTCGCGCGGCCCGTGGGCAGCGACTGCTAGAGCACCGCGGCGACCATCAGCGAGATCGTGATCGAAAAGAGCTCCATCAGCAGATGGAGCTGGAGCATGCCCGGCGCGCTGGCCGGGAAGAGCGCAAAGGGCGGGAGCGCCAGTATGATCAGCAGGACGAAGAGGCCCGTGAGGAAAACGACGGCCGCGGTCCGCCGGTGGGGAGAGTCGTTGCCCATTCCCGGAGGGGATAGTGAGTTCAAGCACGAATAGTACGATGAATTCCTGGCGAATCCTCCGGACTGATATTGAATCCTAAAATAAACCCTATTTTCCCGCCCCCCGCTTCGTGGCCTCAGCGCGGACGCGTCGCCTCGATCGCCTCGCGAACCATTTTGATCACCGTGTCCGCATCGTCGCGCTCGGTGCGTGCGATGCCCAGGCGCGCCGCCATCAGCCGCTCCGATGGCACCACGATCACGTATTGCCCCAGCGCGCCGCGCGCCATGAAGGAATCGGCCAGCAGGCCGCGCGCGCGGCGGTAGCGCTGGCCTTCCCCCTCGCCGCGTTCGGTCCAGAAACCCGCGCCGTAGCCGTAGACCTCCGAGCCCGGCGTGGCGGCGGCGGAGTAATCAACCCAGCCCTCGGGCAGGATGCACTCGCCGCCGGCCACGCCGTCGTGCAGATAGAGCTGGCCGAAGCGCGCCCAGTCGCGCGCCGAGGCCAGCAGATGGCTGGCGCCGATGGGCGTGCCGGCCACGTTGAATTCGAAGACCGTGTCGCGCATGCCGATTTTGTCGAAGAGCTCGCGCCGGGCGAAGGCGAGGAAGGCCTCGGGCGTGCCGCCCGCCTGTTGCAGCAAGATGCGCGAGAGCAGCTGGGTGTTGGCGTTGGTGTAGTTCCAGCGCGCGCCCGGCGGCGCACCCAGGGGCGCCGCCGCCGCGATCCGCGCTGAGTCCTGATGCAGGAAGATCATCTGCACGGAAGGATCGAACATCACTATGAAGCTCGTGCGTAGCGATTCGCCCAGGTCCAGGCCGCTTTGCATGCGCAGCAGCTGGTCGGTCGTGATCGCGCGGCGCGGATCTCCGCTCGGGGACCATTCGGGCACGGGTTCGGGCGCGTCCATGCGCAGCCAGCCCTGGCGGACCAGCACACCGAGCAGCGCATTGACCACTGACTTCGTGGCCGACCAGCCGGCGAGCGGCGTGTGCACGCCCACGCCGGGGGCGTAGCGCTCGGCGACGATGCGGTCCTCACGCAGGATCACCACGGCCTTGGTGAAGCGGTGCGGCGTGCTCCCGGTTTCCGCGAAAGCGCGGTCGAGCGCGGCGCGCAGCGCTGCAGAGGCGGGCTCGACCACGCGGTCTTCCTCGGGCGAGGGCTTCGGCGCGGCGGCGGACGCGTTCACGGCGGCCAGCGTCACGCCCTCGGGCGTGAGCACGCAGCCCGCGCCATCGAGGTAGACCGCGCGGCTTTGGGCGAAGCCGGCGATGCGCGTGCTGACTTCGCGGCGTTCATCGTCGACGCGAATGTTGAGCAGCGCGCCGCCCATGGGCGCGAGCAGCTCCCGGTAAGCCTGTTCCCGTGGCGTGCCGGACACGAAGACGGCGGAACAGAGCTGATGGCTGGCGAAGCCGGTGGCGGTGCGCGCCGGCGCGTTCCAGCGCCGAACCCACGCAGCCGCTGAGCAGGGCGGCGGCCAAAAGGGCCATGGAAAGGGCCGCGCCCCAGCCGATGGACAAGCGCTGGATCTTCATGCCGATGTTCTCCGAAAGCCCCTTGGCGGAACGGAGCCCCATTGTCGGCGGATGCGTCCTCGCGGTCTCGCCGACTTTGAAATTCGGCTAGGCGGATCCGGAATTCGCCATGGGATCCCCGGCGGCGTCGCCGGAACTGGCCGCCGCGCCGGCGGTTTCCAGCGCCTGGCGGCGGAATTCCGTGGGCGTCAGCCCGACGGCCGTCTTGAACGCCCGGTTGAAGGGCCCGACCGATTGGAAGCCCACGTCCATCGCGACCGCCAGGACCGGCGTCTTCGCATGCGCCGGATCCTGGAGGACGCGGCGCGCCTTGGCGATGCGGTAGCCGTTGAGGAAGCTGTTGAAATTGCGGTGACCCACAGCCCCTGGTTGATCAGCCGCCGCAGCTTGTACTCGGGCATTCCCATGCGCGCCGCCAGCGCCGCGATCGTCAGGCTGGGCTCGTGGTAGACGCGTTGCTGCAGGAGCAGCGTGTCCAGGGCGGCGGCCTGCCGGGCGTGGACGTGCACCACGCGCGCCGAGCCGTTCTCCGCCTGCGCCGCATTGGCCGCGGAGGCGGGCGCGGCTGGCGCTTCGGAGGCGGTCAGCCAATCGCCGCCACCCGCCGTGCCCAGAAGCTGCCAGGACACCGCCATCGCCAGCGCCGCGAGCAGGGCGGCGCTCGCCGTGCTGCCCGCCACGTCGAGCAGCGTGCTGCCGGTGAGCCAGATCGCCAGCGCCTGCAGCAGCGTATAGCCGGCGGCAGCCGCGACGATCAGCGTGCGCAATCTGCGCAGGCCTTCGACCAGATCGTCGCGCCAGTCGCGCGCGGAATTCAGGATCGCCAGCCCGGCCCAGAGCAGCGGCATCGCGCCCAGGGTCTGGCCCCAGGGGCCGCCCGGCACGCGCGCGCCGGGCGCCATCAGCGCGCAGGGAGAAGCCGTCGTCGAAGAGGCTGCGGGTGAAGAGCCAGAACACCTCCATGTTGCCGGCGGCCAGACCGCTCGCCAGCGCATACGCCGGCACTGGCGCGCCCATGAAGCCCGGCGCGAAGGCCGCGCCAAGCAGGGCGGAGCGCAGACGCGGATGGTCGCGCAGCAGCGCGGCGGCGATCAACGCGAGCATCGCTAGGCTGGCGCCGCGCAGCATCATGTTCAAGGAGGTGTCCATCGGAGCCGCTCCCGGAGGCGGCGCATGGCGCGCCGTGCACCGTCAATCTAGCAGCAGCGGGCGCGCTTGCGCGTCGGGAAAATCCCGAGCCGGCGCGCGGTCTTCAGGCGTGGGTCGCGAGCAGCTCGGACAGATAGGGGCCCAGGGCCAACTTCACGCCGGCGGCCACCACGCTCTGGAACTGCGCCAGATCCGACACGCCGGTGACGCAGAACGCGGTGCGCCGGTCGGCCGACTCCAGCAGGCCGCGGATGGCCGCGCTGGGCTAGCCGCCGCCGGCGTCGAGCTTGATCAGGTCCGGGCGCACTTGGCCGAGGATGGCGCCGGCCTGCACGAAGTCGCGCGCGTAGACCGCCACATTGAAGCCGTTGAGCTGGTAGTTGGCGAGCGCATGCCTGAGCAGGGAGACCTGGTCGTTGATCGCGATGGGCAGCTGGATCACCACCGGCATGTGGCCCAGGCGCAGCGCGTCGAGCGCGCGGCGGAAGGCAGCGCCGTGATGGTCCTCCACGCTGCGCAGCAGGCGCGGCTTCGCGTTCAGATGCAGGCTGCCGCGCCGGCCGTGGATGCCTGCGCCGTCTTCGCGGCAGTAGTTGACCGCGTGCAGGATGCTGCTGAGCTGGTCCAGCGAGACGAGCAGATCGTCGTCGGCGCCGCTGAGCACCCGTTCCCAGATTTCCTGTTCTTCCACGGCGCCTTCGCGCGCATGCCGCAGCCGCGCCTCATGGCCCACCACCGCGCCGGCGTCGATGTCCCACACCGCCTCGAAGCGGCTGCCCACCGTGTCCGCGCCGATGCGGCTGAGCACCGCGCCAGAGGCGGTGTTGGTTGTCCGGCGTATCCGGCAGCTTAGAAATATAGGTCGAGAGTTTCTCCATGCTCGCATGCTAGCACCGCCCCCTCCGTGTTCGAACGAATATTTCCGCACACCCTTATGCAAGGCGATTCCGAACCCGCAGGATGCCAGCGCGACACAGGGAAATCAGTGCGGTGCCGCCCGCTGAGGCCGCAGGAGAACTTGCGCCCGGCTCAGACGCAGCCCGACTGGATCACAAGATTGCGGCTGAGCGCCGGACCCGGCGCGGCTTCTGTCGATGCCGCCCTGCTTGAGCGAAACCAGTTCGGTGCGGTTCGAGACGCCGTAGGAGCCCCGGAAGTTGGAGATGAGGAATTCGCGTTTGACGATGGCGTTCAGCCCGGGCACGACCCAGTAGCGCTGCTGATAGCGGTTCATCTTGTTGTCCCAGCCCTGGGCGACGAGGGCGAAGGAGTGAAACTCCCCGGCGGGTACACGGACCGGCTCGAAGCCGACGATGCGGTTTTCCATGGAGATCACGAGCGGCCCCAGGCGCGGATGCATCTGCGTCCACGCGCCGGTCCACTTCTTGCCCTCCTGCAGCTCCGCCGGAAAGAACTGCCGCGGCGCGTCGGACTCGCCGGAATCGGGATCGCAGATGACGTTGCCCATCGTGTCCCAGATGTTAACGCCGTTGTTGATCTCGACGCGGTCGGCGTCCATGTCCACGCGCATGACGCGCAGCGTGTTGCGGCTGGTTTCGACGCCGGTGAGGATGTCCGTCACGGAGAGGACGAATTCGTCGCCCACGCTGTAGTAGCGCCCGAGTGGATAGCGGCCGGCCGAATTCGGATTCTGCGAGAGCTGCATCAGCAGAGGCACGGGCTTGCCCGGTCCGATGTCGATCATCGGGCCCGTGGCGGGCGGTGCGCCGGGCGCGGCGGCGGGGACTGCGGGAATGGCGGCGGGAGCCGCGGCGACATGTGCGGCGAGATTCGCCGCGGCGGCGATCGGCTTGGAGGCCGCCGCCGGCGTTGGCGTGAATGCCTGAACGGGCGCCGCTGCTGTGGATGTGGCGGGCGTGGCCGCTTCCGCCGTTGCTGACGGCGGCGCGGAAATCTTCGTCTTCGCCGCCTCGCGTTCGGCCAGCAGCCGGTTCAGACGCATCTGGGCGATCTCCGCGAAACGCCCGTTGGGGAAGTTGCGCAGATAGGAGGCCCAGTCCTCCACATTGCGCGATGTCTTCACCTTCGCCCAGGCACCAAGGCGACCAGGTCGGCCTCGATCAGCTTTTCCAGCTCGGCCTCGCTGAGCTTCTTCTGCGCGTCGTGGAAGATAAAGACGTCGCCCTCCAGCGAAGTCGTCTCCCAGGGAATCTGCTCGCCGTTGGACGAAAGCCGTACGTTCAGGCGCACCCGCTTGAGCGCGTCCTCGATGCGGGCATTGCGGTTGGAGAGCTCGCGAACCAGGTTTTCGGTATAGAGGCCGTTGCTGCCGCTGCCGTCGGTGGTGAAATTGCCCGGCGAAGTGGCATAGGCCAGCATGCTGCCCACCGGCGCGTCGAATTGCGAGAGGCCGCGCTGCTCGGGCCGGTAGCCGCCGCCGAAGGGATCGTTGCGGCAGGCGTCGAGGATGATGACGAAGGTCTTGTCCTTGACGCCGGCGAATTTGCCGAGGAGTGCGCCCAGGTCCACGCAGCGCTGGCGCAACTGCGCGCCGTGGCCGGCGTAATAAAACACCGCCAGCTTGGTCTCGCTGCGCCGGACCTGCTCGCCGAAGCGGTCGATGGCCGCCAGCATGTCCGTTTGGCTGGCGTTCACGCGCTTGTCCACGGTGAAGCCCGCCTGGCCGAACAGCGCGCCCATGGCATTGGCGTCGTTCACGGGATTGACCAGCGGCGCCTGCACATAGGCGGAATTGCCGATGACCAGGGCTAGCTGCGAAGGATCCGCCGCGCGCGCAAGGGGACCGGCCAGCAGAGAAGGCGCGGCGGTGAGCGTCTTGATAAGTTGGCGTCGGGACAGCATCTCGTTCTTCTTCTGTTCTATACGGAGTCGGTGGCGAACCCGATCCGGTCTGAGCAGACAAACTGCCTTGCTGGTGGGCTTGCGGGATTGTTGCACAGGAGGAACCGCGCGGACAGGGGGTGTGAAGCGTCTGGGGGCATGGCCGGCGGGGTATCCTTGCGGCCTGGGGCAAGAGAGTGGAAATGCTAGGAAAGAACGGAGAGCGCAGCCGGCAGGATGGTGGCGCCGCGAATGGCGGCGGGAATGACGCCGGAAGCGGCGCGGCGCGCGCCCCGCTGGATGTGCTGCGCGAGGTGTTCGGCTACGCCGCCTTCCGCGGCGAACAGGCGCAGATCGTCGAGCATGTGAGCGGCGGCGGCGACGCCTTGGTGCTCATGCCAACCGGCGGCGGCAAATCGCTGTGCTATCAGATTCCCTCGCTGGTGCGCCAAGGCACGGGCGTGGTGGTTTCGCCGCTGATCGCGCTGATGCAGGACCAGGTCGATGCGCTCACCGAACTCGGCGTACGCGCCGCTTTCCTCAATTCCACGCTGGACTTCCCCGCGGTCAAGCGCGTCGAGGAGGCGCTGCTCGCCGGCGAGCTCGATCTGCTCTACGTCGCGCCCGAGCGCCTCGTCACCGAACGCTGCCTCTCGCTGCTCGAGCGCGCGCATATCGCGCTCTTCGCCATCGACGAGGCGCACTGCGTGTCGCAGTGGGGCCACGACTTCCGCCCGGAATACATACAGCTCTCCATCCTCCACCAGCGCTGGCCCGAGGTGCCGCGCGTCGCGCTCACCGCCACGGCCGACGCCCAGACCCGCGCCGAGATCGTCTCCAAACTGGCGCTCGAGGACGCGCGCGTCTTCGTCTCCAGCTTCGACCGGCCCAATATCCGCTACCGCATCGTCGAAAAGGCCGACGCGCGCCGCCAGCTACTCAACTTCATCCGCGAGGAGCACGAGGGCGAGGCCGGCATCGTCTACTGCCTCTCGCGCGCCAAGGTCGAGGAGACGGCCGAGTTCCTCAAGCAGAACGGCATCACCGCGCTGCCCTATCACGCCGGCATGGACGCCGCCGCGCGCGAGCGCAACCAGTCCGCCTTCCTGCGCGAGGACGGCATCGTCATGACGGCGACCATCGCCTTCGGCATGGGCATCGACAAGCCCGACGTGCGCTTCGTCGCCCATCTGGACTTGCCCAAGTCGGTGGAAGGCTATTACCAGGAGACCGGCCGCGCCGGCCGCGACGGCTTGGCGGCCGACGCCTGGATGGCCTACGGCCTGCAGGACGTGGTGCAGCAGCGCCGCATGATCGAGGAGTCCGAGGCGAGCGAGGCGTACAAGCGCCTCTCCGCCGCCAAGCTCGACGCCATGCTCGGCCTGTGCGAGACCACCGAATGCCGCCGCGTGCGCCTGCTCAATTATTTCGACGAGGCCTCTGGCCCCTGCGGCAACTGCGACGTCTGCCTCGAGCCGCCCGAGGTCTGGGACGGCACCGTCGCCGCGCAGAAGGTGCTCTCCTGCGTCTACCGGCTGCTCAAGGAGCGCAACCAGCGCTTCGGCGCCGGCCAGGTGATCGACATACTGCGCGGCAAGACGACCGACAAGATCACGCAGTGGAACCACGATTCGCTGTCGGTGTTCGGAATCGGCGCGGATCTCTCCGATCAGGAGTGGCGCGGCATGGTGCGCCAGCTGATCGCGCTGGGCGTGCTCGCTGTGGACCACACGGCCTTTTCCACGCTGATGCTCACCGAGGCCAGCCGCACGGTGCTCAAGGGCGAGCAGAAGATCCAGTTGCGCAAGCAGGAGAAGCGCGCGGCGGTGAAGCGCGAGCGCGCCGGCAAGTCCGCCGCCGTGGTCGATCTCGCCGCGCCGGACCTGGCGCTGTTCGAGAAGCTGCGCGCCTGGCGCGCCGAGACCGCCAAGGCCCACTGCGTGCCCGCCTACGTCATCTTCCATGACGCCACGCTGCGCGAGATCGCCCTGCGCCGGCCCGCCGCCGTGCATGAGCTCGAAAGCGTCAGCGGCGTGGGCGCGCGCAAGCTCGAGGCCTACGGCGCGGAGATCGTCGGGGTGGTGGCGCAGGACGCGGACTGAATTCCGACGTTCAGCGGCCTTCGCCGGGCTTGGGCTCGGCCGAATACCAATAGGGCGTGCGCTTGGCCCACTCGTTGCCGGGATAGCGCGCGCAGCAGCGCGTTGGCCGACTTGGACAGCTTTGTTGTCTCCGGATCGAGACAGCCGCCGCGCGTCGAGCGCACGACGACATAAAGCAGCCAGGGGAGATCGGGGTCTTTCGGATCAGTGCGCGCGCGTTGAAGCACGTGCTCGCCGAGAAAGCCGGTCGCAGTCGGCAGTTTGGCGAGCAGGGCCTACTCGATGTCCCGGACCTTGGGGTCGGCGCTTGTGTCGGGCGGCTTCGGGGCCTGTTCCGCCGTTTCCAGGCCGCCCGCAGCCGGACCCAGCACGCACCACATTCCGGCGCTCACTTCCTCGGGTGCGATCGGCGCGGCCGGGATGCCTCCGTCCGAGGCGACCAAGGGCGACAGCCCGTTGCGCACACCGATCAACAGGAACGCATGCTGTCTGGCCGCCGCATCGCGCTGTGCCAGATATGTCTTGGCCAAGGGCGCGTAAGCGGAGGCGCCGCCGGCCAGTCTGCCGGCGGCTTTCTCGGCCTGCGCGGTTTTCCCCAGCAGTTCGGCGCGCGACCAGGCGGCCGCAAGAAGGCGTTCGCGCATGTTTTGGCCCAGGGTGAGCAACTCAGCGAGCCTGAGCAGGTCGTCAATGGACAGCCGCGCGTTCAGCCAAGCCAGACCTTCCGAGGAGAGGCGCGGATTGTTTCGCGCCGCGCCTTCCTGGCCGGTGTCGCGGTCCATGTCGGGCAGCGGTTTGCGCAGCAGATAGGCACCAGCATCCTCAAGGCCCGCCGCCAAGACGAAGCGCTCGCGGCGCAGAAGATTGTTTGCGCTGCCGGAGAGCGAGCCCAGCGCCGCGCCCCGGTTCTGGCCGAGCGCCGCGTCGGTGATGGCGATCGCCTTGGGCCGGTCGCCACGCAGCCGGTAAAGCCGCGCGAGGTTGTAGTGCAGCGTCAAGTATTCGGGGCTGCCGGCCGGCACATCGAGCGCAGCACGTTCGAGTTTTGCGTCCAGCATCTGCGTCAACATCAGCGCGGCCGTCAGCCAGGCGCGCTCTGCCACCGTCTTTGGCGCGGCTTGCCAGCGCGACACGGCATGCGCATATTCGGCTGTGCAGACGGCGGGCGCGGGCGCTGCGCCGCGTGGATTCCAAGTGTTCCACGCGGCGTAGCCGCCGTTGTATCCGCAGCGCTGCAGACTGCGCATCCAATCGTAATAGGCATGCTGTGCACGCAGACGTTTGTCCTGCGCAGCCAGAATTTCGGGCGCGGGTGGAGACAGCTCGATGAAGTTGTTGGCCAGACGTCCCCAGTCGCCGAGATGATCCTCGGCATGCGGATCGAGCTTGGGATCGTCGAGCAGTGCGCTCAGTTCAGCGAAGCGTTCCGCAGGCAGCAGACGGTATTGCACGGTGCGCAAGCTGGCGCGCACGGCCTCGTGGATATTGGCGAGGCGCGCGTCGGCGAGGATGGCCTGGGCGTCCGCCGCCAGCCCACGGTAGGTGGATTTTGGATCGCGCGCTTTGTCTTTGGCTAGCGTGGCCGCGCGGATGCGTGAACGCAAGGCAAGATAGGCTCCAAGCTCCTGCATCGGATGGCCGGCTGTCTTGCCGATGGCGGCGATCTGATAGTCGCGTAGTTGCCGCCAATAGACTGGTTCGGCGGTGGCCAGCGCGCGGAGCGCGACCTGCGCTGGCGCATTCCACGTGCCGGATGCATTCGGGCAGGATTGAAAGACGGCGTCTTTGGCGCGCACCCATTCGCGCAGCCGCTCCGGCGTGGCATCGCCGCGCTTGGCAATCGCGTTCAACGTGCCGCATACTGCGCGGAAGGCGTCGTCGGGGCAATTCAGATAACCAGAGAAATCCGCCTGATAGCGGAACAGCGATTCCGGCGGCGTGAGTTTAAGCTTGGGCGCCGCCTCGCGGGCCGCGTCCAGCCATTGCACTAGCGGTCGGCTCTTGTCCTTGAGGCCCACCCAATCCGCCACCGTGCGGCCTGCCGTTCGTAGCAACCCGCCGCGCGTGCGCGGCGCGACGGCGATGCCTTGTGCTCAGAGGACGATCGCCCTCCAGGCGGCGTACAGATAAATCCGCTCGTGACTGGGGAGCAGCACGCCCAGCTCTCCAGCCTCATAGCGGTCGATGGCGACGTCGGTCCTGGCGCGCGAGACGAAGTCGTCCATGGCTTCGGAGGCTGAGGCCATGGCGCGGCCCGGCCGTGTCAGCGCAAGCAGCAGGGGGAAGATAAAACGACGGGATGGGGCATTCATGGTCGATTCGCGTTGTTGTGCATGGCGCTTCGTACCACGTCCGTCGATTCGGTTCGAACCCATCCCACGTGCGGGCCATGGCGCCAACGGCCGTTGTCGAACCAGTAGGCACGACGGTAGAGCCGGATCACTTCGGAGGAGAAGAGTTCTTGCGTGGAAAATCCGGCCGCGCCCTCGCGACAGCGCGGATGCAGTTCCGCTGCGCCGATCTCGATGAAGTGGCGCAGACGCGCCCTATCTTTTCCCATGCAGAAAAACATCGGCACGATTTCGTCGGCGGCCAGTCAGTCGAGCTAGGGATTGCTTCCGATTGCGCCGGCGCGGAACCACCATGCCAATGCCGTCACACTGAGCCGCACGCCCGTCGGCAGCCGCGCGCGGATCTCCGCCACTAGTTCGCGATAGAAGGCGCGCTGGGACGGTCGCGCCTCCATGTCCAGCTGCACCCAGCCCGAGGTGGAGATGCGCGCGGCGCGGTCCATTGCGTGCAGGATGGTCTCACGCGAATCGGCGATGGAGACGGGCGGGACCACCGTGCTCACCTCGACATGAAGACGCAGCGTCACGCGGACACCGGCGGGCAGCTCGGGGGCGTCGCGCCGGGGCAGCTCAAGCACCGCGCGCCCGCTGAGCAGAATGTGCTGAATCAGCACCGCCGTTTTCCCCTGAGACCAGGTGGGCAGGGCGGCCTGGTCCCAAAGCCAGGTGATGTTCTCCTGCGCGCCAGGAACTGGAGGTGAGGGCGTCGCACGGGCGGTGGAGGCGGCGGCAGCCAGCAGCAGGGCCGTCGCCCACCATCGCCGATGCATCACCCCGGTTCTCTTGTCGCGCATCTGAGAAAGACCATGCCGGCGCGAAATCGTTTTGCGAAGCGGGCTTCTGGGAGAGCCACGCGGGGAAGACTGCCTTGGTGTAGGCTCCGAGGTTGCTTCAGGAGACGCCGATGCCCAAGGGCTACATCTATGTCGAGATCGAGGTCACCGATCCCGAAAACTACAAATTGCACTACATGTCCCGTTCCACGCCGGCCGTCGCCGCCTATGGTGGACGGTTTCTGTCGCGCGGCGGGAATGTCGACGTCAAGATCGGAGAGGACGATGGCTGCTGCCGGGTGGTCGTAGAGTTTGACAGTTATCAGCAGGCGCGCGACTTTTACCATTCGCCTGCCTATCAGGAAGCGATCACGCATCGCGATCGCTATTCCAAGGTGTACCGCTACTTGATCTTGGAAGGCGTGGACTATTGATCCGGCAGGAAGAAGTTTTTATGCGGTGTATTTGACGCGGGGATCCTGGAAGTAGGATTTCACGCGTTCGAGATGGGTTTCGATGAACGCCATGTGGTTCTTTTCTGCGGCGTGTAATTTGGCCTTTGTTCTGACGGGGACTCGTGTGCTGATGACATGTTTCAGGTCGGCGTTGAGTCGCTCATCCAGATTGAGCTCCGGGCTGTAGCTTGGCAGGTAAAAGACTTCGATGTCAGCTTGATGCTCGACAAGCCATGCCTTGACCAGCTTGCAGTGATGCACGCCGAGGTTGTCGAGGATCAGGAACACTTTCTTGCCCGCGCGCTTGCCATCGGCCACCAGCGCCTCGAAGAACTCGATGAGCTTCTCGTGGTTAAAGGCACCATCGATGATCATCCAGCTTGCCTTGCCCTGATTGGTCACTGTGGAAATCATCGACAGCTTCTGTCGCGTACCTCTAAACGCCATCGTGACCGGGGCTTGCCCTTTTGGAGCATAACTGCGGCCCCGAACATCCGTATTCACCAACGCGGTTTCGTCACCCCAGTGAATCTCGCCACCTTTGGCCTTGGCACGCTTCTCGATGGCCAGATACTCCTGATCGATCCACTGCTTGACAGACTCCGGTCGCTGTTCATAAGCGCGCTTGATCGGCTTTTTCGGCGTGAAACCCCAGCGCTTGAGGTAGTCTCCGACCGCACGTATTGAGAGTTTGACCGCGTATTCCTGTTCGATGAACAGCATGACCGCGCCTCGCGTCCAGAGCGCAGATTCCATCTTCAACTGCTCCGGACGTTTGTCGCAGATCGTGCGCCGGATTGCTTCTTCTTGATCCGCATTCAGCCGTCTTCCGTCTCCTGGCGTACGAGCTCGTGGGCGCGGCTTCAGGGCCGCCGCGCCCCCTTCTTCATAGAGATCAATGGCCAGTCGAGCCGCCGGGTAACTCAGCCCCGTCAACTCCGCGATGGCCATGACTCCGTATCCCTTCCGATGCAACCTCACGACCTGCTTTCGCCTCTCGTGCAGTTGCTCCAGTTTCTGGTATCGAGCGTCTTCTTTTTCTATGCCAACTCGATGCCAGAAATGATAATAAGCTCAATCTTTATATTGCCGTGTCAATAGTTGGCCCTCTTGGCCGGATACGCTGGCATCGTTCAAGTCCATGACGTTGGCGCTGGTCGTGTTGGTCACGACCACGGTGCTGCTGGCCTTGGCCGAGAAGTTTCCGGCGGCATCGACCGCATAGACTTTGTATACGCCTGCCTGCAAGCCCGCCACCGACAGGTTGGTGTCTGTGTTGGTGGTGCCGATCGCGACGCTGTTCCACTGGTTGTCCACCGCCCCCGTGATGTCGGCCAGACTGTTGACCGTGAGGGTGTTCTTCACCAGATACGCCGTACGACTCTCGCTGCTTTGCGCCACGGCATTGCCGTTGTTGGCGATAGAGGCGGCGGTAACCGTCACCGTCGGCGCCGTGGTGTCAATGGTGATTTCGTGGCTGCTGCTGTCCGTGCTGGCGTTGCCCACCGCGTTGGTCACCGTCGCCGTGCCGGTGTCGATGCTCCACACCCCGCCCGTGACCGTCACGTTGTTGTAGGTCGCGCCGTTGACCACGACTTTCAGGATCTCGCCCGTCCCCAGCGTCGCCGTGCCAGTGATAGTCGGCGTGGTATCGTTGGCGGTCAGCACATGCACCGTCGGCGCATCCGGCGCGGTAGTGTCGTTGCTGGAGGAACTCCCACCTCCGCCTGCCCCGCCAGCCGCCACGGCAACGCCGAGCAGCACGGGAGGAGCCGCCATCCAGGGCTGCCAATGGAATCCACCGCCTTCGCCTTCCTAGAGCGCGTCCAGATTGCCTGCTTCTTGCTGCACGGCGGCGATCTCCGGCGCGGCACTTGCGTGGGTGTTCATGGGCGCCGGCATGCTGGCGACGTCCGCTTCCGCGGGCTGCGTCACGAAAGGGGCCTCGGCGTCTTTGGCCTGGCGCAGCTCGCTGGTATCGGCGGCCGCCAGGAGATCGCTCTGCTTGGCTGTGGCGCCGGTGTCCAACTCGCCAGTGTGTGCTCTGCCGTCCGGGCCGGAGAGGTGGGGTGCACCGTCCTGGATGTCGTCCGCCAGGGCCAGTTTCTGCACTTCGTCGGTCGTCTGCGCTGACTCGTCTTCGGCGTCATGCTTCTTCTTATCTTTGGCCGTCTGGTGCTTCTTCTTGATCCGGTCAAGGTCGTGCGCGATTTGCTCAGCATGTGGCTGGGCACTCGGGGGCTCGACGACACCTTCGGGGCCGGCCATCCGGGCATGCGCCGAGGCCGAAGGATTGGCGCGCCCGGACGGGGAGAGCTGCGCAGATCTGGCGCTGCCGCGCCACGGATGTTTCCGAAAGAGGGGGCCGCCCGTCGGCGGACAGCTGTTGATCAAGCTCCTGTACGAGCTCGTTGTCTTTCATTCCGTTCATAGCAATAGATCCTTTGCAGGGTTATCCATTCTAGTTGGTAGTGGCCAATTTCCGGGGCGGCGCCTCACAGCACCTGCAAAGCCACATAGTTGGTGTCGGTGACGTTGCCGTTGCCGACGCTGCCATTGCCAAGGAGTACGGCGTAGTGCGGGCCAGAACCGGATGGCGTCGCGGACCAGTACCAGGAGGAGTTCAAGCCCGCTGGCACGCCACTCGAACCAGTGTCCGTACTCGAGCCGTTGTACGCATCTCAGATCGCCAGCAGGTCATCGTAGGTGTTGTTCGTTGCCGTTTCCGGGTCGTTGTCGACCGTCGTGCCGTTCTTGTAGCCCGTGCTGGGGGGAGGACATACTGAGCGTCGATAGCCGTCCTCGTAGAGCACACGGATATTCCGGACGGTGCGGCCGTCGCCGAATTTTATCCAGCCCAGACCACTGATACTGTTGAGGAACACTTGTGCCAGGACACTACCGGCGTCGGTACTGTGCGTCGGCCCGGAGATAATTATTGAGTTGTTGTGGGCGAAGTTGCCGGAGTAAACATTGAGTTTGACGCCGAAATAAGTGGTCGGGCTCGCGCTGTCGTGCATCTCGTTGTAGCCCAGGACACCTCCCGTTCCTCCACCGATCACATTTGCATCCGCCACGCTGCCGTCGAACACGAAAAAGCTCATGCCATCGGCACCGTTTTAGGTCTTGGTCGCGCTCATCGATAAGGTCACGTCGACCTTGCCGCTCGACGAGAAAGCGTTGTTGTAATAGGCTAAGCCGTACTGGCTGTTGAACGCCGATGTCAGCCGCAGCATGTCCTGGCCCTTGAAGGCGTCACCCGTGGTGATGACGGCACTATTCACGCTCCCGCCAACGTTCGTGTTGTTTAAGTCACAGATGGTGTTCGAAACCGACGCCGTCTCGAAGTCGTCGGAGAACGAGAAGGTCGACGGGCCGCTCAGCTGCGGCGACTGGTTCGCGTTCATATCGTTGACCGTGATCCTTTAAAGGGCGCTGGTGGACGTATTGCCCCCCGCGTCCGAGGCCCTCACCGTGTAGTCAGCCGTCGCGCCGTTTGGCGCACCGGGGTCGGTGAAGCTCCAGGTGCTGCCCGACACGGTCGCGGTGCCGATCGAAGCGCCGTTGCGCAGCACCGTGAGCGTGTCTCCCGCCGCGAAGTTCGATACGCTGCCGCTGAACGTCGGCGTCGTGTTGGCCGTCGTGCTGCCGAAGGCCACCGTAGTGCCGTTGCCCTGGATGTCGGTGATCGTGGCGGACGGCGTCGTCATGTCGACCGTGATCGACGCGTGCGCGGCGCTCGCGCTGCCCGCGTTGCCGGCCGCGTCCGTCTGCTTCACCTTGATGTTCGCGTAGCTTCCCCCCCGACAGGGCGCTCGCTGTGATCGAGCCGCTGATCGTGCCGCTGAGCGGCACCGTCCCGATCGATTCGCTGGTATCCACCGTGCCATTGCTGTTGCTGTCGTTGAACAGTGTGACGGTCGCCCCGCTCTCACCGGTCACGTTGAAGGTCAGCGTGGTATCGTTGGTGAGGTTGTCGCTGCTGCTCGTGCCGGTGTCGGACGCGGCCTGCAAGTTAAGCGTCGGGGCCGGCGTGGCGGTATTGGCTATCGCCAGCGCCGTGGTGCTCTTCCACCATGACGGTGGTGAGCAGGTTCTTCGCCGATGTGGCACTGTCTTTGATGCTCGAAGTGCCCGGAATCGTGATCGCACTCACCGACGCCGCGTTGCCGTCACCGGTCGCGGGCGCCGTAGCCGTGAAGGTCGGCGCGCTCGTTCCGTTGCCGCTCGAGTAGGTTGCGGTCACGCTCTGGCCGTTTACGCTCAAGGTCAGGATCGGATTGCCGCCCGTGGTCGTGACCGTCACATTCTCGCTCATCGTCACGGTGAAGCTAAGCGCTGTACCACCCTTCACGGTCGTGGTGCTGTGGGAGATGCTCGAAATGATGAGTCCGTTCACCGCCTCCAGCGTGAAGCTCTGGGAACTGCTGAGCGAACCATCGTTCGCCGTCACGGTGATGCTCGTGGCAGCGAAAGTACTCGCCGCCGTGCCGCTGAGGACGCCTCTCGTTGGATTGATGGTAAAGCCGGCCGGCAGGCCCGTGGCGCTGCAAGTAAGAATACTCCCAGCGTCCGGGTCGGTGAAACCGGTGGATGTATTGTAGCTGAACGCCTGGTTCACCACCACGGTCTTGTTTGCAAGCGGCTTGCCGCTCGTCACCGGGTCTTCGTTCGCGTTCGTCACCGTGATGGCCACCCCCTTGGTCAACCCGACATTACCGGCAGCATCCGTCGCGGTGACCACGATGTCGTAGATATTATTGGCGTCGACATCCTGCGGGCTCTCGAAGTTGGGAGCCGAGGCGAAGGTCACCGCGCCAGTGGACGAATTGATGTTGAACTTGCTTGCGTCACTGCCGCTGAGCGAATGGGTAACGGTGCTGGCATCCGTCACCGTTTCGGTATAGGCTGTGCCCGTGCCGTTCTCGGTGAAGCTCGCCGTGGCGGCCGAAGTAATAACCGGCGCTGTGGTGTCCACCGTGATGGTCAGCGCCGTGGAGGCCGCCGATTGGTTGCACGCCGCGTCGCCGTGCTTGGCCGTCAGTGTGTGCGCGCCAGCCGCTATGCTGGAGGTCGCGGCGAGCGTCATCACGCTGCCGAGGCCGCCCCCGCCGCGAAGCTGTACGTCGCCACGCTGCTGGCGCCGTCGTACAGCGTCAGCGCAATCGTCGGCGCGGTGGCGTTGGTCAGGTTGTCAGCGCTGCTGGTGCCGCTGTCTTGCGCGGCCAGCAGGTCCAAGATGGTGGGCGCCGCCGGGGCCACGGCGGCGACGTTCACCACACCGCTCGCGGTCAGCAGCGTTGTGGCGAGCGCGTTGCCCGCGCCGTCCTTGACGCTCGCGCTCACCACGAGGCAGCTCAGGGCGATGCCGTCCGTATCCAGGTTGCCCGTGGCCACCGTGTAGCTGAAGGTGTGATCGTTGCCGCTGGAGCTGACCCAGAAGGCATCCACCGTGCCGCCCGTGTCCAGCGTCAGGGTCACCTTATCCGTGGCGGCCAGGCCCGTCAGCGCCTCGCTGCTGGTCAGCACCACCTTGACCTTGTCGCCGGCCACCAGCGTGCCGGTCTTGGCTGCGTCGGCGCTGGTGGTCCCGCTGATGGCGGCCGTGCTGATGGTCGGCGCGGTGTTGTCGACGGCGAAGTTGGCCACCTGCTGGCCCACCACCGTGGTCACCCACCCCTGGCCGCTGACATTGCCCGTCACCGTGCTCCCGTTCAGGTTGATGGCTTGCACTGTGATCGCGTTGTCATTCCTCGTGGGTGCCGTGGCCGTGAAGGTCAGCGTGTTGGTGCCGCTGCCCCTGGCGTAGGTGGCGGTGAAGGGTGTGCCGCCCACTTCGAAGGCGATGGCCAGCGTGCCATTCGCCGCGGCAACCGTGACTGCCTCACTCATGGTCACCGTGAAGCTCAGCGCCGCGCCGCTCTTGGCCACCGCCTTGTCCACAGTGATCGACGAGATGACAGGCGCCGACACCACGCCAAGGCTGAAGCTCTACGTCGCCGTCAGCCCGCCACTGTCGGTCATCGTCACAGTGTAGGTGCTCGCCGCGCTGTCGGCCGTCGGCGTGCCGCTGATCACGCCGGTGGCGCTGTTCAGCGTCAGCCCCGCAGGCAGCGTGCCCGCCGTGAGGGCGTAACTGTGCGTGTCGCCCGCGCCCACGTCGACGAAATAGCTCGACAGGTCCAGACTCCACGCGCTCTGGACATTGACTGCCGTCTGCGCACTGATCGCACCTGATGCCGTCGGCGCTTCGTTGACGTTGGTGACCGCGATGGTCATGGCCTGGGTGCTCTTGCGCGAGCCCGCATCGGTGGCATCCAGCGTCACCGTGTAGGTGTTGCTGCTGGCAGGGGACTCGAAGTTGGGTGCGGCTTTGAAGGTCACCGCGCCGGTGGTGCCATCGATGTTGAACTTCGCCGCATCGGCGCGCGCTCAGCGCGTAGGTCACCGTCGAGGCATCAAGCGCGCTCAACTGGAACACGATGCCGGTGGCGTTTTCTGCAAAGATCAAGGCGCTGGCGCCATTCAAAACGGGTGCGGTGGTGTCCACAGACACGCCCGCGACCTCCAGCGCAGCCTTCGTGGTGCTGGTCGCAAGGCCCGTGCTCTTGACGGCATCCACCTTTGCAAGACCAGCATCCAACGACGACTTAATTTGGGCCTGTGTGACCGTGGCTGCGGTCTGCTCGGTCCAGGTGGCAGCGCTGCCACTGGAAATTCTGCTGATCGAATTGACGACTTTTTCGAGCACCTGCTCCTGTGTCAGGCCGTTCGCTGCCTGGTCACCGGACAGCGCCGCCAACAAAAGACCGTAGGCGTCGTAAGTGGTGGAGGCCGTGCCCGCAGCATCCATGACGGGCGTCGCCGTCTCAGCTGTAATGTCTCCAGTCTTGCCAAGGTACAGCTTGGCCACCGCGGCGTTGGCGTTGGCCACACTGGCGGCGGCGCTCAGATCGCCGCCTGTCGCGACACAGGCAGCCTTTTCTGCCAGTCGCACCGCCGCTTCGGTCAACGGGGTAACGTTCAAAACCATGCTGGCACCAACCGTGGCGGTCGCGGCACCGCGCAGCTCGATATTCAGGTCCACTGAGCCGCTGGCTTCATCCTGGTAGCCGATGCCGTCGGTTGGGTTCGCGTCCCTGACCTTGAGGATAAAAACGCCGCTGTAAGCTTGGGTGTAGCTTAGCATGTATTTGCCGTTGGCATCGGAGGTGGTGCTGGCCAGCACAGTACCATCGCCCCTGGTCAGGGTGACGCTCAAGCCTGCGGACGCCGGACCGGCGGTGATCGCGACCGAAACAGCGGTCAGATTGGTGGCGTTACTAGCCGCCGCAGTGCTGGCGTTGCCCGCCGCATCGGTATAGCCGCCCGCAGCCACGCTGACGGTCAGGCTGCCCGAGGCGCCCGCGTTCGGCGTGACCTGCAAGGTATAAACGGTGTCACTGACCTTGACCAAGCTATCGGCAGTGCCATTGATGACGGCCACGTTGGACACGTCAAAGCCGCTCACCGCCTCGGAGAATGTAAATGTGAAGGTGACGGCGCCTCCCGAAGCGGTGGTGCTGTTGTTGGAAATGGTCAGCGTCGGGTGCGTGGTGTCCTTGGCCACACTGCCACCACCAGAAGCCAGAGCAACACCACCGAGAACAACTCCGGCCGCGATGCCGATGGCACTCCAGTCTGGCTTCCCCCCATCCATGGGCGAGCTGGCCGGCTCCTGGCTCTGCTTGCCGGTACCGGCTTCGGTACCCGCCCCGGATGCTGCGCTGGTTCCCGCACCGGTTGCCGAGCCGGTATCGGCCTGAGCGAGCTGGATGGCATCGCCGTCGGCCACCGCGCCGCCGTCGGCCTGCGCCTGCTCCTCCCGATTTTGCGCGTCTTCCTCGTCACTGGCCTGGCCGCGCTTGCGCTTGGCCAGACGTTGGGCCTGCCGCCGGGACTTGAGCTCACGCAGATCGGCTTCGGCGGGGGAGGCGGCGAATGCCAATTCCGGGGCATGAACCGCCATGCCGGCGACAACCATCTCGGGCGCGGTCTCGGAATGAGTCCTCTCTTGATTTTGAACTCGGTTGGCCATTTTCTTCTTTCTCTCAAACTTCAAGTGCTAAATGAGAATCACGCATCCGATCCGAATGGCATCAGCGCTCGTTCATCGCTTCCGACAAGGTCTTGGTGATGGGCTTGGTCAAATAGCTGAATACGGTGCGGTCCCGGGTGCGCACTTCCACGTGGGCGGTCATGCCGGGGTTGATGACGATGGGATCGCCGCGCGGGCCGGCGTGCTGCGGGGGCGACGCCAGGCGCAGGTGCACCCGGTAGTAGAAGCTCTGCTGCCCGGTGCACGGGTCGGGTTCGCTCAGGGCGTCCGGGCTGATGTAGGTGACTTCACCGTCGATACTGCCGTAGATGCTGTAGTCGTAGGCGTCTAGCTTGACCGAGGCCGGCAGCCCGGTGCGCAGGGATGCGACGTCGGCCGGGGAGAACTTGGCCTCGACGATCAGCTCGCTGCCAGTGGGCCGCATTTCGAGGACGGTGTCGCCCTGGCGCACGGCGGCCCCGAGGGTGGTGATGTTGATCTTCTTGATCTGCCCGTCCATGGGCGCGCGCAGCTCGTTGTAGCCGAGCACGGCGAAGCGCTCGTGCAGCACCTGTTCGGCGGCGGCAAGCTCTTCTTCCGCCTTCGTCATGTCGGCCTGGGCATCCTGAAAGTACTTTCTGCGCAGGTTCACGATCTGCCCGGTCAGCTCGGCTTCGGCGCGCTTGAGCCGGATCACCTCGGCCTGGCCGACATCGCCGCTGGCGAGCAGGGGTTCGGTGATCTTGAGTTCGGCGCGCACCAGTTTGAGGCTGTCTTCCAGAGCGGCGATGCCTTCGCGCAGGGCCTGCTGGCGGCGCTCGTAGAGGTGGGTCTGGTTTTAGCGGAAGGCGCTCCAGGGCTTGTGAGCTCGGGTGGAAATCCGAGAGGGCGTCCATAGGACTTCCGCGCGCAGGCGGGCGAGCGTCGCCCGCAGGGCGGCGACCTTATTTTTGCTGTCCTGGTGGGCGGCGGAGGCGCGGCTCTGGTCCATGCGGTCCAGCAGGTCCCCCTGGTGCACAGTCTGCCCTTCTTCGACCAGCAGCGCGGCCAGAACGCCGTTGTCGACCGCCTGGACCACCTGGGTGCGGGCCACGGCGATCACCTGGCCGCCGGCGCGTGCCAGCCCGTCGAGGTTGGACCGGGTGGACCAACCGATGAAAGCGGCCACGACCGCCAGCACGGCCAGGATCAGCCAGGCGGGGCCACCGCGCCAGCGGGTCCGCCCGGCCATCAAGCCGATTTCGACGGAAAGTTCCGGCAGCACTGATTTGAATTTTGCTTTCATGAGGTCACTGCCTCGCCTGTCTTGTGGAACTGCACGGCATAGGTGACTGGGCCGCCTGTTCTTGCGTCACGATGGCTCGCCGCTCCTGCCGACCGGGGCGCTTCCGCACCCTGCGCGGGAGCGCCTGAGGACTGCTGCGCCGCCCGTTGCTGCAGTTGCGCGATCACGGCGTCGCGCAGCAAGTCCAGGGCGATGCCCTGAGGCGTCAGCACCACGATCCAGTCCACCAGCTCGATCAGGCGGAATTTGTGGGTGACCAGCACCAGGGTCTAGTCGGTATGGATGGCGGCGCGCAGGGTGCGCAGGCAGCGCTCTTCGGTGCCGTCGTCCATGGTGGCGGTGGGTTCGTCCAGCATCCACAGGAAGGGCTTGACAAGCAGCACGCGGGTCAATCCGACCAGTTTCTTCTGGCCGCCGGAGAGCCCCTCGCCGCCTTCGGTGATGCGCAGCTCGAAGCCTTCCAGGCGCGTTTTCGCCAAGTCGGCCAGGCCGGTAGCTTCGGCAGCGGCCAGCATTTCCTTGTCGCCGATGTGGGGCATGCCCAGTGTGAGGTTCTCGCGCAGGCTGCCGCTCAAAAGCCTCGTGGCCTGGGGCAGGTAGCCGACGGCCTAGGCCCGCCGTTCGGCGGCAATCTGCTGCATGTCGAGCCCGTCGAGCAGGACGTTGCCACGCTAGGGCTTGATGAGGCCGGCCAGCAGCTTGAGCCGCGTGCTCTTGCCGGCGCCGATGGCGCCCAGAACGGCGACCTTCTCGCCCGGGGCGATCCTCAGGGACTTGATCGCCAGCGGTGCGCTCTGGCCCAGGTAGGCGAATTCCACGTCCGCCATCTCTAGTCGGCCCTGGATGCTCTCGTTGGCGATGGGCGCGTCCACCTGGTGGTTGTCGCGCTGCAGGACAAAGAACTTTTCCAGGTTGTCCAGGGCGACGCTGGCGTGCGCCCATTGCACAAGCAGCCCGGGAATGGCGTTGACCGGGGTGAGCACCCGCCCAGAGATGATGGCGCCCGAGGTCATGGCGTTGGCGGAAGTGGCCAGGTAGACGCCGGTGGCCACCAGACCCATGTAGCTGACCTGCTGGATGATGCTGGCCACGTAGCCGGCCACGTCGTTGAGGCGCTTGATCTGCAGGGTTTCGTCGGCACCCTGGCGCGACAGCTCGTTCCAGCGCCCGAGCATGCGCCATCCGCCGCCCGAGGATTTGAGCAGCTCGGCCCCCTGGATTGCTTCCACCAGCAGGCCCTGCCGGCGGTTGACCACTAGCGTCTCCTGGGTGGAGTGCCAGGCAATGGCCCGTTTGAAGGCGAGCCCGAAGGCGGCCGCGAGGACGAAGGAGGGGGGCGACACGGCGGCAACCCAAAGACCGCCCAACAGATAGATGACGAACAGGAAGAACAGGGAGAAGGGCGCGTCGGTGACCAGGTAGAGGGTGCGGGCGACGGTGAAGGCGCGCACGGTTTCGAAGCCGCACACCTTCGCTTCCAGGGTGCCGACGCTGGCCGGGAATTGGTCGAGCCGCACCGCGAGCATCCGGGCGAAGACGCCGTGCGCCGCCTGCAGGTCGAGCTGATGCATGGCGCGATCGACGATGGCCGAGCGCGCCACCTTCAGTACGAACTCGACCACGATGGCGATCAGCACGCCGACCGACAGGACAATCAAGGTGGACATGACGCCATGGGTAATGACCCGGTCGTACACCTGCATGGAATAGATCGAGGTGCCGAACACGAGGACGCTGGCCAGGAGCGACGCCAGGGCCGCCTTGGCGATCCAGGCCCGGTCGGACTGGAAGATCTGCCGGAACAGCGCCTTGGCACTCGCCTCTTCGGGCACGTGCGCGGCAATAAAGCCGGTGCTCTCGGGTCAGATCCTGGATCTCTTCACACCCCTGCGGGCCTTCGGCCAGCCAGGCGCCACCAGAGCCGGCGGCGTAGACGAAGCGGTAGCCCATACCGGGCACCATGGCCACCATGGACAGCTCGGTTTCCGACGGTTCACGCCGCCACCGCGCCGGCTTGAGCTTGAGGCACTTGAACAGATCGAGCGCCGCCCGGGCCGGCATGCCCGGCGCTTCGGCGTTCTCGATCAGGCCAACAATACGCCGCCGGTCGCGGCGGCCGAAACTGCCGCTGCAATCGGTACCCGAGATGAGCCGCCTCACCAGCCACACGAGGGTGTCCGCGAACGAGGCCAATGCCTCTGGCGCCGGCTTCGACGGGGCCTCTCCCTGCACCAGCCGGGGGCCGGGGCCGTCCGGATTCGCCAGGGACGTCACGACTTCGCTATCCAAAATGCATCTCCCATTTCGAGGCGAAGCCGGTAGGCTGCGACCTCGAGTTGAACTTCGGCGTTGGCCAGGGTGCGATCGATCTCCGTCTGTTCGCGCATGACGTTGAGCACGTCCAGCCAATTGCGTTTGCCGGCCAGGAACATGCGGTAATAGGATTCGAGGATGTCCTTTTGCGTGAGCTGCGTCTGCCGCAGCTCCGTGGCCAGCGTGCGAGCCGCCTGCAGGTTCTGCAGGTTGGCCGAGACGCTGGCGATCAGCTCGCTGCGGGCGGCCTCGTAGGCGTTCTTCGCGGCGCTATCGGCGGCCACCGCGGCGTCGATGCCGCTGAAGTTGGACAGCCCGGCCCCGAAGGCGTATTCCACGTTGATGGTGATGCGGCTGTCGGGGAACGGGCTTGCGTAGTAGCGCTCGTCATGCCAGCAGGTCCTCATCGCCGTGGCATAGATAGTGGGCAACAGCGCCTTCCTGGCCTGTATGACCTGGGCCGCGGCGAGCACCATGTCGGCCTGCGCGCGCTTGAGCGCGAGGTTGCTCGCCAGGGCCCGGTCGACCACTTCGTCCTCGGACGTAATGCCGCCGGATCCGGCTGCGTCGCCGGATGCCAGAACGATGTCTTCGGCGCGGACCGTTTCACCAGTCAGTTGCGACATCGCATCGGCGTCGCTGCGTTGAGTGGGGATCACCCCGGTCAGCCCGTTGCGCGACTGGCTTAGGCGGGAGAGCACCAGGCTGTACTCCACCTCGGCCGACAGGCCGGTGCCCACGCGGCGGCGCATCATGGCTTCGAGCAGCTCCAGCCGCTCGATGTCGGCGCGGTAGATGCGCCGGTTCTCGTTGGCCAGGGCCAGGCGGCCGAAGACTTCGATCACGCCCATGGCCACGTCGAGCCGGGTCTCGCCGACGCCGGCCTGGGCGGATGCCGCCTGGCTTCTGGCGGCGTCGAGGTCTGCGTCCAGGCGGCTGAAGCTCCACAATGGTTGCTTCAACTGCAGTGTGGTGACCTGGATGCCGTGCCAGCGCTCGCCCTGCACCGACGGCGTGGGAAAATACTGCCAGCGCGCACCGGCCACGCCGGCCTCTGCGCCCCTGGTCTTTTCCTGGCGCATCTGTACGCGCGGGTTGGCGCCGACCGCCGCCGTTACCAGGCGATCCAGCGACCAAGCGCCAGCCTCCGAGGCCGCCCCCTGGGCAGGCCCATTGCGCCCGTTGGCCCAGAACGGCAGTTCGCGGGCGGCCTCGCCCAATCCTCCCGCCTGCGCCGCCTGGCCGGCGCCGAGACCGACAGACATCCACAGGCACGTCACCGCCACCGCCGCCGCGGCGCGCCAATGCGCCTTTACCATCCCGGGCGATGCTGGCCGACACAAGTTTATGGACAAGCATTCGGCTGCAGTTGAAGAAAATAAATAAAGATGTCCATTCATGTCTTCGTCATTCACATTACTGACACGGCAATATAAAGATTGAGCTTATTATCATTTCATGCATCGAATTGGCATAGAAAAAGAAGACGCTCGATACCAGAAACTGGAGCAACTGCACGAGAGGCGAAAGCAGGTCGTGAGGTTGCATCGGAAGGGATACGGAGTCATGGCCATCGTGGAGTTGACAGGGCTGAGTTACCCGGCGGCTCGACTGGCCATTGATCTCTATGAAGAAGGGGGCGCGGCGGCCCTGAAGCCGAACCCACGAGCTCATACGCCAGGAGACGGAAGACGGCTGAATGCGGATCAAGAAGAAGCAATCCGGCGCACGATCTGCGACAAACGTCCGGAGCAGTTGAAGATGGAATCTGCGCTCTGGACGCGAGGCGCGATCATGCTGTTCATCGAACAGGAATACGCGGTCAAACTCTCAATACGTGCGGTCGGAGACTACCTCAAGCGCTGGGGTTTCACGCCGAAAAAGCCGATCAAGCGCGCTTACGAACAGCGACCGGAGGCTGTCAAGCAGTGGATCGATCAGGAGTATCTGGCCATCGAGAAGCGTGCCAAGGCCAAAGGTGGCGAGATTCACTGGGGTGACGAAACCGCGTTGGTGAATACGGATGTTCGGGGCCGCAGTTATGCTCCCAAAGGGCAAGCCCCGGTCACGATGGCGTTTAGAGGTACGCGACAGAAGCTGTCGATGATTTCCACAGTGACCAATCAGGGCAAGGCAAGCTGGATGATCATCGATGGTGCCTTTAACCACGAGAAGCTCATCGAGTTCTTCGAGGCGCTGGTGGCCGATGGCAAGCGCGCGGGCAAGAAAGTGTTCCTGATCCTCGACAACCTCAGCGTGCATCACTGCAAGCCGGTCAAGGCATGGCTTGCCGAGCACCAAGCCGACATCGAAGTCTTTTACCTGCCCAGCTACAGCCCGGAGCTCAATCTGGATGAGCGACTCAACGCCGACCTGAAACATGTCATCAGCACACGAGTCCCCGTCAGAACAAAGGCCAAATTACACGCCGCAGCAAAGAACCACATGGCGTTCATCGAAACCCATCTCGAACGCGTGAAATCCTACTTCCAGGATCCCCGCGTCAAATACGCCGCATGAAAACTTCTTCCTGCCGAATCAATAATCCCGCCGGGATCCCAGCGGACCCGAGAGGTGGGGAGAGGAAAGCCGAGGGGAAATCAGGGGAAGACGCAACACGGGACGGCGGTCCGCGCCGGCGGATTCAGCGCGGGCCCGCGGGTCTGAGCAGCACTAACGGCGCCCCAGCGCTGCCCTGCGTCGGTGGCGCTTGAACGAAAGCCAGCACTTCCTCGCACTGCACGAGCCAGGCGTGCACCTTGTTCTTGAGCACCGGCGTCTTGTCCGGCGAGCCCAGGCCCTTGCCGTGGATCACGCGCACGCAGCGCCGGCCCGCGCGCACGCCGTTGCGCAGGAAGAGCGCCACCGCTTCGCGCGCTTCGTCGCTGCGCAGGCCGTGCAGATCGAGCTCGGCCTGCACCACCCAATTGCCGCGCCGCAGTTTGCACAGCACGTCCGCGCCGATGCCCTCGCGGCAGTAGGAGAGGATGTCGTCGGTGTCGAGGAGGTTTTCCACGTCGAACTCGTCGGACATGGAGGCGCGCAGCACGTCCTTGTCGTCGAGCAGGGATTGCACCAGCACGCTCGAGGGCGGCGTGCGCGGATGTTCGGCGCGCTGATGCTTGCCGGGCAGGGGGCGCAGATCGTCCATGCCCCCATGGCGATGCGGAATGCCTGGGACTCTTCCTCGCGCTTGCGTTCCTCGCGGCGTGCGCGCTCTGCTTCCTCGGCGCGCTGCTGCGCCTGTTCCTTGAGCGTGTCGCGGACCTGGGCGAGGCTCTCCTGGCTGCTCAGCGAATTCAAGCCGCCGGCGCCGGCCGTGCGGCTGGCCTTTCCGGGCGGCTTGCGGGACATCAGCCATCTAGGCTTTCCAGGTAGCGCTGGGCGTCGAGCGCGGCCATGCAGCCGGTGCCGGCGCTGGTGATGGCCTGGCGGTAGACGTGGTCCTGCACGTCGCCGGCGGCGAACACGCCTTCGATGTTGGTGGCGGTGGCGTTGCCGGCCAGGCCCGAATGCGTGGAGATGTAGCCGTTCTTCATTTCGAGCTGGCCTTCGAAGAGATCGGTGTTGGGCTTGTGGCCGATGGCGACGAACACGCCGTGCAGCTCGACGGTCTGCTCCACGCCGTCCACCGTGCGCTTGACGCGCACGCCGGTGACGCCCGAGTCGTCGCCCAGCACTTCGTCGAGCACGCTGTTCCAGAGAATCTCGACCTTGCCCTCGGCCTGCTTGGCGAGCAGGCGGTCGATGAGGATGGGCTCGGCGCGGAATTTGTCGCGGCGGTGGATGACGGTGACCTTGCTGGCGATGTTCGACAGGTAGAGCGCTTCTTCGACGGCGGTGTTGCCGCCGCCGATCACGCAGACCGGCTTGCCGCGGTAGAAGAAGCCGTCGCAGGTGGCGCAGGCGGACACGCCGCGGCCCATGTAGCTCTCCTCCGAGGGCAGGCCCAGGTATTGCGCGGAGGCGCCGGTAGCGATGATCAGCGCGTCGCAGGTGTATTCGCCCGAATCGCCTTCGAGGCGGATCGGCTTTTCCTTGAGGTGCGCGGTGTGGATGTGATCGAAGATGATCTCGGTCTTGAAACGCTCGGCATGCTCGAGGAAGCGCTGCATCAGCTCGGGGCCCTGCACGCCGTTGGTGTCGGCCGGCCAGTTCTCGACATTGGTAGTGGTCATCAGCTGGCCGCCCTGGGCCATGCCGGTGATCAGCACCGGGTTGAGGTTGGTGCGGGCGGCGTAGACGGCGGCGGTATAGCCGGCCGGACCGGAGCCCAGGATGATGACTTTGGCGTGCTTCGACATGGTTTTCCTTGTGGGGCGATGTGAGCTGTCCCACCGATATGGGGATGAATTTCGCGATTATAAGGGCGCGGTACAATCCCCTCATTCCAGTAAAACAAGGCCCTACCCGGTAGATGGCTAGATCTTCTTCCTCGCGCAGTGCAGACCGGAATGCGGTCGACCTGGCCTCTCCCATTCGCATCGGCCGGCTGCTGGGCGAAATCCGCTGGTTCCTCCTCTTGGCCGCTTCGCTGACGCTGGCCTGCGCGCTGTTCACGTATCACAAGGCAGACCCCGGCTGGTCTCATTCGGCCCAGGTCGCGGGCGTCGCCAACTTCGCCGGCAAGGCCGGCGCTTGGGCGGCGGACCTGCTGCTCTACGTCTTCGGCGCGTCCGCCGTCTGGCTGGTGGTGCTGATGTTCTACCGCGTGGTAATCGGCTGGCGCGTGCTGCACACGGTGCCCGGCATCGAGACGCCGCCGGCGGGTTTTTCGCCGCTGGCCTGGGTGGGTTTCCTCCTAGTCTTCCTCTCGAGCTGCTCGCTCGAATCGATCCGCATGCACAGCGTGAAGATGCCGCTGCCGGGCGCACCGGGCGGCGTGATCGGCGCGCTGCTCGGCGATCCGCTGCAGGGCGCGCTGGGCTTCACGGGCGGCACGCTGCTGCTCTTGCTGGTCTTCGTGATCGGCCTGTCGCTGTTCTTCCATTTCTCCTGGCTGGCCGTGGCCGAGTGCCTGGGCGGTCTGATCGAGGACAGCGTCGCCGCCTTTCGCGATCGCTGCGAACGCCGCCAGGACGAGCTGGCAGGCGAACTCGCCGCCGCCGGCCGCGAGGAATTCGTCGAGGAGCGCCGCGTGCGCATCGAAGAGCTGCCGCCGGTTCAGATCGTGCGGGCGCAGGCGGTGGAGCGCCATGAGTGCGTGGAGAAGGAAAAGCAGAAACCGCTGCTCACCGACATTCCCGATTCCGCGCTGCCCCAGCTTTCCCTGCTCGATCCGCCGCCGCCCGAGCAGCAGACCGTCTCGGCCGAGGCACTGGAATTCACCTCGCGCCTGATCGAGAAGAAACTGCGCGACTTCGGCATCGAAGTGCAAATGGTCGCGGCCTATCCCGGCCCGGTGGTGACGCGCTACGAGATCGAGCCAGCCACGGGCGTGAAGGGCAGACAGATCGTCAACCTCGCCAAGGACTTGGCGCGCTCGCTCTCGCTGGTGTCCATCCGCGTGGTGGAGACGATCCCCGGCAAGACGACGATGGGCCTTGAGCTGCCCAATCCGCAGCGCCAGAGCGTGCGCCTTTCGGAAATCCTGGGTTCGGCCGCGTACAACGAAAGCCAGTCGGTGCTGACGCTGGCGCTGGGCAAGGACATCGCCGGCAAGCCCACCGTGGCCGATCTCGCACGCATGCCGCACTGCCTCGTGGCGGGTACGACGGGTTCTGGCAAGTCGGTGGGGATCAACGCGATGATCCTCTCCATGCTCTACAAGGCCACGCCGGATCAGGTGCGGCTGATCATGATCGACCCGAAGATGCTGGAGCTCTCGATCTACGAAGGCATTCCCCATCTGCTCTGCCCAGTGGTGACCGACATGCGTCAGGCTGGCGCCGCGCTGAACTGGGCGGTGGCCGAGATGGAGCGGCGCTACAAGCTGATGAGCAAGCTGGGCGTGCGTAACCTCGCCGGCTTCAACAAGAAGGTCGATGAGGCTGAGGAGAAGGGCGAGCACATTCCCAATCCCTTCTCGCTCACGCCCGACGCGCCCGAGCCGCTGCACAAGTTCCCGATGGTGGTGGTGGTGATCGACGAACTGGCCGATCTCATGATGGTGGTGGGCAAGAAGGTCGAAGAGCTGATCGCGCGCATCGCGCAGAAGGCGCGCGCCGCCGGCATCCACCTGATCCTCGCCACGCAGCGGCCCAGCGTGGACGTGATCACCGGCCTGATCAAGGCCAACATCCCCACGCGCATCGCCTTCCAGGTGAGCAGCAAGATAGACAGCCGCACCATCCTCGACCAGATGGGCGCCGAGGCGCTGCTGGGCATGGGCGACATGCTCTTCCTCGCGCCCGGCACCGGATTGCCGCAGCGGGTGCACGGCGCCTTCGTCTCCGACGAGGAAGTGCACCACGTGGTGGAGAAGCTCAAGGAGATGGGGCCGGCCAACTATATTGAGGGCCTGCTCGAGACCAGCGAAGAAGGCGAGGGCGGCACCGGCGGTGACGGAGAGGGCGGCGGCGAGGCCGATCCACTCTACGATCAGGCGGTGGAGGTCGTGATCAAGAACCGGCGAGCCTCGATCTCGCTTGTGCAGAGGCATCTGCGCATCGGCTACAACCGCGCGGCGCGCCTGCTGGAAGACATGGAAAAAGCCGGCTTGGTGTCGGCCATGTCGGGATCGGGCAACCGCGAGATCCTGACGCCGAACCCGGGGGAATGAATGTCGGGAATGCAAACGCATGGGATGCAGGGCGACGGGGCGTCTGGCACGGCCGTTGATCCGCGCCGCGGCGCGCGGAGGCGGCCGTTGAAGGCCGCGTTTGTCGCCCCCTTGCTGGCCCTTGCTCTGGCCTTTTCGCACGCCGCCGTGCTTGCCAACGGCATCGAGCAGCTGCGCGCCTTCGTCGCCAACGTCAAATCCGCCGAGGGCGAATTCGCCCAGGTACAGCAGGGCCGCAGCGGCAAGCTCACCGGCACATCCAGCGGCGCCTTCCTGTTCGCGCGGCCGGGCAAATTCATCTGGAAGACCGTCAAGCCCTTCGACCAGCTGCTGCAGTCCGACGGCGAGAAGCTCTACGTCTGGGACAAGGACCTGAACCAGGTCGCCGTGCGCAAGCTCGGCGAGGCGCTGGCTTCCAGCCCGGCGGGCATCTTCTTCGGCAGCGAGGACCTGGACAAGCTCTTCGAGATCAAGCCGGGACCGAGCAAGGATGGCGTCGATTGGGTGCAGCTTATTCCCAAGGCCAAGGACAGCCAGTTCGAGAACATCGCCGTGGGCTTCCGCGGCGCGGCGCTCGCCGGCATGGAGCTGCGCGACGGCCTGGGCAATGCCACGGCCCTGAACTTCGGCAAGCTGGTGCTCAACCCGCCGCTCCCCGCCGAGCGCTTCCGCTTCCAGATTCCCAAGGGCGCGGACGTGGTGCAGAACTAGCGGCAAGCGGATTCCCATGGCCGACGATCTCTTCAAGACCGAGCCGCGCGCGCCGCTGGCCGAGGCCCTGCGGCCGCGCACCCTGGACGAGGTGATCGGTCAGAGCCAACTGCTGGGCGAGGGCAAGCCGCTGCGCCTGGCCTTTGCCTCGGGCAAGCCGCATTCTATGATCCTCTGGGGGTCGCCGGGCGTGGGCAAGACCACGCTGGCGCGCCTCACCGCCGACGCCTTCATCGTGCTCTCGGCCGTGTTCGCGGGCGTGAAGGAAATCCGCGCAGCGATGGAGGAGGCCCAGGAGAACCTGGACCGCGACAGCTGCCACACCATCCTCTTCGTCGACGAGATCCACCGCTTCAATAAAGCTGTCAACCACTATACAAATCAAATACTTACAAGAGTGATTGTGCAAATATTTTGGCTTCCCCATTGTTCGGAGGTGGGAATCCATGCCTGATTTGTTCGCACCAGAGCCATCTGCACCACTTGCTGAAACTCTTCGCCCAAAAACCTTGGATGAGGTTATTGGGCAGTCTCACTTGCTTGGTGAAGGCAAGCCTTTGAGACTGGCCTTCCAATCTGGGAAACCTCGCTCCATGATCTTTTGGGGGCCGCCGGGTGTCGGTAAAACGACCTTGGCACGACTCACAGCCACTGCCTTCAAGTGTGAGTTCATTGCCCTGCCTGCTGTTTTGTCTGGTGTCAAAGACATCAGGGAAGCAATGGAACAAGCAAGGCAATATCTTGCGCAGGGCAAGAACACGATCTTGTTCGTAGACGAAATTCACCGTTTCAATAAGTCTCAACAAGACGCCCTTTTGCCTCATGTTGAATCAGGCTTGTTCACCTTCATTGGTGCCACCACTGAGAACCCTTCTTTTGAGGTGAACTCGGCTTTGTTGTCGCGGGCTCAGGCCTATGTCTTGAAGTCGCTGACAGATGAAGAATTGAAGCTGCTGCTCAAGCGGGCACAAGAAAAAGCTCTTGGTGATTTGGAGTTTGAAGAGAAAGCTGTAGATACCATTGTTGGCTATGCAGACGGTGATGCAAGAAGGTTCTTGAACCTGCTTGAACAATGCAAGACGGCTGCTGGTACCGCTGGTGTTCAGAAGATTGATGCTGACTTCATAAGGAACTCCTTGTCACTCAATGCAAGGCGTTTTGATAAAGGTGGCGACAACTTCTATGACCAGATCTCCGCCCTTCACAAGTCTGTTCGTGGCTCCCATCCTGATGCTGCCCTCTACTGGTTGACTCGCATGTTGGACGGTGGTGCTGATCCTCGGTATCTGTCCCGCCGCATTATGCGCATGGCGTGGGAAGATATTGGTTTGGCTGATCCAAGAGCCATGCAGATAGCCAATGATGCTGCACTGACCTATGAACGATTGGGAAGCCCTGAAGGTGAGTTGGCCCTTGGTCAAGCGGTCATCTATCTGGCTGTAGCTGCCAAGAGCAATGCTGGATACATGGCCTATAACCAGGCTCGTGCTTTTGTGAAGCAGGACAAGAGCCGAGAGGTGCCGGTACATCTTCGCAATGCTCCGAAAAAACTGATGAAGGAACTAGGTTATTGGCATGAATACCGTTATGCTCATGATGAACCTAATGCCTATGCGGCTGGTGAATCTTATCTACCCGAAGGCATGCAAGAGCCCGGTTGGTATCAGCCTGTTCTCAGAGGTCTTGAGATCAAGATTGGTGAGAAGTTGGCTCTTCTGCGGAAGTTGGATAATGAAGCGGAGACAGAATGAGCAGCATAACGGATACCCGGAGCTTAGGAAAACGGCATCAGGATTCAGGCCTATAGGCAGTTAAATTCATATGATTTTGACTGTTGATCCGATATTGAAACAATGAACTCAAGCAGCATACCGAACCGGCGCGTGTTCGAAGTAGCTCTTGACGCGCTCGGGCTGTCGCTGAACGCTGAGCAGATGCTGGCGCGTGGCATTCACCAGTTGCAGCTTCGAGCGAGCTGGAGCGAGTTTGGTGCCGATCTGCTTCAGGTCGGCATTGGCCATTTCGTTGGGGCTCAGTTCGGGGCTGTAGCTTGGCAAGTAGAAGACTTCGATCTCGTGCTTGTTCTCGGCTTGCCAGGCCTTCACGGGCTTGCTGTGGTGCACGCGCAGGTTGTCCAGGATCAGGTAGATCTTTCGGCCGGCATCCTTGACCAGCCGGCGCAGGAAGTCGATCAGAATGTCGGCGCTCAATGCTCCGTCGAAGGCCTGCCAGCGCATCTGGCCCTTGTTGGTGACGGTGGGAGATCACCGACAAGCCGTGGCGCTTGTTGTTCACGCGAATCACGGGCGTCTGGCCCTGCGGGGCATAGCTGCGCCCGCGCACGTCGTCGCGGCGCACGCCGGTCTCGTCGCCCCAGTGAATTTCGGCCCCCTCAGCCTTGGCGCAGGCGGCGATCACCGGGTAGTCCTCGTCGAGCCACTTTTTCACCGCCGCCGGCGACTGCTCGTAGGCCTTCTTCATGGGCTTTTTCGGCGTGAAGCCCCAACGCTCCAGATACAGGCCCATCGTGCGAACGGCCAGCTTGATGCCTTATCGGTTAAGGATCAACTCGGCCACTGCCTGGCGGCTCCACAGCGCATAGATCATCTTCAACTGGTCGGGCGTGCGGTCGCGGATCAGCCGCTGAACCTCGCGTTCCTGCTCCGCCGTCAGCGTTCTGCCCGTACCCTGCGGGCGCCCGGGGCGCTCAACGTCGAGGGCCTTCCACCCCGCCCGCGCGATACGCCTTCACCGCCGCAATGAGCGTCGTGCGCGACATCTCGCATGCGCCACCGTGTCCTTCAGGCTCACGCCATCCAGCCGCATTTTCACCACACGTCGGCGCCGTTCGTTCAGGGCAGCTACCGGCAGCGTTCTCGAGTCGATTTTGTCCCTGCAACAGGCAGACTCTATATCACTCAATAAGTTCAATTTTTAAGCGCCATGTCAATAGTGCCGATGATCATGCCGAACATCACCTCGGCAAGATGGCCGGCGGTGCCGATGCCCGAGGAGCCGCAGCTCAGCGTCGCGGTTTTCATCGCAGTGACCAGCTCCTTGACGCTCTGTAACTTGGAGTCCCTGGGCACGACGAGGATGTTGCAGGAGTCCACCGCGTTGGTGATCGGCGTCAAGTCCTTCTCAGGATCGAAGCCGAGCTTGTACTGGTAGATGCCGGGGTTGATCGCCAGCGCGGCGATGGTGCCCATGAGGATGGGCTGGCCGTCGGGCTTGGCTTCAGTGGCGAGGTATTTGGTGACGACATTGCCGCCCGCGCCGGGCCGGTTCTCCACCACGATGGGCTGGCCCAGCTCCAGCGCCAGATGCGGCCCCATCAGGCGCGCCACCACGTCGGCGCCGCCGCCGGGCGCTAAGCCCACGAGCATGCGCACTGGGCCGGAGGGAAAGTTTTTCGCCAGCGCCGCCTTGGCGAGGGGCGCCAGGGCGAGCCCGGCGCACACCATCCGTCTGTTGATCATTGCTGTCTCCTGTCGCACGCGGCCTCTTCGGGCCGTGCTTCGCCGCGCCGCCCCAGTCAAGCCGCGGCGGTCTGCTTTTTCTGATTCTAAATCTTCACGCACAGCTCGAAGGCTTTGGCCATTGCGCCGACGTTCGCCTTGCCCTGGCCGATGATGTCGTAGGCCGTGCCGTGGGCGGGCGTGGTGTAGGTCGTCTTCAGGCCGACGGTGATCGTCACGCCCTCGAAGAAGCCGAGCAGCTTGGTCGCGATATGGCCCTGGTCGTGATACATGATCACCACCGCGTTGAGTTCGCCGCACACCGCTTTGAGGAAGACCGTGTCCGAGGGCAGCGGGCTCTGGGTGGCGATGCCCTGGTCGGCAAGCTGCTTGAGCGTTGGACGGATGACGTGAATTTCCTCGTCTCCGAAGAGGCCGGATTCGCCCGCGTGCGGATTGAGCACGGCCACGCCGATTGCGCGGCGCGGCGAAACCGAAGGCCTTGAGCATGGCGTGCGCGAGCGACACCGCGCCGACGATGCGCTCGGGCACGACCATATCCACGGCGGTGTGCAGCGCGACGTGCAAGGTCACGCGGAAGGTCGAGAACTGCGGAATGACGTTGACCTCGCCGTAGTAGCCGGCGTGCGGGTTCCAGTGGGCGAAGAGCGCATGCTCGTCGTTTAACTTGAAGCCGCCCTTGTTGCGCGCCGCCTTGTTCAGCGGCGCGAAGCACACGCCGTCGAGCTCGCTCGCGAGCGCGCGCTCGGTCATCCATTGCAGCGTCTCGCCGGCGATTCGGCCGGCCTCCGGCGACAGCGCGCCGCGCTGGTATTGCGCGGGGTAGGTGTTGCCCAGGTCGATGCAATGGATGGAAGCGTCGCCCCAGTCTATGTCCGCCAGGCTCTTGTGCACGCGCACCGGCAGCGTCAGCCCGGCGTTGCGCATGCCCAGCTCCAGCAGGCGCCGGTCGCCGATGACGGCCACGCGCGCCTGGTCGTGCGTTTCCTTGCGCGCCAGCCGCTTGGCCGCCACTTCGTGGCCGATGCCGGTGACGTCCCCGAGCATGAGTCCGATGATGGGCTTGTCCATGTCTGTCTCCTCCGTCCTGTTCTTCAAGCCTGCAGCGCCTCGATGACTGCCTTGGTCATCGAGGCCTTGTCACCGCTGCCGCGGATGTCGCCGATGCGCGCCGCCGGATCGCCGAGCGCGGCGGTCATGGCGCGCACCATCGAATCGGCTATGCGCACCGCGGCCGGGTTTTTCCTGCTGCGGCCGAGCCAGCCGAACATCATGCGCGCCGACTCGATCATCGCGTAGGGATTGGCGATGCCCTTGCCGGCGATATCGGGCGCGGAACCGTGCGTGGCCTGGGCCATCGCCACGTCGCCGTCGCCGATGCGCAAGCCGGGCGCCATACCCAGGCCGGCGGCTTCGTCGGAGAGGATGTCGTTCGTCGTGACCACCACGTCGAAGCTCTGCGGATCGCGCACCAGACGCATGGCGAAGGTGTCGACGATGACGTCGTCGACCCGCACGTCGGGATATTCGAGCGCGACGTGCTTGCACTCTTCCACGAACATGCCGCAGCTCAGCTTGAACACAGTGTCCTTGTGGATGTAGGTCAGATGCTTGCGGCGCTGGCGGGCCAGCTCGAAGGCGGTGCGGGCCACGCGCGCGCTGCCGGCGCGGGTGATGACGCGAACCGACAGGGTCACGTCATCGGTGGGGCGGAATTCGCCGTTGCCGAGCACCATGTTGCGGTCGGGCTGGAAGCATTCGTTGTTCTCGCGCACGATCACCAGGTCGATGTCGTCGTGCAGGTAGCCGATGTCGGGATAGGAGCGCGTCGGGATGCTTCGGATAGGCGCGGTGGCCGATGGGGCCGAGGATCCAGCCGTCGAGCGTCTTGAGCGTCTCCATCGTCTCCTTGGGCAGGGTGTGTCCGTGTGAATGGAAGGCGGCCAGGCCGATGGGCCGCGGATACCAGTCGATGGCGACCTTGTGCAGCGCGGCGGCCGCGCTGCAGATTTCGACGGTGGCGGGAACGATTTCGTGGCCGTTGAGGATGGCGACGCGCAGGGGGGATGCTTGAGTTATGGGTTCGCTGCTTTAAAGAGAAAAGGTCATTCTTCGAGATGGATGTTGTGGGCCTTGGCCAGGGAGGTCCAGCGTGCGATCTCGGCGCGGATGAACTGGCCGAATTGATCGCTCGTCATCGGCCAGGGCTCGATGGCTTCCGAGGACAGCTTCTCGCGGAAGTCGGCCGCCTTGAGCACCGCCACCTGGGCTTCGTTCAGGCGCTTGACCACGTCGGCCGGCATTCCCGTCAGGCCCACCGAGCCGTACCATTGCATGGTGTCGAAGCCCTTGAAGCCCACTTCCTCCATGGTCGGCACGTCCTTGAGCAGCGGGCTGCGGGCCTTGCCGGTCACCGCCAGCGCGCGCATGCGGCCCGACTTCAGATGCTGGAGCACCGCCGCCAGGCCGGGGAACATCGCCTGGCTCTGGACGTCGAGCAGATCGTTGATCGCCAGCGAGATGCCGCGGTAGGGGATGTGCAGCAGGGAAACACCGGTCTCCTTCTTGAACAGCTTCATGGTCATGTGCGTGAGCGAGCCCTGGCCGGCCAAGCCGTAGCTGATCTTGTCGGGGTTCTTCTTGAGGAAGTCGATGAACTCGGCGACGGTCTTTACCGACAGGCTGGAGCTGGCCACGAGTACGTTGGGTGTGGCGCCGATCATGCCGATGGGCGTGAACTGCTTGATCGGGTCGTAGGGAATCTTGCGCGTGGCGGGCGTGGTGCCGTGCATGGCGACGTAGCGCTGCATCAGGGTTTAGCCGTCAGGCGCGGCGCGCGCGGTGGTCATTCTCGCGACCACGCCACCTCCGCTGTTCTGGTTCTCGACCACGAAGGGCTGTCCGAGCAGCGAGCCCCAGCGTTCGGCCACCACGCGGGCGATCATGTCGTTGCCGCCGCCCGCGGGGACCGGAATGATGTGGCGGATGAGGTGGTTCGGATAGCTTTGTGCTTGGGCGAGCCCCGGCAGCATCAATGCTAGCGGCGCCGCCTGAAGAAATCCCCGGCGTTTCATTTGTCTCCGTCCTGCTTATGGTTTGCAGCGAGTTTTCTCCCGGCCGGGCTGCTTGTATATTGCAAGTTTCTGATGGTTTAATGCACACGGTGCATGAATGTGAGGCCGCATGGCGACGGTGCAAACGAAGGCCCGGCGGGGGTGAGGGCGGGTCCGACCCCAGCGGCCACGCCGGCCATCTCCGACCTGCGTGCCTTCATGGCCGTGGCCGATCTGCGCAGCTATGCGGTGGCGAGCAAGATCCTGCATCTGTCCAAGCTGGCGCTCTCGCGGCGCATCTCCAAGCTCGAGGAGCGGCTGGGGGTGCACCTGGTGGACCGCACCACGTGCAGCGTCGAACTGACCGCGCTGGTCGAGCACTTCCTGCGGCGCATCTCCAACGCCATCGACGACCTCGACCGCTCAGTGCTGGAGCTGCGCGACTCGGCGAGCTTGGAGACGGGCGTGGTGACCATCAGCTGCGTGTTCTCCGCGTTGCACCACTTCCTGCCCACCGTGATCCGCCAGTACCACACGCTGTATCCGCGCATCGGCGTGCAGATCATCGAGCAGGGGGCGGACGGCGTGCTGGCCTCGGTCAAGCAGGGCGGCGCGGACTTCGGGCTGAACTACGTCGGCATGCAGGAGCAGGGGCTGGAATTCACGCCCCTGCTCAAGGAGCGCTTCGTGCTGGTCTGCCGCACCGACCATCCGCTCGCCGCGCGTCGCACGGTGCGCTGGGAAGAGCTGGTCGAGCTCGAGCACGTGTGCGTCTCGCCGGCGAGCCGCAACCGCATCTATATCGAACAGGCGCTCGAGGACTTGCCGCCGTTGCCGCGGCCGTGGTGCCGAATCTGGCCGTGCCCAGGCATTCGGCGCTGGTGGTGGCGATCCCGCTGGAGCAGCCGCGCGCGGTGCGCACCATCGGCATCCTCCAGCGCAAGGGCCGCACGCTCTCGCCGGCGGCCACGACCTTCGCGCAGCTGCTGCTGGATTCGGTGAAGAAGGAGCAGGCCGCGCAGCAGCCGTGGGTGATCTGAACGGAATGGCTGGGATAGTCGGCCTGCGCGAAAGCGTCGAGCGGCAGCATGGCCGGCCGGCGGCGAGCAGCATCTGTCGGCGGGTGGTGTTCATCGTCTTGTCTACGGTGTCATGCGTGTTGTTGGTGTCGGCGGCGTGCCGGCAGCGGGCCGCGTGCATCCCGTCTGCCAAAAGACGGGTGTGCTGCTCAATAGACAGCAACCCGGAGAGGCGCGCGGGCGGCGCGACCGCTCTCCGGTCGAGACTGGGGCGTTATTTCTCGAAGCGCGCGCGGCGCGCCAGATCGGGGAACAGCTTCGGCCACATAAACGCCAGCAGGCAGGTGGCCGCGCCTCACAGGGCCACGGCGCCGACCGGGCCGATCAGCGCGGCGGCGGCGCCCGATTCAAACTCCCCGAGTTGATTGCTCGCGCCGATGAACATGGAGTTCACCGCGCTGACGCGGCCGCACATGTCATCCGGCGTCTCGAGCTGGACGAGAGTCTGGCGGATCACCACGCTCACCATGTCGCAGGCGCAGGTCATGATCAGCGCCGCCATGGAAAGCATGAAGGAGGTTGACACGCCGAAGACGATGGTCGCCAAGCCGTAGAGGCCGACGCAGATCAGCAGCGTGCGGCCGATGCGGCTCTTCATCGGATGATGGACGAGATAGAGCGCCATGCTGAAGGCGCCGATGGCCGGACCGGCGTGCAGCCAGCCCAAGCCGGCCGGGCCGACGTGCAGGATGTCCTTCGCGTAGATGGGCAGCAGGGCGACCGCGCTGCCGAAGAGCACCGCGAAGACGTCGAGCGTCATCGCGCCGAGGATCACGCTCATCTGCGAGCTGGTCGAGGCCGCCGCCATCGCCCACGTCAGCAGCGAGGAAGGCACGGTGCCCGGCACGAAGGCCTGCACCGCCGGCATCTGGAAGGCGCGCGAGGCGCCCAGGCCAAGCGAGGCGAGCAGCAGCAGGTCCTTGGAGAGCGTGTTCGTGGCCGCGCCGGCAACCAGCAGGGTAGCGAGGACGGCCTGGGCGATCAGGCAGCCCGTGATGATGCGTGCGCGGTTCCACTTGTCGACGAAGTGGCCGGCCGGCAGCGTGAGGATCAGCACCGGCAGGAACTGGAGCAGCCCAACCAGGCCCAGCGCCAAGGCGTCGTTGGTGAGCCCGTACATATGCCAGCTCACCGCGACGGTCCAGGCAATGCGCCCCCCCCAGATCAGCCGTTATTGCCGGATCTTGAGCAGGGGTCTGAATCCCTGCTCGGAAAGTTCGGTGTCTGCGCTGTTGCCTGCCATTGAAACTGCGGGGGCTGGACCATGGGACTGAAAAGCGTCTCCTCGGCCGGCATTTTAATGGAAGGGTCCCGCCGACATGCCGGACCGGCGCGGAGCAGGTATATAGAATCGGGAACTGCGTTCGCAACACCGGCGATCCCGCCGCGTTGCGGCGCTGTAAAACAATAAACACAACGCAAGGAGACAGCATGGCTATCAGGACGCGATTCGGCGCGCGGTTCGGCGCTTTCGCATTGGCGGACGCGGGGCTTCTATTCATGGCGGGCGCGAAGGCGCAGGTGGGCTTTCCGCCGCCGCCCAAGGTGAGCCCGGCGGCGGGCCCCATCGACATGCATGTGCACCCGGACCCCGACGTGTTCGGCCGCGCGCTCACGGACTTCGAGCTGGCGACGGTCGCGCGGCGCAAGGGCATGCACGGCATCGTATTCAAGAACCACGTCGCCAACACCGCCGACCGCGCGGCGCTGGCGATGCAGCAGGTGCCGGACATCGAGATCTGGGGCGGCATCGTGCTGAACAAGGCCAACGGCGGCGTGAATTCCTCGGCGGTGGAGTGGATGCACCGCATGTCGGGCGAGCGCGGCAAGATCGTCTGGCTGCCGACGATGGACTCGGACAAGCGCGTCAAGACGCTGGTGGACAAGAATCAGTCCGTGCTGGTGGTCGCCGTGAACGGCAAGGTCCTTCCGGAGATGGAGGAGATCCTGAAGATCATCGCGCGCGATAACTTGGTGCTGGCGACGGGGCACGTGTCGGCGGACGAGGTGGTGGTCGTGGTCAAGCGCGCGGTGGAGCTCGGCGTGAAGAATATCCTGATCACCCACGGCCTGACCAATATTCCCGGCCTGTCGATGGAGCAGGCCAAGCAGGTGAAGGCGCTCGGCGAGAAGATCGAGCGAGATCTGCTATCTGCAGTTCATGACCGCCCCCACTGCGCAGTACAAGTGGATGACGAACTGGGACAAGGTGGACGCGGCCGCCGTGTCGAAGGCGGTGAAGGAGCTGGGCGCGGACAGTCTGGTGCTCTCCACCGACCTCGGTCAGCAAGGCATGATGACGCCGCCCAACGGCATCGAGAACGAGATCGCCGCGGTGCTCGCCGCGGACGTGTCGCAGGGCGACATCGACAAGATGATGAAGCGCAACCCGGCGATCCTGCTGGGCATGAAGGACTGAGCGCTTGAAGACGGCGGCCCGCGCGCGGGCCGCCGTGTCCGCTGTTTATTCGTCCGCGCCGAGGAAGGCGCCCTGCTCGCGAAGCAGGCCCTGGAGCGTTTTCACGCCGACGTCGTGCACGGAGACCTTGTCCCGCAGCGAGATCGCGGCGGCGGTTCCGGCAGCCTGTCCCATCACGAAGCAGCCGCCCGAGACGCGCGCGGCGGATTGGCCGTCGTGCGTCATCGCCGCGCAGCGGCCGGCGACGAGCAGATTGTCCGCGCCGCCGGCGGTAGCGCGCCGGGGTAGGAGCATGCGGTAGGGCAGTTGATTGTAGCTGCGCGATTCGGGGATCGGCGGCCAGCCCCATTCAACGTCGCCGGCGACGTGCTTCTCCAGCGGCCAGCCGTTGACGCCGATGCTGTCCTCGAAGCTGGCGCAGCGCAGGACGTCTTCACCGGTGAGCATGTACTCGCCGACCAGGCGAGTGCGTTTCACGGATGCCGAGCTGGGGCGCGATGTCGAGCGCATAGGCGTTTTCGAAGCCGGGCACGCGCGCGCAGGAAGCGCAGATAGTCGACGATCTGGCGGCGGCCTTCGAGTTCGCCGGCGCTGAGCGAGCGCGCGTCGGTGCCGTCTGCCGCGCGGCCGTCGGCGTTCTTCATCTGTGTGACGTTGACGCGCCATTAGTAGGGGCGCTTCATCGGACGCACGATGGCGCCACGGCGCGGGAAGCGGAAGTCGCCGGCCTGCTCGGCTTCGTCCATGAGGGCGGGGATGCTGCGCCAGGCGTCGCTGGCGCGCGCGGCGTCGACGTTGCCGACGCGGAACATGAGCGTCGGGTAGAGAAGATGGCCGAGGTCGTCGCCCTTCTCGGTGGGCACGCCGGCCCAGTGGGCGATGTCGGCGTCGCCCGAGCAGTCGATGAAGCGGCGGGCTCGCACGGCGACGCGACCGGACTTGGTTTCGAGAAAGAGCGTGTCGAGGCGGCCGTCCGCGCCGCGCGCGACGCCGGCGGCGAGCAGCAGCGCGTCGGCCGTGCATTTGAAGGCCGACATGTCGTAGGCCTGCGTATGGGTCTTGCCGAAGATGCTGTGCGGCTCGTTCAGGCCGTCGAGTTCGCGGATGCCTTGCAGCAGGTCGTCGGCCACGCCGTGCACGACCTGGCGGATGTCGCCGTGGACGTTGGCATGCAGGCCGCAGAAGTTGGTGACGCCGGCGGCCGTGCACATGCCACCGAGAAAGCCGCAGTGTTCGGCGAGGAGCACTTTCGCGCCGTTGCACGTGGCGGCGACGGCGGCGGTGATGCCGGTGGGACCGCCGCCGAGGACGGCGACGTCGAATTCACTGTGCAGCAGGACTTCGCGCGCGGGTTCGGAGACGCGCAGCTCAGGCATCCGCGCCTCCCATGGCGCCGGGATGCGCTTCGTCGCGCAGGATGACGACCAGCGCGCTGGATTCGCCCTTGAGACTGCGGCTGCGGTGCGGCAGCTTGGAATTGAAATAGACGCTGTCGCCGCGGCTCAGCACCCATGTCTTGGCGCGGCCCTCGATGGTGACTTCGAATTCGACTTCGCCGTCGAGGATGAACATGAATTCCTCGCCCTCGTGTTCGATCTGCGAGGGAAAGACCATCACGAAGGGCTCCATGCGCTCGCTGTGCTTCTTGTGCGCGAGGGCCACGTAGTCGTATCCGAAGGAGCTGCCGCCGCGCAGAACGGGTTCGCGCTGCCAGAAGCGCACGACGTAGATGTCGTCGTTGCGCTCCGCGCTGGTCTCGGCGTCGATCAAATCGGAGACGTCGGTGCCGAGCGCGGTGGCGATGTTGACCAGGGTGCCGATCGGCGGCACGGCCTTGCCGTTTTCAATCTTGGAGAGATAGCCCTTGGTGAAGCCGGTGATCTCGGCGAGGCGCTCGAGAGTGAGCTCGCGGGCGGCGCGCAGTTCGGCGACGCGCCGGCTCAGGTGCTGCTCGAGTTTGGACACCGCATCCTCGGCGCGCGCGGCGGCTTCTTGGGCTCAGCCTTGGGGGAGGACCGCCTGGTTGGCTTTCCAGGCGTGTGCGTATTCAATGGTTCTGGCGGTTTCCGCGGCAACTTGTTCACCTATGCGTGTGCGCAGCACATGCAGGATTGTGTCGATGCACAGCGTGACTCCGCCTCCGGTCACCACACCGCCCTCGTCGACGACGCTGGCCTGGATCGTCTCCACGGCGGGATGACGTTCGTGCAGCATCTGGAGGGGCGCGGTCTCGGACGCCAGCACTTCGTTCTTGGTGGTCGCCCGCTTGCCGTCGAGCAAGCCTGCAGCGGCGAGAATCATACCACCTGTGCATACCGAGACGAGCTTGGCGCGCGCCGCGGAAGCCTTGAGAAACGCCAGGGTCGCGGGGTCTTCGGCCTGCGCCGTCCATCCGGGTCCGCCGCCCACGATGAGCACGTCGAAGTCGGGCGGCGCGGCGATGCCGTGATCGGCGAGCACCTTCAATCCATTGGCGAGCGTGACTGCGCCGGCGGCGGGCGCGACCGTGGTGATGGCGATGGAGGGGTCGACGCGGCGCGCAATCGACAGCACGCCGAAGGTGGCGAGATCGATCGGCTCCATTCCTTCATAGAGAAATACGCAGAATTTCATGGCGGGTCCCGTGCTTGGAGGATGGGCATTTATACCAGAGCGGGGGAAACATAGGTAAATCAAGTTTCCTGGAATGAATCATGCGATGAGTTTCGGAAACATTGGGGTTGGTCCTGATAAATAAGGCCTGGAAGGCAGTTTTGCGAATTTTCACGATGCGGAATAATCAATAAGAACCATGCCATTGCACTTTTAGGAAACATTTAATGTTAAAGCTTCCAAATTGGTGCAGCTGCCCCTCATCCAAGGAGCCGCAATGAGCAATGCGTATGCCGGACCGGCGAGCGTCACCTCGGCCGAAACCCCGACCATGCGCTCGGTCGTGTTTTCAAGCGCCATCAACACCATCATCGAGTGGTATGACTTCCTGATCTACGGCATCGCGGCCGCACTGGTGTTAAAAAACTCTTCTTCCCCAACGTCGATCCTTTCGTCGGCACGCTGGCCGCCTTCGGCAGCTATGCGGTCGGGTTTCTCGCGCGGCCGCTGGGCGGCGCGCTCTTCGGCCATTTCGGCGACCGGGTGGGACGCAAGTCGATGCTGATGCTGATCATGGGCCTGGGCACGGCGCTGATCGGCTGCCTGCCGACCTACGAGACGGTGGGCGTCTGGGCGCCGATCATGCTGATCACCATGCGGCTGGTGCTCGAGCATGCGTCGCACGGCAAGCGCGGCTTCTACGGTAGCCTCGTGCAGATCGGCTTTCCGCTGGGGCTGGCGCCTGCCTTTCCTGCTCAGCGTGGTGCTGGTCGGGCTGGGCATGTTTATCCGCACGCGGGTGCAGGAGTCGCCAGTGTTCGAGCAGATGAAGGCGCAGAAGCGCCTGGCCGAGCGGTCGGTGTTCGACGCGGTGTTCAAGCATCCGGCGCCTTCCTCAGCACCATCGGCCTGAAGCTCTCGGAGGTTTCCTGGGTCTAAATCCTCACCGTGTTCGTCGTCTTCTACGCGACCACGAAGCTGGGCCTGCCAAAGAAACTGATCCTCGACGGCATTCTCTACGCGCCGCCGCTGGAGCTGGTCACCCTGCCCTTCTTCGGCTGGTTCTCAGACCAGATCGGGCGCAAGCCGATGTACGTCATCGGCGCGACGATCTCGATCCTCATGGCCTATCCGGTGTTCATATTGCTGGAAACGAAGGGTCCGGCCATCATCACCGCAACCATCGTCGTCGCGATGAGCCTGGGCCACGGCATGATGTTCGCGCCCGAGTCGACTTACTTCCCCGAGCTGTTCGGGGCCAACGTGCGCTACAGCGGTGCGTCCTTCGGCTTTCAGGTGTCGGCCGCACTGGACGGCGGGCTGGGCCCGATCATCGCCACCGCGCTGACCGGCTACATAGGCGGCACCTCGGGCGTGACGGCGCTGCTGATCAGCGTGGCGGTGATCACGCTGATCGCCGCGCTAAAGGCGCGCGAAACGAAGAACGATCCACTGCAGAATTGACCCGCATTTCAACGACAACAGGAGAACCAGTGAACCAAGTCGAACAAGCCCTCGCCGAACTGGGACTGTAGATCCCGCTGCCGCCGGCGCCTATGTGGGCTACAAGCAGGCCGGCAACCTGGTGTTCATCTCCGGCCAGCTGCCGCTCAAGGACGGCAAGCCCGTCCTTGAGCGGCAAGCTCAGCCAGGACGTGAGCACCGAGCAGGACTTCGAATCGGCGCGGGTGTGCGCCTTGAATATCCTGGCGCAGCTCAATGCGGCCGTCGGGGGGATTGGAGCCGGGTGGTGCAGGCGGTGCGGCTGGGCGGGTTCGTCGCCTGCGTGCCGGAGTATTCGGATGCACCTAAGTGCATCAACGGCGCATCCGAACTGTTCGCCAAGGTGTTCGGTGCGGCGGGCGCGCATGCGCGCGCGGCGGTCGGCGTGGCTTCCCTGCCCGGGAACATGCCGGTGGAAGTGGAAGCCACCCTCGAGGTGAAGAACTGATCAAGCGGCGCAGGCCGCCGCAAACGGAGAAAGCATCATGTCTGAAGACGTCACTATCAAGTATTTCGGCTGGTCGAGCATTTCGATCGAGACCGCGCAGGGGGCGCTTTTCTTAGACCCCTTCTACCGCCCGTATTGCGGCGCCAAGTGGTTCAAGGCGAAGGACTTCGCGCATGCGAAGTACATCTGCGTGACCCACGGCCACGAGGAGCATTTCCTCGACGTGCCGCTGGTTGCCAAGAGCACGGGGGCCACGTTGATCGGCGCGCCATCGGTGTGCGGCTTTCTCAAGCGGCGCAGCAAGATCGGCGAGGCGCAGCTACGCGCGATCGACCCAGCGAAGTTCGAGACGGTGTCCGTGCCCGGCTTCAAATTGACCGCGCTGCCGTGGAAGCACTGCGACATCAAACTGTACAAGGCGCTGACCAAGGCCGTGTTCCAGGGCAACGCGACGCAGCTTTCCTGGGCCTGGAGCAGCGCGACGAACGCGCCCTTCTATTCGCCCTACACGGGCTTTCACGTCGAGCTGCCCAATGGGCTGACGGTGCTGAACTACAACGAGGGATTCAACAGAAAGATGACGGACGAGGAGGTCGCGCTGCTGGGACGCAAGTTCAAGACCGACATCCTGCTCGCGGGCATGCAGCTGAACTTCATCGAGGATATGGTGCGCGGGGGTGGCGGCGATCCAGCCCAAGGTGGCCATCCTCTATCCGCCGCACGAGAAATTCCACGAGATGATGGGCGTGAGCTCCGCGCCATGGACGGACTTCACCGATGCGATGAAGGCGAAGTTTCCAGAGATCGAGGTGCTGATCGCGGAGTCTGGCTTTGCCTACCGGGCCTCGGCGCCGACGGCTTCCATCGCCGCCTGAGTGTTTTCCGCGCTGGCGCGGATGCACGCTTCCCCGTGCGTCCGCGGCTGGCTATCTTTGCGCATGCGTGCCGATTCGCTGGATTGCGGGCGTCCCGGCGTCCGCGCGTTCCGGCTTGGCCGTGTCAGGCCGTGATCATGCGGCGTTCAGCAGCGCCGGGCGTTGCCTTTTCGGCAGGGCCTGAACGGGGACCTGAACCGGCGCCCTGCGCTGTTTCGCAACGGCTTCCTTGCCGCCCCAGAAGGACTTGAGCAGGGAATCCAGCAAGGCGGTCTGCTCCTGGAGGTTCTCGGCGGTCGCGGCGGCTTCTTCCACCATGGCGGCGTTCTGCTGGGTGACCTGGTCCATCTGGGTCACGGCTTCGTTGATCTGCTCGACGCCCTGGCTCACGTACCGAGAGCCGGAATCCACCTTGGCGGCGGAATCGGCGATGAGCTCCTTGATTTCCTTGGCGGCGTTGGCGCTGCGGTGGGCGAGGCTGCGCACTTCGGTGGCGACCACGACGAAGCCGCGGCCCTGTTCGCCGGCGCGGGCGGCTTCCACGGCTGCGTTGAGCGCGAGGATGTTGGTCTGGAAGGCGATGCCGTCGATCACGCTGATGATGTCGGCGATCTTGCTCGAGGAGGCGCTGATCGATTCCATCGTCGACACCACTTCGCCGACGACCTGACCACCCTGCTCGGTGACTGAGGTGGCGCTGATGGCAAGCTGGTTAGTCTGGCGGGCATTGTCGGCGTTCTGGCGGATGGTGGAGGTGAGTTCTTCCATGGCGGCCGCGGTTTCTTCCAGGTTGCCGGCCTGCTGCTCGGTGCGAGTGGCGAGTTCGGCGTTGCCCTGGGCGATCTGGGCGGCTTCGTTGCTGATGCTCTCGGCGGCGAGCTTGGCGCCGGAGAGCGTCTTCATCAGATCGCCATTGATCTTGAGCACGAGGCCGACGAGGAAGGTGATGACCAGGGCCAGCACGGCCGCGGACTTGTAGAGCGAGCTCAGGAATTCGTTGTTGATGTCGTCCATGTAGGCTCCGGTGGAGATGATCCACTCCCAGGGCGCGTAGGTGACCAAGTAGGAAGTCTTGGCGACGGATTCCTTGCCGCCGACGTGCGGCCAGAGGTATTCGTAGAAGCCGCCGTTGGGATTCTTGGCGGCGCCGGTCAGGCCCTGGAAGACGAAATTGCCGGCGGCGTCCTGCATGTTGGTCTGGTCCTTGCCGTTCAGATCGGGCTTGATGGGGGGCATCAGCATGATGTTCTTCGGGCTGAGGATGGTGAAGTAGCCATCGGCGCCGTAGCGCATGAGACGGATGCGGTTCATGGCGGCCTTCTGCGCTTCGGCCAGGGGCATGACGCCCTTTTGCGCGAGGTCGTCGTATTGCTTGATGAGGTTGGTCATCTGCACCGTGACGGCCTCGAGCAGATTCTTCCGCTCTTCGATGTGGATCTGGCGGGTCTGGTAGGCGTTGAACGAATTGGTCCCGATCAGGGCAAAGAGACTGATGATCAGCGGCAACCAGAGCTTCTGCCTGAAGGAAAGCGTACGCATGGTTTCTCCAATAAGTGGCCGGGACTGGACGCCGGACAAGCCTTTAAATGAAAAAATTAGAACTAAATTATAAAATATTAATAGCAAAAATGAAAATGTAATGTGAGAGATTACTTCGGAGAAAAAGATATCAGGCAGGCCATGGACACTAGTAAGGACAAGGCTCTAGTGCCTTGAATATTTTTATCCTGATAAAATTTGGTATTTCCGATTTTCCAGAAAGACCACCATGAACGAATCCACCTCTTTGGCCTACACCAGCTTCGACGGCCAGCGCCGCATCGCCGTCGGCAGCCTCGCGGAGAACGCGCTAGCCGTGAAACAGGCGCTTGAATCGAACGCCGCCGGCCCGGTGCTGACCTTCGATGACCGGACAGGTCGGGTGGTGGACATTGACACGTGCGGGACAGCGCCGGAGATGCTGGCGCGGCTGAAACTGGCCGCGGCCGCGCAGGCCGAGGCAGCATCCGCTCCCGCTGCCCCCGCCGCGCGCGGCCTGGGCAGGCCGAAGCTCGGTGTGGTCGCCCGCGAGGTCACGCTGCTGCAGCGGCATTGGGATTGGCTGGCGGCACAGCCGGGCGGCGCATCCGTGGCGCTGCGCAAGCTGGTCTAGGAGGCGCGGCTGCGCAACGGAGACCGGGACAGCCGGCGCCAGGCGCAGGAGCGGACGTATCAGTTTCTGTCGGCGATGGCCGGCGACATGGTCGGCTTCGAGGAGGCGAGCCGGGCGCTGTTCGCGGACGACGCGCAGGGGTTTGCGAAGTTCGCCGACGCCTGGCCGGCGGATGTACGCGGCTATGCCTTGCGCTTGCTCAGAAAGCCTGAGTGAGCGAAACCTGCATGGCGGCGTGGCCGAGGTTTCTCCCGTCCACTGGGTTCTGGTAGGCAACCGTCTTGGCATTGGTGCAGACGTAGGAGAGCTGGTGGTGAGTTTGCCGCTGAACTCCTTGGTCAGGCCTATCTCCCAGTCGGCATAGTTGGCGACGCCGGCGGATCTGACGGTCTGACGGCCGACGTGTCCGACGAGCGTGATGCCTTCGAAGCCAGTGTCGTACTCCGTGGCGAGGACGAGATAGGTTCTTCCTGCACTGTTGGGGCTGCCGAACAGATTGGCCGTTGTGTAGAAGACCTTCAGCGAAACGAAGCGATAGGCCAGCGCGAAGAAGATCTCGTGGGTGCTGGGCTTCTTGGGAGTGGAGGCGGGGCTGCGGCCGGGGTAGTAGTACAGCACCGTGCCGAGATCGACGCCGAGACCGATATCCTCCCAATCCTTGGTGTATCCGCCGTAGAAATCCATTTCAATCGGATAGGAGCTACCGCTCTGCCCGGTGGAAAACCAGCTGATGTTCGAATCCCAGTTGCCGAGGTAAAAGCCACTGGCGTCGATGTATTCGAGGCCGCTGTTGACCGTGGGCTTGAACCTGGTCTGGGAGATGCCGCGGCAGCGGAAGTCGTTTCCCAGTTCGACGTGCGCGGAGAAGCCGATGGGGGCCTTCTCCTGGGCGGAGGCGGATTGCTCCGGCGCTTTTTCCGCGCGGGCGATGCCGGCCAGCAGAGCCAATGCGGCGATCGCGATGTGGTGAAAGGCTTTCATGACGTCTCCTGACTTGAGTCTAGGAGACGGCGGGGGAGGCTTGGAT
>JALBVF010000007.1 GCA_025050535.1 Candidatus Protistibacter heckmannii
GCGATAATTTGGAAAATTTTGAGCCATGCTTTGATTGCTCGCATGAATCCGCGCGGACGAGATGGACTGCGCGACAGACACTCGCCCGTCGAGTTGAAGCACGTCTCAGCCCGCCAGATAGCGCTCGACCAGCTTCACCCAGAAGCTCGAGCCCAGCGGCAGGATCGCGTCGTTGAAGTCGTAACTCGGGTTGTGCAGCATGCACGGCCCCACGCCATGGCCAGCGTCGCGATGCCCGCCTTCCCCGTTCCCGATGAAGATGTAGCAGCCGGGACGTTCCAGCAGCATGAACGAGAAATCCTCGGCGCCCATGGTCGGGTCGACATTGTCGTCCACCATATCGGCGCCCGCCAGCTCGCGCATGACCTCGGCCGCGAAGGCCGTTTCCGCTGGGTGATTGATCGTCGGTGGATAGTTGCGCACGAAGTCGAATTCGACAGAGCAGTCCTGGGCCACAGCGGTGTGCTCGGCGATGGCGCGCATGCGCGTTTCGATCAGATCCAGCGTGGGAATGTCGAAGGTGCGTACGGTGCCACCGATCCAGGCGTCGTCCGGGATGATGTTGGTGGCATCGCCGGCGTGGAATTGTGTGATCGAGAGCACGGCGGAATCGATGGGCCGCTTGTTGCGCGTGATCACGCCCTGCAGGCCCGCCGCGATCTGGCAGGCGGCGAAGACCGGGTCGGAACCGTCGTGCGGCAGCGCCGCGTGCGAGCCCTTGCCGCGCACCTTGATCAGGAATTCATTGCTCGATGCCATCATCGGCCCGGGCCGCACGCCGAAGCGGCCGGCTGACATGCTGGGCCAGTTGTGCATGGCGAAGACCGCGTCGCAGGGGAATTTATCGAACAGTCCGTCGGCGATCATTTCGCGCGCGCCGCCGCCGCCTTCCTCGGCCGGCTGAAAGATCAGATGTACGGTCCCGGCGAAGTCGCGATGCTCGGCCAGGTATTGCGCCGAGCTGAGCAGCATGGCGGTGTGGCCGTCGTGGCCGCATGCATGCATCTTGCCTTTTTGGGTCGAGCGGTGTGCAAAGAGGTTGTGTTCCTGCAGCGGAAGCGCGTCCATGTCGGCGCGCAGGCCGATGCGCTTGCCCGCGCCACGCGCGCCCTGGATCACGCCGACCACGCCCGTTCGGCCAAGGCCGCGATGGATTTCGATGCCCCAGGACTGCAGCTTGGCGGCCACCAGGTCCGCAGTGCGGCGTTCTTCGAAGAAGAGCTCGGGGTGTGCGTGGATGTCGCGGCGGATGGCGGAAATTTCGCCATGCAGCGCGGCGATTTGCGGAATGATCTTCATAGCGAGGTCTCTTTAGAATGGTCAGCCCGCCGCCCGCGCTGCTGCTTGCGCGGCGGCCAAGCATTTTGGCAAATAATAGCCGACAACATAGCCCATTCAGTCCGCATGGGTATATGCTATGAATGTAATTCGTGCCGCCTGTCCCCATGATTGTCCCGACACCTTCGCCATGCTGGTCACAGTGGAGAACGGCAAGGCGATCAAGGTGGCCGGCGACCCCGAGCATCCACCGACCAGCGGCGCCTTATGCGCCAAGGTTTCGCGTTATACCGAGCGCACCTACCATCCCGACCACGTGCTCACGCCGCTCAAGCGCGTCGGCCCAAAGGGTAAGGGCAGCTTAAAGCTGCTCTCCTGGGAGCAAGCGATCGCGGAAATCTCCGCCCGCCTGCGCGGCATCGCCGAACGCAATCCGCAGGCCATCGTCCCCTACAGCTATGCGGGCACCATGGGTCTGGTGCAGGGCGAGAGAATCGCCGCGCGCTTCTTCCACAAGCTCGGCGCCTCGCTGCTGGACCGCACCATCTGCGCGAGCGCCGGCGCCACCGCCTTGAAATAAACCTACGGCGGCAGCTTCAGCATGGAAATGGAGCAGACCCAGGATGCGAAGCTGATCGTCATCTGTGGCGGCAATCCCATCGCTTCCAGCCTGCACTTCTGGACACGCGCGCAGGAGGCCAAGCGCCGCGGCGCCAAGCTCATCGCCCTGCTGTCCGGCACCGACGCGGCGCTGGCGCTGGGCGTGATGCATGTGCTGATCCGCGAGGATCTGCTCGACCACGACTACATCCAGCGCCACACCCTCGGCTTCGAGCTGCTAAAGGAGCGCGTGCTGGCCTATCCGCCCGAGCGCGTGGCAAAGATCTGCGGTATCGACGCCGGCGTGGTGGCAAGCCTTGCACGCGACATCGGCCAGGCTTCCGTCGCGTGCAAGGAGCCGGTGCTGCTTCGCCTCAACTACGGCCTGCAGCGCACCCACGGCGGCGCGATGGCCGTGCGCGCCATCGCCTGCCTGCCGGCGCTGGTGGGGACCTGGCGGCATCCGGCCGGCGGCGCGTTGCTCTCGAGCTCGGGCTGGTTCCCAGTGGGCACCGCGGCATTGCAGCATCCCGACCTGATTCCCGGCTGGCCCGAACACAAGCCGCGCACGATCAACATGAGCACCATCGGCGACGCGCTGCTGCAGCCCGGTGGCGCGGACTTCGGCCCGAAGATCGAAGCCCTGGTGGTCTACAACAGCAATCCCGTCGCCGTGGCGCCGGAGTCGTCCAAGGTCGCGGCTGGTTTCGCGCGCGAGGATCTCTACACCGTCGTCCTCGAGCACTTCCTCACCGACACGGCCGACTATGCCGACATCGTGCTGCCCGCCATGACGCAGCTCGAGCATGTCGACCTGCACAAGACCTACGGCCACGTGCATTTCGTCGCCAACAACCGCGCCATCGCACCGCTGGGCCAGGCTAAGCCCAACACCGAAATCTTCCGCATGCTCGCCAAGGCCATGGGCATGGACAACCCCTGCTTTGCCGACGGCGACGAAGACCTGGCCCGCCAGGCGATTGCCGCCGGCCATCCGCGCGCGGCGGGATTGAGCTGGGAGAGCATCTCAAAACAAGGCTGGAGCAAGGTCGGAATCGCCACACCCTCGGGCAAGTGCGAGTTCTATTCGGCCGACATGGCGCGCGATGGCCTGGACCCGGTGCCCGACTACCTTCCGCCCTACGAATCCGCGCAGTCCGCGCCCGAACTAGCCGCGCGTTATCCGCTCGCCATGATCTCCCCGCCGGCGCGCAACTTCCTCAACAGCACCTTCGTCAACGTGCAAAGCCTGCGCTCGACTGAAGGCGAGCCACATCTGGACATGCATCCCACCGACGCTTCCGCGCGCGGCATCGCCGACGGCGCGCAGGTCCGCGTCTGGAAAGGCCGCGGCAGGATGCTGCTGCGCGCGCGTCAACGAAAAGGCGCGGCCCGGCGTGGTGGTGGCACTCTCCATCTGGTGGAAGAAGTTTGCGCAGGACGGCAAGAACGCCAATGAACTGGCCAGCCAGGCGCTGACCGACATGGGCCGCGCCCCCACCTTCTACGACCGCCTCGTCGAGGTCGCGCAAGCCTGAATCCCCCGCTTGGAAGGTGCGCAAAGCCTTCCCGTGCAAGCCTCCGGAGGTAAATTCTGGGGATGGCATGGCGCTCATCATGCAAATCTGGGTTAGCCCTCATTTCTGCATCGAACGACCGTGCTTAGCATGCCCTTCATTACTATTCAGGGGGCAGCATGGACAAGATTTGGCTCAAGCATTACCCGGCCGGCGAGCCGGCGGACATCGACTACGGTCAGTACGACTCCCTGGTCGATCTGCTTGAGGAGGCGTTCAAGAAATACGCCGATCGCGACGCCGCCGAATGCATGGCCAAGAGCATGCACTTCGGCGAACTCAACGCCATGTCCACGCAGCTCGCCGCCTGGCTCCAGTCGCTGGGTCTGCAGCGCGGCGCGCGCGTGGCGATCATGATGCCCAACGTCCCGCAATATCCCATGTGCATCGCCGCGATCCTGCGGGACGGCTACGTGGTCGTCAGCGTTAACCCGCTCTACACCCCGCATGAGCTCGAGCACCAGCTCAAGGACAGCGGCGCCGAAGCCATCTTCATCCTCGAGAACTTCGCCCACGTGCTGCAGCAGGTCATCGCGCGCACGCCGATCAAGCAAGTCGTGGTGGTGAGCATGGGCTAACTGCTCGGCGGCGCCAAGGGCGCCCTGGTCAACTTCGTCGTGCGCAACGTCGAGAAGATGGTGCCCGCCTGGGAGCTGCCCAACTGCATCCGTTTCAAGGACGCGGTCGCGCGCGGCGCCGGCAAGGCCCTGACCCGGCCCGCGCTGGGCCACGACAACGTCGCCTTCCTGCAATACACCGGCGGAACTACCGGCGCCTCCAAGGGGGCCACTCTGACCACCGCAACATCATCGCCAACGTGTTGCAGTCCGAAGCCTGGATGCCGCCCGGCCTGAAGAAGGCGCCCGCGATCAAGGACGGCGACGGTGTCGTCACCATCACCGCGCTGCCGCCCTATCACATCTTCGCGCTCACCGTGTGCTGCATGCTGGGCATGCGCGCCGGCGGCAAGATGGTGCTCGTGCCCCAACCCGCGCGAAATCCCGGCGCCGTCCAAGCTGCTCGCCTCCAAGCCCTTCCATATGTTCCCCACGGTCAACACGCTCTACAACGCGCTGCTCAACTGCCCCGAGGCCAAGGACATCGCTTTCTCCATGCTGCGCATCCCCAACGGCGGTGGCATGGCGGTGCAGGAGGCGGTCGCAAAGAAATGGCTCGATCGCACCGGCTGCCCCATCGTCTAAGGCTATGGCCTGTCCGAGACCTCGCCCTCGGCCACCTGCAATCCCTCCGACACCAAAAGCTTCTCCTGCACTATCGGCCTGCCGCTGCTCTCCACCGAAATCGTCATCCGCGACGACGACGGCAAGGATCTTCCCCCTGGGTTCGCCGGGTGAAATCTGCATCCGCGGCCAGCAGGTCATGGCCGGCTACTGGAACCGCCCCGACGAGACCGCCAAGGTCATGTACGCGGACGGCTTCTTCAAGTCCGGCGACGTCTGCGTGATGGACGAGCGCGGCTACACCAAGATCGTCGACTGCAAGAAGGACATGATCCTGGTCTCGGGCTTCAACGTGTATCCGAACGAAGTGGAAGGTGTGGTCGCCATGCATCCTGGCATGCTGGAAGTGGCGGCGGTCGGCGTGCCCGACGAGCACTCTATCGAGGCGGTCAAGCTCTTCGTCTTGCTCAGGGATCCGATGCTCACCGAAGACGTGCTGATGAGCTATTGCAAGGAGAATCTGACCGGCTACAAGCGGCCAAAATACATCGAGTTCCGGGCCGACCTGCCCAAGATGAATGTGGGCAAAATCCTGCGCCGCGAGCTTCGCGCTCCGGCGGCTAAATAGCCGGAGTTAAAGACAATTTTTTAATTTGTTGCTGCTGCGCAACGATTTTCGAATGGTTTTTCTATTTTTTTGGAAACCCTTATCGCCAAACTGACATAAATGGCGAATAGTAGTGAGAACCAAAAAGGAAGCTTGGTTTTTTGCATATTAAATAACCGGAGATAAAATGAAAAAATCCATCATCGCACTTGCCGCGTGCGGCCTCTGCGCAGGCATCGCACAAGCCCAAGTGACCGTTTACGGCACGATGGACTTGAGTATGCAGTCGATCAACAACGTCGCCGCCGCTGGCAACTCCACCTCCGCCGGTTCCGCCTTCAAGATGAATTCCAGCACGACGAATACCTCGAACTTCGGTATCCGCGGCGTGGAAGACATCGGCGGCGGCCTGATGACGATCTTCGACCTGGAAGCCCAGCTTGCCGCCAACACCGGCGCAGCTCCCGGCACCGCCAACTACGGTACGACCACCACGCTGTCCACCACGGGCGCCACGTCCAACCTGTTCAGCCGCGGCGCGTACGTCGGCCTCAAGAGCAACAGCTGGGGTACGGTGACCCTGGGCCGTAACTACACCTCGGCCTTTATCTCCAAGATCAACTCCAACGCCATCATCACCGGCCCGAACACCGGTCTGGTGACCGCCACCGCGGCTCAGGGCCTTGCCAACGACTACTGGAACAACAACCAGGTCAAGTACGAAAGCCCGGTCATGAACGGCTTCTCCTTCGCGGTGAACTACGCCGCGGGCGGCATTGCCGGCGACAACAGCCAGGGCACCAATATAGGCGGCTCGCTCACCTGGTCCGGAAACGGCCTGACGATCTCGGCTGGCGGCCAGCAGGACAAGGGCGCAACCGGCACCTACACCGCCGCGGCCGGCGGCACGTCCTTCAGCGACGTGGGCAAGAGCGTGAAATGGTATTTCGCCAACGTCTCCTACGCTTGGGACAAGTTCCGCATAATGGCAGGCTGGGATAGTGTCAAGAACCCGGACAGCGCTGGTGGCGCCGCTCTGGGTAACGCCGGCGCCTATGCGGCCTGGCTGGATTCGCGCCTCCTGACGGTCGGCGCCAGCTACCAGGCCACGCCGCAACTGGGCTTCGCTGCACAGTACTACGCTGTGAAGTTGACGTCCGACGGCGCCATCAGCTCGCAGACCATCCTGAACGCCGACTACAAGTTCTCTAAGCGCACCTCGGCCTACGCCCTGGTCGGCTTCGCGAAGAACAAGTCGCTGCCCCTGATGCCGATCTACGGCACTGTCGCCGCGGCCAACACGAACTCCACCGGTGTCGCCGTGGGTCTTCTCCACCGCTTCTGATCGCCGTGTCCCGCCCCGGAACATAACCGGGGCGGGCCTGATCATGAAAATCATGCGAGGCTTCGGCCTCGCTTTTTTTCCTGTCTTCCCGGGCATGGGCAGGCAGGGTTCCGGGCTGGAATTCCAGGATAATGCGTCCTGAATTTTCCGCTCAATCCAACATAGGTTTTTATGAGTCTTCAACTGCAGGCGCTCGTCCAGCAAGCCATCCATCTATTCGAGGGCGGCAATCTTGCCGGCGCCGAGGCGCTGTTGCAGCGGGTCTTGCAAGCGCAGCCGAAGAACTTCGACGTGCTGCAGCTTCTGGGCATCATCCACGGCCGCCAGAATCAGCATGCCGAGGCGAAATCGTATTTCAGCAAGGCGGTGAAGGCCAATCCGTCCAACCCATTCTGCCATTTCAATCTGGCCAAGGCCTTGCCTGAATCGGGCGAGGACGCCGAATCCTTGCCGCATCATCACAAGACCACGCAGCTTGCTCCCAACTATCCCGAAGCCTGGTTGAACTAGGGAAAAAGCCAGCCCAAGCAGGGGCGGCATGCGGACGCGCTCAAGTCTTTCGAGCGGGCGCTGAAGCTGCATCCGCAGTATCCCGAGGCGAAGTTGAATCAAGGCTCCACGCTGCACGCGCTGGGGCGCAATGAAGAGGTGCTTGCCCTCTATCGTCAGCTGGTCACACTGGCGCCGAGTTTTGTGGACGCCTGGGCCAACATTGCCATCGTCCTGCGCGAGATCGACCGTGACGAGGAGGCGTTGGAGGCCTGCGAGCAGGCCCTGCGCCCGGACTCGAGGCTGCCGGTCGCCTACTACAACAAGGAGCTGTCACTGATCAATCTCGAGCGCCATGCCGGATGCGCTGGCTGTGTTGGATCAGGCGCTTGCATTGGACGGAGCTTATGCGCAAGCATGGTTGGCCAGAGGGAATGTCTTCAGGGCCAAAGACCAATTCCCGGACGCGCTCGAGGGCTACGAGCGCGTCCGCTGCGCTGCAGCCCGACTATGCGGAAGCCTGGGCAACATCGGCGTTTGCCTGCAGGACATGGGAAAATATGGCGAGAGGCTGGAAGCCTACGATCAGGCTATCAGCATCCAGCCGGACTATGCGCGCGCCTGGATGAACAAATCGACGGTCGAGCTTCTGCTCGGAGATTTCTCTTCGGGTTGGGCACACTATGAATGTCGTTGGCGCACCGATTCCGCCGAGGTTTACCGGCATGACGGGATCCCCACATTGACTGACTTAAGGCGGGTCGCGGGGGAGCGGATCCTGGCATGGAGCGAGCAAGGTCTGGGCGACACGATCCAATTCAACCGCTACGTCAGGATGCTGGCCGAGGCCGGCGTCGAAGTTGTGTTCGAGGTACAGGCGGCGCTGCGCGGATTGTTCGCTGGACAGATGGGCACGGCGATGATCTCGATGGGAGAGGATCCGGGCCGCATCGATTTTCAGACGCCGCTGTTGAACCTGCCGAGATTGTTCGGCACCACCGAGAGTTCCGTGCCTGGCGAGACGCTATATCTGAAAGCGCAGCCCGATGTCATCGCGCATTGGCGTCAACGCCTGCTCTAGAACGATCGCATGCCGAATATCGGATTGATTTGTTCCAGCAATGCGAGATTCAAGCGAGATAGTTTGCGCTCCATCGCGCGGGAGGCCTTTGCGCCGATCTTCGGGCTGGGCTGGATTTTTCTGATTCAGAAAGAGATTCGCGAAAAGGACGCGGCGTATCTCCATCTCCGGCCGGACGTGCTGGCTGTGTTGGGGGAAGAGCTGAAGGGCTTTGAGGGCACCGCGGCCGTGCTGGAATGCATGGATCTGGTCGTCAGCGTGGACACCGCGGTTGCCCATTTGGCGGGCGCCCTGGGCAGGCCGCTGTATATCATGCTGCCTTTCATGCCGGATTGGCGCTGGAGGCTGGATAAGGAGCACACGCCCTGGTATCCGGACGCGACCCTCTTCCGGCATGGAGAGGCCCTGCAATGGGAAGAGCCGATCGCCCGCATCGCGCAAGGCATTCGGAGCCGGTTCCCTGGGGCCTGACAAAGGTGATAAAAAAGGGCCCCCGAAGGGGCCCTTTCAAACTACTGCTGTTTCTATCCGATCGAGATCAGATTAGAACATGTGGCGAACCCCAATGTTGTACGTCACGTTGTTGCTTGAGCCGGTCAGGCTGTAGTTGCCGAACGCGTAGTTGGTACCGCCGCTGTTGGCCATGGCGCTGTTGTACTTGGCGTAGTCGATCGCGCCGTACAGGTTGGTGCGCTTGCTCAGCTTGTAGTCGGCGATCAGGTAGACTCGGGAGTAGCCCAGGTCACCAGCAGCGTACGAGTCAGCTTGACGCTTGATGTTGTAATAAGCAACGATCAGGTCCACAGCCGGGGTAGCAGCGTAGGTGCCGCCCAGACCCCAGGTCGTGGTCTTCACGTTGGTATACAGCGTGCCGCCCAGGCCGGTGGTGTCCGACTTGTTCTGAGCATAGGTAAGGTTGACCTTGGCCGGGCCGAAGGTGTAACCAGTGCCGAGGGTCCAGGCTTGCAGCCTGGACGAGTCAGCGATGCTGGCAGCGGTGGAGCCGCTCACTCCGGCGGTCGAGGTAGCGCCGTTACCGTTCAGGGTTAGGTAGGCAGCGTTGACGACCAGGGGGCCGTCAGCGTAGGCCAGGCTGGCGCCGGTGGCGGTTCCGCGGCTGGTCGCGCCAGCCGCCGCGTAGTTCAGGCCGAGGGTGACGGGGCCGAAGCTCTTGTAGTACTTGGCCGAGTTGTCTTCACGGAACGCGCCGCTTGAGGTCGAGCTGGTCAGGGTCAGCGATTGGCCAGAGTTCGAGCCGAAGCCAGAGTAGTCAGCCGAAACCAGGGCACCGTACAGCAGGTTGGGGTTGGTGGCGGCGAAGCGGTAGGCGATCGAGTCGGTCACGGCCAGCGCGTCGGACAGAACGGTCTGTTGACGGCCGAGGGTGATGGTGCCCATAGCGTTCGAGCCCAGGCCGACGATGGCGGCGCGGTCGAACAGCTTGGTGGTGGAGGTGCTGCCGGTGAAGCCGGAGGTGCCAGCAACGCCGGTACCGAAGTTCAGGCCGCCTTCCAGTTGGAACAGGGCGTTCAGACCGCCGCCAAGATCTTCCGTGCCCTTCAGGCCGAAGCGGGAGGTGGACTCGTTCGTGCCGTTTAAGGCGAACTTGTTGCTGTCCGAAGTGCCGGTGGCCGGAGCTTGGTTGATCAAGTATTGGAAGCCAGCGTCAGCGATACCGTAGACGGTCACGCTGGATTGGGCGCTAGCGGCGCTAGCTACGACGGCCAGTGCAGCTGCAGTTAGCAGTTTGCTTTTCATATTTTCTCCGCTTAAAAAGCTTGGGTTTCTAGAACGTCTCCGGGGGCAGCCCGGAGGCATGTCTAACCAGAACAAATGCAAGAACCAGCATTAGAGCAGGCTCTCTAATTCTAGCGAAAGAGATGTCAGAAACATGTATTTTCCTATGGAAACAGCTAGGCACTTTTCATTTTTGTTTCTTTTTCGCAACACTCATGAATAAGTCGGATTGATATACAAAAACCGCTTATGCGCCTATCGGCTGTGAAAAAGTGGAAAATGCGGCTTAAAAGGAAACGACGTGCCCAATATCTCTAGCTTCGACGCCCTGATTACGGAATTCGACAAGGCTTTGCGCGCCGTGGCCGGCGTCACCGCGGCCCGGCGGCCCAATCCGGCCGACGCCGGGGAGGGCGGCGCCGGACCCGTCTTGGAAGAAGCGCAGCGCCGCCACGCGGCCGGCCTGATGCGGGTCAACCACGTCGGTGAAGTCTGCGCCCAGGCGCTGTACCAGTCCCAGGCGCTCTGCGCTCGCGATCCGGCAGTGCGCGAGCAGCTCGCACACGCGGCCCGGGAGGAGGAAGACCATCTAGCCTGGTGCGCGCAGCGTATCGAGGAGCTGGGTAGCCGGCCCAGCCTGCTCAATCCGCTCTGGTATGCCGGCGCCTTCGGCCTGGGTCTGCTCGCCGCCCGCGTGGGCGATTCCATCAGCCTCGGTTTCGTCTCCGAAACCGAGAAGCAGGTCGAACGCCATCTCTCCGACCATCTGGATCCCATGCCCGCCGGACTCCCCGCCGGCGACCAACGCTCCCGCGCCATCGTGGTGCAGATGCGCGCCGACGAAGAGGCTCACGGCAACGCCGCCCGGCAGGCCGGCGGTGCGGCGTTGCCGCAACCGGTGCCCAAACTGATGCGGATCGCCGCAAAAGTGATGACTACCACCGCCTACTATCTCTAGGAAAAAAACTGAGTCTAATCTGAAGTTATCTCTCAATAAGCTAAGGTAAATCATTCATTTTATTTGGAATTGTATCTCGGGATTTTCTCGGTTCTGTCTCTATTGATACGGCAATATAAAGATTGAGCTTATTATCATTTCTGGCATGCGAATTGGCATAGAAAAAGAAGACGCTCGATACCAGAAACTGGAGCAACTGCACGAGAGGCGAAAGCAGGTCGTGAGATTGCATCGGAAGGGATACGGAGTCATGGCCATCGCGGAGTTGACAGGGCTGAGTTACCCGGCGGCTCGACTGGCCATTGATCTCTATGAAGAAGGGAGCGCGGCGGCCATGAAGCCGCACCCACGAGCTCATACGCCAGGAGACGGAAGACGGCTGAATGCGGATCAAGAAGAAGCAATCCGGCGCACGATCTGCGACAAACGTCCGGAGCAGTTGAAGATGGAATCTGCGCTCTGGACGCGAGGCGCGGTCATGCTGTTCATCGAACAGGAATACGCGGTCAGACTCTCAATACGTGCGGTCGGAGACTACCTCAAGCGCTGGGGTTTCACGCCGAAAAAGCCGATCAAGCGCGCTTACGAACAGCGACCGGAGGCTGTCAAGCAGTGGATCGATCAGGAGTATCCGGCCATCGAGAAGCGTGCCAAGGCCGAAGGTGGCGAGACTCACTGGGGTGACGAAACCGCGTTGGTGAATACGGATGTGCGGGGCCGCAGTTATGCTCCCAAAGGGAAAACCCCGGTCACGATGGCGGTTAGAGGTACGCGACAGAAGCTGTCGATGATTTCCACAGTGACCAATCAGGGCAAGGCAAGCTGGATGATCATCGATGGTGCCTTTAACCACGAGAAGCTCATCGAGTTCTTCGAGGCGCTGGTGGCCGATGGCAAGCGCGGGCAAGAAAGTGTTCCTGATCCTCGACAACCTCGGCGTGCATCACTGCAAGCCGGTCAAGGCATGGCTTGCCGAGCATCAAGCCGACATCGAAGTCTTTTACCTGCCAAGCTACAGCCCGGAGCTCAATCTGGATGAGCGACTCAACGCCGACCTGAAACATGTCATCAGCACACGAGTCCCCGTCATAACAAAGGCCAAATTACACGCTGCAGCAAAGAACCATATGGCGTTCATCGAAATCCATTCCGAACGCGTGAAATCCTACTTCCAGGACCCCCGCGTCAAATACGCCGAATGAAAACTCCTTAATGCCGGATCAATAAGTCTTTGTTTCCAAAGTAGATTTTTCTTTCCGAAACAACGGAAATGCTTGACCTGGTTTTGCCCTTCCCCTAAAGTGGGAGAAAGTGTGGGTTAGTGTTTTTTTGTGGTGAGAGGTGTAGGTCAAACCATGTTTCAGGGCGCGTCAGCATTGTCACTGGATGCCAAGGGGCGGATATCAATTCCGGCCCGGCATCGTGACGCCCTGCAATTGAAGTCCGAAGGCCGCGCCACCCTCACCAAGCACCCCGACGGTTGTCTGCTGCTCTTCCCCCGTCCCGAATGGGAAACCTTCCGCGCCAAGATCGCCAGCCTGCCGATGGACGCCCATTGGTGGCGGCGCATTTTCCTGGGCAACGCCATGGACGTGGACATGGACGGCGCCGGCCGCATGCTGATCGCGCCCGAGCTGCGCGCCGCTGGCGGGCTGGAGAAGAACGTGATGTTGCTGGGCATGGGCAGCCATTTCGAAATCTGGGACGCCGCGACCTACTCGGACAAGGAGCAGGCGGCGATGGTGTCGGGCATGCCCGAGGCGCTCAAGCAGTTCAGCTTCTGAGATGGAAGACAGGCATACGGAGAAAAGCGGCGCGGCGCATCGCACCGTCCTGCTCGATGAAGCGGTGGATGCGCTGATGTGGCGTGAAGACGGCGTCTATGTGGACGGCACCTTCGGCCGCGGCGGCCACAGCCGGCTGATTCTTCAGCGGCTTGGGGCGGCGGGGCGTCTGCTGGCCTTCGACAAGGACTCGGAAGCGATCGCGGCTGGCGAGTCGCTGGCGCAAGAGGTGGGGCGGGCTCATGAGGGCCGCCCGGTGACGGAAGTTGGAGCAGGGAAGAAGTTCGAAGTGATCCATGCCAGTTTTGCCGACATGGGGGAGAGGCTGGCCGAGCGCGGTGTGCGCGCGGCCGCTGGGGTGTTGCTGGACCTTGGGGTGAGTTCCCCCCAGCTGGATCAGGGTGAGAGGGGCTTTTCCTTTCGTCAGGACGGCCCGCTAGACATGCGCATGGACACCAGCCGCGGATTGACTGCGGCGCAGTGGCTGGCGCAGGCGGATGAACAAGAAATAGCCAAGGTGATAAGCGACTATGGGGAAGAACGGTTTGCTGTACCGATTGCAAGGGCGATTGTTGCTCGCAGGCTGCAGGCCGGCGAGCTTGGGCCTCTCGAGCGCACCGCTGAGCTTGCCGCCGTCGTGGCGCAAGCCGTCAAAACTCGCGAAAAAGGGCAGGATCCTGCGACCCGGGCCTTTCAGGCTATACGGATTTTCGTCAATCAAGAGCTTGAGGATTTATCGCGGGGCCTGACGGCGGCGATGGATTTGCTGGAAACGGGAGGGCGGCTGGTGGTCATCAGCTTTCATTCGCTCGAAGACCGGGTGGTGAAACAGTTCATGCAGGCCCATGCGGGCAAGCGTGGGGGATGGCTCTCCGGTCCGCAGGACGCCCTGTCCCGCCGTCTTCCGATGCGCGGCGAAATCGGTCCCGCGCCGCGCCTCAAGCTGCTGGGCAAGAGCAAGCCGGGCGAGCTCGAACTCGCCGGCAACCGGCGCGCCAGGTCGGCCATCATACGCGTGGCGGAGAAGCTGCAGTGAACCGTCTGGCATTCTTGCTGCTCGTCATCCTGATCCTCTGCTCGCTTTCCCTCGTCGACGCCCAGCACCGCGCCCGCGTCAAATTCGTCGACCTCGAACGCGCCCAGGGCGAGCAGCGCCAGCTCGAGACCGGCTGGTCGCAGCTGCAGTACGAGCAGAGCACGCTCGCCAAGAGCTCGCGCATCACCGACGCCGCGCGCAGCCAGCTCGGCATGAGCATCATCGCTCCCTCGCGCACCCAATACCTGCAGGATCCGGGCGCACCCGCGGCGGCAGCCGGCGCCGCCGCTCCCGCTGCAACAGGGGCTGGTGCCTGATGCTCGGCAAGCTGTTCCGCAAAGACGTGAAGCCCGGTGGCCGCACCGGCACGCGGGGCCGCGTGCCCGGCGTGCAGTTCGCGTCCAGCCCAGTGCTCGGCCTGCGCCTGCCCATGTGGCGCTCGCGCCTCGTCGTCTTCCTGCTCTTCGCCGCCTTCGCCTCGCTCGTCGGCCGCACGCTCTGGATCCAGGGCCCCGGCAACGCCTTCTATGAAGAAGAAGGCCGCAAGCGCTTCCAGCGCACGCTCGAAATGCCCGCCACGCGCGGCAAGATCATGGACCGCTCCGGCATCGTGCTCGCCACCAGCCTGCCCGCCAAGGCCATCTGGGCCGTGCCCGAGGAAGTCGACGACAAGCTGCCCGCCGCGCAGTTCGCCCAGCTCGCCAGCCTGCTCGGCATGCCCGAGCGCGACCTACGCCGCAAACTCGCCGGTGAGAAAAGCTTCATCTACCTCAAGCGCCAGGTGCCAAACGACGTCGCCGACAAGATCGCCGCGCTGAAGATCGACGGCGTCTACCAGCAGCGCGAATACCGCCGCTTCTATCCCGAGGGCGAAGCCATGGCCCACGTGGTCGGCTTCACCAACATCGAAGACCGCGGCCAGGAAGGCATGGAGCTGTCGCAGGAGAAAAGCCTCGCCGGAAAATCCGGGCAGCGCACCGTCATCAAGGACCGCCTGGGCCGCGTCATCGAAGACATCGGCATGATCACGCCGCCGCGCGACGGCGCCGACCTCACGCTGTCCATCGACAGCAAGATCCAATACCTCGCCTACAATGAACTGTGCGCCTCCATCGCCGAGCACAAGGCCAAGGCTGGCGGCGCCGTCGTCGTCGACACGCTCACCGGCGAAATCCTGGCTCTGGTCAACTGGCCCAGCTACAACCCCAACTTGCGCGTCGGTCTCTCCGGCGAGCAACTGCGCAACCGCGTGCTCACCGACACCTTCGAGCCTGGTTCGACCATGAAGCCCATCACCGTCGCCGCCGCGATGGAGCTGGGCAAGGTCACCCCCGACACTATCATCCAGGCCGGCCCAGGCAAAATGGCCTTCGGCTCCAGCGTCATCACCGACACCCGCCAGAACGGCGCCATCTCCGTGAGCCACGTCATCCAGGTCTCGAGCAACATCGGCGCGGCCAAGATCGGACTGATGATGGAGCCCAAGCAGCTCTGGGAGATGTACCAGACCGTTGGCCTGGGCCAGGTGCCGCGCATCGGCTTCCCCGGCGCGGTGGCCGGGCGCGTGCGGCCCTATCAGAAGTGGCGGATGATCGAGCAGGTCACCATGTCCTACGGCTACGGCCTGTCGGCCTCGCTGCTGCAGATGGCGCGCGCCTACACTATGTTCGCGCGCGACGGCGAGATCATCCCGCTCACCATCACCCGCGCCGACGGCCCCGTGCAGGGCGCCCGCGTCATCTCCGCCAAGACCGCGCGCCATATCCGCGAGATGCTCGAGACCGTCGTCGAGCCCGGCGGCACCGCCACCAAGGCCCACGTCGAAGGCTACCGCGTCGGCGGCAAGACCAGCACCGTGCACAAGCAGCTGGGCAAGGGCTACGCCTCTGACCGCTACCGCGGCTTCTTCGTCGGCATCGCGCCGATGAGCAAGCCGCGCATCGTCGTCGCCGTGATGATCGACGATCCCTGCGCTGGCGGCCACTACGGCGGCGACGTCGCCGGCCCCGTGTTCTCCGCCATCACCGGCGGCACCCTGCGCGCGCTCAACCTGCCGCCCGACGCGCCGCTCATCCAGCCCACGCGCCAGATGGTCTCGGCGGACTCCGTCGCCGCCAGTCTGCCGGAGAAGACCCGATGAGCGCGCCCAGCACGCACATGCAGACCGGCGCCCCGGACGCGCCGCTCACCGTCGAGAAAGTCCTCGGCTGGCTGCGCGAGCATGCGCGCCACGGCGAGAACGCCGCGCACGGCGAAGCCGCCGCCGCGCTGGCCCGCGCCAACCTCAGCGCCGACAGCCGCGAGCTCTCCCTGGGCGACGTCTTCCTCGCCTACCCGGTCGGCAACGCGCACGGCAACGGCAGCCAGCGCAGCGACGGCCGGCCCTATATCGCCGCTGCCGCCGAAGCCGGTGCGGCCGCCATCCTCTACGAGCCCGATGACATGCTCGAGGGCGCCGCCCTGGCCATCGCCGAACTGCTCGGCACTCCCCGCGCGCAGGACCTGCGCGAAGGCAGCCGCGGCGAAGCGCCCGTGGCCTACGGCCGCCGCCCCGCCGTGCTGCCCGTGCCAGGCCTCGCCGCCCTTGCGGGCGAAATCGCCGACGCCTGGTACGGCCGGCCCAGCGCGGCCATGCAGGTCGTCGGTGTGACCGGCACCAATGGCAAGACCTCCTGCGCCATGTGGACCGCGCACATGCTCGCCGCGCGCCGCTGCGCCGTGATCGGAACCTTGGGCGCGGGCTTCCCAGGCGCCATGGCCGCCACCGGCTTCACCACGCCCGACGCGACGCGCCTGCAGTGCCGCCTCGCCGCACTGCGCGCGGCCGGGGCCGGCGCGCTCGCCATGGAAGTCTCCTCGCATGCGCTCGACCAGAACCGCGTCGGCGGCGTTCGCTTCCATACGGCGGTCTTCACCAACCTCACGCAAGACCATCTCGACTACCACGGTGACATGGCCGAATACGAGGCCGCCAAGGCCCGGCTCTTCCGCTGGCCCGGCCTGCGAGCCGCCGTGATCAACCTCGACGATCCCGCCGGCCTGCGCTTGCTCGGCGCCGTCGCGCCCGGAGTGCGCGTCATCGGCTACAGCCTGCGCGATCCCAAGAGCGGCCCTGTGCAGCTCCCCGCCGACTGCGAACTGCTGCTCGCGCGCGACGTCGACTACGCCGCCACCGGCCTGCGCTTCTCCGTCTTGGCCGACATCGCCGAACCTGGCGAGCCCGCCGCCGCCCGGCCGCTGCGCCAAGCACGCGTCGAAACCGGCCTGCTCGGCGAATTCAACGTCAGAAACGCCCTGGCCGTCCTCGGCGCGGCGCTCGCCTGCGGCATGCCCTGGCGCGAGGCGCTGGCCGCCTTGAGTCATCTGCCCAGCGTGCCAGGGCGCATGGAGCAGGTCGACTCCGGCGCCAAGGCCGCGAAAGCCGCCGGCAAGGGCCGGGCGCTCGCGCCCGCCGCCGTCATCGACTTCGCCCACACGCCCGATGCGCTCGAAAAAGCGCTGGCCGCCCTGCGTCCGCTGGCCGCGGCGCGCGGCGGCGAACTCTGGTGCGTCTTCGGCTGCGGCGGCGACCGCGACGCCGGCAAGCGGCCCAAGATGGGCGCGGCCGCCGAGCGCCTCGCGGACCACGTCGTGCTCACCTCCGACAATCCGCGCCGCGAAAACGCCGAGTCCATCATCGCCATGATCCAGTCCGGCATGCGCGAGCCCGCCAAGGCGGCGGTCATGACCGACCGCGCCGCCGCCATCCTGCACGCCCTGCGCCGCTGCGCCGACGCCGACGTCGTGCTCGTCGCCGGCAAGGGCCACGAGGCCTATCAGGAGATCGCCGGCAAGAAGGCGCCGTTCTCCGACAACGAACACGTGAGCCTGGCGCTGGCCGCCCGCGTCACGATGGCCGATCCGGGAGCGCGCCCATGAGCGACATGCAGACCATGCAGGCCGAAGGATCGCCCATGATGCAGCTGCGCGAAGCCGCCGCCGCCGTGCCCGGCTCGCGCGTCGTCGGCGCCAAGGTGGTCGACGCCGCCGGCATCGCCTTCTCGCGCGTGTGCACCGACAGCCGCGCCGTCCAGAGCGGCGATCTGTTCATCGCCCTGGTCGGCGAGCGCTTCGACGCCCACGACTTCCTTGCCGAAGTCGCCGCGCAGGGCGCCGCCGCCGTCATGGTCAGCCGCCTCGTCGACGCCCGCCCGCTGCCGCAGCTGCTAGTGGAGGACACCCGCGTGGCGCTGGGCATGCTCGCGCACGCCTGGCGCGAGCGCTTCAGCATTCCCGTGGCCGCCGTCACCGGCAGCAACGGCAAGACCACCGTCAAGGAAATGCTCGCCTCTATCTTCGCGGCCCAGGCCGGCGAGGAGGGCCGTCTGGCCACGGCCGGCAACTTCAACAACGACATCGGCCTGCCGCTCACCCTGCTGCGCCTGCGCGAAGGCCACAAGCTCGCCGCCATCGAAATGGGCATGAACCATCCCGGAGAGACCGCCAGCCTGGCCGCCATCGCCGCCCCCACCATCGGCCTGATCAACAACGCCCAGCGCGAGCACCAGGAATTCATGGAAACCGTCGAGGCCGTGGCCCGCGAGCATGCTGACCTGCTGCACGCGCTGCCCGCCGACGGTGTCGCCGTCTTCCCCGCCGACGAGGAATACAGCGTGCTGTGGCGTGAAGCCGCCGCCGGCCGCAAGGTGCTCGACTTCGCCCTGCGCGGCGCAGGCTGCGCCGCGCAGGCGGCGGTCACTGGCGACTGGCAGGCCGACGCCGACGGCCTCACCGTCGACATCGACACGCCCGAGGGCAACCTCGGCGTTCGCCTGTCCGCCTTCGGCACACACAACGCCCGCAACGCCCTGGCCGCCACGGCGGCGGCGCTGGCCGCCGGTGTGAGCCTCGAAGTCGTGCGCGATGGCCTGGAAAACTTCACGCCCGTCAAAGGCCGGCTGCAGCGCAAGGCCGGCCCCGGCGGCGCCGTCATCGTGGACGACACCTACAACGCCAACCCCGACTCCGTGCGCGCCGCTATCGACGTGCTCGCCGCCATGCCTGCGCCGCGCGCCCTGATCCTCGGCGACATGGGCGAAGTCGGCAGCCGCGGCGACGAATTCCACGCCGAAGTCGGCGCCTACGCCAAGGCGCGCGGCATCCAGGCGCTGCTGGCCGTCGGTCCGATGTCGCGTCAGGCCTGCGAAGCCTTCGGTGCCGGCGCCACGCATTTCCTCGACATGGATGTGATGCTCGCGGCGCTGCCCGGCGCGCTGCGCGCGCTCACCGGCGGCGGCGTCAACAGCATCCTGGTCAAGGGCTCGCGCTTCATGCGCATGGAACGCACTGTCGAGAGCCTGTGCTCCGGCGCAACGAAATAAAAGAAGGAATAACGCGCATGCTCCTGCTCCTGGCCCAATGGCTGCAGAACGATCTGAGCTTCCTGCGGGTAGTCAACTACCTGACCTTCCGCGCGGTCATGGCGACCATGACCGCCCTGGCCATCGGCCTCGTCTGCGGCCCCTGGGTGATCCGCAAGCTCACCGAATTGAAGGTCGGCCAGGCGGTGCGCACCGACGGCCCGCAGACCCACCTCGTCAAATCCGGCACGCCCACCATGGGCGGCGTGCTCATCCTGATCGGCATCGCCGTCGCGACCCCGCTCTGGGCGGACATCTCCAACCGCTTCGTCTGGATCGTGATGCTCGTCACCTTCGGCTTCGGCGCGGTCGGCTGGGTGGACGATTACCGCAAGGTCGTGCACCGCGATCCCAAGGGTATGTCCTCGCGCGAGAAATTCTTCTGGCAGACGGTGATCGGCCTGTTCGCCGCCGTCTACCTCGCTTTCTCCGTCTCCGAGGTCAACAACCCCAAGGTGCTGGCGCTCTTCATGAACTGGGTCCGGAGCGGCTTCTCGCTCAACCTGCCCGCCAACGCTAACCTGCTCGTGCCCTTCTTAAAGGAAGTGAGCTATCCGCTGGGCGTGGCCGGCTTCATCGTGCTGACCTATCTGGTCATCGTCGGATCAAGCAACGCCGTCAACCTCACCGACGGCCTCGACGGTCTGGTCATCATGCCCGTGGTTCTCGTCGGCAGCGCCCTGGGCGTGTTCGCCTACGTGATGGGCAACGTGCTGTATTCGCGCTATCTCTTCTTCCCGCACATTCCCGGCTGCGGCGAGCTTCTGATCTTCTGCTCGGCCATGGCCGGGGCGGGTCTCGCCTTCCTCTGGTACAACGCGCATCCGGCCCAGGTCTTCATGGGCGACGTCGGTGCGCTCGCCCTGGGCGGAGCGCTGGGAGCGATCGCCGTGATCGTGCGCCAGGAGATCGTGCTCTTCATCATGGGCGGCGTGTTCGTCGCCGAGACCCTGTCGGTCATGGCCCAGGTGGCCTGGTTCAAATACACGCGCAAGCGCTACGGCGAAGGCCGCCGCCTGCTCAAGATGGCGCCGCTGCACCATCACTTCGAACTCTCCGGCTGGAAGGAAACGCAAGTCGTGGTGCGTTTCTGGATCGTCACGCTGATGCTGGTCCTGGTCGGCCTGTCCACGCTCAAGCTGCGGTGAGGCGATGACGGTCCAGACCCTCTTCCACCGCCTCGCCCACTCGCGCGCCCTGGTCCTGGGCCTCGGTGAGTCCGGCCTCGCCCTGGCCCGCTGGTGCGCGCGCCAGGGCTGCGCCGTGCGCGTGGCCGACACGCGCGAGAATCCGCCCGGCCTCTCCGGCCTGCGCGAGCGCGTGCTCTTTGCCGAATTCATCAGCGGCCCATTCGCCAGCCTGCGCCTGGACGACGTCGGCCTCATCGCCGTGAGCCCCGGCCTCTCGCCGCTCGAGCCCGCCATGTCGGCACTGCTCGAAGACGCAGGCCGGCGCGGCATTCCCGTGGTCGGCGAGATCGAACTCTTCACCCAGGCGCTCGCCGAGATCAAGGAACGCACCCTGATCGCCGCCGAGCAGGCTGCCGCGGAAGCGGCCGAGAAAGCCGCCGCCGAGGAAGCCCGACTCGCGGAAGAGGCGCGCTTTGCGGAGGAAGCTCGCGCGGCGGAAGCGGCGAAGGCCGCGGAAGACGCCGCGGCGCTCGAGGGCGCTCATGAAGCCGCGCAGGAAACCGCTCAAGAAGCCGCGCTCAAGGCGGCGGTAAACAGCGCCGAGTTGTCCGTTGAGCCCCAGTCCGCCGCCGGATCTTCCGCCGCAGAGCCGCAGACGGGCGTCGCCGAAGTGCCCCAGGCATCGCCGGCAGAATCCGTCCTCGACACCTTGACCGACGACGCGCCCGCCTTTGTGCCGCCGCCGGTCAAGCCACGCGGCTATGAGCCCGTCGTCCTGGCGATCACCGGCACCAACGGAAAGACCACCACCACCAAGCTCACCGGCAAGCTCTGCGAACGCGCCGGCAAGTCGGTCGCGGTGGTGGGCAACATCAGCCCGGCCGCGCTCGACATGCTCGCCGACAAGCTCGACGCGCAGAAGGCGGACGGAACGCCGCTGCCGGACGTCTGGGTGCTCGAGCTCTCCAGCTTCCAACTGCATTTCACCGACAGCCTCGCGCCCACGGCCGCCGCCGTGCTCAACCTCACCCAGGACCACCTGGACTGGCATGGCGACATGGGCCACTACTGCACGGCCAAGGCGCGCATCTTCGGCCCGGCCGCGCAAGAAGGCGGCGAGCCGCCGCAGACCATCCAGGTGCTCAACCGCGACGACGCCCAGGTCATGGCCATGGCGCGTCCTGACCTGCGCAAGACCAGCTTCGGCTCGGATGCGCCGGCGAGCGCGGGCAGCTTCGGCATCGTGCGCGAAGGCGGCTTCGACTGGCTGGCCCTGGCCGAGCCCGACGCGGAAGCCGAGGAGGCCTCCCAGGCTGGCCGCCGCCGCAGAAGCGCCAAGAGCGCCAAGAACGAACCCGCGCCCGAGATCCCAGCGCACATCCGCCGCCTGATGCCGGTCGAGGCACTGCAGATCCGCGGCCGCCACAACGCCTCCAACGCCCTGGCCGCGCTCGCGCTGGCGCGCGCCGCCGGCCTGCCGCTCAACGCGCTGCTGCACGGCCTGAGCGACTATCCCGGCGAGCCGCACCGCGTGCAGGAAATCGCGCGCATCGGCGAGGTCGCCTATATCGACGACAGCAAGGGCACCAACGTCGGCGCCACCGTCGCCGCGCTGCAGAGCTACATCCCCGAGGACGGCCGCGCCGAATCGCGCAAGGCCATCCTGATCGCCGGCGGTGACGGCAAGGGCCAGGACTTCGCGCCGCTGGCCGACGCCGTCGCGCGCGCCGCCAAGACCGTGCTGCTGATCGGCCGCGACGGCCCGCAGATCCGCGCCGCCGTCGCATCCGCCGCGCTGGACGCCGGGACCGCGCTCGAAGACTGCGTTACGCTGGAAGACGCCGTGCGCCGCGCCGCCGCGCTCGCGCAGCCGGGCGACGCCGTGCTGCTCTCGCCGGCCTGCGCCAGTTTCGACATGTTCCGGGGCTATGCGCACCGGGCCGAGGTGTTCTTTGAAGCGGTGAAAGAGATTGCGCTGGAGAAGGGGGGGATGCTGTGAGCAGAGAGCAGGGGCCCAGCGCAGTGGGGATGCGAACGGCCGCGAACGACGTCAGCGCCCGACGCAGCGGCGCTCGCCCCGGCGCATGGCATGAGGAGGGCGCTCTGTGAGCGTCTTCCGCAGCTTCGGCTCCACCCTCTCCAGCAGCATCGTCGATATGCGCGACAGCGTGCTCTCGGGCATCCATTCCTGCCCCACGCCCTCGCGCTCGAAGATGATGGAATATAACCAGCCGCTGATGTGGGTGGTGCTGATCCTACTCGCAGTGGGCCTGGTGATGGTCTATTCGGCCTCGGTGGCGCTGCCCGATTCGCCGCGCTACGCCAACTACCGCCCCGGCCATTTCCTCGTGCGCCATCTGGTGTCGCTGGGCATCGCCGTGGTCTGCGCGGCGGTGGCCTTCCGCGTGCCGCTGGACCTGTGGGACCGCATCGCGCCCAAGCTCTTCATCTTCTCGCTGATCCTGCTGGTGCTGGTGCTGATTCCGCACATCGGAAAGGGCGTGAACGGCGCGCGCCGCTGGATTCCACTGGGCGTGATCAATTTCCAGCCCTCCGAGCTGATGAAGCTCGCGGTGGTGCTCTACGTCGCCAACTACACGGTGCGCAAGCAGGAGTTCATGAACAGCTTCCGGCGCGGCTTCCTGCCCATGGCGGTGGCCGTGGCGGTGGTCGGCGGCATGCTGATCCTGGAGCCCGACATGGGCGCCTTCCTGGTGGTCGCGGGCATCGCGGCGGGCATCCTCTTCGTGGGCGGCATCAGCGGCAAGATCTTCGGCGGCCTGGTGCTCTCGGGCGTGGGCGTGTTCACGCTGGCGATCACGCTCTCGCCCTGGCGGCGCGAGCGCATCTTCGCCTACCTCGACCCCTGGCGCGAGGAATACGCGATGGGCAAGGCCTATCAGCTCACCCATTCGCTGATCGCCTTCGGCCGCGGCGAATGGTTCGGCGTGGGTCTGGGCGGCAGCGTCGAGAAGCTGCACTACCTGCCCGAGGCGCACACCGACTTCATCCTCGCCGTGATCGGCGAGGAGCTGGGCTTCGTCGGCGTGCTCGCGGTCATCGCGCTCTTCTTCTGGCTGGTGCGCTGCGCCTTCCTGATCGGGCGCACCGCGCTGCAGCTCGAACGCACCTTCTCCGGCCTCGTCGCCAAGGGCATCGGCACCTGGCTGGGCTGGCAGGCCTTCATCAACATGGGCGTGAACCTGGGCCTGCTGCCGACCAAGGGGCTGACGCTGCCGCTGGTGAGCTACGGCGGCTCGGGCATCCTGGTGAACTGTGTGGCGCTGGCGGTGCTGCTGCGGATTGATTACGAAAATCGTGTGCTGATGCGCGGAGGGAAGTTATGACCGCAGCGTGTCAGCACGAAGTTAAGCGCAGCGGCCGTAGGAAAAATCGCCTGTTCATGCGCGGAGGCAAATTATGAGCGCCGCGCCCTGCCTCATGGTCATGGCCGGCGGCACCGGCGGCCACGTCTTCCCCGGCCTCGCGGTGGCCGAGCATCTGCGCGGCCAGGGCTGGCGCGTGAGCTGGCTGGGCAATGCCGCGGCGATGGAAGGCCGGCTCGTGTCCCTGCACGGTATCACGCTGGAGAGCGTGAGTTTCGGCGGTCTGCGTGGCAAGGGCCTGCGCACCAAGCTGCTGCTGCCGCTGAATCTGCTGCGCGCCTTCGGCCAGAGCCTCGCGGCGCTGCGCCGGGTCAAGCCCGACGTGGTGCTGGGCATGGGCGGCTACATCAGTTTCCCTGGCGGCGTGATGGCGCGGCTGCTGGGCATCCCCCTTGTGCTGCATGAACAGAATTCCATGGTGGGGTTGGCCAACCGTGCGCTGGCGAAGATCGCCAGCCGCGTGCTCGCGGCCTTCCCCGGCGCTCTGCCGGGCGCGGCCTGGGTGGGCAATCCGGTGCGCGCCGACCTCGCGGCGCTGGACGACCCGGTGGCGCGCTATGCGCGACGCGGCGGTCCTCTGCGCATCCTCGTGGTCGGCGGAAGCCTGGGCGCGGCCGCGCTCAACAAGGCGGTGCCGGAGGCGCTGGCGATGATCCCGTCGCAGAAGCGTCCGCAGGTGGTCCACCAGTCGGGCGCGGCGAATCTCGAAGCGCTCGCCACGGCCTACCGCGCCGCCGGCCTCGAAGAGGGTCCGGGCGTGCAGCTCAAGGGCTTCATCGACGACATGGCCTCGGCCTACGCGGACGCCGATCTGGTGATCTGCCGGGCCGGCGCGATGACAGTTTCCGAAGTGGCCGCCGCGGGCGTGGCGGCCTTGTTTGTTCCTTTCCCTTTCGCAGTGGACGATCATCAAACCAGCAACGCCCGTTTTTTGGCCGGCAAGGGCGCGGCCATGCTGATGCAGCAATCCGAACTGACGGCGCAGACGCTCGCCGAACTGATCAACGCTTATCTTGACACCGGCGGCCGAACCGAACTCGCGCGCCTGGCTCAGGCGGCGCGCGTGCTGGCCAAGCCCCAAGCCACGCAAGAGGTGGCCCAGGCCTGCGCGGAACTCGTTGGTCAGGGGGGCGCGGCGCGATGAAGCACATCGTCAAGAACATCCATTTCGTGGGCATCGGCGGTTCGGGCATGAGCGGCATCGCCGAGGTGCTGCTCAACCTGGGCTACGGCGTGAGCGGCTCGGACCTGAGCCTGAACGCGGCGGCCAAGCGTCTGGCCGAGCTCGGCGCGCGCGTGGTCCAGGGCCATGCCGCGGCGAACATCGCCGGGGCCGACGCCATCGTCGTCTCGACCGCGGTGCGCGGCGACAACCCCGAAGTGCTCGCGGCGCACAGCAGCCGCATGCCGGTGGTGCCGCGCGCGGTGATGCTGGCCGAGCTGATGCGCCTGAAGCAGGGCATCGCCATCGCCGGTACCCACGGCAAGACGACCACCACCAGCCTCTTGGCCTCGGTGCTCGCGGAAGCCGGCCTGGACCCGACCTTCGTGATCGGCGGCCGCCTGAATTCGGCCGGCGCCAATGCGCGCCTGGGCAGCGGCGATTTCATCGTCGCCGAGGCGGACGAGTCCGACGCCTCTTTCCTGAATCTCTTCCCGGTGATCGAAGTCATCACGAACATCGACGCCGACCACATGGAGACCTACGGCCACGACTTCGGCCGCCTCAAGCAGGCCTTCGTGGACTTCACCCAGCGCCTGCCCTTCTACGGCATCGCCGTGGTCTGCGTGGACGATCCGAACGTGCGCGACATCCTGCCGCGCATCCCCAAGCTGACGGTGCGCTACGGCTTCTCCGAGGACGCCCAGGTGCGCGCGGTGAACGCCCGCGCCGACAACGGCCGCATGCATTTCACTGTGCTGCGCAAGAACGGCACGGAGCTGCCGCCGCTGGACATCACGCTGAACCTGCCGGGCATGCACAACGTGCTCAACGCGCTGGCGGCCATCGCCATCGCCACCGAACTCGAAGTGAGCGACGAGGTGATCCGCCGCGCCCTGGCCAGCTTTACCGGCGTGGGCCGCCGCTTCCAGCGCTACGGCAAATTCCCCGCCTCGGGCGGCGGTGAATTCACGCTGATCGACGACTATGGCCACCACCCCGCGGAGATGGCTGCCACGATCGCCGCCGCGCGCGGCGCCTTCCCGGGCCGCCGCCTGGTTCTGGCCTTCCAGTCGCACCGCTACACGCGCACGCGCGACTGCTTCAACGACTTCATCGGCGTGCTCTCCACGGTGGACGCGCTGCTGCTGGCCGAGGTGTACGCGGCCGGCGAAACCCCGATCATCGCGGCCGACGGCCGCGCCCTGGCGCGCGGTCTGCACGTGGCCGGCAAAGTGGAGCCCGTGTTTGTGGAACAGATCGACGGCATGGCGGAAGCCATCCTGCAGGTGGCGCGCGAAGGCGACGTGGTGCTGACGATGGGCGCGGGCTCGATCGGCGGCGTACCGGCCCAGCTCGCGGGCCTGCTGCAGTCGCGGGGAGGCAAGGCATGACGCTCGCTCCGCAAGTGAAAGCCACGGCCGTGGCGCCGCAGAGCCTGGGCAAGGTGGGCGTGCTGATGGGCGGCTGCTCGGCCGAGCGCGAGATTTCGCTGCTCTCGGGCACGGGCGTGCTCGAGGCGCTCAAGCGCGGCGGCGTGAACGCCGTTGGCTTTGACACCGGCCGGCGCAGCCTCGCCGAACTCGCCGCCGAGAAATTCGACCGCGTCTTCATCGCGCTGCATGGCCGCCACGGCGAGGACGGCACGATCCAGGGAGCGCTCGAGCTGCTGGGCATTTCCTACACCGGCAGCGGCGTGCTGGCCTCGGCGCTGGCGATGGACAAGAAGGCGACCAAGCGCGTCTGGCAGAGCCAGGGCCTGGCGACGCCGCGCTTCGCGATGCTCGAGGCGCAGACGGATCTGGACGCCGTCGTCGCGGAGCTGGGCCTGCCGCTGATCGTCAAGCCGGCGCGCGAGGGCTCCTCGATCGGCCTGACCAAGGTGACGTGCGCGCAGGAGATGCGCGAGGCCTATCTCAAGGCCGCCAAGCTCGACGGCATGGTGATGGCCGAGGAATTCGTCTCGGGCGACGAGCTGACCTGCCCGCTACTGGGTTCGGGCGCGCAGGCGCAGGCGCTGCCGGTGATCCGCGTGGTCGCGCCCGAAGGCAACTACGACTATCAGAACAAGTATTTCCGCGACGAGACGCGCTATCTCTGCCCCTCGGGCCTTAGCCCGGCGGTGGAGGTGGAGGTTCAGGTGCTGGCGCTGCAGGCTTACCGTACCCTGGGCTGCAGAAGCTGGGGCCGCGCCGACATCATACTGCGCCACTCGGACGGCAAGCCCTATCTGCTGGAGATAAACACCAGCCCCGGCATGACCGGCCATTCGCTGGTGCCGATGTCGGCCAAGGCGGCGGGCGTGAGCTACGACGAGCTGGTGCTGCTGCTGGCGGCGTCGGCGGATCTGGAACTGCGTCCCTCGGACGACTGGAGGCCGGAATAATGTTCTGGCACAACGTGCGCCTGCTCAACGCGACGGCCGCCCTGCTGGTGGTCTGCGCCGTGCTGCTCCTGCTGGGAGCGGCGGCGTGGCGCGTGGCGCACCTGCCGATGTTCACGCTGCGCGAACTGGAGGTGCAGCCGGCGCCGGGCGTGGCCCTGCGTCATGTGAACGCGGCGACGATCCGCGCCAACATCAACGGCAGGTTCACCGGGAATTTCTTCACCGCCAATCTCGACTCGGTGCGCACGGCCTTCGAGTCGGTGCCCTGGGTGCGGCGCGCAAGCGTGCGCCGCAGCTGGTCCGATGGCCTGCAGGTGCAGATCGAGGAGCACACGGTGATGGGCACCTGGGGCGGCGGCGAAAGCCCGAAGCTGGTGAATCTGCAGGGCGAGGTGTTCGTCGCGAACATCGACGAGGCCGAGGCGGATCTCGCGCCGGGCGCGCGTCTGATTGCGCTGCGCGGTCCGGAGGGCAGCTCCAAGGAAATGGTGTCGGTGCTCAAGGACGTGGGCGGCTGGTTCGCGCCGCTGGGCTGGAAGCCGGTGGAGCTGGTGCTCTCGCCGCGCTACGCGTGGACGGTGCGCTTCGACGGCGGCACGCGCGTGGAACTGGGCCGCGATCTGAGTGAGCAGGACCGCGCGACGATCGCGGCGCGCGCGGCGCGCTTCGTGCGCAGCTGGCCGCTGGCGCGCTCGCGCCTGGCGAACAAGGAATTGGATTATGCGGACTTGCGCTATACCAACGGCTTCGCCGTGCGCCAGGGCAAGCCGCGCGTGGGGGAACGCAACGATGAATCTGTGGATGGAACATGAGCAAAGACTATAAGGACTTGCTGGTCGGGCTCGATATCGGCACCTCGAAGGTGGTGGCCGTGGTCGCGGAGCTGCGCACGGACGGCAGCTATGACGTGATCGGCATGGGCCAGGCGGAATCGCGGGGGCTGAAAAAGGGCGTGGTGGTCAACATCGAGGCCACGGTCCAGTCCATCCAGCAGGCGCTGGAAGAGGCCGAGCTGATGGCTGGCTGCAAGATCACCGAAGCCTTCACCGGCATCGCCGGCAGCCATATCCGCAGCTTTAACTCCAGCGGCATGGTGGCGATCAAGAACAAGGAGGTCAGCCAGGCGGACGTGGCCCGCGTGATCGAGACAGCCAAGGCGGTGAACATCCCGACCGACCAGCAGATCCTGCACATCCTGACCCAGGAATTCATCATCGACGGCCAGGAGGACGTGCGCGAGCCGATCGGCATGAGCGGCATCCGCCTGGAAGTGAAGGTGCATATCGTCACCGGCGCGGTGAGCGCGGCGCAGAATATCGTCAAGTGCGTGCGCCGCTGCGGCCTGGAAGTGCACGACCTGATCCTACAGCCGCTGGCCTCGAGCGTGGCGGTGCTGACCGAGGATGAGAAGGAACTGGGCGTGGTGCTGGTGGACATCGGCGGCGGCACCAGCGACATCGCGATCTTCAGCAGCGGCGCGATCCGCCACACGGCGGTGATCCCAATCGCGGGCGACCAGATAACCAACGACGTGGCGATGGCCCTGCGCACGCCGACGCAGGACGCCGAGGACATCAAGATCCGCTACGGCATCGCCAAGCAGGTGCTGGCCGATCCGGAGGAAATGATCGAAGTCGCGGGCGTGGGCGACCGTCCGCCGCGCACGCTTTCGCGCCAGGCGCTGGCGGCGGTGATCGAGTCGCGTGTGGAGGAGCTGTTTTCGCTGGTGCATCAGGTGGTGCGCGAATCGGGCTACGAGGAGCTGCTCTCCTCGGGCATCGTGCTCACCGGTGGCACCGCGATGATGCCCGGCATGGCCGAGCTGGCCGAGGACATCTTCCTCAAGTCGGCGCGCATCGGCGTGCCGGAGTACCGGGGCAATCTGCACGAGGTGGTGCGCAGCCCGCGTTACGCGACCGTGATCGGCCTGCTGCAGGAAGGCCGCTCGCAGCGCATGCGCGGCCGCAAGGTGGCGGTGCAGTCGGGATCAGCCAAGCAGATCGTGCAGCGCATGAAGGATTGGTTTTTGGGCAGTTTCTGAGCAGGGCTGTACCTGAAGGTTTTTTTGAGGTGTTGAGGTTTCTTTTTATCCGGTGCGACACCGCGGTGGCGAGGCCGCGTCAGAGCGCTAATTTCGCTAGGAGGCAGTAATGGAATTCGACATGATTGACAACGAAGCGCACTTGGGCACCATCATCAAGGTGGTGGGCGTGGGCGGCGCGGGCGGCAACGCCGTGCAGCATATGATCAACCGCGGCGTGCAGGGCGTGGAGTTCATCTGCATCAACACCGACGCCCAGGCGCTCAAGCGCTCGAAGGCGACGCGCGTGATCCAGATCGGCGGCACGGGTCTGGGCGCGGGCGCCAAGCCCGAGGTCGCCAAGGCGGCGGCGGAGCAGTCGCGCGAGCAGATCGCCGACGCGCTGCGCGGCGCGCACATGGTGTTCATCACCGCCGGCATGGGCGGCGGCACCGGCACGGGCGCGGGCCCGGTGGTGGCGCAGATCGCCAAGGACATGGGAATCCTGGTGGTGGGCGTGGTGTCCAAACCGTTTGAATTCGAAGGCGGCAAGCGCCTGAAGATCGCCGAATCGGGCGCCTCGGAGCTGGAAGGCAACGTCGATTCGCTGATCGTGGTGCTCAACGAGAAGCTCTTCGAGGTCATGGGCGACGACGCCGAGATGGACAAGTGCTTCCAGTGCGCCGACGACGTGCTGCACAACGCGGTGGCCGGCATTGCCGAGATCATCAACGTGGACGGCCTGGTGAACGTGGACTTCGAGGACGTGAAGACGGTGATGGGCGAGCAGGGCAAGGCCATGATGGGCACGGCGACCGTGTCCGGCGTGGACCGCGCGCGCATCGCCGCCGAGCAGGCCGTGGCCAGCCCGCTGCTCGAGGGTGTGGACCTGTCCGGCGCGCGCGGTGTGCTGGTCAATATCACTGCGAGCCGCTCGCTCAAGCTGACTGAAACGAAGGAAGTGATGAACACGATCCGCAGCTATGCCGCGGACGACGCCACCGTGATCTTCGGAACCGTGTACGACGAAACCATGGGCGACGCGCTGCGCGTGACCGTGGTGGCGACCGGCCTGGGCCGTCAGGTGATGCGTCCGCGCATGGAGCCGGTGAGTTGGCCCAAGACCGGCACGCACGACGCAGCCGTCCCCGTGGCGATGCTGGGCGGCGGCGCCGGCGTGAGCGGCGGCACCGCGGGCACCGTGCAGCCGGCTCCGGCGGCGAGCTTCACCGGTCTGGACACGCCGGCCATCTGGCGCAGCGGCCGCGATTCGGCCTCCGCGCATGTGGCGGCGCTGCAGGACAAGGGCGTGGATACCTACGATATCCCGGCCTTCCTGCGCAAACAGGCCGACTAAGCCGGGCGCCGAGCCCGGCGGACCGACCGGCCGGACCGATCCGCCTCGCCCTCGCCGGCGCGCTAGCGGACGCAATGTGGTCCACGGCCGGAACGAGCCCCGGCCCGGATCGGCTACGCTCGCCAAGCTCAGCCTTGGCCAACGCCTCCGACGCTTCGACGGCGGCCACCCTGCCTCCTGGGTGCGCCGCCGTCGGCGCGTATTTTTTTTGTGGCGCCGCGGCGGTTTTCTCCCTGCCGGCGGCGCAAATACTGCAAAAATCCGCCAAAGCGGACACAATACCGGCTTTGCCCAACCTATTGATCTTCCACGGAGACCAGCCATGATCCAAGTCGGCGCCACCCTGCCCGAAGCCACCCTGTTCGAATTCATCGACGAAGAGCGCGAAGGCTGCAGCCTGGGACCCAACGCCTTCAAGACCAGCGATCTGGTCAAGGGCAAGAAGATCGTGATCTTCGGCCTGCCCGGCGCCTTCACCCCGACCTGCTCGGCCAAGCACGTGCCCGGCTATCTGGCCAACTACGACGTGCTCAAGGCCAAGGGCGTGGACGAAATCTGTTGCGTGTCTGTGAACGACGCCTTCGTGATGGGCGCCTGGGGCCGCGATCAGAAGTCCGCCGGCAAGGTCCGCATGCTGGGCGATGGTAGCGCCGAATTCACCAAGAAGGTCGGCCTGGAGCTGGACCTGACCGCCCGTGGCCTGGGCGTGCGCTCGAACCGCTACGCCATGGTCGTGGACAACGGCGTGGTCAAGTCGCTGGCCGTCGAGGCCCCCGGCCAGTTCGAGGTCAGCAGCGCCGAAGCGGTGCTCAAGGGCCTGTGATGGAAACCTGGAAAAGGCCGCACATGCTGGGAAATTGCGGCCGATGGGATATCATCGCGGCATGTTGAAACAGCGCACCCTCAAATCCATCGCCAAGACGGTCGGCATCGGCCTGCACTCCGGGCGCCGGGTCACCTTGACCCTGCGGCCCGCGCCGGCCAACACCGGCGTGGTCTTCACCCGCGTGGACTTTCCGCAGCCGGTCGAGATCCCGGCCGGCGCCTTCCAGGTGGGCGACACCCGCCTGGCGTCGGTGCTGCAGAAGGACGGGGTGCGCGTGTCCACGGTCGAGCATCTGCTCTCGGCCTGCGCGGGGCTGGGCATCGACAATCTGTACATCGACGTCGACGCCGAGGAAATCCCCATCATGGACGGCAGCGCCGCCTCCTTCGTCTTCCTGCTGCAGTCGGCTGGCATCGAGGAGCAGGGCGCGGCCAAGCGCTTCATCAAGGTCAAGAAGACGGTCGAGATCCGCGAGGGCGACAAGCTCGCCCGCCTCGATCCGTATTTCGGCTTCAAGCTGGGCTTCACCATCGATTTCCGCCATCCCGCCGTGGACCGCACCGGGCAGACGCTGGAGATCGATTTCGCCGACACGAGCTACATGAAGGAAATCGCCCGCGCCCGCACCTTCGGCTTCGTGCGCGAGGTGGAGATGCTGCGCGAGATCGGTCTGGCGCGCGGCGGTAGCCTGGACAACGCCATCGTCCTGGACGAGCACCGCATCCTCAACAACGAGGAGTTGCGCTACGGCGATGAATTCGTGCGCCACAAGATCCTCGACGCCATCGGCGACCTGTATCTCGCTGGCCATCCGCTGATCGCCGCCTATACGGCCTTCAAGTCCGGCCATGCGCTGAACAACGCGCTGCTACGGGCGCTGCTGGCGGACCTGGAAGCCTATGAGCTCGTGAGTTTCGAGCAGGCAGAGGAAGCGCCCCGTGCCTTCCTGTCGCAACCCGCGCTGCAGTCTGCCGCGGGGATCTGAGCCGCTCCGGCCGGGTCTTCCCGGCATGATTTAAACCAGGACCTTCGAGGCCTGTTTCATTTTCCGCGTCTAGCTTCCTGTGCGGCCTTTGGCCGCCGGCCGCCCGTGCCGCGCCACCAGGGCCGTGACCGCATTGCGCAGCGGCGAATCGGGGAGGATCTGGCTCAGCCCGGCGAAACTGCCCAGGCCCTTTTCTCCCAGTTTTGCTTGTTTTTCGCGCAGCGCGGCAGCGGCGTCGCCGGATTGGCCGTTGGGCTGGATCTTGATTTTGATGGAAGCCAGTCCCCAGCTATGGCGCTGCAGGGTTTCAAGCAGGCTGGGCAGGCTCTGGCGCAGGCGCGCGGCCACGGCGCTGTTGGCCACCAGCAGCGTCAGTTCGGCCTCGGGCTCGACGCCGCGCAGGCCGCCGGCGCTGACCGAGCGGCCAAGGGCCTCGCCCAGCTTGCGGCGCACCACGCGCTCCAATGAAGCCAGGCGCTGAGCGGCCTGCACCAAAGGCAGTCCTCCGCTTAGCAAATCCTGCACGGCTTGTGCCGAGCGATTTGTCTGTGCCTGTTTCGCCATTTTTATCCTTGTAAAGAATCCGAACAGGGCAGGATTCCACCCCGCCGTCCAGACGAAACTTGATGCTTTCAACTCCGTGAGAGGACGGCATGTAGGTCATCATTGTGCGCCCCTACGGCCGAGGCATCAGAACCTTCGTCCTGGGGCCGGTCCAGACACTGGACCTTCTGCTCCTGTTTGCGGCCCTGGTGTGCGGGCTTTCTATCTTGATTTCCAGTCTGACATTTTCCTATTTTCACGCTCCGCGGGCGTCTGCTGCCGCTGTCGGCGCCGTGCAAGGGGAGGCGCTGGTCGACTTTGTCGAGGGCCAGGCGGGACGGGCGCGCCGCTGATGCTCAAGGTGCGCCAGCCGCTGCCGGCCAACCAGGGTCCAAGCTCGGGCTACGGCTGGCGTTTCGACCCCTTCAACGGCGAGAGGGTCTTCCACGCGGGGCTGGACCTGCGGGCCGAGCACGGCGCGCCCATCGTCGCGGCAGCCGCCGGACGGTTCTGCGCCGTCGAGGAGCGGCATCCGTTCTACGGGAAGATGGTCGAAATCGACCACGGCGCGGGCGTCCACACCCGCTATGCGCACGCCTCCAGCATCATGGTTTCGGAGGGGCAGGATGTGCAGGCCGGCGCGGTGGTGGCCGAGGTCGGCAGAACCGGGCGCAGCACCGGCTCGCATTTGCATTTCGAACTGCGGATCAACGGTAAGGCCGTGGATCCGAGGCTGTATCTTGGAACCGGGCGGGCCATCCAGGTCCGGCCGCGCTCGTCCGGACAGGCTGGCGGCGCCGAGGGCCCGGAGAGCTGGCAGGCCAGGGTCGGGGGCTACTGCGGCGAGTTCGCGCAGGAAGCCCGCAGGCAGGAGGAGCGCGGGGCCGTGGACGGCCCCGCATGATAGAATTCCAGACTTCCAATCTAAGCCGAAGCCAGACGCCCGCGCATCCGCCATTTTTCTCATCCGATGCGCCGCGGCGTGCGCCGGTCTTTTTTCCACTCCCATGATCACCGGTATTTTCAAGAAAATCTTCGGCAGCCGTAATGACCGGCTGATCAAGCAGTACCGCAGGACCGTCGTTCAGATCAATGCGCTCGAGAGCACCCTCGAGAAGCTCAGCGACGCCGAACTGCAAGCTAAGACGGCCGAATTCAAGGCGCGCGTCGCCGGCGGCGCCAGCCTGGACAGCCTGCTTGCCGATGCCTTCGCGGTCTGCCGCGAGGCGGGAAAGCGCGTCATGAAGATGCGCCACTTCGACGTCCAGCTCATCGGCGGCATCGCTCTGCACCAAGGCAAGATCGCCGAAATGCGCACCGGCGAAGGCAAGACCCTGACCGCCACACTGGCCGCGTACCTGAACGCACTGTCCGGCAACGGCGTGCACGTGGTCACCGTCAACGACTATCTGGCCGCGCGCGACGCCGAATGGATGGGAAAACTCTACCGCTTCCTGGGCCTCGAAGTGGGCGTGAACCTCACGACCATGGACCACGACGCCAAGCAGGTCGCCTACGCTGCCGACATCACCTACGGCACCAACAACGAATTCGGTTTTGATTATCTGCGCGACAACATGGTCTACCAGGCCGGCGAGCGTGTGCAGCGCAAGCTCTCCTACGCCATCGTCGACGAAGTGGACTCCATCCTGATCGATGAGGCACGCACGCCGCTGATCATCTCCGGCCAGGCCGAGGACCACACCGAGCTCTACCGCAAGATCAACGCCGTGCCTCCCTACCTCGACCGCCAGATCGGCGAGGAGAAGGCCGATGGCACGGGCGTGGAAAAGCCCGGCGACTATTACGTGGACGAGAAGTCGCGCCAGGTCTACCTGACCGAGAGCGGCCACGAGAAGGCCGAGCGCGTGCTCGCGCAGCTGGGCCTGCTGGCCGAGGGCGATTCGCTCTATGCGCCGCAGAACATCTCGCTGATGCACAACGTCTACGCTGCGCTGCGCGCCCACACGCTGTTCTTCCGCGACCAGCATTACGTGGTGCAGAATGGCGAGGTGATCATCGTCGACGAATTCACCGGCCGCCTGATGTCGGGTCGCCGCTGGTCCGACGGCCTGCACCAGGCCGTGGAAGCCAAGGAAGGCGTGGAGATCCAGAACGAGAACAAAACGCTCGCAACAATCACATTCCAGAACTACTTCCGAATTTACGGCAAGCTCGCCGGCATGACCGGCACGGCCGACACCGAAGCCTATGAATTCCAGGAGATCTACGGACTGGAAACGGTCATCATCCCGACCAACAAGCCGAGCAAACGCACCGACAACCTCGATCAGATCTACCGCACCTCCGAAGAGCGTTATGCGGCGGTGATCAATGACATCGAGGACTGCCACGAGCGCGGCCAGCCAGTGCTGGTGGGCACCACCTCGATCGAGAATTCCGAGCTGCTCTCGGCGATGCTCGCCAAGATCCAGCTGCCGCACCAGGTGCTCAACGCAAAGCAGCACGCCCGCGAGGCGGAGATCATCGCCCAGGCCGGCCGGCCCGGCGTGATCACCATCGCCACCAACATGGCGGGCCGCGGCACCGACATCGTGCTCGGCGGCAATGTCGAGAAGCAGGCCGTGCTGATCGAGGCCGACGAGGCGATCCCCGAGGCCGAGAAGCGCGCGCGCATCAACACGCTGCACGCCGAATGGCAAAGCCTGCACGACCAGGTCAAGGCCGCGGGCGGCCTGCACATCATCGGCACCGAGCGCCATGAAAGCCGCCGCATCGACAACCAGCTGCGCGGCCGCGCCGGCCGCCAGGGCGATCCGGGCTCCTCGCGCTTCTACCTGTCGCTGGACGACGCGCTGCTGCGCATCTTCGCCGGCGAGCGCGTGCGCGCCATCATGGACCGCTTGAAGATGCCCGAGGGCGAGCCCATCGAGGCCGGCATCGTCACGCGTTCGATCGAATCGGCGCAGCGCAAGGTCGAAGGCCGTAACTTCGACATCCGCAAGCAACTGCTGCAGTACGACGACGTCGCCAACGACCAGCGCCGCGAGATCTACAAGCTGCGCAACGAAATTCTGGAAGCCGGCGACTCCGGCGAGATCATCGCCAATCTGCGTCGCAGTGTCTTCGAGGACTTGTTCCGCGAGCACGTGCCCGCCGGCACGATGGAAGAGCAGTGGGGCGTGGCCGCGCTGCAGCAGGCGCTGCGCGACGAATGGCAGATCGATCTGCCGCTGGTCGACTCGGTCGAGAACGCCGAGACCATCGAGGACGAAGAGCTGCTCGAACAAGTGCTCAAAGCCGTCGACGGTTCCTATGAGACCAAGGTCGGTCAGGTGGGCCGCGAATCCTTCGCCGGCTTCGAGCGCTCCGTGCTGCTGCAGGCGCTGGACAGCCAATGGCGCGAGCATCTCGCCGCGCTGGACCATCTGCGTCAAGGCATTCACCTGCGCGGCTATGCGCAGAAGGATCCCAAGCAGGAATACAAGCGCGAAGCCTTCGAGCTCTTTGGCGACCTGCTCGGCACCGTCAAGCTCGAAGTCACCCGCGTGATCATGACCGTGCGCATCCAGTCCACCGAGGAGCTGACCCAGGCGGCGGAAGCCATCGAGGAAGGTCTGGCGGTGGACAAGGTCGAATACCGGCATGCCGACTACGACGAGGCCGCGCAGGAAGGCGCCTCCGCCGAAGCCGCGCCGGCCGAGGCGGCACCGGGCCCCGTGACCCAGCGCCTGCTGATGCCCAAGGTTGGCCGCAACGAGCCCTGCCCCTGCGGCAGCGGCAAGAAGTACAAGCACTGCCACGGCAAGATCGAATAAATCCCGAGGATTGCCCGCCGTGCGCCGCCTGAGATCCGCATGGACTCCGACCAGCGTCCGCCGCGGCGGGACGGCGGGCCCGGCGCCGTCTTCGTCCTGCCACCCTCTGCGATTAACATACGCGCTTTCTTCCCCGCATCTCTTTCGTCTCAGGTAGACCAAGATGGCCGTGAAACTGCCCCTCCCGAATCCCGCCGCGCTCAAACCCATCCCCGGCGTCCTGCTGGGCGAGGCGGCCGGCGGCATCAAGAAGGGCAGCACGGTCGGCCGCAAAGACGTGCTGGTGGTGCAGATCGACGAGGGCGCGAGCGTGGCGGGCGTGTTCACGCAGAACTTCTTCTGCGCCGCGCCGGTCAACGTCTGCCGTGAGTATCTGGCCCTGGGTCAGGGCATCCGCGCGCTGGTCGTGAACACCGGCAACGCTAACGCCGGCAACGGCGAGCCCGGCCTGGCCCACGCGCGTCAGACCTTCGAGGCGCTGGCCGCCAAGCTGGGTCTGAAGCCTTCGCAGATTCTGCCCTTTTCCAGCGGCGTGATCCTCGAGCCGCTGCCCGTCGAGCGTCTGACCAGCGCGCTGCCCGTGGCCATCGCCCAGGGCGCGGCAGACCGCTGGTATCAGGCGGCCAAGGCGATCATGACGACCGACATCCAGCTCAAGGCGGCGTCGCGCACGGTGCAGATCGCCGGCCAGACCATCACGCTCACCGGCATCAGCAAGGGCTCGGGCATGATCAAGCCGAATATGGCGACCATGCTCGGCTTCGTCGCGACCGACGCCAAGATCGCCCAGCCGCTGCTCGCGCAGCTGGCCCGCGAGGCGGCCGACCTATCCTTCAACTCCATTACCGTGGACGGCGACACCTCGACCAACGACTCCTTCATCCTGATCGCCAGCGGCGCGGCGCCGATAGCGCAGATCACGTCCGCCGCCAGCCCAGAATACGCCGCGCTGCGCGAAGCTATGGTCGGCCTGTCGCAGGAGCTGGCGCAGATGATCGTGCGCGATGGCGAGGGCGCGACCAAGTTCATCACCGTGGCCGTCTAAGATGCGGGCAGCGTCGAGGAGGCGCGCAAGGTTGCGTATTCCATCGGCCATTCTCCCCTGGTCAAGACGGCCTTCTTCGCCAACGATCCCAACCTGGGCCGCATCCTGGCGGCGATCGGCTACGCCGGCATCGCCGACCTGGACGTGAACGGCGTGCGCCTGTGGCTCGACGACGTGCTGGTGGCCTTGAACGGCGGCCGCAATCCGGCCTACCAGGAAGAGGACGGACAGCGCATGATGAAGAAGGAAGAGATCACCGTGCGCGTGGCCCTGGACCGCGGCAAGGCGAAGGTCACCATGTGGACCTGCGACCTCTCCTACGACTACGTGAAGATCAACGCCGACCACCGTTCCTGATGAGCGATTCCAACGACCTGACACAACGCCTCTCTCTGCTGCTCGGCTATCTGGAGCAGTGGCTCCCGCGTCCGCTGACCGACGCGGAGTGGACGTCTTCCATCGCCTTTCGCTGGCGCCGCCGCCAGAGCTTCCTGGGCAGCATCGGCTTTCTGCAGCCGCTCGCCCGCGTGGCCTCGATCCAGCTCGACGATCTCCATCACGTGGAGCGGCAGAAGACCGCCATCGTCGACAACACACGCCAATTCGTCTCCGGCCGTCCGGCCAACAATGTGCTGCTCACCGGCGCGCGCGGCACGGGCAAGAGCTCGCTGATCAAGGCCTGCCTGCAAAGCTTCGCCGACCGCAGCCTGCGTCTGGTGGAAGTGGACAAGGACCAGCTGGTCGATCTGCCCGAGATCCTCGACCTGCTCGCGGCGCGGCCCGAGAAGTTCGTGGTCTTCTGCGACGACCTGTCCTTCGAATCCGGCGAGTCGGGCTATAAGGCGCTGAAGTCGGCGCTCGACGGCTCGCTCTCGGCGCATGCAGACAACGTGCTGGTCTACGCCACCTCCAATCGCCGGCATCTGCTGCCGGAGATGATGAAGGACAACGAGAGCTACACCCACACGGCCGACAGCGAGATCCATCCGGGCGAGGTGGTCGAGGAGAAGATTTCTCTCTCCGAGCGTTTCGGCCTCTGGCTGTCCTTTTATCCGCCCAAGCAGGACGAGTATCTGGACATGGTCAGCCACTGGCTCGCGCAGCTGGGCCTGGACGCCGCCGCCGTGGAAGCCGCGCGCGGCGACGCCCTGGTCTGGGCGCTGGAGCGCGGCTCGCGCTCGGGGCGCGTGGCCTACCAGTTCGCCCACCACTACGCGGGCAGTCATCTCAAGAGCTGAACTCCACCATTGAGCGGACGAGCGACGAAGCATGAGCGCAAACAAGACTGCCGGCGCGGCGCAACGCAGGCCGGAGGACACGCGGCCGGTCACCGAGGTGGCGGTCGGCATCCTGATCCGCCCGGGCGGGGAATTCCTGCTCTGCCAGCGGCCCGCGGGCAAGCCCTACGAGGGCTACTGGGAATTCCCTGGCGGCAAGCTGGAGCCGGGCGAGACGGTGGAGCAGGCGCTGGGCCGCGAGCTCGAGGAGGAGCTGGGCGTGCGCATCCGCGAATTCCGGCACTGGCGCGTGCTCGAGCACGACTATCCGCATGCCTATGTGCACCTGCATTTCTGCCTGGTTCCGCAATGGGACGGCGAGCCTGCCGGCCTGGAGAGCCAGGCCATGGCCTGGCTCTCCAGGCCGGCCACGGTCGGGCCGCTGCTGCCGGCGACGATCACGGTGTTGGGCTGGCTCGAAACCGAAGCCTGAGGAAGGCGGCGGCGGGCGGAGCGGCGGGACTGCCCACGGCGCCCGGGCGCAAACGGAAAATCAAGAGGAAGGGTTTACTGTTGGGGACACGTGTCTTGCCAATCGTCGTCCTGCTCGCTGGTCTGGACAGGGATGGTGTAGTCGCCGTTGGCCCAGGCGCCCAGATCGATCTGGCGGCAGCGTTCCGAGCAGAAGGGGCGGAATTTGGCGTCCGGTCCCCAGACCACGGGCGAGTCGCAGATCGGGCAGGGTACGGTGGTCGGCATGGCCGCTGGATTTACTTCAGAAGTTGCACAGCGTCAGCGTGAAGGGCACGTCGATCTCGACGGGCTTGGGCTTGTCGCCGCCATCGAGCCGCGTCATGCGGATCCACAGCATGTACTTGTTGGCGCTGATCTCGGGCACGAGACTCGCGTCCTGCATGCGCACCTGCATCAGAAGATAGCTGCGGCCCGAGAGCATTTGCTGGAAGCTGCCCCCCACGGCCACTTCCTCGGTGCTGCAGCCCGATTCGCGCAGCAGGCGCAGCACGATGGCCGTGCCGTTGCGCAGTGGCAGCAGCGGCGCCACCCATTTCTCGATGTCGCCGCGCCGCGCTTCCACGCTGCCTTGCTGCCAGGCGTAATAGGAGGGCAGGTCGAACTTGCAGGTGCCGCCTGGGATGATGGTGCGGCTGCGCAGGCTGGTGAGCCATTCGTTGTCGGTCAGATGCTGCCCTGCCTTGCCGTGCACGGCGTTGATGCTGCGCTGGGCGCGCTCGCATTCGACGATGACCTGTTCCAGCGCGTCGCCGTCGATCTTGGGGTTCTCGCGCAGCATGGCGAGAATGCCGCGCTGGCGCTCGAGCTCCTTGAGCAGGTCGGCCTTGAGATCGGCGCGGCTGGCGACGTCGGAGATTTCGAAGAGCGTAGTGATCGCCGCGTGGTGATCCTGGGGATCTTCCTTGGCGAAGAAATAGGCGAAGCGCTCGAACAGATGCTCAAGCCTCAACAGCGTGCGGATGCGCTCATTGAAAGGATATTCGTACTCGACCACGCCACTGCCTGCAGACTGGATAACCGGCATTCTAACCTAGCACCCCGCAAGATCAAGGTAGCGCGCATGCAATTCCTTGACTTGCAAGGCGAGCGTATCGGGGCTGGCGCTGTTGTCGACGACGTCGTCGGCCTGCGCCAGACGCTCTTCGCGGCTGGCCTGCTTGGCCATGATCGCCAGGGTCTCCTCGCGGGTGAGTCCACTGCGGTGCACGACGCGCTCGATCTGCGTCTCGGTCGGGCAGTCCACGACCAGCACGCGGTCCACGTGCTTCTTCCTGCGCCAAGACTCCACCAGCAGGGGCACGACGAAGATCAGATAAGGCGCGCCGGCTTCCAGATGGGCGACCGCCTGGGCCATGGAGGCCTGCTGGATCAGTGGATGGGTGATGGCTTCCAGGTCGGCCAGGGCGGTGCGGTCGGAGAAGACCAGCCTGCGCATCACCGCGCGGTCCATGGCGCCTTGCGGGGTCAGGGCCTGCGGCCCGAAGCGCTCGACGATGGCGGGCATGGCCGCGCCGCCGGGTGCAGTGATGGAATGCGCGATCAGGTCGGAATCGACGATGGCCGCGCCGAGTTTGGCGAATAGGTCGGCGGCCAGGCTTTTGCCGCTGCCGATGCCCCCGGTCAGTCCCACGGAAAACATCAGAACGCGCCTCCCAAGGCAAGGTTGATCAGGCCGGCCGCCGCCAGGAAGGGGCCGAAGGCCAGGGGCTCGCCCAGGCCGCCATTGCCGCGGGCGGCGCGCAGCAGCGCGGCGCCGATGCCGCCGGCGCTGGCGAGGACGAGCAGCCCGGGCAGCGCCTGCAAGCCGAGCCAGGCGCACAGTGCTGCGGTGAGTTTGAAGTCGCCGCCGTACATGCCTTCGCGGCCGCGCAGCCGGCGATAGGCCCAGGCCGCGGTGGCCGGCAGAAGATACCCCGCCGCCGCGCCCACGACCGCATCGGGCAGGCTGGCGAAGCCAACGCCCGCGAGGTTGGCGAGCAACCCTACCCAGAGCAGGGGCAGGGTCATGGCGTCGGGCAGCAGGCGGAAGAACCAGTCGGATGCCGCCAGCGTGAGCAGCGTCCAGGCCAGGAGCAGGGCGGCCAGGGCCTGCCAGCCTGGACCGATGCGCCAGACCAGCAGGGCGGCGAGCGCGGCGGCGAGCAGGCGCAGGGCGAGTGGGAGCTTGGCGGGAGCGGCTTCGTGCTCGAGGGGCGGCAGGGCGGTAAGAGCGGCGGAAAGCGTGGGATGCTCCGGAAGGGCTGCGGGATGAGCGCGGCGCGCGGAATCCACCGCGGCCTGTACGCCGGGCGCTGGCGCGTTTGCCGCAGCCTGCATCCCGGCTTGCGCAGCCGCTTCGCTCAGCGCCTCTTCCAGCGCCGCCCGCTCCTCCAGCACCAGGCGCCGCGGCGCATGCCAGGCCCAGCGCGCCAGCGGGCCGCCGGCCAGCAGCCCGGCCAGGGCAGCGAGGGTGCACCAGGCGGGCAGGGGCAGGACGCCGAGGTCCGGCGTCATCGGTGTTTTCCGATCATCGGCACTCGCCCGCCCGCCGACACGGCCGGGCTGGATGGCCGACTTCGCGCCCCAGGGCGACCCGCTCTCATCAGAACGCCCCGTCCATCGGCATGGAGGCCTCGGGGCGGTGGATGCGCACGGTGCGGATCGACTGGTTGTCGAACTGGACGATGTTCATCGCGCAGCCGGCGAGCCTGACGCTGACGCTGGCGTCGGGGATCTCGCGCAGGGTCTCGAGCAGCAGGCCGTTGAGCGTCTTGGGGCCGTCCAGCGGCAGGGAGAGGCCGAGCTTGCGGTTCAGGGTGCGCAGTTGCATGCCGCCGTCGGCCAGATAGCTGCCATCCGCTTCCCAGGCGCCGGCGCGGGTGGAGCTGGGCTGGCTGGTGGTGAATTCGCCGATCATCTCCTCGAGGATGTCCTCGAGGGTGACCAGACCCTGGACTTCGCCATATTCGTTGACGATGAGACCCAGGCGCACACGGTTTTCCTGGAAATACTGGAGCTGCTGGAAGACCGGCGTGCCGCTGGGAATGTAATAGGCGGGGGCCAGGGCGGCGCGGAAGTCGTCGTGGGTGAGCGCATGCTCGGCGTCCTGGCCGGACGGGGCGTTGAGCTGGCCGAGCAGCGAGAGCACGCGGCGCACGTGCAGCATGCCGATGACGCGGTCGGGGTCGCCGTCGCAGACGGGCAGTTTGTTGTGATAGCAGGTTTCGAGCTGCTGCAGCACTTCCTCGATGGGCCGGCCCAGGTCGAGCATCTCGACGCGGGCGCGCGGCGTCATGATGTCGTCGACGGTGATGTCCTCGAGGTCGAAAAGATTGAGCAGGATGCTGCGGTGCTTGCGCGGGATGAAACTGCTGTTCTCCAGCATGAGGGTGCGCAGCTCCTCGGGGGAGAGGCGCTGTTCCTCGCCGCCGCGCGTGTCGATACGCAGCAGCCGCAGCACGCCGCCCACCGCCAGGTTGACCACCCAGACGACCGGCCGCATGGCCTTGACCAGCGTCAGCAGCACATGGCTGGCGGGCAGGGCGATGCGCTCGGGATAGGCCGCGCCGACCACCTTGGGCGCGATTTCCGCGAAGACGATGATCAGCACCGCGACGATGCCGGTGGCGATCGACACCACGGTGGCGCTGCCGCCGAAGTAATAGACGGCCAGCCCCGTGGTCAGCACCGGCAGCACAGTGTTGAGCAGGTTGTTGCCGATCAGGATGACGGAGAGCAGCTCGTCAGTGCGCGCCAGAAGCCCCTGGGCCTTGCGCGCGCCGCGGTTGCCGGACTTGGCGAGATGGCGAAGACGGTGCCGGTTCAGTGCCATCATGCTGGTTTCGGAAATCGAGAAAAAGGCGGAGACGCAGAGCAGGAGCGCGACCGCGCCGATCTGCGCCCACAACGGCCAGTTGTCCAAGGTGGTTCAGTCGAGTGGGGGCAGGAAAACTATAGCAGACGCCTCGCAAGGCGGGGCGCGGGCGGGCTCAGCCGGCGGCGCGGCGGGCCGCGCGCAACAATTCCTTGGAAAGAATTTCAGGCATCTCGAAGACCGGGTCGCGCATTTTCAAATTGACCGCTTCCTTGATGAAACGCTCGGTCTCGTAATTGACCGTTTCGCGCTCGTTGTCCACGGTGATCATGTGGTAGCAGTCGCCGAGGTAGATCACTTCCTTGCGCGGCGAGGCAATGCCGGCGAGCACTTCCTCGGCGTTGCTGGGGCTGGCGGTCTCGTCGTCGATCGAATGCACGAGCAGGGTGTCGGCATGGACCAGGTCCAAGTGGTCGCGCGCGTGGTTGCTGAGCTTGGCGGCCTGGTGCAGGTGTTCGAGCGAGATTTCCTGACCGCCGACCTCGGCGATCTTCTGCTCCATCAGCGCTTTCTTCACGCGCGTGCGCAGCTCGATGTTCTTGATGCCGTAGGGCGGCCGCTCGTGGTAGGCGTAGCTGCTGCGCAGCGGCGTGTGCCAGGCCAGGCCGAGCAGGAAGCGGTACCATGGCATGGCCCAGCCGTCGGTGTAGAGCGTGGTGGAGAGCAGCACCAGGGCGGTGATGTCGGGCACGCGCTCGGCCACGGCCAGCGCCAGAGTGGCGCCCATCGACAGGCCGACCACCGACACGGACTGGTGCATCTGGCGCAGCTCGTCATACACCGCGCAGGCCTGGAGGATCCAGCTCTGGTAGTCGACGCTGGGCTGGCCATAGGTATAGCCGGGCAGGAACGGGACGACGACTGTGAAGCCGGCGCGATTGAGCCAGCTGGCCGTGATCATCAGTTCGAGGTGGGTTCCGCACACGCCGTGCAAGAGCATGACCGCATGGTCGCCACCCTTGAGGTGCAAGCTGTCGGGATGCATGGGTGGCATAATCTCCCAAATCATGAAAATCCGCAACGCGAAGCGCTGGGTCAAGCTCCGTCCTCTGCATTCCTATGGAATCGGTCTGGGCGCGGCGGCGGCGGCGTTTCTGATCCGCTACGCGGCCCACGGTGTGCTGCAGGCCTATCTGCCTTTCCAGCTGTCGGTGATCGCCACGATTCTGGTGGAGTTCTTCTGCGGCTTCGGTCCGGCCATTCTGCCCTTCGTGATTGGGCTGGTCGCCGGCCTGTACTTCTTCATCCAGCCCTTTGACAGCTTCACCATCCTCGAATTCTCGGACCTGGTCTATCTGATCAACTACATCGCGGTCACGCTCTTCCTGGTCGTGCTGATCGAATGGCTGCGCCGCTCGGAGTATTCGCGCGAACTGCTGCTGCGGGTCTCCGATTCGCGCTACCGCATGATGTTGCATCGCGACAATGCGCGACTCTTCGCGAACCGCGCGATGGCCCGGCTGGTGCGGGAGTTCGGGGCGGTGCTCGGCCGGCTGGATCGGGTGTGGATGATCTACGAGCCCGGCGGCCACTATCTCGCGGGAGCCAAGCTGCTGCATGAAACGCCGCTGGACGCGGCTTCGGCGCAGGGCGAGGACTGGCTCAACGTCGTGCATCCCGAGGACCGGCCGCGCGTCGCCGAGCAGTTCAGCGAAGCCTCGGACAGCGAGCCGGCGCAACGCAAGCTGAGATTCCGCATTCTGGGCCGCGACGGCGAATACAGTGAGCGCGACTGGGCGCTCTACCGCCTGCAGGCGCAGAAGCGGACCTACCTGGTGCTCGCCGAAGCCTGAGCGCTGCCCGGCGCGGCGCCGAGCTTGCAGGGCAGGGCGGCGGGTGCGTCGTTCTTGATCTCGCAGGTGAGCAAGGCCTTGCCGTCCACGTCGTGCTCGGTCAGCAGCCAGCCGTCGGCGCGGCGGTCCAGCGTCATGAATCCAAACTCTTTGTACTCGGCCATGCTGCGCAGCACCGCGCCGGGCACCGGCTGGAAGCCGGCCAGATCCGCCGTCGGCAGTTCGGTGTCGAGGCCCGAGCCGCTGTTATTGACCAGGCGCTTAAACATTGAACTTATTGAGTGATATAGAGTCGGCTGTTGCAGGGACAAAATCGACTCGAGAACGCTGCCGGTAGCCGCCCTGAACGAACGGCGCCGACGTGCGGTGAAAATGCGGCTGGATGGCATGAGCCTGAAGGACGCAGCGGCGCAATGCGAGATGTCGCGCACGACGGTCATTGCGGCGGTGAAGGCGTATCGCGCGGGCGGGTGGAAGGCCCTCGACGTAGAGCGCCCCGGGCGCCCACAGGGTACGGGCAGAACGCTGACGGCGGAGCAGGAGCGCGAGGTTCAGCGGCTGATCCGCGACCGCACGCCCGACCAGTTGAAGATGATCTACGCGCTGTGGAGCCGCCAGGCAGTGGCCGAGTTGATCCTTATCGATCAAGCATTGAAGCAATGAACTCAAGCAGCATACCGAACCGGTGCGTGTTCGAAGTAGCTCTTGACGTGCTCAGGCTGTCGCTGAACGCTGAGCAGATGCTGGCGCGTGGCCTTCACCAGTTGCAGCTTCGAGCGAGCTGGAGCGAGTTTGGTGCCGATCTGCTTCAGGTCGGCATTGGCCATTTCGTTGGGGCTCAGTTCGGGGCTGTAGCTGGGCAAGTAGAAGACTTCGATCTCGTGCTTGTGCTCGGCCAGCCAGGCCTTTACGGGCTTGCTGTAGTGCACGCGCAGGTTGTCCAGGATCAGGTAGATCTTTCGGCCGGCATCCTTGACCAGCCGGCGCAGGAAGTCGATCAGAATGTCGGCGCTCAATGCTCCGTCGAAGGCCTGCCAGCGCATCTGGCCCTTGTTGGTGACGGTGGGAGATCACCGACAAGCCGTGGCGCTTGTTGTTCACGCGAATCACGGGCGTCTGGCCTTGCGGGGCGTAGCTGCGCCCGCGCACGTCGTCGCGGCGCACGCCGGTCTCGTCGCCCCAGTGAATTTTGGCCCCCTCAGCCTTGGCGAAGGCGGCGATCACCGGGTAGTCCTCGTCGAGCCACTTTTTCACCGCCGCCGGCGACTGCTCGTAGGCCTTCTTCATGGGCTTTTTCGGCGTGAAGCCCCAACGCTCCAGATACAGGCCCATCGTGCGAACGGCCAGCTTGATGCCTTATCGGTTAAGGATCAACTCGGCCACTGCCTGGCGGCTCCACAGCGCGTAGATCATCTTCAACTGGTCGGGCGTGCGGTCAGCGGATCAGCCGCTGAACCTCGCGCTCCTGCTCCGCCGTCAGCGTTCTGCCCGTACCCTGCGGGCGCCCGGGGCGCTCTACGTCGAGGGCCTTCCACCCGCCCGCGCGATACGCCTTCACCGCCGCAATGAGCGTCGTGCGCGACATCTCGCATTGCGCCGCTGCGTCCTTCAGGCTCATGCCATCCAGCCGCATCTTCACCGCACGTCGGCGCCGTTCGTTCAGGGCGGCTACCGGCAGCGTTCTCGAGTCGATTTTGTCCCTGCAACAGCCGACTCTATATCACTCAATAAGTTCAATGTTTAAGCGCCGGATCAATAAAGACAGGCAGTCCCGAAAGGCTGCGTCATGAATCCGACCCCTCGCCTGCCCGCCTTGCCCCGCGCCGAAGCCGTCCTGGCCGGTGCGTTCTCTGTGACCCGCTCTTCGTTCTCCGTGCAGCCGCCAATGCGCGCCAGGCCGCACGGGACGGCCGCCGCCTTTCTGCTGGCGGGATGTGGTAACAAGCCGGCGGAGGAGGCGCCGGTGCGGCCGTTCAAATTGTGGAAGGTGTCCGGGGACGCGGGCGAATCGGACAACGAGTATCCGGCGGAGATCCGGCCGCGCATCGAGTCGCGCCTGGGCTTCCGGATTCCGGGCAAGATCGTGCAGCGCATGGTGGACGTGGGCGCGACGGTGAAGAAGGGCCCGCCGCTGGCGCGCCTGGATCCGCAAGATCTGGCCCTGGAACAGGAGGCGGCGCGCGCGGCGCTGGCGTCGGCGCAGGCGGACCGCGAGGTGGCGGCTTCGGATTTGAAGCGCTACACCGATCTGCTGCACAATGGCTTTATCAGCCCGGCGGATTTCGAGCACCGCAGCGCCACGCTCAAGACTGCCGAGGCGCGCGCGATGCAGGCCGAGGCGAATTACCGCTGCCAGGCGAACCAGACGGCGTATGCTTTGCTGGCGGCGGACGCGGACGGCATCGTGACGCTGATCGAGGCGGAGACGGGGCAGGTGGTGTCGGCCGGGCAGCCGGTTATCCGGCTGGCGCACACGGCGGAGAAGGAGGCGGCCTTCGCGGTGCCGGAGGATTAGACCGGGCAGTTCCGCGAACTCAAGGGCAAGCCGCGTGATGTGGTGGTGCGCCTGTGGTCGGGGCCGAACAAGGATGGGCAGGCGGCGCTGGCCGCGGGCGTGCAGGGCGATGCCGCGAACGCGGCGGAGAATCCCTCGAATCCCGCGAACCCAGCGGGCGCAGCGCAGCGCGAGCTTGCGGCGCGCGTGTGCGAGGTGTCGGGCGCGGCCGATCCGGCGACATGCACCTTCGCCGTGCGCACGACGATTCAGAATCCGCCCGCCGATCTGGCGCTGGGCATGACGGCGAGCGTGCGGCTCAAGGCCGACGTGAAGGACGCGACCAAGGACGCCAAGTCTGGCGAGGCCACGGTGCTGGTGCCGCTGACCGCGCTGCTGATGGACGGCGCGAAGACGCAGGTCTGGATTTTCGACGCGGCTAGTTCGACGGTGAAGCCGGTGGCGGTGACCCTGGGCCATGCGGTAGGCAATGCTGTGCGGGTCACGTCGGGGCTGTCCTCCGGGCAGATGGTGGTCGCGGCGGGCGTGCATCTGCTCAAGCTGGGCATGAAGGTCAATCCGTTGGCCGTCTGAGCGGGAGACGAACTCATGTCGCAATCCCGCTTCAATCTGTCGCGCTGGGCGCTCGAGCATCAGCCGCTGACGCACTATCTACTGGTGGTGGTGCTGCTCGGCGGCATCTTCGCCTTCACGCAGCTGGTCCAGGATGAGGGCCCGCCCTTCACCTTCCGGGCGATGGTGGCGCAGGCTTTCTGACCGGGCGCGAGCGCGAAGAAGATGGCCGAGGAGGTCACGGACCGCATCGAGCGGGTGCTGTAGGAGGTGCCCGACGCGTACAAGATCCGCAGCTTCTCCAAGCCGAGCGAGACGACGATCATCTTCCTGCTGGCCGACGACGCGGATCCGCACACGGTGCCGCAGTCGTTCTACACGACGCGCAAGAAGGTCAACGACATCGCCTCGACCTTTCCGGATGGCATGCGCGGGCCGTTCTTCAACGATGAATTCGGCGACGTCTATGGCGTGATCTACGCGCTGTCGGCCGATGGCCTCTCCTACCGCGAGCTGCGCGACTACGCCGAGCGCCTGCGCCAGGCGCTGCTGCGCGTGGATTCGGTGGCGAAGGTGCAGCTTCTTGGCGCGCAGGACGAGAAGCTCTTCATCGAATTCAGCCAGGCGCGGCTGGCGCAGATGGGCGTGGACGTGAACGCGGTGGCGGCGCAGATCGCGGCGCAAAACGGCATCGACGCCTCGGGCATGCTGGTGACGCCGAGCGACAACGTGCAGGTGCGCCTCTCGGGCAAGTTCGGCAATCCGAAGGACTTGGAGAAGATGGTGCTGCGCGTGGGCAGCAAAAGCCTGCGCCTGAGCGATATCGCGCAGGTGAAGCGCGGCTATGCCGATCCGCCGGCGAGAAAAATGCGCTTCAACGGCAAGGATGTGATCGGCTTCGGCATCTCGATGGCCAAGGGAGGCGACATCATCGAGCTGGGCAAGAACCTGGGCGCGGCGATGACGCGCATCCGCGCGGACATGCCGGTGGGTATCGAGCTGCACCAGGTGCAGAACCAGCCGCAGGCGGTGAGCCGTTCGGTGGGCGAGTTCATCCACGTGCTGATCGAGGCGGTGGTGATGCTGGCGGTGACCTTCCTGTTCATGAACATCTTCGGAATCGGGCTGCACAAGATTTCGCTGGGCGCGCTGATCATCGCGCTGGGTCTGCTGGTGGACGACGCGATCATTGCGGTGTAGATGATGGTGCGCAAGCTTGAGGAGGGCTTCTCGAAGATGGAGGCCGCCACCTTCGCTTACAGCTCCACGGCCATGCCGATGCTGACGGGCACGCTGATCACGGCGGCGGGCTTCCTGCCGGTGGGGCTGGCAAAGTCGACGGTGGGCGAATACACCTTCGCGATTTTCGCGGTGACTTCGCTGGCGCTGGTGCTGTCGTGGATCGCGGCGGTGTATTTCGTGCCGTATCTGGGTTTGCTGCTTCTGAGGACGAAGTCGAAGGTGGGCGGCGGCGAGCATCATGAGCTGTTCGATACGCCGTTTTATTCGCGCTTCCGCAAGCTGGTGGACTGGTGCGTGACCTGGCGCAAGACGGTGATCGTGGTGACGGCGGTATCCTTCGTGTTGGGCATTGTGGGCTTCAAGTTCGTGGAGAAGCAGTTTTTCCCGGATTCGAGCCGGCCGGAGCTGATGGTGGAGCTGTGGCTGCTGGAGGGATCGAGCTTCGCGCAGACGGAGGCCGAGGCGAAGCACTTCGAGGAGCTGCTGGCGAAGGATCCGGAGGTGGGCAGCGTGACGTCCTTCGTGGGCACGGGTGCGCCGCGCTTTTACCTGCCGCTGGATCAGATCTTCCCGCAGTCGAACGTGGCGTAGGTGATCATGCTGCCCAAGGAGATCAAGCAGCGCGAGGGCCTGCAAAAGCGCATCGAGCGCCTGCTCGCGAGCCAGTTCGACAAAGTGCGCGGCCGGGTGAAGCTACTGCCGAACGGGCCGCCGGTGTCGTATCCGGTGCGGTTCCGCGTGGTGGGGCCGGACATCGGCACGGTGCGCAGGGCGGCCAACGAAGTGAAGGCGATCATGCTGGCCAATCCGAACACGGTGGGCGTGAACGACAACTGGAACGAGCAGGTGAAGGTGCTCAAGCTCGAGGTCGACCAGGACAAGGCGCGCACGCTGGGCGTGTCCAACCAATCGATCGCGCGGGTGACGCAGACGGTGCTCACGGGCGCGCCGATCGGGCAGTTCCGTGACAACATCTATCTGATCGACATCGTGATGCGCACCCGCGAGCAGGAGCGCAACATGCTCTCTGCGATGCAGCAGGCACAGGTGCCCTCGGCCGTTGACGGCGTGGTGCCGCTCACGCAGGTGGCGCGCATCGAGCTGGTGTCGGAGCCGGGCATCATCTGGCGCGAGAACCGCGACTACGGCATCACGGTGCAGTCCGACGTGGCGCCGAACATCCAGCGGCCGACGGTGACGGCGCAGATCGATCCGCTGCTCGAGCCGATCCGTAAGAAGCTGCCTTTCGGTTATCAGATCCGGGTGGCGTGGGCGCAGGAGGAGAGCACCAACGCGGGCGCGTCGATCGCCGCGCAGATGCCGCTGACGATCTTCCTGATCCTGACGCTGCTGATGCTGCAGCTGCAGCTGCACAGCTTCTCGCGCACGGTAATGGTCTTCCTGACCGGACCGCTGGGCCTGATCGGCGCGGCGGCGACGCTGCTCCTGCTGCATGCGCCGATGGGCTTCGTGGCGCAGCTGGGCATCACGGCGCTGATCGGTATGATCATCCGCAATTCGGTGATCCTGGTCGATCAGATCGAACAGGACATCGCGTCGGGGCACGATCCCTGGCGTGCGATCGTGGAATCGGCGGTGCGGCGCTGCCGGTCGATCCTGCTGACGGCCGCGGCGGCGCGCAAATGGATGCATTGCGCGGCGAACCCGCCGGCCTGCGGCCTGCCTAAGTCTGCAAACCGGGGATTTTGAGCCCGGCACAGTGCCGATGGAGTACACTTTCGCCCCTTCGCTTGTGGCTCGAAGCCGACCGGATTGCGGCCAAGGATCAGGCTTCCGGCAGCATGCCACGGGCTCCCGATCGGAGCCGCGGGCGTGGACGGAAGCGAGCGCGAGGATGGCGAAATTGGTAGACGCACCAGGTTTAGGTCCTGACGCCAGCAATGGTGTGCGGGTTCGAGTCCCGCTCCTCGCACCAGATCATTTTTAATACGGAAGAGGCCGATGTCTAACGCAGCTGTTGAAAATCTTGGCAAGCTCAATCGCAAAATCACTCTGAGCTTCCCCCGCGCCGACCTGGAGAAGGAAATCCAGGCCCGTCTGGCCCGTCTGGCCAAGACGGTGAAGATGCCCGGTTTCCGTCCCGGCAAGGTGCCGCTGAAGAAGGTGGAGCAGCAGTACGGTCCGCAAGTGCAGTTCGAAGTGGAATTCAACCACGCCGCCAAGCTGTTCGGCGACGTCGCCCGCGCGCAGGACATCCGCGTCGCCGGCCAGCCGCGCCTGCAGCCCAAGATCGAGGATGGCGGCGCCGAGCAGGTGGTGTACGAGGCGCTGTTCGAAGTGTTCCCAGAAGTGAGGCTGGGCGACATGTCCTCGCTGACCCTGAAGCGCCCCGAGACGACGATCGGCGAAGGCGAGATCGACCGCACGATCGACATCCTGCGCAAGCAGCACACCCATTTCCATGACCGCGGCCATGCCGGCCACCACGGCGACGGCGGCGCGGACACCTCCGCCCAGAACGGCGACCGCGTGACCCTGGACTTCGTCGGCTGCATCGACGGCATGGAATTCGCCGGCGGCAAGGCCGAAGGCTTTTCCTTCGTGCTGGGCGAGGGCCGCATGCTATCCGAGTTCGAGAAGGCGGCTGTGGGCACCAAGGTCGACGACGAGAAGACCTTCGACCTGACCTTCCCGGCCGATTATCACGGAAAGGAAGTGGCCGGCAAGACGGCCCAGTTCACCATCACCATCCGCAAGGTGGAATGGCCCCACCCCCCCGAGATGACCGATGATTTCGTCGAGCATCTGGGCGTGCGTGAAGGCGGCGTGGCGCAGATGCGCGTGGACGTGCGCGACAACCTCGAGCGCGAGGTCAAGCGCCGCGTGGTGAGCCTGCTCAAGGACCAGGTGATGGAAGGCCTGATCAAGACCTCCGAGCTGGATCTGCCGCAGTCGCTGGTGGCCAGCGAGCAGGAGTTTCTGGTCGAGATGGCGCGTCAGGACATGGCCCAGCGCGGCATGCCCAACGCCAAGCAGATGCCGATCCCCATGGAAATCTTCAAGGACCAGGCCGAGCGCCGCGTGAAGCTGGGTCTGATCCTCAACGAGGTGGTCAAGGCCAACGGGCTGGAAGCCAAGCCCGAGCAGATCAAGGCCGAAGTGGAAGACATGGCGAAGAGCTATCAGGACCCCGCCGAGGTGGTGCGCTGGTACTACGCCGACCCCTCGCGTCTGGGCGACGTGGAGGCCGCGGTGCTCGAAAACAATGTGGTAGAGTTTGTGGCAAGCCGCGCCAAGACGACGGTCAATCCCATGACGTTCGAAGAGCTGACCGCACCCCCGGTGCCACATGGCTCCGCAGCCTGATTCCAGCTCATCGCAACTCGCCGTAGTCGCGCAGGATGCCACGGTGGTGAGCCGCGGTTTTTTGCGATGGGCGTCCCTGCTTGAAAACCGCGACCCGGTCCCAATCTAGGTCGGGGCCGCGTTTTTCATGCCGATCGTTTATCAGTCAGTCCGCTTACTTCCTGGAGTCAAGATGAGTCGTTTTTTTCCCTCCGCTTCCATTGATACGTTCATGGAGTCTTCCAGGGGTTTGTCCGGCGAACTCGGTTCAGCGCTGGACACCAGAAACCTCGGCCTGGTACCGATGGTGGTGGAGCAGTCTGGCCGCGGCGAACGCGCCTACGACATCTATTCGCGTCTGCTCAAGGAGCGCGTGGTCTTCCTGGTGGGCGAGGTCAACGACCAGACCGCCAACCTGGTGGTGGCGCAGCTGCTGTTCCTGGAAAGCGAGAATCCAGACAAGGATATTTCGCTCTACATCAATTCCCCGGGCGGCTCCGTGTCGGCCGGTCTGGCGATCTTCGACACCATGCGCTTCATCAAGCCGGACGTGTCGACCCTGTGCATGGGCATGGCCGCCAGCATGGGCGTTTTCCTGCTGAGCGCCGGCGCCAAGGGCAAGCGTTTCGCCCTGCCGCATTCGCGCATCATGATCCACCAGCCGCTGGGCGGCGCACGCGGTCAGGCGGCGGACATCGAGATCCAGGCCCGCGAAATCCTTTATCTGCGCGAGCAGTTGAACCAGATTTTCGCGGGCAACACGGGTCAGCCGATCGAGAAAATCGCCCGCGACACCGATCGCGGTAATTTCATGTCAGCACAGCAGGCGCAGGAATACGGTCTGGTGGACACGGTGATCGCCAAGCGCGGTGCGGCTTAAACGCCACAGATAAAGCGACAAATTCCCTGTTTGATTCCCGTTATCGCCCTGTTTTCGGTCGCTTTCAGACTTTCGGGGCGGGGTTTCCCGCCGGGAGAGGCGGGATGAGCGGCCGGTGCGGATTTTTGGAGTATGATGCTCAAAACGCCTCTTTGGTTAATCCCGGCGCGACATCCGGGATAAATGCTTGAAACAGCGCATAAAACTGCGGAGAAATACCCTCAACAGCTGATATGGCAGAAAAAAAAGGATCCAGTAGCGAAAAGCTGCTTTACTGCTCGTTCTGCGGCAAAAGCCAGCATGAGGTCAAGAAGCTGATCGCCAGCCCGTCGGTGTTTATCTGCGACGAATGCATCGACCTGTGCAATGAAATCATCCGCGATGAGAACGGCAAGGCGGCCAAGGATGATCCGCGTTCGGCCAAGGCCGAACTGCCCACTCCCCATGAAATCCGCGAGCGTCTCGACCAGTACGTGATCGGCCAGGAAAAGGCCAAGAAGGTGCTGGCGGTTGCCGTCTACAACCACTACAAGCGCCTGCGCAACGCCGACGTCAAGGATGGCGTGGAGCTCGCCAAGAGCAATATCCTGCTGATCGGCCCGACCGGTTCGGGCAAGACGCTGCTGGCGCAGGCCCTGGCGCGCTTGCTCAACGTGCCCTTCGTGATCGCCGACGCGACCACGCTGACCGAGGCCGGCTATGTGGGCGAGGATGTCGAGAACATCATCCAGAAGCTGCTGCAGAATTGCAATTACGAGGTCGAGCAGGCGCAGAAGGGCATCGTGTACATCGATGAAATCGACAAGATTTCGCGCAAGTCGGACAACCCCTCGATCACCCGTGACGTGTCGGGCGAAGGCGTGCAGCAGGCGCTGCTCAAGCTGGTCGAAGGCACGATGGCGGCGGTGCCCCCGCAGGGCGGACGCAAGCATCCGAACCAGGATTTCGTCCAGGTCGACACGACCAACATCCTGTTCATCTGCGGCGGCGCCTTCGACGGCCTGGAAAAGATCATCCTGCAGCGCACGCAGAAGACCGGCATCGGATTCGGCGCCGAGGTGCAGAGCAAGGAAGAGCGCGAAGTCTCGGAGCTCTTCAGCGAGGTCGAGCCCGAGGATCTGATCAAGTTCGGCATGATTCCCGAGCTGATCGGCCGCCTACCGGTGGTCGCCACGCTGGACAAGCTCGACGAGACGGCCCTGGTGCAGATCCTGGTCGAGCCGAAGAATGCGCTGATCAAGCAGTACCAGAAGCTGCTCGCGATGGAAGGCGCCGAGCTGGAAGTGCGTCCCGGCGCCCTGCAGGCGATCGCCCGCAAGGCGATCGCCCGCAAGGCCGGCGCGCGCGGTCTGCGCTCGATCCTGGAGCAGGCGCTGATGGACATGATGTACAACCTGCCTAGCCAGGTTGGCGTACGCAAGGTGGTGATCGACGAAAACGCCATCGCCGGCGAGGGAAAGCCGCTGCTGATATACGAGGACAAGCCGAAGGTGGCGGGTTCGAATTAATGCATGTGTAGAGTCCGGATATCGAAGTCCGGACAGGGTGGGCTTGATTTCGGTCGAGCCGCCCAAATACCAGAACTATTCAACTTGGGCTTAAATTGATTTAAGCCTGTATTTCGGGGGAAATATGTCTGGGACCCAGTTGTTGCCGGCTGAGCCTATTCAGCTGCCATTATTGCCTTTGCGGGATGTGGTCGTTTTCCCGCATATGGTGATTCCATTGTTCGTGGGTCGCCCTAAGTCCATCAAGGCGCTTGGAGCTGCCATGGAAGCAGGTAAGAGCATAATGCTGGTGGCGCAGAAAGCCGCGACCAAGGATGAGCCGACCGACAAGGATCTGTATCCGGTCGGCTGCATCGCGAACATCCTGCAAATGCTCAAGCTGCCCGACGGGACCGTCAAAGTCCTGGTCGAAGGCACGCAGCGCGCCCAGATCGAAGAGGTCGAGGATGGCGAGAGCCACTTCACCTGCATCGCCACGCCGGTGGAAGTCGCCAACACCGACGCGGCCGAGACCGAGGCCCTGCGCCGCGCGATCGTCGCCCAGTTCGACCAGTACGTCAAACTGAACAAGAAGATCCCGCCGGAGATCCTCACTTCGCTCTCGGGCATCGACGAAGCCAGCCGCCTGGCCGACACCGTCGCCGCCCATCTGCCGATCAAGCTCGAACAGAAGCAGCGCATCCTGAAGATGGTCGACGTCGTCGAGCGTCTGGAAAGCCTGCTCGCGCAGCTCGAAGGCGAGATCGACATTCTGCAGGTGGAAAAGCGCATCCGCGGCCGCGTCAAGCGCCAGATGGAGAAGAGCCAGCGCGAGTACTACCTGAACGAGCAGGTCAAGGCGATCCAAAAGGAACTGGGCGAGGGCGAGGACGGCGCCGATCTCGAGGAGCTCGAGAAGAAGATCAAGCTCGCGCGCATGTCCAAGGAGGCGACCAAGAAGGCCGAGTCCGAATTCAAGAAGCTCAAGCTGATGTCGCCGATGTCGGCCGAGGCCACCGTCGTGCGCAACTTCATCGACACCCTGGTCGGTCTGCCCTGGCGCAAGAAGAGCAAGGTCAACAACGACCTGACTAATGCCGAGAAGGTGCTCGACGAGGACCACTTCGGTCTGGACAAAGTCAAGGAACGCATTCTCGAGTATCTCGCCGTGCAGCAGCGCGTCGACAAGGTCAAGGCTCCGATCCTGTGCCTGGTCGGCCCTCCCGGCGTCGGCAAGACCTCGCTGGGCCAGTCTATCGCCCGCGCTACGAACCGCAAGTTCGTGCGCATGGCCCTGGGCGGCGTACGCGACGAGGCCGAGATCCGCGGCCACCGGCGTACCTACATCGGCTCCATGCCCGGCAAGATCCTGCAAAGCCTGACCAAGGTCGGCGTGCGCAATCCGCTCTTCCTGCTCGACGAGATCGACAAGATGGGCATGGATTTCCGCGGCGATCCGTCGAGCGCGCTGCTCGAGGTGCTGGACCCGGAACAGAACCACACCTTCCAGGACCACTACATCGAGGTCGACTTCGATCTGTCGGATGTGATGTTCGTCGCGACGTCCAACTCGCTGGACATCCCCGCGCCGCTGCTCGACCGCATGGAAGTCATCCGCCTCTCGGGCTACACCGAGGACGAGAAGGTCAGCATCGCGCAGCGCTACCTGCTGCCCAAGCAGATCAAGAACAATGGTCTGAAGCCCGAGGAAATCGAGGTCAGCGAAGACGCGATCCGCGACATCATCCGCTACTACACGCGGGAAGCCGGCGTGCGCTCGCTGGAACGCGAAGTCTCGAAGATCTGCCGCAAGGTCGTGAAGCTGCTGCTGCTCAAGCAGGAGAGCGGCAAAGTGACGGTCGGCGGCGAGAACCTGGAAAAGTTCCTGGGCGTGCGCAAGTTCGACTTCGGCCTCGCCGGCAAGAAGAACCAGGTGGGTCAGGTGACCGGCCTGGCGTGGACCGAGGTAGGCGGCGATCTGCTGACCATCGAAGCCGCGCTGATGCCCGGCAAGGGCAACATCACCCGCACCGGCTCGCTGGGCGATGTGATGAAGGAGTCGGTCGAGGCGGCGCGTTCGGTGGTGCGTTCGCGGGCCAAGCGCCTGGGCGTGAAGGATGAATCCTTCGAGAAGAAGGACATCCACATCCACGTGCCCGAAGGCGCCACGCCCAAGGACGGTCCTTCGGCGGGCATCGCGATGACCACGGCCCTGGTGTCGGTCCTGACCAGCATTCCGGTGCGCGCGGACGTCGCCATGACCGGCGAGATCACGCTGCGCGGCGAAGTGCTGCCCATCGGCGGCCTCAAGGAAAAACTTCTTGCGGCGCACCGTGGCGGCATCAAGCTGGTGCTGATCCCCGAGGAAAACACCAAGGATCTGGCCGAGATTCCGGACAACGTCAAGAACAGCATTGAGATCGTTCCGGTCCGCTGGATCGATCAAGTGCTTGAATTGGCGCTGGAAAGTCTGCCTGCTGCACTGCCGGAAGAAGAAGCGCCGGCGGTGGCGGCGGACATCGCCGCGCCCGCGGCTCCGGCCACCGTCTTCACGGACACAAAACACTAGGTGCTCCGCAAGCCCGATGCATGCTCGCAAGCATTTGTGAAATGCATCGGGTTTTTCTTCTCCCTCCTTGACATGCCCTGACCCCGTGGGTTTAATCTCCGCTTATCTTTTAGTGTCGGAATGCCACTTTTATCCACGGGGGATAGAAAATGAATAAATCAGATCTGATCGACCACATCGCAAGCTAGGCTGACATTTCCAAGGCCGCTGCCGGACGCGCGCTCGAAGCGCTGATCGAAGGTGTGACCCTGACCTTGAAAAAAGGCGGCGACGTGTCGCTGATCGGTTTCGGTACCTTCGCCGTGACCAAGCGCGCCGCATGCACGGGCCGCAATCCCCGCACCGGCGAGGAGATCAAGATCAAGGCTACAAAGACGCCAAAGTTCCGCCCTGGTAAGGCACTCAAGGATGCGCTAGACTAACGCGCCTGAGAAATACGGTCGGGTGCTTAGCTCAGCTGGTAGAGCGGCGCCCTTACAAGGCGTAGGTCGGCGGTTCGATCCCGTCAGCACCCACCACATCATGACGAATACGGTTCGCCATTTTTTTCTATATTCTGCCCACAACCTGAGACGATTGCATGTTCGAGTTTATCCGCACGCACCAGCGTCTGATGCAGCTGCTTCTGCTGATCCTGGTGTTCCCGGCGTTCGCGCTGTTCGGCATTGAAGGCTATACACGATTCTTCGGCCCGGACCAGGCGCTGGCTGAAGTCGAGGGCAGGGCGATCACCCAGCAGGAATTCGACGGCGTGATGCGCCAGCAGGAAGACCAGCTGCACCGTAGCTTCGGCGCGAGCTTCGATCCCAAGGTGCTGGACACGCCCGAGCGCCGCAAGCAACTCCTGGACGGCATCATCGACGACCACCTGATTTCCGCAGAAGCGCAGCACCTGCGTCTGACCGTCTCCGACGCGGCCCTGCGCAACGCTATCATGTCGCAAGGCTTCATGCAGCAGCTGCGCAAGCCCGACGGCAGCATCGACATCGACGCCTACAAGGCGCTGCTCGCCGCCCAGGGCATGACCCCCGAACAATACGACGCGCGCATGCGTTTCGCGGTGGCCTCCGGCAAGCCCGGCGAAACCATCGGCATCAGCGGGCTGGCTTCGACCGTGGTCGCGGAAAAGCTCGGCAAGGCGTTGGAGCAGGAACGCGAGGCGCAGGAGCTGCTCATCTCGCCCAAGGACTATGCCGCCAAGGTCGTCGTGGACGACGCGGCGCTCAAGGCCTTCTACGACGCCAACAAGGCGCGCTTCACGCTGCCCGAGCATGCCAAGGTGGAATACCTGGTGCTGTCGGCCGAGGCCATCGCCGCCGACACGCATCCCAGCGACGCCGATCTGAAGGCCTCCTACGAGGCGCGCAAGGCGCAGTACGCCGGCCAGGAACAGCGCCGCGCGAGCCACATCCTGATCTCGGCCGGCAAGGACGCGAAGGCTGCCGACAAGACCGCCGCCAAGGCCAAGGCGCAATCGCTGCTCGAAGCGCTGCGCAAGAAGCCCGAGAGCTTCGCCGACGTCGCCAAGAAGGAATCGCAGGATCCGGGTTCGGCTGCGCAGGGCGGCGACCTGGGCTTCTTCGGCCGCAGCGCGATGGTCAAGTCCTTCGAGGACATCGCGTTCAAGCTCAAGGAAGGCGAGATCAGCGACATCGTCGAATCCGACTTCGGCTATCACATCATCAAGCTCACCGGCATCAAGGAGGCGAAGACCCCGCCCTTCGAAGCGGTGAAGGCAGAACTCGAGGCCCAGCTCAAGAAGGACCAGGCGGCCAAGCGCTACGCGGAAATCGCCGACGGCTTCTCCAACATGGTCTACGACCAGTACGACAGCCTCAAGCCCGCGGCCGACAAGTACAAGCTCAAGATCCAAAGCGCCGACGGCGTCACCCGCCAGCCCTCGCAGGCCATGGCCAACACGCCCTTGACCAACGACAAGTTGCTGCGCGTGCTCTTCGCCGACGACGCGGTGAAGAACAAGCGCAACATCGAAGCCGTGCAGGTCGCGCCCAGCACCCTGGTTTCGGCGCGCATCGTCGACTACAAGCCGGCGCAGCTCAAGCCGCTGGAGCAGGTGAAGGACGAGGTGAAGGCCGCGCTGATCGCCAAGCGTTCGGTGGAGCTGGCCAAGGAAGCCGGCGAGGCGATGCTCAAGAAGGCACAGGCTGGCGAAGCGCCGCAGGGCTTCAGCAAGACCCAATGGATTTCCCGCCGCAGCAATGACGTCTCCGCTCCCTCCCTCGCCGCCGTGATGCGCGCTGATGCCGCCAAGCTGCCTGCCTATGCCGGTGCGGATCTGGGTGAAAAGGGTTATGCCATCTACAAAGTAACCCAGGTCAAACAGCCCGAGAAGATCGACGAAGCCAAGGCGCAGTCCACCTGGACCGGCATCTCCGGCAATCTCTCCGAGCGCGAATACCGCGCCTATCTGGACGGCCTTCGCCAGCGCAGCAAGGTCAAGATGGGCAAGCAGGCGCCGGCCGCGGCGCAGAGCTGAGGTGCCGGTCCGCGAGCGGGGCCACCCGGCCGTGGGCGGTCTCGCTTCCTGTAACGCCGGCTTCCCGTAGCGCCGGTTTTCTTTACTTCAGCAGCAGGGGCTGGGCGGCGGCCACCGGATGCAGGCGGTCAGACTGGAACATCTCTGGCTTGGCCGCGATCGGCTCGAGCAGGAAATTCACCAGCGGCAGCTTCGCTGCTCTTGGCGAGCTTGCCGTACATCGCATAAAACCCCTCGCTGTAATCCTGTCCGTAGTTGGGCAGAATGCGCATGCCGACGAGCAGGATGCGCGCACCGGCGGCCTTGCCCGCGGCGATCATCTTGCGGAAACTCTCCTCGGGGCCTTGAGCTGCAGCCCGCGCAGGCCGTCGTTGGCGCCCAGTTCGATCACCAGCACCTGCGGCTTGTGCTGCGCGAGCAGGGCTGGCGACCGGGCCAGCCCGCCGCTGCTGGTCTCGCCGCTGATGCTGGCATTGGCGACGGTATAATCCGAGCCGCCCTTGCGCAGCTTTTTCTGGAACAGGGCGGCCCAACCCTGGCCGCGCGACAAGCCGTATTCGGCTGACAGGCTGTCCCCCAGCACCAGCAGCATTTTTGCGTGAACGCCGGCGGCCATCGCCAGACCAAGAATGCATAGCACAATGCGTTTCATCGTTTTCCGGAAAGGTGTTCAGAAATGCCTTTGATTGAAGTCAGCGGCCTCGGCAAGACAGTGGCCGACGCCGGCGCCACACCGGGCCAGGCAGCCCGACCGCTCGATATTCTGCACGACATCGGCTTTTCCCTGGAAAGCGGCGAGACCGCCGCCATCGTCGTCGCCTCCGGCTCCGGCAAATCCATCTTGCTCGGGCTGCTGGCGGGTTTGGACCTGCCCAGCCGCGGCACGGTTCGCGTGATGGGCCAGGATCTCGCCGTGCTCGACGAGGACGGCCGCGCGGCGCTGCGCAGCCGCGCCATCGGTTTCGTCTTCCAGTCCTTTCATCTCCTTGGGCATCTGACCGCGCTCGAGAACGTGATGCTGGCGCTGGAGCTGCGGGTGCCAGAGGCGGGGCAGCATAAGATGTCCTACGCGCAGGCGCGCGAACGGGCGGTGGCCTTGCTGGAGCGGGTCGGCCTGGGCGAACTATCTGGGCCACTATCCGCGCACGCTCTCGGGCGGCGAGCAGCAGCGTGTGGCGCTCGCCCGCGCCTTCGTCACTGAACCGCCGCTGCTGCTGGCAGACGAGCCGACGGGCAGCCTGGACGCCACGACAGGTGCGGCCGTGATCGACATGATGTTTGAACTCAACCGGGACCGCCGCTCCACGATCGTGCTCGTGACGCAAGAGCGTGCGCTCGCGGCGCGCTGCTCGACGATTCTCTCCATCCAGGCCGGCAGGCTGCACGGCGTGGGGAGCGGGACGGTGTAGCGGGGAGGAGGGCTGGCTTCGGCGCAGGAGCGACGCGCGAGGCGGTTGGCGCCAGGAATTCCCGATGCGCCCGCGATGGCGCCGGATCGCCCGGCGCACCGTATGCCTCAGTGCTTGCCGGCGATCCGTCGCAGCAGCATCGCGGTCGAAGCGTCCTGCTTCGCCGCTTCGCCTTCCAGCTCCGCTGCGCTCCCCAGCGCGCGCATCAGCGGCGCGGCCAGGGTTTTGCCCAATTCCACGCCCCACTGATCAAAAGGATTCAGCCCCCAAAGCAGCCCCTGGCAGACGACTTTGTGTTCATAGAGCGCGAGCAGGGCACCCAGGGAATAGGGATCGAGGCGCGGAAGGAGAAGGGTGTTGCTCGGCCGGTTGCCGTGGAAGACGCTGTGCCGCGCCGTCTCCTCGGGCTTGCCGCCGCGCATCGCTTCGGCTAGCGTCTGGCCGCGCATCAGCGCCTGCGATTGCGCCAGGCAGCTGGCGAGCAGGGCGGCCTGATGCTGCGGCGCCTGCGCGCCCTTGAGGCTATGTGCGGGCGCGATGGCGGCGATGAAATCCACCGGCGCGAATTCCGCGCTCTGATGCAGCCATTGGAAGAAGGCATGCTGTCCGTTGGTGCCGGGCTGACCCCAGATCACGGGCGCGGTGGCGAGGCCGACGACGGGCTTGCCCCTGGCGTTCACCGCCTTGCCGTTGCTCTCCATGTCGAGCTGCTGCATCCAGCCGGGCAGCCATTCGAGATGCTGCGCATACGGCACGATGCAGCAGCTGCGCGCATCGAGGAAATTGCGGTACCACAGGCCGAGCAAGGCCAGGATCACCGGCATGTTCGATTCCAGCGGCGCGCGCGCGAAATGCTCGTCCATTGCATAGGCGCCGGCCAGCAGCTCCTCGAAGTGCGCCGCGCCGAACTGCAGCATGATCGTCAGCCCCACCGGCGACCACAGCGAGAAGCGCCCGCCGACCCAATCCCGGAATTCAAAGACGTTGTCGGCAGTGATGCCGAACTTGAGCGCGTTCTCGGGCAGGGCGGTGGTGGCGATCAGATGGCGGTCCAGGCTGGCTTCGGGGACGCCGCCGGCGAGCAGCCAATGCTTCAGGCTCGCCGCATTGGTCATCGTCTCCAGCGTGGTGAAGGTCTTGGAGGAAATCACAGCGAGGGTGGATTCGGGCTGCAGGCCGGAGAGCGCACGCTCCAATTCCGCGCCGTCGACGTTGGCGACGAAATGCAGACGGAAGCGCGCCTCGGGCAGATGCGCGAGCGCATCGGTGACCAGCCGCGGGCCAAAGTCCGAGCCGCCGATGCCGATATGCACGATGTCCGTGATCGGCGCGCCGGTGGCGCCGCGCCAGGTGCCGCTGCGCAGGGCGGCGGCGAAGGCGGCCATCTTCTTCCAGGAGGCGCGCACGGCCGGCATTACGTCCACGCCGTCCACTTCGAGAGGCGCTTCGTCGAGCTTTCGCAGGGCGACGTGCAGGGCGGGACGGCCTTCGCTGGCGTTGAGCTTGGCGCCGCCGAGCATCGCGTCGCGCATCGCTTCGAGGCCGGCCTCGCGGGCCAGCGCAAAAAGCTGCGCCATCGTGGGCGTGTCGATCAGGTTCTTTGAATAGTCGAGAAATAGGCCGGCGGCGTCGAGCGACATCGCCTTGGCACGCGCTTCGCCGGTCTCGGGGTGGTCGAACCAGTCGCGCATGCACTGGCCGCGCAGCCGCGCCGCGGCGACCTTCAGGCCAGGCCAGGACGGCTGTTGTTCCAGTCTTGTTGCGCCGGGTTGGGTCACGCTGTCTGTGGTCAAGCTGCTAGAGGTCAAACTGTTATCAGGCAAATGGTGATGAGGCGGGCGAATGCGTCATGCGCACCGGGGCCAGCGTGTTGAGCGTGCGGCGCATCGCGGGCGGCAGGTCGCTGGCGCACAGGCCGATTGGTCCACCAATTGGTCCACCGATCGATTCATCCTCCTCGACGGACGACAGTCTATCCGCTGCCGAGCCATGTATCCAGACCGCCGCGCATGCCGCCGCGAATTCGGGCATACCCTGGGCGAGCAGCGCGCCGATGCAGCCGGCCAGGACGTCGCCGGTGTCGGCAGTCGCCAGGGCGCCGTTGCCGGTCGGGTTGATGCGGGGGAGGGCAGCGTGGGGCATGCCCGCAGTGCGCGCGCTGGGATGGACGATCGTGCCGGAGCCCTTGAGCACGGCGCAGGCGTCGAGATCCCGCGCCAGGCGGGAGACGGCTTCGAGGCGGTCGGCCTGGACGTCTGCGGCGTCGGGTCTGCCGGCCTTTTCACTGGCGGGGATGGGCGTTTGCGCAAGGCCGTGGACGCCGGTCCCTGCATCGGCTTGCGTCTCCGTGGCCTCGCGCGGAGCGCTCAGCAGCCGCGCCGCCTCCAGCGGATGCGGCGTGATCACGGTGGACAGACCGCGCCCGCCGCGCTCGCGCAGACGTTCGCGCAGCGCCGGCGTGGCGGCGACGAGATTGAGCGCATCGGCGTCGAGCACGCAGGCGCAGCTCAAGCTGAGCACAGCCTTGAGCAGCGCGCCGGTGTCGCCGCCAGCGCCCATGCCCGGCCCGACGACGGCGGCGAGGACAGCGGCCTTGCCCCGGCGCAGCATCAACTCCGGATGCTGCGGATCGAAGGCGCCTGCATCCTCGTCCAGAAGGCCCACGATGACCCTCCCCGCGCCGCACAAGAGCGCGGAGCGGGCGACGAGGATGGCGGCGCCGCTCATGCCAGACGCGCCGCCGAGGATCAGCAGTTTGCCGTGGCTGCCCTTATGGCTGGCATGCAGGCGTCTGGGCAGGAGCGCGGAGAATTCATCCGCATCGGAGAGCAGCGCGACCGGAGCGGGGTAGAGCGTCCGTGCAATGTCCAGCGGCGCCACGTCCACCGCGCCGGCGAAATCGCGCCCCTGCGCCGTGTGCAGACCGGGCTTGCCGCCGATCATCGTGAGCGTCCACGTGGCACGGATTGCGGGCTCCATCGCTGCGCCGGTGTCTGCGTCGAGGCCGCTGGGCACGTCGATCGCCAGCAGGCGCGACGCGCCCGTCTCGCACTGTGCATTGGCCCAGCGTATCCATTCGGCATGCACCCCCTGCGGCGCGCGCTTGAGGCCGATGCCGAACAGGCCGTCGACGATCCAGGCATAAGTGGGCTGGGGCTCGTCGAGGCGCGGCTGCGTCGGCGCAATGCCTTCCCGCAAGAGGGCGGCGTGGGCAAGGGCGGCGTTGCCGGGCAGCTCCTGCGGGTCAGGGGCGAACCAGACGTCGATGGCGTCCTTGCGCAGCAGAGAGGCATGCTCACCGAGGGCAAGGCCGGGGAAGGATTGACGCGCCAGCAGAGCGGCGGCTAGCAGGGCGTCGCCGCCGTTGTTGCCGGGGCCGGCGAGAAACAGCACGCACTCGCCGGGGCGCAGCCGAGCGGCCAGCCAATCGGCCAGGGACTGCGCGGCCTTTTCCATCAAGCCGAAAGAGGCGGGAGCCCCAGGCGCGCCGTCCAGCGTGGCGGCGGCTCGGTCTTCGATCTCGCGTATCTGCGCCACAGAATACAGGGCGCGATGCATGGTCTTCTGCATGGATGGCTGCGGGAATGGGCTGCATGCCGGCCGGCCCGGCCATGCTGCCCAGAGGATAGCATCCCCATCTTTACCATCCGCCGGCCGCCGTGGAAGCCGCGCGGCCGCGCCGCGCTCAGAGCAGGGACTGGATCAGGATCTCCAAGATCGCCACCGGCGCGACATAGCGGATCGTCGCGTGCCAGCAGCGGTAGAGGTGGGGATGCATGCCCATCTCCTCCTCGGTATGCGCGCGCCGCATCAGCCAGCCCGTGAACAGCGCTTCACGCCGAAAAAGCCCATGAAGAAGGCCTACGAGCAGTCGCCGGCGGCGGTGAAAAAGTGGCTCGACGAGGACTACCCGGTGATCGCCGCCTGCGCCAAGGCTGAGGAGGCCGAAATGCACTGGGGCGACGAGACTGGCTTGCGCCGCGACGACGTGCGCGGGCACAGCTATGCCCCGCAAGGCCAGACGCCCGTGATTCGCGTGAACAACAAGCGCCACGGCTTGTCGGTGATCTCCACCGTCACCAACAAGAGCCAGATGCGCTGGCAGGCCTTCGACGGAGCGTTGAGCGCCGACATCCTGATCGACTTCCTGCGCCGGCTGGTCAAGGATGCCGGCCGAAAGATCTACCTGATCCTGGACAACCTGCGCATGCACCACAGCAAGCCCATGAAGGCCTGGCTGGCCGAGAACAAGCACGAGATCGAAGTCTTCTACTTGCCAAGCTACAGCCCCGAACTGAACCCCAACGAAATGGCCAATGCCGACCTGAAGCAGGTCGGCACCAAACTCGCTCCAGCTCGCTCGAAGCTGCAACTGGTGAAGGTCACGCGCCAGCATCTGCTCAGCGTTCAGCGACAGCCTGAGCACGTCAAGAGCTACTTCGAACACGCGCCGGTTCGGTATGCTGCTTGAGTTTATTGTTTCAATGCCTGATAAATAGAATGGCTTCCGGTACTTGCCGCTTCGAGGCGGGCCTAGCATGTGTCCATGGCCGTTGATCTTCCAGTTCGCACGCCGGAGCGGCAATTATCGTTCGGCGGCCATCCGCGGCAGCCTGCGCGCACACCGCTGAGGAGTCCGCAATGACGATAGCAGATCAAGGCAACACCCAGGGCCAGCCCCACCAGCAGAGCCCGGCGCATCAGCAGAATCAGAACCAGCTGGCGCACCGCGGCCCACGAGAAGGGCACCGCCCACGAATTCACGCCGGAAGAGGCCAGGGAGGCGGGCAGCAAGGGCGGCCAGAGCGGCCAAGGCATGAACCAGGGTTGAGCGGCTGAGCGATTCGGGCCGGGAAATCCTAGGCGCCGATCGGGTTTTGGATTGTGCAGATGAAGGTGCCGATAATAGCGCCGGTGATTGGGTTCATGCCTGTGCCGATCACCGGACCGCCTAGATTGCAGGGCGCATGATGCGCCATTTTTTATGCGCTGCGCTCAGGTGGCCTTCAGGTGACTCTCATGCCTCGGGGAAGAGGCTGTCGATCGCGCGTGCGATGCCGCCGTAGCCCGTGCAGCGGTAGAGGTTTCCGCAGGCCAGCGCGGCGGCCTCCTCGCGGCCGGGCGGCGGCGTCTGGCCGTGCAGATGGATGAGCGTCATCACCACGCGGGCGGTGCAGTAGCCGCACTGCAGGCCGCCGCAGCCCGCGAGGGCTTCACGCACCGGCAGGCTGCGCGCATCGGCCGCCACCGCTTCGATCGTCGTCACCTTGCGGCCCTCGAGCTGATAGGTCATCACCAGGCAGGCGTTGGTCGGCGCGCCGTCGAGCCAGATCATGCAGGCGCCGCAGCGGCCGATCTCGCAGCCGGGCTTGGCGCCGGTGAGCCGCAGGTCTTCGCGCAGGATGGAGAGCAGCCGGTGCTCGGGCGCGCAGCGCAGGACGATCTCCTCGCTGTTGATCGTGCAGCGCACTTAGAGCGCGGGGCTGGCGGCCTGGTTCATCTCAGGCGCCGCCATCGTGCTTGCTCCCATCGTGTTCTTCCTCGTCCTGCTCCAGCCAGTCCAGGATGCGCTCCGCGGTGAGCGGCAGCATGTTCACCGGCATGCCGATCGCCTCGGCCGCCGCGTTGGCGACCACCGCCACGGCGATGTTCATGCTGATCTCTCCCGCGCCACGCGGCCCCACGGTGTCGCCGGGCATCAGGTTCTGCACCGTGCAGACTTCCAGCTCGGGCGCGTCGGCCAGCGTGGGCACCAGATAGCCGTCGAGATTGCGCGCCAGATAGCGGCCCCCCGCCATGCGCAGGTCCTCCGTCGTCGCCAGGCTCTGGCCGATCAGCGCGCCGCCTTCCATCTGGCCGAGATAGCCCATCGGCGACGCCACCAGACCGAGGGCCGTGAGCATCGCCATCTTCTCCACGCGCAGGCTTCCGGTCCACGTGTCGACGCAGACCTGCGCCAGCGCGCCCGCCTCGCCGAAGGCGTAGTGCGCGCCGTCGATGTCGGTGGGCGTGTCCTCGGCCGGCGCGTCGACGACGTCCACGGGAAGCGCCTGCAGGCCGAGACGCGCAGCGAGTCTGGCGTAGCGCGTCCGCGCCCATGCGGAGGCCGCCTGTCGGCCGCTTGAGCACGCCCGCCGCCAGCGCGAGGAGCTTTGCGCTCCAGGGGCCGGCCTGGATGCGCGGCGCATGATGCACGACGGTCGTCGAACGCGAGGCCGCGGCCGAGCCGGAATTCGGCGTCAGCGCCGAATCGCCGAGGACCGGGCGCACGTCGCTGGGCGCGCAGACGAGCGCGCGCGGTCAGCGTGCGCATCACGTCGACCAGGTTCTGACCCATCTCCACGAGGCTCGCGCGCAGCTCGATCCCGCCGTCCGCCGCCAGCACCAGGGCCAGCCGCGCGGCGGGAGGGCCGCCGCGGCCGAAGCCGTCGCTGCGGTGGACCAGGGCCGCGCCCACGCTGCGGCGCCAGTGGCCTTTGCCGTTCTCCGCTCTGAGCTGAGCGCGCGCCTGCCAGAGCGGATGCATGCGCATCAGGTAGAGCACGGGGTGCGCGCCGTCGAAGGGCGCCACCACTTGGCCCAGGGGGCCGGGCGCGTCGGGCGCGTCCAGATTCAGCGCGCGGAAGGCAAGCGGCTCGACACCGGCGAGCGCCGCCAGCGTTGCCGTTGTTGGTGTAGGCAAGGCGGCCGTGCAGCTCCACCGCCTCGTAGTGGTAGGGGCCGACGGCATGCTCATACGCCGCGTCCAGCACCTCGGGCCCCAGCGAAGCATAGGCGCCAGTGTCGGCGAGGATGTCCGTGTAGTGAAAGAGCAGCCGGCCCTGCGCATCGGATGGCGCTTGATGCCGAAGTCGGAGGACTGCGGCTGCGAGAGATGCATGCGCACCAGCTTGCCGGTCTTCAAGGCGAGCAGCGCTGCGATGTGCTGGATCGTCAGATCGTCCTTGCCGCCGTAGGAGCCTCCCACGGGCGTGCCGACGGCGCGCACCTGTTCGGGTGGCAGCACGAGCATCGCGGCGATTATCTGGCGGTCGCGCTCGGGATTCTGGCAGCCGAAGTAGAGCGTGAGCCGGCCTTCGCCGTCGGGCTCGGCCACGCCGCCTTCGGTCTCGAGATAGACGTGCATCTGGCGCGGCGATGCATAGACGTCCTCCACCACATGCGCGCAGCGCGCGGCCGCCGCTGCTATGTCGCCGCGCGCATGGCGAACGCTGTGCAGCAGATTGCCGCCCGCGTGCACGGACGCGGCGCCGGGGCGGTCTCCATCTCGTCCACCGTGGGCAGGACTTCGTAGTCCACGCGGATCAGCGCGAGCGCCGCCTGCGCTTGCGCGGGCGTGTCCGCCGCGACGGCGGCGACGGGGTCGGCGATGCAGCGCACTTTTTCGCCGCAGAGGAAGGGGCGGTCCGCCGTGCGGTAGCCGTAGGTCTTCTGGCCGGGGATGTCGGCCGCCGTGACCACCGCGCGCACGCCCGGGCTTTGCAGAGCCGCGCGCGTGTCGATGGAGAGAATGCGCACATGTGGATGCGGGCTGCCGAGCATCGCGCCGAAGAGCTGGCCGGGGTGGATGCGGTCGGTCAGATAACCGGGGTTGCCGGCGAGCTTGGCCTGCGCGTCGGAGCGGATCTCTGTGCGCTGGAGCAGGGCGGCATGATCGAGCAGTTGATGGGGGCCGGCAGAGTCCGCGTATCCCGCGTCGCCGTGCATAGCCACGGCATCCACGGGCCAGCTCATTGCGCGTCTCCGCCGCCGAGATGGCCGCAGATCAATCGGGCCCGCCAGCCTGGCGCGCGGCCAGCCCGGCGCCGGCCGCAGCGATGCGCAGGCCGCGCAGCGGGCCGTAGGGCAGACCCTGGCCTGCGTCGGGGCCGGAGGCCGTCGCGACGTGCAGCGCCAGCGTCAGTCGCGACGGCGTGAACGCGGCGCGCATGCCGGGTTTTTCATAGAGGGTCCAGGCGCCGGGCGCGGCGGGCGGCAGGCGCAGCGCGAGGATCAGCGGCAGCCTGGGCTGGGCCAGCACGACGGGCAGGGGCAGCACTTCGCCGTCGGCGAGTTCCGCATGTGCATCCAGCGCCAGCAGCGGCATGAGCGCGTCGCCGAAGCGCCCGCCGACGTTGCCGCCGAGCGTGGCGAGGTTGCGCACGCCCAGCGCGCCGATCTGCTCGCAGGCGGCGGTGAGGATGGGGCGTGTTCCAGGACGAGGGGATGACGGTGCAGGGCTTCGAGCTTGCAGGTCGCACCGATGCGCAGCCAATCGTCCCGCAGGGCGACGCCGCCCGATTCCGCGAGGCCGGCGACGTCCACCAGGTCGAACTGGGCGTCGCCGCTCCAGCTCGACCGGCTTCTGGCAATGGTTGAAGACATAGCGCGAGGCCATGCTCATCGCCGGATTCTCGACGTGGTTGTCGGTTTCGCGCAGCAGATCGTGTTCGGTCATGCCGAAGACCACGCGGCCGATGTTGGCCCAGTAGGCCGTTCCGGCGCACATGCAGCAGGGCTCCACCGAGGTGTAGAGCGTGCAGCCCCAGAGATATTCCGGCGGATAGTTGGTGGCGGCCACGCGCGCGAGGGTGGATTCGGCGTGGTTGACCGGGTCGATGTTGCACTGCTCGAGCAGCACCGTCTCGTTGTCGGGGCCGAGCAGGATCGAGCCGAATGGATGATGGCCCATGCTCACCGCGCGCTTGGCGACTTCGTTGGAGCGGCGCAGATGGCGCAGGATCTGTTCTTTCGTGGGCGTCGGATTGGCGGTCTGGGTTTTGGTCACTGCAGGCTCCAGGGGAACAGTTTCTTGTGCAGCCAGAGTATCAGCCCGTAGAGGGCCAGGCTGCAACTCACAAGGATGACCAGGGCGGAGAACGCCACCGCCACCTTGAGGGCGGAGAAGATATAGGGAATCGCGAACGGCATGCGGATCTGCCAGTACTCGCGCGAACGCGAGGCGCGCAGCGAGCGTGAAAGCTCGATCAGCTCCGGCGGCACCGAGGCCAGGCCGGTGGCCGTGGAGATCACCAGCGGGAAAAGGCGATCATGGTCGTGATCACCACGCGCGGCAGCACGCCCGCGCCCAGGGTGACCATGATGATCGGCGCCACCACGACGATCGGCGTAGACTGGATCACGATCAGCCAGGGCAGCAGCGTGCGAGACAGGAAGCGCGAGCGCGTGATGCCGATCGCCAGCGGCAGGGCCACGGCGATTGCCACCAAGTAGCCAAGTAGCGCCACTTCCGCGAAGGCGGTGGAGACGTCGCTCGGCGAGGGCAGGACGAAGACGGGAATCTTGAACAGCTTGCAGGCCAGCTCCCGGACGATAAGCACGAACACGAAGGCGATCAGGGAGGTGAAGCGGTTGGCGACTTGCTTGACGGTGTGCATGTCCGCCTCCTAAGACCGGCTTGCGCGAGAAAACCTTGAGGCGGATCTCGTTGGCCATTTGGCTGAACACCGGGTCGGACAGCGTCGCCAGGGTGCAGGGGCGCGCCAGGGGCATGTCGATGATTTCGCTCATGCGGCCGGGCCGCGCGCTCATCACCACGATTCGGTCGGAGAGCAGCAGGGCTTCCTGGATCGAATTGGGCACGAAGACCACGGTATTGGACCGCTCGCTCCAGATTCGCAGCAGCTCGAAGCTCATCTCGTCGCGCGTGAGCGCGCGCCGTTTCCTTGGCGTCCACGCGGCCGTACTTGTGCTTCATCGGGAAGGTGATGTTGTCCAGAACCGTCAGCCAGGGCAGCAGGGTGGGGTGCTGGAAGACCATGCCGATCTCGTCGCGGGGCTCGGAGACCGGTATGTCGAAGATCGAAACCTGGACGAAACTGGGCAGCAGCAGCCCGGCGATCAGCCGAAGGATCGTGGACTTGCCGCATCCCGAGGGGCCGATGACCGACACGAATTCGTGCCGGCGCAGCGACAGGTTCACGTTCTGCAGCGCGGTCACCTTGCTGCCGTCGCTGGAGGTGAAGACCTGGCCGACGTTGGCCAGATCGATCACGTTTCCGGTGGTGTTCATCGGATCCTTTCCGCGGGGTGTCGAATCACGGGCGCCGAATCACTTCGGCAGGAAGCTGCGGTCGACGATCTTTTCCGGATCGATCTTGTTGGCAGGGAAGTTGAAGGACTTCACCACCCAGCCCCAAGTCGCGGCCAGCAGCTTGGGCTCGAACACGCCGAAACAGTCCTTCTTGGTGATTTCGTTCCGCAGCAGCGGGATCGAGGCGCGGAATTCTACGGCGGCCTCGGCGGCGTTCACTTCCGGCACGATGGCCTTCAGGTCGGCGCCGGCGGCGTCGGGATTGGCGAGCGCGAAGTCAAAGCCCTTCTTGAGCGCGCGCAGCACCTTCTTCACGACTTCCAGCAGCTCCTTGATCATCTTGTCTGACGCGAAGACCGACCATCCGTATCCGTCCAGGCCTTGCGTGGACCAGGGCAGCACGGAGAGTTCCTTGCCGGCCTGCTTGAGCACGTTGGTGAAGGCGGGGCTCACGGTGATCCAGTTGATCGTGGCGTCGACCTTGCCCTGCGCGAGCATCGGTGCGAGGGTGGCGGGGTCGGCCTTGAGCAGCTTGACGGTCGAGGGATCCACGCCGTTGGCCTGCAGCACCACGGGCCACAGCGCGTTGGAGGAGGAGAAGGTCGCGGTGGCGATGGTCTTGCCGGCGACTTGCTTGAGGCTGGTGATGCCGCTGCCCTTGACGGTGAAGATTGCGTCGGGCTGCTTGGCGTAGACGGCTATCACTGCCTTCACTGGCAAGTTGTTCTCGGCCACGGCCTGCATCAGCGCGGCGATGCCGCCGGTGCCGATGTCGGACACGCCGGTGCCAAGTTTGGTGACCGCGTCGGCCGAGCCGCGTGCGCTCTGGAAGGTGACTTCCAGGCCTTCGGCGGCGAAATAGCTTTCCTTCTGCGAGACGTAGACGGCGGCCTTGTCGCCGCCGGGCAGCCAGTCGAGCTAGAAGATAACCTTGTCCGCCGCCTGTGCGGCCATGGCGCCGCAGGCCAGCAGCACGGAGGCGAGCGTTTTGAGTCGTAGAGCGGAGAAACGGGTTTTCATTGGAGAAGCTCCTAGGGGTTGGGGGGCAAGGTCATGCAACATCTCAAACATCTCAAATAAGAATCGTGTCAAGCTCGGGCAGATTCGCTCCGCGAGCTGCCGGGACTGATCCAGCTGGGGCACGTGGCCGCATTCCATGACGATGCAGCGCGCGCCCTGGCTGAGCGTCTGCATCTTGCGCTGGAGCACGGGCAGCACCGAGCGGTCCTCGGTGCATTCCACATAGATGCGCGGCACGCTGCCGTAGCACTGCGCGCTGAGCGTTGGCCGCATGATGCGGCCGGTCTCGCGCTGCGGGCGCAGCAGGCCGGCGGCGCGGCGCGCGCCCTCGGAGCGCACGGTGGTGGTCGCGCAGTCGGAGGAATAGTCGAGATAGGGCGCGATGCCGTCGATCCGGGCGTCGGTGCTGTCCTCGCGGCACAGATTGATGATGTCGCCGAAGCTGCGGCTCGAGGGCGGCATCATGCCGGCGATATAGACCACGCAGCTCACGCGCTCGGGCGCGGCCTGCGAGGCGGTGATGCCGCCGCCGCTGTGGCCGACGAGCACGACGGGCTCGTCGATGTCGTCGAGCACCTGCAGCACATGATCCGTATAGCTTTGCAGCGAGACTTCCTCGTCGTGCACGCCGCTTCGCATGCCCCAGCCGTTGCCCGGCAGGTCCACCGCGGCGGCGCGCTAGCCCAGGCGCGTGAGTTCAGGAAACCAGGCCTGGAAGGACCAGCTACCCTGCCATGCGCCGTGGATCAGGACCATCTGCTTGGTCATCGGCGTGGGCTCCGCAGCTGGATGCGGCGTTCAGCCATAAGTCCTCTTGTAGAATTCGATCAGATGCTGCTCCACGGTGACCGGCGGGTACTTCGGCTGCTCGCCGCTTGCTAGGCAGGTGGGCAGGCATTCGACAAGTTCGTCGGGATTTCCGGTGAAGAAATAGGGCACAGAATGGCGTTCACGGCCCGAGACGTTGATCACGCGGTGCAGGGTCGAGTGATAGCGGCCGTTGGTCCAGCGCGCGAAGAGATCGCCGATGTTGACCACGTAGGTGCCGGGCACGGGCGGCGCATCAATCCAGCCTTCGCTGGCTGCGTCCCAGACCTGCAGGCCGCCCGAGTCGTCCTGCAGAAGCAGGGTCACGCCGCCGAAGTCGGTATGCGCGCCGCAGCCCTTCTCGCCGGGCAGCGGCTGGGGCGGCTGCGGCGGATAGTGCAGAAGGCGCAGCGTGCAGGCGGCGTTGGTGAGATAGCGGTCGAAATGCGTTTCGGGCAGATCCAGCGACAGCGCTAGGCCGCGCACCCGCAGGGCGCCGAGGTCGTGGGCCTGCCGGAAATACTCTTCCATCGTTGCGCGGAACGCAGGCAGCTTTGCCTTCCATTGATTGGGGCCGGTGTTGAAGCGGACGGCCTTGACGCGCGCGTCGTCGGGCGCGACTTCCTCGCCGATGTAGAAGCTTTCCTTGAGATCGTGTGGCGCGCCGGCTTCCAGCGTCTGCGCGCGCAGCAGTTCATAGCCGCGGTTGCAGGGGGAGAGGGCCTTGTCCACCGCCAGCTTGGATTGCATCGGCTGGTCGAAGAAGGCCTCGTTCTGCGCGAACAGGCGCGCGATCAGCTGCTCGGGGATGCCGTGATTGCGGATATAGAAGAAGCCGCGCTGTTCGCAGGCGGCGCGCAGCTCCATGGCCACCGCGCGGCGCGCGGCCGGGTCCGGGCTGCGCAGGCTGGATATGTCGATCAGGGGCAGTTGCTGCGAAGAATCTCTGGCGTTCATGGTGCCTCACCTCTGCATGCCGGCGGGATGCGCCGACGGTATTGATGCAAGCCAGTCTAGCGACGGGTGGGTGAGCGAAATAGCGCAGATTTTTGCTTGGGGTGATGCCGATCCGGCATCGGGATTCAATTGGCGAATTCGGGATTCGAATTGGTGTGCACGCTGTTCCCGCTTGGTGCAGGAGGTGTTTTTTCAGCGCGGCGGCTCGTCGGCGGCGCGCAGCTCGATCTCGTCGGCGACGATGTGGATAAAGGCGTCGAGCGCCGGCGGCAGGGTGCGGCCGCTGCGCACGTAGATGCCCAGTTTGGTGACGAGATTGGGCTGGACCTTGAGGTAGACGTTGGCGATGCGCTTTTCCTTGAGCTCGCGCTCCAGGCCGATGCACGTCTGGAAGGCCAGGCCCACGCCCTCCATCGCCATGGTCTTGGCAAGTTCGATCGAGGCCGTGCGCAGCAGCACCGTGGTTGGCTTCTTGTGATTGGTGATCACGGATTTCATCGCCGCATGCACCGACAGTTCCGGGCCGGCGAGGATCAGAGGATAGCGAGCGTAGTCCGTGAAGCTCACCTCCTGCAGATGCGCGAGCGGATGGTCGGGCGCCATGATCGCGCCCAGGCTGAAGCGTCCCATGGCGCATTGGCGCAGTGCGTCGGTGCGCTCCAGGTTGAAGCCGATGGCGACGTCGGCGTCGCCGTCGATCACCGCCTTGGCGGTGCTGGCCGAGCCGGGCGGTGCGCACCGTGATCTCGATCGTGGGATAGCGCGTCACCATGGTCTTGAGCACTGTGGGCAGAAAGCGCGAATTCAAGCCTTCCACCGACATCACCTTGAGCTCGCCGCGGCGGATGCCATTGAGCGCGTCGAGTTAGTTGATCAGCCGGTGCTGATCCTGCAGCACGGTGATGACGTGGCGTGAGAAGACCTCGCCCGCCGCGGTGAGCTTCAGGACCGAGGGCATGCGCTCGAAGAGCTGGGTGCCCAGCTCCTCTTCCAGTTGCAGCAGCGGGCGGTTCACCGCCGAGGAGGCGACGTGGAGCCGGCGCGCGGCCTCGCGGATCTAGCCGCAGCGCCGGATCATGTCGAAATACTGGAGCGAGCGGGCGTGGATGTGCATGCGGAACAGCCGTAGGCTGACCTAGCGGCCTCCGGACACGTCGATAAAGGTGCTGGTGACGTAGGAGGACGCATCCGAGAGCAGCCAGAGCAAGCTCTGCGCCACTTCCTCGGGGCCGCCTCCGCTGGCGTGGATGTCGGCGTGGATCAGGCCGGGGCGCACGGCGTTGACGCGGATGCCCTCGGTGGCGACTTCCTTGGCAAGGCAGATGGTGAAGGTCTCGATCGCGCCCTTGGAGGCGGCGTAGTCGACGAATTCATTGGGCGAGCCCAGGCCGGCGGCGCGCGAGGAGATGTTGACGATGGCGCCGTCCTTGCCGCCGCGCTTGGTGGACATGCGCAGCACCGCTTCGTGCGCGCAGAGGAAGCTGCCGACGACGTTGGTGGCGAACACGCGGGTGAGGCGCGCGGCGTCCATGTTCTCGACGCGGGTCTGCGGCTCGATCATGCCGGCGTTGTTGACGAGCGCCGTGAGCGGGCCGAGCCGCGCGTCGGCTTCCTTGAAGAGGCGCAGGACGCCCTCTTCGCGCGAGACGTCGGCCTGCACGGCGAAGGCGTTGCCGCCGGCCTTGGCGATGTCAGCGAGCACCGCGTCGGCCGCGGCGAGACGGGCCACGGCGGCTCCGATGCCGCTGCCGCCGCCGGTGACGAGAAGCGATTTTTTCATTCTTGTGCTCCTGGGTTGAAAAATAGTTCCGGCGCCGGCGGCCGGCCTATGCGCCGCGCCGGACTGCGATGAGGAAGGGATCGAAGGCGTCGTAGTTTTGCTGCTCGGCGATCTTGCCGCCCTCGAATTCGAAGACCGCGGCGAAATGCGCGTGGATCACGTCGTCCTCGGACAGCTCGCCGATGGGCAGGGCGAGCGCGCCTTCCCATTTGGCTTCGACGATCACCGCGTCCACGCCGGCCTCGAAGACCTTGAGGATGGTGTACTTCCGCGCCACGACCAGCTTGCGGCCGATGATGGCTGCGTCGAGCATGTTGTCGGGGTCGCGCTCGAGTTCGGGATCGAAGACCTGGTTGGGGAACTGCACGGGCTCCGCTCCGCGGCAGTAGAACGCGGAGAGTTCGTCCACGTCGGCACCGAGGTTCAGGGCGTCGAAATAGGCCCGCACGACATCCGCGGGCAGCGTCTTGTCTTCCATGATGGAGGCTTTGAGCAGGGATATTGGGCATATGGTACACAAGCGGAGTTGATTGTCTGGAGAGGACTCGGAAGTGAATGAAGCAGACAAGCCGGCGTTGTTGATCGCCATCGAACTTCCGGAAGATAGCCTGGAGTCCTTGCGGACTGCCTTCCGGATCCACTACACGCCGAGAAAGGCCTTGCTGGACAAGGCGCTGCTCGGCGAAGGCGCGGCGGGGCGCGCGGTGCTCACCAACGGCACGACGGGTCTCGACCGCGCGCGGATGGATGCGCTGCCGGCGCTGGAGATGATCTCCGTGTTGGGCGTGGGTTTCGAGAACGTCGATCTCGCGGCGGCCCGCGAGAAAAAAGGCCTGCCGGTTTCCAACGGCCACGGCACCAACGACACGACGGTGTCCGATCACACGATGGCCCTGATCCTGGCGATGCTGCGCGACATCCCGGCGATGGACCGGTGGGTGCGCGCCGGCGGCTGGCGCTCCTCGGCTTCGACACGGCCCATGCTCACCGGAAAGAGCCTCGGCGTGCTGGGCCTGGGCATGATTGGCCGGCAGATCGCCAAGCGCTGCGCGGGCTTCGATATGCCGGTCGGATATCACAACCGCAAGCCGATCACCGGCGAAAGCTTCACCTACTACGCAAGCCCGCGCGAGCTGGCCGCCAATTCCGACGTGCTGGTGATCACCACGCCGGGCGGCGCGGGCACGCGCCATCTGGTGGACGCCGAGGTGCTCGCCGCCCTCGGTCCGCAGGGCTATGTCGTCAATGTGGCGCGCGGCAGCGTGCTCGACACTGATGCACTGCTCGCGGCGCTGGACAAGGACCTGATCGCCGGTGCGGTGCTCGACCACCTGAGTCTGCCGCCGATGGTGCGTGAGAACCGCAGCCGCTTCAGCACCGCCTTCACCGTCAGCATTGAGGCACGCCACGGCGTGTCCACCGGCGTGTCGGCACAGGATCACGTGAGGACCATCAGCGCGGCCATCGCCGCCGACGCCAGGACCGAGGACCTCGTCAGCTCCGGCCACGTCTTTCCGCTGCGCGCGGTGGAAGGCAGCGTGCTGGCGCGGCTGGCGGGCCTGCGGCCTTCCGCCGTGCTTTTCGAGCTGATGAATCCGGACGGCAGCATGAGCCGCGGCGCGCAGATCGAGGTCTTCGCCGAGCGCCACGGCCTCACGGTGCTCAGTATCGACGAACTGGCCGAGAACCGCAGGCGCAGAGAAGGCGCTTGAGGTCCGCGCCGGCCGGCGTCCTCAGGCCGGCGCGCCCTGCATGCCGGACGCGTTGATCTTGTCCTCGTCGGGAAATGCCAGGGCGACGGCGAAGGTCAGCAGACTGATGCAGCCCAGGGCTACGAACATCGGCCGCGAGCCGCCGTTGCGGTAGAAGGTGGCGACGATCGGGATGGCGGTGGCGCCGAAGGAGAGCAGATAGCGCAGCGCGAAGACGCGCGAACGGTACTGCTCGGTGATGTAGCGGCCGACCATCGCGTCGTTGATGGGGATCTGGCCGAAGACCAGGAACATCATCAGCAGCGCGTTGACGATCAGCAGCCAGCCTTCGAAATACGCGGCGCCGAGGATCAGCGGAATCTTCAGCGCGGCGATCGGCAGTAACACGCGGCGCATGGCCATGCGGTCGATCATCGGCCCGACCAGCATCTGCGCGAAGGCCGCCAGCACGTAGATCGCGCAGACGATGGTGCCAACGCCCAGGCCGCTCTTGCCGAGCAGCTCGGGCAGGCGTTCGGCGAAGACCTTGGGCATGGAGATGGTGGTGGCGCTGAAGATCAAGCCGCCGGCCAGGGTGGAGCCGACGAGGATCAGGAACAGGCGCAGCATCATGCGCCGGTCCAGGGCCACGGCGCGCTTGGCGGTCTTGGTGGCGGCCTTGCCGTTCAGGCCGGCGCTCAGCTTCCAGTAGACCAATCCGGTGGCGAGGCTGACGACGCCCGGCACGATAAAGGCCGCGCGCCAGGAGATGAGATCGCAGAGCGCGCCGGTGAGCAGCGCGGCGAAGGTCAAGCCAAAGTTGCCGAACAGGCCGTTCACGCCGAGCACGCGGCCCATGCGCGCGGGCTCGGCCATCAGCTGCCATTTGCCCTGGGTGAGGCCGGTGGCGATGCAGGCCAGGTCCAGGCCGATGAAGTAGATGATCATCAGATGGTGGCGGTTCATGCGGTCGCCCAGTCAGCCCGAGGGCAGCGAGCCCGCGCCGAAGGCGATGAAGCCCGGCAGCGCCAGTGGCAGCAGCTCGCTGTAGTTGCGGCCCCAGACGGCCGAGAGGCTGAGCACGGCGGTGGGGAATATCAGCATCGCCAGATGGTCCATGGCGTGGCCGAAGTTGAGCATGCCGATGATGCGCCTCTGGCGTTGGGCGTCTTGCTGGGATTCCCGCAGGGATTCCTGAGCCGGATTGGGCATGGGATTTCTCCTCGTTTTCCGTCTTGAAAACCGCATGCTAGGCGGGCAGAATCGGTCTGTCTCGCGATAATCTGACAGTAACTGTCGAGAAATGGACATGGCCAAGGCAGCGCCTATCAAGGAAGCGCCCGAGCGCGCCCGGCTGTGGAGCGGGAAGGATCCCGCCGCCCAGCTCCAGCGCCGCGAGCTCTACCAGAACACGCCGCATCCGGCCGCCGCGATGGCGGTGTACTATCCGCATGGCCACGTCATCCCGCCGCACATGCACCGCCACGCGCAGTTGGTCTACGCCATCAGCGGCGTGATGATCGTCGCCACGGCGCAAGGCCTGTGGGTGGTGCCGCCGACGCGCGGCGTGTGGATACCGGCCAGCGTCCAGCACTGGATCCGCATGGCCGGCGACGTGCACATGCGAACCGTCTATATCGAGAGCGGCGCGGCCGCGCATCTTCCCGACGCCTGCTGCGCGAGCAGATTCTGGCGGCGGTGGATTTGCCGCTCGACTATCCCGAGGATGCGCGCCTACGCCGCGTCTGCGACGCGCGGCTCGCCGAGCCGGGCGATGCGCGCGGCGCGAAGGAATGGGCCGAGGGCCTGGGCATGCACGAGAAGACGCTGCACGGCCTCTTTCTCCGCGAGGCCGGCATGAGCTTCGGCCGCTGGCGCCAGAAGGCGAGGCTGGCTTGCGGGTGCTGGATATCGCGCTGGACCTGGACTACAGCAATCCGAGCTTCTTCGCGGCGATGTTCAGGAAGCAGTTCGGCGTGCCGCCGAGCGGGTTCTTCTAGGCGCGGGGAGGAAAGGCGGCTGGGTCCGCTACCAGTGCGGCGGATGCTCGCCCAGCGGCACCGCGGGCAGCGCCCAGCGCGCGGGCGTGGCGCTCAACTGCGCTGCGTGGCGCACGGCGCTGAGCAGGCCGAAGCCCGATTCGCTTTCCTCGAGCAGGTCGGCGACGTCCTCGCGCTGCGGGTCGGGGGCGGCGAGGCCGTCCGGCACGCGGCCCAGTCCGCGCAGCCAGCGCCTGGTCTGCGCGAGCGAGACGCGCACATGCCAGCTGCCATCTTCCTGCGCGCGGCGCGTCAGCGCGGCCATCGTTCCGAGCGCCATCAGATAGCCGGCCGCATGGTTGAGCGCCTGCGCGGGCAGGGCGCGCGGCATGCCTTTGGGGTCTTTCGCGGACTGCATCTCGGTATGGTTCAGTCCGGTGGCGGGTCTGCACCAGCGAATCGAAGTCGCGCTTGTGTGCCAAGGGGCCCATGTGGCCGTAGGCGCTGAGCGAGACGTAGACGATGCCGGGCCGGCGCGCGGCGCAGTCCTCGGGGCCGAAGCCCAGTTCGGTCAGTCCTCCGGGCCGGTAGCCCTGCACGAAGACGTCGGCCTCGCCGAGCAGCGTATCGAGGCCTTCGCGGCCTTACTCGTGGGTGAGATGCAGATAGCAGGAGCGCTTGCCGCGCCCGGTGTCGATCACCAGCGAGGGAATGAAGGGCAGCAGCGGCGAACTCACCAGCATCACGTCGGCGCCGTGCGCGGCCAGGGTGCGGCCGCAGACCGGGCCGGCGATGATGCGCGTGAGGTCGAGCACCTTGACGCAGTCGAGCGTCCTTTGCGCGCGGGGTGCGAAAGGCATGGGGTCGGCCTCGCCGATCTTCTCGATGCTGATGACGGGCAGCTGCGCCAGGGCGAGGGCCTGCGGATGCGCATCCCATTCCTTGAAGCTGCGCATCGCCGCGACCACCAGGCTGCGCTACAACGCGCTTTGCTCGAAGGAGAGCGCCGACCAGTCGTGCAGCGCGGCGCTCACCGCCTCCTTGTCGTAGCTGCAGCCGAGCAGGTCGAGCATGCCGTCGCGGTAGTGCGGGAAATTTGTGTGCAGCCGGATCCATTTGCCGTCGCCGCAGCGATAGGCGCCGGCGATCTTGTCCAAGGGGTCGGGCGGCGTTTCGCCGCCGACGGCGAAGGAGGGGGAAGCGCGGGATCGGCACCGATCAGGTCGAGACGCTCCAGCGCGCCGGCCTCGAGGCCGACGGCTTCCCATAGCTGGGCGGCCGCGTCGCGCGGGCTTGACAAGGCGGAGGAATCGTTCTGGGGTGCGGCGGGCGCGAGGGGCTCGGGCATGCTCGGGGAGCGTCGGTTTCCTTTATCGGAACAATAACCTAAATGCGTGGCATTCGACGAGGCCCCCGTCGGGCAAGGCCGCACAGTGGACTAAGCCGGCGCGGCGCAAGTAGGGATGATTACCGCCCGATGACGCTCAGAACTGCGAATGCGGCGCGAGCAGCCTGACCATCTGCGCGAACAGCTTGGGATTGCCGGCGAGGATTTCGCCGCCGTCGAGCAGGCCGGTGTCGTCGCCCTTGTCCCCGCGGTAGTTGCCCACCAGGCCGCCGGCCTCGGTGATCAGCAGCGAGCCCGCAGCGATGTCCCAGGGCTTGAGCGATTGCTCGAAGAAGCCGTCGAAGCGGCCCGCGGCGACATAGGCCAGATCCAGCGCTGCGCCGCCGGGGCGGCGCAGGCCGGAGCTGTTGCGGGTCATGATTTCGTAGATCTTCATATAGGCTTCGATGCCTTCGCCATCGCGGTAGGCGAAGCCGGTTCCGAGCAGGGCGTCGGCGAGGCGGTCGCGCTTGGACACGCGCAGGCGCTTGCTGTCGAGGAAGGCGCCCGCGCCCTTGCTGGCGGTGAAGAGTTCATCGCGCACGGGATCGTAGACCACGGCTTGGGTCACGACGCCGCGGTTGCGCAGCGCGATGGACACGCTGTACTGACCGAAGCCGTGGATGAAGTTGGTGGTGCCGTCCAGCGGATCGATGATCCAGACGTACTCCGGTTCCTTGCCGTCCTTCCAGGACTGGCCGGATTCCTCGGCTAGAATGCCGTGGTCCGGAAACGCGGTGCGCAGCGTGTCGACGATCGCATCCTCCGCGGCGCGGTCGACCTCGGTGACGAAATCGTTGGCTTGTTTGCGGCTGACCTTGATCATGTCCAGGTTGACCGTGGCGCGGTTGATGACCGTGCCGGCGCGGCGCGCGGCCTTCACGGCGATATTGAGCATAGCGTGCATAGTGGACTCCTGGTCCGCCGGGCGACGCAGAGCCTGGCGGAGTGATCAGCGCAAATTGTGTCAAGAACGGGGATTCCGGCTCCCGGCAAAGCCTGGACCGCATGCGAAGGCCGAATTGTATATGAAACCCCAGCAATGAATCTCTTTCTCCGCACGCGCTTCGTGCTCCTGGAAACCAGTCATCCCGGCAATGTCGGCGCGGCCGCCCGCGCGGTGAAGAACATGGGCTTCGGCCGTCTGGTGCTGGCCGATCCGCAATGTGGCGTCGAGGATCCGCGCCGCGATCCGGCGGCCGTGGCCATGGCCAGCGGCGCGGACGACGTTCTGTCCTCCGCCTTGATCGTGCCGGACCTGGACGCGGCCCTGGCCGAGGCCGGGATCACCCTGGCGCTCACCGCGCGCCAGCGCGAATTCGGGCCGCCGCGCCTGAGTCCGCGCGAGGCCTGCGCGAAGGTCCTCGCGAGCCTGCACGCACCGGACCCGGGGACCGGGGAAGATGCCGGCGCGCAGGACGAGGGTGCGGAGATCGCCTTCGTCTTCGGCAACGAACGCTATGGCCTGCCCAACGAGGCAGTGGACCGCTGTCGCATGGCGGTGCACACCCCACCAATCCTGACTATGCCTCGCTCAATCTCGCGCAGGCAGTGCAGCTCATGACCTACGAGGCGCGGCTCGCCTGGCTCGAGGCGCAGGGCGCGCCGCGTAGCTGGCCGGTGGAGAGCGGCTTCATCGGCGTGCCGGCGAACCACCGCGAAGTGGAGGAGGGGCTCGCGCATCTGGAGGAAGCCCTGGTGGAGATCGGCTTTCTCGACCCGGACAATCCGCGCAAGCTAATGCCCAGGCTGCGCAGGCTCTTCGCGCGCGCTGGCCTGGAGCGCGAGGAGGTCAACATCCTGCGCGGCATCGCGCGCTCCATCATCGAGAAGCGCGCGCGGCGTTGAGGGGAGGAGGCTGTTCCAGCGCGGGCATTGCACGCCTTGCGTCGGCCCCCACGCGGCATCCCCGCCCGGCAGAAAACGCCGGCATGGTCTACACTGATGTCTGAGCGGCGCCGGGGGATCTTCCCGCGGCCCGCGCGCATTATCTGGACCGACTTATGTTTTCACGCCTCAAAGAAGATATCGACGCCATCATGCAACGCGACCCGTCAGCGCGCAGCCGCTGGGAGGTGCTGACCTGTTATCCCGGCCTGCACGCGGTGATGATGCATCGGTACGCGCACGCCTGCTGGAAGGCGGGCATGCGCTGGCTGGCGCGCTGGCTGTCCCATCTTGGCCGCGCGCTCACGGGCATCGAAATCCATCCGGGCGCGACGCTCGGCCGGCGGGTCTTCATCGACCACGGCATGGGCGTGGTGATCGGCGAGACGGCGGTGGTCGAGGACGATGTAACGATCTACCAGGGCGTGACCCTGGGCGGCACTTCGCTGGCGCGCGGCGTGAGGCGGCATCCGACCCTGGCCAAGGGCTCGGTGATCAGCGCCGGCGCCAAGGTGCTGGGCGACATCCGCGTGGGCGAGGGTGGGCGCGTGGGCTCCAACGCGGTGCTGCTCAAGGATGTGCCCGACGGCGCGACGGCGGTGGGCATTCCCGCGCGCATCCTGCAGAAGCAGGCCGCGCCGGCGAGCGGGAGGGACGAGGGCTTCTCGGCCTACGGCATCACGCCCAACGCAGACGATCCCGTGTCGTTCGCGCTGACTAGCCTGATCGAATGCGCATCCTCGCAGCAGGAGAAGATCAACGCGATTCTGCTGGCCCTGGACCGCCTCGGCGCGCATCTGGATCAGACGCCCAACGGCAAGTTCGACGCGAGCGAACTGGAAAAGCTGCTGAAGTAAGGGAAGAGGGCGATGCGAAAGGGGCGCCGGCGGCGCCCCTTTTTTCATGTGGCGGATTCTGTCCGCCGTCCTTCACCGTGACTACGGCAGCGCGTGATAACTCAGCCCGGTTTCATCCAGGCGCAGATAGCCCGCGCGCTCGCCGTGGTCGAGGTCCCAATCCGTCAGCACCCAGCGTTCGCCGCCGGCCAGTTCGCCGCGGCCGGGTCGGTGCGTGTGGCCGTGGATCAGGGTGGCGCAGCCGGTCTGCGCGAGCAGCGCGGCTGCGCTGTGCGCGTTGACGTCGTGCCAGGGCATCATGCCCTGCGCGGCGCGGCCGCCTTTGCTGCACCCGCGCAGCCAGGCGGAGACTCCTTGCCGCCAGGAGAGCGGCAGCGCGAGATACAGCGACTGCAGCCAGCGCATGCGCACGACGGCGCGGAAGCGCTGATAGGCCTTATCGTCGGTGCACAGCGCGTCGCCGTGGCTGAGCACGATGCGCCAGCCGAAGGCTTCGAGCACGCTGGGATCGCGCAGCAGCGCCGCGCCGGCGAGCCGCGCATAGCGCGCGCCGAGCAGGAAGTCGCGGTTGCCGTGCATCAGATGGACCGGCGTTCCGGATGCCGCGAGGCTGCGCAGCGCGGCGGTGATTTCGGCGCTCCACGCCCAGCCGGCGTCGCCTTCGGCGGCGTCGTCGCCGATCCAGACTTCGAAGAAATCACCCAGGATGTAGAGCCCGCCCGCCTTGGAGGCTTCGTCGCACAGGAAGCGCAGCAGGGCCGCGGTGGTGTGCGGCGTACGCGCACCCAGATGCAGGTCGGAGATGAAGAGGAGGGGGCGGCCGTCGGGCGCGGCGCCTGGCGCGGCTGCGTCCGGCGAAGCGCCCGAGGAGGAGTCCGGCATGCGGCCGCCCAGCCGCTTAGAGGACGACGGCCTTTTCGATGACCACGTCTTCCATCGGCACATCCTGGTAGCAGCCCTTGCTGCCCGTGCGCACTGCCTTGATCTTGTCGACCACGTCCATGCCCTCGCTGACCTTGCCGAAGACGGCGTAGCCCCAGCCGCTGGAGGTGGGGCTGCTGTGGTCGAGGAAGTCGTTGTCGACGAGGTTGATGAAGAACTGGGCGGTGGCTGAATGCGGATCACTGGTGCGGGCCATGGCGACGCTGCCGCGTTCATTCTTGAGGCTGTTGTCGGCTTCGTTCTCGATCGGCTCGGCGGTGTCCTTCTGGTCTTTCATGCCGGGGGGGAAGCCGCCGCCCTGGATCATGAAGCCCTTGATCACGCGGTGGAAGATGGTGTTGTCGTAGTGGCCGGCCTTCACGTAGGCGATGAAGTTCTCCACGGACTTGGGAGCCTTCTCCGCGTTTAGTTCGAGCTTGATGACGCCGTAGTTGGTGTGCAGTTGGACTTGGGACATGATTTGCCTGTCGATGAAAAAGAGGGTTGGGGTGCGCCGGTCGCTGTTCAGTTGGAAAGCAGCGTGGCCGATTTGATGATGATCGGCGTGGCCGGCACGTTGGAGAAATAGCCGTGGCTGGTGGTCGGCACGGCCTTGATCCTGTCGACCACGTCCATGCCCGAGATCACCTTGCCGAACACGGCGTAGTCGGGGTTGCGGTCGGCTAAGTTGAGGGAGGGATTGTCGATCACATTGGTGAAGCACTGCGCGCGGGCGGAGTTGGGATCGTCGGTGCGGGCCATGGCGATGGTGCCGGCGTACTGGCCCGTCTTCACGTATTCGAGGAAGTTGGCCGCGGTGCGCGGCACCTTGTCCGGATAGACCTCGACGATAAAGCTGCCATGGTCGGCGTCGAATTTCACCTGCGGCGCACCCGCCGCCCAGGCGCCGGAAATCTTGCCGAAAATGCCGCCGACACTTGAGAGTTTGCTAAAGAGTTTCATGCTCTGCGCGTCCTGGGTGTTCAGTTATAATCCGGCCATTCTAACAAAGTCGCCACGTCCGTCCGGCGGCGTCCGGTCAGGCCGCGCAGCCAGTGTGCGACACGTGAACCGCGCCTCGTCCAAGCATCCGAGCCGCCCTCGCACTTTCCGCTTTTCCTTCGCATGCACACTCTCCGCATCTACAACACGCTGACCCGCGACAAGCAGGATTTTGTGCCGATCGAGCCCGGCAAGGTGCGCATGTACGTGTGCGGCATGACGGTCTACGACTACTGCCATATCGGCCATGCGCGCGTGATGGTGGTCTTCGACATGGTGCAGCGCTGGCTGCGCCAGAGTGGCTACCAGGTGACTTATGTGCGCAACATCACCGACATCGACGACAAGATCATCGCCCGCGCCGGCGAGAACGGCGAACCACTCGCCGCGCTGACCGGCCGCTTCATCCAGGCAATGCACGAGGACGCCGACGCCATGGGCGTGCAGCGCCCCGATCATGAGCCGTGCGCCACCGACTACGTGCCGCAGATGCTCGACATGATCGGCAGGCTCGAAGGCAAGGGTCTCGCCTACAAGGCCGCCGACGGCGACGTGAACTACGCGGTGCGCAAGTTCGAGCCCTATGGCCGCCTGTCCGGCAAGTCTCTCGAGGACCTGCGCACCGGCGAGCGCGTGGCTGCCAACCTGGCCAAGCAGGATCCGCTCGACTTCGTGCTGTGGAAGGCCTCCAAGGCGCAGGATCCGAAGGAAAGCCGCTGGTCCTCGCCCTGGGGCGAAGGCCGTCCTGGCTGGCATATCGAATGCTCGGCAATGGGCTGCAGTCTGCTGGGCGAGCATTTCGACCTGCACGGCGGCGGCGCGGACCTGCAGTTCCCGCACCACGAAAACGAGATCGCCCAATCCGAGGGCGCGAGCGGCAAGCCCTTCGTCAACTATTGGATGCACAACGGCTTCGTGCGCGTGAACGACGAGAAGATGTCCAAGTCAGTGGGCAATTTCTTCACCATCCGCGACGTGCTCAAGGTCTACGACGCCGAAGTGGTGCGCTTCTTCATCCTGCGGGCCCACTACCGCAGCCCGCTGAACTACGGCGAAAGCCATCTCGACGACGCCCGCTCGGCGCTCGTCCGCCTGTACACGGCGCTGGGCGCGGTCGACCTGGGCGAGCCCCAGGCGCAGCCCGACTGGAACGAGCCGCACGCCAAGCGCTTCGCCGAGGCGATGAGCGACGACTTCAACACTCCGATCGCCATCTCCGCGCTCTTCGACCTGGCCGCCGAAGTCAACCGCGCGCAGGGCGAAGGCCGCGGCCGCGAGCTGGCACTGCAATTGTATGCACTGGCCGGCGCGCTCGGTCTGCTGCAGCGCAAGCCGCAGGAATTCCTGCAGGCCGGACCGCGGGGCGCGGAAGAGGCCGGCGATATCGAAGCCCGCATCGCCGCGCGTATCGGAGCCAAGCAGGCCAAGAACTTTGCTCTGGCGGACCAGATCCGCGCGGAGCTGCTGGCCGAAGGCGTGGTCCTCGAGGACAAGCCCGGCGGCCGCACCGAATGGAGGCGTGCCTGACATGGTGGTGGAGAAGACGACGACAAGAAAGGCGAGCGCCGCCAGACCTGCCGCGAAGAAGCCTGCGGTGAAGAAGGCGCCGGCGGCAAAACCCGCGCCCGCGAAGACGGCGGGCAAGACCGTCAAGGGCGCATCGAAGCCTGTCGCGAAGGCGCCCGCGAAATCCGCGCCCAAGGCTGTCCCCAAGACTGCAAGCCCGGCCTCGGCCAGCGCCGCCGCCGCGAGCCGCGCCGCCGTGCCGCGTCCCGACTACTGGGACCAGGCCTGCATGGAGCTGATGAACCGCGACCGCATCCTGCGCAAGGTGATCCCGCTCTACGGTCCCGTGCATCTGGTCTCGCGCGGCGACCCCTTCACCACGCTGGCGCGCGCCAGCGTCGGCCAGCAGATTTCCGTCAAGGCCGCGCAGGCGGTCTGGGACCGTCTCGCCGCTGCCTGCCCGAAGTTCTCGCCCGGCCAACTGCTCAAGCTGTCGGCGGACAGGATCGCTTCCTGCGGCCTGTCGCGCCGCAAGACCGAATACCTCACCGATCTCGCCAGCCACTTCGAGTCCGGCGCGGCCAGCCCAAAGCGCTGGCTGTCGATGGACGACGAAGAGATCATCAAGGAGATGACGCAGATCCGCGGCATCGGCCGCTGGTCCGCGCAGATGTACCTGATCTTCAATATGCTGCGTCCCAACGTGCTGCCGCTGGACGACCTGGGCCTCATCAAGGCCATTTCGGTCAACTACTTCAGCGGCGAGCCGGTCACCCGCAGCGAGGCCCGCGAGGTGGCCGCCAACTGGGAGCCCTGGAGCACGGTGGCGACCTGGTATCTCTGGCGCAGTCTGGATCCCATTCCCGTCGATTATTGAGCCGGCGGACGGCCTGCCTTCCACCCGGAGGCTCCACGCCAAGCCAAGCTGGATGGGGCTCCACGGCCATTGCTGTGGCGCGGCGAAGATTGGAGTTGCCCGCGCCGCGTTTGGGGTAGAATGCGCCCCATCGCAGGTATTTGGAAGGCAGGATGAAAACCACTTTTCTGGATTTCGAGCAGCCGATCGCTGAACTCGAAGGCAAGATTGAAGAGCTTCGATTCGTGCAGGACGACTCCGCTGTCGACATCTCCGAGGAGATCGACCGGCTGGCCAAGAAAAGCCAACAGCTGACCAAAGACATTTACGCCAAGCTGACCTCCTGGCAGGTGGCGCAGATCGCAAGACATCCCCAGCGTCCCTACACCCTGGACTACGTCCAGGAAATTTTCACTGACTTCCACGAGCTGCACGGCGACCGCGCCTTCGCGGACGACCAGTCCATCGTCGGCGGCCTCGCCCGCTTCAACGGCACGCCCTGCCTGGTCATCGGCCATCAGAAGGGCCGCGACACCAAGGAACGCGCCGCGCGCAACTTCGGCATGTCGCGCCCCGAGGGCTACCGCAAGGCCATGCGCCTGATGCGTCTCGCCGAGAAGTTCGGCCTGCCGGTCTTCACCTTCGTCGACACCCCGGGCGCCTTCCCCGGCATCGACGCCGAGGAGCGCGGCCAGTCCGAGGCCATCGGCCACAACCTCTACACCATGGCCGAACTGGAAGTGCCGCTGATCTCGACGATCATCGGCGAAGGCGGCTCTGGCGGCGCGCTCGCCATCGCCATGGGCGACGCCGTGCTGATGCTGCAGTTCGCCACCTATGCCGTGATCTCGCCCGAAGGCTGCGCCTCCATCCTGTGGAAGACGGCCGAGAAGGCGCCCGACGCTGCCGAAGCCCTGGGCCTCACCGCCCACCGCCTCAAGGCGCTCGGCCTTATCGACAAGATCGTCAACGAGCCGCTGGGCGGCGCGCACCGCGACGTCAAGGGCATGGCCGCTATGCTCAAGCGCGCGCTGGCCGATTCGCTGCGCCAACTCGCTCCGCTGTCCAAGCTGGAACTGCTGACGCGCCGCCACGAGCGGCTGATGAACTACGGCAAGTTCAAGGAAATCTCCGGTGAATAAGCTTCGCTGGGAGCCGCCACCGACGGTCGCGCCATGACCGCGACGCCGCCGCCGGCCCTTCGCCTCTCTACTTCATCCACCGATCAGCCACGGGCGCGCTCCGCTGTGCGCGAGGCGCTGGCCGCCGCGCTGCGCTCCTTGCCGGAGCCGGAGCGGCGGCATCTCGGCGTCGCCTTCTCCGGCGGCCTCGATTCCGCCGTGCTGCTGCATGCGCTGGCGGCGCTGCGGCGTGAGCTGGGCTTCGAACTCACGGCGCTGCACGTGCATCACGGTCTGAGCACCAACGCCGACGTTTGGGAAGACTTTTGCCGCGAGGCCGCGCGCGCCGCCGGCGCGGGCTTTGCCGCGCGCCGCGTCGCGGTGGAGCGCGGCGGCAACGTGGAAGAGGGCGCGCGCAAGGCGCGCTACGCTGCGCTGGCTTTCATGTGCGGGGACCTGCGCATCGACTGCCTGCTCACCGCGCACCATCAGGACGACCAGGTCGAGACGCTGATGCTCCAGCTGCTGCGCGGTGCGGGCGTGGCCGGACTGTCGGCGATGACCCCGCTTGGCAGGCTCGGCGCGGGCGCGCTGCTGCGCCCGCTGCTCGATCTGCGCCGCGTAAAGCTCGAGGCCTATGCCAAGGACTTCGGCCTTGCGCATATCGAGGACGAATCCAACGCCGACGCGCGCTACGACCGCAACGCGCTGCGCAATCAGGTGCTGCCACTGCTGGCGGGAATCCGCGCCGGCTATGCGCGCGGCATCGCGCGCAGCGCGCGGCGCATCGCCGAAGCGGGTGGGCTCTTGCAGGAGCTCGCCGAACAGGATCTGCTCGCGGCCGGCGGCGGCCCCGGAAAGCTGCCCCTGGCCGCGCTCGCTGCGCAGTCGGACGCGCGCGCGGCCAATCTGCTGCGCGGCTGGCTGCGCGTGAGCGGCCTGCGCGCGCCCAGCGAAGCGCGGCTCGCCGAGATGCTCAAGCAGCTCGGTTCCGCCGGCAGTCCCGACAGCGAAGGAAACCGCCTGCTCTTCCATCACGACGGCCATCTGCTGCGCGCCTGGCGTGGCTGGGCGTGGCTCGATCCGGGCGGCAGGGGAGAGGGTGCGCGCGCGGCGAACGAGGACGCACAGCCGCCGCAGGCGCAGACCCTGGAATTGCTCTGGCGCGGCGAGTCCAGTCTCCCGGCGCCAGCTTGGCGCGGCAGCCTGTCGGTGCGCAAGAGCCAGCTCGGCATTCCCGGTTCGTTGCTCGCGGCCTCGCCCATCCTCGTGCGTCCGCGCACGGGCGGCGAGCGCATCCGCCTGCATCCGGCGCGGCCTTCGCAGTCGCTGAAGAACGCATTCCAGCAGGCGGACGTGCCGCCCTGGCGCCGGCATGCGCCGCTATTCTGGCTCGGCGGCGAGCTGCTCTATGTGCCCGCCCTGGGCATGGACAGCCGCTGGCAGACCGAGGTCGGGGGCGACCTGGCGAGTCTGGACGGCGGCGGGGCCCGGTACAGCATGGAGTGGCACCCGGACTGACGCGCCAGGGCAAAGCGGGTAGAGGCTTTGCGGGATAGTGTAAAATTTCAAGTTTTGTTCGCTAGCCCCTGAATCTCTCAAGATGGCATTAATCGTTCATAAGTACGGCGGCACCTCGATGGGCTCGGTCGAGCGCATCAAGAATGTCGCGCGCCGCGTCGCCAAATGGCATGCTGCCGGCCACCAGATCATCGTGGTGCCCTCGGCCATGTCGGGTGAGACCAACCGGCTGCTGGGCCTGGCCCGCGAGATTTCCCCTAATCCCGATCCGCGCGAGCTTGACACCATAGCCTCCACCGGTGAGCAGGTGAGCATCGGCCTGCTGGCCATCGCGCTGAAGGAAGCTGGTCTGGACGCCGTCAGCTACACCGGCTGGCAAGTCCCGGTGAAGACCAATTCGGCCTTCACCAAGGCGCGCATCGAATCCATCGACGACGCCAAGATCCGCGCCGATCTCGATTGGTGCAGGGTCGTCGTCGTCGCCGGCTTTCAGGGCGTGGACGACAAGGGCAACATCACCACGCTGGGCCGAGGCGGTTCCGACACCTCGGCCGTGGCCATCGCCGCCGTGCTCCAGGCTGATGAATGCCTGATCTACACCGACGTGGACGGCATTTACACCACCGACCCGCGCGTCGTGGAAGAGGCGCGCCGCCTCGACCGCATCACGTTTGAGGAAATGCTGGAAATGGCCAGCCTCGGCTCCAAAGTGCTGCAGATCCGCTCCGTGGAATTCGCGGGCAAGTACCGGGTGCGCACCCGCGTGCTGTCCTCGCTGACCGACCCTGCCATGAATCTCGACGAAGAGATGCATTCCGGCACCCTGATTACTTTCGAGGAAGATTCTGATATGGAGGCCTCCGTCATTTCCGGCATCGCGTTCTCGCGCGACGAAGCCAAGATCACCGTCACCCGCGTGCCGGACAAGCCCGGCATCGCCTACCAGATCCTCGGCCCCGTGGCCGACGCCAACATCGACGTGGACATGATCATCCAGAACCAGTCGATCGACGGCTTCACCGACTTTACCTTCACCGTGCCGCGCGGCGACTATCAGCGCGCCCTGGGCATTCTGCAGAACGGCGTGAAGGTGCATATCGGTGCGACCAACGTGATCGGCGATCCTAAAGTGTCGAAGGTCTCCGTCGTCGGCGTGGGCATGCGTTCGCACGTCGGCATTGCCAGCAAGATGTTCCGCACGCTGTCCGAGGAAGGCATCAACATCCAGATGATCTCCACCTCGGAAATCAAGATCTCGGTACTGATCGACGAGAAGTACATGGAATTGGCCGTGCGCGCTCTGCACAAGGTCTTCGAGCTGGAACAGGCCTGAGCTTCGGCTCGGGCGCATGCAGTGACTTTTGCTTGAAAGGCCCCGTGTTTGCGTCGCCGCGCGTTGACGCGACGAGGCCTTCCAAGTAAACTCGCGACGTTTTGCGGGCGTGCTCCTTGCGCGCAAAAACTTTTTGGGAGACGTGGCCGAGAGGTCGAAGGCACTCCCCTGCTAAGGGAGCATGCGGGCCAAAACTTGCATCGAGGGTTCGAATCCCTCCGTCTCCGCCAGTCTGCTGATTGGCCCTAAGGCCCCGAGAGAAATCTCGGGGCCTTTTGTATTGGCGGCGCCGGGATTTTCATTGCGCCGGTTGTGGGCGATAGTTGTGGTGTTCCCCTTGTCCTCATCACGCCGCCATGTACATTCCCCGGCATTTCGCCACGACGCAACCGGATGAGCTGCAACGCATCATCCAAAGTCATCCGCTCGGCGTGCTGGTCACGCACGGCGCCGACGGGCTCGACGCCAATCATCGGCCCTTTGAATTCGATCCGGCGGCCGGCGAGGCCAGCGTGCTGACCGCGCAAGTGGCGCGGGCCAATCCGGTCTGGCGCAAATGTGCGGATGGGGACGCGGTGATGGTCGTCTTCCGCAGCCTCGAAGGCTACGTCTCGCCGAACTGGTATCCGAGCAAGCACGAAGCCCATCGCCAGGTTCCGACCTGGAACTATGAAGTGGTGCATGCGCACGGCCGCATCACGATCCGCGACGACGAGAAATTCGTGCGCGGCGTCGTCGCGCGTCTCACGCGCCGGCACGAGGCGGACGAACCCCAGCCCTGGAAGATGGGTGATTCGGCGCCGGAATACATCGACATGATGCTCAAGTCCATCGTCGGCATCGAGGTCGCGGTGACGCGGCTCGAAGGCAAGTCAAAGCTCAGCCAGAGCTGCGAGCTGCGCGACCGGAAGGGCGTCGTCGACGCGCTGCGCAGCCGGTGGGACGAGGCCTTGGCGCAAGCCGTGGAGAAGGAGATCGGGAAGTCCGGCGGATAGAGGCATTCGGCGTCGTGTATATTTGCGCGAAAAAATGGAGGCCTCCACGCCATGCGCAAGCCGTTTCGTCACGCGCTGCTGACCTTCCTCATGCTCGTCGGCGCAAGCGCCGCCAGCGCCCGGACGAGCGCGCAGCCGGCGGCGCCCGATACGGCGACCCTGATCCGCCGCGCCTTCGTCTACGCATTCCCGTATCAGGAGATGGGCGCGCTGCGGCTGACCTGGCTGGGCGACGGCGCCGCTCCGGGCCCGACCCGGCTGGGCAATCTCACCCACGCGCGCAAGCTCTCCACGCCGAGCCGACCGCTGGGTCACCGCCCCCAACAACGACACGCTGTACTCCACCGCCTGGCTTGATCTCGTGCAGGGGCCGGTGCGGCTCTCTGTGCCTGACACCAATGGCCGCTACTATTCGGTCGCGCTGCTGGACGCGGACACCGACAATGCGCACATCGTGGGCCGGCGCGAAACCGGCACGTGCGCGGGCGAATTCGTCATCGTGGGACTGCAATGGCAGCGGCCGCTGCCCGAGAATGCCCGGGTGCTGCGCACTGGGGCAACGACGTTCTGATCCTCATGCGCGTCCTCATCGACGGCGCCGTGGACCTGCCCGCCATGCATGCGTTGCAGGATCAATTCCGCTTCGCGCCCCTGAGCGCCCCGGCGCAGCCCGCCCCTTTTTGGTCCAGCGCGCCGCCGCCCAAAAGGATCAGGCCGCGAGGCGTTTCGTGTGGCTGATCAACGAAATGCTGGCGCGCAATCCGCCGCCGGCCTATGAAAAGCCGCTGCTCGACGCGTTCGCGTCGGTGGGCGTTTGCGGCGCGGCATGCAGTTGGGAAAAGCTGCCCGCGTCCACGCAGGCGCTGTGGGAGCGCATGCTGCCCGAATTGAAGACCCAGCTCAACGGCGTGACCCGCCAAGGCCTGCAGGGCGGCGGCTGGAGCGCGACGCCGGCGGCGATGGGGCGCTTCGGCACCAAGGCACCATCGATGATCATCCAGCTTGCCTTGCCCTGATTGGTCACTGTGGAAATCATCGACAGCTTCTGTCGCGTACCTCTAACCGCCATCGTGACCTGGGTTTTCCCTTTGGGAGCATAACTGCGGCCCCGAACATCCGTATTCACCAACGCGGTTTCGTCACCCCAGTGAATCTCGCCACCTTCGGCCTTGGCACGCTTCTCGATGGCCAGATACTCCTGATCGATCCACTGCTTGACAGCCTCCGGTCGCTGTTCGTAAGCGCGCTTGATCGGCTTTTTCGGCGTGAAACCCCAGCGCTTGAGGTAGTCTCCGACCGCACGTATTGAGAGTCTGACCGCGTATTCATGTTCGATGAACAGCATGACCGCGCCTCGCGTCCAGAGCGCAGATTCCATCTTCAACTGCTCCGGACGTTTGTCGCAGATCGTGCGCCGGATTGCTTCTTCTTGATCCGCATTCAGCCGTCTTCCGTCTCCTGGCGTATGAGCTCGTGGGTGCGGCTTCAGGGCCGCCGCGCCCCCTTCTTCATAGAGATCAATGGCCAGTCGAGCCGCCGGGTAACTTAGCCCTGTCAACTCCGCGATGGCCATGACTCCGTATCCCTTCAGATGCAACCTCACGACCTGCTTTCGCCTCTCGTGCAGTTGCTTCAGTTTCTGGTATCGAGCGTCTTCTTTTTCTATGCCAATTCGATGCCAGAAATGATAATAAGTTAAATCTTTATATTGCCTAGTCAATAAGTACCGGTTGCCGGACCACGAGCCTGTGGCCGTCCGACAGCCCCGCAGCGGCCTTTGCCGCGGCCACGATCCACGTAAACGCACGACCTCGACGCACAAGGCAGACATCATGTTGCAGAACCCCGCTGGCAAATACCGTCCCTTCCATCAGGTGCAGATCCGAAACCGGACCTGGCCCGACAACCGCCTCACCAAGGCGCCGATCTGGATGAGCACCGATCTGCGCGACGGCAACCAGGCTCTGTTCGAGCCCATGGATGCGCAGCGCAAGATGCGCATGTTCAAGACCCTGGTGGCCATCGGCTTCACGGAAATCGAAGACGGCTTCCCCTCCGCCTCCCAGACTGATTTCGACTTTATCCGCGAGCTGATCACCGGTGGCCACATCCCCGAGGACGTGACCATCGAAGTGCTGACGCAGGCGCGTGACGAGCTGATCGAGCGCACGATGGAATCGCTGCGCGGCGCGCGCCGCGCCATCGTCCACGTCTACAACGACATCTCCGAGCCCTTCCGCCGCCCCGCCGCAGACCGAATGGGTCTTCCTATACAGCCCCGAGACCTTCACCGCCACCGAGCTGGACTTCGCCAAGGAAGTGGTCGACGCAGTGATGGACGTCTGGCAGCCGACGCCCCGGCACAAAAGGTTATCGTCAACTGCCCGGCCACGGTGGAAGTCGCCACGCCGAACATCTACGCCGACCAGATCGAATGGATGCATCGCAATCTGGCGCACCGCGACAGCCTGATACTCAGCGTGCATCCGCACAACGACCGTGGCACGGCGGTGGCGGCGGCGGAGCTGGCCGTGATGGCCGGCGCGGACCACGTCGATGGCTGTCTCTCGGCAACGGCGAGCGCACCGGCAATGTGGATCTTGTGACGCTGGCGCTCAATCTCTATTCGCAGGGCGTCGATCCGCAGCTCGACTTCTCCAACATCAACGACATCGCCCGCGTCGCCGAGGATTGCACCCAGCTGCCCGTGCATCCGCGCCATCCCTATGCCGGGGACCTCGTGTTCACGGCCTTCTCCGGCTCGCATCAGGACGCGATCAAGAAGGGCTTCGCCGCGCAGCAGGCCGGCGGCGTGTGGGAAGTGCCGTATCTGCCGATCGACCCCAAGGACGTGGGCCGATCCTACGATTCGATCATCAGCGTAAACAGCCAGTCGGGCAAAGGCGGCGTGGCCTATCTGCTCGAGCAGGGCTACGGCTTGGTGATGCCGCGCCGTCTGCAGGTGGAATTCAGCGCGGCGGTCCAGCGCATCACCGACGACACCGGCAGCGAAGTGAAGGCGACCGACATCTGGAATCTGTTCCGCGAGGAATACCTGCGCGCCGACATGCCGATCGAATACGTCGGCCACACACTGAGCGAGCAGGACGGCCGGCAGCGGATCACGATGAACGCCCGCGTGCGCGGCAAGGAGCGCGTGCTGACGGGCGAGGGCAACGGTCCGCTCGATGCGCTGATGCATGCGATCGAGAGCGTGGCCGACATGCCGGTGCGCGCAGCACTACGAGGAGTGCGCCACCGGCCAGGGCGCGGACGCCATGGCAGTGGCCTTCGCCGAGATCGCCGGCGCGGGGCTCACCGGCAATATTTTAGGCGTGGGCATATTCGAATCTAGTGACCGCCTCGATCATGGCCGTGATCAGCGGCGTGAACCGCGCGCATGCGTGCCGTTCGGGCGAGGGCGCGGCGGCGGCCGCATCCTCCGGCACGGTCACGGCCTGAGCAGCGGACGCATCCGAAGCGGCGGCCGGGCGCAAGCCAATGGGCCGCTGCTTCCAGGTCTTGCACGGCGCGCAGCCCGCACGACGGCTCCAGCGTCAACCCGCTTCCCGCGTCCCCGCGCGCCTTGATCGGCGCGCGGCAGGATGAAGCAGAAACGGCGCTCCCACGAGGAGCGCCGTTCGTTTTTGCGCCTACTGCCTTTTATGGATTTTTGACGGCGCCAATTGTAAAAAATATGCATATTTGACATAGATTCGCAATTTGGCTTGTACAGTTTCTTGCACTTTGAGCACAGGAGCTAGGCTTGATCCAAAGCATCAGCGAGGCGATCGATTTCGGCTTTTCGCGTGAACTGTTCCGGCAGATTTACGCCGGCAAGGCGGTCTATCTATTTCGCCGCGCCTTCGATCCCAATCTGGTCAGTTGGGCCGACGTCGACGAGGCGCTGCTCGCGGCGGAGGCCGGCGGTTCGAGCCTGCGCCTGTTCCGCGACGGCGAGGTGCCGCGCTCGGGCTTCATGGAAAGCCTGGGTCTGGGCGGCGAGCGCCAGCGCATCGTCCGCGCTGCGTTCTGTGAGCACATCGAAAAGGGCGCAACCCTGGTGTTCGACGGCATCGAGGCGCACAGCGCTGTGTTCGCCAGCATCGCCGGGCGCGTCGCCGCCTTCGCCGGCGGCAGGGCCATGGCGCAGGGCATGATCTCCCTGCTCGACATGGAAGCCTTCGCCGAGCAGCGCGAGCCGCACGACCTGTTCTCCCTGAAATTGATCGGGTGCAAGCTCTGGCAGGTCTACCGCCCGGACCTGCAATATCCGCTGCCTTCGACGCCATGCTCGAAGCCGGCGACGTGCTCTACGTCCCGCGTGGCTGGTGGCATATGAGCGCGCCGGCGCGGCGCGAGAGTTTCCACCTCAACGTGTCGGTGCGTGGCGAGGTGCGCGGCGAAATGTGGAGTGAAATGCACGGCGGGATGCGTGGTGGCGATGTGCGCCACATCGATCTGCGCCGTCAGGTTGGGATGCCAAGCTTCAGGCCGGCAGGAGCACCTTGCCCGGATTGAGCAGCCCCTGCGGATCGAGGACATGCTTGATCGCCGTCATCATCCTGAGCTCCAGCTCGTTCTTGTAGTGGCGGATTTCCTCGACCTTGAGTTTGCCGATGCCGTGCTCGGCGGAGATGGATCCGCCGTGGCGGTGCACGCTGTCGTGGACGATGCGGTTGATGGCTACCTGGTTGTCCAGGTAGCCATCGGGGTCCACGCCCACGGGCGGCGCGAGGTTGTAGTGCAGATTGCCGTCGCCGAGGTGGCCGAAGACGACCAGGCGCACACCGGGGAAGGCGTCGAGCAGGGCCTTGCTGGTGACGGCGACGAATTCGGCCAGCCGCGAGGCGGGCAGGGCCACGTCGTGCTTGATGTTCTTGCCTTCCTGCGCCTGGGCCAGGGGAATGTGTTCGCGCAGGCTCCAGAACTGCGCGGCTTGCGAGAGCGACTGCGCGATCAGCGCGTCTTCCACGAGACCGGCCTCGATAGCTTCTTTCATCAGTGCGTCGAAGATGCTGCGCGCATGGTCCTCGCTCTCCTGGTCGGAGAGTTCGAGCAGCACGGCCTGGCCGCAGCCGTTCTGGAAGGGATGGCGCAGCTGCAGGAACTGCTCGTTGACCAGACGCAGGCAGTAGTCGGACATGACTTCAAAGCCGGTGAGCAGCATGCCGGCGCGGGCCTGCGCCAGCTCGAGCAGCTTCACCGCGGTGTCCATGTCGGGCACGGAGGCCAGCGCGGTGAGGCGCGCGGCGGGCGCGGGCACGAGCTTTAGCACGGCGGCGGTGATGATGCCCAGGGTGCCTTCGGCGCCGATGAACAGGTCGCGCAAGTCGTAGCCGGTGTTGTCCTTGCGCAGGCCGCGCAGACCGTTCCAGATCTCGCCCTGGGCCGTGACCACTTCGAGGCCAAGGCAGAGGTCGCGGGCGTTGCCGTAGCGCAGCACCGCGGTGCCGCCGGCGTTGGTGGAGAGCACGCCGCCGATGGTGCAGCTACCCTCGGCGGCGAGGCTCAGCGAGAACTGGCGCGCATGCTCGGCGGCCACCTGCTGGATGTCCTTGAGGATGCAGCCGGCCTCGGCAACGAGCGCCTGGTTGAGCGTGTCGACTTGGCGCACACGGTTCATGCGCTTGAGGCTGAGCACGACCTGGGCGCCGCTGTCGTCAGGCGTGGCGCCGCCGCACAGGCCGGTGTTGCCGCCCTGGGGCACGATGGCCACGCGCTGGCCCGCGCAGAGCTTGACGAGGGCCGCCACCTCTTCGGTGCTGCCGGGGCGCAGCACGGCTAGCGCCGCGCCGATGTAGCGCTTGCGCCAGTCGGTCGTGTAGGCCTCCTGGTCGTGGCGGTCGGTGATGACGTTGACCTCGCCGACGATGGCCGCGCAGGCGGCGAGGAATGCGGCGGCGTCGAAGGCCGCGGTGTTGGCTGTCATGGTTTCGATTTATTGCGGGTTAATTGTTTATTGATTCGGCACTTAAACATTGAGCTTATTGAGTGATATAGAGTCGGCTGTTACATGGACAAAATCGACTCGAGAACGCTGCAGGTAGCCGTCCTGAAGGAACGGCGCCGACGTGCGGTGAAGATGCGGCTGGATGGTGTGAGCCTGAAGGACACGGTGGCGCATGCGAGATGTCGCGCACGACGCTCATTGCTGCGGTGAAGGCGTATCGCGCGGGCGGGGTGGAAGGCCCTCGACGTTGAGCGCCCCGGGCGCCCGCAGGGTACGGGCAGAACGCTGACGGCGGAGCAGGAGCGCGAGGTTCAGCGGCTGATCCGCGACCGCACGCCCGACCAGTTGAAGATGATCTACGCGCTGTGGAGCCGCCAGGCAGTTGCCGAGTTGATCCTTAACCGATACGGCATCAAGCTGGCCGTTCGCACGATGGGCCTGTATCTGGAGCGTTGGGGCTTCACGCCGAAAAAGCCCATGAAGAAGGCCTACGAGCAGTCGCCGGCGGCGGTGAAAAAGTGGCTCGACGAGGACTACCCGGTGATCGCCGCCTGCGCCAAGGCTGAGGGGGCCAAAATTCACTGGGGCGACGAGACCGGCGTGCGCCGCGACGACGTGCGCGGGCACAGCTACGCCCCGCAAGGCCAGACGCCCGTGATTCGCGTGAACAACAAGCGCCACGGCTTGTCGGTGATCTCCACCGTCACCAACAAGGGCCAGATGCGCTGGCAGGCCTTCGACGGAGCGTTGAGCGCCGACATCCTGATCGACTTCCTGCGCCGGCTGGTCAAGGATGCCGGCCGAAAGATCTACCTGATCCTGGACAACCTGCGTGTGCACCACAGCAAGCCCGTGAAGGCCTGGCTGGCCGAGAACAAGCACGAGATCGAAGTCTTCTACTTGCCAAGCTACAGCCCCGAACTGAACCCCAATGAAATGGCCAATGCCGACCTGAAGCAGATCGGCACCAAACTCGCTCCAGCTCGCTCGAAGCTGCAACTGGTGAAGGCCACGCGCCAGCATCTGCTCAGCGTTTAGCGACAGCCCGAGCGCGTCAAGAGCTACTTCGAACATGCGCCGGTTCGGTATGCTGCTTGAGTTCATTGTTTAAATGCCGGATAAATATTTAATTGTTTGTGCAGATTTTTATAGGGCCGCACATAGCTGACCAGGACCAAGTAGGCGACGAAGGAGAGTCCCGCCTCGATCCAGCCCAGCATGGCCGACAGGCCGGCGTCGCTGCTGCCGCGCACGAGGCCCTCGGCCTCGTAGACCAGCAGCAGCATCGAGGCCCACTGCATCGTGTAGAGGCGCTTGCGCCAGACGCCGCGCAGCGCTGGCAGCAGGGGCAGAACCTTGAGCGCGAGCCAGGAGCCGCCCGGCCGCAGCGGCGCGAGCCAGAACTCCCAGGCGATGCATAGCACAACCAGCGCGGCCATGGCGGCGAGGGCGCTGCGGTAGAGCCAGTGCTGGGTGCGCAGGCCCACCTGGAGGGTGTGCTCCGGCGCGGGCGTTTCCTGCGAGAGTGTTTCCTGCGGCGGCATTTTCTGCTGGGGTGTTTCGTGCGGAATGGGTTCGGTCATCGTTCGGTTCGGGATGGCGGCGCGGCGCGCTTCGCTGCTCGGCGCTCAGCCGCGGCCGGCGGCAAGGCTCAGCGCGGCTTCGGCCAGGCGCTTGCCCAGGGCGACGGCGATGGCCTTCTCGTCGTCAGTGAAGGGGCCGGCGCCGTCGGGATGGGCGAAATGGCTGGCGCCGTAGGGCGTGCCGCCACTGCGCGTGCGCATCAGCGAGGGCTCGGTGTAGGGCGCGCCGACGATCAGCATACCGTGATGCAGCAGCGGCAGCATCATCGAGAGCAGGGTGCTTTCCTGGCCGCCGTGTAGGCTGCCGGTGGAGGTGAACACGCAGGCAGGCTTGCCGGCGATCGCGCCGGAGAGCCATTGCGGCGTGCTGCCGTCGAGAAAGTATTTGAGCGGCGCGGCCATGTTGCCGAAGCGCGTGGGCGAACCCAGGGCGAGGCCCGTGCACTCATCGAGGTCCGACAGTTCGGCATAGGGTGCGCCGCTCTCGGGGATGGCCGGCGCGACAGCCTCGCTCACGGCCGACACGGCGGGCACGGTGCGCAGCCGCGCCTGGGCGCCGGGCACGGAATCCACGCCGCGGGCGATGGCTTCCGCAAGCTGGCGCGTGGCGCCGCCGCGGCTGTAATAGAGCACCAGGATGTCTTTCATGCCGGTATTATAGTTGCCGCATTGTTCAAAGTTTTCGCTTCCGCATGAGCCTTGGATGGCGCACCGCTCATTTCAGGAAAACGCCTTTGCCTTCGACCCTCGACACCGCACGCGAACTGGCCGCCTATGCGATGAACCGTATCCGCACCGACCGGGTGCCGCAGGTGGCTGGCGCGCTGACCTACACCAGCGTGCTGGCGCTGGTGCCGATGCTCGCCGTGGCCTTCGCGCTGCTGACCGCCTTCCCGGTGTTCCAGTCCTTCCAGAAGGCGCTGCAGGCCTGGATGTTCGAGAGCCTCGTCCCCGACGGCATCAGCAACCAGGTGCTGCGCTACATCAACCAGTTCTCCTCCAAGGCCAAGGGCCTGACGGCCTTCGGCCTGATCGGCCTGGGCGCCACGGCGATCATGACCCTGGTCACCATCGAGAACGCCTTCAATGACATCTGGCGCGTGCGCACCCGCCGCCCGCTGGGCCAGCGCCTGCTGATCTTCTGGGCGACGATCACGATCGGCCCGGTGCTCTTCGGCGCGAGCCTGTCCATTGGCGGCTATCTTATCCCGGCCTCGGCGGGCAAGTCGGCGGTGCTCGGCCTGTTCCTGGACGCGCTGTCCATCGCTTTGTCCTTCCTGGCCTTCACCGCGCTCTACGGCTATGTGCCCAACACCAAAGTCGAGCGCCGCGACGCGATGGCCGGCGGCGCTTTCTCGGCCCTGGTCTTCGAGTTGTCCAAGAACGGCTTTGGCTCCTTCATCTCGCATTTCCCGACCTACACGGCGGTCTACGGCGCCTTCGCCGCGGTGCCCATTTTCCTGATCTGGATGTACGTGAGCTGGCTGATCACGCTGGCCGGCGCGGAGCTGGCGGCGGGCCTGCCCGTGGTGCGTAGCGGGCTGTGGCGGCGGCGGGACTTCCCCGGCGCGGCCCTGTTCGACGCGCTGGGCGTTCTGCATCTGCTGCATCAGGCGCGCGCCAACAGCCGGCGCGGCCTTGGCGAGACCGATCTGGCGCGCGAACTGCGGCTGTGGCCCGAGCAGATGATTCCGGCGCTCGATACGCTGTGCAAGCTCAAGCTCGTCGCCAAGCTCGAGCGCAGCGCCGACGAGAAGGGCGAGCCTCTCTGGGTTCTGGCCTGCGATCCGGCCCAGGTGCAGCTGCAGAGCCTCGTGCGCGCCTTTTCGCTGGACGGCGCGCTGGACAATCCCAAGCTGGAAACCACGCTCGACCAGCTCTTTCACTGAGCGCCCGCTGAGCGCCAGCGTGCGCAGGGCCGGAAGACCTTTCGGGCCACCTTCCCCATTCAGGATTTGCAGAAGGCGTAGAGCGCGTCGAGCGCATCGTCGGGCTTTTCCTCCATCACGGCATGGCCGCAGTCGAGCACTTGCGTCCGCGCCTGGGGCAGCGCTTTCTGCAGGCCGGCGGCGGCGTCATCATGTCATGCTTGCCGAGCAGGAAAAGGGAGGGCAGGCCCGCCGCCGCCACGGCCGCCGCGGCCTGTTCATCCCCGCCGTAGCCGTCGCAGGCCTTGAAGCCGACGTGGAAAGCGGCCGCGCTGTAGCGCGTCACGCGGCCCATGAGCTGGGTGGAGCTGCCGTGCAGCCAGAAGCCGGGGCCGGGCGCGGAAGGCTTGGGCGCCGAGCCCGAGTGCGAGAAGGCGGTGACGAGCTCGGCGGCGGCCGGCTGGTCGTCGCGCGCATTGTTCAGCAGCAGGTCCGAGACCTTCATCTGGAAGGCGGTGGCGACGAGGGCGAGCTTCGCCGTCTTCACCGGATGGCGCGCGGCAGCCTCCAGCGCGGGGCCTTCGCGGCGATTGTGGCCGGGCAGGGTCCACCGCCAGCACGCCGAAGCCGTGGTGCGCGAAATAGCGGGTTTGCAGGGCCCAGACGCTGTGGTCGTTCTGCACGCCGTGGATAAAGACGGCGCAGGGTAGGGCGGGGTTGAATGGCTTGCCGCCGGTGTAGGCGTAGGCGCGCTTGCCTTGGACTTGGAGCTCCATCTTAGGCCCCTTTCTTCGCGTTGGCCGAGCCGGACTGCATCTGCTTCTGCGCGACCTTGATGCCGCGATTCAAATCCTCGATCAGGTCCTCGGGATCCTCCAGGCCGATAGAGAGGCGCACGGTGCCTTCGCCGATACCGCGGCGCGCAGCGCGTCGGCGTCCATGCGGAAGTGGGTGGTGGAGGCTGGGTGGATGACGAGCGAGCGCGCGTCGCCCACATTGGCCAGGTGCGAGAAGAGGTTGAGGCTTTCGATAAAGGCGCGGCCGGCGGCGCGGTCGCCGCACAGGTTGAAGCTGAACACCGCACCAGCGCCGCGCGGCTGCAGGCGCTTGGCGAGGACGTGGTCGGGATGGATTTCCAGATCGGGGTGGGCGACTGATTCGACCATCGGATGGCGGACCAGGAAGTCGACGATCTTGCGCGCGTTCTCCACGTGGCGGGCCATGCCAGGGGCAGAGTCTCGATGCCCTGCAGCAGCTGCCAGGCGGCCAGCGGATGCATGCAGGCGCCGAAGTTGCGCAGGCCTTCGCGGCGCGCGAGCAGTAGGAAGGGCGCGACGGTGCTTTCCTTGGAGAAGACCATGCCGTGGAAGCCCTCGTAGGGCTGGCTGATCTCGGGGAATTTGTCGCTGGCGTCGAAATCGAAGCGGCCGCCGTCGACGACCACTCCGCCGATGGTGGTGCCGTGGCCGCCGAGGAATTTGGTGGTCGAGTGGTAGACGAAGTCCGCGCCGTGCTCGAAGGGCTGGAGCAGCCAGGGCGCGGTGAAGGTGGAGTCCACCAGCAGCGGCACGCCGTGTTCATGGGCGATGGCGGAGATCGTCGGGATGTCGAGCACGTCCAGGCCGGGGGTGCCGAGGGTCTCGCCGAAGAGCAGCCGGGTGTTGGGACGCAGCGCGGCGCGCCAGCCGTCGATATCGCCGGGGCGCACGAAGGTGGTCTCGATGCCGAAGCGCGACAGCGTGAAATGCAGCAGGTTGTGCGAGCCGCCGTACAGCGCCGAGGAGGCGACGATATGTGAGCCCGCGCCCATCAGTATGGCGATGGCCAGGTGCAGCGCGGCCTGGCCCGAGGCGGTGGCGATGGCGCAGGCGCTGCCCTCGGGCGCGGCCATGCGCTCCTCGAACACGGCGACGGTGGGGTTCGAGATGCGCGAATAGACGTGCCTCGAGCGTTCCATATTGAACAGCGCGGCTGCATGGTCGCTGTCGTGGAACACGAAGGAGGTGGTCCTGTGAACCGGAACGGCGCGCGCGCCGGTGGTCGGGGCGGGGGCGGCGCCGGCGTGCAGCGCCAGGGTGTCGAATTTGGGACCGGGCATGGGGCTTGTCTCCTGAAAGCCTGGAAATTCTAGCACTTTCGTTCGTTTCTCCTCCCGGTGGCTTGCGCAGCGGCACTTTCCATGCCGGGCGATTTGCGCTAGCATCGAATCACCCCAAACAGGAGACAAACATGAAGGTCAGCGACATCCTCCACGTCAAGGGCAACACCTTGTACACCGTCAGGCCGGACAGCAGCGTGATGGGCGCCGTGCGCACCATGTCCGAGCGCGACATCGGCTCCCTGGTGGTCATGGAATATGGCGAACTCGTCGGCATGCTGACCTTCCGTGAAGTCATTCAGACGCTGGCCGTCAACGGTGGCCAGCTCGGCACGGCGACGGTGCGCAAGGTCATGGACGACCATCCGCTCACCTGCACACCAGAGACCGGCGTGAACGAAGCCCGCCGCATGATGCTCGAGCGCCACGCGCGCTACATGCCGGTGCTCGACAGCCGCATGCTGATGGGCGTGATCTCCTTCTACGACGTCGCCCGCGCGGTGGTGGAGGAGCAGAGCTTCGAGAACAAAATGCTCAAGGCCTATGTCCGCGACTGGCCCGAGGAACAGCCGGCTTCCTAGTAAGCCGGTGCGCGGCAATTCCCGTCACACCGCCCGGGGCCTCCGGGCGGCTTCGTCATGAATCAATTCCGCCTGCTCGGGCAAAGGCGCTTCGCGCCGTTTTTCTGGACCCAGTTCTGTGGCGCGCTCAACGACAACGTCTTCAAGGTCGGCTTCACCACGCTGGCCACCTTCCATGCGCAGGCCTATGCGGGCGGCGTCGCCGGCACGGCCTTCCTGATCTCGGCGCTGTTCATCCTGCCCTTCCTGCTGTTCTCCGCGACGAGCGGCCAGCTCGCCGACAAGTTCGAGAAATCGGCGCTGATGCGGCTGGTGAAGAACCTGGAGATCGCCATCATGCTGGTGGCGGTGGCCGGCTTCCTGCTGCCGAGCCTTTGGGTGCTCTATGCTTGCGTCTTCCTGATGGGCCTGCATTTGACGCTCTTCGGCCCGGTGAATTACACCTATCTGCCGCAGCATCTGGCCACGCATGAGCTGGCGGGCGGCAACGCCCTGGTCGAGACCGGCACCTTTATCGCCATTCTGCTGGGCACCATCGCCGGCGGCCTGCTGGCTTCGAGTTCGCACACCGAGGCGAGCAGGGTGGGGGCGCTGGCGGTCGCGCCCTGTCTGGCGCTGGCCCTGCTGGGGCGCTGGGCGGTGGCGGGCGTGCCGCATTCGCCGCCGCTCACGCCCGAGGGCGCGGCCGGCGCCGTCAAGGTGAACTGGAATCCGGTGACCGAGACCCTGTGGAATCTGCGTCAGGCCTCGCGCAATCCGACGGTGCTGATGGGCATGGTGGGCATCTCCTGGCTGTGGTTCGTCGGCGCGACCTTCCTCACCGTGCTCTTCCCGTATGCGCGGGACGTTCTGCGCGTGTGGCACGAGGTGGTGACCGTCCTGCTCGCGGCCTTCTCCATCTGCATCGGTGCGGGCTCGCTGCTGTGCGAGCACGCTTCCAAGGGCTGGGTGGATCTGGCCTTGGTGCTGGCGGGAGCGGCGGGCATCAGCCTGTTCGGCATCGGTCTGGTCTCGGCCACGCCGGGTGCGCGCGAGGCGTTCTCGGCGATGAGCTCGCGGGCCGGCCCGATGGAATTCATCGGCCATGCGCAGGGCGTGCATCTCTTCGTCGACCTCTTCCTCATGGTGCTGTCTGGCGGCCTGTACAGCGTGCCGCTGTATGTGTTGATCCAGGCGCGCAGCGAACCGCATCTGCGCGCGCGCGTGGTCGCGGCGAACAATATCCTCAACACGCTGTTCATGATAGTCTCCGCGCTGCTGGGCCTGGCGCTTTCCAACGCCGGACACGGGCGCCGACGGCGATGTTCCTGCTGACGGCGGGCATGAACATCCTCGTCCTGCTGTGGATGATCTGGCGCAGCGAGGACTTTCGCGGCGATATCCTCGCACGTCTGCGATAATCTTGTCTTCGCTCCAATTTTCCCGCGCCCCCCATGTCCGGCAACACCATCGGCCTGCTGTTTGCAGTCACCACCTTCGGCGAATCCCACGGCCCCGTCATCGGCGCGGTGGTCGACGGCTGCCCGCCTGGCATGGCGCTCTCCGAGGCCGATATCCAACCCGAACTCGACCGCCGCAAGCCCGGAACCTCGCGGCATGTGACGCAGCGGCGCGAGGAGGACAAGGTCGAGGTCCTTTCCGGCGTGTTCGAGGGCAAGACCACCGGTACGCCCATCTGCCTGCTGATCCGCAACACCGACCAGCGCAGCAAGGACTACGGCAATCTGCTCGAGACCTTCCGTCCCGGCCACGCCGACTACACCTATTGGCACAAGTTCGGCGTGCGCGATCCGCGCGGCGGCGGCCGTTCCTCGGCGCGGCTGACCGCGCCCGTGGTGGCGGCGGCGGCGATCGCCAAGAAATGGCTGGGCGAGAAGTTCGGCACCGAGATCCGCGGTTATATGTCGCAGCTCGGCGAGATCGAGATTCCCTTCAAGGACTGGAAGCACGTCCATGAGAATCCTTTCTTCTCGCCCAACGCCGGGGTGGTCGCCACGCTCGAGACCTACATGGATGCGTTGCGCAAGGCGGGAGATTCGGTCGGTGCGCGCATCCAGATGGTGGCGAACAACGTGCCCGTTGGCCTGGGCGAGCCGCTCTTCGACAAGCTCGACGCCGACATCGCACACGCGATGATGGGTATCAACGCGGTGAAGGGCGTGGAGATCGGCGCGGGCTTCGAGAGCATCGTCCAGCGCGGCAGCGTGCATGGTGACGAACTGCTGCCCGAGGGCTTCGCCTCGAACAACGCCGGTGGCATGCTCGGCGGTATCAGCACCGGCCAGGACGTCACCGTGAGCCTGGCGATCAAGCCCACTTCCAGCATTCACACTCCCCGCCGCTCGATCGACAAGGCAGGAAAGCCCACCATCGTCGAGACCCACGGCCGCCACGACCCCTGCGTGGGCATCCGCGCCACGCCCATCGCCGAGGCGATGCTGGCGCTGGTGCTGATGGACCATGCGCTGCGCCACCGCGCGCAATGCGGGGACGTGAAGGTGAAGACGCCGAAGATCGCGGCGCTGGCGAAGGCCGCGGCCAAGCCGGCGGGCAAGGCCCCCGTGAATGTGGCCAGGAAGAAGACGAAATAAGTGTGAAACATCAGGCAGGGCGGGGCTGCGGGAAAACGCGGACCGGCCCGATAAAAAAGCGGCCGAGGCCGCTTTTTTATTCTCTTGGGAATCACATCCCCGGATAGTTCGGTCCGCCGCCTTCCGGCGTGACCCAGACGATGTTCTGCGTCGGGTCCTTGATGTCGCAGGTCTTGCAGTGCAAACAGTTCTGCGCGTTGATCTGCAGGCAGTCGCTGTTGTCGTTATTCTTGACGAACTCGTAGACGCCGGCCGGGCAGTAGCGCTGCTCGGGGCCCGCATAGGTCGCGAGGTTGACGTTCACGGGCACCGAGGCGTCCTTGAGCGTGAGGTGCGAGGGCTGGTTCTCTTCGTGGTTGGTGTTGGAGATGAACACCGAGGAGAGCCGGTCGAAGGTGAGCTTGCCGTCGGGCTTGGGATAGGCGATGGGCTTGAACTGCGAGGCCGGCTTGAGGCACTCGTGGTCGGCATGCTGGTGATGTAGGGTCCAGGGCATCTTGCCGCCGAGCAGCTTCTGCTCGATGCCGGTCATCAGCGAACCCAGATACATGCCCTTGCTCAGCCATTGCTTGAAGTTGCGCGCCTTGCTCAGCTCCTCATGCAGCCAGGAGTTCTTGAACGCGGCGGGATAGGCGTCGAGCTTGTCCTGCTCCCGGCCCGCGGCCAGCGCTGCGGCGGCGGCTTCGGCGGCGAGCATGCCGGTCTTGATCGCGGCGTGGCTGCCCTTGATGCGCGAGGCGTTGAGGAAGCCCGCGTCGCAGCCGATCAGCGCGCCGCCCGGGAAGGTGAGTTCGGGCAGGCTGGTGAGGCCGCCGGCGGTGATGGCGCGCGCGCCGTAGGAGATGCGCTTGCCGCCTTCGAAGAAGCTGCGGATGGCGGGGTGGGTCTTGTAGCGCTGGAATTCCTCGTGAGGGCTCAGATAGGGATTCTGATACGAGAGGCCGACGATGAAGCCCACGACGACCTGGTTGTTCTCCATGTGATACAGGAAGGAGCCGCCATAGGTGTCGCTTTGCAGCGGCCAGCCGGCGCTGTGGATCACGAGGCCGGGCTTTTGCTTGGCCGGGTCGATCTCCCAGAGCTCCTTGATCCCGATGCCGTAGGACTGCGGATCGCTGTTCTTGGCGAGGCCGAATTTGGCGATGAGCTGCTTGCCCAGGCTGCCGCGCGCGCCTTCGGCGAAGAGGGTGTACTTGGCGTACAGTTCCATGCCGAGCTGGAAGCTCTCGGTTGGCTGGCCATCCTTGCCCACGCCCATGTTGCCGGTGGCGACGCCGCGCACCTTGCCGTCCTCGGTGTAGAGCACTTCGGCGGCGGGGAAGCCAGGGAAGATTTCCACGCCCAGCGCCTCGGCCTGCTGGCCGAGCCAGCGCACGACGTTGCCCAGGCTGACGACGTAGTTTCCGTGGTTCTGGAAGCAGGCGGGCAGCATCCAGTTGGGCGTGCGGATGGCGCTGTTTTGCGTGAGGAAGAGGAGGCGGTCCTCGGCGACGGGCGTGTTCAGCGGCGCGCCGTCTTCCTTCCAGTTGGGCAGCAGTTCGGTGAGCGCGCGCGGATCCATCACCGCGCCGGAGAGAATGTGCGCGCCGACCTCGGAGCCCTTCTCGAGCATGCAGACGTTGATGTCCTTGCCGCTCTCGGCCGCGAATTGTTTGAGACGGATGGCGGCGGAGAGACCGGCGGGGCCGCCGCCGACGATGACGACGTCGTACTCCATGGCCTCGCGCGGGCCGTATTGTTCGATGAGCGCTGCGGAGGAGACGGGGGCTTGGTTGAGGTCCATCTTTTTTCTAACAGTCGTATTTTTTGTAATAATGCCGGCATTTTCTGCCAAACACGGTCTTTGGCGCAAGGGATAATCGAAGCTGCTGAATGGCCGTCAAATCAAGGAGCTGGGCATGGGGCTATCAATCAATCTGGAAGGCAAAGTGGCCTTCGTCACCGGCGCTTCGAGAGGCCTTGGCGACAACTTCGCCCGCACGCTCGCGGCCGCCTGAGCCCGCGTGGTGCTGGCTTCGCGGCGCGTCGACCGGCTCAAGGAATTGCGCGCCGACATCGAATCGGGCGGTGGCGATGCGCATGTGGTCTCGCTCGACGTGACCGATCTGGCCAGCATCCGCGCGGCGGTCGCGCATGCCGAGACCGAGGTGGGTCCGATCGACATTCTGGTGAACAACTCGGGGGGCTCGACCACGCAGCGTCTGGTCGACGTGACCGAGGAGGATTTCGCCTACGTCTTCGACACCAACACGCGCGGCGCTTTCTTCGTCGCGCAGGAAGTTGGCAAGCGCATGATCGCGCGCGCCAAGGGCGCGGAGAAGAATGGCCTGCCGCTGCCGCAGAACCGCATCGTCAACATCGCCTCCGTGGCGGGCCTGCGCGTGCTGGCGCAGATCGGCGTGTATTGCATGAGCAAGGCGGCGATCATCCACATGACCAAGGCGATGGCGCTGGAGTGGGGCCGCTACGGCATCAACGTCAATGCGATCTGCCCCGGCTATATCGACACCGAGATCAACCATCATCACTGGGACACGGAGGCGGGTCAGAAGCTGATCCAGATGCTGCCGCGCAAGCGCGTGGGCGTGCCCGCCGATCTCGACGGCCTGCTGCTCCTGCTCGCCAGCGACGGCTCGCATTTCATCAACGGCACCGCGATTGCCGCCGACGACGGCATGCACGCGTTCTGATCCGCCGCGCGGCCTCTGGTCAACGGACGGCCATGGCTCCTGGAACCCTTGACGCAGCGGGATGTCCGGGAAAACACCGGGTCCGGTCAAGCGGGTTTTCATTAAAATGACGCGCTGCGTCAAAATGCTCCAGGAGTCAATTACATGAACAAGATCTATCCGTCGGCCAAGGAGGCGCTGGCCGGCGTCGCGAAGGATGGCCAAGTGCTGGCCGTGGGCGGTTTCGGTCTGTGCGGGATCCCCGAGGCGCTGATCGCCGCGCTGCGCGACGCGGGCGTCAAGAACCTCACCGCGATCTCCAACAACGCAGGCGTGGACGGCTTCGGCCTGGGTCAACTGCTGGAGACGCGCCAGATCAAGAAGATGATTGCGTCCTACGTGGGTGAGAACAAGGAATTCGAACGCCAGTACCTGGCGGGCGAACTGGAGCTGGAATTAACGCCGCAGGGCACGCTGGCCGAGAAGCTGCGCGCCGGCGGCTCGGGCATCCCCGCCTTCTTCACCAAGACCGGCGTGGGCACCATCGTCGCCGACGGCAAGGAAGTGCGCGAATTCGACGGCGAGCACTACATCATGGAGCGTTCGCTGACGGCGGATGTGGCCCTGGTCAAGGCCTGGAAGGCCGACAAGGCCGGCAACCTCGTCTACCGCCGCACCTCGCGCAACTTCAATCCGATGTGCGCGATGGCCGGCAAGGTCACGATCGCCGAGGTCGAGGTGATCGTCGAAAACGGCGAGATCGATCCCGATCAGATCCACACGCCTGGCATCTTCGTGCAGCGCATCGTCCACAACCCCAATCCGGAAAAGCGCATCGAGCAGCGCACGATCCGTTACAAATAACCCGGGAGAGAACCATGGCTTGGACTCGCGACGAAATGGCCGCGCGCGCGGCGAAGGAACTGCAGGACGGTTTCTATGTGAACCTGGGCATCGGCCTGCCGACCCTGGTGGCCAACCACATGCCCGCGGGCATGGACGTGTGGCTGCAATCCGAAAACGGTTTGCTGGGCATCGGCCCCTTCCCCAAGGAAGACGAGGTGGACGCCGACATGATCAACGCCGGCAAGCAGACGGTGACGACGCTGCCGGGCTCGTCGATCTTCTCCTCGGCGGACTCCTTCGCGATGATCCGCGGCAGCCACGTGAACATCGCCATCCTCGGCGCGATGCAGGTGAGCCAAAACGGCGATCTCGCGAACTGGATGATCCCGGGCAAGATGGTCAAGGGCATGGGCGGCGCGATGGATCTGGTCGCCGGCGTGGCCCGCGTTGTGGTGCTGATGGAGCACACCGCGCGCAAGAAGGATGGCTCGGAAGACCTGAAGGTGCTGCCCGCCTGCACGCTGCCGCTGACGGGCGTGGGCGTGTTGGACCGCATCATCACCGACCTGGGCGTGATCGACGTCACGTCCGCGGGCTTGAAGGCCGTCGCGCTGGCTTCGGGCGTCACCAAGGAAGAGCTGGCCGCCAAGACCGGCGCGCCGCTGGACCTGAGCGTGGTCTGACGTGCGGCTGACGCACGCCGCGGCGAAACCGGTAAAGCGAGACTTGTCCGCCGAGCACCTGCACGCGCATCACGAAGGCGACGCCGGCGGGCATGCCCGCGCCGAGCCGAACCAGCGCGTGCTCGTGCTCGCGCTGCTGCTGACGCTGGCGTTCGCCGGCGTGGAAGCGGGGGCGGGCTGGTTCGCCAATTCGCTAGCGCTCATCTCCGACGCCGGCCATATGTTCACCGACGCGTTCGCGCTGGGGCTGGCCTGCCTGGCGCAGATCATTGCGCGGCGTCCTCCTTCCGAGCGGCATTCCTTCGGCTTCGGCCGCGCCGAGGCGCTGGCCGCCTTCATCAACGGTCTGCTGATGCTGGCGTTGGTGGCCTTCATCGCCGGCGAGGCGGTGATGCGCCTCTCCGATCCGGAACCAGTCAAGGGCGGCACGGTAACGGTGGTGGCGGTGATCGGATTGGCGGTCAACGTGCTGGTCGCCTGGATCCTGTCGCGCGACACGAGCAGCGTGAACAGCCGCGCGTCGCTGCTGCATGTGATGGGCGATCTGCTCAGCTCGGTGGCGGCGTTGGCAGCCGGCCTGGTGGTGAGCTACACCGGCTGGATGCCGATCGATCCGCTGCTCTCTATCTTTGTCTCGCTGCTGATCCTGCGTTCGACGTTCTCGACCCTCGCCGATGCGTATCACACGCTGATGGAGGGCGTGCCACGGCATATCGATTACGTGCAGGTGGGCGCGGATCTGGCCGACGTGGACAGCGTGGAGTCGGTGCACGACCTGCACGTCTGGGAGATGGCGCCGGGGCAGCCCGCGGTGATCGGCCATGTTAAGGTGGCGAGCCTGGGCGACTGGCCTGCGGTGCTCGACCGGATCCGCGCGATGCTGCGCGAGAAGCATCATATCGACCACATAACGCTGCAGCCCGAGACGACTGAGCATTGCGCCTCGGACAACGACGAGATGCGCAGCCGCAAGCCGGCGCGTGGGCATCATCACCATCATGGACACGGCCATGGCGTGCATCATCATTGAGGCGCCAAGCGCGGATTTGCACCGCGCTGGGATCGGCAAATAAAAACGGGACGCGGATGCGTCCCGTTTTGCTTGGAGCGCGCTGATCGATCACGCTCCGGCTGCTTGCAGGGGCTTATTGCGCGGATTACTGCGCCGTCCAGCCGCCGTCCATCACGAAGGAGGCGCCCTTGATCTGCGCGGCGGCGTCGCTGCACAGGAAGACGGCCATCGCACCGAGCTGCTCGGGCGTGACGAATTCGCCCGAGGGCTGCTTCTCGAGCAGCAGTTCCTTCTTGGCCGCTTCCACGGTCTTGCCTTCGTTCTGGGCGCGCGCCTCGATCTGCTTCTGAACCAGCGGGGTCAGCACCCAGCCCGGGCAGATTGCGTTGGCGGTGATGCCGGTGTGGGCGGTTTCTAGCGAGGTGACCTTGGTGAAGCCGATGATGCCGTGCTTGGCGGCGACGTAGGCCGACTTCTGCGCGGAGGCCACCAGGCCGTGCGCCGAGGCGATGTTCACGAAGCGGCCCCAGTTGCGCTTTTTCATGCCGGGCAGGGCGGCGCGCGTGGCGTGGAAGGCCGAGGAGAGGTTGATGGCGATGACCGCATCCCATTTCTCGATGGGGAAGTCCTCGATGTTGGCGACGTGCTGGATGCCGGCGTTGTTGACGACGATGTCGCAGGCGCCGAAGACGCGCTCGGTGGTGGCGATGAGGTCGGCCACTTCGGCGGGCTTGCTCATGTCGGCGCCGTGATAGCCGACCTTGACGCCGAGCGCGGCGATCTCGGCCTTGGTGGATTCATATTCGCCGAAGCCGTTGAGCATGATGTTGGTGCCTTCGGCGGCGAGCGAATTGGCGATGCCAAGGCCGATGCCGCTGGTGGAGCCGGTGACCACTGCAGTCTTACCGCGGAGCATGGCGATTCTTTCTAGCTGGAAGATGAAGGGATGGTTCGGAACGGATAGTTGGCGAACGCAAGATTGTAGCTCGTGGTGATTTTACATGCGCGAGGGTAAAATCGCAGACCTATTGATCCGGCAGGAAGAAGTTTTCATGAGGTGTATTTGACGCGGGGATCCTGGCAGTAGGATTTCACGCGTTCGGAATGGATTTCGATGAACGCCATATGGTTCTTTGCTGCAGCGTGTAATTTGGCCTTTGTTATGACGGGGACTCGTGTGCTGATGACATGTTTCAGGTCGGCGTTGAGTCGCTCATCCGGATTGAGCTCCGGGCTGTAGCTGGGCAGGTAAAAGACTTCGATGTCGGCTTGGTGCTCGGCAAGCCATGCCTTGACCGGCTTGCAGTGATGCACGCCGAGGTTGTCGAGGATCAGGAACACTTTCTTGCCCGCGCGCTTGCCATCGGCCACCAGCGCCTCGAAGAACTCGATGAGCTTCTCGTGGTTAAAGGCACCATCGATGATCATCCAGCTTGCCTTGCCCTGATTGGTCACTGTGGAAATAATCGACAGCTTCTGTCGCGTACCTCTAACCGCCATCGTGACCGGGGTTTGCCCTTTGGGAGCATAACTGCGGCCCCGAACATCCGTATTCACCAACGCGGTTTCGTCACCCCAGTGAATCTCGCCACCTTTGGCCTTGGCACGCTTCTCGATGGCCGGATACTCCTGATCGATCCACTGCTTGACAGACTCCGGTCGCTGTTCGTAAGCGCGCTTGATCGGCTTTTTCGGCGTGAAACCCCAGCGCTTGAGGTAGTCTCCGACCGCACGTATTGAGAGTCTGAACGCGTATTCCTGTTCGATGAACAGCATGATCGCGCCTCGCGTCCAGAGCGCAGATTCCATCTTCAACTGCTCCGGACGTTTGTCGCAGATCGTGCGCCGGATTGCTTCTTCTTGATCCGCATTAAGCCGTCTTCCGTCTCCTTGCGTACGAGCTTGTGGGTGCGGCTTCATGGCCGCCGCGCTCCCTTCTTCATAGAGATCAATGGCCAGTCGAGCCGCCGGGTAACTCAGCCCTGTCAACTCCGCGATGGCCATGACTCCGTATCCCTTCCGATGCAACCTCACGACCTGCTTTCGCCTCTCGTGCAGTTGCTTCAGTTTCTGGTATCGAGCGTCTTCTTTTTCCATGCCAATTCGATGCATGAAATGATAACAAGTTAAATCTTTATATTGCCGCGCCAATAATCACCCGAAGGAGAAACACGTGGGCATCATCCTCAAGTTCTTGAAAGAATCGTCCACCTGGGCGGGCCTCACCATCCTGGTCTCGCTCTTTGGCGTGCCGGCACCGGTCGCGCACGCGGTGGCCACCGCTGGCCAGGCGGTCTTCGCGTCTCCCGACGTCACCAGTGGCGCGATCCGGGGTGTGGCGGCCGTGGGTGCCGGCATCCTGACCATCGTGCCCGACTCCAAGCTTGCGCAGATCTGGCGCGCGATCGTCACGCCCTCGGCTGCGGCCGCACCGGCTCTTCCTGGCAGCAATCTCTACCAGACGGGCTAAATGAACCTGAGCCTGGTCGAGATCCTGCAGCTGGTCACCAAGCTCCGGCATGCTGACCGTCGCCGCCGGCGTGTGGAAGTGGGTGCTGCAGCTCGAGCGCCGTGTGGCGACGATCGAGGGCCGCCCGGATCCCGCAGTCAAATCCAGATAGGAGGGCAGTCATGGCTACCCGGAAGACGCGGCGCACTCCGCCGCGCAAGGCGAACGGTCAATTCCGTCGCCGCAAGAAGAAGTAAAAAAAGCCCGCCGACCTTGCGGGCTTTTATCTGTCCAGGCCTAGCCGGCGAAGCAGGCCATGGCGGCGGGCGTAGGCTTGGTCGATGGCGGACTCGAAGGTGCCGTGCAGCTTGGCCCAGGCCACCTTGTCGGTGATGTTGTAGTCGCGGATGTAGATCGCGCATATGCGCTCGGTATCTAAGTTGGGCGCCATCGCGGCCACCCATTGGTAACACTCATCCCTGGTGACGGGCACCTTTCCAAACAGATCGCGGGCCATCGTGGGGGCGCTTGCTGTCAGCGTGGTGTGTGGGGTAAAGTGCAATGGCCGCCAGGCATGGGGGTGATTAATTCAAATTGGGCTAAGCCTGGCTGCGGCTTTCTTGCTGACCAATTGATTTAACATAATGAAAATTATGCGCAAAATACTATCCTTTGGAAAAATAACGGTTGTCACATCCACCCCTGGCAACCCGCACGAATTCTCACTTCTAACTATTGATCCGGCAGGAAGAAGTTTTCATGCGGCGTATTTGACGCGGGGATCCTGGAAGTAGGATTTCACGCGTTCGGAATGGATTTCGATGAACGCCATGTGGTTCTTTGCTGCAGCGTGTAATTTGGCCTTTGTTCTGACG
>JALBVF010000008.1 GCA_025050535.1 Candidatus Protistibacter heckmannii
GTGTTTAAGTGCCGCATAAATAATCGCGAAAACGCGCGAAAAATTGCGATGGACGATTTTTTACATTTAGCGGATTCAGCGCGTCCCAGGTCCGGCCCGGAGCCGACTCAGTTTCCGCTCGGTGTCCTGCTCAAGCAGGTTTGCCGACGTCCGGCGTATTGCGCATCCAATCCGCCGTCAGGAAGAAGGACTGCAGAAGCCGCTCCTGAAGATGTTCGGGTAGGCCGGTGTCCATCATCGCGCGGCCAATGCAGATCACCAACTGGTCGCGCGCCTCACTGTCGATGCGGAAGGGAAGGTGGCACGCGTTGTCCTGCGTGGGGCCGTGCAGGGCGCGCAGCTTGGTGAAGTCCGGCTCCAGGTCCATGAGTTCGTAGAAGCGGGCGACCAGCTCGCGCACGCGGGCTTCGCCGCCGACGATTTCGTAGGGTGTGCGGGTGTCCTCGGCGTGGTTGACGCCGACGTCGCTCTTTTCTTCCGTCGGCGTTGCGCCGGGCGCGGGCTTGTTGATGACGCCGCGCAGGCCATGCCCAGGACGAGCCCCGCGGGCAGGGTCCAGGCGCTGGCGGTGAAGGGGAATTCAAAGACGCGCGCGGCGAGCGTCCAGCCGGTGGCGAGTGCGCCAGCGGCGGCGAACGGTCCTGCGATGCCGCCCACCGCGAGCAGCAGCGCGGCGTCGCGTGCGCGTTCGCCGCGGCTGCCGGAGAGCGCGGCGTAGAGCACCAGCACGCCGGCGGCCAGGGTGAAGCCGAAGAGCAGTTCGACGGCGGAGGTGACCTTATCGATGATGCCGCGCAACTGGCCCAGTGCCTGCTCGGTGTTGATCAGCGTGAAGTTGGGAAAGGCGGCGACGAGCTCGCCGTCCAGCGCGGTCTTGCCCGGCGGCATGTGAAAGGCGGTGATCCAGGGGCGCGGATAGTCCTGCATAATTTTGGGCGGCAGGATGACGAAGAAATTGACCCGCATCGAGGACCAGTCGAGCTTGCGCACCGAACTGACGCGCGCGTCCAGCGTCTGGCCGGCGACGTCGTAGCGCAGGAGGTCGCCGTCGTGGATGTTGAGCGTCTTGGCGATGCCCTGCTCGATGGAGACCTGCGCGTCGGTGGCGTCGCCGTGCCAGCGGCCCGCGACGACGGTGTTGCCGGGCGGCGTAGGAGAGATTGAATTCGCGGTCGACGAGGCGCTTGGCGTCTGGGTCCTGGTAGTCGGCGGGCGTGATGTCGCGGCCGTTGATCTGCATCAGGCGGCCGCGGATCATCGGCAGCAGCGGCGCGTCGGCCGGCGCGGTGCTGCGCCAGGAGGCGAGCAGGTCCTGGCGGGTGATGAGGAGCAGCAGCAGGGCCATGAGGCCGACGGCGACGAAGCGCCAGTCGAGCGTCAGGCGCGGGGTCGCGGCGCGCACGGCCAGAGCCAGCAGTTTCAGCAGCCCGGCGCAGGCGGCGGAGAAGAGCAAGGCGGCGGCAAAGCCCAGCGCGGTGTAGGCGCCGAGCTTGAGGTCGCGCGCGGTCCACAGCAGCAGGGCGGCGAAGGCGAACGCCGCGTAGCCTTAGACGAGCAAGGCGGAGACGGGTTGGCCGCCGGCGTCGCGGCGCAGGATGCGCAGCGGCGGCACGCGCGCGAGACCCAGCAGCGGCGGCAGAGCGAAGCCAAGCAACAGGACCAGGCCGGCCGCCGCGCCCGAGAGCCAGGGAATGAGGCCCGGCTGCGGCAGTCCGGCCACGAGCAGGTCGCGCAGCGCGCCGAGCAGGCCGCCGAGCAGCGCGGCGGTCAGACCGATCAGCAGGAATTCGAAGAGGGAAAGTTTGAGCTGCGCGGCCTGGGTCTGGCCCAGGCATTTCATCACCGCGCAGGCGTCGAGATGGCTCTGCACGTAGCGCCGCGCGGCGATCGCCAGGGCCACCGCCGAGATGAAGGCGGCAAGCAGCGAGACGAGCGAGAGCAGGCGGCCGGTGCGGTCGAGCGTGGCGCGCATCTGCGGCTGACCTTTCTCCAGGGTTTCGCTGCGCGCGCCGCGCAGCGCGGCGCGGCGATGCTCGGCTCGGCCCAGCGCAGATAGTCGTGCACAGCCTGGTCCGGGCCGGCGAGGAGCAGGCGGTAGGTGGCGCGGCTGCCGAAGGTGATGAGGCCGGTGGCGTCGAGGTCGGCCATGTTGAACATGGCGCGCGGCGCGAAGCTCAGGAAGCCGGCGCCGCGGTCGAGCTCATGGGTGAGGAGGCGGTCGATGCACAGTTCGCGCTTGCCCAACTTGAGCGTGCCGACCACGACGGTCTGCAGCACTGCGGCCAGACCGGGGTCGACCCACACCGCGCCGGGCGGCGGACCGCTGGCGGCTTCGGTTTCGGGGCCATTGGGCGCGGCGGCGGTCTTGAGCTTGCCGCGCAGGGGATAGGCTTCACTGACCGCCTTGGCGGCGGCGAGCTGGCTGATCTCGCCGGCCTTGGTCATGCTGGAGAAGGTGACGGTGTCGGCGCGCTTCAAGCCGCGCGCGGCGGCTTGAAGCGCGAATTCGGCGGGCAGGGGCGCGTCGGCGGCGAGGAGTTGGCGGGCGTCGCGTTCCAGGCTGGCCTGCAGCCTGTCGGCGAGAAAGTCCACGCTGGTGAGCGAGGCGACGGCGAGCAGGGGCAGCCGCAGCTCCCCGCCGCGCCAGTCGCGCAGGGTCATTCGCCAGGCCAGCGCGAGGTCGGAATAGAGCATGCGGGAATGCTACCAGAAGCGGGTTGAGCGAGCCTGGGGGCGGAAGGAGGAATTGGGTGCGGGGCCAGGGCGAGTGCCGGGCGGACACAGGAGCAGGTACAGGAGCGGAGGGCACGTGACTGGACACTGGAGCGAGCGGCGGATCCGCCGTTGGGCCGCCGCCCAGCACCTGATAAATCCTCGCGCGGTTGGACAGCCGGCCGTAGCGCTGCTGGGCCACGTTCAGTGCGGTGGTGCGCGCGCGGCCCTGGGCGTCGATCCAGAGCTGCACGCCGGTGGCGCCCGAGCGGTAGCGCAGTTCGGTGACATCGGCTTCGCGCCGCGCGAGAAGGGCGGCGAGTTCGGTTTCCTCGGCTTCGGCCGCGAGCCGCTGGCGGTTGGAGAGGGCGTCGGCGAGTTCTTGCAGCGCCGTGAGCAAGGCGTTGCGGAAGCCAGCTTGAGCGGATTCGTAGTTGATGTCGGAGACGGCGATCTGGGTCTGCATCGATTTCCAGCTCGTGAGCGGCGCGGCGATGGCGGCGGCGATCGTGCCGATGTGGTTCTGGAAGAGGGCGGCGAGGATGTTGCCGCCGCTGGAGAGTGAGCCGCTGAGGGTGAAGCTGGGGTAGAGGTTGGCGCGGGCGATGTGCGTGGCGGCGAGCGATTCGCGCAGCCGCAGTTCGGTCGCTCGCAGGTCGGGGCGGGCCGCGACCGTCTCGGCGATGCTGAGCGCCGGGAGGCCGGGAACGGCTGCGGCGGAGAGACGCTGCGGCTCCATCGCGAGGAGCGCGCCGGGACTTCGGAGCGGGGCTGCGGCAGGTGCGGCGCCGTCCGAGGACCCTGGCGCGGTGGACGCTGGTTCGGGAAGTGCCGCGGCGGGCGAGCTTGGCGGCGGCTCGCTGCTGAGCAGCACCGCCAGTCCGTTGCGCAGCCGGCGCTTGGCGTCTTCCTGGGTGGCGATGGCGGTGCGCTTGAGCGTGACGTTGTATTCGGCCTGCACTTGATCGAGCCGGGCGACGGCGCCGGTGTCGTGGCGCAGGCGCATGAGTTCGTAGGCGCGCAGGGCGTCCCGCAGTTCGAGGTGGCCGACCTCGAGCCGCTCGTTGGCGAGCGCGATCTGCCAGTAATGCTCGGCCACGGCGATCGAGAGCGAGAGCGCGGCGTTGTCCAGGTCGGCCGCGGAGGCGGCGGCTTCCCAGCGCGCGGCGTCGGCCAGGTCGTCGATCTTGCCCCAGAGGTCGACGGTGTAGGACAGGTTGGCGTTGGCCGAGAAATTGGGGCCGGTGCGGGTCGCGGCGTCGCCGGCGTTCAGCGCGACGTTGCCGCTCCAGCCAAGCCAGTATTGGACGAGTTCACTCTCAAACCGGGCGCGTATGAGGGTGAGCGCGGCCTGCGCCATCCGCGGATTGACGCGCAGGGCTTCCTCGACGATGGCGTCGAGCTGTGGGTCGCCGAAGGCGCACCACTAGGGATGGATGGCGGGCTGGCCCCAGGCGGGCGCGGCGGCGCACAGGCAGAGCGCGAGCACCAGGCGGGCGCAGGCGCGGCGCAAGACGAAGGCGCGCCGCATATGCTGGATGACCGCGGTGTCGTGCATCGCCGCCTCAGTCGCGCGCCAGAAGATAGCTGGAGAGCACGCCGATGCCGCCGGCGCACAGGCAGGTGAGAAGGATGGAGCCGATGGAGATGGGCACCGGCATGCCGGCGAACAGGCCGAAGACCTGTGTGACGACCGCCGCCAGGGCGACGCCGGCCAGCCCGCCGACCAGGCACAGCAGCACGGCCTCGACGAGGAATTGCCGCAGGATGTCGCCGCGCCGCGCGCCCACGGCCATGCGCATGCCGATCTCGCGCGTGCATTCGGCCACCGAGACCAGCATCATGTTGGCCACGCCGATGCTGTCCACCAGCAGCGAGATCGCGGCGATGGAGCCGAACACCAGGCCGAACATGGCGGACATGCGCTCGGAGGCCTGGCGAATGCTGTCGGCGTTGCTGGCGCGGAAATCCTTGCGGCCGTGGCGCAGCGTGAGCAGGTTGCTGAGCGCGCGTTCGCCGGCCTTTATCGGGGTCTGTTCGTCCACGCGCACCGCGACCGAATCGAAATGCAGCTTGCCGGTCATGGAGGTCTGCACGGTGCTGTAGGGCATCCAGATTTACAACTGCTCGCCACCGTAGCTGATCCGCTTCTGGGTGGCCACGCCGATCACCAGCGCCGGTACCCTTCCGACCAGGATGACCTTGCCCAGCGGCTTTTCGTTCTTGAACAGGCGCCAGCGCGTGTTCTCATCGATGACAGCCACCTGGGCGCGTTCGGCGATGTGGGTGTCGCGCAGCCCCTGGCCGGATTAGATGTCGATGCTGAACACGCGGAAATAGCAGTCGCCCACGCCGTTGACGGAGGCGGACACGGCGGCGTTGCCCTGGCGCAGCGCGGCATGCGCCGTGACGGTGGGCGTGGCGCTGTCGACATAGGGCTGGGCGCGGATGGCGGCGACGTCCTCCGGGCTCAGGGTCTTGACCGCCTGCCGGCGCAGCTCGCCCAAGCATGCGCCGGTGTAGAAGGTGATGGTGCTGGTGCCAACACGCCGCACTTCCTCAAACGTTTTTTCGGTGGCGGCGGCGTTGATGGCGACGATGGCCTGCACCGAGGCGATGCCGATCAGCATGCCGAGCATGGTGAGCGCGGAGCGCAGGCGGTGGCGGTGGATTGTGATCCAGGCCATGCGCCAGGCTTCGGCGAGCCGCGTGGGCAGGCCGGCGGCCGGACGGCGCGGGGCATGGAGCGCGCGGGGGACGCCGTCATGCGCGGCGGATGCCTGCGGCGCGAGCCGGACCGGCTGTGGATTGGCGTGGTCGGCGACGATGCGCCCGTCGCGGATTTCGACGATGCGCCGCGCATAGGCCGCGACTTCGGCGTCGTGGGTGACGATGACGATGGCATGCCCCTGGGCATGCAGATCGAGCAGCGCGCGCATGACGTCCTTGCCTCTGGCGCTGTCGAGCGCGCCGGTGGGTTCGTCGGCGAGGATGACGCGCCCGCCGTTCATCATCGCGCGGGCGATGCTCACGCGCTGCTGCTGGCCGCCGGAGAGCTGCGAGGGGCGGTGGGCGGCATGCCCGGAGAGCCCCAGACTGGCGAGCAGGTCCCGCGCGCGCCGCGCGCTCTTCCTTGGCGGCGCCTTCATAGACGGCGGGCAGGGCGACGTTTTCCAGCGCGCTCAGGTGCGCGAGCAGGTTGTAGCGCTGGAAGACGAAGCCGAAGCATTCGCAGCGCAGGCGCGCCAGCTCCTCGGCGTCGAGGGGGCCGGCATCGCGCCCGTCGATGCGGTAGATGCCGGCGCTGGGCGAGTCGAGGCAGCCGAGGGGGTTCATCAACGTGGGCTTGCCCGAGCCCGACGCGCCGACGATGGCGAGCAGCTCCCCGGCGTCGATGCGCAGGGAGATGTCCTTGAGCACGTCGACGTCGCCGCTGTCGAGCCGGTAGCGCTTGCACACGCCGTGGCGTTCGAGCAGCGGCCGCACGTCAGTTCCCAAGACCGAAGGGGAAGCCCGGTTCGTCCTCGTCAGGTGTGACGGCGGCCTTGGCGAGGACCACGCGTTCGCCTTCGCACAGGCATTCGAGCACCTGCACCCGGACGTTGTCGGTGACGCCAGTGCGGATGCGCCGTTTTGTGGGCTGGCCGGCCGCGTCGAGAACCTGGACGTCGGCGCCGCCGCCGGGCAGCCGGGCGCCGAGCGCGGCGACGGGGATGAGCAGCGCGCCGTCGGCCTCGTCGGTGACGATGTTCACCTGGGTGGTCATCGCCAGACGCAGCTCGCGGCCGGGGTTGGGCACGTCGAAGAGCACGTTGTAGAAGACGGCGTCGATCGCCCTGCCGGCGTCGCCGGTGTAGCCGGAGGGGGCGGGCTCGATGGTGCGCAGGTTGCCGCGGTAGTGCTTGTCGGCGTTGCCGAGGATGGTGAAGGAGACGGCCTGGCCTTCGCGCAGGCGGATCACGTCGGCCTCCGAAACCTCGGCGCGGATGGTGACGCTGGCGAGATCGGCCAGACACAGGATGACCGGCGCCTGCTGGGAGGCGACCACGGTCTGGCCCTCGCTCGAGACGAGCGCGATGACCTCGCCGTCCATGGGCGCGACGATGCGTGTGTAGGCGAGCCGGGCGCGCACGGTTTCGATGCTGATCAGCGAACCATTGATCTGCGCGTCCAATGACTCGAGCGAGGCGCGCGCCGCGGCGATCTGGGCCTGCGCGGCCTTGAGGTCATGGCGCGCGGCGGCGTCGCCCGCCTGCAGCAGGGGCTGGCGTTCGAGTCCGAGTTCGGCCTGGCGCAGGGCTGCTTCGGCGCCGCACCGCTGGGCGAGGGTGCTTTCGTGCGAGACCTCGGCGGCGCGCAGATCGTTCTGCGAAAGCGTGGGATCGATCTCCGCGAGCAGTTTCCCCTTTTGCACGCGCTCGCCGAGCTTGACGTGGATGACTTTGATCTGGCCGGAGACCTGGGAGCCGACGTCGACCAGCCGGAAGGTCTGCACTGAACCGGTGGCCATGACCAGGGCGCGGACGCTGCCGCGCTCGGCGGCGGCGGTGAGCAGGGGCGGCGCCGAAATAGCGCCAGGCGCTCAGGGCGAGGATTGCCGCGGCGGCCAGCCCGATGGTGATGCGCCGCCTGAAGGCCTGCCGCAGGAGACGAATCCAGACGCGCGGATCGGGTTCGGGGGCTTTTTGTTGGCTTGTCTCGGGCATAAAAAAACGGATTGCGCTGGGCAATCCGTTTTTTATATAGACATCATTCCGTCTGGAGGAAGGGAAGAAAGGATTCGAGACAATTCTGGACCCCCTAGCCCAGAGGGGTTTCGATTCGACCGGATTCTTATCAAACCCGGCTGCGCTGCTCTGGCCAGAGGTCGGGCTTGTGCGGCGTGTATTCCATGATGTCGAGCAGGTCGGCGGGCGCGTCGGCGACCGACAGGGACGCGGCCTGGCTGGCCTGCAGGAAGCCTTCGTCGATGGCGTGGCGCAGGAAGTGCAGCAGCGGATCGTAGAAGTTCTGCACGTTGAGCAGGCCGACGGGCTTGCTGTGGTAGCCGAGCTGCAGCCAGGTGAAGGTTTCGAACAGCTCTTCGTAGGTGCCGATGCCGCCGGGCATGGAGATGAAGCCGTCAGATCGGTCGGCCATCATTTTCTTGCGCTCGTGCATGTTGGGCACGACGTGCAGTTCGGTCAGGCCGGAGTGGCCGACTTCCTTGCGCATCAGAGCCTCGGGGATGATGCCAACGACTTCGCCGCCCAGGCGCATGACTTCGTCGGCGATGATGCCCATGAGGCCGACGCGGCCCCCGCCGTAGACGAGGCTCATCTTGCACTTGACGAGTTCCGCGGCGAGCGCGAGCGCCGCCTCGGTGTATTCCTTGCGTTTGCCCTCGCGGGAACCGCAGTAAACGCATACTGCACGCATTATTTCTCCTGTTTCTGATGAAGGTGTGTCTGGATCAGCCTTTCGTAGGCTGCCTAGCTGCCACGCAAGTACGGTGCCAGCAGGGAAAGGATCTGCAGGCAGCTGGCGTGCAGGTCGCGCCGGCTGGCTTCGTGGTCGTTGAGCTGGCGCGGCCGCAGCACGTATTGATAGCTCAGCCAGTAGGTGCCGAGCACGGCGATGTTGGTGCACAGCGTGGCCGCCTGCTGGCGGCGTGGCGGTGAATTCGCCGCGCGCGGCGAGCAGCTGGCACATTTCCATGGCGAGCTTGCGCTCGACGATGCCGCGGAAGCGTATCTCGAGCATGCGGTTGCGCGCGAGGAGATCGTTGATGTCGCGGTAGAGGAAGCGGTAGCGCCAGAGAAAGTCCGCGGTCTTCTGCAGATATGTCCACTGATGATCGGGGGGCAGGCTCAGGCGGCGGTCCATCTCAGCTTCGAACTGCGCGAAGATCGAGTTGACAATGTCGTCCTTGTTGCGGAAGTGGTATTATAGGTTGCCTGGGCTGATGCCCAGGTAGTCGGCCAGCGTGATGGTCGTGACGGCCGGCTCGCCCAATTCGTTGCACAGCCGCAACGCGGCCGCGAGGATGCGGTCTCTGGTGCGGCGGGGCAGGGCAGTCTGCGACTTGTCGTTCATGATGGACAGGGAATTATACGCATCCCCGTCCACGGACTAGAACCAGGCTTTGAGCGCGGGCTTGAGCATGGGCCAGAGCAGGGTGGCCAAGGTCAGGCCGCAGAGCAGCAGGGCGAGCATGACCGCGGCGCTGCCGAAGTCCTTGGCGCGCTTGGACGGCTGTGGCGCTCCAGCGAAATGCGGTCCACCGCGGCTTCGACGCTGGAGTTGAGCAGCTCCACGACCAGCACCAGAACCATCGAGCCGACCATCAGCACCCGTTCCACGGGGCTGACGGGCAGCAGGCAGGCCAGGGGCAGCAGGATCGCCGCCAGGGTGAGCTCCTGGAGGAAGGCGCTTTCCTCGCGCACGGCGAAGACCAGGCCGCCCCATGAATTCTTGGCGGCATGCCAGGCGGGGGCGAAACCGCGGTTGCCCTTGTAGGGGTTGTCCTCGAACGAATAGTCGTCCGTCTTTTCCCGATCTTCCATCCGCGAATGGTAGCAGGCGCCTTTGTCAGGCGTTTGCCGCGGCGGGGCTGTCCTGCTGGCCGACCAGGGCGCTGCCGCAAGGGGCGGGATGCAGGTGGCGCAGGAATTGTTCGGTGGCGGCGCGCCAGGAATGCTTCTCGGCATGCGCGCGGGCCGCGGCGCGGTCGATGTGCACAGCCTTCAGGCAGGCGGTGCGCAAGTCTTCGTCCATCACACCGCCGGCGGAGTCGCCGATCACGTCGAGCGGGCCGGTGACCGGATAGGCCGCCACGGGAAGGCCGCAGGCTATGGCTTCGAGCAGGACCAGGCCGAAGGTGTCGGTCTTTCTGGGGAAGACGAAGACGTCGGACGCAGTGTAGACCTCGGCCAGCTCGGGCTGCTGCAGCACGCCGAGGTAGTTCACGTCGGGATACTTGTGGCGGATGCCGGCGAGCGCCGGACCCTCGCCAACCACCCACTTGGATCCGGGCAGATCGAGCGCGAGGAAGGTTTCGACGTTCTTCTCCACCGCGACGCGGCCCACGTAGAGGAAGATCGGATGCGCGGTGTTCAGGCGCTTGGACGGCACCATGCGGAACACGTCCAGATCCACGCCGCGGGTCCAGAGCACGACGTTGGTGAAGCCGAATTTCTCCAGGTCCTGCTTGACCACCACCGGCGTGGGCGCCATCACGGTGCGCGAGGGGCCGTGAAACCAGTTCAGGAAGGGGTAGGTCCAGGAGAGCGGGAAGCCGAAGCGCGCCTGCACGTATTCGGGGAAGCGCGTGTGGTATGCGGTGGTGAAGGGCCGCTTTTGGCGGATGGCGAAGGCTCGGGCGAACAGGCCGAGCGGGCCTTCGGTGGCGATGTGCAGCGCATGCGGCGCATATTCTCGGATGCGCAGGGCAACCTTGGCGCGCGGGAAGAGCGAGAGGCGGATGTCCGGGTAGGTCGGGCAGGGCACGGTCTTGAATTCCAGCGGCGTGAGTATGTCGACCTGATGGCTCATGGCTTCGAGTTCGCTGCGCGTGGACTTGAGCGTGCGGACGACGCCGTTGACCTGCGGCTCCCATGCATCGGTCACGATCATGATCTTCATTATTGAAGCGGCAATATAAAGATTGAGCTTATTATCATTTCTGGCATCGAGTTGGCATAGAAAAAGAAGACGCTCGATACCAGAAACTGAAGCAACTGCACGAGAGGCGAAAGCAGGTCGTGAGGTTGCATCGGAAGGGATACGGAGTCATGGCCATCGTGGAGTTGACAGGGCTGAGTTACCCGGCGGCTCGACTGGCCATTGATCTCTATGAAGAAGGGAGCGCGGCGGCCCTGAAGCCGCACCCACAAGCTCGTACGCCAGGAGAAGGAAGACGGCTGAATGCGGATCAAGAAGAAGCAATCCGGCGCACGATCTGCGACAAACGTCCGGAGCAGTTGAAGATGGAATCTGCGCTCTGGACGCGAGGCGCGGTCATGCTGTTCATCGAACAGGAATACGCGGTCAGACTCTCAATACGTGCGGTCGGAGACTACCTCAAGCGCTGGGGTTTCACGCCGAAAAAGCCGATCAAGCGCGCTTACGAACAGCGACCGGAGTCTGTCAAGCAGTGGATCGATCAGGAGTATCTGGCCATCGAGAAGCGTGCCAAGGCCAAAGGTGGCGAGATTCACTGGGGTGACGAAACCGCGTTGGTGAATACGGATGTTCGGGGCCGCAGTTATGATCCCAAAGGGCAAACCCCGGTCACGATGGCGGTTAGAGGTACGCGACAGAAGCTGTCGATGATTTCCACAGTGACCAATCAGGGCAAGGCAAGCTGGATGATCATCGATGGTGCCTTTAACCACGAGAAGCTCATCGAGTTCTTCGAGGCGCTGGTGGCCGATGGCAAGCGCGCGGGCAAGAAAGTGTTCCTGATCCTCGACAACCTCAGCGTGCATCACTGCAAGCCGGTCAAGGCATGGCTTGCCGAGCACCAAGCCGACATCGAAGTCTTTTACCTGCCCAGCTACAGCCCGGAGCTCAATCCGGATGAGCGACTCAACGCCGACCTGAAACATGTCATCAGCACACGAGTCCCCGTCAGAACAAAGGCCAAATTACACGCCGCAGCAAAGAACCATATGGCGTTCATCGAAACCCATCCTGAACGCGTGAAATCCTACTTCCAGGATTCCCGCGTCAAATACGCCGCATAAAAACTTCTTCATGCCGGATCAATAGGCCTCCTGTGCTTCGGGTTGGGGCTGGACGGGATTGCTTGGGTGATTCGGTGCGGCGCTGGTCTGCGCGATGGCCGGCTGCGCGAGCGTCTCGGCCTTGCGCTGCGGGCCGGAGATGGCGGCCTGTTGCATGCTTTCGCGCTGGCGCCATTATATGATCTTGAGTTCGCCCTCGGCGGGCTCGACCATGGCTGAGAGACTCTCCACCCAGTCGCCGTCGTTGCAATAGAGCACGCCGTTGATGTCGCGGATCTCGGCCTTGTGGATGTGGCCGCAGACCACGCCGTCTCCGCCGCGGCGGCGCGCTTCCTCGGTCATCACGTGTTCGAAGGCGGAGATGATGTTCACCGCATTCTTGACCTGATGCTTGAGGTACTTCGAGAGCGACCAGTAGGGCAGGCCGAGGCGGTGGCGCGCAGCGTTGAACAAGCGGTCAGCGCGAGCAGGAAGGTGTAGAGCGAAACGCCCACGTAGGCGAGCCAGCGCGCATGCTGCATGACGCCGTCGAAGAGGTCGCCGTGCGTGACCTACAGGCGCTTGCCGTCGGCGGTGACGTGCACCGCGTCTTCCACGACTTCGATGTCGCCGAAGGCCAGGCCGATGAATTTCCGCGCGAGTTCGTCGTGGTTGCCGGGCACGGAGACCACGCGCGTTCCCTTGCGCAGCAGCTTCTTCACCACATCGTTGTGCGCTTGGGGCCAGTACCAGCCCTTCTTGAGCTGCCAGCCGTTGAGGATGTCGCCGACGAGATACAGCGCGTGTCGGATTCGTGGGTGTGGAGAAACTCGAGGAGATAGCCTGCTTGGCAGACCACGGTGCCGAGGTGCACATCCGAGATCCAGATGGTGCGGTGGTGGATGCTGCTGTCTTTCTCTGTGTTCGCCATGTTGTCGCTGTAGCGGGTTTGGGCGATTTAGCCAGCGGCGCACATCATTATTGATCCGGCATGAAGAAGTTTTCATGCGGCGTATTTGACGCGGGGATCCTGGAAGTAGGATTTCACGCGTTCGGAATGGGTTTCGATGAACGCCATGTGGTTCTTTGCTGCGGCGTGGAATTTGGCCTTTGTTCTGACGGGGACTCGTGTGCTGATGACATGTTTCAGGTCGGCGTTGAGTCGCTCATCCGGATTGAGCTCCGGGCTGTAGCTGGGCAGGTAAAAGACTTCGATGTCGGCTTGGTGCTCGGCAAGCCATGCCTTGACCGGCTTGCAGTGATGCACGCCGAGGTTGTCGAGGATCAGGAACACTTTCTTGCCCGCGCGCTTGATCGGCTTTTTCGGCGTGAAACCCCAGCGCTTGAGGTAGTCTCCGACCGCACGTATTGAGAGTCTGACCGCGTATTCCTGTTCGATGAACAGCATGACCGCGCCTCGCGTCCAGAGCGCAGATTACATCTTCAACTGCTCCGGACGTTTGTCGCAGATCGTGCGCCGGATTGCTTCTTCTTGATCCGCATTCAGCCGTCTTCCGTCTCCTGGCGTACGAGCTCGTGGGTGCGGCTTCAGGGCCGCCGCGCCCCCTTCTTCATAGAGATCAATGGCCAGTCGAGCCGCCGGGTAACTCAGCCCTGTCAACTCCGCGATGGCCATGACTCCGTATCCCTTCCGATGCAACCTCACGACCTGCTTTCGCCTCTCGTGCAGTTGCTTCAGTTTCTGGTATCGAGCGTCTTCTTTTTCTATGCCAATTCGATGCCAGAAATGATAATAAGTTCAATCTTTATATTGCCGCGTCAATAAGTGACAATTCCCTTTTAAAGCCTTGAAAAACAGGGGAAGTGGTGCAAAATAGGCCCTGCAGTCCAACTCTCTCTGGAGACGCAATGAACGAACTGAATTCCTACGGCTTTGGCGGCGCCGCTTCTGGCAACGCCGGCAGCATCGCAGCAAGCCGCAACCGCGTGCTGCGCAACACCTACTGGCTGCTCGCCCTGTCGATGATTCCGACCGTGCTCGGCGCCTGGGTTGGCGTGGCCACTGGTTTCAGCCTTTTCGCCGGCAGCCCGCTGATGAGCTTCATCGCCTTCATGGCGATCGCTTTCGGCTTCTTCTTCGCCATCGAAAAAACCAAGGACAGCGCCGCGGGCGTGTTCATCCTGCTGGGCTTCACCTTCTTCATGGGGCTGATGCTCTCGCGGCTGATCGGGCACATCCTTGGCTTTTCCAACGGCGCCAGCCTGATCATGACCGCCTTCGGCGGCACCGCGCTGATCTTCACCGGCATGGCCTCGATCGCCACCGTGTCCAAGCGCGACCTCAGCGGCCTGGGCAAGTGGCTCTTCATGGGCGTGCTGCTGCTGATCGTGGCGTCGGTCGCCAATATCTGGCTGCAGCTGCCCGCGCTGATGCTGACCGTTTCGGTGCTGGCTATCGCGATCTTCTCGGTCTACATCCTGTTCGACGTGCAGCGCATCGTGAACGGTGGCGAGACGAACTACATCACTGCCACGCTGGCGATTTACCTGGATGTGTACAACATCTTCGTGAACCTGCTCAGCATCCTCGGCATCTTCGGCGGCAACCGCGACTGAGAAAGCCTGCCGGGCGCCCTCCCGGGCTGGCTTTTATTTTTGGCGCGCGCCCTTTTTCAGCGCCGGCACCCGGCTTAGCGCTGGAACACCGCCACCGATTCCACGTGCGCCGTGTGCGGGAACATATTGACCACGCCCACCTCCTCCAGCTTGTAGCCGCCCTCATGCACCAGCAGGCCGGCGTCGCGCGCCAACATGTCGGGGTTGCAGGACACGTAGACAATGCGCCGCGGCAGGAAGGCTTCCTGCCCGCCCGCGTGCAGCTGAGCCAGCGCCTTGGAGACGGCCAGCGCGCCCTCTCGCGGCGGATCGATCAGCCAGCGGTCGAAGCCGCCGAGCCGGGCGATGGCCTCGGCGTCCACTTCGAAGAGATTGCGGCTTTCGAAACGGGTCTTGGCGCCCAGGCCGTTGCGCACCGCGTTCGCCTGCGCGCGCCGGGTCAGCACGGGGCTGCCCTCGATACCGACGACGCTCGCGGCCTGCGTGGCCAGCGGCAGCGTGAAATTTCCGATGCCGCAGAAGAGATCAAGCACCTTCTCGCCCAGCTGTGTCCCGAGCAGGCGCAGCGCCGTGGACACCAGCACACGGTTGACGCGGTGGTTGACCTGGGTGAAATCGGTCGGCATGAAGGGCATGACGATGCCGAATTCGGGCAGGCCGTAAGCCAGCTCCTGGCCCTCGCCCGGCAGCGGATAAAGCTGCGCGACACTCTCGGGCCCCTCGGGTTGCACCCAGATCTGCACCTCGTGTTCGGTGGCGAAACGCTTGAGCAAGGCGTGATCGGCCGACAGCAGCGGCTTCAGGATGCGCAGCACCAGCGCGGTCGCGGTGCCGCCGCCGTGCTCGCCCATGGCCAGCTCGATCTGCGGCAGCCGGTCGTGCATCGACAGGCCGGCCACCAGCGTGCGCAGCGCCGGCAGCAGCGCCGAGACGTGCGGCGGCAGAACTTCGCAGGACAGCATGTCCACCACATAGCTTCTCTTGCGCGCATGAAAACCAATCAGCACGCCGCCGGCGCTGGGCACGTCGCGCACCGTCAGGCGCGCGCGGTAGCGGTAGCCCCAGTCCGGCCCGGCGATGGGCCGCAGCACGCATTCGGGCTTGAGCTTGGCGAGATGCCAGAGGTTGTCCTCGATCACGCGCTGCTTGATGGCGAGCTGGCCGCGCGTGTCGAAGTGCTGCATCGCGCAGCCGCCGCACGTACGGTAGTACTGGCAGCGCGGCTCGACCCGCTGGCTCGAGGCTTGGAGCACCTCGGTCAGGTTCGCCTTGGCGTAGCTGCGCTTGTTGTTCCAGATCTTAAAGCGCACCAGCTCGCCGGGCAGCGCGCCTTCGACGAAGACGACCTTGCCGGGCTTGCCCGAGTCGTCGTCCATGGGCAGGCGGCCCACGCCCTGGGCTTCGGCGTCGAGGGAAAGAATGCGCAGGGGCGCGTGGCGGTCATCGCGGGTATCGTTCAACAGCATGTGTCCAAATCCGGGCCTCGCGGCCCCAGGGTCAGGCCTTCGCGTCGGCGAAGGCGGCCAGATAGCCCTGCCATTGCGGTCCGTCCATGCCGGACATGCTCTTCTTCACGAAGGCGATCTCTTCCTCGTATTCGTCACGCGAGAAGCCGCCGCGCATCAGCTGGAAGCGGCAGTAGAGCAGATAGGTGTTGACCACGTCGGTCTCACAATATTGGCGGATTTCGCCGATCTTGCCTTCCTGCCACGCCTGCCACACCTGGCTGCCGTCCATGCCCATCTTGCCGGGAAAGCCGCAGAGCTTTGCCAGATCGTCCAGCGGTGCATAGGCGCGCGCCTGATAGCTCGCCAGCAGGTCCATCAGGTCGAGATGACGCATGTGATAGCGGCTGATGTAGTTGTTCCACTTGAAGTCGCGGCTGTCGTAGCCGTTTCCCTCGCCCATGTCCCAGTAGCGCGAGGCCTCGATGCCGTTGACCATGGCGCGGTAGTGCAGCACGGGCAGGTCGAAGCCGCTGCCGTTCCATGAGACGAGCTGAGGCGTGTATTTCTCGATCAGCGCGAAGAACTTTTCCACCAGCTCGGCCTCGCCCGACTCGGGCTCGCCCAGGGAGCCGACGTGGAAGGTGGCGCCGCCCTCGCGCGCGGTCTTGCGCAGCACGCAGGAGATCGCGACGATCTTCTGCATGTAGTGCGGCAGGAAGCGGCCTCCGGTCTTGGCCTCGCGCTCGGCGAAGACCACATCGGCCGCCTCGGCGTCGGTGAGACTGTCGTTCAGGCCGTGCAGCCGGCGGATGCCGGCCACGTCGGGGATGGTTTCGATGTCGAAGACGAGGACGGGCGTCATGGCTGCGCTCCGGTCGTGGTTAGAGAGATTCCGGGCGGCGCCGCGCGGCCCGCCCGGAATTCGATGCGTCGCTCAAGCAGCGGCCCGGTGGCCCCTCACTGCGCAGGCAGGAAGCGGCTCGGATCAACGGGCTTGCCGTTGCGGCGAATCTCGAAATGCAGCTTCACGCGGTCGGCCTCGCTGCTGCCCATTTCGGCGATGACCTGCCCGGCCTTCACCTGCACGCCCTCCTTGGCCGAAAGGCTTCGGTTGTGGCCGTAGGCGGAGAGGAAGGTGTTGTCGTGCTTGATGATGACGAGGTTGCCGTAGCCGCGCAGCACGCCGGCGTAGATGACCTTGCCCTCGGCTGCGGCGCGCACCGGGTCGCCGGCCTTGCCGGCGATGTCGATACCCTTGTTCTTCGCTTCGTCGAAGGGCTCGATGATCTGGCCCTTGGCCGGCCAGGCGAAGGCTATGTCGGCGCCCTCCTTGGGCGCTTCGGCCTTGGCGGGCTCGGCCGGCTTGACCGCCTCCGCGGGCTTGGTGTCCTCGATGGGGCGCGCCTCGACGCTGTCGGTGCGCACCGGCATGCTGCTGACCTCGGGCGGCGCCACGCGCAGCACCTGATCGACTTCGATCTGGTTCGGATTGGCGAGGTTGTTCCAGGCCGCCAGATCGCGGTAGGACTGGCCGTTCTCCAAGGCGATGCGGTAGAGCGTGTCGCCGCGCTTGACGCGGTAATAGCCGGGATCGACCGGCGGCAGAGGCGCGGGCGCGGCGGCCGCCACGGGCTTCTCCGGCACCGTGCCGCCCTTGATGCTGGAGCGCTCGATCACCGGCGCGTGCGTCGGCGTGGAGGAGCAGGCGCCCAGGACGAGCAGCGCGGCGAGGCCGCCGGCCAGGCATGCCGCCTGGCCGGCGCGCGGCAGGGAAACGGGTTCGGCGGATCGGCTTGCTTTCGGATGTTCGGTCATGGTTACGGACTTGGGCTCGGTCATGAAGGCGGTGTCGATGCGGAGCCTGGTTGGCGGTTCGTGATCGCTATGTGAAGTAGTCTGCATGACACTTCAGACAGTTCCCGATTTTAACGGCACAAAGAAAACCGCTTCAAGCTCGGTGGACTCCAGTTCGCCCCGCCGGTTCTTCACGATGAGCTGCAGGGTCTGCTGTCCGGTCGGCTTTGCGACCGGCGCGATGAGCTTGCCGCCGGGCACGAGCTGGTCGAGCAAGGCCTGCGGCACGGCCATGCCGGCGGCGGCGAGGATGATCGCGTCGAAGGGCGCGGCCGGCGGCAGGCCGAGCATGCCGTCGCCGAAATGCAGGCGCAGATTCGGAATGCGCACATGACGCAGATTCGACTTCACCTTTTCGTACAGCGGCTTGACCCGTTCGATGGAATACACCTCGCGCGCGACCTGGGCGAGCACCGCCGCCTGATAGCCGCAGCCGGTGCCGATCTCCAGCACCTTGCCCAGCGGGACGCTGGGCATCAGACCGTGGCGCAGCACTTCGATCATGCTCGCGACGATGGAGGGCGCGGAGATGGTCTGCGAATGGCCGATGGGCAGTTGCGTGTCCTCGTAGGCTTGGCTGTCGAGTGCCGTGTCGACGAAGAGATGGCGCGGCACGCGGGCCATCGCGTCGAGCACGCGGGCATCGCTGACGCCTCCCTTGGCCAGGCGCGCGGCCAACGCATGGCGCGCGCGTTCGGAGTTGCGGCCGAGGCCGCGCGGCGCATGCGGGGAAGCGGGCTTGGCCGGGGCAGGCTTGGCGGGCGCGCCGGTGGAGAGGCTCGCCGCGACCGGGCGCGGGGCGGCGGACTTGGCCGCGGGAGCGGCGCCCGCGCCGCCCTTGTCCGGCGTCTGCGCCCTGCCTTGCTCCTGCGGACGGCCCTGCGTATTGGCTTGCGTATTGCTCTGTGTCTTGCCCTGCGCCTGCTTGAGTGCTTCCTTCTGCGCCTGCTGGTTGGCATGGACGCCGGCGAAAATCATCTGCTTCATCGAACTCCGCCTACGCCTGGAGCCAGTTGCCGACGCGCTCGAGCTGCGCATGGCTGCTGAGGTCGAGCTGCAGCGGCGTGAGCGACACGCGGCCGTTTGCGACTGCATGGAAATCCGTGCCCTCGCTGGCGTCACGCGCGTCGCCAGCGGCGCCGACCCAGTAGATCGGCTCGCCGCGCGGGCTCTGCTGGCTGATTACCGGCTGTGAAGGATGGCGCTTGCCCAGGCGCGTGACCTCGCGGCCCGCGATCTCGGCATAGGGCAGGCTGGGGATGTTCACGTTCATCAGGAAAGGCGCGGGAATGGGGTCGAGCACATAGCGCTCGACGATCTCGGCGGCCACACGCGCGGCATCGCCGATATGCGCCCAGCCCTTCTGATCGAGCGAGAAGGCAAAGGACGGGATGCCGAACATCGCGCCTTCGATGGCCGCAGCGACGGTGCCCGAATACAGCACATCCTCGCCCATGTTCTGGCCGTTGTTGATGCCCGAGACCACGAGGTCGGTCCGGTGTCCGAGCAGGCCGGTCAACGCGATGTGCACGCAGTCCGTCGGCGTGCCGTTGAAATAGCGGAAACCCTTCTGCGGGCCTTCGCCGGCGATGTGCTGGGACAGGGGGCGCTGCAGGGTCAGGGAGTTCGAGGCGCCGCTGTGGTTCTGCTCTGGCGCCACCACGGTGATCTCGCCGAGCGGCTTGAGCGCTTCGTACAAGGCCAGCAGGCCGGGAGCGAGATAGCCGTCGTCGTTGGCTAGGAGAATATGCATGGCCGAAATTGTAACCGAGAGACCCACCCCACCCTCACGCCGCTCCCCCTCGGCCGGGGATTCCGCCAGTTTGCCCATTTCGAATAAACTAACGGTCGTTCGATATTAAAAAATCTCTCCGTGGAGGCAAGATGAAAGCAGCTCCGTACAAGGCCCGACAGCCTGGTGATCGAAGAACTGCCGGATCTCGTTCCCGGCCCTGGTGAAGTCGTGATCGACGTGAAGGCCGCCGGCGTCAACTTACCCGACGTGCTCATCATCCAGAACAAATACCAGTTCAAGCCGCTGCCCTTCGCGCCCGGCTCCGAACTCGCGGGCACGGTCAACGCCGTGGGCGAAGGCGTGACGCATCTGAAGGCGGACGACCGCGCGATCGGCTACGTCGGCCAGGGCACCTTCGCGAGCCAGGCCAAGGTGCCGGCGAAGATGGTGATGCCCATGCCGCCGGGCCTGGACTTCGACACCGCCGCCGCCATCACCCTCACCTACGGCACCTCGCATCACGCCGTCGTGGACCGCGGCGCGCTCAATGCCGGCGAAACCATGCTGGTGCTCGGCGCCGCCGACGGTGTGGGGCTGGCCGCGATCGAGATCGGCAAGGCCCTCGGCGCGCGCGTGATCGCCAACGCCTCCACCGACGAGAAACTCGCGGTCTGCAAAGAACACGGCGCCGACGCGCTCATCAACTACAGCACCCAGGACCTGCGCGAAGCTATCAAGGTCGCCACCGACGGCAAGGGCCCGGACGTCATCTACGACCCGGTGGGCGGCGTCTACGCCGAGCCGGCCTTCCGCTCCATCGGCTGGCGCGGCCGCTATCTGGTGGTGGGCTTCGCCAACGGCGAGATCCCGAAGATGCCGCTGAACCTCGCGCTGCTCAAGAGCGCCTCGCTGGTGGGCGTTTTCTGGAGCGAATTCGCGCGCCGCGAGCCCAAGGCGAACCTCGCTGGCATGATGCAGGTGATGGGTTGGATTGCCGAAGGCAAGGTCCGGCCGCACATCTCGGGCCGCTATCCGCTCGCGGACACGGCCCGCGCGCTCAACGACATGGCGGCCCGCAAGGTGACCGGCAAGATCGTCATCAATCCCTGACGGCAGGCGGCGGCCCGCGCGGCGCCGGCTCAGAACGGCAGCACGCCGCCGGTGAGGAAATAGCCGGCGAAGAACAGCACCGAGCCGATCAGCACCTGTTTCCAATAAGGCATCTCCGTCCCCTTGTTTTTCTATCGCGTGTTCTACAGCGCGCGGCGGTCCAACACCGCCCGCGCGATCGTTCCCGGATCCACGTATTCCAGCTCCCCACCCACCGGCACGCCGCGCGCCAGGCGCGTGACCTTGATGTCGCGGGCCTTGAGCAGTTCGCCGATGTAGTGGGCCGTGGCGTCGCCCTCGCTGGTGAAGTTGGTGGCGAGGATCACTTCCCGCACCGGAATCGCCTCCAGACTCTCCAGCCCTTCCACGCCCTCCATGTGCTCGCCGCTCACGCGTTGGAGCAGGCGGTCGAGATGGATCTCGCGCGGCCCCACGCCGTCCAGCGGCGAAAGCCTGCCGAGCAGCGCGAAGTACAGGCCCTTGTAGGTCATGGTCTGCTCGACCATCATCTGATCGGCCGGCGTCTCCACCACGCAGAGCAGGCCTCGGTCGCGCGCGGCGTCCTGGCAGGTCTCGCAGACCGGCGTCTCGCAGAACGTGTTGCAGCAGGCGCAGTGGCGCAGCGCATCCGCCGCGTTGGTCAGGGCCACGGCAAGCTTCTGCGCGCCCTGACGGTCGTTCTGGATCAGCTGATAGGCCATGCGCTGGGCCGAACGCGGGCCCACGCCCGGCAGCACCCGCAGGGCTTCAATCAGCTGTTGCAGCGCCGAGGACGGTTTGGCGGCCAAGTTGGGGAGGAGTCCGGGATGAGCGGCGCAGCCGCGCGAACTCGCGCGCGGCCGGCGGCGCGGTTCAGAACGGCAGCTTGAAGCCCGGCGGCAGCGGCAGGCCCGCCGTGAGCGCGCCCATCTTTTCCTGGGCGCTGGCTTCGGCCTTGCGCACGGCGTCGTTGAAGGCGGCGGCGACGAGGTCCTCCAGCATGTCCTTGTCGTCGGCCAGCAGGCTCGGATCGATGCTCACGCGGCGCACGTCGTTCTTGCAGGTCATCGTCACCTTGACGAGACCCACGCCCGCCTGGCCTTCCACCTCGATCAGCGCGAGCTGCTCCTGCACGCGCTTCATGTTCTCCTGCATCTGCTGGGCCTGCTTCATCAGACCGGCGATATTGCCCTTCATCATGTCGGTGACTCCGAAAATGGATTGTTCTGTGTGCAGGTCCGGTTCAGGACCCAGGCCGGATCGAGCCCGGAACGATGGTGGCGCCGAAATCGCGCATCAGGGCCTGAACCATCGGGTCCGCCCCCACCGCCTGCTCGGCCTGCACCTGACGCTGTGCGCGGGCCTCGGCGTCGACCACGGCCGCGGTGGCCTGCACTTCGCCGTTGCTCAGGCTAACCTTGACGGTGCGGCCAAGCTTGGCGGACAAAACCGCTTGCAGTCGTTCCAGCGAACTACCCTCGCCCACCTGCTTCACCGGCGAGACGAGATGCAGCAGCGCCTCGCCGGTGCCGAGCAGCTCGGCGTGCAGCAGTTCGGTCTGCATCGCCAGCTGCAGCGACAGGCCCTTCAGCGGCAGTCTCGCGGCGAGCGCCGGCCAGGAGGCGACGTCGGGCAGGCCCTCGGGCGAAGGCGCGCGCTGCGCGGCGCGCATCGGTTGGGAAACCTGGGCTGGCTGCGCAGATTGAGTGGACGACTGCACGGACGACTGCGCCGGCAGCTGAGCGGACTGAGCTGATTGCCGCGCTGGTTGCGCTGCTTGAGAAAACCGCGGCGCCGGAGCCCGCCCCTCGGCGGCCTCTTCCGCCACGGCCTGCGCGGCGGCGAGGTTGACCGCATCGGCATCGGACAGCGGCGCTGCGCAGCGCTGCGCGGCGTTTGGCGGACTCGCCACACGCGGCTCTACCCCCATCGCCACCGCATAGGCCGCGCGTGGCGAGGAAGCCGCGGCCGGCTTCTGCCCGGCCTGACGCGGCGCCTGCATATCCGGCGCCTGCACGTTCGGCGCCGGACGCGCGGGCGCCTTGGACATGCTCGCCACGGCGGGCGCGGCCGCCAGCGCGGCGGCGCGCGGCGGCGTGGCCTGCTGCGCGGCGCCGCCAAGGTCCTTGGGACGGAAGGCGAGCATGCGCAGCAGCGTCATGCCGAAGCCGGCGGCCTCGTCGGGCGCGAGCGGCAAGTCCTGCCGGCCGAGATTGGCGATCTGGTAATAGAGCTGCACTTCCTGCGCGTCGAGCGCGCCGGCCAGACGCCGGATATCGGGCGTCTCGGGCCATTCGTCGGGAATCGCGGCGGGCACCGCCTGCGCCAGCGCGATCTTGTGCAGCAGCGCGGCCAAGTCCTGCAGGGCCGCGTAGAAGGACAGGCTGCGCTCGGCCATCTCGTCGGCGATCGTCAGCAGGCCAGGGCCGTCGCTGGCGGCGAGCGCGTCGAGCAGGCGCACGAGATAGGTCTGGTCCAGCGCGCCGAGCATGTTGCGCACGGCGGCCTCGCCGACTTCGCCGCCGCTGTAGGCGATAGCCTGATCAGTCAGCGAGAGCGCGTCGCGCATGGAGCCGTTGGCAGCCTTGGCGAGCAGGCGCAGCGCACCCGGCTCGAAGGGAATCTGTTCGGCCTGCAGCACCGCCGAGAGATGCTCGACCGTCTGCGCCGCCGGCATCTGCTTGAGGTTCAACTGCAGGCAGCGGGAGAGCACCGTCACCGGAATCTTCTGCGGATCGGTTGTCGCCAGGATGAACTTCACATGTGGCGGCGGCTCCTCCAGCGTCTTGAGCATCGCGTTGAACGCATGGTTCGTCAGCATGTGCACCTCGTCGATCATGTAGACCTTGAAGCGCCCGCTCGACGGCGCGTAGACCACCTGCTCGAGCAGTTGGGCGATCTCATCCACGCCGCGGTTGCTCGCCGCGTCCAGCTCGATGTAGTCGACGAAGCGGCCCGCGTCGATTTCCGTGCAGGCCTGGCAGACGCCGCAGGGCTGCGAGGTGATGTCGCCCTGCCCATCCGCGCCGCGGCAGTTCAGCGACTTGGAGAGAATGCGGGAGATGGTGGTCTTGCCCACGCCGCGTGTGCCGGTGAACAGCCAGGCGTGGTGCAGCCGCTTCTGTTCCAGCGCGTGGGTGAGCGCCTTAACGACGTGCTCCTGCCCGACCAGTGTGGAGAAATCGCGGGGCCGCCATTTACGGGCCAGGACTTGGTAGATCATGGCGGCGATTTTAGCAGAGCGTCCGCGCGCAAAGGCGGCGCGAAGCCGCCGCCAAATAGAAAACCGGCATGCGGGAAAACACCCGCATGCCGGTTTTCGTGCGCGGCTCCTGTTTCAGGCCGCGCTCAGATTTCCTCGTACAGCGGCAGCGTGAGGAATTCGGCGAAGGCTTCCGCCGTCGACATCTCCTCGAAGATCTGCGTGGCGCGGTCGTAGGTCGGCGCATTGCCGGTGGCGCTGCCGGTGACCGTGGTCTTGACCTTGCCAAGCTCCTCGGGAATCAGCGCGCGGACCATCTCGGCGGTCACCTTACTCAGGTAGATCTTTCGGCCGGCATATCCTTGACCAGCCGGCGCAGGAAGTCGATCAGGATGTCGGCGCTCAACGCTCCGTCGAAGGCCTGCCAGCGCATCTGGCTCTTGTTGGTGACGGTGGAGATCACCGACAAGCCGTGGCGCTTGTTGTTCACGCGAATCACGGGCGTCTTGGGGAGTCCTCCGTCGAGCCACTTTTTCACCGCCGCCGGCGACTGCTCGTAGGCCTTCTTCATGGGCTTTTTCGGCGTGAAGCCCCAACGCTCCAGATACAGGCCCATCGTGCGAACGGCCAGCTTGATGCCTTATCGGTTAAGGATCAACTCGGCCACTGCCTGGCGGCTCCACAGCGCGTAGATCATCTTCAACTGGTCGGGCGTGCGGTCGCGAATCAGCCGCTGAACCTCGCGCTCCTGCTCCGCCGTCAGCGTTCTGCTCGTACCCTGCGGGCGCCCGGGGCGCTCCACGTCGAGGGCCTTCCACCCGCCCGCGCGATACGCCTTCACCACCGCAATGAGCGTCGTGCGCGACATCTCGCATTGCGCCGCTGCGTCCAAGTGCGCCGCCAGTTCCGCGAGATCAAGGGCATCATGACCGGCGAAGCCAAGCCCGAATACGGCAAGGCGGTGGACATGCTGACCACCTCGGCCATCAAGGAGATGATCGTTCCCTCGCTGCTGCCGGTGATCGTGCCGATCGTGGTCGGCCTGGTTCTCGGACCTTCGGCGCTGGGCGGGCTTCTGATGGGCACCATCGTCACGGGCCTGTTCGTGGCGATCTCCATGTGCACCGGCGGCGGCGCCTGGGACAACGCCAAGAATTACATCGAGGACGGCCATTTCGGCGGCAAGGGTTCCGACACCCACAAGGCTGCGGTGACCGGCGACACGGTGGGCGATCCCTACAAGGACACAGCCGGTCCGGCGGTGAATCCGCTGATCAAGATCATAAACATCGTCGCGCTGCTGATCGTCGTGCTGCTCTAAGCCGGCGAGCGCAGCGCAAAGCCCCGGGGGTGCAGGCCCGCCGGGGCTTTTTTTGTTGGGGGGAGGTTTTTCTCCCTTGCAGGCGGGGCGGAGCCGTTCCGCACGGTCGGACGCGCTGATTTCACGACGCTGCTCTATACTGAGCCGCAGCGCCGCGGGCTCCCCAGGGGCCGGTCTCATCCGACGGATTTCCCCCATGAAGATCGATTTCGTTTCCGACGTCTCCTGCCCCTGGTGCGCCATCGGGCTGCATTCCCTGGAGCAGGCCATCGCGCGGCTGGACGGCGCGGTGCAGGTCGATCTGCATTTCCAGCCCTTTGAATTGAATCCACGCATGGTCCCCGAGGGCCAGGACATCGACGAACACCTGCGCGAGAAATATGGCACCTCGCCCGAGCAGTTGGCGCGCAACCGCGAGGCGATCCGGCAGCGTGGCGCCGACGTGGGCTTCACCTTCTCCATGGACAAGCGCGGCTGCATCTACAACACCTTCGACGCACACCGCCTGCTGCACTGTGCCGAGCTCGAAGGCAAGCAGACGGCGTCAAGCACGCTCTGTTCAAGGCCTATTTCACCGATGACGAAAATCCCGGCGACCCTGCGCTGCTCGCGCGCGTGGCCGGCGAAGTCGGGCTGGACGCGGCGTGCGCCGCCGCCATCCTGGCCTCGGACGAATTCGCCGACGAGGTTCGCGAAGCCGAGAACTTCTATCTGGAACAGGGCATCCACTCGGTGACCCTCGGTCATCATCAATGGCCGCCACCTGATCCATGGCGGCCAGCCTCCCGAATATTTCGAACAAGCCCTCAGGCAGATCGCGGACATGCAGGAGGACACGCAGTCCTGAGATTTCCGCGCAGGCTCTCCGGCTTTCGGCGCCCTTCTCCCTCGAGGGGAGTGTATGCGGTTCCTCCTTCGGAAAGCGTCGGCGACACGTGAGACCTGCTTGCCGATCCGGCTGTGGCCGATCCTCGGCTCGTTGCTGATCACCGCCGCAACCCTGGCGATCTTCGTCGCCGGCTTGTATTTCCTGGTGCTCAAGCAAATCGCCGCGGCCGAGGAAAAGCAGGAGATGGACCGCGCGGCCACGCAGGCCTACGCCTACGTCGAATCGCTGCTCCAGCGGGTGGAGCTGATCGTCTCGCGAAACCGCCAGTGGTGCGCCAACGGCGTGATCACCCTGGACGACGTCGAGCGCTTCAACCGCGTGCTGCGCCCTTACCTGGACACGGGGCCGGGCATCACCTCGATCGCCATCGCCCAGGAAAGCGGCCGGGAGATCCTGCTGGCCTCCCGGCCAGACGGCACCTGGTTCAACCACCTCACCGATCCCGCCAAGCCGGGGCGGCCCGCGCGCCTCATCACTTGGCGCGGCGACATGAAGCTGCGCGACGCGCCGCTCGACACCGACTACGATGCGCGGCGCCGGCCCTGGTTTATGGGCGCGATGGAATTGAAGAGCGACAACGGCGTGTTCTGGACGCAGCCCTACGTCTTCCGCTCGACGGGCGAGCCCGGGATTTCGGCGGTGGTGCGCTGGCGCGCGCCGGACGGCAACCGCTATGTGATGACCTCCGACCTGCGGCTGCTCGATCTCACGCGGATGACGCAGGCCATCGCTGTGGGGCGCAACGGCTCGGTGGCGATCCTGACGGACGCCACGCAGCTGGTTCGCCATGCCGAAGCTGCTGGGGCTGGACAGCGCGGAGGCGATCAATAGCGCCTTCCTGAAAACCCCGAACCAGATCGGCCCGTCCGCCCTGGGGCCGGCCCTGCGGCAGTGGGAAGAAAGCGGCCGGCCGACACCATCTTCGCGGTCGACGTGCAGGACAAGTGCAGGCTGGCCAGCCTGCGGCCGGTGACGCGCGGCGCCCAGCGCTTCTGGATCGTGGTGGTGGCGCCGCGCGACGATTTCATCCCCTGGACCCAGCGCGACCTGGGCGTCGCGTTGCTGCTGGTGCTGGCGGCGCTGGCGGTGGGCTGGACGGCGGCGCTATGGCTGGCGCGGCGGATCACCCGGCCGCTGGAGCAACTGGCCGCGCAGAGCGAGCGCATCGGCGCGATGGATCTGGCGCAGCCGGTGGACGTGCGCTCGCCGTTGCATGAGATCAACCAGCTCGCGGACTCGCTGGAGGGCATGCGCGTCAATCTGCTCGACGCCACGAACCGGCTGGAGGAACTCAACGCCACGCTGGAAGACCGCGTCAGACGCCGCACCCTCGCCCTGCAGCAGGCCAACGCCGATCTGGAGGACTTCGCCTATTCCGCCTCGCATGATCTGCACGCGCCGCTGATCGGCCTGGAAGGGTATGCCACGCTGCTCGTGAAGAAGCACGGCAAGGCGATCGGCGAGGAGGGCCTCAAGTATCTGGACCGCATCAGCGCGGCGGCGCGGCGCATGGAGGACATCATCTCCGACCTGCTGCGCCTGTGCGCCTCGAGATGCAGCGCCGGCCTGTCAATCTGTCCGCGCTGGCGCATACGATCGCCGTGGAGATGACCGCCGCGCAGCCGCAGCGCGGACTGCAATGGCGCATCGACGACGGGCTGTGGGCGGTGGCCGACAACGGACTGATGCGCATCGTCCTGGAGAATCTCTTCGGCAACGCCTGCGAATACACCGTCAACCGGGAAGACGTGGTGATTGAATTCACCGCCGCGCTGATTCAGGGCGGCATGCGTGAGTTCTTCGTGCGCGACAACGGCGCTGGCTTCAACATGGCCTATGTCGATTCGCTGTTCAAGCCCTTCAAGCGCCTGCACACAGACAAGGAGTTTTCCGGAAACGGTATCGGCCTGGCGACAGTGAAGCGCATCGTCGAGCGCCACGGCGGTTCGGTGCGCGCGCAGGGCGAGGTTGGCCATGGCGCGACGATCTATTTCACGCTGCCGGTCTAGCTGGCGGCGCAAACCAGCGACGCAAACGGCCCGGCCTCCGCGGAATTTGCTATCGTTCGGGCTATGAATCTCGGGAACATCAACCTCTGGTCCATCTTCGTCGGCTGCGTTGCCTTCTACATGTCGTTCTTCGTGTCGCGCAAGCGCGCCACGAACCCGTCAGCTATGCGCAGACTCAACGCCATGAAGAGCATGCTCGGCGACGCTATGGGCACGCGCTTCCATTGGATCGTCTACGTCACCCTGCCCTTCCTGCTGGGGGTCATGTTCGTGGTGAACGGGCTGCGGGGGCGGCCGCCTTTCTGAGCCTAGCGCTCGCCGCCGGCGCCTCTTCGGACGCCGGTCTTCCTGATTGAAGTTTCAGTTTTCCGCGAGCTTGGCCGCTTCGCGGTAGTGATGGTTCGCCTGCTCGGCGCGGTCGAGTTCGTCGTTGAGCTCGGCCAGCGCGAGATGGGCGCGCAGGCGCAGGCGGCGCTGTCCGGCGTCGCGCGCATAGTTCAGGCAGGCCTGCAGACTGACCTGGGCCTTGCCCCATAGCTGCTGCGCCTGGCACAGGCGGCCCAGCGCGAAGTGCAGCGCCGGATCGCCGGACCGGCCATGCAGCCAATTTTCCACCTGGGTGATGAGCGTGAGCGGAGGCAGGCCTTCGCCGTGGCAGCTCGCGTAGCGCAGCACCAGCCGTTCGTCCCAATTTTCTTCCAGCGCCTGTTCGAGGATGGTCCGCGCGATCACGGGTTTGTTCAGCGCGATGAGCAGGCGCGCCGCCTGATCGGCGTTGGCCGCACCGGTGCGCTCGGGCGCGGAGAGGCTGCGCCAGAAGAGGATGAGCGCGTCGGCGTCATGCTTGCGTTCGTCGAGAAGCCGCTTGCAGGCTTGCTGCTTGAGGCGCCCGGCGGCGACGGGATGCAGGGCGTTGCGCTTTTCGAGCATGCACGCGAGGCGCAGCACTTCAGCCCAGTTCTGCAGCTGCTGATGGGCGTGCAGCGCGATGCGCTGCACCTGGATCTGGCGCATGCCCTGGCTTTGCAGTTGCTCGATGGTTTCGAGCGCGCCGGTGGCGTCGCGTGATTCGGCCTGCATGCCGGCCTTGGAGACGAGCTTGGCCTGGGTCATGTCGGGATCGTGGATCTGCTCGAGCCATTCGTCGCGCCGGGCGAGTTCCTGCATGTTGTGTGCGGCGCGGGCGGCGAGCAGCGCGGCGGTGTCGGAGAGCTCGTCCCAGGACTGCGCCTCCAGCGCGAGCTTCTCGGCGCGCGCGAAGCGGCCGGCGGAGAGGCTGGAGATGGCTTCGCGCAGCGCGGTGACGGCGCGCTGCATGTGCAGGCCGCGCCGGTAGGCCACGGCCTTGGCGGGTAGCGTCCACATGGCCGAGGCGGTGCGGATCAGCACGTAGAGCAGCGCGAAGACAGCGAGCAGCACGAGTAGGAAGAGGTTGAGCGAGACGTCGATCCGGTACGGCGGATAGAAGAGGACGACGTTGCTTTGATTGAACTGCACGAACAGCGCCAGCGCGACGGCCAGCGCGAACAGCAGGACGATCCAGAACAGCGAGCGCATCACTGGGCCCGCAGCCGTTGCGCGACGGCCAGGCTGCTGAGTTCGGGCAGGACGAGCGAGGGTGCCATGGTTTCGCCTTGCTTGATGAGGCTGCGCACGGACTGCACGCTGCCGGCGCCGGCGTCGAAGTAGTCGGCGAGCAGGCTTTTCGCGGCTGCGAGGTCATTGCGCAGCGCCGCCGGGTTGCGCGAGAGCAGCGAGACGCGCGCGCCGAGCAGGCGCAGCTTGAGGCTGGCGCGGATGAAGCCGGCCTGGTCGGCGCCGCCGAGCAGGCCGGCGGGCTGGTCGAAGCGGCGCACCTGCACGAGGCGCTCGGTTTCGTCCTTGATCGATTGCCAGGCGTCGACGGCGAGCTTTTCCCACCAGGGCGGCGCGTTCTTGGCGGAGGACTTGGCGGGCGCGGCCGGCTTGGCGGGCGGGGCGAGTTTTTCGCCGGCGTTCATGGGCAAGGTGTCGATGGCGGCGAGCGCCTGCTCGATGAGGATGGAGGCGTCGGCGAGGTCGAGCCGGGGCCTGGCCTTGAGCTTGTCCATGTCGGCCGCGAGCGCGCGGCGCAGCGGCGCGAACTGCTGGCGGTCGGCGCGGGCGGCGCGCATGTCTGCCTGCTGGAGGATGGCGAGGGTGGAGGCGACGTTACCGGTGAGCTGGAGCTGCTGCGCGGCGCCGGCGAGGCTTTGCTCGATCTCGGCGAGTAGGAAGCCGTTAGGGCCGTAGTCGGCGTAGAGCTGGTCGAGGTCGGCCTGCTTGTCGCGCATTTCGGCGATGCGCGATTCGGCCGCGCCGAGCTTGTCCTGCAGATCGCCCATGCCGGACTGGATGCGCAGCGCGGCTTCGCGCGAGACGATGTCGTTGTCGTGAGCGCGGGCCGAGAGTTCGACGGAGAGGATGTGCACCTGCAGTTGCAGAACGCCGAAGAGGAGCACGACCGCGCCGGCCAGCAGGAGGCGCCAGCGGCCGGCGTTCATGCTGGCGCCGATGCCGCCGATGCCGCCGATGCGGCTGCGCAGGTCGCGGGCGGGTCTGGCTTCGCCGGCGTCCCGTGCAGGGGACGCGGCGGCTTGATCATCCTGGGGTTTGTTGTTGTCGCTCATGGCCCATTGCTGTGCTGCGTTGGCAAGATTGTCATCGCCGGAGCCCGATAGCACAAGCTTGCTGAAGCCGAGTTCGCGCGCGGCGTCGACGATGCGTGGATGCGGCGCGATGGCGGTGTCGGCGGCCGCGCCAAGCTTGACGAGGTTGCGCGCCGCCTCGGAGCTGGTGAGCAGCCAGACGTGGGGGCGCGCCAGCGCGCGCGCGAGCTGCGCCCACGCCTGCGCTCCGGGCAGCGGCGCGGCGCGGCGGTAGGCTTCGACGACGGTGACGACGGCGCCGGCCTGACGCAGGGAATCGGCGAGCAGTTCGCGCCCGCCGTTGCCGCGCACGAGCAGCACGCGCTTGCCGGAGAGGCCTGCGGCGTCGAAGCCGGCGGCGCGCAATTCGGCGAGCAGGGTTTCGGAGTCGTAGCGTTCGTTTTTGGCGCTGGAGCCGTCGCCGCCGGCCTTGGGGCTGAGGATGCGGTGCTCGGGCGCGCGCACGCCGTGCGCCGCGAGCGCCGCGACGCTGCCCGGGCCGATGACGCCGATGGCGGTGGCGCGCGGCCAGCCGGCGCCGGGCAAGCGGCCGAAGGCGGAGTCGATGGCGCTGGGGCTGACGAAGATGGCCAGGGCGTAGGCGCCCGCCTCTCCCGTCAGCTCAGCCAGCGCGGCGTCGAGCCGCGACGGGTCTTCGGGCGGCAGGATGTCGATCAGGGGAAAGTGCAGTGTGTCGAGCCCGCGCTCGCGCAGAGCGGCTTCCAGCGCGCCGGCCTGGCCGGCGGGCCGGGTGACGATCGCGATGGGCACGATGGGAGCGTCGGGGTCGGTGGCTGGCATGGTCTCGTTCAGGTGTGTCCGATATCCGGCTGGCGGCGGTCCCGGTCTGCGGCCAGCGTCTCAGCCGACCTACGAAAGCTGGGCGACGATCTCGGCCGCGCCGCGTCCGAGCAGATCGGCGCCGAGGCGTTCTCCGAGGGCGCGCGCGGCGGAGGCGGAAGCGGCGTCGAGCGGGAGCTCGGCCGCGCCCTGCGCGTCCAGGCGGCGGCGGCCGTCGGGGAAGCCGACCGCCGCGCGCAGGCGCAGTTGGGCGGAGACGCCAGAGGCGGGCGTGATCCAGTCCGCATAGGCGGCCAGCGGGATTTGGCAGGAACCGCCCAGGGCGCGGGCCAAGCCGCGCTCGGCTTCCACGGCCAGGGCTGTGGGCAGATGATGCAGCGGCGCGAGCCAGGCGGCCAGCCCGGGCCGGCCCGCGGCAATCTCGATGCCCAGGGCGCCCTGGCCGGGCGCGGGCAGGCTGTCCTCGGGCTCGATGAGGCTGCGGATGCGCTCGCCCAGGCCCAGGCGCTTGAGGCCGGCGGCGGCGAGGACGATGCCGGTGTATTCGCCACGGTCGAGCTTGGCGAGGCGGGTGTCGAGGTTGCCGCGCAGGGGCTTGACCTGCAGGCTGGGGAAGCGGGTGCGTAGCATGGCTTCACGGCGCAGGCTGGAGGTGCCGACGACGCTGCCACCGGGCAGCGCGGCGAGGCCGTCGAAGCCGGGACAGACGAGGGCGTCGCGCGGGTCCTCGCGCTCGCCGATGGCGGTGAGGACGAAGCCCTCTGGCATGCCCATGGGCACGTCCTTGAGTGAATTCACCGCGAGGTCGGCGCGGCCATCGGCCAGCGCGGTCTCGAGCTCCTTGACGAAAAGGCCCTTGCCGCCGACCTTGGAGAGAGTGCGGTCTAGGATCTGGTCGCCGCGCGTGATCATGCCGAGGATCTCGACCCGGCATTGCGGATAGAGGGCGAGCAGGGCGTCGCGGATGTGGTTGGCCTGCCAGAGGGCCAGACGGCTTTCGCGGCTGGCGATGACCAGGCGTTCAGGTTCTGCCAAAGGCAGTGCGGATGAGGCTTGGCCGATGGTTTTGCTGGTGGTCATGGGGGCCGATGTTAGCACGCGCCCCGGGGCTATAATCGCGGCCTATGAGCTCAGATTCCCAATTGCACAATAAAGCCTCGGGCTGGTCGGCGCGCTTCGCCGAGCCCATGTCCGAGCTAGTCAAGCGCTATACCGCTTCGGTCGATTTCGACAAACGGCTGGCGCTGTTCGACATCCAGGGTTCGCTGGCCCACGCGGAGATGCTCGCGGCCCAGGGCATCATCAGCACGCAGGACCGCGCCGACATCGAGCGCGGCATGGCGCAGATCCGCGCCGAGATCGAGGCGGGCCAGTTCCAGTGGCAGCTCGACCTGGAGGACGTGCACCTGAACATCGAGGCGCGGCTGACCGCTCTGGTGGGCATGGCCGGCAAGCGTCTGCACACCGGCCGTTCGCGCAACGACCAGGTGGCGACCGACATTCGTCTGTGGCTGTGCAACGAGATCGACGCGATCCTCGCGCTGCTGCGGGCGCTGCGCCTGGTCCTGCTGGACCTGGCCGAGCCGAACGCGGCGACAATCCTGCCGGGCTTCACGCATCTGCAGGTGGCGCAGCCGGTGACCTTCGGGCATCACCTGCTGGCCTACTTCGAGATGTTCGGCCGCGACGCGCAGCGTCTGGTCGACTGCCGCAAGCGCGTGAACCAGCTGCCGCTGGGTGCGGCCTCCCTGGCCGGCACGAGCTATCCGATCGACCGCGAGCGCGTGGCGCGCACGCTGGGCTTCGACGGCGTGTGCCGCAATTCGCTGGATGCGGTGTCGGACCGCGACTTCGCGATCGAATTCTGCGCGGCCGCCGCGCTGGTGATGACCCACGTCTCTCGCTTCTCGGAGGAGCTGGTGCTGTGGATGAGCCCGCGTGTGGGTTTTATCGACATCGCCGACCGCTTCTGCACCGGCAGCTCGATCATGCCGCAGAAGAAGAACCCCGACGTGCCCGAGCTGGCGCGCGGCAAGACTGGCCGCGTGAACGGCGACCTGATGTCGCTCCTGACCCTGATGAAGGGCCAGCCGCTCGCGTACAACAAGGACAACCAGGAAGACAAGGAGCCGCTGTTCGACGCGGCGGACACGGTGTCAGACACGCTGCGCATCTTCGCGGAGATGGTCGCCGGCATCACGGTCAAGCCCGAGGCGATGCGCGCCGCCGCCCTGCAGGGCTACGCGACCGCAACCGATCTGGCCGACTATCTGGTGAAGAAGGGCATGGCCTTCCGCGACGCGCATGAGGCCGTGGCGCATGCGGTGCGCTATTGCGTGGGCAAGGGCTGCGATCTCGCGGACCTGAGTCTGGCCGAACTGCGCGAGGCAACGGGCCTGGGCGCGCAGGCAGAGCTGATCGGCGCGGACATCACGCAAGTGCTGACGCTGGAAGGCTCGGCCGCGGCGCGCAGCCATATCGGCGGCACCGCACCGGAGACTGTCAAAAAAGCGATCAAAGCCGCAAGATCAGAACTCGGATAGGAAAAACCGTTCAAACTGCACAATTGAGATCACTTGCGCAGGGGTCAGGATGCATCCGTCTGATCAAGACAGACCGAACGGCCATCGCGGCGAGATGGGTGGCTGGCTGGCCGAAGTACGCGAAAGGCTGGTGCGGCTGGAGACCCGGATGGACTAGACCGCCACCAAGGCCGACCTGGAAATCCTCCGAGGGGATCTGCACAGGGAACTGCACGCCCTGACCTGGAAGATGTTCGCCTTAGGCGCCAGCCTGGTCGCCGCGGTCTACGGCATCGCCCGTTACGTCAAATAAGAGGGCGCTTCGTGAAGCGCCCTCCCCGCCTCAGCACTTCACTGCTTCACGCAATCCACGTAGTAATCGATGCGCGGCCCGCCATTCGCCTTCACCAGGCCGTGGATATCGGTTTCGAACCCGGGGAAGCGCTCGTTGAATTCGCGGGCGAACTGCAGGTATTGGATGATGATCTTATTGAAGCGCTCGCCGGGGATCAACAGCGGGATGCCCGGCGGATAGGGGGTGAGCAGGGTCGCGGTGACGCGGCCTTCGAGCTTGTCGATGGCGACGCGCTCGATCTGGCGGTGGGCCATCATTGCCCACGCGTCCGAGGGCTTCATCGCCGGCTCCATGTTCGAGAGGTACATCTCGGTGGTCACGCGGGCCACGTCGTTGGCCTTGTAGACGCTGTGGATCTGGTCGCAGAGATCGCGCAGGCAGACGCGCTCATAACGCGGATGCTTGGCGACGAACTCAGGCAGCACGCGCCACAGCGGCTGGTTCTTGTCGTAGTCGTCTTTGAACTGCTGCAAGGCGGCGACCAGCGAATTCCAGCGGCCCTTGGTGATGCCGATGGTGAACATGATGAAGAAGGAGTAGAGCCCCGTCTTCTCGACGATCACGCCGTGCTCGGCCAGGTATTTGGTGACGATGGCGGCGGGGATGCCGGAGTCGGCGAAGTCGCCGTCCACGTCCTGGCCCGGGGTGATGACGGTGGCCTTGATCGGGTCGAGCATGTTGAAGCCGTCGGCCAGCTTGCCGAAGCCGTGCCAGCGCTCGTCGGCGCGGATGACCCAATCCTCGCGCTCGCCGATGCCTTCCTCGGCCAGCCAGTCTGGGCCCCAGACCTTGAACCACCAGTCGGCGCCAAACTCTTCGTCCACCTTGCGCATGGCGCGGCGGAAATCCAGCGCCTCAGCGATCGATTCCTCCACCAGCGCGGTGCCGCCGGGCGGCTCCATCATCGCGGCGGCCACGTCGCAGGAGGCGATGATGGCGTACTGCGGTGAGGTGGAGGTGTGCATCAGATACGACTCGTTGAACACGTCGCGGTCGAGTTTGCGCTCCTCCGACTCCTGCACAAGGATCTGCGAGGCCTGCGAGAGGCCGGCGAGCAGCTTGTGGGTGGACTGGGTGGAGAAGACCATCGACTCCTTGGTGCGCCGGCGGCCGCGGCCGATGGCGTGCATGTCGCGGTAGAAGTCGTGGAAGGTGGCGTGCGGCAGCCAGGCTTCGTCGAAATGCAGGGTGTCGATCCGGCCGTCGAGCATGTCCTTGATCATCTCGACGTTGTAGACCACGCCGTCGTAGGTGCTCTGGGTGATGGTGAGCACGCGCGGCTTGAGGGTCTTGTCCGTGATGAAGGGATTGGCGTCGATCTTCTTCTGGATGGACTCCCAAGAGAATTCGCTCTTGGGGATGGGGCCGATGATGCCGAAGTTGTTGCGCGTGGGCATCAGGAAGACGGGCACGGCGCCGGTCATCATGATGGCGTGCAGCACAGACTTGTGGCAGTTGCGGTCCACCACCACGATGTCGCCCGGCGCGACGGTGCTATACCAGACGATCTTGTTGGAGGTGGATGTGCCATTGGTGACGAAGTACAGGTGATCGGCGTTGAAGATGCGCGCGGCGTTGCGCTCGGAGGCGGCCACCGGGCCGGTGTGGTCGAGCAGCTGGCCGAGTTCGTCCACGGCATTGCAGACGTCGGCGCGCAGCATGTTCTCGCCGAAGAACTGGTGGAACATCTGGCCGACCGGGCTCTTTAGGAAGGCGACGCCGCCGGAGTGGCCGGGACAGTGCCAGGAGTAGGAGCCGTCGGAGGCGTAGTGCGTGAGCGCGCGGAAGAAGGGCGGCGCGAGCGAATCGAGGTAGACCTTGGCTTCGCGGATGATGTGCCGGGCCACGAACTCGGGCGTGTCCTCGTTCATGAGGATGAAGCCGTGCAGTTCGCGCAGCACGTCGTTGGGGATGTGGCGCGAGGTGCGGGTTTCGCCGTAAAGGAAGATGGGGATGTCTTCGTTGCGTTTGCGCACTTCGGCGACGAAGGCGCGCAGGGCGGCGAGGGCCGCGTCGGTCTCCTCGGTGGAGCCGGTGCCGAACTCCTCGTCGTCGATCGAGAGGATGAAGCAGGAGGCGCGCGAGGCCTGCTGGGCGAAGGAGGTCAGGTCGCCGTAGCAGGTCAGGCCCAGCACTTCCATGCCTTCGGCCTCGATGGCCTTGGCCAGGGCGCGGATGCCCGAACCGGAAATGTTTTCCGAGCGGAAGTCTTCGTCGATGACGACGACGGGGAAGCGGAATTTCATGCTGAGGACCTCACCAAAATATGGAACGACGATATGCGCCGGCTTGCCGGGCCGGCAGCGCCTTCATGCGGCGCAAGCCCGCCGCGGCGATTCCGCCCGGCGGCGATGCAGCTGCACAGCGAAATCCGCGTAAGCATACAGCTTTAAGCCTTCGGCAGTGTGACGCCGCGCTGGCCCTGGTATTTGCCGCCTCGGTCGCGGTAGGACACTTCGCAGACTTCGTCGGACTCCAGGAACAGCACCTGGGCACAGCCCTCGCCGGCGTAGATGCGGGCAGGCAGCGGCGTGGTGTTGGAGAACTCGAGGGTGACGTAGCCTTCCCATTCGGGTTCGAAGGGCGTGATGTTGACGATGATGCCGCAACGCGCGTAGGTGCTCTTGCCCAGGCAGATGGTGAGCACGTTGCGCGGGATGCGGAAGTATTCGACGGTGCGCGCCAGGGCGAAGGAATTGGGCGGGATGATGCATTCGTCGGCGGTGACGTCGACGAAGGACTTTTCGTCGAAGTTCTTGGGGTCGACGACGGTGCTGTTGATGTTGGTGAAGATCTTGAATTCGTTGGCGCAACGGATGTCGTAGCCGTAGCTGGAGGTGCCATAGCTGACGATGCGCTTACCCTCGCGCTCGCGGATCTGGCCGGGCTCGAACGGCTCAATCATGCCGTTCTGCTCAGCCATGCGGCGTATCCATTTGTCCGACTTGATCGACATCCCCACTCCTCATTGGGAGAAGCGCCCCGGTCAGGGGCGCTTGAAATTTCTGGAATTGTACCGTCAGCGGCCGCTTCTGTGCGCCAAACGGCCGCCGAGAAACTCAGGCGGCATGGCGCGCCAGATTTGCGTTGGCGGCCTGCTCCAGCGGCTTCCAGATTCGGATCGCCAGGCGTTCGGTGCACCGGTACAAGGCGTCGAGCTGGGATGGATATTCCACGGCTGTGCGCCCGCGGATTTCCATGCCCCTGACGAACGCCTCAACGAACTCGCTCTGATAGTTGCCGATGTTGAGCCGGCCAGCGTCCAAGGCGCTCTTGAGCGCCATCGCTTCATACACCATCATCGTGCGGCCCATTCCCCAGGAAAAGGAGATATAGAGCTTGGGCCTCGCGCTGTTGGCGATGGAGGCCTTTTCGGACTGGATCCGATCCACCAGGTCGCCCAACTAACTGAGAAGGCGTGAGCGCCAGGCTGTCGCCGATTTTCCGCCGGATGACCTTGAAGTCAGAGGAGGTCCCGTTCTCCATGTTCTTCATGGTGTACTGGCGAATCTGCAGCACGTCCGACACGCTCTCAACGTTGTTGAGGGTGTAGCTGTAGTGGCCGTGCTGGCTGATTTCGCCTTGGCGATTGGGCAGGAACGGATGGGAGAGTTCATCGTCGCTGTTGCGCAAGTCCACCGCCAGGCCCACGCCGTCTTCCACCAGCCTGCCGAAGGTGTTTGAACTCATGTAACTCGGCCTGGGGCCGGCCATGCCCAGATCCTGGCCAAGCAGGCCGGTGATCCGATGCACTGGCAGCGCCTGGCCGTCCAACACAACCAGCTCCGGGGAGCGGAGCATGGGGAAGATCCGCGAAGGCGGCGAGGAGGGCTGACGGTTCAGCGACGGCGTGCGGGGCAGCTGCCAACTGTCGGAGTTTGGGCTCGGGGAGGGTTCGCCACCGCTGTTGAGCTGCGAGTAATACTCGTCGGTCTGCAGCAGCTTTTCGGAGGCGCCCTCGCCACGGAGCGCGTTCACGAGCTGCAGACGCTTTCTGTGGACGGTTTCCAAGTCGATTTTTCCGAAGCGGTTTTAATAGGATGCCTCCTGAAAGCCCGGCGCGGATGCGGCGCCCGAGCCGGAGGCGGCGGTGTACCCGTCGACGGGCGCCCATGCATTGCGGTCCGGCCGGCATTGAATCAGGATGTCGCCGGCCTGATAGGGCCGGTTGTTGGCGCCGACCGCGAGAATATCCGTCCAGGTTGCTGGCCCCTTGTCCTGGCGATCGGGATTGAGCCGCAGGTAAGCCCTGGCGGTCACCTGCATCGGCGGCTGGCCATCGCTGAAGCCCACGTTCACCACGGCTTGGCTCGGGTTCTGCTCGGAGAAACGCAGCGCAGAGGATCCGGAACCCGGGCGCATGTCGCCCGTGAAGGAGAATCGGCCCGCCTGCTCCCGCACGCGGCTCTGGCCGCCGCCCGCGGCCAGACCGGACGTGCCCTGCGGCAGGAGACGCGCAGCCAGCGGGTCGGCGGGATCGGGGATGATTTTTCCATCGCTGTCGCCTAGACGGTTGCCATCGAGGTCGTAGGTTTGCCAGCGCGCGCCGACTTGTTCGAGCAGCACGATGGACATGCCGGCGACGTTGCGCGCCTGCGCGGGATTGCCGGTGGCGGGGTTGGAGACGATCAGTTCGCCAGCCCGCCCGACCGTGGCCCAGCGCGTCGCGCCGGCCGGCGAGGTCAGACCGACTTCGGCGCGGCCGGCATTCACCCGCAGCGGGCGCACCCCGCCCTCCATCCCGCCGAGAAACATCTGCTCGCACTGGGGCGTGCGCAGACCGCTGAAGTTCACGAATTCGCCTTGCTGCGTCTGGGTGATCGGAAGCTCGCGCCCGCCGATGCGCAGCGCCTGCAGACCGCCGGTTGCCCCTGGGTTCAGGACCACGGTCTCGGTGGCGCCGTTTCTGTTGGCGAGCTGGCCGCCGGCCGTGGGCTGACTGGCGCCGCCGCCGTTTTCTTCGGACAGTCCATGGATTTCCGTGGGCCGCTCGCCCGCGGAAGGAATGCGCGTGTTTCCTCCCGTGCGGGACGGATTGGGCAGCGCGGGGGGAACCGTCGTGCTCTCCCCATTGATCACCCGGGTGGGCGTTTCGCCGTTGAGCGGACGGCTGGTTGTGAACCTGGGTCTGTTCGCCGTTGGGCTGGGTGCGCGTCACGGCGCCGCCGTTGGCTTTGTTGCCGCCACCCAGCGCTTGGCCTTGAGGACCGGTGCCTGTGTACGTTTCGGGATAGGGCGAATTGGGCACGGGGGTCTGGATGCCATCCGGCAAGGTGCGCGCCGGTGGGGAACGCGCGCGCGAGCAGGCCGCTCAGGCTGGTCATGACCGCCTCGGGCCCGCCTGCGCCCGACACGAGCGCCGTGCCGCCCGCCGCGGCCAAGTTGACGCCAAGCGGCACGAGGATCTTGGCGATGTCGTCCCGGCTGAGCTTGGTGCTGGCCGCAGGATCAACCTGCATCAGCGCCTGAGCGATCTGATCGGGGCTGGTTGGCGGGCCGCCCGACGATCTGTTGATGGCGATCGAGCGCTTGATCGAACAACTCTCCCTGCGTCGCCCCGGGCCGGTCCGAGACGAGCTGCTTCAGGTCGAAGTAAAGGCGGACATAGTCGCGCGCCGGGCCGGAATGGATTGCAGGCGGCTGTCGAAGCTTCCCGCCTGCCGGATCAGCGGATCGTTATCCGACAGATAAGGCAATACCGCTTGGTTGAATCGGTCCGACGCCTGATTTTTCGTCGGGCCTTCGTTGAATTGCAGCGCGGAAACGAAGAGGGTCTGCATGCGTGCCGGCAGGTCCTGCCGGGCGGCGTCCATGGCCGCGGGCGCCTGGGCGACGCCCATGCGCGGCGCTTGCTCCGTTGAAGCAAAACGTATGTTGTCCATATTCTCTCCCTGTGAAACCAAGGAAGAGGTGTCCAGACAACATCGATGGTTCAGCTTGACGGCCATGCTCGAGGGCCGCGCAGTCCGCCGCCTCAGCTGTCCTTCACGACGATGGTCGGGAACAGGTCGGCCATGTCCTTGGACTTGGCGGCGATCTGCACCGCGACCTTGCGCGCGATGGCTTTGTAGATGGCGGTGATCTCGCCCTCGGGCTCGGCCGCGACGGTGGGGTTGCCGGCGTCGGCCTGCAGGCGGATGGACATGTTCAGCGGCAGGCTGCCGAGGAAGTCCACGCCGAAGTCCAGGCACATGCGTTCGCCGCCACCGGCGCCGAAGATGTGCTCCTGGTGGCCGCAGTTGGGGCAGACGTAGAGGCTCATGTTCTCGACCACGCCCAGCACGGGGATGCAGGTCTTCTCGAACATCTTCAGGCCCTTGCGGGCGTCGAGCAGGGCGATGTCCTGCGGCGTGGTGACGATGACCGCGCCGGTCACGGGCACACGCTGCGAGAGCGTGAGCTGGATGTCACCGGTGCCGGGGGGCATGTCGACGATGAGGTAGTCCAGGTCGTCCCAGCGGGTCTGGCGAAGGAGCTGCTCGAGCGCCTGGGTGACCATGGGGCCGCGCCAGGCCATGGGGTTGTCGGGCTCGACCAGGAAGCCGATGGAGTTGACCTGCAGGCCGTGGCCTTCGAGCGGCAGCATGGTCTGCTGGTCCAGCGCCTTGGGCGGACCGGCGACGCCGAGCATGGTGGGCAGGCTCGGGCCGTAGATGTCGGCGTCGAGGATGCCCACGCTGGCGCCCTCGGCCGCCAGGGCCAGGGCCAGGTTTACCGCGGTGGTGGACTTGCCCACGCCGCCCTTGCCCGAGGCGACGGCAACGATGTTCTTCACGCCGGGCAGGCGCTTGACGCCGCGCTGCACCGCATGCGGGACGATCTGCATGGTGACGTTGGCGCTGACCTTGGTCACGACCGGGATGCCCGACAGCGCGTCCACGACCAGCTTGCGCATGAGTTCGATCTGGCTGCTGGCCGGATAGCCGAGCTCGACGTCCAGGCTGACCTCGCCGCCCGCGACCTTGACGTTGCGGGCGCTGCGGCTGCTGACGAGGTCCTTCCCGGTGTTCGGGTCGATCAGCTGTTTCAGGGCCTGCTGGACCTGCTCGGTGATTTGCTCTGGCGTGGTGGTCAATCTCTTCTCTGGTCTTTTCGTGTCCGCCGCGCGCCTCTTCGGGCGCGGTTCTGGAAGCCGGATACTTTAGCAAATTCGCCAGGGACGGGAGGCCGCCAGACGCCGCCCAGGGTGAATAACCCCATGGATTAAGGGGATTGGTGAAATTATGTGTGAACCATTTGAAACGACCTTCATCTAAAAATTTGGGTGACGGGTGAGTGAACGCCCAAGCCGGTTTGCCTTTCTTCGGGTGTCCAGGGTTTCCTGGGTTTCCTGATGAAAGAGGCGCTTCCAGCGCAAGCGTTTGCTCGCATTGTTTGAGGGGATGCGCAATGTTACCGCCACCTAGTTTCTCCTTTCTTCCGCGTTCGTTCCGCCTTGGAAGTTAACGCCGGCCTAGTGCCGGCGATTTTTTTGCGCCGCTCCATCAGACGCGGCGCGATCCACGCGGATCGGCCGGACCGCGCGGGCGAGGGCGAGCAGGGTGAGTTGAGCACTCACTTTTCATTACTTGCTAAAATCGTGGTTTTCCCAAGCCCTCCCGGTTTTCATGAATCCGCGCCGCATCCTCGTCACCTCCGCCCTACCCTACGCCAACGGGCAAATCCATATCGGCCACCTGCTGGAATATATCCAGACCGATATCTGGGTGCGGTTCCAGCGCATGCGCGGCCATGAGATCTACTACGTCGGCGCGGACGACACCCACGGCACGCCGATCATGCTGCGTGCCGAAAAGGAAGGCATCACGCCCAAGCAGCTGATCGACCGGGTCTGGACCGAGCACAAGACCGATTTCGACAACTTCCTGGTTTCCTTCGATAACTACTACACGACCGACAGCGAAGAGAGCCGTCTGCTGAGCGAGGACATCTACGCCCGGCTGCAGGCCGCCGGCCTCATCGAGAAGCGCGCTATCGAGCAGGCCTACGACCCGGTCAAGGAAATGTTCCTGCCAGACCGCTTCATCAAGGGCGAATGCCCCAAGTGCGGCACCAAGGACCAGTACGGCGACTCCTGCGAAAACTGCGGCGCCACCTACAGCCCCACCAACCTGAAGAACCCCTTCTCGGTAATCAGCGGCGCCACGCCCATCCGCAAGACCTCGGACCACTATTTCTTCAAGCTCTCCGACCCGCGCTGCGAAAGCTTCCTGCGCGACTGGACGCAGGTGTCCACGCCGCTGCAGCCCGAGGCCCGCAACAAGATGCGCGAATGGCTTGGCGAGGACAAGGACGGCGACGGCCCCAAGCTCTCGGACTGGGACATCTCGCGCGACGCACCCTATTTCGGCTTCGAGATCCCCGGCGCGCCCGGCAAGTATTTCTACGTCTGGCTCGACGCGCCCGTGGGCTACTACGCCAGCTTCAAGAACCTGTGCCAGCGCCTAGGCTTGGACATGGACGCTTGGGTGAAGGCCGGCAGCACGGCCGAGCAGTATCACTTCATCGGCAAGGACATCCTGTATTTCCACACGCTGTTCTGGCCGGCGATGCTGCAGTTCTCCGGCTACCGCACGCCGACCAACGTCTTCACCCACGGCTTCCTGACCGTGGACGGCGAAAAGATGAGCAAGTCGCGCGGCACCTTCATCACCGCCAAGAGCTACATCGACACGGGCCTCAACCCCGAATGGCTTCGCTACTACTTCGCCGCGCGCCTGAACGCGTCGATGGAAGACCTGGACCTGGGCCTGGACGACTTCGTCGCCCGCGTGAACAGCGACCTGGTGGGCAAGTATCTGAACATCACCAGCCGTTGCGCCGGCTTCCTGGTCAAGACCTTCGGTGGCAAGGTGGACGAGGCCGCGCTCGCCGATCCTCTGGTTGAGCGGCTGCGCGACGCCGCCGGCGAGATCGCCGCTTTCTACGAAGCGCGTGAATTCGGCCGCGCCATGCGCGTGGTGATGGAGCTGTGCGACGCGGTCAACGCCTACATCGCCCAGGAACAGCCATGGACCCTGGCCAAGCAGCCCGAGCAGGCCGCCAAGCTGCATGCGGTGTGCAGCATCGCGCTGGAATCCTTCCGCCTGCTGACCCAGTATCTCAAGCCCGTGCTGCCAAAACTGGCGGGCCAAGTCGAAGCATTCCTCGGCGTCGCGCCGCTGGCCTGGGCAGACACCTGCAAGCCGCTGTCTGCCGCGCAGCCCGTCTCGCCCTACAGCCATCTGATGACCCGCATCGACGCCAAGAGGATCGAAGCCCTGCTGACCGCCAACCGCGAATCGCTGCCGGGCGGCGAAGCCGCCGGCGCTGACGCCACCGCCGCCATCGAGCCGATCGCCCAGGAAATCACTATCGACGATTTCGCCAAGATCGATCTGCGCGTCGCCAAGATCGTCGACTGCAAGAAAGTCGAAGGCTCGACCAAGCTGCTCCAACTCACCCTGGACCTGGGCGAAGGTCGCACCCGCAACGTCTTCTCCGGAATCAGCTCGGCCTACGCGCCCGAGCAGCTGGTCGGCAAGCTCACCGTGATGGTCGCCAACCTCGCGCCGCGCAAGATGAAGTTCGGCTTCTCGGAAGGCATGGTGCTGGCCGCCTCCTCGGCCGACGACAAGGATCCCGGCCTCTACATCCTGGAGCCGCACGCCGGCGCCAAGCCCGGCATGCGCGTGCGCTGAGCCGGGCCGGCCTCTGAGCCGAAGAAAAGTCGAATAAAGCCGAAAATAAGCCACTATTGATCCGGCATTGAAAAAATGAACTCAAGCAGCATACCGAACCGGCGAATGTTCGAAGTAGCTCTTGACGCGCTCGGGCTGTCGCTAAACGCTGAGCAGATGCTGGCGCGTGGCCTTCACCAGTTGCAGCTTCGAGCGAGCTGGAGCGAGTTTGGTGCCGACCTGCTTCAGGTCGGCATTGGCCATTTCGTTGGGGTTCAGTTCGGGGCTGTAGCTGTGCAAGTAGAAGACTTCGATCTCGTGCTTGTGCTCGGCCTGCCAGGCCTTCACGGGCTTGCTGTGGTGCACACGCAGGTTGTCCAGGATCAGGTAGATCTTTCGGCCGGCATCCTTGACCAGCCGGCGCAGGAAATCGATCAGAATGTCGGCGCTCAACGCTCCGTCTAAGGCCTGCCAGCGCATCTGGCTCTTGTTGGTGACGGTGGAGATCACCGACAAGCCGTGGCGCTTGTTGTTCACGCGAATCACGGGCGTCTTGGGGAGTCCTCCGTCGAGCCACTTTTTCACCGCCGCCGGCGACTGCTCGTAGGCCTTCTTCATGGGCTTTTTCGGCGTGAAGCCCCAACGCTCCAGATACAGGCCCATCGTGCGAACGGCCAGCTTGATGCCGTATATCGGTTAAGGATCAACTCGGCCACTGCCTGGCGGCTCCACAGCGCGTAGATCATCTTCAACTGGTCGGGCGTGCGGTCGCGGATCAGCCGCTGAACCTCGCGCTCCTGCTCCGCCGTCAGCGTTCTGCTCGTACCCTGCGGGCGCCCGGGGCGCTCCACGTCGAGGGCCTTCCACCCGCCCGCGCGATACGCCTTCACCGCCGCAATGAGCGTCGTGTTCGACATCTCGCATTGCGCCGCCGCGTCCTTCAGGCTCACGCCATCCAGCCGCATTTTCACCACACGTCGGCGCCGTTCGTTCAGGGTGGCTACCGGCAGCGTTCTCGAGTCGATTTTGTCCCTGCAACAGCAGACTCTATATCACTCAATAAGTTCAATGTTTAAGTACTGGATCAATATTTCCGCCGCGCCGAGAACAACGAGCAATTCCACAACGGTTATCACGGCGTTGGCGACCCGCTCAACGTCACCTATCCGCGCTTTGAAAACCCGGTCACCGACATGTTCGTCGCCGCCGCCGGCCTGCCGCTCAATCCCGACTACAACGGCGAACGCCAGGAAGGCGTCTTCCGCTACCAGGTCACGCACAAGGACGGAGAGCGCTGCAGCGCGGCCAAGGCCTATCTCATGCCCAATCTCGGCCGGCCCAATCTGAAGGTGATCACCCATGCAGTGAGCGCGAAGATCGAGCTGCGCGCGGCGCGAGGTGGTGCTGAGCGCGGGCGCCTTCGGCTCGCCGCAGCTACTGCAGCTCTCGGGCATCAGCCAGGCGGCGGCCCTGCGCGAAGCCGGCGTCGAGTAGGTGCACGAGCTGCCCGGCGTGGGCGGCAATCTGCAGGACCACATCGACTACGTGCAGACCTGGACCGTTTCCAGCGCCTCCGACACCTTCAGCGTCTCGTTTGGCGGTCTCGGGCGCGTGCTGAGCGCCATCGGACAGTGGCGGCGCGGCCGCATCGGCATGGTCACCAGCACCTATGCCTCGGCGGGCGCTTTTCTGCGTTCCTCGCCCGAGGCGGCCATGCCCGACCTGCAACTGATCTTCGTGCTCGCCATCGTCGACGACCATGCGCGCAAGCTGCATCTGGGCCACGGCATCTCCTGCCACGTCGACGTCCTGCGTCCATACAGCCGCGGTACGGTCAGGCTGCGCAGCCCAGATTCGCACGCGGCGCCCGTGATCGACCCGCGCTTCCTGTCCGACGAGCGCGATCTACAGCTGCTGCTCCGGGGCGGGTGGATCCAGCTGCGCATCATGGAGTCGTCTAAACTCGCACCGACACGCAATACCATCCTGTCGGCACCTGCAAGATGGGGCCGGCGCACGACCCCACAGCCGTGGTCGACGCGCAGCAGCGCATCCACGGCATCGAGGCCCTGCGCGTGGCCGACGCCTCGGTCATGTCCACCCTGATCGGCGGCAACACCAACGCGCCCACCATCATGATCGGTGAGAAGACGGCGGACATGATCCGCGCCGCCCATTGAATTCCCAAGGAGCGGAAGACATGACACAGCAACCCCAAAACGAATCCGGCCGCGAATTCAGCAGCGAATCAGGCCGTGCCGCCTCTTCCGCGCGCTCGTTGCGCGCATCGGCGGCGCTGGCCGTCTCGATGTTTTCGCTCGCGGTGCTCGCTGGCTGCGGCAAGAGAGGCAGCGTGGGCGGCGCCAGCAGCGACGCGAGCCCGCAGACCGTCGCAGCCAACGCCCAGATCGCCAAGGAGCTCAAGCTCGATGATTCGAAGGACTTCGAGGACGCCAAGCGCGGCCTGATCGCGCGCCCCACCGGCCAGATCCTCGCGGCCGACGGCAGCGTGCTGCGCGACTTCGCCGCCTACGACTTCCTCAAGGGCGCCGCGCCCGACACCGTCAACCCCAGCCTTTGGCGCCATGCGCGCCTGAACGCCGAGTCTGGCCTGTTCAAGGTGACCGACGGCATCTATAAGCTGCGCGGCTTCGACATCGCCAATCTCACGCTGATCGAGTGCGACACCGGCTGGATCGTCGTCGATCCGCTGACCGCCAGCGAAAGCTCGGCGGCGGCGATGGCCTTCGCCCGCCAGCATCTGGGCGACAAGCCGGTCGTCGCGGTGATTTTCACGCACAGCCACGCCGACCATTTCGGCGGCGTGCTGGGCGTGGTCGGCTCCAAGGAGGCGGCCGAGCGAAAGCTGCCGATCGTCGCCTCACAGGGCTTTCTCGAAGAGGCCACCAGCGAGAACATCATGGTCGGCGCGGCCATGACGCGCCGCTCGCCCTACCAGTTCGGCCGCGACCTGCCGCGCAGCGCCAAGGGCATGGTCGACACCGGCTTAGGCAAGGACGTGGTCTACGGCACCTTCGGGATCCTCCAGCCCAACCGGCTGATCTCCAAGCCCACCGAGGAGCTGACGCTCGACGGTGTGCGCTTCGTCTTCCACAATGTGCCGGGTGCGGAGGCGCCGGCCGAGTTGACCTTCTCCATTCCCGCCCGGAAAGCCTACTGCGGCGCCGAGATCGTCACTCAGAACATGCACAACCTGCTGCAGGTGCGCGGCGCCAAGGTGCGTGATGCGCTGCGCTGGTCGGAATACATGGATCAGGCCATCGCCAAGGCGGACGGCGTGGAAGTGCTGTTCAGACAGCACGCCTGGCCGGTCTGGTGGGCACGACCGGATCGTCGACCTGTTCAAGGCCCACCGCGACGTCTACAAGTACACCCACGACCAGACCGTGCGCCTGATCAACGCCGGCTACATGCCCTACAAGATGGCCGACATGGTCAAGCTGCCCAAGTCACTGGGCGCATATTTTGGCGCGCGCGACTACTACGGCGACCTGCGGCACAACGTGAAGGCCGTCTACCAGTTCTACATGGGCAGCTACGACGGCAATCCATCCAACCTCGATCCGCTCCCGCCGCAGGAATCGGCCAAGCGCTACCTCGAGCTAATCGGCGGCTCCGGCAAGGCGGTGTCCGCCTCGCAGGCAGCCTACGACAAGGGTGACTACCGCTGGGCGGCCGAACTGCTGAACAAGGCGGTCTTCGGCGATCCGTCCAACAAGGAAGCCAAGGAGCTGATGGCCAGGACCTATGAGCAGATGGGTTACATGTCCGAAGCCTCCACTTGGCGCAACAGCTACCTGACCGGCGCGGCCGAGCTGCGCGGCGGGCCGCCTGCCAAGGGCGTGAGCAAGGCCGGCTTTATCGAGATGCTGATGCAGACGCCGGTGGAGCGCTTCTTCGAGGCCATGGCCGCCGGACTGAATGGCCCCGCCGCCGACGGCAAGAACTTCAAGGTCAACCTGGTCCTCTCGGACACCAAGGAGTCCTACGTGCTGTGGATCGAGAATGCCGTGCTCCACTACAGGGAGGGCACTGCGGAAGCCGACGCCAACGCCATGCTGGCCCTGACAAAGACCATCTTCATCAAGATGATGGCGGGCACGGCGGGCGTGAAGGACACGCTGCTCAGCGACGACCTCAAGGTCTCCGGCAGCCGCATCGACCTGGTGCGCTTCTTCTCGCTGATCGACAAGGCGCCGGGGCTCTTCCCCATCGTCACCGCCAAATAGCGGAAAACATCCGGCGCAACGCATGCCGCTCCAGCTTCCCGGAGCGGCAAGGCCGGGCGCATGGCGACGCCGGCCGCCGTCTCGCGGCCAATGGACAGGCGCGGCTTCCAAGCCTATAACTCCGTCTACGCCGATGCCGGCGACGACAGACAGGGGTTGATATGCATTGCTCGACGCATGGACGCGTCGGTTCCGCCGCGCGCAGTTGCAAGCATCAATCGACAAGCCTCGCCGGGCGGGTGTGCGCCCGCGCCGCGGCTCTGGCCTTTGCCTCGCTGGGGGCGGACGCGGCCGGCGCCGAGGAAGCAGGGCCCTCGGGCGTGAGCTTCTACGGCCTGGTCGGCCTGGACGTCGCCAGCACCAAGCGCAGCGACGCCACGCCGCGCGCGCTGGCGATGCAGTCCGCCGGCCTGAACGGCCCCTTCTGGGTGGTGGGCGGCAGGGAGGACCTGGGTGGTGGGCTGAAGTCGGTCTTCGCGCTGGAGAGCTTTTTCCAGACCACCACGGGCGCGGCCGGTCGCCTCAGCACCGAACCGCTCTTCAGCCGCAACACCTACGTCGGCCTCGAAGGCGGCTACGGCCGCGCGACCCTGGGCCGGAACACCAAGCTGCTCTATCTTAGCGAGCAGTGGATCAACCCCTTCTCCACCTCCATCCTCTTCTCGCTGCTGGTGATGCAGACCACGCAGCCGCAGTTCGGCGGCGCCACGCTGGGCGACACCTTCTGGAACAACGTGCTGCAGTACGCGACGCCAAATCTCTCGGGCTGGAGCACCATCGCCCACGTCGGCATCGGCGGCCTCGCCGGCAGCAACGCCGCGAACAATCTGGCCTTGAGTGTGAAGTACGAAGGCGGCCCGATGACGGCGGTGGCCATGGCGCAGAACGACGGCATCGCCAACGCCACGACGGCGACGCCTTCGCCCTCGCCCTGGGCCACGGCGCAGCTTGCCTGGCTGGCCGGCGGCGCCTACGACCTCAAGCCGGTGAAGGTCTACGGCGCGGCGCAGGGCACCGACGGCTTCTCCACGGTCGGCCAGAAGTCGCTCACCTGGTCGAGTGGGCTGTCCTGGTCCACGACGCCGTCGGGCAGCGTCCTCGCCGCCTTGGCCAAAACCCGCGTCAGCGCGCCCGGCAAGGCGGACACGCGGCGCAATACCGCGACCTTCGGCTATGACTACTGCCTGTCCAAGCGGACCGATCTCTACGCGGTCTACGTCTACGGCAAGCAGACGGGTCAGGGGGCCGGGCAAAACGCTCTGCGCTGAGATCCGCCACGTGTTCTGAAGCCGGCGATGCGATGAGCCCGCCGGGGCGCGGGTCTATTCCGCGTCCTTGCCGGAGACGGGGGCCCTGAAGGGCGAGCGTTCGCCGAGTTCGTCAAGATAGGCGTCGATCCCCTGGGTCTCGCACCGCAGGAAATTTTCCACCGCGTCGGCGAAGGCGGGATGCGCCAGCCAGTGCGCCGAATGCGTGGCCACCGGCATCAGGCCGCGCGCCATCTTGTGCTCGCCCTGGGCGCCGCCATCGAACACCGCGACGCCCGCCTCGATGCACCACTGCAGAGGCTGATAGAAGGCGGTCTCGAAACGCAGGCAGGGCACGGTCTCCAGCGCCCTCCCCCCAGTAGCGGCCGTAGGCAGTCTTGCCTTCTGGGCCCTCGCCCACGACGAGCAGCGAACTGGCGATGGGCCGCACGCCGCCGTCCTGTTCGCGGTCTGCGATCACCAGATGCAGGTTCTCCGGCATGGTCTCGCCCAGGCGCAGGAAGAAGGCGCGGTTGAGGTAGGGCGTGGAATGGTGCCCGCGGTAGGTTTTTGCATAGCAGCGCGCGAAGAAATGCCAGTCGGCTTCCGTGATCTGCGCGCCGTGTAGATGGCGGAAACGCACGCCGGCCTGCGCGACCTTGCGGCGTTCGGCGCGGATGTTCTTGCGTTTTTTCTGTTCGAGCTCGCCGAGGAATTGCTCGAAGTCCGCATAGCCGCGGTTGCGCCAATGGAATTGCACGCCGCTGCGGATCAGCATGCCGGCGCCGGCCAGCGCGTCGCGCTCGGCGTCGGTGGGGAACAGGACGTGCAGCGAGGAGGCGCCCAGCTCGCGCGCGAAATCGAGCGCCGCGCACGGGCGTGAAGGGAATCGCGCCGAGGAGCTTGGGGTAGTACTCGAGGCCGTGGCGCGCATAGGCGTCGGCCCAGACCCAGTCGAAGACGTATTCACCGTAGGAGTGTGACTTGAGGAACAGAGGCATCGCTGCGGCGAGCGTCTCGCCCTCCCACAGCGTGAGGAAGACCGGCTCCAAGCCGGTCTCGCCGCCGATGCAGCGCGCCTCCTGCAGCGCCAGAAGGAAGGCATGGCGCAGGAAAGGATTGCCGCCCGCGCCGGGCGCGGCCAGCGCGTCCCATTACGAAGCCGGAATCCGCGCAAGATTCCGGATGGCCTGCATGCCATAATTGCCGTACTTGCCGGACGCGAATACATCGGATGGAGCGCTGTCGATTCCGTCCTCTGCGCCGCCAGCCGTTTCCTTGCTCAAGCTGTTCCGCCTTATTGTTGAACCGAGACCATGCTCAGTCCTGCCCGCCTACGCATCGCCCTGGCCCAGATCAATCTCACCGTCGGCGACTTCGACGGCAATGCGCGCAAGATCCTCGACGCCGCCCGCGAGGCGCATGCCAAGGGTGCGGATCTGCTGCTGACCCCTGAACTCTCGCTGTGCGGCTATCCGCCCGAGGACCTGCTGCTGCGCCCAGGCTTCATCGACCGCTGCCAGGCGATGCTTGACTGGCTGACGAAGGAGATGGCGGGACTGGACGGACTGCATGTGGTGGTGGGCCATGCCCAGCGGACGGTGGCCAATCTGGTCGAACGCGTCGATGGTACCGGAATCCCGTCGCAGGCGCAGATCTGGAACGCCGCCTCAGTTCTGCTCGAAGGCCGCGTGGCCTACAGCTACGCCAAGCAGGAGCTGCCCAACAACGAAGTCTTCGACGAGCTGCGCTATTTCCGTCCCGGCGACGCGCCCTGCGTGTTCGACATCAAGGGCACGCGCGTGGGCCTGATCATCTGCGAGGACGCCTGGCATCCGCACGCCGCGGTGCAGGCGCAGCTCGCGGGCGCGCAGCTGATCCTGGTGCCCAACGCCTCGCCGTACCACATCGAGAAGGAAGACCGCCGCGAGAACATCCTGCGCCACCGCGTGCTCGAGACCGGCATGCCGCACGTCTACGTCAATCTGGTCGGCGGCCAGGATGAACTGATCTTCGACGGCAGCTCCTTCGCCATGGACCGCGGCGGCGAGACGCTGATGCGCATGCCGCAGTTCGAGGAGGGGCTGGACTATGTGGAACTGGCCGCTGGCCGGCTGCTGCCCGGCAAGATCGCGCTGCAGGTTCCCACCGAGGCCAAGATCTACACGGCGCTGCGCATGGGTGTGGCCGACTACGTGAACAAGAACGGCTTCCCGGGCGCGATCATCGGCCTGTCGGGCGGCGTGGATTCCGCGCTGGTGCTGGCCGTCGCGGTGGATGCGCTGGGCGTGGACAAGGTGCGCGCGGTGATGATGCCCTCACGCTACACGGTGGACATCTCCTGGGAGGACGCTCGCGAGATCAGCGAGCGCCTGGGCGTGAAGTATGACGAGATTCCCATCATGCCGATGGTGGACGCCTTCGAGGCGGCGCTGGCCTGCGAGTTCGCCGGCCTCAAGCCCGACGCCACCGAGGAGAACATCCAGGCGCGCGTGCGCAGCACGCTGCTGATGGCTCTGTCCAACAAGAGCGGGCGCATCGTGCTGACCACCGGCAACAAGAGCGAGATGGCGGTGGGCTATTGCACGCTCTACGGCGACATGGCGGGCGGCTTCGCGGTGATCAAGGACATCTCCAAGACGCTTGTCTACCGGCTCTGCGCCTGGCGCAACGCTCAGCCCGGTCAGCCCGACGTGATCCCCGAGCGCATCCTCACGCGCGCGCCCTCGGCCGAGCTGCGCGAGAACCAGAAGGACCAGGACAGCCTGCCGCCCTATGAAGTGCTCGACGGCATCCTCGCGGGCTACATGGAGCAGGACCAGTCCTCCGATGATCTCATCGCCGCGGGCTACAAGCCCGAGGACGTGCACCGCGTCGTGCGCCTGATCAAGCTCAATGAATACAAGCGCCAGCAGGCGCCCGTGGGCATCCGCGTGACACACCGCGCGTTCGGGCGCGACTGGCGTTATCCAATCACTTCACGCTTCAAAGACTGATCGGGATAGAATCCCTCCAAGTCCGAACAATTCCCATCAGGAGACCGCAATGAAGCAAGTCACCGCCATCGTCAAACCCTTCAAGCTCGACGAAGTGCGCGAGGCGCTCGCCGCCGTCGGCGTCACTGGCCTGACGGTGACCGACGTCAAGGGTTTCGGCCGCCAGAAAGGTCACACCGAGCTCTACCGCGGCGCGGAATACGTGGTCGACTTTCTGCCAAAAATCAAGATCGAAGTGGTGGTGCCCGACGCGCAGTGCGACGCCGTGATCGAGGCCGTGGTCAATGCCGCGCGCACCGGAAAGATCGGCGACGGCAAGATCTTCGTGACCGACGTCAGCCAGGTGGTGCGCATCCGCACCGGCGAGCGCGACGAACAGGCGGTCTGAGCCCGTATTCCCCAACGCCGGCCGCCCAGGCCGGCGCTTCGCTCGGCATCTCCATGCGCGTCAGGTCCGGTTCCGGACCTGACTAGAGCTCTTCCCAGCCTTGTTCGATGCCGGTCCCGGTCTTGCGGGCGGCGTGCCGCACGCTGCGCTTGGGAAGCGCTGTGACGTTGCCGCCAAGCTGGTGCGCGGGATTGATTTCCCGCTCCACCGAGGCGTGGCCGACAGTGATCTGTTCGGCGGCCGGGAGTGCGGCCGAGCTGCCTTCGAGGAAGATGGCGACGCTCGCGCGCATTTCGTTGACCTGGTCTTCCAGGCTCGCGGCGGCGGCTTCTTCCACCAGCGCGGCGTTCTGCTGGGTGATCTTGTCGAGCATGGCGACGGCCTGGCCTACCTGCTGGATGCCCGCGCTCTGCTCGGACGAGGCCGAGGCGATCTCGCCGACGATGTCGGTCATCTGGCGCACCGCGCCCACGATGTCCTCCATCTTGCGGCCGGCTTCGGCCACCTGACGGGTGCCGGCGTCCACCTTGTCGGTGGAATCGACGATCAGCCCCTTGATTTCCTTGGTGGTCGCCGCGCTGCACCAGGCTGCGCACTTCGCCCGCGACCACGGCGAAGCTGCGGCCCTGCTCGCCGGTGCGGGCCGCCTCGACCGAAGCGTTCAGCGCCAGCATATTGGTCTGGAAGGCGATGCCGTCGATCACCGCGGTGATCTCGGCGATCTTGCGCGATGCGTCGCTGATGGCGTGCATCGTGGCGACGACTTCGCCCACTGCGGTTCCGCCTTCGACCGCGACCGTCGTGGCGCTGGAGGCGAGCTGTGCGGCATGCCTTCTGCTTGACGGTGGAGGTCAGCTCTTCCATCGAGCTGGCGGTCTCCTCGAGGCTCGAGGCCTGCGTCTCGGTGCGTGAGGACAGGTCGAGATTGCCGGTGGCGATCTCACGGCTGGACGTGGCGACGACGCCGACGGTTTCATCGATATGTATGACGAAGCCGCCCACCGAGCGCGAGAAGGACCAGGCGGCCATCAGCCCCACGAGCAGGCCCACGCAGGCCAGGACGCCGGCGAACCAGCGGGCCATCACGGTTTCGTCCTGCACGCTTGCGCCGGCCACCTCGACGAATTAGACCTGATAGTCCATCAAGGCTTTCACCGCGCCGAAGAAGACCATGGCCTTGGCCTTGAGCGCGGTGTTGAGCAGGGTGACCGCTTCGTCGTGGGACTTGGGGTCGTCGAGCAGCTTCTGCGCACGCAGCGCGTCGCGGCCGTAGTCGGTTCGCGCGGCCACGAGCTTGGCGTGCAGCTCCATGCCCTTGGGTGATTTGATGAGCGTGCCGAGCTGGTCGAGATCTCCGCCCACGGTCTGCTGCAGCTTGTCGATCTCAGCGTCGAAGCGCGCGAACTCCTCGCAGTCCGACAAGGTACCCTTTTCATACATAGAGCAGCTCGTTGATCGCATGCACGCCGGCCTTGATCTCTTCGGCCAGGATGGCCTTAGTGACGTACTGCCCCATCGATCGCGTGTGCTCGGCGATGCTGCCGAGATATATCGCCGATACCGCACCTACCGCTGCAATCATGGCCAGAAAAATGCCAAAACCCGACCGCAGCCTTGCCTTGAAAGACAGGCTTGCCAACATCGCACTACTCTCCCCAGATCTTTGCCCGACGGGACTGTCCGCGCAGGTTTCCCGTACCATCGTTTCTTTTATTGATTAAGCATTTAAACATTGAATTTATTGAGCGATATAGAGTCGGCATGTTGTATGGACAAAATCGACTCGAGAACGCTGCCGGTAGCTGCCCTGAACGAACGGCGCCGACGTGCGGTGAAGATGCGGCTGGATGGCGTGAGCCTGAAGGACACGGCGGCGCAATGCGAGATGTCGCGCACGACGCTCATTGCGGCGGTGAAGGCGTATCGCGCGGGCGGGTGGAAGGCCCTCGACGTAGAGCGCCCCGGGCGCCCACAGGGTACGGGCAGAACGCTGACGGCGGAGCAGGAGCGCGAGGTTCAGCGGCTGATCCGCGACCGCACGCCCGACCAGTTGAAGATGATCTATGCGCTGTGGAGCCGCCAGGCAGTGGCCGAGTTGATCCTTAACCGATACGGCATCAAGCTGGCCGTTCGCACGATGGGCCTGTATCTGGAGCGTTGGGGCTTCACGCCGCAAAAGCCCATGAAGAAGGCCTACGAGCAGTCGCCGGCGGCGGTGAAAAAGTGGCTCGACGAGGACTACCCGGTGATCGCCGCCTGCGCCAAGGCTGAGGGGGCCGAAATTCACTGGGGCGACGAGACCGGCGTGCGCCGCGACGACGTGCGCGGGCGCAGCTATGCCCCGCAGGGCCAGACGCCCGTGATTCGCGTGAACAACAAGCGCCACGGCTTGTCGGTGATCTCCACCGTCACCAACAAGGGCCAGATGCGCTGGCAGGCCTTCGACGGAGCGTTGAGCGCCGACATCCTGATCGACTTCCTGCGCCGGCTGGTCAAGGATGCCGGCCGAAAGATCTACCTGATCCTGGACAACCTGCGCGTGCACTACAGCAAGCCCGTAAAGGCCTGGCTGGCCGAGCAAAAGCACGAGATCGAAGTCTTCTACTTGCCCAGCTACAGCCCCGAACTGAGCCCCAACGAAATGGCCAATGCCGACCTGAAGCAGGTCGGCACCAAACTCGCTCCAGCTCGCTCGAAGCTGCAACTGGTGAAGGCCACGCGCCAGCATCTGCTCAGCGTTTAGCGACAGCCCGAGCGCGTCAAGAGCTACTTCGAACATGCGCCGGTTCGGTATGCTGCTTGAGTTCATTGTTTCAATGCTGGATCAATATTCTTGTCTCGTTCTTCTGGTCGAGGCCCGCCGCCTTTGAAGCGGAATGCCGCATAGCTTACTGTAGAATTTTTTTCATGAGCACCAGCGCCCGAAAACCGGTCCGTCCCAAGCCCGCGCCGCCGCGGCTGCTGGTCTATCTGGACGCCGTCGTGCGCGCCTGCTCCATCCGCAAGGCCGCCGAGCAGCTGCACATCGCCTCCACCACGCTCAACCGCCGCATCATCAATCTCGAAGCCGAACTCGGCACGCCGCTCTTCGAGCGCCTGCCCGGCGGCGTGCGTCTCACCGCCGGCGACGAGATCTACATGGGCTACGTGCGCCGCAGCCTCGCCGACCTCGAATCCGCCACCTCGCAGATCGAACAGCTGCGCGGCCTGATGCGCGGCGAGGTGCGCATCGCCGTCGCCGAATCGGCCGGCGTGAGTCTATTGCCCAGGCTCGTCGCCGCCTTCCAGGCGCGGCATCCCGGCGTGCGCTTCCGCATCCGCCTGGGCGGCACCGAAAGCCTCATGCCCGTGCTGCTCGAGGACGCCGCCAGCCAGAGCCTGCGCCTGGCCGACTGCGCACCCTATCCCGTGGCGCTCGGCGAGGAATCCTTCGGCGGGCGCAAGCTCATCGAGCAGGTTCTCCTCAAAAGCCGCTTCAAGCTTGACGTCGCGCTCGTCGCCTCCTCCGTGGAAACTGTGAAGGCTTACACCCGCGAGACCGGCGCCATCCCCTTCCAATTCGCGCTCGCCAACAGCCGCCTGGTGCTCGCCGTGCGCCGCGGCCGTTCTCTGCGCAGTCTTTCGCCGAAAGCCTGCGCCAAGCCTTGAGGGAATATGCGGGCTGAGACCCCCGTGAGCTAAAAAAGCATCGCGCCAGGCGGTTTTTTTATCTGAGCGCTCTCGCCCCGGCTGGCTATCCTGCCGCCATGAAAGCCAATGTCCACCGCCTGAGCATGCAGCACCCCGGCGACGTGTCCGCGCTCGAGGTGCTGATCGTCTCCGGAGAAATTCGTCCCGAGGAAATCGTCGCCGTCATCGGAAAAACCGAAGGCAACGGCGGCGTCAACGACTTCACCCGCGGCTATTTCACCCAATCGCTGATGGGCATGCTCGCCCGCCACCTGAACACCCCCGCCGAAGCCCTGCTGCACACCCTGCCCTGCGTGCTCTCCGGCCGCCTCCGCCGCGCACGCCGGCCCTGGTGCGCTGGCCATCGGCGTGGCCTTCAGCCAGCCGGTCGCCGCCGAGGAAGTTGGCCGCGCGGCGCAGATCCGCAGCGTCGCCGAAGCCGTGGTCTCCGCCATCGCCGACGCCGGAATCCGCTCGATGGCCTACGCGCGCGCCGCCGGCGCCTTCGGCGTGGGCATCGCCCTGAACGAACTGGGCGGCAGCGCCGACGAATACGAAACCGCCCTGCTCGCCGACTTCATCCTGCATTCGCCGCGCGACAGCATCTCCTCCGGCGTCGAAATCGACCGCCACGAAATCATCGTGCTCGGCAACAGCCCCGCCTGGACCGGGCCGCTTCGCATCGCTCACCAGCCGATGGCTGACGCCCTCGACATCGGCTCCGTCTACAAAGTTCTCGCCGAACTCGGCATTCCAGCCGACCACCAGGTCCGCGAGGAGGACGCCGCGCGCATCGCCGGCGTCATCGTCAAATGCGAGCCCGACCGCCGCAACCGCATCCACGGCCAGCGCCACACCATGCTCGACGACACCGACATCAACGCCCAGCGCCACATGCGCAGCGCCGTCGGCGGCATGGTCGCCTCGGTCCTGGGCGACGGCCGCATCTTCGTCTCCGGCGGCGCTGAGCACCAAGGCCCGGACGGCGGCGGGCTGCTCGCCGTGATCGCCGCGGCGGCCGACACCTCCAGCTGAGCGCGGCCGTGCCCGCCCCGGCCGTCCGCGCGAAAGCCGGCAAGCCAGACGCCGCCTGCGCTGGCACGGATGATGCGCTCCTTCCCTGCAAACGCGAGGGCGCGCCGCACGGCCGGTGGCCCCCGCTCGAATCATCGGAATCCTGACATGCGCATAGCAATCATCGGCTGCGGCGTGGCCGGCAGCGTGCTGGCCGCGGTGCTCGACGGCCGGCCCGGCGTCGAAGTCGTCTGCTTCGAAAAAGCCAGACCCAGCGAGCACGCCGAAGCCGGCACCGGCCTGAACGTTGGCCTCAACGCCATCCAGGCGCTGCGCCTGGCCCATCCCGAGCTGGCCCGCACGGTGCGTGCCGCCAGCTACGACTGGATGCGCTGGCGCGTCGAACTCACCAACGGCGCGCTCGTGTTCGACTTCGTCATGACCGAACTCGCCGACGAGCTCGGCATCCGCATCCGCTGGTCCGAGCTCTACCGCGTGCTGCGCGAATCCATCCCTGCGCGCGCGCCGGGCCTGGCAACGCGCCGAGGGAAAGACCGGACAGCGCAGACTGCAGGCAGGCCGCGCGCAGCAGCCTGCGCCGGGAGAGTGAAGTGTCTATGAAGAACATCGATGCAAGGTCCATGCCATCGCGCGTGCTGGCGGTCTGCCTCTTCGGCCTGGTCTACGGGCTGACGGCCAAGCTCGGCTTCAACTATTCGACCATCTCCAGCAACGTCACCCTGCTCTGGCCGCCCAGCAGCATCAGCCTGTTCGCGGTGCTGCGCCACGGCTTCTGGCTCTGGCCCGGCATCGTGATCGGCGACCTGATCGCCAACGCCGGCACCAATGCGCCGCTGGGCTCCATCCTCGGCATCTCCGCTAGCAACATCGCCGAGACCCTCGCCTGCGCCTGGCTGCTGCGCCGCTACGTCGGCTTCGAGGACGCGCTCGAACGCATCCAGGATGTCGTCTGGCTGCTCCTGCTGGGCACCGCCAGCGCCGCCCTGAGCGCCTTCATCGGCCCCACCGCGCTGCCGCCGGCGGCGCGCTGCCCTGGGGGCTCTACTGGTCGGTATGGGTGCAATGGCTGATGGGCGACGCCAGCGGCGTGGTGGTGCTCACGCCGCTGCTGCTGACCTGGACGCCGATACACAAGGGCGACTGGCCAGCCGCGCGCATCGCCGAGGCGGCGCTGATCCTCGCGGTGCTGCTGGCAGTGTGCGAGGCGGTATTCGGCGGCTTCGGCATCATCCGCCACGGCTATCACCCGGCCTCGCTGGCGATCTTTCCGGTGGTGGTGTAGAGCGCGCTGCGCTTCGGGCTGCGCGGCGCGACCTTCGCCACGCTGATCGTCTCGCTGGCCGCCGTCTGGTGCACGGAGCAGGGGCGCGGCCCCTTCGTGGTGGACATCGCGGTGGACAGCCTGCTGCGCTGGTGTGTGTTCACCAACGTGATCGCCATCACCAGCCTGCTGCTCGCCGCCTCGCGCTCGGAGCGCGAGCGCGCCGGCGCCGAACTGGCGGCCGAGCGCGATTTCGTCTCCGCCGTGCTCGACACCGAGGGAGCGCTGGTCATCGTGCTCGACGAGCAGGGCTGCGTGCTGCGCGCCAACCGCGCCTTCAGTGCGCTCTCGGGCTGGAGCCAGGAGGAGATCCTGGGCAAGCCCTTCGCGAAATCGCTGATCGCCGAGGACCAGCTGCCCAAGGTGCAGGCCCATGACGACATCCTGCGCGTGGGCGTCTCCAGCGTGGTGCGCTACGAGACGCCGATGGTGCGCAAGAACGGTGAGCAGCGCGTGATCTCCTGGTCCAACGCGGTGCTGCGCGCGGGCCCCGATCCGGGCGCGGCGCGAAATCGAGGAGCGCGTGCGCGAATGCACCCGCGAACTGGCCGCAGCAACGAGGACCTCACCGCAGAAATCGCCGAACGCCAGCGCCTGGAGGCGGAGATCATCAATATCGCCGAGGCCGAGCAGATCCGCATCGGCCAGGATCTGCACGACGGCCTGGGCCAGCAGCTCACCGCCGTGGTGGTGCTCACCGAACTGCTCGAGAACAAGCCGGCTGACGCGCGGCGCATCGGCGGCCTGCATCCGGTGGAACTCGAGGCGCACGGGCTGATGGCCGCGCTCGAGCAGTTGGCGAGCACGGTGCGCGAGCTCTTCGGGCTGCGCTGCGAATTCCGCTGCGAGCGCGAGGTGCTGGTGCACGACAACGCGGTGGCGATCAATCTCTACCGCATTGCCCAGGAGGCGGTGACCAACGCGGTCAAGCACAGCAAGGCGTCCTCGGTGAGCCTCTCGCTGTCGCGCGCGGCGGATGCAATCGCGCTGGAGGTGTGCGCCGATGGCATCGGCCTGCGCGCCTCGCCGGGCCGCGGCGAGGACGCCGGCGCACGCGAAGGCGGCGGAGGAAGCAGTTTGGGCATGAGCATCATGCATTACAAGGCGCGCATGTTCGAAGTAGCTCTTGACGTGCTCAGGCTGTCGCTGAACGCTGAGCAGATGCTGGCGCGTGGCCTTCACCAGTTGCAGCTTCGAGCGAGCTGGAGCGAGTTTGGTGCCGACCTGCTTCAGGTCGGCATTGGCCATTTCGTTGGGGCTCAGTTCGGGGCTGTAGCTTGGCAAGTAGAAGACTTCGATCTCGTGCTTGTGCTCGGCCAGCCAGGCCTTCACAGGCTTGCTGTGGTGCACACGCAGGTTGTCCAGGATCAGGTAGATCTTTCGGCCGGCATCCTTGACCAGCCGGCGCAGGAAGTCGATCAGAATGTCGGCGCTCAACGCTCCGTCGAAGGCCTGCCAGCGCATCTGGCTCTTGTTGGTGACGGTGGAGATCACCGACAAGCCGTGGCGCTTGTTGTTCACGCGAATCACGGGCGTCTGGCCTTGCGGGGCGTAGCTGCGCCCGCGCACGTCGTCGCGGCGCACGCCGGTCTCGTCGCCCCAGTGAATTTTAGCCCCCTCAGCCTTGGCGCAGGCGGCGATCACTGGGTAGTCATCGTCGAGCCACTTTTTCACCGCCGCCGGCGACTGCTCGTAGGCCTTCTTCATGGGCTTTTTCGGCGTGAAGCCCCAACGCTCCAGATACAGGCCCATCGTGAGAACGGCCAGCTTGATGCCTTATCGGTTAAGGATCAACTCGGCCACTGCCTGGCGGCTCCACAGCGCGTAGATCATCTTCAACTAGTCGGGCGTGTGGTCAGCGGATCAGCCGCTGAACCTCGCGCTCCTGCTCCGCCGTCAGCGTTCTGCCCGTACCCTGTGGGCGCCCGGGGCGCTCAACGTCGAGGGCCTTCCACCCGCCCGCGTGATACGTCTTCACCGCACGTCGGCGCCGTTCGTTCAGGGCGGCTACCGGCAGCGTTCTCGAGTGGATTTTATCCATGCAACAGTAGACTCTATATCACTCAATAAGTTCAATGTTTAAGCGCAGGATCAATGATCAATGACAAGGCAAAAGCATCCACACCCAATATGTCAGCGCCTGAACCAAGCATCAGGTCCACAGTTTGAAATTCGCTTTTAAAATCCATTTTTAGACCCTCTACTTGATTGATGCTACTTACCCACCAGCACACCTAAAAAAGTGACTTAAATCGCACCGTAGACCGTAGGAAACGGCTCCGTCCATTCTTAACCAAAGAACCAGGTTCACCTGGTTCCATAGTCCAGATCTATCTGGACCTGTCTATCCAAAAACGACTACCACGATAGTGGTGGTCGGTTAAACAGTGGAACGAAATTACTTTAACTGGTCAACCTTGACCTGCTCGCCATTTACTTTCCTATTGACACGAACCCTAAACTTGACCTGTTTTTCTCTGGTCTTGGTCTTGTTTTTCCAAAAAACTCGTGTTATTTCACGTGGCAGAACTGACATCGGTTGGCTCATTTTTTCAGGTACAAGGCCACGGTTCAGGTGGATGGTCTTTGGCAAATTTCTGCTAAATTTTCACCCGATCTCTGGAATTTTTTCAAATTTTAGGAAACAGCCAAAATTGAAAAAGACAAGAAAAATCAAAAAGATAGGAAAATAGAAGCTGTGGTTTTAGGTGGCGGTTGTTTCTGGTGCACTGAGGCGGTGTTTCAACAGGTTGAGGGCGTCCTGTCGGTGGAGTCCGGCTACGCGGGTGGCGCGCAGCCAAATCCGACGTATGAGCAGGTCTGCACCGGGGTGAGCGGCCACGCGGAGGTGATCCGTCTGGAGTTCGACCCGGAGCGGATTTCCTTCGAGAATATCCTGCGCATCTTCTTCGGCACCCACGATCCGACCACGCTGAACCGCCAGGGCAACGACGTCGGCACCCAGTACCGTTCGGTGATCTTCACGCATTCGCCAGAGCAGGAAGAGTCCGCCCGGCGGCTGATCGCCGAGATCGACGCGGGCGGCTATTTCCGCTCGCCGGTGGTCACCGAGGTGAGCCAGGCGCCGGCCTACTATCCGGCCGAGGGCTATCACCAGAACTACTACCGGCAGCATCCCGGCCAGGGCTACTGCTCCTTCGTGATTGCGCCGAAGATGGAGGAATTCCGCAAGGTCTTCGTCGCGCACCTGAAGAAGGGCTAACGGCCCAGAGGGCTGGAGAGGACCGGAGAGAAGGTGGCATCATCGCGAAGAAAGCCGCGCGATGACGCCGGGGCGGTCCAGCCGCCGCGGGTTCAGCCGCCATAGATGTAGCGGCGCGACCAGGGCAGCTTGGACGCGCTGCGGCCCGCATGCCCGCAGACCACCTGATACAGCGCCACGTGATCGATGTCGAAGGCATGCGAGCAGGTGGCGAGGTAGATGCGCCAGATACGGAAGCGCCGCTCGCCGGCCAGCTCCAGGGCCTTGGTGGCGTTGGCCTCGAAATTCTGCGCCCAGACGCCGCAGGTGCGGGCATAGCGGCGGCGCAGGTTCTCGACATCGAACGCTTCCAGACCGCCTTCCTGCATGGTGGAGAGCACCGTGGAGATATGCCGCAGCTCGCTCTGCAGGAAGACTTATTTGTCGATGAATTCGCCGCCGCTCAGGGGCGAATCGCCATCGCCGGGGCCGGTGGAGGTGATGCCGTGGTTCATCGCCAGGCCGTCGGGCTTGAGCAGCTTGGCGATGATGGCGAAGTAGGGCGTGAGGTTGTCGTGGCCGACGTGCTCGAACATGCCCACGCTGGTGATGCGGTCGAACTGACCCGTGACGTCGCGGTAGTCCTGCATGCGGATTTCCACCTGGTCCTGCAGGCCGGCCTGGGCAACGCGCTCGCGCGCCAGGTCGTATTGGTTCTGCGACAGAGTGATGCCCACGCACTTGGCGCAGAACTACTGCACCGCGCGGATCGCCAGCGCGCCCCAGCATAGCGGGATCTTGGTGAGGATGCGGTCGATCTTCTTGGTCTGCGCGGGGGAGAGGTCTTCCTCGCCGGTCTCGTAATAGGCGCAGGAATAGACCATCTTGTCGTCCAGCCAGAGCTTGTAGAACTCGTTGGAGACGTCGTAGTGGTATTGGATGGCGGCTTTGTCCGAGGTCTTGCTGTAGCGGAAGCCGCGCACCACGCGGCCCATTTTGCCGGTGGCGCTCACCTGGCTAGCCAGGGAATAAGCGATCTGGATGATGTCGGTGAACTAGCCTTCGATATCGATCTTTTGCTGGATATAGGCTTCGCCGAGATTGATCAGGCTGGGGAAGAGCAGCAGGGGCAGGGCCGACTTGTCGCGCAGCTTGATGGTGACGCGCGGCTGCTGCAGGCCGAGCCTGAGCTCGCGGCCGTCCCAGAGCACCAGCTTGACCGGAAGATCCAGCCTCTGTCGGATGGTGTCGCCCCCTCCCCCCCCCGTCCAGACGGGCTTCCATCGAGCGTCCCAGCAGTCCCTGCAGCAACATGTCGTTTTCCCCCTTTCTATGAAACGGGCCGGTGCGGTTCAGGGCGCCAGTCGCGAAATTCTCCATTGTCCAGCGCCGTCGCGCGCGTAGCGGATGCGGTCATGCAGGCGCGACGGCCTGCCCTGCCAGAATTCGATCGCCCGCGGAGCGAGCAGATAGCCGCCCCAATGCGGCGGGCGCGGTGGATTGAGCGCGAACTGCAGCGCGAATTTGGCGGCGCGCTCGACGAGCACGCTGCGCCCCGCGATCTCCTCGCTCTGCTCCGAGGCCCAGGCGCCGATGCGCGAATCCAGCGGCCGCGACTTGAAATAGGTGTCGCTCTCCTCGCCGGGGAGCTGCGAGATGTCTCCCTCGATGCGAACCTGGCGCTCGAGTTCCTTCCAGTGGAAGAGCAGGGCGGCGCGCGGGTTGGCCTGAAGCTCGCGGCCCTTGCGGCTGAGGTAGTTGGTGTAGAAGGAAAAGCCGCGCTCATCCACGCCCTTGATAAGCACGATGCGTGCCGAGGGCGTGCCGTCGGCGTCAGCGGTGGCCAGGGTCATGGCATTGGGCTCGGGTACTTCCGCCTTGATTGCCTCTTCTAGCCATTGCCGGAACTGGGCGATGGGATCGGCTGCGACGTCGCCTTCGCCCAGCGCATCGCGGGTGTAGGACTTGCGGAGGTCGGCGAGTGTGTTCATCAGGAACGAGTATAACCAGCCCGGAAATTTTTTTCAGGACAGTGGTATAGCCCCGCTGATCCAGGCGCGGCGGGATTCCGGGCGCGGTCCGGGCATGCCGCGGAAAACCACGCGCGGCGGCGGGGCGGAGTGCAGACTTACAATCGCGCTATGTCACACAGCGCCTCTTTACCTGATTCCGAGGCCGGCGGTCCATCCGGATCCGCCGATGCCACCGCCGCAACGCAGGCCGGCGGCTTCGACGAACGCCGTTTCACCGGCGTCGCCCGCCTCTACGGCGAGCAGGGCCTCGCCCGCCTGCGCGCGGCCAGGGTTTGCGTGATCGGACTCGGTGGCGTGGGCTCCTGGGCGGCGGAGGCGATGGCGCGCAACGCCGTCGGCGGGATGGTCCTGGTCGACATGGATCACATTGCACCGAGCAACGCCAACCGCCAGATCCATGCGCTGGGCGAGACCTTCGGCATGGCCAAGACCGCGGCGATGGCGCGGCGCATCGCCGACATCAATCCGGAATGCCGGGTCGAGACGACCGAGGATTTCGTCACCATCGACAACGTCAAGGACATCATGCCGCGGGGCTGCGACGTCGTCGTCGACGCCATCGACCAGGCTAACGCCAAGGCGGCGCTCACTTCCTGGTGCAAGCGCAGCGGCGTGCCGCTGATCACCTGCGGCAGTGCCGGCGGCAAGCTCGATCCCACACGCGTGCGCATCTCCGACCTGAACCGCACCGAGCAAGAGCCGCTGCTGGCCAAGGTGCGCGACATCCTGCGCCGCCACTACGGTTTCCCGCGCGGCCCCAAGCCGCGCTACGACATCGCCGCCGTGTATTCGGACGAGCCGCTGCTGCGCCCCGAGGAGGCCACCGAGAGTGGGATCCAGGGCATCAACTGCGCGGGCTACGGCTCCTCGGTCAGCGTGACCGCGAGCTTCGGCTTCGCGGCGGCGGCCTGGGCGATCCGCCGGATCGTCGAGCAGGCGAGGCCGCGTGAAGCCTGCGAACTCCCCGAGGCGTGGCCTTATTGATCCAGCAGGAAAAAGTTTTTATGCTGCGTATTTGGCGTGGATATCCTGGAAGTAGGATTTCACGCGTTCGGAATGGGTTTCGATGAACGCCATATGGTTCTTTGCTGCGGCGTGTAATTTGGCCTTTTTTCTGACGGGGACTCGTGTGCTGATGACATGTTTCAGTTCGGCATTGAGAGTCGCTCATCCGGATTGAGCTCCGGGCTGTAGCTGGGCAGGTAAAAGACTTCGATGTCGGCTTGATGCTCGGCAAGCCATGCCTTGACCGGCATGCAGTGATGCACGCTGAGGTTGTCGAGGATCAGGAACACTTTCTTGCCCGCGCGCTTGCCATCGGCCACCAGCGCCTCGAAGAACTCGATGAGCTTCTCGTGGTTAAAGGCACCATCGATGATCATCCAGCTTGCCTTGCCCTGATTGGTCACTGTGGAAATCATCGACAGCTTCTGTCGCGTACCTCTAACCGCCATCGTGACCGGGGCTTGCCCTTTTGGAGCATAACTGCGGCCCCGAACATCCGTATTCACCAACGCGGTTTCGTCACCCCAGTGAATCTCGCCACCTTTGGCCTTGGCACGCTTCTCGATGGCCGGATACTCCTGATCGATCCACTGCTTGACAGACTCCGGTCGCTGTTCGTAAGCGCGCTTGATCTGCTTTTTCGGCGTGAAACCCCAGCGCTTGAGGTAGTCTCCGACCGCACGTATTGAGAGTCTGACCGCGTATTCCTGTTCGATGAACAGCATGACCGCGCCTCGCGTCCAGAGCGCAGATTCCATCTTCAACTGCTCCGGACGTTTGTCGCAGATCGTGCGCCGGATTGCTTCTTCTTGATCCACATTCAGCCGTCTTCCGTCTCCTGGCGTACGAGCTCGTGGGTGCGGCTTCAGGGCCGCCGCGCCCCCTTCTTCATAGAGATCAATGGCCAGTCGAGCCGCCGGGTAACTCAGCCCTGTCAACTCCACGATGGCCATGACTCCGTATCCCTTCCGATGCAACCTAACGACCTGCTTTCGCCTCTCGTGCAGCTGCTCCAGTTTCTGGTATCGAGCGTCTTCTTTTTCTATGCCAATTCGATGCATGAAATGATAATAAGTTAAATCTTTATATTGCCGCGTCAATAGTACATACAATCGGGCATGCGCGCAGGCGTACAATCCCGCTAGAACACAGGCGGAGACAGCAGAACATGAACCATCCCGCGCCGGATCCGGAATTCACCCCTGGCGCCCCGTGGCACAGCGGCATGACCGCCATGCCACGCCGTAGCCCGCCGCCGGAACTCGAAGCCGCCCTGCGCACCCTGCTGGGAGACCGCCTCTCCGCCTCCACCGCAGTGCGCGAACACCACGGTAGCGACGAATCGCACTACCTGGCCATGCCCTCTGATCTGGTGGCGTCTGCCCACAATACAAGCGAAGTCGCGGAAATCGTCCGCCTCTGCGCCACGCACAAGGTGCCGGTCATCCCCTACGGCGCCGGCTCCTCGCTCGAAGGCCATCTGCTGGCGCTGGCCGGCGGCGTATGCATCGACCTCTCGGAAATGAACGCGGTGGTCGCGATCAACCCGGAGGACCTGACCGCCACGGTGCAATTCGTTGTTGAGCTGCAAGCAGCTCAACAACGAATTGCACGGCACCGGCCTGTTCTTCCCGATCGATCCGGGCGCCGACGCCAGCATCGGCGGCATGTGCGCCACCCGAGCCTCGAGCACCAACGCCGTGCGCTACGGCACGATGCGCGAGAACGTGCTGGGCCTGACCGTGGTCACCGCCCAGGGTAAGATCATCCACACCGGCAGCCGCGCCCGCAAATCCTCGGTTGGCTACGACCTCACGCGCCTGTTCGTCGGCAGCGAAGGCACGCTGGGCATCATCACCGAAGCCATAGTCAAGCTCTATCCGCAGCCCGAGGCAATCTCCGCCGCCGTGGTCAACTTCCCGAGCGTGGACGACGCGGTGCGCACCGTGATCGAAACCATCCAGATGTGCATGCCGGTGGCGCAGGTGGAAACCATGGACGACATGATGATCCAGGCCATCAACGCCTACGACAAGATGTCGCTGCGCGTCGCGCCCACCCTGTTCTTTGAATTCCACGGCTCCGAGACGGGCGTGGCCGAACAGGCGCAGACCGTGCAGGAAATCGCCGCTGGCCACGGCGGCCAGGACTTCGACTGGGCCACCCGCCCCGAGGACCGAAGCCGGCTCTGGGCCGCGCGGCACAACGCCTATTTCGCCGGCATCAACATGCGCGCCGGCTGCATGCCGATCTCGCGCCTCGCGGAGTTCATCTCCGAAACCCGCGCCGACCTCAATAAGAGCGCGCTGATGACGATGATGGTCGGCCACGTCGGCGACGGCAATTTTCACGTCATGATTCGGCTCGACCCCGAGAGCACCGCCGAGCGCGAGGAGGCCGAGGCGATGAACGACCGGCTCGTGGCGCGCACCATCGCCGCCGACGGAACCTGCACCGGCGAGCACGGCGTGGGCATCCACAAGATGCGCTTCATGGAGGCCGAGCACGGCGCCGAGGCGCTCTCGGTGATGCGCCAGCTCAAGCAGGCGCTCGACCCTGACAACCTGCTCAATCCCGGCAAGATCGTGCCGAACTGAACCGCGGCCTCCCGCTTCCAGACCCCCAGCCTCCACCGCATCCAAGCCGCCGCCACGATGAACGCCAACGCAGAACCCTCCGTCCTTGGCGCCGAACTCGCCGCGCGCCAGCAGGCCCTGGTCAAGGCCCTCTCGGGCCTGCTGCCCGAACATGCGCTGCTCTGGCAGCCCGAGGACACCATCCACTACGAATGCGACGGCTTGGCCGCCTACCAGCAGATGCCGCTGGCCGTGGCCCTGCCCGAGACCGAGGAGCAGGTCTGCGCGATCCTGCGCGCGTGCAGGGAGATGCAGGTCCCCGTCGTGCCGCGCGGCTCTGGCACCGGGCTCTCGGGCGGCGCGATGCCCATCGCCGACGGCCTGGTGCTCTCGCTGGCCAAGTTCAAGCAGATCCTGCGCATCGATCCGCTCTCGCGCACCGCCGTGGTCCAACCCGACGTGCGTAACCTCGCCATCTCCGAGGCCGCGGCGCAGTACAACCTCTACTACGCGCCCGACCCCTCCTCGCAGATCGCCTGCTCCATCGGCGGCAACGTCAAGAAAACTCCGGCGGCGTGCACTGCCTGAAATACGGCCTGACCGTGCACAACGTGCTGCGCGTACGCGCGGTCCTTCTAGACGGCACGCCGGTGGAATTCGGCAGCGAGGCGCTCGACGCGCCGGGCCTGGATATGCTGGCGGTGATGATCGGCAGCGAAGGCATGCTGGCGGTCGTCACCGAAGTGACCGTGCGCCTCATTCCCAAGCCGCAGCTCGCGCGCGTTATCATGGTCAGCTTCGACGACGTGAAAAGCGGCGGCTAGGCCGTGGCCGACATCATCGCCGCGGGCATCATCCCCGCCGGCCTGGAGATGATGGACAAGCCGGCCACCACCGCGGTGGAGGAATTCGTCCATGCCGGCTACGACCTCGATGCCGCCGCTATGCTGCTGTGTGAATCCGATGGCACGCCGCAGGAGGTGGAGGAGGAGATCGCGCGCATGAGCGACGTGCTGCGCAAGTCTGGCGCGACGCGCATCGCCATGTCCGACTCCGAAGCCCGGCGCCTGAAATTCTGGAGCGGGCGCAAGAATGCCTTCTCCGCCGCCGGCCGCATCTCGCCCGACTAATACTGCATGGACGGCGGCATCCCGCGCAAGCACATCGCCGAGCTGCTCCAGCGCATCAAGGACATGGAGACGAAATACGGCCTGCGCTGCATGAACGTCTTCCACGCCGGTGACGGCAACATGCATCCGCTGATCCTGTTCAACGGCGCGGACGAGGACGAATGGCACCGCGCCGCCGAGGCATTCGGCTCCGACATCCTGGAGACCTGCGTGGCCCTGGGCAGCACGGTCACCGGCGAGCACGGCGTGGGCATCGAGAAGATCAATTCCATGTGCGTGCAGTTCGGCGACCGCGAACGCGAAAGTTTCTTCGGCGTGAAGGCCGCCTTCGACCCCGACCGGCTACTCAATCCCGACAAGCAGATCCCCACCCTGCACCGCTGCGCCGAATACGGCCACATGCGTGTCAAGGGCGGCGCCCTACCCCATCCCGACTTCCCCCACTTCTGAACAGACCGCACCGCCCATGCTCAAGGAGATCCAGGAACGCATCGCGGAGGCCGGCCGCGCCGGCACGCCGCTGGAGCTGCGCGGCAGCGGCAGAAAACGCTGGTACGGCCAGGCGCCGCAAGGCGAGCTGCTCGATCTCTCCAGCTACGAAGGCATCGTCGACTACGACGCCACCGAACTGGTCCTCACCGCGCGCTGCGGCACGCCGCTCTCGCAGATCGAGGCCGAGCTCGCGCTCCGCCGCCAGACCCTGGCCTTCGACCCGCCGCGCTTCTCCGGCAGCGGCGGCACCATCGGCAGCGTGATCGCCAGTGGCCTCTCGGGGCCGCGCTGCATCTCCGCCGGCAGCGCGCGCGACTTCGTGCTCGGCGCGCGGCTGCTCGACGGCAAGGGCGCCGAGCAGAGCTTCGGCGGACGCGTGATGAAGAACGTCGCGGGCTACGACGTCTCGCGCCTGCTGGCCGGTTCGCTGGGCGTGCTGGACGTGATCACCGAAGTCTCGATCAAGGTCATACCCATGCCCTTCGCCGACCTGAGCCTGGAATTCGAAGTCACCGATGGCGAGGCGGTCGCCAAGCTCAACAGCTGGGGCGGCCAGCCGTTGCCGCTGGCGGCGAGCAGCTGGCTCGACGGCCGCCTGCGCGTGCGCCTGTGCGGCGTGGAGGCCGCGGTCAAAACGGCGCGCGGCCGGCTCGGCGGCGAACCGATGGTGGAGATGCCCGCCGAAGTCTGGTGGCGCGGCCTGCGCGACCAGACCGCCGAATTCTTTGCGCCGGCCGTCTCCGGCGCACGCGCGCTGTGGCGGCTCTCGCTGCCGAGCGCGACGACGCCGTCATCGACCCCGCGCACGTGCGCGCCGCGGCGGCCAAGGCCGGCGGCCATGCCACGCTGTTCCGCAACGGCGACAAGGGCGCTTGCGTGTTCACCGCGCTGCCGCCCGCGCTGATGGACATCCACCGCCGCCTGAAACAGACCTTCGATCCCGCGGGCATCTTCAACCGCGGCCGCCTCTATCCGGAGCTTTGAGCATGCAGGCCCAGTTGGCCGATTTTATCCGCGACACGCCGCAAGGCAAGGAAGCGGAAGCGATTCTGTGCAAGTGCGTGCACTGCGGCTTCTGCTCCGCGACCTGCCAAACCTACCAGCTCCTTGGCGACGAGCTCGACGGCCCGCGCGGACGCACCTACCTGATCGAGCAATTCCTCGAAGGCCGCGGCGTCAACGAGAAGACCCAGACCCATCTGGACCGCTGCCTGACCTGCCGCAACTGCGAATCCACCTGTCCCTCGGGCGTGCAGTACGGCCGCCTGGCCGACATCGGCCGCCAGCTCGTGGAGCAGCACGTCGAGCGGCCCGCTTCGCAGAAGCTGCTGCGCTGTTCGCTGAAGAAGGGCCTCTCCAACGGCCCGCTGTTCAGTCTGGCGATGGGCCTTGGCTGGAGCGTCCGGCCGCTGCTGCCGGCGGCGCTCAAGGCCAAGGTGCCCGTGCGGCGCGCCACGGCCGGCGCATGCTCGTGCTCGAAGGCTGCGTGCAGCCCGCCATGTCACCCGGCATCAACGCCGCGACGACGCGCGTGCTCGATCGCCTCGGCGTGAGCCTGGTGGCCGCGCCCCAGGCCGGCTGCTGCAGCGCGATTCCCTATCACCTGAGCGACGTCCCCGCCGGCCTGGACATGATGCGCAGGAACATCGACGCCTGGTGGCCGATGATCGAAAGCGCCGAAGCCATCGTCATGACGGCCTCGGGCTGCGGCGCGATGGTCAAGGAATACGGCCATCGGCTCGCCGGCGATCCGGCCTATGCCGCCAAGGCGGCGCGCATCACCGTGATGACCAATGACCTGAGCGAAGTGCTGCCGGCCTTCTCCGAGCAGCTTGTCGCCCTCACCGGGGGAAAGCCGCGCGGCAAGGTTGAGGCCCTGCTCGGCGCCGAGGTCATCGCTTCGGCCAACATCAGCTGCCTCACCCATCTGCAGTCCGGCACGAACAAGCCGGTGCGGCATTGGATCGAGCTGGTCGACGAGATGACGACTTAAGGGAGAGCCCGCCGCCGCGGAATGCGGCGGCTCAGTTGTCTCTCGGAGCGGCTCAGGCGAGCACGCGCCACACCCACTTCCCCTGTCCAAGCAAATCCAGCTCCATCGCATGATGCTTGAGCAGGGTGCTGCGGTGGCCCACGCTCACCAGCACCGAGCCGGGCAGGCGCTCGGTCATCAGGCGGTACATGGCGTCCTCCATGCCTTCGTCCATCGCGGAGGTGGCTTCGTCGAGGAAGGCAGCGTCGGGTTTGGCCAGAAGCAGGCGGCCGAAGGCCAGGCGCTGCTGCTCGCCGCCGGAGAGGATGCGGGTCCAGTCCGCGGTCTCGTCGAGGCGCTCGGCGAGATGGTCGAGCTGCACGTCGAGCAGCGCCTGGCGCGCGCGTTCGTCGGTGCCGGCCGCGCCGGCGGGCGCGGACTGCGGATAGTAGAGCACCTCGCGCAGCGTGCCCAGCGGCAGATAGGGCTTCTGCGACAGGAAGAGCACGCTGCCGGTCGGCCGCACGATCTCTCCCGAGCAATACGGCCACAGCCCGGCCAGCGCGCGCAGCAGCGTGGTCTTGCCGGTGCCGGAGCGGCCGCGGATCAGCAGCGGCTTGCCGGCGGGAATGTCGAGCGTGGTGTCGTCGAGCATGAGCTGGCCGTCTGGCATGCGCACGGTGAGGCTCTGGAGGGCGACGCGGCCGTCCTCCTCGCGCACCGAGGGCCGGGGCAGCGCGCCGGCCTGGACGATGGCCTCGGTGAAGCCGCTCAGACGGTTGAGGCACGCGCGGTAGGTGGCGAAGGTGTCGTAGGAGGTGCGGAAGAAGGACAGGTTGTCGGAGAGCGCGCCGAAGGCCTGGCTGGTCTGCATCAGATCGCCCAGGGTGATCTGCTTGGAGAAGAAGCGCGGCGACTGGATGATGAAGGGGAAGACCACCGCCGCCTGGCTCACGCCCAGGTTGAAGCCCTGGAACTTGATGCTCCGGAACTGGATCTGCCAGGCGTTGAGGATGATGCGGCCGAAGGCGGAGGACAGCAGCTCGCCTTCGATCTTCTCGCCGGCGTAGAAGGCGACGCTCTCGCTGTATTCGCGCAGGCGCACGAGCATGTAGCGGTAGTCCGCGGAGAAGCGCTCGGCGAGGTATTGCAGCCGGACCAGCGGCCGGCCGATCCAAAAGGCGAAGCTCGTGGCGATCAGCACGTAGATGTAGGCGACGAAGATCATGCCGCGCGGGATTTCATAGCCGGCGACATGCACCGAGCCGGAGAGACTCCAGAGGATGCCGGTGTAGGCAATGATCGACACCACCGCGCTGACCGTGCCCATGGACAGGCTCAGGGTGTCGGAGACGACGGCCTGGATGTCCTGCTGGATCCGCTGGTCGGGGTTGTCGGCCTGCGCGTCGGAGGGCAGAAAATGCGTGCGGTAATAAGCCGCGCCGTCGAGATACTGGCCGAGCATGTGGTCGTTGAACCAGGCGCGCCAGCGGATGGTGAAGCTTTGCTGGACGTAGAAATTGAGCAGGGTGCGCACCACGTGCACCGTGGCCAGCACTGAGAAGATCATCATCGACGCCCAGAAGGCCTTGGCGTCGAGATTCTGCAGCGATGTGTACATGCCATTGTACCAATTGGTGATCAGCACGTCGAGGCGCACGCCGGCCAGGGTCAGCAGCAGAATGAAGGCCAGGCGCGCGCGCGCCTCGCGGCTGGCGAAATAGCCGCCGGTCAGCGCCCAGAAGTGCCGGCCCCACACCGTCGTCCGCGCCAGCACCCAGGTGGCGAGCAGAAAGCCGGCCAGCGTGATCACGTAGGCCTGCGCGATCCAGATCGCGCTCTCGGTTAATTGCTCATTCCAGTTCATCATGCTCCCTGCCTTTCCTTCTCTTGTAGAAGCCGCCGCGCAAGCCGCGCCTGCGCCCGCAGGCGTTAAACGGCCTCGGACCTGCCGGCCTTACGGTAGACCAGATAGAGCGGCGCGCTGAGTCCCAGCGTGTCCAGCTCCACATACGAAATGCCTTCGACGTTCACGCGCTGGATCGACGCCGGCACAATGGTAACCCCCAGCCCCGAGGCCACGAGGCTGGGCGTGGAGAGCATGCGCGGCGCCTCCTGGTCGACGTGCGGGCTGAAGCCCGCGGCGCGGCAGGCGGCGATCACCGCATCGTAGATGCCGGCGCCGCTCGGGCGCTGGTAGAGGATGAAGGATTCGTCGGCCAGCTCGGCGAGCCCGAGCGGCCTGTCGCGGCGCTTCTTCGCCAGCGGATGGCGCGCGGGAAGCACGGCGAGCATCTTCTCCTCGAGCAGCAGCTCGGAGGCCACGCCCTCGGGGCTGCCGGCATAGGCGCGGATAAAGGCTACATCGATGCGGTCGGCGCGCAGGTCTTCGATCAGCTCCGCTGTGCCGCTCTCCTCCAGCGCCAGCGACACGCCGGGCGCAGCTTCGCGGAAGGCGTTGATAACCGAAGGTACGAAGGGATGGAGGGCGGCCGAGCCGGTGAAGCCGGCGATCAGCCGGCCGCTCTCGCCGCGCTCGACGCGGCACACGTCATCCACCGCCTGGCCCAGGCGCGCGAGGATGGCGCGGGCGTCGGCGAGGAAGGCGCGGCCGCTTTCGGTGAGCTCCATGACGCGCGGCAGGCGGTGGAAAAGCGTCACGCCGAGTGCCTCCTCGAGCACGCGGATCTGCTGGCTCAGCGGCAGCTGACTGATGCCCAGGCGCTCGGCGATTCGCGTGAGGTGGCCCTCGTCGGCGACGGCGATGAAATAGCGCAGCAGGCGCAGGTCGATATGGGCGGAGGCGGTCTTTATTTCCATATCTATTCAATATAAATTTATTGATTTCAATTTATTAGACATAAACGCATGCCGCGGGTAGTCTCCCGCCCATGGAAACCGTCGTCCCCACCAAACGCGAACTCTTCCTCGGCTTTCTGAGCCTGGGCATGATCTCCTTCGGCGGCGCCCTACCGCTGGCGCGCAACATGGTCGTGGAGCGCCGCCGCTGGCTGCGGCCAGAGGAATTCGTCGAGCTGCTCGGCCTGTGCCAGTTCCTGCCCGGCGGCAACATTATCAATCTGTCGGTCGTGCTGGGCATGCGCTTCCAGGGTGTGGGCGGCGCGTTCGCCGCGCTGCTCGGCCTGATCGCTATGCCCTCGATGGTGGTCATCGCGCTGGGCGCGATCTACCAGCATTTCCACGACGACCCGCATGTGCGCCATCTGTTCGCGGGCCTGGCCGCTGCCGCCGCCGGGCTGCTGATCTCGATGGCGATCAAGGTGGCGCTGCCGCTGCGCGGCAAGCCGCTGGCCGCCGCCGTGGCCCTGGTCTGCTTCGCGGCCATCGCCGTGCTGCGCCTTCCGCTGCTGACCACGATGCTCATCCTCACCCCGGTCAGTGTGCTGCTGCTGGCGCGCTTCGGCAAGAACGGCGGAGGCCAATGATGGAAATCCTGACCTCTCTGCTCACGCTGTTCGCTGAACTCTCGCTGTTGGCCTTCGGCGGCGGCAATACGATCCTGCCGGAGATGCAGCGCCGCGTGGTCGAGGTGCACCACTGGATGTCGGCCGAGGAATTCAGCGCGCTGTTCGCGCTGAGCCAGGCGGCGCCGGGGCCGAACCTGATGATCGTCACCGTAATCGGCTGGCATGTGGCGAGCCTGGCCGGCGCGCTGGTCGCCACGGTGGGCATGTTCCTCCCGCCCTCGGTACTGGCGGTCGGTGTGCTGCACGCCTGGGAGCATTTCAAGGACCGGCCCTGGCGCGCGGCCGTGCAGACCGGGTTGGTGCCGATGGTGGTCGGCCTGGTCGCCACGTCGGCGGCGCTGATCGCGCGCTCGGCCGACCTGGACTGGAAGCTCGCCGCCATTACCGCCGGCTGCGCCGCCATGGCCTTCAAGACGAAGATCCATCCGGTCTGTCTGCTGCTCGGCGGCGGCGTGATCGGGATGCTGGCCGAGCTGATCTGATCCGGCCCGGCCGCGCGCACCGGCGGGCCGCCCCGTGCGGCGAATCTCAGCGCAGCATCTGCACGGCGCCCGCCACCCGCAGCTGCAGCAGCGTCATGCCGGCGGAATCCATGCTCAACCCATCCGCCTGCGCCGGCGCGGCCATGGCCTTCATCATCATCATCATCGGCCGCGGCGGCATCGCGTCGCCGCCCGCCTGCCCAAGCTGCACCCGGCGGATCGCATAGCTGCGGTAGCCGAAGGACTGCGCGGCGCGCTCGGCGCGCGCGCGGAAGGCGGCGATGGCCTGCTCCTGCAGCTTCGCCTCCTCCCTGGCGCGCAGCTCGGGCGACACCTCGTAGCCGCTGGAGCCGAACTGCATGCCGTCGGCCAGCGCGAAACCCACCATGCCCAGGCCATCGACATCGCGCGACTTCAAAGTCAGCTCGCCGCGCACCGTCCAGCCGGCGCGCTTGCCGTTGTCGTAGCGCGGCTTGGTGGAATAGGAAGTCGTGGTCTTGATTCCGCCCTTTGCCTTCGCCTTGGCCGCGGCGTTCTTCACGGTCAGGGCCACCTGCTGGCTCAGGGCCGCCGCGTTTTCGCCCTCGCGCACCTCGAGCAGGGTCAGGACGGCGACGTCGGGCGCCACCGAACTGGTTGCGACGGCGTCCAGCTCCAGCAGGTCGGCGGCGAACTGGTCGGCGCCGGCGATGCTGTTCGCGGGGACCGGCTAGGCCGAGGCGCCCGGAAGGGCCGCCAGCACGAGCGCCGCGCCCAGGATCAGGACCGCAATTTGCTTTGTGTTCATCGATCTCCCTTTGATTGGATTTTCTCTATAATCCCGACATGCCGCAAGACACCGCTCCCCACGCCCAACTTGCGCCCAACCTGGCCGAGGTCCGCAGGCGCATCGCCGACGCCGCCAAGGCCGCCGGTCGCGCCCCGGAAGCGGTGACGCTGCTGGCGGTGTCCAAGACCTTCGAGGCGGGCGCGGTGAGCGCCGCGCTCGACGCCGGCCAGCGCGCCTTCGGCGAGAACTACGTCCAGGAGGGCGTGGCCAAGATCGCCACGCTGGCCAGCCTGCGCGAGGAGCTGCAATGGCACTTAATCGGACCGCTGCAGAGCAATAAGACCCGGCTGGTCGCGGAACAGTTCGACTGGGTTCACAGCGTCGACCGGCTGCGCATCGCCGAACGCCTCTCCGAACAGCGCCCCCTGGGCATCGCGTCGCTGCAGATCTGTGTGCAGGTCAACATCAGCGGCGAGGAATCCAAGAGCGGCTTCACACCGCAGGAAACCGATGCCGCCGTGCTGGCCGTCGCCCGTCTGCCGCAGCTGCGCCTGCGCGGGCTGATGGCGATTCCCGAACCGGCCGAGGGCGAGGCGCCGAGCCGCGCGCCCCTCGCCGCGATGCGCAAGCTCTTCGACCAATGCAACGCGGCGCTCTCCGCGGCCGGCCTCGCGCCGATGGACACGCTGTCCATGGGCATGTCCGCCGACCTGGAGACAGCCATCCTCGAGGGCGCGACCATGGTGCGCGTGGGCACCGCGATCTTCGGCGCGCGCGACTACGCGGGCGCAGGCAAGGGCCTTGCGCGCTAGCCCCCAGAACGATTCCGCGCGGCGCTCCGGCCACGCTTTTTCATCCTCTCTTTCCCGGTAAGCACAGCATGTTGGATTCCCTCAGTTTCGGTTTCATCGGCGGCGGCAACATGGCCCAGGCCCTGCTCGGCAGCCTGCTGAGCCGGGGCGCGCAGCCCGGCAAGGTGGCCGTGGTCGAGCCCTATGAGACCACCCGCACGCTGCTGCGCGAGCGCTACGGCGTGGACACCGCTGCCGCGCCTGGCGACTTCCTGCGCGAATGCGACGTGCTGATCCTCGCGGTCAAGCCGCAGCAGTTCCGCAGCATGGCCGAGCAGATCGCGCCCTGGGTCGGCGCGCAGCTGCTGATGTCGGTGGCGGCCGGCATCCGCCTGCAGGACATGCAGCGCTGGTTCGGCGGCCACGGCCGCATCGTGCGCGCCATGCCCAACACGCCCGCTCTCATCGGCGCCGGCATGACTGGACTGGCCGCCGCGCCCGGCCTCGCGGACGCGGACAAGCGCATGACCGAGGCGGTCGCCTCGGCGGTTGGCGAAACGGTGTGGGTGCGGGACGACGCGCAGATCGACGTGGTGACCGCCATCTCGGGCAGCGGTCCGGCCTACGGCTTTTATCTGATCGAGGCGATGCAGGAGGCGGCCGTCGCGCTCGGCCTGGGCAAGGAGCAGGGCCGCAAGCTCGCGATCGCCACCATCGCTGGCGCAGCCAGCCTCGCCGCCCAGTCTCCGGACAGCCCGGCCGAACTGCGCCGCAAGGTCACCTCGCCCAGCGGCACCACGGCCGCCGCCATCGGCACGCTGGAAGAAGCCCGCGTCAAGGCCGTCTTCCTGAAAGCTATCGAAGCCGCGGCCAAACGCGGCGCGCAGATGGGCGAGGAATTCGGCAAGCAATAGCCTGCCCTTCGCGCTCAGGCCGGCGGCCGCACGCCGTCCTTCTCCACCTGGATGCGCAGCACCGTGCCCTTGCCGTCGGCGCCGACCGCGACGATGGAGACCACATACTTGCCCACCGCTAGCAGCGAACGGTCGCCTGGCAGATTGGTGACCACCGGCATGCCCGGCGGCACGAGGATCTTGCGCGAACCGCCCTTGTAGTCGAGCATCAGCTCCTCGCCCGAGGACGCCTGCACCTTTGTGCTCACGCTGGCGTTGGTCATCGTCGAGCCGGCCTCCAGATCCCAGGGGCGGTGGCCCTCGCCGGTGCCGCGCGCTGCTTCGGGAAAGAGGCGCACCTCGCGCGCGATCATGCGGCCCTCGGCGTCGGGCACCGCGGTGGCGCTGACGAAATCCCCCACCTTGATGTCGGCGAGTTTGATTGCCTTGGGATAGGCGTAGCCGGTCTTGTCGTTGAGCGCGAGCTTGAGGTCCTGGCCTTCGCGCGACTTGAGCGACAGCGTGTCGGCGGCGACCGCGGTGATGGTGCCGCGCACGCGCATGGTGTCGGCTTGCGCGAACGCCTGCGCGGCCGGCAGACCGAGCGCTGCGCCGAGCAGGAACAGAAATATTTTCTTCATGGATTTTTCTCCGCAGCCTAGAGCTCTCCCGCTCCGGCGCTGGCCGGCTCAGGAGATGGCGTAGGCTAGCGCAGTTCCGAGAAAGATGCAGGCGCCCAGCCAGTTGTTGTGCAGGAAGGCCTTGAAGCAGCGCTCGCGGTCGCGGTGCGCGACCAGGGTGAGGTGATAGACACCCAGGTTCAACGCCGCCAGAAGCCCGATCCAGAAGGGCCAGCCGAGGAACTGGATTTGCCCGACCCAGGCCATGATCAGCAGGAAGGCGAGGTCGCATAGCGCATAGGCGAGGACATCGTGGCGGCCGAAGGTGATGGCCGAGGTGCACATGCCGAGCCGGACGTCGTCGTCGCGGTCGACCATCGCATAGGCGGTGTCGTAGGCGATGGCCCAGAAGATATTGCCCAGCAGCAGCAGCCAGGCGAGCGGCGGCACCGAGCCGCGCACCGCCGCGAAGGCTATGGGGATGCCGAAGCCGAAGGCGATGCCCAGATAGGCCTGGGGGATGGCGAAGAAGCGCTTGAAGAAGGGATAGCTCGCGGCGATCAGCACGGCCGCGACCGACAGCCACTTGGTCAGCGCGTTGAGTTCGCGGATCAGACAGAAGGCGAGCAGCGAGAGCACGGCGGCGACCGCCAGCGCCTCCCAGCCGCGGATCAGGCCGGCGGTGAGCGGCCGCTGCGCGGTGCGCTTCACGTGGCGGTCGAAATCGCGGTCGGCCCAGTCGTTGATGGCGCAGCCGGCCGAGCGCATCAGCACCGTGCCGAGCACGAAGATGCCGAGCAGTCGCCAGCCGGGCCAGCCGTCCGCCGCGATCCACAGCGCCCAGAGCATGGGCCAGAGCAGCAGAAGGATGCCGATGGGCTTGTCCAACCGAACCAGCCGCCAGTACAGGCCCAGGCGCTCCTTCGCGCCGCGCGCCAGCGCGCTTGCGCTCATAGGTGGCGCGCTCCCAGCAGCTTGCATGCGCCGATGGCTTCGAAGAGCTTTTCTACTGCCGCCTGCCGGGTGAAGCTCTTGCGCCAGGCCACGACCACGCGGCGCGTGGGCACCGGCTCGTCGAAGGGCAGAAAGCGCAGCAGGCCGTCCTTGGCCTTCATGTCGGGCACGGAGGTGCGCGGCAGCACGGTCACGCCGATGCCGCCGGCCACCATGTGGCGGATGGTCTCGAGCGAGGAGCCTTCGAAGGCTTTCTGGATGCCGTCGGCGGTGGGCGTGAAGCGCGCGAACTCGGGGCAGACGTCGAGCACGTGGTCGCGGAAGCAGTGGCCCGAGCCTAGCAGCAGCATGTTCTGCTTCTTGAGCTCCTCGGGCGGAACGCTGCGACGCTTGGCCAGCTCATGGTTGCGCGGCACGGCGACCACGAAGGGCTCGTCGTAGACGGGGCGCACGGTGAGGCCGGCGTCGCTGAAGGGCTCGGCCATGATGGCGCAGTCGATCTCGCCCTGCTTGAGCAGTTCGAGCAGCTTGACGGTGAAGTTCTCCTGCAGCAGCAGCGGCATCTCCGGCACGGTTTCCAGCAGCTGCGGCACCAGGGTGGGCAGCAGATAGGGGCCGATGGTGTAGATCACGCCCACGCGCAGCGGGCCGGAGAGCGGATCCTTGCCGTGGCGGGCCAGCTCGCGGATGGCCTGGGTCTGCTCGAGCACGCGCTGCGCCTGGGCCACGACCTGCTCGCCAGAGGGCGTGAGCGAGACCTCGCCGGTACCGCGCTCGAAGATCTGCATGTTGAGTTCGTCCTCGAGCTTCTTGACGGCCACCGACAGCGTCGGCTGGGAGACAAAGCAGGCCTCCGCCGCGCGGCCGAAATGGCGTTCGCGGGCGACGGCGACGATGTATTTGAGCTCGACGAGGGTCATACGCCTATCGATATCCAATTTTTGATAGAAATTTCGTATGTCGCAGTGTACCGCGTTCCGGCGTCGCCGGCATGCCCGCCGAAACCGCCGCCTAGCCGTCCGATCCCGTGGGCGCCACGTCTCGAGGAAACACCGGTCCCAGAGCGGGACCGGCCTCAGCGGCAGGCCAGCCTCAGAGCCACTTTCCGCCACCGGAAGGCGGCTCGACGGGGCCAGAGCCTCCGCCGAAGAAGGAACCGATGAGCAGGTTGAGCACGGCGATGAAGATGCTAGCGAAGAGCGCGGTCCAGAAGCCCGAGACGCTGAAGCCGCGCACCAGCGAGGAGACCAGCAGGATCATCAGCGCGTTGATCACCAGCAGGAAGAAGCCGAAGGAGAGCACCGTGAGCGGCAGCGTCAGCAGCACCAGCAGCGGGCGCAGGATAGCGTTGGCGAAGCCCAACAGCAGGGCCGAGATGACCAGAGAGGGTATGGTCTCGAACTTGATGCCGCTGAAGACGTAGCTCGACACCCAGAGCGACAGGGCGGTGATGCCCCACTGGAGGAAGAAGGCGGGTGCGTTTCCGAACATGGAGTCTCGCTTGTGGAGGGTTGTCTCTATGATACCGGCGTCGGCGCCACCGCTCCGCGCAGGCCATGCTTGTAGAGCGCGGCGACCAGGCCGGGCTGCGTGATCATGCCGGCAAGCCGGCCCTGCACATCCACCACCGGCACGTGGCGCAGACCTTCCTCCGACATCATCGGCACGAGCTTGGCGAGCGGCGCGTCGACGCCGACGCTGCGCACGCGCAGCTGCCCGTCGAGACCGTGCAGCGATTCGATGCCGGCATGCCGCAGGAAATCGGCGCGGGTGAGCATGCCGATCACATGCCGGCCCGGGCCGAGCATGGTCAGCGCGTCCATGCCGGCGGTCTGCATCAGCGCCCAGGCCTCGGCCCGCTCGGTGCCGAAAACCACGGCGGGCGGATCGGCGCGCATGATGCGCGCGCAGCGCAGTTCGCCCAGGCGGCGCTGGTAGGCGCGAATCTCGGTCTGCTCGAGGATGGCCTCGAGGTCGTCGCGGCTGATGTTGAGCACTTCGTTGTAGCCGCGAAGGACGGCGTCGAAGTCATCCTTGGTGAAGCCCAGGCACTGCGCCGGCGGCGCCTGCACCTAGCCGTGCTCGGGCTTGTGCACGTGGGGATAGCGGCGCCGCGCGAGGTTGTTGTAGAAGAGCGCGGCGCAGAGCTGCAGCAGGGAGTTGAGGCCGACGGGCGCGAGCACGAACTGATAGCCCAGCGCATGGATGGCCGGCGCGGCGAAGAGCCGCACCGCCGAGGCGCCCATCGGCGCAATCAGCCAGGCCGCGTCGGGGCCGCCGATCAGGATCGTGAGAAAGCCGGTGAGCACTAGGCTGAAGAGCGCGCCCACGCAGGCGCACATGCGCTCGAAGCGGTCGACGAGCTTGGGCTGCAGCCAGAAGCTGCGCAGCCACTGCGCGAAGGCGTCCGGAGAAAATCCGGTCTTCATGGCGCGACGCTCTTCAGGCTTGCGGCTTGAAGGCCTTGCGCGCCTTGAGCACGGGTTTGCGCGCGTGGCAACCTTCGTAGTGGTCGTTGACCAGGCCGACGGCCTGCATGAAGGCGTACACCGTGGTCGGCGCGACGAATTTCCAGCCGCGCTTCTTCAGGTCCTTGGACAGAGCCGCGGCCTGCGGCGAAGGCGGCAGCGCGCGCAGCGCGGCGGGCGTGGCGCTCGCGGGGCGGCTCGCGGCGGGCGGCTCGAACTGCCAGAAGTAGGCGGCGAGCGAACCGAATTCTGCGCGCATCGCCTTGGCCTGTTTGGCGTTGTTGATCACCTCCTCGATCTTGCCACGGTGGCGCACGATTCCGGCGTCGGCCAGCAGGCGCTCAACCTGCGCCTCGCCGAAGCGCGCGACCTTGTCGATGTCGAAGCCGGCGAAGCCTTTGCGGAAGGCGGCGCGCTTGTTGAGGATGGTCAGCCAGCTCAGGCCGGCCTGGAAGCCTTCGAGGCAGATGCATTCGAAGAGCGCCGTGTCGTCGCCGACGGGCTGCCCCCATTCCACGTCGTGATAGTCGCGATAGCCGGGAGTCGCTTCGCACCAGTGGCAGCGCGCCACTCCCCCCTCGTCGGTGAACAGACCGTTTTCTTTTTTCATGGTCTTGTGTTTTTTCCGCCCGCCATCATAGTCCAATCCCCCTCTTTTCCAGGACGAGTCCTTGATTTAATTTTCGAAAAAATCGAAAGTGAAGCACAAAACTTTCCGTTTTTTTAATCGAAATCCGGCTCTCATACTTCGCTCCATGGTTGAAGTAGAATAAATACAAGACGTTTATTCCCCTTCCTCCAAGTGCGGTTTTTTCAAAAAAACGGCACCAATTTAAATATTTATCCGGCACTGAAACAATGAACTCAAGCAGCATACCGAACCGGCGCGTGTTCGAAGTAGCTCTTGACGCGCTCGGGCTGTCGCTAAACGCTGAGCAGATGCTGGCGCGTGGCCTTCACCAGTTGCAGCTTCGAGCGAACTGGAGCGAGTTTGGTGCCGACCTGCTTCAGGTCGGCATTGGCCATTTCGTTGGGGCTCAGTTCGGGGCTGTAGCTGGGCAAGTAGAAGACTTCGATCTCGTGCTTGTGCTCGGCCTGCCAGGCCTTCACGGGCTTGCTGTGGTGCACGCGCAGGTTGTCCAGGATCAGGTAGATCTTTCTGCCGGCATCCTTGACCAGCCGGCGCAGGAAGTCGATCAGAATGTCGGCGCTCAACGCTCCGTCGAAGGCCTGCCAGCGCATCTGGCCCTTGTTGGTGACGGTGGAGATCACCGACAAACCGTGGCGCTTGTTGTTCACGCGAATCACGGGCGTCTGGCCTTGCGGGGCGTAGCTGCGCCCGCGCACGTCGTCGCGGCGCACGCCGGTCTCGTCGCCCCAGTGAATTTTGGCCCCTTCAGCCTTGGCGCAGGCGGCGGACCACAATCCGCCCACGCTCGAAGTGCGTCACCGCAGCGGCCAGGACATGCGCCGCATCGTCAAGCATCCGGCCTATGTGGAGATGGAGCGCCTGGCATACAGCGAATTCGGCCAGGTACGCGCTGACTTATCTGGTCGTGCAGGCGGAGTTCGGCCTGTGCTGCCCGGTGAGCATGACTGATTCGCTCACGTGCACGCTGAAGAAATTCGGCAAGCCCGAACTGGTCGAGCGCTTTATCGATCAGCTCACGACGCAGGATTTCGACCAGCTCACCCAGGGCGCGATGTTCATGACCGAGCAGGGGCCGACTCTGACGTGAGCGCCACCACGGTGACCGCCGAGCCTCTGCCCGACGGCAGCTGGCTGCTGCGCAGCGACAAATGGTTCTGCTCCAATCCGGACGCCGGGCTGGCGATGGTGCTGGCGCGCAGCGAGCCGGATGCGCAGGGCCTGGCGGGCGTCTCGCTGTTTCTGCTGCCGCGCGCCAAGCGGGACGGCGCGGAGGCCTTCCTCGTCAGCGAACGCGGCAAGGGTTTCGAGCACATGGCCGACATGATCAACAATTCGAGTCTTTCCAACGGCGTGCGCGCCGCCGGCCTGATGCGCCTCGCGCTGACCGAGGCCAAGTTCATCGCCGAGCACCGCGAAGCCTTCGGCCGCAAGCTCAACCAGTTGCCGCTGATACGCGTGCAGCTCGACAAGCTGTAGCTGTTCACCGAGCAGGCCCGCACGATGGCCTTTCAGACCGCCACCGCGCTCGAGCGCGCCGACGCCTGCGACGCCAAGGCGAAGAAGCTGGCGCGCATCATGACGCAGCTGATCAAGTTCCGCGCCTGCCGCGATGCGCGCCGCGTGACCGGCGACGCAATGGAAGTGCGCGGCGGCTGCGGCTATATCGAGGAGTGGAGCGATCCGCGCCAGGTGCGCGACGCCCACCTGGGATCGATCTGGGAGGGCACGAGCAACATCGTCGCGCTCGACGTGCTGCGCGCGATCCGCTGCTAGGAGTCGCTGCGCGCGCATCTGCAGGCGCTGGAAAAAGCCTGCGCCTTCGCGCAGAAGACCGCTGACGCGGGCGACGACGCGCGCGCGTCAGGTCGCCTCTGGCCTTTATCACATCACCACCGCCGCGGGCATGGCCTGGGAGGCCGCGCGGGCGGGGTTGCCGCATCGGCTGACGCTGGCCTGCGCGGTGATCACGCACCGGCTGCTGCCGCGCGATCCGCTGGCCGCATAAAAATTGATCAGGAGACGAGATTGAAGACTTTGCTTTCCCCGCTGCGTTCGATGTGTTCGCCCTTGCGCGGGTTCGCCGCCGGCGCGGCCCTGCTGGGCGCCTGCCTGGCGCTGCCCGTGCTTCTCACCGCGCAGGAGGCGGACGCGCCCTTTCCCTCGAAGCTGGTGACCCTGGTGGTGCCCTTCCCGCCGGGCGGCCCCACCGACGCGCTCGCACGCACGCTGGCCGCCGCGCTCAAGGACACGCTGCAGCAGACCGTGGTCGTGGAGAACCTGCCGGGCGCCGGCGGCAAAATCGGCGCGGAATACGTGGCGCGCGCCAATCCCGACGGCTACACCGTGCTCTTTGGCACCTCGTTCCCGCTCGCCATCAACGCCAATCTGTTCAAGAAGGCCGGCTACGATCCGCTCAAGGATTTCGATCCGGTGATCCTGATCGGCCATCTGCCCAACATCCTCGTGATCAACCCCGGCGTGCCGGCCAAGACCATGGCCGAGCTCGTGCAGTATGCGCGCGCGAATCCGGGCAAGCTCTCCTTCGCCTCCTTGTGCAACGGCGCGTCCTCGCATCTGGCGGGCGTGCTCTTCGGCCGCAGCACGAACACGCAGCTGGTCCACGTACCCTACAAGGGCACGGGTCCAGCGCTCAACGATCTGCTCGGCGGCCAGGTGAGCATGTCCTTCACTGACATCCTCACCGCCATGCCGCACGTCAAGGCGGGCACGCTGCGCGCGCTGGGCGTGACCACGGCGGTGCGCTCGCCGGCGACGCCGCAGATTCCCACGCTGGCCGAGCAGGGCTTGAAGGGCTTCGACGTGTTCGTCTTCTTCGGCGTCGTCGTGCCCAAGGGCACGCCCGTGGCCGCGGTGAAGACGCTCAACAACGCCTTCGTGCATGCGCTCTCGTCGCCCAAGGTCAGCGAAGTCCTCGCCAAGCAGGGTATAGTCCCTGCGCCGAGCGGAACGCCCGACTATCTCTCGCGCTTCATGCATCAGGAGACCGCGAAGTGGGAGGACGTGGTGGAAGCGTCCGGCGCTCAACTAGATTGAAGACATGGTGGAACAGAACAAGGGTTCGCTGCAGGGCGTGAAGGTCGTCGACCTCTCGCGCATGCTCGGTGGCCCGTATTGCACGCAGATCCTCGGCGACCACGGCGCGGACATCTACAAGGTGGAGCCGCCGGTGGGCGATGAGACGCGCGGCTGGGGTCCGCCCTTTCGCGAGGGCGACGGCGCGGCTTCCTATTTCGTGGGCGTGAACCGCAACAAGATCGGCCTCTCGCTGGATCTGCCGCAGCCTGCGGGCCGCGAGCTGCTGCTGACCATGCTCGAGGACGCCGACGTGCTGGTGGAGAACTTCAAGACCGGCACGATGGAGAAGTGGGGCCTGTATTTCGAGACGCTGCACAAGCGCTTCCAGCGCCTGATCCATTGCCGCGTCACCGGCTTCAGCGCCGACTGTCCGCTGGGCGGACTGCCCGGCTACGACGCGGCGATCCAGGGCATGAGCGGCATCATGAGCGTGAACGGCGAATCCGACGCCGACGGCGGCGGTCCGCTGCGCGTGGGCCTGCCAGTGGAGGACATGGTGACGGGGCTGAACGCGGCGATCGGGATCCTGCTCGCGCTGCAGGAGCGCGGCCGCAGCGGGCTAGGCCAGTTCGTCGAGTCCGCGCAGTACGACTGCGGGCTGTCGCTGCTGCATCCGCATGCCGCCAATTTCTTCATGGACGGCAAGACGCCGAAGCGCACGGGCAATGCGCATCCCAATATCCATACCTACGACAGTTTCAAGACCGGCAGCGATCCAATCTTCCTCTCGGTGGGCAACGACCGGCAGTTCGAGACGATGTGCCGGCACATTGGGGCGGAGGGCCTGGCCGCGGACGCGCGCTTCGCGAGCAATGCGCTGCGCTCGCAGAACCGCGCCGTGCTCAAGACGGAGCTGGAAGCCAAGTTGGCGGCCTTCGACTGCGAGCCGCTGGCCGCGGCGCTGATCCGCGGCGGCGTGCCCTGCGCGCCCATCTTCGACGTGAGCCGCGCACTCGCGCATCCTCACACGTGCCATCGCGGCATGCTGGTGGAGATGCAGGGGGAAGGCGGAGAGTCCTATCGCAGACTGGCCTCGCCTATCAAGTTGAGCTGCACGCCGTCGACCTATCGGTTGACGCCGCCGCACAAGTCGTGCTAGCGCAGCGAAGCGGAGTTCTAAAACGCATAAATACCGTTCTAGTTCACCCGATAAAAATCATTGGCTTAGCGCAAAAAAAGAGAGGGTTATCCACAAAATCTGTGGATAACCCTCTTTCGCTTTCCGCGGATCGATTCGCGGAGGCTGGACGCTCATCTTAAGCGGCGGCAAGGCGGCACAGCAGGCCCGCCTTGCGCTGCACCGCAAACGGCTTGTCCTGCGTGAATGGACGCTGCACTTTGTCGGCGGCTTCGACCAGAACCGTCGCCGGTTCGAGTGCGAAGATCACGGCGGGACCCGAACGGTCGAAGGCCAGGGTTTCGCCGGCGCCGAGGATGAAGTCCTTCGGGTCGTAGTATTGCGTGATCCAGAGGTTTCCGGTGTAGCAAACGACGTGATGGCCCTTTCCGTCGGCGACTTGCAGCACCTGGTTCTTTTCCAGCTGGAGCTGGGCGGTGTGCGGATCGATTTACATCGTTTTCCCTTTATTGAGCGAATAGCGCGAAGACCATGAACAGCAGGGCGCCGATGGCGTAAACGGTGGCGATGCGGGCGGTGGCGGGGGAGAGTTCGCGGCGGGTCAGCAGAGGCTTGGTCAACATGATTCAACTCCTTGGTGAATTGGTTAGGTCTGCCTAGGTGTCCGATCGGGGTTAGTGCCTAGGCGTTTACCCTTGGTTGCGATCATGCACCCCTTCTGCTGCGAAGCAGCATTTATTTGTTAAGTTTTTGTGAAGATTTCAGTTTCGTCGTTTTCCTCATTTCGTCCGGTAGACTTGTGCGGCAGAACACCAATAAGCCGCGAAAAAACGCACCAAAAAACAAATAGATACAAGGAGACTTCCTATGTCACGGGAAAAGCCGCTTACGCCCGGCTGTCGCCCTGTCTGCATTCGCACTGAGTCTGAGTCTGGCCAGCGGAGCCGTTTCCGCCCAGCCGACCCTGCCCGATCCAGCTTCCACCGACCCGGTCAAGCTGGGCTGGATGCAGGGCATCCAGCCGCCACCCGACAAGCTGATCCGCTTCGCCGACGACAGCGGATACCGCTTCCCGCAGCTGCGCTGGACCTTCAATCACTACCGCGAGCTGCTGCCCACGGCGAACGTTGCGCGCGGCAAGGGACCGGTCAGCGCGCTGCCCGCCGCGCCGGTGGATCTGGACGGCATTTCCTTCAAGACCATGACGGGCGCGTCCATGAACTGGACCGAGGCGCTCGTCAAGTCCTATACCGACGACATCCTGGTGATGCACAAGGGCAAGGTGGTCTATGAGAAGTATTTCGGCAAAGGCCGCGAGGACCGGCAGCACATTGCCATGTCGTTGACCAAGTCCTTCGTGGGCAAGCTCGATCCCGCCGCGCCGGTGACCAAGTACCTGCCCGAGATGAAGGACACCGCCTATGCCGATGCCACGGTGCGCCAGGTGATGGACATGACGGTGGGCGTGAAGTACTCGGAGAACTACGCCGATCCAAACGCCGACATCTGGGGCTATGCGCGCTCCGGCGGCATGCTGCCGGCCGGCCCCGACTACAAGGGCCCGCGCAATTTCTACGACTATCTGGTCACGCTCCAGAAAGAGGGCGCGCACGGCGAAGGCTTCGTCTGCAAGACGGTCAACGCCGAGGTGCTGGCCTGGATCGTCAAGCGCGTCTCGGGCATGCGCCTGACGGACCTGCTCTCGGAGCGCATCTGGAAGCCGATGGGCGCGGAGTTCGACTCCTACTTCCAGGTGGACAGCCTGGGCAATGAATCGGCGGCGGCGGTCTGAACACCGCGCTACGCGATCTGGCCCGCTTCGGCGAGACGCTGCGCAACGACGGCTATTTCAACGGCAAACAGATTCTTGCGAAGGAGGTCGTGGCCGACATCCGCAAGGGCGCGAGCAAGAGCGATTTCGCCAAGGCCGGCTTATCAGACGCTGCCGGGCTTCTCCTACCGCAACATGTGGTGGGTGAGCCATAACGAGCACGGTGTCTACATGGCGCTCGGCATCCACGGCCAGACGATCTATGTCGATCTCAAGGCCGAGATGGTGATCGTGCGCTATGCCTCGCATCAAATCGCGGCCAATAGCGCCAACGATCCGATTTCGCTGCAGGCCTTTGCCGCCGCAGCGGATTTCCTGATGAAGCGCTGAATGCGGTTCTGAGCGTCGCGCGCGCCTGGCGTGGCGCGCGGACCCGGTCCGCGACTATGGCAGAATCCAGCCTCCATGTTTTTCCCGGTTAAAGTTTGATGTCCGATTCGCTGCCTCAACACGTCGTTCTCCGCATTATTTCCCGCATCGCCGAAGAGCTGAAAGCCCGGCCCGAACAGGTCGCTGCGGCGGTCCAGCTGCTGGACGAAGGCGCCACGGTTCCCTTTATCGCCCGCTACCGCAAGGAAGTCACCGGCAATCTCGACGACACGCAGCTGCGCATCCTCGACGAACGCCTGATCTATCTGCGCGAACTCGAAGAGCGCCGCTCTGCGATCGTCGCCTCGATCACCGAACAGGGCAAGATGGCCGACGCGCTGGCCGAGAGCATCGTCGCCGCCGACACCAAGCAGACGCTCGAAGATCTTTATCTGCCCTACAAGCCCAAGCGCCGCACGCGCGCCCAGATCGCGCGCGAAGCCGGCCTCGAGCCGCTGGCCCACGGCCTGTATGAGGATCCCACGCTCGACCCGCGGGCCGAAGCCGCCAAGTACGTCAACGACAAGCCCGCGGGCGAGGGCGGTGTGGCCGACGTGAAGACCGCGCTCGAAGGTGCGCGCAACATCCTCTCCGAGGAGTTCGCCGAAACCGCTGAGCTGCTCGGCGCACTGCGCGACTATCTCTGGCAGCAGGGGCAGCTGAGCTCCAGCGTGGTGGCCGGCAAGGAAAGCGCCGAGGAAGAAAAATTCCGCGACTACTACGACTACAGCGAAGCCATCCGCCTGGTTCCATCGCACCGCGCGCTGGCGCTGTTCCGCGGCCGCAACTTGGGCGTGCTCCAGCTCAAGCTGGGCCTGGGCGAGGAACTCGACGCGCAGACGCCGCATCCCTGCGAGGCGAAGATCGCCGAGCACAAGGGCGTGCGCCAGTTCGGCCGTCCTTCCGACAAATGGCTGGGCGAGGTGTGCCGCTGGTGCTGGCGCGTGAAGGTGCAGATGTCGCTCGAGATGGAGCTCTTCACGCAACTGCGCGAGCAGGCCGAGGCTGAGGCGATCCGCATTTTCGCGCGCAACCTGCATGAGCTGCTGCTGGCCGCGCCGGCCGGCCCCAAGGTGGTGATGGGCATCGACCCCGGCATCCGCACCGGCTGCAAGGTCGCCGTGGTGGACACCACCGGCAAGCTACTCGACACCGCCACCATCTATCCGCACGAGCCGCGCCGCGACTGGCAGGGCGCGCTGTCCACGCTGGCCGGCCTGTCCAAGCGCCACGGCGTGAATCTCATCGCCATCGGCAACGGCACCGCCAGCCGCGAGACCGACAAGCTCGCCATCGAGCTCATCAGGCTCGCCGGTTCCGCGCAGCCGATGCAGAAGATCGTGGTGAGCGAGGCGGGCGCATCCGTCTACTCCGCTTCCGAACTCGCGGCCAAGGAATTCCCCGAGCTCGACGTGTCGCTGCGCGGCGCGGTGTCCATTGCGCGCCGCCTGCAGGATCCGCTGGCCGAGCTCGTGAAGATCGAACCCAAGGCCATCGGCGTGGGCCAGTACCAGCACGACGTCAACCAATACAAGCTGGCGCGCAGCCTGGACGCGGTGGTGGAAGACTGCGTGAACGCGGTGGGCGTGGACGTGAACACGGCCTCCACGCCGCTGCTCGCGCGGGTCTCCGGCCTGAGCCAGTCGCTGGCCGCCGGCATCGTCGCGCACCGCGACGCGCAAGGCCCCTTCGCCAGCCGCGCCGCGCTGATGAAGGTGCCGCGCCTGAGCGAGAAGACCTTCGAGCAGGCGGCGGGCTTTCTGCGCATCAGTGGCGGCGAGGCTCCGCTGGACCGCTCCGCCGTGCACCCCGAGGCCTATCCAGTGGTCGAGCGCATCCTCAAGAAGCTGAACAAGCCCATCGGCGACGTCATGGGCAACCGCGACGTGCTCAAGAGCCTGAACCCCGGTGAGTTCGCCGACGAGACCTTCGGCCTGCCGACGGTGCGCGACATCCTCACCGAGCTGGAGAAGCCCGGCCGCGATCCGCGCCCAGAATTCAAGATGGCGACCTTCGCCGAGGGCGTCGAAGACTTCAAGGACCTGCAGCCCGGCATGGTGATGGAAGGCGTGGTGACGAACGTGGCGGCCTTCGGCGCCTTCGTCGACATCGGCGTGCACCAGGACGGCCTGGTCCACGTCTCGGCCATGTCGACCAAGTTCATCAAGGATCCGCATGAGGTGGTCAAGGCCGGCCAGCTGGTCAAGGTGAAGGTGCTGGAAGTGGACGTGCCGCGCAAGCGCATCGCCCTGACCATGCGCCTGGCCGACGACCAGCCGCAGCAGCGCCGCGCGGATGAGGGCGAACGCCGCGATTCCCGTGACTCCCACGGCGGCGACCAAGGCCGCCGCGCCGGCAATGCGCTGCGCAATGCACCGGCGCCGGCCAACAGTGCGATGGCTGACGCCTTCGCCAAGCTGCGCCGCTTAGCATCGGGCGCAAAAAAAAACGCCGGCGTGAGCCGGCGTTTCAATGACTACCAGGAAGCTTGCTCTCCGGAGACTCCGGAAACTGCACGGTACTGACGACTTCTACTGCTTATTGACGCGGCAATATAAAGATTTAA
>JALBVF010000009.1 GCA_025050535.1 Candidatus Protistibacter heckmannii
GCACACGAGTCCCCGTCAGAACAAAGGCAAAATTACACGCCGCAGCAAAGAACCATATGGCGTTCATCGAAACCCATCTCGAACGCATGAAATCCTACTTCCAGGATCCCCGCGTCAAATACACCTCATGAAAACTTCTTCCTGCCGGAAAAATAGTGAGGTGGGAACTTCCAGCAAGCCCTTATGCGGCAATGGTGGGTCGGGCGAGACTCGAACTCGCGACCAACGGATTAAAAGTCCGCTGCTCTACCGACTGAGCTACCGACCCTTGCGCCTGGTGCAGACTTCGCCGGAACCACCCTGAGGGGGTCCGAAAAATCCGGTTATTCTAGCCGTTTCTGGCCTTTTCGGTCAATGCAGCACCGCGGAGCCTTTGTTTACTTGGCTTGCGCGATGTCGGCCTCGGCCTGACCCACCAGGGCCTTGCCGATCTTGGCTTTCCACTTGTCATAGACGCCACGCGTGGCCTTGGAGAAGGCTTCGCGCTCGGCCGGGCTCAGATGGGTGATCTTCACGCCCTGCGCGTCCATTTCCTTCCATGCGGGCTGGCCGGCTTCATCCTGGCCCTTGCGGGCCAGGATGATCTGCTGCTTGCCGGCGTCGATGGCGGCCTGCTTGACGATCTAACGGTCGGCGGGAGTCCAGCTTTCCTAGACTTGCTTGCTGACGGCGAAGATCAGCGGATCGGCCATATAGCCCCAGAGGGTCACGAACTTCTGGCCCACGGTGTAGAGCTTGGAAGCGCCGTAGATGGAGAAAGGATTCTCCTGGCCGTCGACCGCGCCGGAGGCGAGCGCGGGCTGGGCATCGGCCCAGCTCATCTGCATGGGGTTGGCGCCCAGGGCGATGAAGGTCTCGTTGAAGATCGGCGAGCCGACGACGCGGAACTTCAGGCCCTTGATGTCCTCGGGCTTGCGGATCTCGTGCTTGGAATTGGAGATTTTGCGGTAGCCGTTCTCTCCCCAGGCCAGCGGCAGGATGCTGGCCTTGTCGACAGAGGCGAAGATCTCGGCGCCAACCTTGCCTTCGGTGAGCGCGTCGATGGACTTGTAGCTTGGCATCAGGAAGGGCGGCGTGAAGAGTTTCAGCTCCTTGACCTGCGGCGACCAGTTGATGGTGGAGCCGACGGCCATGTCGATCACGCCCTGGCGCATCGCGGTGAGTTCGCGGGTCTGGTTCCACCGACGAGGGAGGCGCCCGGATAGAGCTTGATGTTGATGCGGCCGTTGGTGCGCTGGCGGACCAGGTCGGCCAAGATCCCCCCGCCCTTGCCCCAGGGGAAGGTGGTGCCGACGACCAGGGACATCTTGTATTCGGGCTCGTAGTCCGCGGCTTGCACGGGCGCACCGATCAGGGCCAGGCCGGCACACAGTGCGGCCAGCAGTTCGGAAACGGTTCTGCGTTGCATGTCTTCTCCTTTGTTCAGACTCATCACGACTTTGTTGTTGCTAACCGCCGGCGGCAGGTTCAATAGCCAAGGTACTTTGGCAGCCAGGTCGCCAGCGGCTGGAACACCAATACCAGCACCATGGCGACGAACATCGCCAGGAGCATCCAGATCACCCAGCGCACGGTCTCTTCCATGCGCACCTTGGCGATCCGGCACGACACCATGAGGTTCACGGCGAGCGGCGGCGTGAACTGGCCCAGGGCCACCTTGAGCGTGAGCACCACGCCGAACCACACGAGGTCCCAGTGATAGGCCTGGGCGATGGGCAGCAGCAGGGGCACGAAGATCAGGAAGATGGAGATGCCGTCGAGGAACATGCCCAGGGTCATGAGTAAGAGCACGATGAGCGCGAGCACGCCGCCCTCGCCCAGGCCCGAATGCACGATGGCGTTGGCGAGCGGATCGATCACGCCGAGCGTGGACAGCGCATAGGCGAAGATGCCGGCCAGGGCCACGACGAGCAGGATGACGGCGGAGATTTAGTCGGCCTCGCGGAAAATGATGAAGAGGTCGCGGACCTTGATGGTGCGGTAGACGATCATGCCGACGAACAGGCCGTAGAACACCGCGACGACGGCCGCCTCGGTGGGCGTGAATCAGCCGGCGCGCATGCCACCGAGGATGACGAAAGGCGGGCGCGGCAGGTCGGCTTCGGCGGCGCCCATCTTGTGCTTGCGCGCGAGCCACACGGCGGGAATGATCAGCGCCAGGCCGGCGAGCACGCCGGGGATCATGCCGGCGGCGAAGAGCGTGGGCACCGAGGCGCCGGGCACGAGCACGCTGTAGATGACGAAGGTGACCGAGGGCGGGATGAGGATGTTGGTGGACGCCGCGGCGCCGACGACGCTAGCGGAGAAGGCCGGCGGATAGCCGGCGCGGCTCATCGCCGCGATCATCACGCTGCCCACCGCCGCCGCATTGGCGGGGCCGGAGCCGGAGATGCCGCCGAGGAACATGGCGACCAGGATGGCGACGAGAGGCAGCATGCCGGGGCCGCGGCCGACGATGTCGATGGCGAAGTTGACGAGGCGGTTGGCGACGCCGGAGCAGTCGAAGATGGAGTCGACCAGCACGAACATGGGAATCGCGAGCAGCGGATATTTGGCCAGACCCGCGTAGAAGTTCTGCGGGATGGCGAGCAGGCCGAACATCTGCGTGTCGAGGTTGGACAGGGCGATGGCGGCCATGCCGCCCAGCCCCAGGGCCACGCCGATGGGCGCGCCGAGGATGGCGATGGCGAGGAACATGATGAAGATGCAGGCCGCGGAGAACAGCGCCAGGCCCTTGCGGCGTTCGAGGCTGCCGCTGGCGGCGAAGTATTCGATGCGGATCTGGCGGTCGCGCGCGGTGGCGGCGCTGCCGGCGAGCAGCGCGAGGACCATCATCAGGAAGATCGAGATTTCCTCGGTCCAGGCGAAGGAGGCGTCGATGAAGTAGCGCAACACGACGTTGGCGAAGGTGATCAGGCACAGCACCGCCATGACCAGAGCCGAGAGCCAGTCCTCGAGCTTGAGCGGCAGCTTGACCTGGGGCTCGTCTTCGGGTTCGAGGCCGGCCTCGACAAACGCCTCGCGTTCGATGGCCTCTGTCTTTTCGTTCATGGGGTCAGCCCAGGCGCCAGAGCTGGTAGCGCAGGGCGGCGACGCCGCCGGCGATGATGGCGGCGAGAGTGATGAAGGAGCCGAGCGCGAGCGTCGACACGCCGGAGATGCCATGACCGACGGTGCAGCCCAGGGCGGTGATGCCGCCCACGCCCATCAGCAGGCCGTCGACGAGGTGGTTGGCGGTTTCTTCCGCGCTGCTGAAGCCTTCCCAGCGGAAGCTTCTGGTGGCGAGCGCATGCGCGGCGGAGCCGGCGATGCCGATGGTGACGATCTTGCTCTTGTCGCTCCACATCATGAGCAGGTCCAGCGCATAGGCGTAGGGCGCGACGAAAGAGAGACTTTCCATGCGGCCGCTGTTGGTGGCGAGGAAGGCTTTCTACAGGGTCTCGGGATCCTCGGCGACATAGCCCAGATGGCCCGACACCCACCACACGGCGACGATGATCAGGCCCACGGAAACACCGCCGAGCAGGTTGTTGCCCAGTTCGCCGGGTTCACGGAATTCTCGGCTCGACAGCGCCCAGCCCATGCAAACGAGGCCGCAGGCGACGCCCAGACCAGCCTGCAGCGCGGTCTTGCCGATGCCGGCGCCGAGCGCGATCAGCGAGGGCAGGTCCTGGTTGGCGGGCAGCGTGAACGCGACCGAATCCAGGGCGGCCACGCGGAACACGCCGAAAACGATGAGCGATTTGAGATTGCCGGCGCCCTGGCGCACGAGGTTCTTGATGCCTCAGCCCGAGGCCAGGACCATGCCGAAACCGAAGAGCAGGCCACCGACGATGTGCGAGAACCACAGCAGTTTGCTCGCGGTGTAGATGGACTTGCCGGTGTCGATCTGGCAGGTGGCGGCGAGCAGGCCGGTGCCGACCATGGCGACGCCGATGGCGAGGACCTACATGCGCATGCGGTTCCAGTCGCCCATGTTGACGATGTCAGCGACGGCGCCCATGGCGCAGAAATGGGTGCAGTGCAGCACGGTGCCGAAGACGCAGGAGAGTGCGAAGGCGGCCCAGACGACGAGGCTGGTGGTGCTGGCGAGATTGGCTTCCGGCATGAGGACTAAGCCGGCCGGTCAACGCAAAAGCCGCGATTTTACCCGATGGCTTTCAGCCGCCGGTATCAGCAAATATGCTCAGCGGTAGCACGTCGGATCGGGCAGGCCGGCGTCGGCGAAACCGGACGCGCGCAGCCGGCAGGATTCGCATCTGCCGCAGGCGCGGCTTTTTGGGTCGGCCTGATAGCAGGAGATGGTCATCGCATAGTCCACGCCGAGCGCGGCGCCGGTGCGGATGATCTCCGACTTGGTCATGGCAATGATGGGCGCATGCACGGTGATGAGCTCGCCTTCGACGCCGGCCTTGGTGGCGAGGTTGGCCATAGCTTCGAAGGCGCGCACGTAGTCGGGCCGGCAGTCGGGATAGCCGGAATAGTCCACGGCGTTTGCGCCGAAGAAGATGCCGCGTCCGCCCAGGGCCTCGGCCAAGCCCAGCGCGACGGAAAGCATGATGGTGTTGCGCGCGGGCACGTAGGTGACGGGAATCTCGCCCGGTGCGCTGACGCCCGAGGTGGGCACGGCCAGAGCGTTGTCGGTGAGCGCCGAGCTGCCGAAGCGGCGCAGGTCGAGATCGATGATCTCGTGGCGCACGGCGCCCAGGGTGGAGGCCACGCGCGCGGCGGCGTCGAGTTCGGAGACGTGGCGCTGGCCGTAACACAACGACAGCGCATGGGGCTCGAAGCCCGCGCTTCGGGCCATGGCGAGAACGGTGGCGGAGTCGAGTCCGCCCGACAGCGGGATGACTGAAGGATGCGGCATAGGGTCTTGGAATCAGGGAGCGGGCAGGGAGAAACCCGCCCGGGAACTTACTTGATGGTGGTCAGCCGCTGCTTGGCGATGCCGCCGGCTTCGGAATCCGGATACTTGGCGATCAGGTCCTGATAGGCCTTCTTGGCTGGCGCCTTCTGGTTGCTTTCGAGCTGGCTTTTGGCAATGACCAGCATGGCCTAGGCCACCTTGGGATGGTCGGAATAGACCTTGATCATGTCCTGCATGATGGAGATCGCTGTCTTGTAGTCCTTGAGCGCGTAGGCGGCGTTGCCCGACCAGAAGGTGGCCAGCGGCAGGTAGACGCTGTTGGGATAGCGGCGGGCGAAGGACTGGAAGGAGGCTTGCGCGCCCTTGTAGTCGCCGTCGCGGAAGACCTTGAGCGCGGCGTCGTAGTCGCTCTTCTCGGTGGGCTGCACGAGGCCTTCTCGGCCTTCGATCATCATCTTCTGCGGCTCGAGCTTCTTGAGGCGCTCGTCGGCGTAGCGGTAGTAATCCTTGCCGGATTTCTGCGCCTGGGCGATACCGTTCTGCAGGACTTCGTTCTGGCCGCGCAGCTTGGCGATTTCGTCGCGCAGCTGCGAGATCTGGTTCTGCAGGTCGAGATCGCCCGGGAGTTCTGCTCGACCCGGTCTCTGGCGGTGGCCTGGAATGCGTTGAGCTTGTTGCGCAGATCGATTATGGCCTTACGGGCCTCGTAGTCGTCGAACATGCCAGCGCGGGCGGGGCTGGCGGACATGTCCGCCAGGACGGCCAGCGCCAAGGCGCAGGCCGCCGCCGCGCGGCGCGGAAAGTGCAGGTTCACGGTGCTCATTTCAGGTCATGCCTCTACGGATGCGGATCAATACACCAGGTCAGCGCGGCGGTTTTCCAACCAGGCGGCCTCGTCGTGGCCGGTGACCTTGGGCTTTTCCTTGCCCAGGCTCACGGCTTCCATCTGCGTGTCGGGCACGCCCAGCAGTGAGAGCGAGCGGCGCACGGCGTCGGCGCGCTTCTGGCTCAGCGCGAGGTTGTATTCGGTGGTGCCGCGCTCGTCGGTGTTGCCTTGGATCAGGACCTTGCGGGCGCGGTGGCTGACGAGATACTTTCCGTGCAAATCGACCACGGACTTGTAGGCTTCCTTGACGTCGTAGCTGTCGAAGTCGAAGTAGACGCTGCGCTTGGCCAGCGGGCTGGCGGGATCATCGAGCTCGTCCTTGGTGACGTCGACCGGGGTCACGGCGCGGGCGTTGGCGGCGCCGCTGTCGGCGGAGGCGGTGCTCTTGGGCTGGGCGGGCGCGCTGTTGGCGGCCACGTCGTCGAGCTTCACGCCCGAGCTGCAGGCGGCGATCGCCAGCGTGGCGCCGGCAAGTGCGAGGGCAAGCCGCGACTGTGCAAAAACGGATTGCATGGACATCTGATTCTCCTTGAAGATGGTGGACATCATCTCATGAACGGTCCCCACGCCGACTCCTTGACGTCGCCGGCGTCGAGGCTAAGGGTGTTCTTGATCTTGCCGTCGACGGACACGGCCGCAAGCACGCCGCGCCCGCCTACGCGGGTGGCGTAGAGCAGGTACTGGCCGTTGGCGGAGAAGGATGGCGATTCGTCGGCGGAGGTGTCGGTGAGCGCATAGGCTTCGCCGCTGGACAGGTCCTGCACATGCAGCCGGTAGGCGCCGCCGACGCGCGAGATGTAGGCGAGGCGCTTGCCGTCGGGCGAGACGCGCGGGCTGGTGTTGAAGCCGCCCGTGAAGGTGACGCGTTGGGCGGAGCCGCCCTTCTCGCCCGCTTCGGAGGACATGCGGTAGATCTGCGGCGCGCCGCCGCGGTCGCTGGTGAAGTAGATGCTGGCGCCGTCGGGCGAGAACTGCGGCTCGGTGTCGATGGCGTTGCTGGCCGAGAGGCGGCGCAGGCCGGAACCGTCGGCGTTGATCATGTAGACCTGGGTGTTGCCGTCGCGCGAGAGGGCGAGCGCCACGCGCTTGCCGTCGGGCGACCAGGCGGGCGCGCTGTTTTTGCCCTTCTGGTTGGAGAGAAGGATGCGCTTGCCGGTGACGAGGTCGTGGACGTAGACGGCGGGCTTGCGCTGCTCGAAGGAGACGTAGGCGACGCGCCGGCCGTCGGGCGACCAGGCGGGCGAGATGATGGGCTCGTTGCTGGTGAGCGCGATCTGCGGATCTCCGCCGTCGGCATCGGAGATCAGCAGCCGGTAATGGCGGCCGACGTGCGAGACGTAGGACAGCCGCGTGGCGAAGACGCCCTGCTCGCCGAGCAGCTTCTCGTAGACGTAGTCGGCGATCTTGTGCGCGATGAGCCGCGCGTCGGCCTGGCCACCGCGATAGGCGAGCGCGCCCAGGCTGTTCTGGCCGACGGCGTCGTAGAGGCGGAAGCGCACTTCGAGCTGGCCCTTGTCGCCCGTCTTGACGCTGCCGGCGACGAAGGCGTTGGCGCCGATCTTACGGCAGGCGGGCAGGTCGGGCGCCTGGTTTTCGGCGAGCACGTTGGAGCCGGCGTCGACGATGCTGAAGCGGCTGCTGCGCGCGAGATCGGCGCGGACGATGGCGGCGATGTTGGGGATCTGCCCCGGCTGGTCTGCGAAGCCGGCGATGGCGATCGGATACAGGCTGGAGCCGACGCCGGAGATTTCGATGGTCAGCGGCTGGGCGCTGGCCGCACCCGCGCCCAGCAGGGCGGCGGCCGCGAACATGGCGGTTGCGGAGGAACGCCTGGCGAGGCGCAGGCTCGTCATCAGGGTCATATGGATCGACTTCTCTCTAGTTGTCCCGTGGGCGGAAGATGATGTTGAAGCTCGACGGCACCTTGCCATCGTCGTTGCGCGGCAGCGGGCTGGAACGGTCCAGCGCGCGCAGCACCACATTGTCCCAGTTCGGATCGCCGCTGCTCTTGATTATTTTCCGGCCCATCACGTCGCCGTTGGGAGCCAGGTCAACCTGCACGGTGGCCGCCGGATTGCTGCCGGGAGCCGCGTCGTAACCGATGATGTTGGGAATGACCCGGCACTTGACTTTGTCGGCATAGCCGGCCATGTCGGGGCCGCCGTTGCCGATGGCCGAACCCACGTAGCTGCCGCTGCCACCGTTCTTGCCGGGATCGCTGGCGAGGCCGCGCAGCCGCGCCAGTTCATCGGCGCACGCCTTGTCGTTGAGCTTGGCCTGCGCCGCCTGCTGCGCCTTGAGCTGCTGCTCCCTTTTTTCCTGCTTCACTTTCAACTTGGCCTTTTCGGCAAGCCTGGCGCTCCAAGAGTTCCCGTTGTTTTTTCATTTCCGCGTCTTTACGCGCAGCTTCAGCCTCGGCGCGCTGACGAGCGAGGCCCTGAGCCTGCTTCTCGCGGGCGATGGTCTCGCGCTCGCGCTGGGCGTAGAGCTCGGCGCGGCGGCGGTCTTCCTCGACCTGGCGCTGGCATTCTGCGTCCTGGTCGGCCTGACGCTTCTTGCGCAGGGCGAGCGCGATCTCGGCGTCTTCGTCACGAGTGGGCGCGCTGGGTTCGGCCTGCCGGGGCGGAGGTGGCTGCGTGGAGACGGGAGGCGGCGTGGGCGGATAAGCGGAGGCCGGCGGGATGTCGGCCCAGAGCTCGGCCTCGACGCCAGCGGGCGTGCGAATCTGCCAGTTCAGACCGATGTAGAAGAAAAGAAAAAGCAGGGCATGGAACAGCAGCGCCAGCGCGAAGGCGGGCGCAGTGCCGCGCTCGGGCTTTTGCCAGTAGGGCCGCACCATGGCCAGCGCGCCCTGGGCCGATGCGCCGGCATGCGCGCCGGCCTTGGCGGCCCGCTTGCCGGGTGTCTGATTGCCGTCGGACGCGCCTGCCATGGTTCGCCTGCCCTTAGGCCTTACTTGGACTTCACCATCAGGCCGACGCGCCGCACGCCGCCATCCTTTAGCTCAGCCATGATGTCCATCACGGCTTCGTACTTCACCGACTTGTCCGCGGCGATGACCACCGGCTGATCGGGCATGGCCTGCTTGCGCTTGCGCACGAGTTCGGTGAGCTTGTCGCACGGCACGGTCTGCTCGAAGCTCTCGGTCTGCGAATTGACACGCACGGCGAGCTTCATGTCGGCGCCCAGGGTGACGACCATCGGCGGCAGCTGCTGCATGGCCGCCGCGCCGACGGTGGGCAGGTTGACCACGCCGGGGTTCACCAGCGGAGCGGCCACCATGAAGATGACCAGCAGCACGAGCATCACGTCGATGTACGGCACAACGTTGATCTCGGCCTTGGCCCGGCGTCCCTTGTGTCTGCGCAGCTGCTGCATGGCGTCTCCCGTTCCTCAGCGCAGCTGCTGGTGGTGCAGGATGTTCGAGAATTCTTCGATGAAGGTCTCGAAGCGGTTGGCCTGCCGGTCGATGTCGGTGGCGTAGCGGTTGTAGGCGACCACGGCGGGGATCGCGGCGAACAGGCCGATTGCCGTGGCGACGAGCGCCTCGGCAATGCCTGGCGCGACATTGGTGAGCGTGGCCTGACCCACACTGGAGAGGCCGCGGAAGGCGTTCATGATGCCCCACACCGTGCAAAACAAACCGATGTACGGCGATACCGAACCCACGGAGGCGAGGAAGGGCAGATTGGCTTCGAGCGCGTCTATCTCGCGCTGGTAGGCGGCCTTCATCGCGCGGCGCACGGCGTCGAGCGGCGCACCGGGGTCGCCGGGCGTGCGGTCGCGCGTGCGCGGGAATTCGCGCATGCCCGATTCGAAGATGCGCTCCATCGAGCCGGTCTTCTGGCGGTTGTTGGCGGCGTTCTGGAGCAGGGTCTGCAGGTCGGTGCCGGACCAGAATTCGCGCTCGAAGCGCTCGGTCTGGTCCTGCGCGCGATTGAGCGCGAAAGCCTTGCGGAAGATGTAGGTCCAGGACAGCAGTGAGAGCCCCAGCAGGAGCACCATAACGCATTGGACGAGGGTGCTGGCGTTGAGCACCAGCGAAAGGATCAACAGATCTTGGGAGGGAGTCATGTGAGGGTTTCGGGTACGTCGGTATTGGGTCTTCCAGCCTTGACGCCGGCGCTCGCCTCCAGGGCGGCGCGCACGTCCGCGGGCAGGGTCCGTGACTTGAAGCTGCCGCGGTCCACGCATCCAACCCGGATGCGCTCGCCGGCCAGCAGCTTGTCGCCGAGCCAGGCTTGCTGGTCGAATTCGACACTGGCCCGGCCGAGCTGTTCAATCCGGGAGCGCACGACGAGCGCGTCGCCAAGGCGGGTGGGGAAGTGGTAGTCGACCGCCATGCGGCTGACGATGAACATGGCGCCGGTGCGCTCGGCCAGATCCTGCTGGCCGACGCCCAGGCTGCGTAACCATTCGGTGCGGGCGCCGCTCGAAGAATTTGAGGTAGTTGGCGTAGAACACGACGCCGCCGCCGTCGGTGTCCTCTCAATAGACCCGCACTGTCCATTCGAACTAATTCATAGGCCAGGATTTTAGCCCGGGGAAGCGCACAGAACGGGGAAGATTCGGGTAAATTTGCGACTCAGGCCAGCCCCGTTGGCCAGGCCGCCGCACTCATCACAACCTTGTTACGGAGACCTTCATATCCAGTTCCCCCGCCCCCTGCGCCTCGCCTTCCTCGGTCTGGGCGTGATTGGTTATTCCATGGCCGGCCATCTGGCCAGCGCGGGCCATCAGGTGACGGTGTACAACCGCACCACGGCCAAGGCCGAGCAATGGGTCAAGGAATACGGCGGCAAGCTTGGCAAGACGCCCGCCGAGGCGGTTTCCGGTGCGGACATCGTCTTCGCCTGCGTGGGCAACGACGACGACCTGCGCGGCGTGGTCGTGGGTGCGGACGGCGCCGAGGGCGAGAGCGCCTTCGCCGGCATGGCCAAGGGCGCGGCCTGCACTTCGTCGACGCGCCGGTCTCCGGCGGCCAGGCCGGCGCCGTGAACGACAAGCTCACCGTCATGTGCGGCGGCGACCAGGCGGTCTTCGTCAAGGTCTCGCCCGTCATCACCCACTATGTGTAGGCGGTCACCCTGCTCGGCCCGGCCGGCTCGAGTCAGTTCGCCAAGATGGTCAACCAGATCTGCATCGCCAGCCTGGACATGAAGCAGGTGCTGGGCGTGATCAGCAAGGGCGCCGCGCAGTCCTGGCAGATGGAGAGCCGCGGCGCGACCATGGTCGACAGCAAGTTCGACTTCGGCTTCGCCGTGGACTGGATGTGCAAGGACCTGGGCCTGTGCCTGGCCGAGGCCAAGCGCAACGGCGCGCGCCTGCCGGTGACGGCCATCGTCGACCAGTTCTACGCCGACGTGCAGAACAACGGCGGCAAGCGCTTCGACACCTCCAGCCTCATCACGTGGCTGAAGTAAGTAAGGACTTTTTCCTTTTAAAACAAGGAATTAGCATTTTACTTGCAGACCGAGTAGGCCTCGCGTACACTTCCCCGACTATTACAGCCTGCGCAACTGGCGATCGTGGATCCGCTCCCCGGCAAACCCGGCGGCGGCCAAAACCACAGGGAACGCCGGCCACGGGAAGCGGCCGGCCGAAAAACCGGAACGCTCCTGCCTTCCGCCTGTGCAGTCAATGGGAAGCCGCAACGCCTGCCACAGGCAGCGGCCCGTCCCGCCCGGCCCGACTTGCCCATTCATCGATTATCGAAACACCTAACCGGATAGCCGTCATCATGTTCAACCGCAAAACCCATACCCTCGCCAATATCGACCCCGAGCTCTGGAACGCCGTCCAGAAGGAAAACACCCGCCAGGAAGAGCACATCGAAATGATCGCCAGCGAGAACTACACCTCGCCGGCCGTTCTCGAGGCCCAGGGCTCACAGCTCACCAACAAGTACGCCGAGGGCTATCCTGGCAAGCGCTACTACGGCGGCTGCGAATACGTGGACATCGCCGAGCAGCTCGCCATCGACCGCGTCAAGCAACTCTTCGGCGCCGAGGCCGCCAACGTGCAGCCAAACTCCGGCTCGCAGGCCAACCAGGGCGTGTTCTTCGCCGTGCTCAAGCCGGGCGACACCATCATGGGCATGAGCCTCGCCGAAGGCGGACACCTGACCCACGGCATGGCGCTGAACATGAGCGGAAAGTGGTTCAACGTGGTGAGCTACGGCCTGAACGCCCAGGAAGACATCGACTATGACGCGCTGGAAAAGCTCGCCCAGGAAAAGAAGCCCAAGCTGATCATCGCCGGCGCCTCGGCCTTCGCCCTGCGCATCGACTTCGAGCGCATCTCCAAGGTCTCCAAATCGATCGGTGCGTATTTCATGGTGGACATGGCCCACTACGCCGGCCTGATCGCCGCGGGCGTGTATCCCAACCCCGTGCCGCACGCCGACTTCGTCACCACCACCACACACAAGAGCCTGCGCGGCCCGCGCGGCGGCGTGATCCTGATGAAGGCCGAGCATGAGAAGGCCGTCAACTCGGCGATCTTCCCCGGCATCCAGGGCGGCCCGCTGATGCACGTCATCGCAGGAAAGGCTGTGGCCTTCAAGGAAGCGCTCTCGCCCGAATTCAAGGCTTATCAGCAGCAGGTCGTGAAGAACGCCAAGGTGCTGGCCGAGACGCTGATCGCGCGCGGCCTGCGCATCGTCTCGGGCCGCACCGAGTCGCATGTGATGCTGGTCGACCTGCGCGCCAAGAACATCACCGGCAAGGACGCCGAGAAGATCCTCGGCGAGGCGCACATCACCGTGAACAAGAACGCCATCCCGAACGATCCGGAAAAGCCCTTCGTCACAAGCGGCGTGCGCCTGGGCACCCCAGCGATGACTACGCGCGGCTTCAAGGAAGAAGAAGTCAAGCTGGTGGCCAACCTGATCGCCGACGTGCTCGACAATCCGCACGACGCGGCCAACATCGCCAAGGTGCGCGAGCAGGTGTCGGCGCTCACCAAGCGCTTCCCGGTCTACGGCTGATGCGCACGGACAGCCGCCGCCATCCCTGACCTCTCCGCCGAAAGCCCCGCATGCGCTGCCCCTTCTGCAACCACGACAACACCACGGTGATCGACAGCCGGGTGTCGGAGGCGGGGGACGCGGTGCGGCGGCGGCGGCGCTGCGAGGCCTGTGACCGGCGCTTCACCACCTACGAGCGTTCCGAACTCGCGCTGCCCGCCGTCGTCAAGAAGAATGGCAGCCGCGAGGACTACGACAGCAGCAAGGTGCGCGACTCGATGCGCCTGGCGCTGCGCAAGCGGCCCGTGCCGGCCGAAGCGGTGGAAGAAGCCATCGCCCGCATCGAGGAGAAGCTCATCGCCAGCCCGGAGCGCGAAATCGGCAGCGACCGCGTCGGCGAGCTGGTCATGCGCGAGCTCAAGCGGCTCGATAAAATCGCGTATATTCGCTTTGCCTCGGTATACAAGAGCTTCGAAGACGTCTCCGAATTCACCGACATGCTGCAGGAACTAGCGCCGCGGAACCGCCGCGGCAAATAACCGGGTCCGGCGCCTCCGCATCGGGGCCCCCTACCGGACCCACGATCCACCGTCCATGTATTCAGACGCCGACTTCGCGATGATGCGCCGCGCCCTCGCGCTGGCGCATAAGGCGATATATCTCTCCTCGCCCAATCCGCGCGTGGGCTGCGTGCTGGTCAAGCGCGACTCTTCCGGCAACGACGTCATCATCGGCGAAGGCTTCACCCAGCCGCCGGGCCAGGACCATGCGGAGATCCTGGTGCTCAAGGCCGCGCGCGCGGCCGGCCACGACGTACGCGGCGCCACCGCCTACGTGAGTCTCGAACCCTGCAGCCATTTCGGCCGCACGCCGCCCTGCGCGGGAGCGCTGATCGAGGCCGGCGTCGCGGTGGTCGTCGCGGCCATGGAAGACCCCAATCCGCTCGTGAGCGGCAGCGGCCTGCAGGCGCTGCGCGCCGCGGGCATCGAAGTGCGCTGCGGCCTGCTCGAGGCCGAGGCGCGCGAACTCAACATCGGCTTCGTCTCGCGCATGACGCGCGGCCTGCCCTGGGTGCGCCTCAAGGTGGCCGCGAGCCTCGACGGCGGCACTGCCCTGCCAAACGGCCAGAGCCAGTGGATCACCGGCCAGGCGGCGCGCGACGACGGCCACGCCTGGCGCGCGCGCGCCTGCACCATCCTCACCGGCATCGGCACGGTGCGCGACGACGATCCGCAGCTCAACGTGCGCGCCGTCGACACGCCGCGCCAGCCGCGCAAGGTCGTGGTGGACTCAAAATTCCGCATCGACGAGCAGGCCAAGATCCTGCGCGGCGGCGAGGCCATCATCGCCACCGCCGCCGATCTGAACGTCTTCGCCGACAAGGTGCAGCGCCTGGCCGACCACAGCGTTCGCGTGCTGCATCTGCCCAACACCGAAGGCAAGGTGGACCTCAAGGCCTTGATGCACGAACTCGCCGACACGGGCACCAACGAACTGCACGTCGAAGCCGGCAACCGGCTCAACGGCGCGCTGCTGCAGGCCGGCTGCGTGGACGAGCTGCTGGTCTACCAGGCGCCCTGCGTGCTTGGCGAGGCGCGCGGCATGTTCCACGTCGGCCCTCTTGAAAACCTGGAGCAGCGGCACCAGTTCGCGTTCCATACCGTCGAGCGCATCGGCGAGGACCTGCGCCTCACCTTGCGCCGGCAGACGCCGGAAGCCGCGGGCGGACCCTCCGCCGCGCCGCCCGACACGCCCCCACAAATTATTTATTCGGCATTGAAACAATGAACTCAAGCAGCATACCGAACCGGCGCATGTTCGAAGTAGCTCTTGACGCGCTCGGGCTGTCGCTAAACGCTGAGCAGATGCTGGCGCGTGGCCTTCACCAGTTGCAGCTTCGAGCGAGCTGGAGCGAGTTTGGTGCCGACCTGCTTCAGGTCGGCATTGGCCATTTCGTTGGGGCTCAGTTCGGGGCTGTAGCTGGGCAAGTAGAAGACTTCGATCTCGTGCTTTTGCTCGGCCAGCCAGGCCTTCACGGGCTTGCTGTGGTGCACGCGCAGGTTGTCCAGGATCAGGTAGATCTTTCGGCCGGCATCCTTGACCAGCCGGCGCAGGAAATCGATCAGAATGTCGGCGCTCAACGCTCCGTCGAAGGCCTGCCAGCGCATCTGGCCCTTGTTGGTGACGGTGGAGATCACCGACAAGCCGTGGCGCTTGTTGTTCACGCGAATCACGGGCGTCTGGCCTTGCGGGGCGTAGCTGCGCCCGCGCACGTCGTCGCGGCGCACGCCGGTCTCGTCGCCCCAGTGAATTTCGGCCCCCTCAGCCTTGGCGCAGGCGGCGATCACCGGGTAGTCCTCGTCGAGCCACTTTTTCACCGCCGCCGGCGACTGCTCGTAGGCCTTCTTCATGGGCTTTTTCGGCGTGAAGCCCCAACGCTCCAGATACAGGCCCATCGTGCGAACGGCCAGCTTGATGCCTTATCGGTTAAGGATCAACTCGGCAACTGCCTGGCGGCTCCACAGCGCATAGATCATCTTCAACTGGTCGGGCGTGCGGTCGCGGATCAGCCGCTGAACCTCGCGCTCCTGCTCCGCCGTCAGCGTTCTGCCCGTACCCTGTGGGCGCCCGGGGCGCTCAACGTCGAGGGCCTTCCACCCGCCCGCGCGATACGCCTTCACCGCAGCAATGAGCGTCGTGCGCGACATCTCGCATTGCGCCGCCGTGTCCTTCAGGCTCACGCCATCCAGCCGCATTTTCACCACACGTCGGCGCCGTTCGTTCAGGGCGGCTACCGGCAGCGTTCTCGAGTCGATTTTGTCCCTGCAACATGAAGACTCTATATCACTCAATGAGTTCAATGTTTAAGCGCAGGCTCAATAGGAGGCAAAATGATCAACACCAACAGCGGTCCGATGACAATGGAAGAAAAGAAGGTCATCTTCGCTTCTTACATTGGCACCGTTTTCGAGTGGTACGACTTCTATTTGTATGGCTCGCTGGCGGCCATCATCGCCAAGCAATTCTTCAGCAGCCTGGATCCGACCTCGGGTTTCATCTTCGCCCTGCTCGCGTTCGCCGCCGGCTTTATCGTGCGCCCCTTCGGCGCGCTATTCTTCGGTCGCCTGGGCGACATGATCGGCCGCAAGTACACCTTCCTGGTGACCATCCTGATCATGGGTGCGTCGACCTTCATCGTCGGCCTGCTGCCGAGCTACGGCTCGATCGGCGTCGCAGCGCCCGTCATCCTCATCGCGCTGCGCCTGCTGCAAGGCCTGGCGCTGGGCGGCGAATATGGCGGCGCAGCGACCTACGTGGCCGAGCACGCTCCGCACGGTAAGCGCGGCGCGTTCACCTCGTGGATCCAGACCACCGCCACGCTGGGCCTGTTCATGTCCCTGCTCGTGATCCTTGCCTGCCGTGCAATCACCGGCAAGGAATTCGACACCTGGGGCTGGCGCATTCCCTTCCTGGTCTCGATCTTCCTGCTGGCCATCTCCGTGTGGATCCGGCTGTCGATGAACGAGTCGCCCGCCTTCAAGAAGATGAAGGACGAAGGCAAGGTCTCCAAGGCGCCGCTGTCTGAAGCCTTCGGTCAATGGAGCAACCTGAAGATCGTTATCCTGGCGCTGCTGGGCCTGACCGCCGGCCAGGCTGTGGTCTGGTATACGGGTCAGTTCTACGCGCTGTTCTTCCTGACCCAGGTGCTCAAGGTCGACGCCAAGACGGCCAACCTGCTGATCGCCGGCTCGCTGCTGATCGGCACGCCGCTCTTCATCTTCTTCGGCTCGCTGTCCGACAAGATCGGCCGCAAGTGGATCATCCTGGGCGGCTGCCTGCTGGCCATCGTGACCTACTTCCCGATCTTCCAGGGCCTCACCCACTACGCCAACCCAGCCCTTGAAAAGGCGCAGCAAACCGCTCCGGTCAGCGTGATCGCAGACCCGAACGAATGCTCGTTCCAGTTCAACCCAACGGGCACGGTCAAGTTCACCAGCTCCTGCGACGTGGCCAAGCAAGTGTTGGCCGGCAGCTCGGCGAACTACACCAACGTGGCGACGGCTCCCGGCACGGTGGCCAAGGTGAAGATCGGCGACATTGAAGTCGAGTCCTATAGCCCGAAGGGCCTCTCGCCCGACGACGCCAAGAAGAAGGACGGCGAGTTCAAGAAGGCGGTCGCCGACGGTCTGAAGACCCACGGCTATCCGGCCAAGGCCGATCCGGCGCAGCTGGACACGGTGATGGTGCTGGTGCTGCTGACCATCCTGGTCATCTACGTGACCATGGTCTACGGCCCGATCGCCGCCATGCTGGTCGAGCTCTTCCCGACCCGCATCCGCTACACCTCCATGTCGCTGCCGTATCACATCGGCAATGGCTGGTTCGGCGGTCTGCTGCCCACAATCTCCTTCGCGCTGGCGGCGAAAAATGGCAACATCTATTACGGTCTGTGGTATCCCATCGCCATCGCGGCGATGACCCTGGTGATCGGCGGCATCTTCATCCGCGAAACCAAGGACCGCGATATCTATGCGCAAGACTGATATGTGCGATTGAGGCGAAAGCCAAAGATGAGGTTTTGGCGCCCTTCGGGGTGCTTTTTTATTGGCTGGCGGGGAGAAGAGGCAGGGTCGGCGGCCGGCTTGTCAGAAAGTCAGAAAAACGGCTATAATCGCGGTTCTCCGGTGATATAGCTCAGTTGGTTAGAGCATGGCATTCATAATGCCAGGGTCGTTGGTTCAAGTCCAACTATCACCACCAGGATATAAAAAGCCGCCGTTTCGAAAGGGAAGGCGGCTTTTTTCTTTGGCGCATTTTCAAACACGGCGCGCGATAATCCACCACAACGCTTCAGGAGACAGCCAGATGGCGCGCATCAACATTGAAGGCCTGCTCGACGACCTCGGTCCGCAAATGCGCTCGGCTCTGGAAATGGCGGTGAAGGAAATCCTGCCCGAGGCGGAAGTGGACAAGATGGAATTATTCCGCGCATTCAAGCGCGCAATCAAAAGAAAATGCGCGACCTGGGAGCGAGTTCCCGACAATCATGTCGATGCGGAGTAATCCTCGTTCAAGCGCCAAATTTAGCGTGACAAGCGACGCTTTATAACTTGTAACGCGAACTCCAGCTCTATTGATCCAGCACTTAAACATTGAACTTATTGAGTGATATAGAGTCGGCATGTTGCATGGACAACATCGACTCGAGAACGCTGCCGGTAGCCGCCCTGAACGAACGGCGCCGACGTGCGGTGAAGATGCGGCTGGATGGCGTGAGCCTGAAGGACACGGCGGCGCAATGCGAGATGTCGCGCACGACGCTCATTGCGGCGGTGAAGGCGTATCGCGCGGGCGGGTGGAAGGCCCTCGACGTTGAGCGCCCCGGGCGCCCACAGGGTACGGGCAGAACGCTGACGGCGGAGCAGGAGCGCGAGGTTCAGCGGCTGATCCGCGACCGCACGCCCGACCAGTTGAAGATGATCTACGCGCTGTGGAGCCGCCAGGCAGTTGCCGAGTTGATCCTTAACCGATAAGGCATCAAGCTGGCCGTTCGCACGATGGGCCTGTATCTGGAGCGTTGGGGCTTCACGCCGAAAAAGCCCATGAAGAAGGCCTACGAGCAGTCGCCGGCGGCGGTGAAAAAGTGGCTCGACGAGGACTACCCGGTGATCGCCGCCTTCGCCAAGGCTGAGGGGGCCGAAATTCACTGGGGCGACGAGACCGGCGTGCGCCGCGACGACGTGCGCGGGCGCAGCTATGCCACGCAGGGCCAAACGCCCGTGATTCGCGTGAACAACAAGCGCCACGGCTTGTCGGTGATCTCCACCGTCACCAACAAGGGCCAGATGCGCTGGCAGGCCTTCGACGGAGCGTTGAGCGCCGACATCCTGATCGATTTCCTGCGCCGGCTGGTCAAGGATGCCGGCCGAGCACAAGCACGAGATCGAAGTCTTCTACTTGCCCAGCTACAGCCCCGAACTGAGCCCCAACGAAATGGCCAATGCCGACCTGAAGCAGGTCGGCACCAAACTCGCTCCAGATCGCTCGAAGCTGCAACTGGTGAAGGCCACGCGCCAGCATCTGCTCAGCGTTTAGCGACAGCCCGAGCGCGTCAAGAGCTACTTCGAACATGCGCCGGTTCGGTATGCTGCTTGAATTCATTGTTTCAATGCCGAATCAATAGTATTCAAGCGGTTTGCGCAAACCGGACGAAGCGAAAGAGCCGTCCAGGCGTTTCAGCCAGTTTTCCACAATTACTGACTGGAAAGTAATTTAATAGAGACATTGCAAAGCGTCAAATTTCTCTGGATAATAACGGCCATTTCCGTTGATCATTACGAGAATTTTTCCGTCCCCAGCCTGCTGCTGCCGGCCATCCTGCGCAAGCCCGTCCAGGCCATCTACGCCTTCGCCCGCCACGCGGACGACCTCGCCGACGAAGGGGAGAGGCCATTCTCCGGGAGCGCCTGGCTGCGCTGGCCGCCTGCCGGCTCGAGCTGCACCGCATCGGCGTCGGCCAGCCCTGCCAGACTGAGAGTTACCGCACTCTGGCCCAAGCCGTCGCCGACCACAAGCTCGATCTCAAGCCCTTCCACAACCTGCTCGACGCCTTCAGCCTCGACGCCGATTTCCGCCAGCCCGCCGATGAAGCCGCCCTGCTCTACTACTGCCGGCTCTCCGCCAATCCCGTCGGCCGCCTGATGCTCGCCCTCTTCGAAGCCGCGACACGCGGACAACCCGCGCTGGTCCGACGCCATCTGCACTGGCCTGCAGCTCGTCAACTTCTGCCAGGATGCCGCCATCCACCGCGCGCGGCCGCTGCTACATCCCCCTCTCAGAGATGCACGGCGACGCCGCTGCGCGGATGATCGCCCAGGTGGCGCGCGCGGCGCATGCTAAGACTCCGGCCGCCCGCTGGTCTCCGCCCTGCGCAGGCAGTGCGGAGCGCGCCTGGCCTGCGAGATCGGCCTGACGATCTCCGGCGGCCTGCGGATCCTCGACATGATCGAAGCACAAAAATTCGACACCACACGACGCCCCAAGCTGGGCTGGCGCGACTGGGCGGCGCTTCTTTCTAGCGTCCTCGCCGGCTCGCTCTTTGGCCTGCGCGCACGGCGCGCGGACACCGCCGCGGCCAGCGCTTCCCCAATTTCCACCAACGCCAACCGGAGCGGCGAACGCCCATGACTCCGGATCAATACTGCGAATCCCGCGCCACGCAAAGCGGCTCCAGCTTCTACTACAGCTTCCTCTTCCTGCCGCCGGAACGCCGCCGCGCCATCACCGCGCTCTACGCCTTCTGCAGTGAAGTGGACGACGCCGTCGACGAAGCCAGCGACCCCTCGGTCGCCGAAACCAAGCTCGCCTGGTGGCGCCAGGAGCTCGCCCACCTCTACGCCGGCCAGCCCGACCATCCCGTGACCCGCGCGCTCGAGCCCCATTTGCAGACCTACGGCATCGAACGCAGCCTCATGCAGGCCGTGCTCGACGGCGTGGAGATGGACCTGCGCCAGTCGCGCTACCTCGACTTCGCCAGCCTCAAGACCTATTGCTACCGCGTCGCCGGCGCCGTGGGCATCCTCTCGACCGGCATCTTCGGCCACACCGATCCGCAGACCCTCGCCTACGCCGAAAAGCTCGGCGAAGCCCTGCAGCTCATCAACATCATCCGCGACGTCGGTGAAGACGCGCGCCAGGGCCGCATCTATCTCCCTGTGGACGAGCTGCAGCGCTTCAAGGTGCCCGCCTCCGACATCATCAACGCCCGCTACACGCCCGAATTCACCGCGCTCATGCGCTTCCAGGCGCAACGCGCCCGCGACACCCACGCTCAGGCCCTCGCCCTGCTGCCCGCGCAAGACCGCCGCGCGCAGCGCCCCGGCCTCATGATGGGCGCCATCTATCTCACCCTGCTGCGCGAAATCGAAGCGGAGGACATGCAAGTGCTGCACCAAAGGATCAGCCTCACGCCCCTGCGCAAGCTGTGGGTTGCATGGAAGACCTGGGCATTCGGAACGACCGGTGTTACAAGCGGAGGAAACAGCCGTAGCTAAACGCGTCGCCGTCGTCGGCGGCGGCTGGGCCGGCATTGCCGCCGCCCTCAAACTCGCCGAGGCCGGCGAGCGCGTCACCGTCTTTGAAGCCGCGCGCTTGCTCGGCGGCCGCGCGCGCAAGCAGCGCCGGCTCTTCAAGTTAGAACGCGAAATCGAGGCCGACGCCCGCGAGGAAGCCCGCAAGAAAGCCATGGCCGACTTCCGCGCCCGGCGCCTGGGCGACCGCCAGCTCAACCCCATCCCGACCTTCGGCCCCGTGCCCGGCAGTATGGGCCGCGACTCCATGTGGAGTGCATCGCCCTGGAACACCGACGTCCAGGAAGACCCCGCCGAGGAAATCGCCGATCTCGACAACAGCCAGCACATCATCATCGGCGCCTACACCGAGACCCTCTTCCTCATCCCGCTCGCCGGCATCAGCCCCGAGATGGCCTTCCTGCGCCTGCCGCTGCACATCGCCTACCCGGACGGCTTCGTCTTCCAGGCCAACCGCCGCCTGCTGCCGCCGCTCAACATGCTCGGTGGCCTGCTGCGCGCCAAGGGCCTTTCCCTGGGCGAGCGCCTCTCGCTCGCCGCCAAGCTGCGCAGCGCGCGCGGCATGCGCTGGACGCTCGACGAAGGCCAGGCGCGCAGCCTCACCGTGGAGCGCTGGCTCAACGAAGCGCCCGTCCAGTCCGAGCTGCTGCGCAAACGCATCTGGGATCCGTTGTGCCTCTCGGCGCTGAACACCCACATGGACGACGCCTCCGCCCAGGTCTTCCTGCACGTCCTGCGCGACAGCATCGGCGTCAAGCGCGGCGCGGCCGACATGCTGCTCCCGCGCCTGAACCTCTCAGCCCTCTTCCCCGAGGCCTCCGCCGAATACGTCAAGGCCAGCGGCGGCGAAATCCGCCTGGGCTCGCGCATCACTGGCCTCTCCGGCGACAGCTACGGCTGGAACATCGCCCGCACCCGCTACGAAGGCCTGGTGCTCTCCACGCCCGCGCAGGAGACCGCCAATCTGCTCGCCATGCTCGCGCCGCCAGAAAGCTTCCAGTTCGACGTCGAGCCCGAGGTGCAGGCCCAGCTCAAGGAATTCGACACCAACGGCATCATTACCGTCTACCTGTTCTATCCCGGCAAACGCCTCGAGCGCCCCTTCTATGCGCTCACCCCCGGCTCCGGCCCCGGTCAGTTCGTCTTCGACCGCGGCCAGCTCGACCCCGCGCAGAACGGCCTGATGGCCGTCGTCATCAGCGGCGTGGAGCGCAACGCCGAGAACCGGCCCGGCCTGATCGCCGCCATCCACACCCAGATCTCACAGGCCTTCGACTGGTCCGCCGGCAGCCTGCCCACGCAGACCCAGGTGGTGCACGAAAAGCGCGCTGCGCTGCCACCACGGCCTCGAGCGGCCCAACGGCAAGCTCTCCCTGCCCGGCCTGCCGCCCATCGCGCTGGCCGGCGACTACGTGCTCAACGACGCGCAGGCGCAATACCCCGCCACGCTCGAAGGCGCGGTGCGCAGCGGCGTCGCCGCCGCGGAGCTGATCTGGAAAGCCTTGTTCTGAAGAAAATTGGGGCCGGCTGTCCGCCTGACGCGGCCCGCTAGCGCTTGAACAGCAGGGCCGCCGCCTGCGCGGCGATGCCTTCGGCGCGGCCCAGGTGGCCGAGCTTCTCGTTGGTCTTCGCCTTCACGTTGACCTGAGCGGACTCGATATCCAGGCACAGGGCGATATTGCGCGCCATCTCTTCCATGAAGGGCGCGAGTTTAGGCGCCTGCGCGATCGCCGTGCAATCCACGTTCACCACCCCGTAGCCGGCAGCGGCGACGCGCGCCGCCGCCTCCGTCAGCAGGACCTTGCTGTCCGCGCCCGCGAAGCGCGCATCCGTGTCGGGGAAATGCCGGCCGATGTCGCCCAGCCCCGCCGCGCCGAGAATCGCATCCGTCACCGCGTGAAGCAGCGGATCCGCGTCCGAATGCCCGAGCAGACCGTGAGTGTGCGCAATGCGCACGCCCCCGATGATCAGCGACCGGCCCGGCACGAGCGCATGCACGTCGTAGCCCTGGCCGATGCGCAGGGGCGGAAGTTGGGATTTCGGTGTGTCAGCCATGGGCCAGGGTCCTGGGTCTATGTCCGGTTGCAGCGCTCCGCCGGCGCTTGCGCGTGCATGATCGCCCGATCATGCCGGTCTGAGCAAAGCCTCCGCCAGCGCGAAGTCCTGCGGATACGTCACCTTGAAATTGCGCTGGCTGCCTTCCACTAGCAGCGGCTTGAAGCCCAGTGCCTCGATGGCGGAGGATTCGTCGCTCACCTTGCGGCCGCGCTCCAGAGCCTCCTCCAGTGCCCAGCGCAGCAGGCCCAGGCGGAACATCTGCGGCGTCTGCGCCTGCCACAGGCCTTCGCGCGCGGTGGTCTCGGAAGCGAGCGGCACGCCCGTGGCGGCGCTGTCGTGCGCATAGCGGTGCAGCACCGCGCGCTTGAGCGTGTCGGCCACCGGCAAGGCCAGCAGCCCGCCATCGCCGACGTACTTGCCCATGCCGCCGGTGCCCTGCTGAGCGCCTTCTCCGGTGTGCTCGAGCACCGCCTGGGAGAGCGTGGCGATCATCGCCGGGGTGATGCCGGGCCGCGCCGCATCGTGCACCAGCACCCAATCCTCGTCGTCCGCGCCCATCGTGGACAGCGCGCACAGCCCGCCCAGCACCGAATCGTGCCGCGTCGGTCCGCCGCAGCGCGCCGCCGTCCAGACGCGGCGCGGCTTGGCCGCCTCGCGCGCATCCCAGTCGGAGAACAGCGTGGCGAACATCGCGTCGTCCGGCGCCAGCACCACCAGCGTGGCGTCGACGCCGGGGCTGTCCACAAAAGCCTGCAGCGCATAAGCCAGCATGGGCTGGCCGGCGATCTCGCGGTATTGCTTGGGCATGCCTGCGCCGGCGCGTTCGCCGATGCCAGCGCAAGGGATCAATCCAAAGAGTCTGTTCATCAAACCTGTCTGTCGTCTGCGGCGGATTTTATAATACGTCCTTGACAGAAAGCGCCTCATGCCAGACCAGTCTTCCCCCACGCCTCCCGACACCGCCCAAGCCGCCGGCTTGTCCCTCCCGTCCCTGCTCAAGCCCGGCCAGCGGCACCAGCTCGCGCCCCTGCCCCGCACCGCCGACGCCCTGGCGCTGGCGCGCTACGCCCGCGCGCACCTGACGCAGGGCAAGCGCGCCTTTCCGCTGCTGCTGGCGGTCTGCGCCAACGCCGCCGACGCCCAGCGCCTCGCCGAGGAGATCCCGTATTTCGCGCCCGAGCTGCGCGTGCGCTTGCTGCCCGACTGGGAGACCCTGCCCTATGACGGCTTCTCGCCGCACCAGGACCTGGTCTCTGAACGCCTCGCCACGCTGCACGACATGCGCAACGGCCTGTGCGACGTGGTCCTCGTCACCGCCAGCACGGCGATACTGCGCATGGCCCCGCCGGCCTTCCTCGCCGCCAACACCTTCTTCTTCCGCCAGGGCGAGCGCCTGGACGAGACCGCGCTCAAGCTCCAGCTCACGCTCGCCGGCTACGGACACGTCAGCGCCGTCATGCGCCCCGGCGAATACAGCGCGCGCGGCGGCCTGATCGACCTCTTCCCCATGGGCTCGGCCGTGCCCTACCGGCTCAACCTATTCGTCAACGACATCGACGCCATCCGCGCCTTCGACCCCGACAGCCAGCGCAGCCTCTATCCCGTCAAGGAAGTGCGCCTGCTGCCAGGCCGCGAATTCCCGCTCGACGAACCCGCGCGCACCGCCTTCCGCGGCCGCTGGCGCGAGCATTTCGAGGGCGATCCGAGCCGCGTTCCGCTTTACCGCGACATGGGCAACGGCATCGCCGGCGCCGGCATCGAGTACTACCTGCCGCTGTTCTTCGAGCAAACGGCCACGCTCTTTGACTACATCGCCGATCTGCACGGCGGCAAGGACGGCGCCGACGCAAGCGCCCCCGCCCAGCTCGCCCTGATCGGCGACATCGACGCCGCCATCGGCAAGTTCTGGATCGACACCCGCCAGCGCTGGCAATTCCTCCAGCAAGACAGCGAGCGGCCGGTGCTGCCGCCGGCCGACATCTTCCTCGACGCCGAGACCTTCTTCTCGCGCGCCAAGGACTATGCACGGCTCACGCTCAGCCCCAGCGCCGCCAACGGCCTTCCCGACCTGGCGGTGAACCGCCGCGCCGAGGATCCGCGGGAGAAGCTGCATGCGCTGCATGCGCTGCATGCGCGCGGTGCGGCGAGCGCCGCCGCCGTCCACCGCCTGCTGATCTGCGCCGACAGCGCCGGCCGTCGCGAGACCATCTTCCAGTTGCTTCAGGAGTCGGGCCTGCTCGCCGAGGAATGCGAGAGCTTCGCCGCCTTCGCCGCCGGCGCGCAGCGCCTGGCCCTGGGCGTGGCGCCGCTGCATGCCGGCTTCGCCCTGCCCGGCGAAGGCTGGGCCGTCGTCACCGAGGCCGAGCTCTACGCCGGCAGCGGCCGCCGCGCCGGCAGGAAGCGCCAGGAGCAGGCCAGCGAAGTCGAATGCATGGTGCGCGACCTCTCCGAGCTCAAGCTCGGCGACCCGGTTGTGCACAGCGAGCACGGCATCGGCCGCTACCGCGGCCTGAAGACCATGGACATGGGCGCCGGCAACGAGGAATTCCTGCATCTCGAATACGCCGGCAAGGCCCTGCTCTACGTCCCCGTCCATCAACTGCACCTGATCTCGCGCTATTCCGGCGCCGACGCCGAATCCGCGCCCCTGCACCAGCTCGGCTCCGGCCAATGGGAAAAAGCCAAGCGCAAGGCCGCCCAGCAGATCCGCGACACCGCCGCCGAACTGCTCAACCTCTACGCCCGCCGCGCCAGCCGAGAAGGCCACGCCTTCCCGCTCTCGCCGCACGACTACGAAGCCTTCGCCGAAAGCTTCGGCTTCGAGGAGACGCCCGACCAGGCCGCCGCCATCGCCACGGTCATCGCCGACATGACCAGCGGCAAGCCCATGGACCGCCTGGTCTGCGGCGACGTCGGCTTCGGCAAGACCGAAGTCGCGCTGCGCGCCGCCTTCATCGGCGTCATGGGCGGCAAGCAGGTCGCCATCCTCGCACCCACCACGCTGCTGGCCGAGCAGCATTTCCAGAACCTCGCCGACCGCTTCGCCGACTGGCCGGTGCGCATCGCTGAACTCTCGCGCTTCAAGAGCAAGAAGGAAGTCGACGCGGCCATGGACGCCATCCGCGAAGGCAAGGTGGACATCGTCGTCGGCACCCACAAGCTGCTTTCGCCCGACCTCAAGTTCCCGCGCCTGGGCCTGGTCATCATCGACGAGGAGCACCGCTTCGGCGTGCGCCAGAAGGAGACGCTCAAGGCCCTGCGCGCCGAGGTCGACGTGCTCACCCTCACCGCCACGCCCATCCCCCGCACCCTGGGCATGGCGCTCGAGGGCCTGCGCGACTTCTCCGTCATCGCCACCGCGCCGCAGAAGCGCCTGGCGATCAAGACCTTCGTGCAGCGCGAGAGCGAGGCCCTCATCCGCGAGGCGGTGCTGCGCGAAATCAAGCGCGGCGGCCAGGTCTATTTCCTGCACAACGAAGTCGAGACCATCGAAAACCGCCGCGCCGCGCTCCAGGCCCTGCTGCCCGAGGCGCGCGTCGCCGTGGCCCACGGCCAGATGCAGGAGCGCGAGCTCGAGGCCGTGATGCGCGACTTCGTCGCCCAGCGCGTCAACGTCCTGCTGTGCACGACCATCATCGAGACCGGCATCGACGTGCCCAGCGCCAACACCATCCTGATCCACCGCGCCGACAAATTCGGCCTCGCCCAGCTGCATCAGCTGCGCGGGCGCGTGGGCCGCTCGCACCATCAGGCCTATGCCTATCTGCTTGTGCACGATCCCGAGGGCCTCACCAAGCTCGCGCAGCGCCGGCTCGAAGCCATCCAGGCGATGGAGGAACTTGGCTCGGGCTTCTACCTTGCCATGCACGACCTCGAAATCCGCGGCGCCGGCGAAGTGCTCGGCGACCGGCAGTCGGGCGAAATCCACGAGATCGGCTTCCAGCTCTACACCGACATGCTCAACGCCGCCGTCAAGTCGCTCAAAGCAGGCCGAGCGCCCGACCTGATGGCGACGCTGGCGGCCACCACCGACATCGCCCTGGGCTTCCCCGCCCTGCTGCCCTCGGACTACTGCGGCGACGTGCATGAACGCCTCTCGCTCTACAAGCGCCTGGCCAACTGCGAAAACACCGACGCCGTCGCTGGCATGCGCGAGGAGCTGATCGACCGCTTCGGCAAGCTTCCCGAGCCCGTCGAAGTCTTGATCGAAACGCATCTGCTGCGCCTGTCCGCCGCCCCCCTGGGCATCCGCAAGGTCGACGCCGGCCCCAAGTCCGTGGTGCTGCAGTTCATCCCGAATCCGCCCATCGACCCGCTGCGCATCATCCAGCTCGTGCAGACCAACAAGCGGGCCAAGCTCGCCGGCCAGGACCGGCTGCGCCTCGAGGGCAACTTCAGCACCCTGCGCTCGCGCATCGACATCCTGCGCCAGTTGATCCGCATGTTCGGCGCACCGACTACAATGCCCACCTGAACCCGAAGCGCCGAATCCATTGAACCGTCATCCTACCGTCACGAGCCAAGCTTCAGAATCCCGTCCAGCGACCATGTATCTCGTCCTGCAAAGCCCCGACCCCCTGCCCGCCGAGGCCGTGAGCCACATCGGCTTCGCCGTGGGCACCTTCGGCAAGCAGGAGATCGGCGCGAATGCGGTGCGCATGATGGTCTCGGGCCTAGACGGCCGGCAGCGCTGCGAGATCGACGCCTATTGCCAGGCGCGCCGCATCGACTGGGCTCTGGTCCCCGACCGCAAGCTCTCCGACTACGGCCTGCTGGCGATGGACATGGACTCCACGCTGATCACGATCGAATGCATCGACGAGATCGCCGACTACGCCGGCCTCAAGGCCGAGGTCTCGGCCGTCACCGAAGCCGCCATGCGCGGCGAGATCAAGGATTTCAAGGACAGCCTCAAGCGCCGCGTCGCCCTGCTCAAGGGCCTTGACGCCGGCGCCCTGGAGAAGGTGTATGCGGAGCGCCTGCGCCTGTCACCCGGCGCCGAGGCCATGCTCGAGGGCGCGCGCAAGGCCGGCCTCAAGACCCTGCTCGTGTCTGGCGGCTTCACCTTCTTCACCGACAAGCTCCAGGAACGCCTTGGCCTTGACTTCACCTCGGCCAATCTGCTCGACATCGACGGCGGCAAGCTCACCGGCAAGGTCCGAGGCGAGATCATCGACGCCCAGCAGAAGGCCAACGCCGTGGCCGACATCTGCGCCGGCCTGCACATCCCCACCAGCGACGTCATCGTCATGGGCGACGGCTCCAACGACCTCAAGATGATGTCCCTCGCCGGCCTCTCCATCGCCTACCGGGCCAAGCCAGAGGTGCGCGAAAAGGCCAGCCTCTCCTTCGATTTCGTGGGGCTGGACGGGCTGCTCAACCTCTTTCCCTGACCCGCCGGCAATACGCCGGCGTCCTCACCACGGCACGTCCGGAAGCAGCCTCTGCATGGTGAGCGCGCCCGGCTTCCCGGTGAACTCTCCGATCTGCCTCACCTCGGTGAGGGCTAAATGCTGCGTCATGAATTCGTCCAGGGTCCCGAGCACGAGTTGGCCGTCCTACCTCGCAAACACTGTCTCGAAATCCAATTTTCTCAGGGGTGCCCGATATACCGTCTTGACATAGCGCCCACCGCTGATCGCCATCATCTCCGCCTTGCTGAGCGAACCCAGATAGGGATCACAGATGATGCTGTCCATGTTGTGGCGCACTTCGTCCTTGAAGACCAGCACCACATAGTGATTCAGCCGAAGCGGCTGCGCAAGTTTTTCCTCCGCGCACAGAGTCATGACAGGATGTGGATATCCAGCCTCCTTGATCGAGCGCGCCGCCACCAAGGCGTATTCCCGCGAGGTGCCCGCACCCGTCTCCGCCAGACGGTCCGTCAGCCTCAGTATCCTCTCGTCGAAGGTTCCGGTATCGCTGTCGAAGGCCTTCCAGAGGCTGTCTACCTTGTTGCGCCCGTCGCGAACCGAAAACGGCTGCATCAGCGACGTCAGCCAGTCGCCGCCGGCGGGGGGCAGGCGCCGCTGCAACAGCTCACTGGCCGCCTCTCTGCCAAAGCGCGCCGCGGTGATGGCGTCCGCCTTGGCCAGCACCGTGTCGCCGAACTTCGCATACGGCTTGCTCACCGCGGACGCGCCCGGCACGCCGCCGCAGGGTGGCGCGCAGACCTACGGCCGAATCGGCCGGATCGAATTCGATCAGCGTGCACGTCGGCCAGGGCTTGCCTTCCGAGTCGCAGGTCACCCAGTTGCCGCCCTGACGCGTCACTGGCGAAGGCTCGCCGTCGATCATCGCCACGCGCATGTCGCCGCCGTCCACCTTGTCGCTCAGGCTGCCGTCGGCCCGCATCAGCGCGGTCCTGCCCAGTTCGTTCTCCAGCGGACGCAGCAACACCGTGGCCGTGCCGTCGGCATTGGGCAGATACGTCAGGCCATTGGCGCGCAGACTGCTCTCCAGCCCGTCGGCCAGCGCCGGCAGAGGTTCGCGCGCCAAGGCACCGGCCGCGCGACTCGCCGCCGCCGGCTTCTTCGCCATCCCCGGAAATTCCACGAAGGGCGGCGCCGCCATGTCCAGCACGCCCCGCAACAGGCTCTTGCCCTGTCTCGACCAGGAGGCGGCCACGCCCGGCGCGCCCTGGCGGATCATTTGCACGGCGGCCTTGGTGCCCGTGCCAAGATGCGCCATGCCCTTGGCGCCGGCCCTGAGCGCCTTGGCCGCCGGCGTGACCAGGGCCAGCGCGCTCAGGCTGGCGTCCACCGCGCATTCGGTCATGCCTTCTCCCTTGGGAGTCCATGCCAGCTTGAGGCAATCGAAAAAGGGCACCACCATGGAAATCGGAAGTTCGGACCACATCTGCAGCTTGCGCGTCGCCGCTTCGCGCTCGCGCATCTGCATCGAGGCCGAGTTTTTCCAGGCATTCCCCGCCAGCGCGGAAAGCTCCTTCATCGTCCGGTCTAGCTGCGGCAAGTCATACATGCCCACCAACGGCAGCGTCAGCCCCTCGATCGCATCGTCCGTCCGCGCGTCCATCCTGGGCATGCGTGGCAGTGCGTGGGCATGGAAGCCCCCAAAGAAGACACGGACGTGGCCGTCGCCGTGGCGGTGGTTGCGGGGCTCGCCGCCCCTCGCCTCCTTGAGCGTGAGGAAGCGGCTGGTCTTTCCCTCCATCGCGCCCTTTCCGCCGAGCCAGGAGCGCAACTTCTCCGCATCATCGACGGGAATGCGCTGGATCCCCGCGTCTTCGCCATCCCAGATCGCGGAGAAATACATGCGCGCGCCCCGGTGCTCCACCTCGACCACCGCGCCTCGGTCGGCAAGCAGGGTGTGCTGCCGCGGCGACATGAACGGCGCGGAAAAGGTGGGCGCGTCCTCCGTTAGAAAGCGCGGCCATCTGATCGTGCGCTGTCCCTGCTCCCAGGCCTTGCGCTCGTCCGCTGGTAGCCGCAGTCTTTCCGCCTCCAGAAAGGTCTCGATGGCCTTGGCGAACTGCACGGCGGAGATGTCCGCGGTACGGGCGCGCACCGCCGCGAAGTCGTAGTGGCTGTTCGCGCCCAGCAGCTTGCGCAAGGCGAGTTCCTTGAACAAGCTGCGGTCGGCGTAAGCCTGCGCCAGGCCGACGTGCTTGGTGCGCATGGTGGACACGATGCCGGGAAGCGGCAGCAGGATTTCCACGGTGGAATCGGGCTTGAGTGATCCGGGCCGACGGCACGCACGGTGCAGTTTACCAGCATGGTCTGGGCGAGCTCGATGTCGGATGGCTTCCTCACCGTCCGCCGCGATATGGAATGTGCTTTTCATGCTGCCCTCAGAGATCCCAACAAGTTGAGACTGCTTGGTGAGGCGTGGACAAGCTTTGTTCAGTCCAGGACGGATATTCCGAATCCGGCACAGCGCCCGGAGAAGCGCGGCACGGATTTTTTCAAGCGTCGTCGGTTGCCCCATCTGTTGCGCCGGCCCTGCACGGCTGGCGGCCTCAGACCAGGTGCCGCGCCATGCTCTGGCGCACGTCCTCGATCAGGTCCGGCGCGTCCTCGAGGCCGCAGTAGAAGCGCACGAGGATGCCCGCGTCCTCGCGCGCAGGCCAGTCGGCCGGCGGCCAGGACGCGGCGCTGCGCATCGCGGGGATGTCGTAGGGAAGCGCGAGGCTGTGCGCGCCGCCCCAGCTGTAGCCGATGCCGAAGAGCCGCAGGTCGTCGATGAAGGCGTCGATGCGGCTCTGGCCGAAGCGCTGGTGAAAGACGGCGGAGAACAGGCTGCTCGCACCGCTGTAGTCGCGCAGCCAGTTGACGTGGCCGGGGCACTCCGGGAAGGCCGGATGCAGCACGCGGTAGACCTCGGGCCGCTCGCGCAGCCATTGCGCAAGCGCCAGGGCGCGTTCCTCGTGGGCACGCAGGCGCGCGGCGAGCGTGGGCAGGCTGCGCAGGATGAAGTAGCAGTCGTCGCTGGAGACGCCCAGGCCGAGAAGCTTGCGGATCTTGAGCAGGCGCGTATGCAGCGCGGCGTCGCGCGTGACCACGCTGCCCATGAGCACGTCGCTGGCGCCGGACTGGTATTTGGTGAGCGCCTGGATGGAGATGTCCACGCCCAGCTCGAAGGGGCGGATCAGCAGGCCGCCAGTCCAGGTGTGGTCCATGGCGGTGAGAATGCCGCGCGCGGCGGCGGCAATGGCTGGCACGTCGGGCAGCTCCATCGTCACCGAGCCCGGCGTCTCGATCCAGATCAATTTGGTCTGCGGCGAGATGAGCGCGCCGACGCCCGCGCCGAGCATTGGATCGTAGTAGCGGACCTGCAATCCGTAGTCGCGCGCGAGCCAGTTGGCATGGGTGCGCAGCGGACCGTAGGCGTTGTCGGGCGCGAGGATTTCATCGCCCGCCTTGAGGCAGGCGAAGAGCGTGAGCGAGATGGCCGAGAGGCCCGAGGGCAGCAGCAGGCAATGCGCACCGCCTTCCATCTGCGCGAGCCGCTGCGCCAGCTCCATCTGCGTGGGCGTGCTGTTCAGGCCGTAGGACCAGAGCGGATCGGACTGGGTCTCAGCCTCGCGCAGCGCGGCGACGTTGGGAAAAAGCGTGGTGGAGGCGCGCGACACCGCCGTCGGGAAGGCGCGAAAGCCCTCGGGGATGTCGATGCGCGGATGCGTCAGCCGGGTCGAGGGCCCGTCGCTGGCGCTGGCGTCGTCGCGCGCCTGATTGCCCTCGCGCGCGCCACCGTCCTTGCCGCCCTCGCCCCGCGCCACGCGCCGCTCCGGCTCAGAGGCGCTCGAAGATCGCGGCGATGCCCTGGCCGCCGCCGATGCACATGGTCACCAGGGCATAGCGGCCCTGGATGCGCTCGAGTTCGTAGAGCGCCTTGACGGTGATCATCGCGCCGGTCGCGCCGATGGGATGGCCGAGCGAGATGCCAGAGCCGTTGGGATTGACCTTGGCGGGATCGAGGCCGAGGTCCTTGGTCACCGCACAGGCCTGTGCGGCGAAGGCTTCGTTGGCCTCGATCACGTCCATGTCGGCGACCGTGAGGCCAGCCTTCTTGAGCGCCGCCTGGGTGGCGGGCACCGGGCCGATGCCCATGTACTGCGGATCCACGCCGGCGTGGCCGTAGGCCACCAGGCGCGCCAGCGGCTTGACGCCGCGCTTGGCGGCGACTTCTGCGTCCATCAGCACCACGGCGGCGGCGCCGTCGTTGATACCCGAGGCGTTGCCGGCGGTGACGGTGCCGTTTTCCTTGATGAAGATGAGCTTGAGCTTGGCCATGTCGGCCATGGTGACTTCGTCGCGGAAATGTTCGTCGGTGTCGAAGGCGACCTCGCCCTTCTTGCTCTTGAGCATGACCGGGAGGATCTGGGTCTTGAAACGGCCTTCCTTGGTGGCGAGCGCGGCGCGGCGGTGGCTTTCCACGGCCAGGGCGTCCTGGTCCTCGCGGCTGATGCCCCACTTGGCGGCGATGTTCTCCGCCATGACGCCCATGTGCACGGTCTTGAAGGGGTCGTGCAGCGCGCCGACCATCATGTCGGTCATCTTCACGTCGCCCATGCGCGCGCCCCAGCGGGCGTTGAGCAAGGCGTAGGGGCCGCGGCTCATGTTCTCCGCGCCGCCGCCGATAGCGATGTCGGCGTCGCCGAGCAGGATGGTCTGCGCGGCGGAGACGATGGCCTGCAGGCCCGAGCCGCACAGGCAGTTCACGGTGAGCGCGGGGGTGTGCTGGGCGACGCCGCCGTTCAGCGCGGCGACGCGCGCCAAGTACATGTCCTTGGGCTCCGTGTTGACGACGTGGCCGAAGACCACGTGGCCGACCTCCTCTCCCTGCACGCCCGCGCGCTTGAGCGATTCGGCGACGATCTGCGCGCCCAGCTCGGTGGGCGGGATGTCCTTGAGGCTGCCGCCGAAGGTTCCGATGGCAGTGCGCACACCGCTGACGACCACGACTTCACGTGCCATGTTTTCTACTCCTCGATGCGTTCGATGTTCAGACTTCGGCCCACAGGTCGTGGCCGTCGGCGCCGGTGATGCGCGCCGAGATGATGTCGCTGACCTTGTAGCGGCGGGAAATCTTGGTGGGCTGCGAGAGAAAGACGTTGCCGTCGATCTCGGGCGCGTCGGCGTAGCTGCGGCCAATGCCGCCCTCGGGCGTCATTTCTTCGACCAGCACCTTCATGACGCTGCCGACCTTGCGCTTAAGCCGCGCGGCGGACACCGCCTCGGCCACTTCCATCAGACGCGCACGGCGCTCCTCGCGGACTGCGTCGGGCAGCGCGCCGGGCAGTTCGTTGGCGCTGGCGCCGGTCACTGGCGAATAGGCGAAGCAGCCGACGTGGTCGAGCTCGGCCTCGCGCAGGAAGTCGAGCAGGAACTCAAACTCTTCCTCCGTCTCGCCGGGGAAGCCGGCGATGAAGGTGGAGCGGATGGTCAGCTCGGGGCAGGCCGCACGCCAGGCGCGGATGCACTCGAGATTCTTCTCGCCGCTGGCGGGGCGCTTCATGCGCTTGAGCACGTCCGGATGGGCATGCTGCAGCGGCACGTCCAGGTAGGGAAGGATCCGGCCCTCGGCCATCAGCGGGATGACCTGGTCGACGTGCGGATAGGGATAGACGTAGTGCAGCCGCACCCAGGCGCCGTATGGCTCGGCGAGCTCGCCGAGCGCGGCGCACAGCTCGGTCATGTGGGTGCGCATCGGGCGGCCGTTCCAGAAGCCGGTGCGGTTGCGCAGGTCCACGCCGTAGGCGCTGGTGTCCTGCGAGACGACGAGCAGCTCCTTGACGCCGGCCTTGAGCAGGTTCTCGGCTTCGAGCATCACCTCGGCGAGCGGACGCGAGACGAGGTCACCGCGCATCAAGGGGATGATGCAGAAGCTGCAGCGGTGGTTGCAGCCTTCGGAAATCTTCAGATAGGCATAGTGCCGGGGCGTGAGGCGGATGCCCTGCGGCGGCACGAGGTCGGTGAAGGGGTTGTGCGGCTTTGGCAGGTTGGCGTGCACTGCCTGCATGACCTCGCCAACGGCGTGCGGGCCGGTGACGGCGAGCACCTTGGGATGCACGGAGGCGACGATGTCGCGGCCTTCTCCGTCCTTCTTCGCCCCCAGGCAGCCGGTGACGATGACCTTGCCGTTCTCGGCCAGGGCTTCGCCGATGGCGTCCAGGCTCTCCAGGACCGCCGCGTCGATAAAGCCGCAGGTGTTGACGATGACGAGATCGGCGCCGTCGTAGCTGGACGCGGTCTCGTAGCCTTCGGCGTGCAGCTGCGTGAGGATCTGTTCAGAGTCGACCAGGGCCTTGGGGCAGCCGAGGGAGACGAAGCCGACTTTGGGAATGGTGTTCTGCTCGGGCATGGTGAAAAATCCGCTGAGGCCCGAATTGTACCGCTCTTGGCGGTCCATGCTGCCCCGCCGCGCGTCGCCGGACCGGCGCGGACTCAGCTCGAGCTCTTGTCGCCGCCGCTGCCGCCGGGAAAGCCCATGCTGCCGAACATGGACTTGGTCTGGTTCTGCATCTGCTCCTGCATCTGCATGAACGGTGTCTTGCTCTGCTCGATGTAGTTGCTCATCATGCCCTGCATAATCGGGCCCTGCATGGTCATGAACTGCGACCACATGTCGGTGTTGAATCTGGCGTTGCCACCGCCGTAGAGGTCCTTGGAGTTCTCGGTGAACTTCTTCTGGATCTCGATGAAGGCCTGGATGCTCTTCTCGAGATAGGAGCTCATCATGCCCTGCATGGCGTGGCCGTAGAAGTGGATGATCTGCGAGAGCATCTCGCCAGAGAACATCGGCATGCCGCCGCTCTCCTCTTCGAGGAAGATCTGCAGCAGGATGCTGCGGCTCAGATCCTCGCCCGACTTGGCGTCGATGACCTTGAACTCCTCGTTGTCCAGCACCAGCCGCTTGACGTCGGTCAAGGTGATGTAGGTGCTGGTCTGCGTGTCGTAGAGCCTTCGATTGGGATATTTTTTAATCAGGCGCTCGGCACTTTTTTTCGTCGTTGTCATGCAGTCTTTCCCTCCTGGATCCTGCCTAATTTACTTCAAATGCTCCTCCGTTGCAGGGCGCGGCCCGCTCCCGCGGGCCGGCCGCTGTTGAAGCTCAACCCATGTGCAGGCCGCCGTTGAGCGAGAAGTCCGCGCCGGTGGCGAAGCCAGATTCATCCGAGGCCAGCCAGGCGCAGATCGAGCCGATCTCCTCCGGCGTGCCCAGGCGCTTGACGGGGATCGTGCCGACGATCTTCTCCAGTACCTCGGGCTTGATCGCGCGGACCATGTCGGTGCCGATGTAGCCAGGCGACACGGTGTTGACGGTCACGCCCTTGGTGGCGACTTCCTGCGCCAGCGCCATGGTGAAGCCATGGATGCCGGCCTTGGCGGTGGAATAGTTTGTCTGGCCGAACTGGCCCTTCTGGCCGTTCACCGACGAGATGCTGATGATGCGGCCCCAGCCCTTGTCGACCATGTTGTCGATCACCTGCTTGGTGACGTTGAACAGGGAGTTCAGGTTGGTGGAGATGACCGCCTCCCAGTCGTCGGGCAGCATCTTTCGGAAGACGACATCGCGGGTGATGCCGGCGTTGTTGATCAGCACGTCGACGTTGCCCACCTCGACCTTGACCTTATCGAAGGCGGCCCGGGTGGACTCCCAGTCGGCGACGTTGCCCTCGGAGGCGATGAAGTCGAAGCCCAGGGCCTTCTGCTGCTCCAACCACTTGGCCTTGCGCGGGGAGTTCGGACCGCAGCCCGCGACGACGATGAAGCCGTCCTTGGCCAGCCTCTGGCAGATCGCAGCGCCGATGCCGCCCATGCCCCCAGTCACATATGCGATTTTTTTTCTCATCTCGCCTTTTCCTTTCTTTCCACCTATTTATCCAGCATTGAAACAATGAATTCAAGCAGCATACCGAACCGGCGCGTGTTCGAAGTAGCTCTTGACGCGCTCGGGCTGTCGCTAAACGCTGAGCAGATGCTGACGCGTGGCCTTCACCAGTTGCAGCTTCGAGCGATCTGGAGCGAGTTTGGTGCCGACCTGCTTCAGGTCGGCATTGGCCATTTCGTTGGGGCTCAGTTCGGGGCTGTAGCTTGGCAAGTAGAAGACTTCGATCTCGTGCTTGTGCTCGGCCAGCCAGGCCTTCACAGGCTTGCTGTGGTGCACACGCAGGTTGTCCAGGATCAGGTAGATCTTTCGGCCGGCATCCTTGACCAGCCGGCGCAGGAAGTCGATCAGAATGTCGGCGCTCAACGCTCCGTCGAAGGCCTGCCAGCGCATCTGGCCCTTGTTGGTGACGGTGGAGATCACCGACAAGCCGTGGCGCTTGTTGTTCACGCGAATCACGGGAGTCTGGCCTTGCGGGGCGTAGCTGTGCCCGCGCACGTCGTCGCGGCGCACGCCGGTCTCGTCGCCCCAGTGAATTTCGGCCCCCTCAGCCTTGGCGCAGGCGGCGATCACCGGGTAGTCCTCGTCGAGCCACTTTTTCACCGCCGCCGGCGACTGCTCGTAGGCCTTCTTCATGGGCTTTTTCGGCGTGAAGCCCAAACGCTCCAGATACAGGCCCATCGTGCGAACGGCCAGCTTGATGCCTTATCGGTTAAGGATCAACTCGGCAACTGCCTGGCGGCTCCACAGCGCATAGATCATCTTCAACTGGTCGGGCGTGCGGTCGCGGATCAGCCGCTGAACCTCGCGCTCCTGCTCCGCCGTCAGCGTTCTGCCCGTACCCTGCGGGCGCCCGGGGCGCTCAACGTCGAGGGCCTTCCACCCGCCCGCGCGATACGCCTTCACCGCCGCAATGAGCGTCGTGCGCGACATCTCGCATTGCGCCGCCGTGTCCTTCAGGCTCACGCCATCCAGCCGCATTTTCACCGCACGTCGGCGCCGTTCGTTCAGGGCGGCTACCGGCAGCGTTCTCGAGTCGATTTTTTCCATGTAACAGCAGACTCTATATCACTCAATAAGTTCAATGTTTCAATGCCTGATCAATAAAGGCACCATCGATGATCATCCAGCTTGCCTTGCCCTGATTGGTCACTGTGGAAATCATCGACAGCTTCTGTCGCGTACCTCTAACCGCCATCGTGACCGGGGTTTGCCCTTTTGGAGCATAACTGCGGCCCCGAACATCCGTATTCACCAACGCGGTTTCGTCACCCCAGTGAGTCTCGCCACCTTCGGCCTTGGCACGCTTCTCGATGGCCAGATACTCCTGATCGATCCACTGCTTGACAGACTCCGGTCGCTGTTCATAAGCGCGTTTGATCGGCTTTTTCGGCGTGAAACCCCAGCGCTTGAGGTAGTCTCCGACCGCACGTATTGAGAGTCTGAACGCGTATTCCTGTTCGATGAACAGCATGATCGCGCCTCGCGTCCAGAGCGCAGATTCCATCTTCAACTGCTCCGGACGTTTGTCGCAGATCGTGCGCCGGATTGCTTCTTCTTGATCCACATTCAGCCGTCTTCCGTCTCCTGGCGTACGACCTCGTTGGCACGGCTTCAGGGCCGCCGCGGCCCCTTCTTCATAGAGATCAATGGCCAGTCGAGCCGCCGGGTAACTCAGCCCTGTCAACTCCACGATGGCCAGGACTCCGTATCCCTTCCGATGCAACCTCACGACCTGCTTTCGCCTCTCGTGCAGTTGCTTCAGTTTCTGGTATCGAGCGTTTTCTTTTTCTATGCCAACTCGATGCCAGAAATGATAATAAGTTAAATCTTTATATTGCCGCGTCAATAATACGTCATCCACTACAAACCCATAAGGCTTCCAAACGGAAGCCTTATGGGTTTGTCGACAATTTCTTTGGGCTGCCTGGGAGGGGGATTGGTGCCGGCTGCAGGACTCGAACCCGCCACCTGATGATTACAAATCAACTGCTCTACCAGATGAGCTAAGCCGGCGTGAGGCGGATTCTACTCGAAGCTCGTCTCGCCGATGAATTTGGCGGTGAAGTAGACGGAGGTGCCTTCATTGAGGGTGGATTCGACCCACAGGGTTCCGCCCAGGCGCTCCATGGCGCGCTGGCAGACGGCGAGGCCCATGCCGCGGCCGGGGAATTAGCCCTTGCTGTGAAATTTTCGGAAGGGCTCTGAATAGGTGATGCCGGTGGGCGGGACAAAGCCCGCACCGTTGTCGCGCACGTAGACGACTTGGCCGTAGCCTTCGTGGCGTGCGCGCACGACCTGGATGGCGGCGCCGTCGCGGCCGCGCGTGAATTTCCAGGCGTTGGTCATGAGCTGGCGCAGCAGCAGGCGCGTGAGGTCGGGGTCGGATTCGAGCACGAGGCCGCTTTCGAGCTTGAGTTCAACGTTGCGGTTGGGTTCTTCCTTCTGGAGTTCGCCGACGACTTCGCGCGCAATGCGGCTCAGGTCCACGGGCTGCAGGCGCGGACACCATTTGGCGACGCGCGAGAGCTCGAGGAGATCGTCAAGCGTCTCCCCCATTTCGCGGGTGGCGCCGAGCATGCGCTCGACGCGCCGGCTGCCATCCTCGCTGGGTTCGGGGCCGTCCTGGCTGAGCACCATGCCGCCGAAACCCTGGATGGTGATCAGCGGGGCGCGCAGATCGTGGGCGATGGAGCTGGCGAAGATGTCCAGATGCGCATTGCGGCGGCTGAGCTCACCTTCACTCTCCTGAATGCGGTCCTGCAGCTCCCGGGTGAGCGCTTCGTTGCGCTGCTGCGATTCGACCAGCGGTGTAACGTCGCGCGCGGTGCTGCGATAGCCGCGGAATTGGCCGTCGGTGTCGAAGACGGGGCTGCCGTTGACGGTTACGTAGGAGGTTCCACCACCGAAGTTGCTGACGGAATAGACGAAGTTGGAGAAAGGCGGATGTTGTTCGAGATGGCGGTTGTGCTCCGCCCAGAAGGCTTCGTCGTCGGGGTTGCGCGCGACTTCCTGGTGCCGTTTTCCAACGAGCTTCTCGGGCTGGAAGAGTGAGTCGCACGGATAGTCACCGTGGAAATGCACGAAGCGGAAGTCGGCGTCCTGCTTCCATTACCAGTCGGAGGAGATGTCGGTGAAGGTGCGGTAGCGTTCTTCGCGCGAAGCGAGCTCGGTGGTGGCCTCGCGGACTTTGGCTTCGACCTTGCGGCTGGACTGGACGAGCGCGTCGATCAGGGCTGCGAAGAGCAGCGAAATGACGACGCTGCAGGCGAGGATGAGCAGGGGGATGTTGGAGAGCCAGGCCGAATCTAAGCCCCTGGGTTCGAAGGCCTGGATCTCCCACTGGCGGTCGCCGACGGGAACGCGCAGGCTGAGCGTTGGCTGGCGGGTGTCGGGGGTGGCTGAACGCTTGGAGACTTCGGTGGGCGAGAGTTTCATCCAACTCGTGTCGAAGATGAGCGAGGTGCCGCCGGCGGTGAGCGCCTGGATGTCGACGATGCGCAGGTCCACGCCTTCGAGCATTTCAGCGGAGAGGATGTTGCCGACGAGATCGAGGATGCGAAAGCCCACGCCGACCAGCCCCCAGGCGGCCGCCTTGCGTTCTTCTTCGCTCTGGGGATTGGTACCGCGGCGGTACACGGGCAGGCGTACGACGACGCTGACGGTGTCGGGCTTGGCGCCCACGGTCCTGTCCTTGGCGAGCACGATGGGCGGCGTGGCGACGGCTTCGCCGCGGGTGATGGCGGCCTCGGCATAGCTGCGGTAGGCCTGGCCGGGATCGTAGAGATCGTAGCCAAAGGTGGCGGGCACGAAGGGATAGAGGTGACGGATGACGAGATGCTCTTCGAATTGGCCGAAGGGTTTGATGCGGAATTCGGGATGGCCGTCGGGATTGAGGCTGAAGTCGCAGCGCGTGGCTTCGGTGAACACGGTGGCGTCCTTGCCCTTGACGGAGCGGGCGACGAAGGTGATGGAGAGATCTGGGTAGCGGTTCTGCAGCGAGATCAGCTTGACGTAGTTGGCAAACTGCAGATCGTTGGGATTCTCTTCGAGCTGGCAGAAGGCGCGCAGGCCGGGCAGCGTGTCGATGTAGGCCTGGATGCTGTTGGTGAGGTCGAGCCGAAAGAAGCCTGCGAGACGATTGATTTCGGTGCCGCGCCGGAAGGTTTCCTAGACGACGACGTTCTGATAGAAGACGCCGGTCGCGAGCAGGCCGAGCACGAGCACCACCACCCCGACCAAGCAGCCGTGCAAGGCTAACAGCTGCAGTCTCGCATCGATTGTCTCCATCGCAGTGCTCGAAGAGGAATTAATTGGCTATTGATCCGGCACTGAAACAATGAACTCAAGCAGCATACCGAACCGGCGCATGTTCGAAGTAGCTCTTGACGCGCTCGGGCTGTCGCTAAACGCTGAGCAGATGCTGGCGCGTGGCCTTCACCAGTTGCAGCTTCGAGCGATCTGGAGCGAGTTTGGTGCCGACCTGCTTCAGGTCGGCATTGGCCATTTCGTTGGGGCTCAGTTCGGGGCTGTAGCTGGGCAAGTAGAAGACTTCGATCTCGTGCTTGTGCTCGGCCAGCCAGGCCTTCACAGGCTTTCTGTGGTGCACGCGCAGGTTGTCCAGGATCAGGTAGATCTTTCGGCCGGCATCCTTGACCAGCCGGCGCAGGAAGTCGATCAGGATGTCGGCGCTCAACGCTCCGTCGAAGGCCTGCCAGCGCATCTGGCCCTTGTTGGTGACGGTGGAGATCACCGACAAGCCGTGGCGCTTGTTGTTCACGCGAATCACGGGAGTCTGGCCTTGCGGGGCGTAGCTGTGCCCGCGCACGTCGTCGCGGCGCACGCCGGTCTCGTCGCCCCAGTGAATTTCGGCCCCCTCAGCCTTGGCGCAGGCGGCGATCACCGGGTAGTCCTCGTCGAGCCACTTTTTCACCGCCGCCGGCGACTGCTCGTAGGCCTTCTTCATGGGCTTTTGCGGCGTGAAGCCCCAACGCTCCAGATACAGGCCCATCGTGCGAACGGCCAGCTTGATGCCTTATCGGTTAAGGATCAACTCGGCCACTGCCTGGCGGCTCCACAGCGCGTAGATCATCTTCAACTGGTCGGGCGTGCGGTCGAGGATCAGCCGCTGAACCTCGCGCTCCTGCTCCGCCGTCAGCGTTCTGCCCGTACCCTGCGGGCGCCCGGGGCGCTCAACGTCGAGGGCCTTCCACCCGCCCGCGCGATACGCCTTCACCGCCGCAATGAGCGTCGTGTTCGACATCTCGCATTGCGCCGCCGCGTCCTTCAGGCTCACGCCATCCAGCCGCATCTTCACCACACGTCGGCGCCGTTCGTTCAGGGCAGCTACCGGCAGCGTTCTCGAGTCGATTTTGTCCCTGCAACAATAGACTCTATATCACTCAATAAGTTCATTGTTTAAGTGCCGGACCAATAATATCTCGCGCGCCGGCACGCCGAAGGCATCCGGACCCAGCAGATAGGACTCGGGCGCGGTCTTGAAGCGGCGCACCGCGTCCACCGAGAGCAGATGATCAAACAGCTCGCCCATGCCCGCGCTCTTCAGCACCATGTCGAGCATCTCGGCGCTGCCGTTGGAGAGGATGCCCGTGGGCATGCCCAGCACGCGCAGTTCCCGCAGCACGCCCAGGTTCTCCGGAAACGCGGACAGGCAGGCGCACTCCACCATCAGCGCGGCCTCCCTCCTTGCCCAGGTTCAGGCCCATGCGCTTGGCGCAATAACGCAGCGCGCGTCCGGCCAGATCTCAGAACGGCAGGTAGTGGCGCGTGCCGCCCGCCGTATGCGGATCCGACAGCGACACCAGGCGCGTGTATTCGATCTGCCTGTCGCGCCACATCGCCGCGAGCGCCATCCCCTGCCCCGGGAACAGATGCTCTGCGCGGGCGCTCACCGAATACACGTCGAACAAGGTGCCGTAGGCGTCGAAAAGAATGGCTTTGATCATGGTGGACAGATTCTATTCCGCCCTAATAAATAATAAAAACGCTAAATTTATCACTTGATTCGTGACTTTTTTGCAGGTAATTGTGGATCACTTCAAGCAGATCAGCACCTTCGCCTCGGTCGCCCAGAAAGGCAGCCTCAGCGCCGCCGCCTTGGCCGCGGCCGTCATCGGCCGGCGCCTGGACGCGCTCGAGGAGCGCATGTGCGTCAAGCTCTTCCTGCGCAGCACCAGCTCACCCTGACCTTCGAAGGCGCCGCCCTTCTCGAACACTGTCAGCGCATCCTCGCCGAGGCCAGCGGCCATCTGTGCATCAGCGCCCCGGCCGGCTTCGGCAGGCGCCACGTCGCGCCCCTGCTTCCCGGCTGTATGGCCCAGCACCCCGAAGTCACCCTCACGCTCGACCTCTCCGACCGCATCGTCGATCTCGTCAACGAAGGCTTCGACTGCGCCATCCGCCTCGGCGACCTGCCCGACTCCAGCCTCGTCAGCATCCAGCTCGCCGACATCCGCCGGCTCTGCGTCGCCGCGCCCGGCTACCTCGCGCGGCGGGGCACGCCGCGCAGCCTCGAAGACCTCTCCGCGCACCGCTGCCTCACCCTGCCCTCCTCCTCCGTCCAGTCGCACGGCTGGACCTTCCGCGAGCCCAGCGGCGGCATCGTCACCATCAAGACCGGCGGCGCCATGGAATGCAGCGACGGCGCGGTGCTCCACGAATGGTGCCTGCAGGGCTACGGCATCGCCTGGCGCTCCATGTTGGAAGTCGGCGGAGATCTGGCCGCCGGCCGGCTCGTCGCCGTGCTCGAGGAATTCGCCGCGCCGCCCGTCGGCATCCACGCCGTCTTCGCGCAGCGCCGCCATCTGCCGCTGCGCGTTCGCCTGCTCATCGATCACCTGCGCAACACCTACGGGCGCCCGGACTATTGGCAGGCCGCCTGAGCGGCCCGTACGCACGCGCGAGCAACGGGCGCGCCGCCGTCATGGAACTCTATCCCTCGCGGGTGAACAACCTTCGTCATTCCCCGTCGCCCAGGAGGCCAACATGTTCTCCATCCACCGCCGTCCCTCCTCGTCCGCCTGCCTGGTCCAGCGCCCCTACTTCAGCTCTGAAATCGAAGACGAGCGGCTCGCTCCATCGATGAAACAATCCCTCGACGCCGCGCTCGACTATCTGCGCGGCCGGCACGAGAGCTTCCAGAAGACCAAGTGGGCGCCCTTCACCGACATCGGCGACATGCGCAAGCAGCTCAACGAACATCTACGCACGCAGAACCGCCTCCAACTTGGCGATACCAGCCTGATCGCCCTGCTCCAGCAGCATCCGCCGCTCATCAAACTGATCCCCCGGCATGCGCCGGTCTACTCTCCCTTCGGCGCCGCGCCGCTCCTCCATCGCCGCCGGACACTGCGCGCCGCTGCCCGACTCCCCGGCCCGCCGCGCACGCCAGCTTGAACGCGCCTGGCCCCTGCACATGCGGCACAACGCCGGCTCTCCGGCCGAGCCCGCCGACGGCGGCGCACGCCGCGGCCGCAGCGGGTCCGTGCACTTCCATTACGGAGACAGCAGCTCCGACTCGGACAGCAGCCCCGTGGACAGCCGCAGCGTCAGCCCGCCCTGAGCACGCGCCGGCTTTCTCAGCCGCGCGCGGCGGCGTTCCGGTAAAATCGCGAGTTTTCCGGCATCGCCGCCCCGCAGCCTGCGGCGCAGGCACAGCTGGCCCCGCTTCCAGACAGCCCGTGACAGCATCCTCCAAAGACCTCGCCAGGGAACTCCTGCGCCGCCGCACATTCGCCATCATCGCCCACCCCGATGCCGGCAAGACCACGCTCACCGAAAAACTCCTCTGGTACGGCGGCGCCATCCAGATGGCCGGCGCCGTGCGTGCGCGCAAGTCCGACCGCCACGCCACCTCCGACTGGATGGAGCTCGAAAAGCAGCGCGGCATCTCCGTCACCTCCTCGGTGATGCAGTTCCCCTACCGCGAGCACATCATCAACCTGCTCGACACCCCGGGCCATGAAGACTTCTCCGAGGACACCTACCGCACCCTCACCGCCGCGGACTCGGCCGTCATGGTCATCGACTCCGTCAACGGCGTCGAAGCCCAGACCATCAAGCTGCTCAACGTCTGCCGCCTGCGCGACACGCCCATCCTCACCTTCATCAACAAGCTCGACCGCGAAGGCCGCCCGCCCATCGAACTGCTCGATGAAATCGAGGACGTGCTCAAGATCGAATGCGCGCCCATGACCTGGCCCATCGGTATGGGCAAGCAGTTCCGCGGCGTCTACAACTTCGTGGACGACACCGTCTCGCTCTTCGATCCCAGCAAGGAAAAAGGCACCGCCGAGATCGTCCAGGGACTGGACAATCCAGAACTCGACAAGCGTCTGGGGGATCAGGCCGAGGAGCTGCGCGTGGACATCGAGCTCGTGCGCGGCGCCAGCCACACCTTCGACAAGGAAGCCTTCCTCGCCGGCAAGCAATGCCCCGTGCTCTTCGGCTCCGCGGTCAACAACTTCGGCGTGCAGGCCCTGCTCGATTCGCTCGTGGACCTCGCGCCCGCGCCGCGCCACCGCGCCTCCGACAAGCGCCAGGTCGAGCCCGGCGAAGGCAAGTTCTCCGGCTTCGTCTTCAAGATCCAGGCCAACATGGACCCCAAGCACCGCGACCGCATTGCCTTCGTGCGCGTGTGCTCGGGCGAATTCTCACGAGGCATGAAGCTCAAGCAGGTGGCGGCGGGCAAGTCCATCGCCGTCAACAACGCCATCACCTTCATGGCCCAGGACCGCAACACCACCGACCTGGCCTACGCCGGCGACATCATCGGCATCCCCAACCACGGCACCATCCGCCTGGGCGAGACCCTCACCGAAAACGAAGGGCTCAAATTCATCGGCATCCCCGTGTTCGCGCCCGAGCTGTTCCGCCGCGCCGTCATCCGCAATCCGCTCAAGATCAAGCAGCTGCAAAAAGGCCTGGACCAGCTCGCCGAGGAAGGCGCGACCCAGGTCTTCCGCCCCATCAGTAGCAACGACCTGATCCTTGGTGCGGTGGGCACGCTGCAGTTCGACGTCGTCGCCCACCGGCTCGAACATGAATACGGTGTGGACGCCGTGTTCGAGCATTTCGAATGCGCCACCGCACGCTGGCCCAAGGGCAGCGACGAAGACATGCGCAAACTCATCGACAGCGCCGGCCACAACATCGCCAAGGACAGCACCGGCGCCTACGTCTACCTCGCGCCCAACCGCGTGAACCTCAACCTCGTGCAGGAACGCAATCCGGGGCTCAAGTTCATGGAGACACGCGAGACGGGCTGAGACGGGCCATGTCCGGCCGGGCGAAGGCTGGCCGGACATGGCAAATTTCAGAGATGATCAATTTTCTTCCAGCCGGGTGACGCCACATCTGCCGGCGTCACCAAGAAAAAGGAAGAAACAATGCGACGCCTTCTCACGCCCCTGGGTTCCACCTGCCTCTTCGCCCTGGCCTTGACGTTCGCCAGCTCCGGCCAGGCGGCCGCCGCCGAAGCGGCCCCGCGCTTCAACCCCCTCGGCCTGTTTTCACTCTCGGCCTTGCATCAGGCCAAAGCCAAGCACTGCGAGTACTTCGCCCAGGTGGCTCTGGCCGCCAATCCCGGGTCTACCTACATGGAGTGGTACACGCACTGCCAATCCAGCGCCCTGACCGAGTTCCCCAACCCCGAGCCCTACACCCGGCCCGGCAGAGGCCCCAATCCCATGGACGATTCCCGCTGGGCCTACCGGACCCGCTGGACGCGCTGGACGCGCTGAAGCCGAACGTGCTAAAGCACGCCGGACTCAGGCCGCCGCGGCGATCGTCTCGAAGGCCTTGATCACCTCCGGCGGCGCCTGCACCAGCTCGATCAGCACGCCCTCGCCGGAGAAGGGAAACTCCTCGTTGCCATTCGGATGCACGAAGGTGATGTCATGTCGGCCGGCGCCGTTGCGGATGCCCCCGGGCGTGAAGCGCAGGCCCTTGGCGCTCAGCCATTCCACCGCCTTGGGCAGGTCGTCGATCCACAGGCCCACGTGATTGAGCGGCGTGTTCTGCACCGCCGGCTTCTTGTCTGCGTCCAGCGGCTGCATCAGGTCCACTTCCACGCGCAACGGGCCCTGGCCGATGGCGCAGATGTCCTCGTCGACGTTTTCGCGCTCGGACACGAAGGTCTCCACCCGCTCCAGGCCGAACAAGTCCACCCACAGCGCGGCCAGCTTTTTCTTGTCGGTCCCGGCGATGGCGATCTGCTGGATGCCCAGCACCTCGAAGGGTCTACTCATTTCCACTTTCCTTATTCTAACCGGATGATCTGCTGATCCACCGCCAAGCTCTCGCCCTTGGCGGCGAACACTTCAGCGACCACGCCGTCCTGCGCCGCGAAGAGCACGTTTTCCATCTTCATCGCCTCGATCACCGCCAGCTTCTCCCCGGCCTGCACCTTCTGGCCGGGCGCCGCCGCCACGTCGACCAGCAGGCCGGGCATGGGCGAGAGCAGGAACTTGGACATATTGTGCGGCTGCTTGAAGGGCATGAGCTTCTGCAGCTCGGCCGCGCGGCAGCAGCACGCGCGGTGAGCTGCACGCCGTTGTGCGCGAGGCGGTAGTCCAGGCCCATGCGCTCCACTTGCAAGCGTACCGGGCGGCCACTGACGCTGCCGCTGAAGAGGATGTCGCCGGTCTGCCAGTCGGTGATCAGGTGATGGCGCTTGCCATCCACCGTCACCGCATAGCCGCCGTCGGTCGCCACGACCGAGGCCGGATGGGGCTCGCCGCGCACGAGCACGACGAAATCGCTCTGGATCGACACCTCGTGCCCCGGAATCTGTTCCGAGATCGCCACGGCGCGCTCGCGGTATCGGCGGTGCACAGCGGCGGCCACGGCCACCAGCAGCAACGGATCGTCGTGCGCGACGAGTTCGGCGCTGAAGCCCTTGGCAAATTCCTCGGCGATGAAGCCGGTGTTGAAATTGCCGCCGACGAAGCGCTCGTGCGCCATCAGTGCGGCCTGGAAAGGAATGTTGGAGCTGATGCCGCGGATCACGAAGGCGTTGAGCGCCTCGCGCATGCGCGCGATGGCTTCATGGCGGTCCGCGCCGTGGACGATCAGTTTGGCGATCATCGAGTCGTAATACATCGGGATCTCGCCGCCCTCGGCCACGCCCGTTTCCACCCACACCTTGCCCTCTTCTTCCAGCGGCAGCGCTAAGCGTACCAGCCGGCCGGTCGAGGGCAGGAAATTGCGGAAGGGGTCCTCGGCATTGATCCGGCATTCTATCGCCCAGCCCTTGCGCGGGATGTCGTCCTGGCCGAAGGGCAGCTTCTCGCCGGCGGCCATGCGGATCATCAGCTCCACCAGGTCCAGCCCTGTGATCAGCTCGGTCACCGGATGCTCGACCTGCAGCCGGGTGTTCATCTCGAGGAAGTAGAAGGACTTGTCCTTGCTGACCACGAACTCCACCGTGCCCGCCGACTGATAGCCCACCGCCTTGGCGAGCGCCACGGCCTGATCGCCCATGGCCTTGCGGGTCTTGTCGTCGAGGAAAGGGCTGGGCGCCTCCTCGATAACCTTCTGGTGGCGGCGCTGGATCGAGCATTCGCGCTCCCAGAGATAGACCACGTTGCCGTGGCCGTCGCCCAGGACCTGGATTTCGATATGGCGCGGCTCCTCGACGAATTTCTCGATGAAGACGCGGTCATCGCCGAAGCTGTTTCGCGCCTCGTTCTGGCAGGAGGTGAAGCCCTCGAAAGCTTCCTTGTCGTTGAAGGCCACGCGCAGGCCCTTGCCGCCGCCGCCCGCCGAGGCCTTGATCATCACCGGATAGCCGATGCCCTGCGCGATCTCCACCGCCTTCTCCGGCGAGGGGATCGGTTCGTTCACGCCCGGAATCGTGTTGACCTTGGCGGCGCCCGCCAGCTTCTTCGAGGCGATCTTGTCGCCCATCGCCGCGATGGCCGCGTGCTTGGGGCCGATGAAGACGATGCCCTCTTCCTCCACGCGGCGCGCGAATTCCTCGTTCTCCGACAGGAAGCCGTAGCCGGGGTTCACCGCCTCGGCGCCGGTCTGCTTGCAGGCGGCGATGATCTTGTCCATCACCAGATAGGACTCGCGCGAAGGCGCGGGGCCGATGTGCACCGCCTCGTCGGCCAGCTCCACGTGGCGGGCTTCCTTGTCGGCGTCGGAATAGACGGCCACCGTCTGGATGCCCATCTTGCGCGCCGTCTTGATCACCCGGCAGGCAATCTCACCCCGGTTCGCGATCAGAATCTTCTTGAACATGCTGTGTCTCTCAGGGCGATTACAGGGGGATGTTGCCGTGCTTGCGCCACGGGTTGTCGAGCTTCTTATCCTTGAGCATCACCAGGCTGCGACAGATGCGCTTGCGGGTTTCGCGGGGCATGATCACGTCGTCGATAAAGCCGCGGTGCCCGGCGACGAACGGGTTGGCGAACTTGCTGCGGTATTCCTGCTCGCGCGCGGCGAGCTTGGCCGGATCATTCTTCTCCTCGCGGAAGATGATCTCCACCGCGCCCTTGGGGCCCATCACCGCGATCTCCGCCGAAGGCCAGGCGAAGTTCACGTCGCCGCGCAGATGCTTGGAGGCCATCACGTCGTAGGCGCCGCCGTAGGCCTTGCGGGTGATCACCGTGACCTTGGGCACCGTGCATTCGGCATAGGCGTAAAGCAGCTTGGCGCCGTGCTTGATAATGCCGCCGTATTCCTGCGCGGCGCCGGGCATGAAGCCGGGCACGTCGACGACGGTGATCACGGGAATGCTGAACGCTTCGCAGAAGCGCACGAAGCGCGCCGCCTTGATGGAGCTCTTGATGTCCAGGCAGCCCGCCAGCACCAGCGGCTGGTTGGCGACGATGCCCACGGTCTGGCCGTCCATGCGCGCGAAGCCCACGATGATGTTCTTCGCATAGTCGGGCTGCAGCTCGAAGAAATCGCCGTCGTCAACCGCCTTGAGGATCAGCTCCTTCATGTCGTAGGGCTTGTTGGAATTTTCCGGCACCAGGGTGTCGAGCGAGAGGTCCATGCGTTCCACCGGATCGTGCGTGGGGCGCACCGTCGGCTTTTCGCGGTTGTTCAGCGGCAGGTAGTTGAAGAAGCGGCGCAGCATGAGGATGGCGTCGACGTCGTTGTCGAAGGCCATGTCGGCCACGCCGGACTGGCCGGTATGCGTGAGCGCGCCGCCCAGCTCCTCGGCGCTCACCTCCTCATGGGTCATGGTCTTCACCACGTCGGGGCCGGTCACGAACATATAGGAGCTGTCCTTGACCATGAAGATGAAGTCGGTCATCGCCGGCGAATACACCGCGCCGCCGGCGCAGGGGCCCATGATCATCGAGATCTGCGGCACCACGCCAGAGGCCAGCACGTTGCGCTGGAAGACCTCGGCATAGCCGCCCAGCGAGGCCACGCCCTCCTGGATGCGCGCGCCGCCTGAATCTTTCAGGCCGATCACCGGCGCGCCCACCTTCATCGCCTTGTCCATGACCTTGCAGATCTTCTCAGCGTGCGCTTCAGAGAGCGCGCCGCCGAAGACGGTGAAGTCCTGCGAGAAGACGAAGACCAGGCGGCCGTTGATCATGCCGTAGCCGGTCACCACGCCGTCGCCCGGCACGGTCTGCTCCTGCATGCCGAAGTCGTGGCAGCGGTGCTCGACGAACATATCCCATTCCTCGAAGGAGCCTTCGTCGAGCAGCAGCTCGAGGCGCTCGCGCGCGGTGAGCTTGCCCTTGGAATGCTGGGCGGCGATGCGTTTCTCGCCACCGCCTATCCTTGCCTTGGCCCGCTTCTCTTCAAGCTGGCGGATGATGTCGTGCATGCTGGACTCCTAGGTCGATGCGGGTTTGTTCTTTGTTCGGGAAATGCGGAGGGCTCAGGCTCCGCGGAAAAGCTGCAGCAAGGCGTTGGCGGCGGCGGTGGGCGCGGCGCGGCCGACCTCGACCTCGGCGGCCAGCGCCGGCAGCGCCGCGACCACCGCCGGATCGGCGCGGAAGCGGGCCTTCAGCCCGTCCTCGATCAGCGTCCACATCCAGTCGAGCGCCTGACGCCGGCGCTTCTCGGCGAGCACGCCGCCCGCCACGACGGCCTGCTGGCGCACGCCTTCGGTCATCACTGCGACATAGCGCTAGACGGTCTGCCAGAACGTCTCCATGCCATCGCCACGCAGGGCGCTCACGCCCAGCACCGGCGGCCGCCAGGCGGCATGCGCGGAACGCAGCATGCCCAGCGAATTGCGCATCTTTCCCATGGCCAGCTCGGCGGCCTCGGGATCGAGATCCACCTTGTTGTAGACGATGAGGTCGGCCAGCTCGACGATGCCCCTCTTGATCGCCTGCAGGTCGTCGCCGGCGTTGGGTAACTGCAGCAGCACGAAGACGTCGGTCATGCCGGCCACGGCGATTTCGCTCTGGCCAACGCCCACGGTCTCGACGATGACGACATCGAAGCCCGCCGCCTCGCAGATCAGCACGGATTCGCGTGTGTGCGCCGCCACGCCGCCCAGCGAGCCCGCCGCCGGAGACGGCCGGATAAAAGCCTGCGGCGACACAGAGAGCCGCTCCATCTGTGTCTTGTCGCCGAGAATGGAGCCGCCGCTGAGCGAGCTCGACGGGTCCACCGCCAGCACCGCCACCTTGTGGCCCTTGTCGATCAGATGCAGGCCCAGGGCCTCGATGAAGGTGGACTTGCCCACGCCAGGCACGCCGGAGATGCCCACGCGCACGCTCTTGCCCGCATGCGGCAGCAGCCGCGCGAGCATCTCGCCTGCCGCCTGCTGATGGTCGGCGCGTGAGGACTCCACCAGGGTGATCGCGCGCGCCAGGGCGCGGCGCTGGCCGGCGAGCACGCCGTCTTCCGGCGCATCCGCGCCAGCGCAGCTGGGCGGATTGGATGGGGCCGTCATGACAAAACCGCTGCGCGCATGGGGCTGCGGTCAGGCATGCTGGGCAGCGCGGATCTTGGCGAGCACGTCGCCGGCGCAGGCCGGGATGGGCGTGCCGGGGCCGTAGATGCCCTTCACGCCGGCCTGATAGAGGAAGTCGTAATCCTGCTGCGGAATCACGCCGCCGACGAAGACGACGATGTCCTCCGCGCCCTGATCCTTTAGCGCCTTGACGATGGCCGGCACCAGGGTCTTGTGGCCGGCCGCGAGCGTCGACACGCCCAGGGCGTGCACGTCGTTTTCGATGGCTTGGCGGGCAGCCTCCTCGGGCGCCTGGAAGAGCGGACCGATGTCCACGTCGAAGCCCAGGTCGGCGAAGGCCGTGGCCACCACCTTGGCGCCGCGGTCGTGGCCATCCTGCCCGAGCTTGGCGATCATGATGCGCGGCCGGCGGCCCTCCTCGGTGGCGAAGGCTTCGATCTGCTTTTGCATCGCGCTCCAGCCCTCGTCCTCCTCGAACTGTGCGCCGTAGACGCCGGAGACGCTCTGCGTCACCGCGCGGTAGCGGCCCCAGGTCTTCTCCAGCGCGTCGGAAATCTCGCTAACGGTCGCGCGCAGGCCCATCGCCTGGATAGCGAGGTCGAGCAGATTGCCCTCGCCCTTGCCGTCGGTGTCGCCGGCGGAAAGGGTCAGCGCTTCCAGCGCGGCCCGCACCTTGGCATCGTCGCGCTTGGCGCGGATGGCCTTGAGCCGGGAGATCTGCGCGTTGCGCACCGCCGCGTTGTCGATCTCGCGGATTTCGATCGGCTCTTCCTTCTCGAGCTTGTACTTGTTCACACCGACGATCACGTCCTTGCCCGCATCGATGCGCGCCTGCTTCTCGGCGGCGGAAGCCTCGATCTTGAGCTTGGCCCAGCCTGACTCCACTGCCTTGGTCATGCCGCCCATCTTCTCGACTTCCTGGATGATCTCCCAGGCTTTGTCGGCCATGTCCTGGGTGAGCTTCTCCATCATGTAGGATCCCGCCCAGGGGTCGATGACATTGGTGATGTGGGTCTCTTCCTTGATGATCAGCTGGGTGTTGCGGGCGATGCGGGCGGAGAAATCGGTAGGCAGGGCGATGGCTTCGTCGAAGGAATTGGTGTGCAACGACTGGGTGCCGCCGAAGACCGCGGCCATCGCCTCGATGGCCGTGCGCACCACGTTGTTGTATGGGTCCTGCTCGGTGAGCGACCAGCCGGAGGTCTGGCAGTGGGTGCGCAGCATCATCGACTTCTGGCTCTTGGACTCGAACTCTTTCATGATCCGCCACCAGAGCAGGCGCGCCGCACGCAGCTTGGCGACCTCCAGGTAGAAATTCATGCCGATAGCGAAGAAGAAGGAGAGCCGCCCGGCGAAGTCGTCCACGTCCATGCCGCTAGAGATCGCCGTGCGCACGTATTCCTTGCCGTCGGCCAGCGTCAGGGCCAGCTCCAGCGCCTGGTTCGCGCCGGCCTCCTGCATGTGGTAGCCGGAGATCGAGATCGAATTGAACTTCGGCATGTGCTTCGCGGTGTAGCCGATGATGTCGGCGATGATCCGCATCGAGGGCTTGGGTGGGTTAGATATAGGTGTTGCGGACCATGAACTCCTTGAGGATGTCGTTCTGGATGGTCCCGGAAAGCTTTTCCTGGGAGACGCCCTGCTCCTCAGCGGCCACCACGTAGCCGGCCAGCACCGGCAGGACCGCGCCGTTCATCGTCATGGAGACCGAGACCTTGTCGAGCGGGATGCCGTCGAAGAGGATCTTCATGTCCTCGACCGAATCGATCGCCACGCCGGCCTTGCCGACGTCGCCGGTCACGCGCTCATGGTCGGAGTCGTAGCCGCGGTGGGTGGCCAGATCAAAGGCCACCGACACGCCCTGGCCGCCGGCGGCCAGCGCCCGGCGGTAGAAGGCATTGGATTCTTCGGCGGTGGAAAAGCCCGCGTACTGGCGGATGGTCCAGGGGCGCACCGCGTACATCGTGGCCTGCGGACCGCGCACGAAGGGCTCGAAACCGGGCAGCGTGTCGGCGTGGGGCAGCCCCTTGAGGTCCTCGGCCGTGTAGAGCGGCTTGACCGAAATGCCCTCCGGCGTCTGCCAGGCCAGTTGCGCCGGGTCCCCGCCCGGGGCGAATTTTTCCGCGGTGCGTTCCCAGTCCTGCAGGGTCTTGGGCGGGTGTGAAGGCTTTGCGTCCGGCATGATCGATTCCTGGATGTGTGGCGGAGCCCGCCTCCGGCGTCTCCGCGTTAATAGTCTAGGTGTTGCAAACAGATGTTGACATGATTTGCCAACTATAATAATTTATTAATAATTATTAATGTAAGATAGCGGATTCGAGGTACCGACAAGTGAACACATTCGTTCAAGACGGCCCTTCCGACAGTGCCCTGACCCCTCGCGCCCTGTATGAACAGGTGGCCGAGCGGCTGCGCACGCGCATCTTCGCGCATGAACTCGCTCCGGGCGACTGGTTCGATGAACAGGCGCTGGCCACCGAATATGGCATCAGCCGCACTCCCCTGCGCGAGGCGCTCAAGGTACTGGCGGCCGAGGGCCTGGTGACGATGCGGGTGCGCCGCGGCTGCTACGTGACCGAAGTCAGCCAGCGCGACCTCGACGAAATCTTCCAGATCCTCGCCCTGCTCGAAGGCCAGGCCGCCGAGGACGCCGCCCTGCGCGCCACCAATACCGAGCTGCTGGAGCTGCGCCGCATGCACCAGAAGCTCGAGGAACAGGCTGGCCGCAACGACCTCGACGGCTTCTTCCAGACCAACCAGGCCTTTCACGCGCGCGTGCAGGAAATCTCCGGAAACCGCTGGCTCAAGGCTATGATCGACGACCTGCGCAATATCCTCAAGCTGAACCGGCACAAGTCGCTGTCGGTGAAGGGGCGGCTGCAGAAGTCGCTCTTCGAGCACCGCGAGATCACCGCCGCGCTCGAGACGCGCGACGCCCGCCGCACCGGCCTGCTGGTGCGCGAGCATCTGCGCAACGGCCGCGCCGCGGCCTCGGAGACCGCCGCCGAAAGCGCGACTGGCCACACGGCCGACGCCGTCTCCGATGCGGCCGCCGCCGCCAATCCCTGACCCCCCCGCCCGCCGGTGCGGGCCGTTGATCTATATCAAGGCCCGCACCGACGGGTTTGCATTACAGTCGCACCATGCGTTGGAGCGGCGCGCAAGCGCGCCGCCCGGCCCACTCTCTCAACGACAAGGAGGTGACCATGTTCAAGCACATTCTGATTCCCACCGACGGCTCGGAGCTTTCCCAGAAGGCGGCGGAGGCCGGCGTGGCTCTCGCCAAGTCCCTCGGCGCGAAGATCACCGCCTACGCGAGCATGCCGGAGTATCCGTATGCGCTGATGACCGAGTTCGTGGTCGAAACGCCTTCGAGCTTCCACGACCGCGTGAAGGCCGAGGCCGAAGCCAACCTCGGCGACGTGGCCGCGCTCGCCAAGTCCGCCGGCATCGCCTACAACAGCGACAGCTCGGAGAGCCCCATGCCATACTCCGGCATCATCGAAGCGTCCAAGCGCAACGGCTGCGACCTGATCCTCATGGCCTCACACGGCCGAAGCGGCCTCTCAGCCGTGCTCCTGGGCAGCGAGACGCAGAAGGTGCTGACCCATTCGACCATTCCGGTGCTGGTCTACCGCTGAGCCGGCACCTCTCTTTTTCTTCGGTAGTTCGTTCCTTCGAGCCCGCCTTCCGGCGGGCTTTTTTTATGCCCGCACACACAAAAAAGCGCCGTTGGATGCCCCCCGGCGGCGTACAAGGCACAACGGAGAAAGACTCTTTGAATCAGTGGAACTGCTCCTCTTCGGTCGAACCCTTGAGGGCGTCCGTGGAGGCTTGCGCCTCGATCGTGGTGGACACGGCGTCGAAGTAGCCGGTGCCGACCTCGCGCTGGTTCTTGACCGCGGTGAAGCCCTTCTCGGCGGCGGCGAATTCGGCTTCCTGCAGCTCGACGAAGGCGCTCATGTTGTTGCGGGCGTAGCCGTGGACCAGGTTGAACATCGAGTAGTTAAGGGCATGGAAGCCAGCCAGGGTGATGAACTGGAACTTGTAGCCCATCGCGCCGAGCTCGCGCCGGAACTTGGCGATGGTCGCGTCGTCCAGGTTGCGCTTCCAGTTGAACGAGGGCGAGCAGTTGTAGGCCAGCATCTTGCCCGGGTGCTTGGCGTGCACGGCTTCGGCGAACTGCTTGGCGAAGGCCAGGTCCGGCTTGCCGGTTTCGCACCAGACGAGGTCGACGTATTCCGCGTAGGCCACGGCGTGGCTGATCGCCTGCTGGATGCCGGGGGTGGTGCGGAAGAAGCCTTTCACGGTGCGCTCACCGGTGAGAAAGAGCTTGTCGTTGTCGTCGATGTCCGAGGTCAGCAGGTCGGCTGCTTCGGCGTCGGCGCGGGCGATGACCAGTGTCGGCACGCCGCAGATGTCGGCGGCCAGACGCGCGGCCACCAGCTTGGCGACGGCTTCGCGGGTCGGCACGAGCACCTTGCCGCCCATGTGGCCGCACTTCTTCACCGAGGCGAGCTGGTCTTCGAAATGCACGCCGGCGGCGCCCGCGTCGATCATCGACTTCATCAGTTCGAAGGCGTTGAGCACGCCGCCGAAGCCGGCTTCCGCGTCGGCCACGATGGGCGCGAAGAAGTCGATGTCGTCCTTGCCTTCGCTCCACTGGATCTGGTCGGCGCGGGTGAAGGTGTTGTTGATGCGCTTGACCACCTGCGGCACCGAGTTCACCGGATATAGCGACTGGTCGGGATAAATTTCGCCGGCAGAGTTGGCGTCGCCCGCGACCTGCAAGCCCGACAGATAGATGGCCTTGAGGCCGGCCTTGACCTGCTGCATGGCCTGGTTGCCGGTCAGGGCGCCCAGCGTGTTGACGAAGGGTTCGGTGGTGAGCAGCTTCCAGAGCTTCTCGGCACCGCGGCGGGCCAGCGTGTTCTCGACCTGCAGCGAACCGCGCAGGCGGACCACGTCGGCGCCGCTATAGGCGCGCTTCACACCATTACAACGAGGATTGGTGGCCCAGTCTTGTTCCAGTTTCTGCGCTTCGGCTTCGCGTGACATCGTCAAATCTCCATGTGTGAAATACATTCAAAAATTGGCAGACAGAGTCACATGTCTTATATAAGAGTATAGTAACGCGAATTTGCGACGCAACAGAAAAGACAGATGTGTTGCAATAAATTTTCATCTTTTATTTCATGGTGTTATACGCGTTGCTTTGCAATATGAAATGAAATTGCCCAATTTGAAAGCGGCCCATGCGGCAACGCAATGCAAATTTTTAGCGAACAAAACAATATTCCACATCGTGAAATATTGCTGAAGCTGAAAAGACTTATTTGCGGGTTTTGCGGTGTGCGACCCAGTCGCCGCCAGAAATGTCTGGCAGATGGGCGGCGAGCGCGGGGTTGGCCGGATAGACCAGGCAGCTCAGGGAGCCTTTCGAGGTAAGGATCTGCAGGGTCTCGCGGAGAAATTCGCCGGGCCGGGTGTAGTCGACTTCCTCGATGGCGTCGAGCAGGGGCAGCAGCTCGGGGACGATGTCGTAGACCTCGCCCACGACGCTCCCCTCCCCATCCCTCAGCCAGCCCGGATAGAGGCCGAAATCGACCAGCCGGCCCGGCGCCGCCGCCTGGGTGCGCAGCACCGGAGCGGCCGGCAGACCGACCGGCGATGCTGCCGGCATCGCACCCCTCATCGCGCGCCTCACCGCGGCGCCGTTGCTCAGGCCTCCGCGGCCGCGGCGCGCGTCCGGTTGCCGTGGCCCACGGTCACCGCGGTGCCGATCGCCAGGAACTGGAACATGCCCACCACCGCGAAGACCAGCGCGGGCAGATGACGGTCCATCAGCGCGCCAAAGAGCAGCGGCCCAATGGCGAAGCCGACGTCCAGCCCCGAATACACGGTGCCGTAAACGCGGCCCGTCGCGCCCTTGGGCGAGGCGAGGCCAGGCCCGAGCCGAAACAGATCAGGACGGTGAACACGGGCACCAGGATCGCTGGAGGCCGGTCGCCACCGTGAAGGACATCAGGCCGGAGACCGCCAGCGAGGCGGCCATCATCTTGTTGTGCGTGCCCAGCTTGCCGACCATGAAGCCGCCGCAGAGGATGCCCGCGGCGGTGGCCAGCGACAGGGGAATGCCGTAGACCTGCGTGAGCGCCGTGGGCGCGAAGCTCTGGATGCCCGCCAGCGTCACCGTGCTCATCAGGAAAAAGCCCCAACACTGCACACCTGCGGCAGCTTGAGGAAAGCCAGCGCGCTTTCGCCACCGCGGCGGCCACGGGCTTGCCGGCCTGGGCCGTCTGCGCGGCGGGATGCACGGCGTCGAGCACCTCATCGTCGGCGAGCCGGTCGCGGAAGATGATGATCAGCGTGAGCACCGCCAGCGCCACACGCCAGCCGGCCAGTTCGGTGATGCCCACGAGGAAGAGCGGCGCGGCCGCCCAGCCCAGCGTGCCCGAGAGGCTGTGCATGGAGAAGGCATGGCCGAGACGGGCGCTCTCTCGCGATGGTTCAGCAGCGTGTAGTCGACCAAATGGAATATGCCGTTGCCCAGGCCCGCGATCACCGTGCCGGCGATCAGCACCTCATAGCTCTGCGCGAGCGAGAGCCAGCCGGCCGAAGCCGCCAGCAGCCCGAGCCCGGCGAAGAGGACCGGCCGCGCGCCGACGCGCTCCATCAGAAAGCCCGAGAGCGCCTGCACCACGCACGAGACCACGAAGAACACGGTCATCAGCAGACCCAGCTCCACATAGCTCAGGCCGAAGGCCGGCTTGATCCACGGAAACAGCGGCGCGAGGATCAGATGGAAGAAGTGCGAGGTCGCATGCGCGATGGCCACCAGGCCGATGATCTGGGCGTCGCTGCGGACGCCCGGCCATGCCAGAACAGCGGTCGACATAGGTACGGAGCTTTAAACGATAAAGATGCAATTATAGCCCCGCCCTCGGCTCCCCATGCGCCCGATCCGGGTCCTTTATACTAGAAAGTCATAAAGTTCTCTCAAAACATTCGTTCTCCAAATGAAAGCGGCTCAGTAGGCTTGCCTCACCTGCCCTGATCTGGAGAGAACCACTATGTTCCGCAACACGATTTCCCGTACCACCAAGCCCGCCCTCCGCCATGCGCTGCGCAGCCTCGCCGCCGCCGGCCTCGCCCTGGCCGCCCTATTCCAGGCCGCCCCGGCGCTGGCCGACGTCAACCTGCTGAACGTCTCCTACGACCCGACCCGCGAGCTCTACCAGGACTACAACCAAGCCTTCGCCAAGTACTGGAAGGCCAAGACCGGCGAGACCGTCACCGTGCGCGCCTCGCACGGCGGCTCCGGCAAGCAGGCCCGCGCCGTGATCGACGGCCTGGACGCCGACGTCGTCACCCTGGCCCTCGCCTACGACATCGACGCCCTCGTCGAACAAGGCAAGCTGCTGCCGGCCAACTGGCAGAAGCGCCTGCCCAACAACAGCGCGCCCTACACCTCGACCATCGTCTTCCTCGTGCGCAAGGGCAACCCCAAGGGCCTCAAGGACTGGGACGACCTGGTCAAGCCCAGCGTGAACATCATCTCGCCCAATCCCAAGACCTCGGGTGGCGCGCGCTGGAACTACCTTGCGGCCTGGAGCTACGCGCTGAAGAAGAAAGGCGGCACCGAAGCCAGCGCCAAGGAATTCGTGACCAAGCTCTACCAGAACATCTCGGTGCTCGACTCCGGCGCGCGCGGCGCCACCACCACCTTCACCAAACGCGGCCTCGGCGACGTGCTGATCGCCTGGGAGAACGAAGCCTATCTAGCGGTCAAGGAGCTCGGCCCCGACGAATTCGACATCGTCACGCCCTCGGTGAGCATCCTGGCCGAGCCGCCGGTGGCCGTGGTCGACAAGGTCGTGGACCGCAAGGGAACGCGCAAGCAGGCCGAAGCCTACATCCAATACCTGTACAGCCTCGAAGGCCAGGGCATCGCCGGCAAACACTACTACCGCCCGCGCGACGCCAAGGCGGCCGCCGCCTACGAAAAGCAGTTCGCCAAGCTCAAGCTCTTCACCATCGACGAAGTCTTCGGCGGCTGGACCAAGGCCCAGGCGACGCACTTCGCCGACGGCGGCGTCTTCGACCAGATCTACCTGCCCAAGGCAAAGTGATGACCGGGGTGGAGATAATCCTCTCGCTGATCGGCGTGGCAATCTATATGATTGTCTACGCCATTCTCTGCCCGCCCAACACCTCGCAGGAGATATGATATGGCCAGTCTTCATCTAGGCGACGTCGCACCCGACTTCGAGCAGGAAAGCTCGCTCGGCAAGATTTCTTTCCACCAGTGGCTCGGCAACAGCTGGGGCGTTCTCTTCTCGCACCCCGCCGACTTCACCCCCGTCTGCACCACCGAACTGGTCCTGACCTCCAAGCTCAAGGGCGGATTCGAGAAGCGCAACGTCAAGGTCATCGCGCTCTCCGTCGATCCGGTGGGCTCGCACAAGAAGTGGATCGACGACATCAACGACACACAGAACACCGTGGTGGGCTTCCCCATCATCGCCGACGCCGACCACAAGGTCGCCGAGCTCTACGATCTGATCCATCCCAACGCCAGCACCACCGCCACCGTGCGCTCGCTGTTCGTGATCGATCCCAACAAGAAGATCCGCCTGACCATCACCTATCCGGCGAGCACGGGCCGCAACTTCGACGAGATCCTGCGCGTGATCGATTCGTTGCAGTTCACCGACAGCCACAGCGTCGCCACGCCCGGCAACTGGAAGGATGGCGACGACGTGGTGATCATCCCCTCGCTGCAGGACCCGGAAGTCATCAAGCAGAAGTTTCCCAAGGGCTACAAGGCCGTACGCCCCTATCTGCGCCTGACGCTGCAACCGAACAAGTAAAAAGAAGAAGCGCCCCTTGTCCGGGGGACTCACGGGGAATCGCAGCCGGCCTTGGACCGGCTTTTTTATGCGCCGCTGTCGGCAAGCGTTGGCGCCCCGCTTCGCGCGCAGCTTTATACAAAAAAGAAATAAACAACTACGAAATGATTCTTTTACTTCATTAAGACCGCATCGCAACATGGCGGCTCCTTATTACGCAAACGCTGCATGAGCACCGCCGCCCTGACTTTTCCGCACACAGCGCCGCGCCGCCGTCCGTGCCGGGTCCTTCCCGGTTTCGGGCTGGCCCTGGGCTTCACGCTCCTCTATCTCAGCCTGATCGTCCTGCTACCGCTCTCGGCCGCCTTCTTCAAGACCTTCACGGTCAGTTGGGACGTGATCTGGAAGACCGTCTCCGCGCCGCGCGTGGTCGCCAGCTACAAGCTGAGCTTCTTCGCCTCGCTCTACGCCGCGGCGCTCAACACCGTCTTCGGCCTGATCGTCGCCTGGGTGCTGGTGCGCTACCGCTTCCCGGGCAAGAAGATCGTCGACGCACTGGTGGACCTTCCCTTCGCCCTGCCTACCGCCGTGGCCGGCATCGCGCTCACCGCGCTCTACACACCCAACGGCTGGATCGGCCGCTATCTTGCACCGCACGACATCAAGATCGCTTTCACGCCGCTGGGCGTGTTCATCGCGCTCACCTTCATCGGTCTGCCCTTCGTGGTGCGCACCGTGCAGCCAGTGCTCGAGGACGTGGAGAAAGAACTCGAGGAGGCAGCCGCCTGCCTCGGCGCGAGCCGCCTGCAGACATTTTCGCGCGTGATCCTGCCCACCATCCTCCCGGCCCTGCTCACCAGCTTCGCGCTCGCCTTCGCGCGCGCCACCGGCGAATACGGCTCGGTGATCTTCATCGCCGGCAACATCCCCATGGTCTCGGAAATCACGCCGCTGATGATCGTCGCCAAGCTCGAGCAATACGACTACGCCGGCGCCACCGCCATCGCCGTGGTGATGCTGCTGGCCTCCTTTGTGATGCTGCTGCTGATCAATTCGCTGCAGGCCTGGACGCGCTCGTGCAGCCAAAAGGAGCCCGCATGAGCTCCTCCCCGCAAGCGCGCCTCGCGGAGTGCGCAAGCCGCCTCGGCGGCACCGGCGCCACCGATGAAAGTCCCTGGGTCAAGGCTGTCCTGATCCTGCTCGCCTTCGCCTTTCTCGCGCTCTTTCTCTTCATGCCTCTGGCGTCGGTCTTCGCCGAGGCGCTCAAGAAGGGCTGGGACGCCTATTTCGCCGCGCTGGTCGAGCCCGACGCGGCGTCCGCCATCCGCCTCACCATGACCGTGGCGGCCATCGCCGTGCCTCTGAACCTCGTGTTCGGCGTGGCGGCGGCCTGGGCCGTCGCCAAGTTTGAATTTCCCGGCAAGAGCCTGCTGATCACGCTGATCGACCTGCCCTTCTCCGTCTCGCCGGTGATCTCTGGCCTGATATACGTGCTGCTCTTCGGCGCACACGGCATCTTCGGCCCCTGGCTCGCCGAGCATGACATCCGCATCCTCTTCGCCGTGCCCGGCATCGTGCTCGCCACCATCTTCGTGACCTTCCCCTGCATCGCGCGCGAGCTCATCCCGCTGATGCAGTCGCAAGGCAGCGAGGAAGAGGAAGCCGCCATCGTGCTCGGCGCCTCGGGCTGGCAGACCTTCTTCCGCGTCACCCTGCCCAACATCAAATGGGGCCTGATCTACGGCGTGATCCTGTGCAACGCGCGCGCCATGGGCGAATTCGGCGCGGTGTCGGTTGTCTCGGGCCATATCCGCGGCCTCACCAACACCATGCCGCTGCACGTCGAGATCCTCTACAACGAATACAACTTCGCCGCCGCCTTCGCCTTGGCCTCGCTGCTGACCCTACTCGCCCTGCTGACGCTGGCTATCAAGAGCGTCGTCGAATGGCGCGCGCGCCAGGAGCTGCGCGACGCCGAGGCGCCGGCGGAACGTCCGCCCGTCACCGCCGCCGCGCGCCGGGACACGCCCGAACCCGCGCCCGACTGCATGCAGGCCGCACCGACGCCAGTCGTGCACGCCGCCACCTCTTCCCTTTCGTGAGCCTCGCATCATGAGCATCGAAGTCATCAACGTTCACAAGCAGTTCGGCAGCTTAACCGCGCTGGACGACATCTCCCTCTCCTTCCTGCAAGGCGAGCTCACCGCACTGCTCGGCCCCTCGGGCTGCGGCAAGACCACGCTGCTGCGTATCATCGCCGGCCTTGAATACGCCGACTCCGGCCGCGTTCTCCTCAACGGCGAGGACGCCTCCGAGCGCCACATGCGCGAGCGCCAGGTCGGCTTCGTCTTCCAGCACTACGCGCTGTTCAAGCAAATGACCGTGTTCGAGAACGTCGCCTTCGGCCTGCGCGTGAAGCCGCGCGCCCAGCGCCCCTCCGAGGCGCAGATCCGCGCCAAGGTGAAGGACCTGCTCGAACTCGTGCAGCTCGACTGGCTCGCCGACCGCTATCCGCCGCAGCTCTCCGGCGGCCAGCGTCAGCGCATCGCGCTCGCCCGCGCGCTGGCGGTGGAGCCGCAGGTTCTGCTTCTCGACGAACCCTTCGGCGCGCTCGACGCCAAGGTGCGAAAGGAACTGCGCCGCTGGCTGCGCCGCCTGCACGACGAGCTGCACGTCACCAGCCTCTTCGTCACCCACGACCAGGAGGAAGCCCTCGAAGTCGCCGACCAGGTGGTGCTGATGAACAAGGGCCACGTCGAACAGACCGGCTCGCCGGACGCCGTCTACAACCATCCGGCCTCGCCCTTCGTCTACAGCTTCCTGGGCAACGTCAATCTCTTCCATGGCCGCAACAAGGACGGCGGCGCCGAGATCGCCTACGTGCGTCCGCATGAACTCGAAGTGAGCCGCGCCGCCGGCCTGGACGGCACCGGCGGCCAGGGCATCCGCGCCAAGCTGCGCCGCGCGCTGGCCCTGGGCCCGGTGGCCCAGCTCGAACTCGAACGCGAGGACAACAACGAGACGATCGAGGCCGCCATCCCCGTCGAACATTTCCGCAGCGAAGGCTTCCGCGAGGGCGACCTGCTCGTCGTGCGGGCGCGCCACCAGCATGTCTTCACGCCCAATGAGGTCATCCCATCATGAATTTTCAACAACTGCGCTCCATCCGCGAGGCCGCGCGCCGCAACTTCAATCTCACCGAAGTTGCCAACGCCCTGCACACCTCCCAACCCAGCGTCTCGCGCCAGATCCGCGAACTCGAGGAAGAAATGGGCGTGGAGATTTTCGAGCGCTACGGCAAGCGCCGCGTCGCCAGCGAATTCACCGGAGCCGAATCCGGCCGCCTGGCCATTGCCACCACCCAGGCGCGCTACGCGCTGCCCGCCGTGGTCGCCGAATTCCGCCGCGCCTTCCCGCAGGTCATGCTCGCGCTGCAGCAGGCCTCGCCCGCGCACATCGTCGAGCTGCTGCGCTCGGGCGAGACCGACATCGGCTTCGCCTCCGAGGCCCTGGCCCAGCAGGAAGATTTCGCCGTGTTCGAGGTCTACCGCTGGAACCACGTCGTGCTCGTGCCCAAGGGCCATGCGCTCACCCGCGCCGCGCAGCCCATGCTGGAGCAGATCGCCGAATATCCGATCATCACCTACGACGAAGGCTTCACCGGCCGCCAGCGCATCGACGACGCCTTCGCCGCGCATGGCCTGGCGCCCGAGATCGTGCTCACCATGATGGATTCGGACGTGATCAAGACCTACATGGGCATCGGCGTCATCGCCGCGCAAGCCTTCGACGCCGCCAAGGAAACCGGCTTCACCGCCATCGACGGCGGCGCACGGCCACAACACCGCCCTCGTGGCCGTGCGCCGCGGCAGCTATCTGCGCGGCTATGCGCTGTCCTTCATCCACAGCCTGGCGCCCAAGGTCAACAGCGAGGAGATCCTCAAGAAAGTCATCGGCGCGTAAGCGCGGATCACAGATCTCCATTGCGGTTCGCGCGGCCGGCGCATCAACCCGGTAGAATCCAAGCGCCCCATCACAACAACGGGGACATCAGGTGAAAGACATCATCAGGACACTCGCCGCCGCCGCGCTTTGCGCCGCGCCCCTGGCCTTCGCGCCGGCCGCCGTGGCGCAGGAAAAGATCAACCCCACCGATCCCCAGCCAACTTGCAGAATGCGTCCGGGGACCTATATCCACGTCGCCGAGCTCGAGGCCTACACCAAGAAGGCCCTCGCGGAAAAACTGCTCGACCAGCAGGTGCGCGACATCGACATCGGCAAGGCCAACATCGGCATCGGTATGGTCCACCGCGGCAAACTGGAAAAGCCCTCGACCAACTCAGTGGCCGAGCATGACCAGATCAGCGAGGTATATCACATCATCTCCGGCTCCGGCACCCTGGTGCTCGGCCCGGACATCGCCAACCGCCAGCGCCGCCCCAACACCATGCGCACCATGCGTGAATTCAATGGCCCCGGTAACAACGGCTCGGAAGTCATCAACGGCACCGTGCACCAGCTCAAGGCCGGTGACGTCGTCGTCATCCCCGCCGGCACCGGCCACTGGTTCACCCGCATCGACGACCACATCGACTATCTGATGGTCCGCATCGATCCCGACAAAATCACTCCGCTCAAGAGCGAGGCACAGTCTCTGGATTATCTGTCGAAGCCGGCGAATAAGAGCGAGTAGGCCCGGCGGAGCCGCGCGCCGCGTCCAGCACTTCATGCAGACGCAGCCGGCTGCCGCGCGCATGCAGGCGCAGCAGTTCGGCCGCGGCTTCGGCGCCGCGCTCGGCCACCGCCTTGTAAATCGCCTCGTGCTCCAAGAGCGACAGCGCCAGCGAGCTCTCGTTGTGCACATAGGTGTGGCGGCGGAACAGCGAGAGCTCCGCCACCAGGCGCTTGTAGGTCTCGTGCAGTTTGCGGTTGCCGCAAAGACGCGCGGGACCGTCGTGGAAACTGAAGTTCAGCGCGGTGTAGCGTTTGATGTCCGCGCCGGCCACCGCCGCGCGCATCGCCTCCACCATCTTGCCCAGGTCGTCGATGTCAGCCGCGCAGCCTTGGCGCCGATCATCGCCTCCAGCAACTCGCGCACCTCATAGATCTGGTCGGCCTCCTCGGGGTCGAGCGTGCGCACGAACACCCCGAAGTTCTTCACCACCGTCACCATCCCCTTCTCCTCCAGACTGCGGAAGGCCTCGCGGATCGGCCCGCGCGACACGCCCAGTAGCGCGGAGAGTGGCACCTCGCGCAGCGGGTCGCCCGGCAGAAGGTGGCCGTCCAGGATCATCCGTTCGATTTCCTCCTGAACCAGGCCCGGGAGCGACTGGCTTTTCAGCAGGTTGAGTGTTTTAGCGAATGTCATTTCCTTGTCATCACTGAGGTGAATGATGCGAAGCCATCGGGCTTGGATTTGCAGATTATCAACAATCTGAAAAAAACGAAGTCTTCACCACGCGTGTTTCAACCGCATGACAGGAACCCAGGACATGGACGCAGCCGGCGAGATGGTCGCGCTGCTCGGCCAGGACGGGGGCGCGCCGGCGATCGCCGCGCCAGACGCGCATCAGGCCACGGCGCTGCCGCAGGCGCTCTCCCAGACGCTGCAGCAGACCGCGCCCAAGGCCGCCGCGTCTTCCGGCGCCTTCGCCGCCTGACACAGATCCAACTTCCCTGCCCACCCAACCCCTATTGATCCGGAAGGAAGAAGTTTTCATGCGGCATATTTGACGCGGAGATCCTGGAAGTAGGACTTCACGCGTTCGGAATGGGTTTCGATGAACGCCATATGGTTCTTTGCTGCGGCGTGTAATTTGGCCTTTGTTATGACGGGGACTCGTGTGCTGATGACATGTTTCAGGTCGGCGTTGAGTCGCTCATCCGGATTGAGCTCCGGGCTGTAGCTGGGCAGGTAAAAGACTTCGATGTCGGCTTGGTGCTCGGCAAGCCATGCCTTGACCGGCTTGCAGTGATGCACGCTGAGGTTGTCGAGGATCAGGAACACTTTCTTGCCCGCGCGCTTGCCATCGGCCACCAGCGCCTCGAAGAACTCGATGAGCTTCTCGTGGTTAAAGGCACCATCGATGATCATCCAGCTTGCCTTGCCCTGATTGGTCACCGTGGAAATCATCGACAGCTTCTGTCGCGTACCTCTAACCGCCATCGTGACCGGGGTTTTCCCTTTGGGAGCATAACTGCGGCCCCGAACATCCGTATTCACCAACGCGGTTTCGTCACCCAAGTGAATCTCGCCACCTTCGGCCTTGGCACGCTTCTCGATGGCCGGATACTCCTGATCGATCCACTGCTTGACAGCCTCCGGTCGCTGTTCGTAAGCGCGCTTGATCGGCTTTTTCGGCGTGAAACCCCAGCGCTTGAGGTAGTCTCCGACCGCACGTATTGAGAGTCTGAACGCGTATTCCTGTTCGATGAACAGCATGACCGCGCCTCGCGTCCAGAGCGCAGATTCCATCTTCAACTGCTCCGGACGTTTGTCGCAGATCGTGCGACGGATTGCTTCTTCTTGATCCGCATTCAGCCGTCTTCCGTCTCCTGGCGTACGAGCTCGTGGGTGCGGCTTCAGGGCCGCCGCGCCCCCTTCTTCATAGAGATCAATGGCCAGTCGAGCCGCCGGGTAACTCAGCCCTGTCAACTCCGCGATGGCCATGACTCCGTATCCATTCCGATGCAACCTAACGACCTGCTTTCGCCTCTCGTGCAGTTGCTCCAGTTTCTGGTATCGAGCGTCTTCTTTTTCTATGCCAACTCGATGCCAGAAATGATAATAAGTTAAATCTTTATATTGCCGCGTCGATAGGAGAAAATCATGGAGACAGCGATGGCGGGCGTGCAATACGACTTCACGGACAGGCATGCGGTGATCACGGGCGGAGCGGCGGGCATCGGCCTGGCCTGCGCGCAAAGGCTCGTCGAGGATGGCGCGAGCGTGAGCCTCTTGGACCACGACGAAGGCGCGCTCGCGCAGGCCCGCGCGGCACTCGGCCCCAAGGCGCAAGGGATTGCGGTGGACGTGAGCGGTCCTGCCTCGGTGGAGCGTGCGTTGCAGCAAACCCTGGACTTCTCCGGACGCGTGGACATGCTGGTGAACAGTGCCGGCATCACCGGCCCCAACGTCACGCTGATCGACTATCCGGTGGAGGAATGGGACCGCCTGTTCGCGATCAATCTGCGCGGCACCTTCCTCACCTGCCGCACGATCGCGCCACTGATGAAGGCCGCGGCGCAGGGAAAGGGCCGGGCCGCATCGTCAACATCGCGTCGGTCGCAGGCAAGGAAGGCAATCCCAACGCCTCCGCCTACAGCGCGTCCAAGGCGGCGGTGAAGACCGGCATGTTCGCGCAGATGACGCAGCAGCACATCGACTACATGCTGTCCAAGATCCCCATGAACCGATTCGGCGAGGTGGACGAGATCGCCAGTCTCGTCGCCTGGCTATGATCGGACGACTGCAGCTTCTCGACCGGCGCGGTGTTCGACATCTCCGGCGGCTGCGCCACGTATTGAAGCTTTGATGGAGGCTCGGATGGATCCCCGCTATTGCGCGAATCAGCTGCGCGACCTCGCCGCTGGCCTGCTGCGCGCTGCCGGCGCCGACCGCGACGTGGCGGCCTGCGTCGCCGACACGCTGGTCGAGGGCGACCTGCTCGGCCACGACACCCACGGCCTGGCTCAGCTCGCCGCTTATCTCAAGGAACTCGAAAGCGGCGGCATGACCAAGAGCGGCTCGCCGCACTGCGTGGGCGGCAAGCCGGCGGCCATGCTCTGGGACGGCAGGCGCCTGCCAGGCCCCTGGCTGATGAAGCTCGCGCTCGACGCGCTGATCCCCACGGCGCGCGAACTCGGCGTCGCCTCGCTGGTGATCCGCCGCAGCCACCATATCGCCTGCCTCGCCGTCTATCTGCGGCGCGCGGCGGAGGAAGGCATGCTGCTGGTGATGGCCAGCCCCGATCCGCAGACCGCGAGCGTCGCGCCCTTCAGCGGCACGCGCGGCGTGTTCACGCCCAATCCGATCGCTGCGGGCTTCCCGACCTCGGACGGCGCGGCGCTGATCGACATCTCGGCCTCCATCACGACTAACGGCATGAGTTCGCGCAAGCTCGCCGCCGGCGTGAAGTTCGAGCACGACCGGCTGCTCGACGCGCAGGGCAAACCGACCAATGATCCAGCCGTGTTCTGCACCGATCCGTTGGTCACCATCCAGCCGGTCGGCGGCCTCAGCCACGGCCACAAGGGTACGGCCTGGCGCTGCTGGTGGAGGCGCTCACGGGAGGCCTGGCCGGCTTCAGCCGCGCCGATCCGCGCGAGGGCTTGGGCGCGACGGTGCATCTCACCGTCTATGATCCCGACGCCTTCGGCGGCGAGGCCGATTTCCTGCGGCAGATGGATTGGGTCGCGCAGGCTTGCCGGAACAATCCACCGCGGCCCGGCGGCGCTCCGGTCAGACTGCCGGGAGAGGCGGGGCTGGCGCGGCGTGCGGAGCAGATGGAGAACGGCGTTCGCCTGCATCCGGGCATCCGCCCGGCGCTCGAGCCCTACTGCGGCAAGTTCGGCCTGCCCTTCCCGTCCAAGCTGGCGGAAAAGCGCTTGTAGGCGCGCTCCATGTGATGGCGCATGGCCAGCTTCGCCGCCTCTGGATCGCGCGCCTTGAGCGCGCGCAGCACCGCGCGGTGCTCCTTGATGACGACGTCCCAGGTGGGGCCGGTTTCGAAATGAGCGGAGAGCTGCGAGAAGATCCGGCCCAGCCGCGCCTCGAACAATTGCTCGATGATGGCGCTCAGCACTTGGTTGCCGCTGGCCTGGGCCACGCGCAGATGGAACAGCCGGTCCGCCTTGAGCGGCGACTGCCCCTTCTTCGCGGCGGCGGCCATCATGTTGATGGCCTCGGCGATGCTTGCGACCTGTTCGGGCGTGCAGACCAGGGCAGCCTGCGCCGCGACCTCGGCCTCGACGAGATGGCGTGCCTGGATCAACTCGAAGGGAGCCACCTCGCGCTCCGCGCCCTTTCGGCCGTTCGCTGCCTTGACCGCACCGCCCGCGCGGCCCTTCTGCTGAGCCTGCGCGGGTTCGCAGACGTAGACGCCGGAGCCCATGCGGATCTGCACCAGGCCGGTTACCTCGAGCATGATCAGCGCCTCGCGCACCGAGGGCCGCGAGACCTTGAACTTGTCGGCGAGGTCGCGTTCGCCGGGCAGCCGTCTGCCGACGGGAAATTCGCCGACCTCGATCAGAACGCGCAGCTGCTCCGCGATCTGCTGGTAGATACGGCGGGTTTCGACGTCTTGAATTGGCATGGAATCTTGGATGGCGATGCTGGGCGAGGGTTGGCCAGGTTTGTAGATTCTGCCATAGACCGGTAAATTGGTCATGCCAATTTAGACGGCGCACGCGGGCTTCATGGAGACCGGAGCAATGGCGCGGCCTGGAATGCCTTGCCTGACAAGCCAACCATAACAGGAAAAGGACAAGCATGAGACTGCAGAACAAGAAGGCGGTGGTCACCGCCGCCGACCAGGGCATCGGCAAGGCCAGCGCGCTGGCGATGGCGCGCGATGGCGCCACGGTCTTGGCCACCGACGTCAATCCGGAGCTGCTGGCAGCCTGCAAGGGCGTGCCCAATATCCAGACCGCGGAGCTCAACGTGCTCAACACCGCGGAGGTCAACGCCTTCGCCGCGAAGACGGGCACGGTGGACATCCTCTTCAACTGCGCCGGCTACGTGCATCACGGCACGATTCTCGAATGCGGCGAGGACGACTGGGACTTCAGTATGGACTTGAACTGCAAAGCCATATTCCGCACCATCCGCGCTTTCCTGCCCGGCATGCTGGCGCAGCGCAAGGGCAGCATCATCAACATGTCCTCGGCGGCGTCGAGCATCAAGGGCGCGCCCAACCGGCTCGCCTACAGCGCGTCCAAGGCCGCCGTGCTCTGTCTCACGCGCGCGCTGGCTTCGTCGAGCGCCAGCCCATGGGCCATCTTGGCACGGCTGAGGAGATCGCCGCCCTGGTGATCTATCTGGCCTCCGACGAATCGTAATTCACCACCAGCACCGCGCAGCTAATCAACGGCGGCCGGACGCTCTGACCTCGTTCTTACCCTGCCCCTTCTCATGCACCGCTTTCAGGAGAACCGAATGAAACTCGTACGCTACGGCGCCGCCGGCAAGGAAAAGCCCGGCCTGATCGACAAGGAAGGCAAGCTGCACGACCTCTCCGGCGTCGTCGCCGACCTCACGCCCGCGCAGTTCGCGCCGGCGGCGCTCGCCAAGCTGGCGAAGCTCAAGCCCGCCAGCCTGCCGCTGGTCAAGGGCAAGAAGCGCTTCGGCGTGCCGGTGGCGGGCGTGGACAAGTTCGTCGCCATCGGCCTGAACTATTCTGACCATGCGGCCGAGGCCGGCATGGCGATCCCCAAGGAACCCATCGTTTTCATGAAGGAGATCACCAGCCTCTTCGGCCCGGACGACGACGTGCTGCTGCCGCGCGGCTCGGTGAAGAGCGACTGGGAGGTGGCGCTGGGCATCTTTATCGGCCGCAAGGCGAGCTACGTGAGCAAGAAGGACGCGCTCAAGTACGTGGCCGGCTATTGCGTGGTCAACAACATGTCCGAGCTCGAATACCAGCTCGAGCGAGGCGGCACCTGGGACAAGGGCAAGGGCTGCAACACCTTCGGCCCGGTGGGCCCCTGGCTGGTCACCGCCAACGAGATCAAGGATCCGCGGAACATCGAGATGTGGCTCGACCTCAACGGCAAGCCGGCGCAGCGCGGCAGCACCGCGACCATGATCTTCGGCTTGGCCCATCTGATCAGCTACGTGAGCGAATACATGACCCTGATGCCGGGCGACATCATCACCACCGGCAAGCCTCCGGACGTGGGCATGGGCATGAAGCCGCCGCGCTTCCTCAAGGCTGGCGACGTGATGACCCTCAGCATCCAGGGCCTGGGCGAGCAGAAGCAGAAGGTGGTCAAGCCGAAGAAGGCGAAGACCGCGGTCAAGGCGGCCAAGACGACAAAGGGCAAGCCGGCGCCGATGCGCTCGAGCGCCTGGTTTTCGTGCAACGACATCTACAGCTTCATCTACCGCAGCTGGATGAAGAGCCGCGGCATCCCGCACGACCAGTTCGACGGCCGGCCGGTGATCGGCATCTGCAACACCTGGTCTGAGCTCACGCCCTGCAATTCGCATTTCCGCGTGCTCGCCGAGCAGGTGCGCCAGGGCATCCTGGAAGCCAGCGGCTTCCAGCTGGAATTCCCCGTGACCTCGCTGGGCGAGACCCTGGTGCGGCCCACCGCGATGCTGCTGCGCAATCTCGCCAGCATGGACGTGGAGGAGACGCTGCGCGCCAATCCTCTCGACGGCGTGGCGCTGCTCTTCGGCTTCGACAAGACCACGCCCGCGCTGCTGATGGGCGCGTCCAGCGTGGACCGGTCAACCATCGGCGTCTCCGGCGGCCCGATACTCTCGGGCAAATACCGCGGCCAGGACATCAGCTCGGGCACCAACACCTGGTCGATGTCGGAGGATGTGCGAGCCGGCGAGATGACGCTCGATGAATTCCACGAGGCTGAATCCTGCATGCACCGCTCGCACGGCCACTGCATGACCATGGGCACCGCCTCAACCATGGCCTCGATGGTCGAGGCGCTGGGCGTTGGCCTGCCGGGCAACGCCGCCTATCCAGCGGTGGACGGCCGGCGCAAAATGCTGGCGCGCGAAGCCGGGCGGCGCATCGTCGGCATGGTCAAGGAAGGGCTGACGCTGTCGAAGATCCTCACCCGCCAGGCCTTCGCGAACGCGATCCGCGCGAATGCGGCGATCGGCGGCTCGACCAATGCGGTGATCCACCTGATCGCCATCGCGCGGCGCATGGGCGTGGACCTCAAGCTCGAGGACTGGGACGAATTCGGCCGCGGCGTGCACACCCTGGTCAATCTGATGCCCAGCGGCAAATACCTGATGGAGGACTTCTGCTACGCCGGCGGCCTGCCGGTAGTGCTGCGCACGCTGGGCGAGCAGAGCCTGCTCAACAAGAAAGCGCTCACCGCGAACGGCAAGACGCTCTGGGAAAAAAACAAGGACGCGCCCTACTGGAACCGCGACGTGATCACCACTTGGGAAAAGCCCTTCAAGAAGCACACAGGCATCGCGGTGCTGCGCGGCAATCTCTGCCCCGACGGCGCGGTGCTCAAGCCCTCGGCCACCACACCCAAGCTGCTCAAGCACAAGGGCCGCGCCGTGGTGTTCGAAAGCATCGAGGATTTCCACAAGCGCATCGACGACCCCAAGCTCGATATCGACAAGGACTGCTTGATGGTCCTCAAGAACTGCGGGCCCAAGGGCTATCCGGGCATCGCCGAGGTGGCAACATGCCGCTGCCGCCCAAGCTTCTCAAGCAGGGCGTGACCGACATGGTGCGCATCTCGGACGCGCGCATGAGCGGCACGGCCTACGGCGCCGTGGTGCTGCACGTGGCGCCCGAGGCGGCGGCCGGCGGCCCGCTGGCCCTGGTGCAAAACGGCGACATCGTCGAACTCGACGTGATCAAGCGCAAGCTGCATCTGCACGTGAGCGACGCGGAGCCGGCGAAGCGCAAGGCGAAATGGACGCCTCCCAAGCCGCCGCTGTCGTTCGGCTATTATAAGCTCTACATCGACCACGTGAACCAGGCCAACGAGGGCGCGGACCTGGACTTCCTCGTTGGCTGCAGCGGCAGCGCGGTGCTGCGCGACAACCACTGAGCGCCGCTGGGCGGCGGCGCACGCCCTTCTACAGCCCCTGCTCGGCGATATAGTCGCGGATCACCTGTTCGTAGCCCGGATCGGGCAGTAGGCCGAGGCTGGCGGCGCGCTGGCTGACGAAGCGCGCCGGCAGGTTCACCGCCGAGCGCCAGGGCCATTCCAGTTCGCTGGCGAAGAGCGCCTTGCGCAGGCCCTCGCCGGCGCGCGCCGGCGAACTGAGCGCCACCGCGGTCTCCATCGGCACCGGGCAGTTGGCGCGCAGGCCCGAGAGCGGCTCGCGCACAATGCCAGAGAGAAAACCCGAGGCCGCCTGATTCGGCTTGCCGGGACGCACCGACACGGTCATCAGTCGCGCGTTGCGGCCGTGGATGTAGCCCTTGCGGCTGTATTCGGCGATGAGCTGCTCGCCGACGAATTTCTGCGTGCCGTAGGAGCTTTGCGGCGCGGGCAGGCTGGCGTCGACGACGGGATCGGGCAGGCGCTCGCCCGGTCCCGCGCCGAAGATGGAGACCGAGCTGGCGAAGACCACGCGCGGCGGCTGGCCGCCGGCGAGCACGCGGGCGCGGAAGGCTTCGAGCATGGTGGTGAGGGCGAGCAGGTTGCTGCGCAGGTCGAGTTCGAAGTCGCGCTCGCATTCGCCGCTGACCGCCGCGGCGAAATGGCAGACGGCGTCGACGTCGGCGCTGATCAGGCCGCCCGCGACGAGGTCGGTGAGTTCGCCGACGGCCGCCGTGACGCACGGATCGCGCGCCAGGTCCGGCGGCGGCGCGATGCGGTCGGCGAGGATGAGCGACAGGCCGTTCCTGGCGCCGCCCTTGCCTGCGCTTCCTTTCGCGCTCTTTCCCGGACCGCCCTCCGCCACGCCGGACTGCGCCAGCAGGCTGTGCGCCAGCCGCGCGCCCAGAAACCCCGCTCCGCCGGCGATCAGAATACGCATACGTCTCCTCCTCGAGGCTTGCCGCCGCTCCGCTTTCGCGAATGACGGACGCCGGTTTTATGGTTCAATGCGCCATCATTATGTGTCGAAACGACTGTGTTGCAGCCAAATCCCTTGCAGCCTTATCCGCGCTCCGATCCTCGGCCCGATCCGCAGCCCTACGCCGCTCCCTGGTGGCTGCCCGGCGCGCAGTCGCAGACCATCTTTCCGGCGCTCCGCCATCCCGAGTCCGCGCCCGCATATGCGCGCGAACGCTGGGACGCGCTGCTCCATCAGGGCCATGCGGACTTCATCGACGTCGACTGGGTCAACAAGGCGGCGCTCGCCGATCCGGGCCGCCCGCTGCTGGTGCTGTTCCACGGCCTGGAAGGCAGCTCGCAGAGCCACTATGCGCGCGCCGTGATGAACGCCGTCGCGCGGCGCGGCTGGGTTGGCGCGGTGCCGCATTTCCGCGGCTGCTCGGGCGAGCCGAACCGCGCGCCGCGCTTCTATCACTCCGGCGATTCGGCGGAGATCGGCTGGATGCTCGAGCGCTTCCGGCGCGAATACGGCGGTGCGAACGATGCGCGGCGGCCCTTCTATGCGGCGGGTGTGTCCCTGGGCGGCAACGCCCTGCTGCGCTTTCTCGGTGAGCAAGGATCGGCCGCGGGTTTCGTCGACGCGACGGCGGCGATCTCCGCGCCGCTGGATCTGGCGGCCGGCGGCGCGGCGCTGTCGCAGGGCTTCAACATGGTCTACACTCGCATGTTCCTCAAGACGCTGAAGCGCAAGTGCGAGATCAAGCTCCAGCAGTTTCCCGGCCTCTTCGACGCACAGGCGATGCGCAGCAGCCGCGACCTCTACGAATTCGACAACGTGGTCACCGCGCCGCTGCACGGCTACCGCGACACCGACGACTACTGGCGCCGCGCCTCCAGCCTGCCCATCCTCGGCGAGATCCGCGTGCCCACCCTGGTGCTCAACGCCCGCAACGACCCCTTCCAGCCGGCGCGCGCGCTGCCGCGTCCGCAGTCCACGGATGGCAAGGGCAACGGCTGGATCGGCCAGGTACGCATCGAACAGCCCGCGCACGGCGGCCACGTCGGCTTCATGCGCGGCGCGCTGCCGCTGGCGGGCCGCATCGACTGGCTACCGCGGCGCATCCTCGACTTCGCGGCCGGCCATGGATGAGATCGTCCACCAGGCGCTGGCCAAATGTCCCAACGTTCCGTACTGCAACGGCTGGCTGGCGCCGGACCGGTGCGGCGGATGGCGCATGCGTAATGAATTCGTGCAGCAGAACGGGCTGCCCGGCGACCCGATCCGGCATGCGGCCCTGATCGCCTTTATCGAGCGCAACTATCAGCGCGCCGACGACGGCTGCTGGTATTTCCAGAACGGCCTGCAGCGCGTGTATTTGGAACTGGAAGCCGCGCCCTGGGTGGTGCATCTGCATCCCGCGCCCGGCGGCTGCGCGCAGCCGCTGTGCCTGACCACCACGGTCAAGCCCTTCGCGGTGGACGGCTGCCTCTGCGACGAGCAGGGTGCGATCTTCCTCGGCGGCGCGCTGGGCGAATTGAATTGGGACGGGAAGAAGCTGGAGATCGAGCTGGTGCTGCGTGCCGAGCTGGGTAGGCGCTTCGGCTTCGTCGCCAGCCCGGCGGCCGATCAGCGCCGCGTGCGCGGACCCAGCTGATCCTTGTAGTCGTTCTGCAGCTGATGTATGCGGGCGTCGATTTCCGAGAGCTCGTAGAAATTGGCGTCGCCCGCCGCGCGCGCGATCTTGAGCTGCTCCAGCGCCGAGGGCCAGGCGCCCTGCAGCATCATGCTCTCCGCCAGGGCGCGGTGCTGGGCGGCGCGCTTGCCCTGCGCCGCGAAGGATTCGGCGAGCAGATCCCACCAGGCGGACTGGCCCGGCTCCAGACGCGTGCGCGCCTGTAGGAACCCGACAGCGTCGGCCGGCCGGTGCGCAAGCAGCAGCAGGCGCACGTAGGCCACGCCCACCGCACGCGAGGCCGGGAACTGCTTGAGCGCCTTCTCGGCCTCCTGAACGGCTTCCTGCATCTTGCCGCCGGACGCGGCGAACTCCAGCTCCATGACCTCGATCGCGGGACTGGTCTTCTCGACGATGGCCGGGCTGCGCACCAGGGCCTCGAGCTCGTCGAGCGCGCGGCGCATGGCGGCGAAGTCGCCGATCTGTTCGTTCACATAGGCGAGGCCGTAGAGATTGCCGGCCTGCACCTCGGGCTTGAGCGGCGCGCTCTTCTGCTGCTGGAAGTAGTTGCGCAGGTCGGCCAGCGCCACCGGGCTGGGGGTCTGCAGCACGCGGGCGCGCGCGCGCGCGTAGTAGAACTCGGTGGCCTGCGGCTGCACCGGCTGCTTGGCCGTCTGCTGGGCGCGGGCCTGCATGTCGGCGATGCGGTCCACGGTCAGCGGGTGGGTGCGGACGTAGGATGGGATGTTCGATTCGTTGATGTTGTTGGCGCGCTGCAGCCAGCTGAAGAAGGCCGGCGAGGCGCTGGTGTCGAAGCCGCCGGCCTGCAGGATCTGGTAGCCGACGCGATCGGCCTCGCGTTCGGCGTCGCGCGAGAAGGACTGGTAGTTGTCGGCCGCCGCGGCCTGGCCGCCGATGGCCAGGCCGGTGGCGGCGCTGGGATTATGCGAGGCGGCGAGGATGGCTAGCGCCAGCCCGCCCAGCGCCATCAGCACATTGCCGCGGTTGCGGTCCTGGCCGCGCGCGTAGTGCTTCTGCAGGACGTGGCCGATTTCGTGGCCGACCACCGCCGCCAGTTCGGATTCGTTCTCGGCCGCGACCATCAGGCCGGTGTAGACGCCGACGTAGCCGCCCGGCATGGCGAAGGCGTTGATGCCCTTGTCGCGCACGGCGAAGAAGTCGAAGCTCGGCGCGCTGTCCAGGCCCGAGGCGCGCACCGCGCGCGCGAGGCGAAAGCCCAGGGAGTTCAGGTAGTCGGTGAGCAGCGGGTCGGCGATGTAGTCGGGATCGCGGCGAATTTCCTGCATCGCCTGCTCGGCCTGCTGGCGTTCCTCGACCTCGGACATCGCCGCATTGGAGGCGTCGCCGAGGTCGGGCAGATTACCGATGACCGAACGATTGATGGTGGATTCAGTGCGCGAGGCGGGCAGGAAATCGCTGCGGCGCGCATTGACCGCGCGGTTCAGATTGTCCTCGGCGGCGCGGCTGGTCGTGGAGTCGTCGGCCGGCGCCGCCGTCTGCGCGGCTGGGCTCGAAGGAACGACCGTCGGCGTGGCATCGGCGGAGCGCAGCACGGCGGGCTGACTCAGCAGGAGCAGCGCCATCGCCAGGGACAGCATCCGCGCGAAGAGGCTGTGGCCCGCGTCTGTCTTCATGCGCCGGCCTTCTGCGGTGCCGTCCGTCATGCCTTTTTCCTGCAAAGCGCGTTGGCGCTCGGTGTGGGATAGGGGTCGCATATTGCTATAATAACGGGCTGGACGGCTGGTTCTGGACCTTATTACAAAGGAAAAATCATGACGGAGCTGACGCATTTCGACGCAGCTTGACAGGTGCATATGGTGGACGTGGGCGACAAGGCCGCGACCCGCCGCATCGCGCGCGCCACTGGCTGCATCGCGATGCAGCCGGCGACGCTCACGCTGATCCGCGATGGAAGCGCCAAGAAGGGCGACGTGCTGGGCATTGCGCGCATCGCCGCGATCCAGGTCTTCGAAGAAGACCTCGGACCTGATTCCGCTGAGCCATCCGCTGGTGCTCACCCACGTGAGTGCCGCCTTCGAGATCGACGAGCAGAACAACAAGGTGCATTGCCACGGTGCAGGCCGAGAGCGTCGGCCAGACGGGCGTGGAGATGGAGGCGCTGACCGCCGTCTCGGCCGCGCTGCTGACGATCTACGACATGGTCAAGGCGGTGGACCGCGGCATGGTCATCTCGCAGGTGCGCCTGCTCGAGAAGAAGGGCGGCAAGTTGGGCGAGTGGGTCGCCGCCTGAGCATTTCCCTCTAGAAATTCCAGGTCAGACCGACGCGGATTGCCGCGGCTCGGCCGGATAGCTGTGGATGTCTGAAATCCCCTGATAGTCCGCCGCGGCCGTGCCACTGGAGACGGCGGCGCCGACTTCACTCTTGAGCAGCGAGGTGTAGTAGTAGTCGATGTCGATGACCTGGCGGTTGAACAGGTTGAGCACTTCGAGATGGATCTTCACGCCGCGGCTCAGCCGGTAACCCAGTTTCAGATTCGTGATGATCGAGGAATGCGAGCGCACACTGTTGTCCTCGGTGAGCGCGCGCGGGCCGAAGTAGCGTAGGCGGATGCCGCCGAACCAGGGACCATGCGTGCCCTGGATGCCGATTGACGCAGCCTGCTCGATGGCCTCGGGAATATAGGGGCCGTTGGGATCGCCGACGAAACGCGTGCGGGAGAGCTAGATGTCGGCGTCGATGCTGAGGCCGGACGTGAGCTGGTAATAGTTGGCGAGTTCGATGCCGTAGCAGCGGCTCGCGTAGCTGGGCTCGGTGGTGCCGGAGTCGCCCTGGAAGAGACGAGCTCGGAATCGATGTCGAGCCGCCAGAGCGAGATGGAGGTCTGCAGCCTGGGCAGCAGCGCCGCCGTCTTGAAGCCGATCTCCGCGCCGGTGGCGCACACCAGAGGCGGCGCTGCGGAGTTGGACTGCTGCAGGTTGTCGATCTTGATGGTCGCACCGCGCACGTCGTTGCTGTGAAAGCCTTTGCCCCAGCTGAGGAAGAATTCGCTGTCGCGCCCGTTAGCGAAGGCGGCGCTGAACTTGGGGCTGAGGATCATCTGGCTTCCGCTGCCTTAGTTGGCCGGATCGCTGCTCGCCACCGTGTACTGCACGCGGTCGGCGCGCAGGCCGGCGGTGCTGCGTAGTCAAGTTGCCCAGAACGTGGTGTTGCGGCCGTAGAGTCCGGTACTGAGCAGGTTGACGGTGTCGCTGCGGTTCAGCGCATAGGGTTGGCCGTTCTCGGTGAGATAGATGGCGACGGGATTGAGCTCGTCGTTGCGCGCCTGGAAGCCGAATTCGTTTTCCATGTCCTTGCCGAACCGGCTACCGGTCCAGGTCCGCCCCACCGCTCCGCCGAATATGTTGCGGTTCTCGGTCTGCATGAACTGGTCGCCGTGGTTGCAGGCGCCCGTGTTCTGGTAGTCGCTGAGGCAGTAGGTGAAGTTGCTGAGCAGGCTGAGTTCGCTCTTGACGCCGTAGGCCACGGCCTTGAGCTTGCCGTCGGCGAGGCGGCGTTCGTAGTTGGCCTGCAGGCTTGTAGCGGGCCGCCGTGCCGCCGCCGGTCGGATCGATGTTGCCGTAGGCGCCGATCGCGCCGGAATCGATCGCGCGCTGCGGCACCTGATCGGTGGAGCTCCAGCGGTTGTGATAGGCTGTGGCCGTGAGCGAAAGGCTCTGGCCCTGCTCCATGTCCATGCTGTAGCGGAGCACGGCGTTGTATTTGTTGGTGCCCTCGGGCAGGGTCCAGGGGCCGTTCTGCGTGGACCATTCGAGGCCGTAGAGCAGGACGCCCCGGCCCCATTGCGTGCTGTTTTCCAGCAGGGCGCGCCGGTAGTTGTTCTGCCCCAGCTCGACCGAGGTAATGCCCTGCTCCAGCGATTTGACGTAGTCGATGTGGACCGCGCCCGCCGCGGAGAAGTCCCCTTCCTCGGCGTAATAGTTGCCCTTCTTGTAGCGCAGGCCGGAGATGAGCTCGGGCATGAGGAAGTTGAGGTCCATATAGCCTTGGCCGTGGACATGCGTGGGCATGTTCAGGGGCACGCCCATGAGACTGCTGGCGAGGTCGGTGCCGTGGTCCAGGTTGAAGCCGCGCAGGAAGGTATTGATTGGCCTTGCCATCGCCGCTGTGCTGGGTGGCGATCAGGCCGGGGGCGAATTCCATGACTTCGGCCGGGCGCATCAGCGGGCGGTTCTGGATCTACGCGGGGGTGACGGTGCCTTCAGTGTCGGAGTCGCCGGCGGGCGACGGCTGGCCGGTGACGAACACCGGGTCAAGTTCCGTGTCGGGTTGCTGCACGCCGCTGGCGCCGGCGGTGGCGCAGACGAACGCGAGCGACAACGCGAAGGCTGATTGCGCGGCAAACAGAACGCCCAGCGATGCACGCATGCTCCGGTCCATCCCGGTCTTCCTTCGCTGATCTCTGTCTTATGTCGCTCCGGGGACCGAAGAGTATGAAGAATATTAAATTCTTCATACACATTTACGCAAGCCCGCAAATGCGGCAAATCGGGATCCAATCAGGTCTTGGGGCGGTAGTGCAGGGGGGAATACGAATGCCCGTTACCGTGCGCATGGCCGTGGCCATGGCTGTGCTTCTCCGCCAGGGCCTGCACGGGAATCAGGTTGAGCGCGCCGTGGCGGATGCCGCGCTCAGCGAGCAGTTTCTCCGCACAGGCCCGCATGTCATTGGTCTTGCCGCGCAGAAGTAGGGTCTCAATGCAGTGCTCATGGTCGAGATGCGCATGCATGGAGGAGATGGTGATTTCGTGGTGGGCGTGCTGCAGGTCGGTGACGCGCTTGGCGAGCTCGCGCTCGTGATGGTTGTAGATGTAGCTCAGACTGGCGACGCAGTGGACGACCTTGTCCTGTTCGAAGCGGCTCCTCTCGACGTATTGGCGCAAGATGTCGCGCATGGCCTCGGAGCGGTTGCCGTAGCCGCGCGCGGCGATCAGGGCGTCGAATTCCTGGGCCAGGTTCTCGTCGAGCGAGATCGTGATTCTTTCCATCGCGGACTCCTGAAATCAAAAAGGGGCGCGTCCCGCGGGATGCGCCCCTTTCGTCAACCGAACGTGGCGGAGCACATGCGCAACCCCGCCTCTTGCATCGATTACAGCTTAGCCTTGAGCAGCTTGGCCATTTCCGAAGGATTGCGGGTCACGGTGAAGCCGCATTCTTCCATGATGGTCAGCTTGGCTTCGGCCGTGTCGGCGCCGCCGGAGATCAGCGCGCCGGCGTGGCCCATGCGCTTGCCCGCGGGCGCGGTGACGCCAGCGATGAAGCCGACCACTGGCTTCTTCATGTTGTCCTTGGCCCACAGCGCGGCGTTGGATTCGTCCGGGCCGCCGATTTCGCCGATCATGATCACGGCGTCGGTGTCGGGATCGTCATTGAACATCTTCATGACGTCGATGTGCTTCAGGCCGTTGATCGGGTCGCCGCCGATGCCGACCGCCGAACTTTGGCCCAGGCCGATTTCGGTGAGCTGCGCCACGGCTTCATAGGTCAGCGTGCCGGAGCGGCTGACCACGCCGATGCGGCCCTTGCGGTGGATGTGGCCTGGCATGATGCCGATCTTGATTTCCTCGGGGGTGATCAGGCCGGGGCAGTTCGGTCCCAGGAGGATGGTCTTCTTGTTCTGGGCGCGCATCTTGTTGCGCACGACGAGCATGTCGCGCACGGGGATGCCTTCGGTGATGCAGATCACCAGGTCCAGGTCGGCTTCGCAGGCTTCCCAGATGGCGTCAGCGGCGCCGGCGGGTGGCACGTAGATCACGGAGACGGTGGCGCCGGTGGCCTTCTTGGCTTCGGCGACGTTGGCGAAGATGGGCACGCCTTCGAAGTCCTCGCCCACGCGCTTTGGGTTGACGCCGGCGACGAAGGCGTTCTTGCCGTTGGCGTATTCACGGCACATGCGGGTGTGGAACTGGCCGGTCTTTCCGGTGATGCCCTGGGTGATGACCTTGGTGTCTTTGTTGATCAGAATCGACATTGCTATTCCTTTACCTGAGCGAGCAGATTATTTCTTCACCGAGGCGACCACCTTGGTCGCGGCTTCGGCCATCGTGTCTGCGGCAATGATGGGCAAGCCGGATTCGGCCAGCATCTTCTTGCCCGGGTCTTCGTTGGTGCCCTTCATGCGCACCACCAGCGGCACGCTGAGGTTGACGGCCTTGCAGGCGGTGATGACGCCTTCGGCGATGGTGTCGCAGCGCATGATGCCGCCGAAGATGTTGACCAGGATGGCCTTCACTTCAGGGTTCTTGAGCATGATCTTGAAGGCTTCGGTCACTTTCTCGGCCGTTGCGCCGCCGCCGACGTCGAGGAAGTTGGCGGGTTCGCCGCCGAACAGCTTGATGGTGTCCATGGTGGCCATAGCCAAGCCGGCGCCGTTGACCAGACAGCCGATGTTGCCGTCCAGGGATATGTAAGCCAGGTCGAACTTGGAGGCTTCGATTTCAGCCGGATCTTCTTCATCGAGGTCGCGGTAGGCGACGATCTCGGGGTGGCGGAACAGGGCGTTGGAGTCGAAGTTGAACTTGGCGTCCAGGGCCTTGATGTTGCCATTGCCTTCGATGATCAGCGGGTTGATCTCGGCGAGCGAGGCGTCGGTGTCCCAGTAGGCCTGATACAGACCCTTGAGCGCCTGACACGCCTGGGGTAGCGAAGCCTGGGGAATGCCGATGCCCAGGGAGAGCTTGTCGGTGTCCGCGTCGGTCAGGCCGGTGGCCGGGTCGACGAAGACCTTGAGAATCTTTTCGGGGGTGTGGGCGGCGACTTCTTCGATGTCCATGCCACCTTCACTGGAGGCCATCACGCAGATGCGCTGGGTGCCGCGGTCGGTGACGATGCCCACGTACAACTCTTTCTTGATGTCAGCACCTTCTTCGATCAGCAGGCGGCGGACTTTCTGGCCTTCCAGGCCGGTCTGGTGGGTCACCAGCTGCATGCCGAGAATCTGGCTTGACAGGGTCTTCACTTCATCCATAGACTTGGCCAGCTTCACGCCACCGCCCTTGCCGCGGCCGCCGGCGTGGATCTGCGCCTTCACCACCCAGACCGGACCGCCCAATTCCTTGGCTGCTGCCACGGCTTCGTCGACGGAGTAGGCGGGTATGCCTCGGGGAACCGGCACATTGAATTTGCGCAGGATTTCCTTGCCTTGATACTCATGGATTTTCATGGGCGTTTCCTAGAATTGGAGGATATTGCAAAGCGTCAAATTCTAGCACGCCAAAAGCTCAGGTTCTGACCGGGGGAATCAGCCTGGAACAGACCTCGGCGGAGAAACCTCGGGCCAACATGAATCGCATCTGCTTGGCACGTTCACGGGCGTCGGCGGGGGGGGTCTCTCCGAATTTTTTCAGCCAGACTTCGCGGGCGCGCTCGGCCTCGTCGCCGCGCAGCGCGTCGCGCACCGATTCAATGACGTTTTCGTCCAGCTTGTGGGTTTGCAGCTCGCGCAGGATACGCGCGGCGCCGTAGCGGCCGGCCTTGCGGTGGACCACGCTTTCGGCGAAGCGCTGTCCGGACAGCCAACCTTCTTTTTCGAGTGCGTCGAGCAGGGCCTCGACTTCTTCGGCCGACTCCGCATGGGGAGCCAGCTTGCACAGCAGTTCGACGCGGCTTTGTTCGCGCCGGGAGAGCAAGGCCAGGGCCCGTCCTCGCAAGGAGAGGGCGGGACGGGCACCTGGCATCGTTCTTTCCTTCGCAGCCGCGCGTCTCTCGAGACGGCGGCTTATTCCTCGCCGCCGGCCGCCTTCTTGGCCTTGCCGCTCATGACCACGACGTTGTCGCCGCCGACTTTCGGCATGGCGGCCACGCCAAGTTGTTCGCGGATAAGGTTTTCGATTTCGAGCGCCAGATCGGGGTTCTCGCGCAGGAATTCGCGGGCGTTGTCCTTGCCCTGGCCGATCTTCTCGCCCTTGTAGGCATACCAGGCGCCGGACTTGTCGATGAGCTTGGCTTCGACGCCGAGGTCGATGATCTCGCCCTCGCGAGAGATGCCTTCGCCGTAGAGGATGTCGAAGATGGATTCCCGGAATGGCGGCGCCACCTTGTTCTTGACGACTTTGACGCGGGTTTCGCTGCCGATGACCTCGTCGGCCTTCTTGATGGCGCCGATGCGGCGGATGTCCAGGCGCACGCTGGAGTAGAACTTGAGCGCGTTGCCGCCGGTTGTGGTTTCGGGTGAGCCGAACATCACGCCGATCTTCATCCGGATCTGGTTGATGAATATGACCATGGAGTTGGTGCGCTTGATGGTGCCGGTGAGCTTGCGCAGGGCCTGGCTCATCAGGCGGGCCTGCAGGCCGGGCAGGGAGTCACCCATCTCGCCTTCGATTTCAGCCTTGGGCACCAGGGCGGCCACGGAGTCGATGATGATCAGGTCGATGGAGCCCGAGCGCACCAGGGCGTCGGCGATTTCCAGGGCCTGTTCGCCGGTGTCTGGCTGAGAGATCAGCAGGTCGCCGATGTCCACGCCGAGCTTGGAGGCATAGCTGACGTCGAGCGCGTGCTCGGCGTCGATGAAGGCGCAGGTGCCGCCGATCTTCTGCATCTCGGCCACGACCTGCAGGGTCAGCGTGGTCTTGCCCGAGGATTCCGGGCCGTAGATTTCGATCACGCGGCCGCGCGGCAGGCCGCCCACGCCCAGGGCCACGTCCAGGCCCAGCGAGCCGGTGGACACGACCTGGATGTCCTCGATCACCTCGCCGTCGCCCAGGCGCATGACGGAACCCTTGCCGAACTGCTTCTCGATCTGTGCCAGCGCGGCGGCCAGCGCCTTCTGCTTTTCACTGCCGACTACAGTCTTCTTGGTATCTTCCATCATGTCCTCGAGCGCGAATAAGTGATTAAATGCCGTTGTTCAGTACTGCCGGAACAGCAATTTTTTACTACTGTATAAAAAAACAGCATCTTGAGCAAGCGTTATTTTTGCCTCCTGGCGGAGAGAAAAGCAATGCGGCGGATCCGGCCCAGCGAAAAGAGGCTGTGGCCGCACCCGGAGGCCGGATTCACCCATGCGGATTTTGATTGCCGAAGATGACAGCGTGCTGGCCGACTGGCTGACCCGGTCGCTTCGTCAATCGGGCTACGCGGTGGACCACGTGGCCAGTGGGTTGGAGGCCGACTCCGCCCTCGCCGCCCAGAGTTTCGACCTGCTGATCCTTGACCTCGGCCTGCCCAAGCTCTCCGGCCTGGAGGTGCTCAAGCGCCTGCGCGCCCGCCCCACCACGGCGATGATGCCGGTGCTGATCCTCACAGCATCCGATTCGGTGGAGGAGCGCGTCAAGGGTCTGGACCTGGGCGCCGACGACTACATGGCCAAGCCCTTCGCCCTCTCCGAGCTCGAGGCCCGCGTGCGTGCGCTGAACCGGCGCGGCACCGGCGGCGGCCACACGGTCATCCAGCACGGCGCGCTGCATTTCGATCAGGTGGGCCGCATCGCCCATCTCAACGGCCAGATGCTCGAGCTTTCCGCGCGCGAGATGGGCCTGCTGGAAATCCTGCTCAAGCGCACCGGCCGGCTGGTGTCGAAGGAGCAGTTGGTGGATCACCTCTGCGAATGGGGCGAGGAAGTCAGCAACAACGCCATCGAGGTCTACGTGCACCGGCTGCGCAAGAAAATCGAATCGGGCGGCTTGCGCATCACCACGGTGCGCGGCCTGGGCTACTGCCTGGAGCGTCATCAGGCAGCGAGCCAAGCTGGCGCCAGTCAGGCCGGCGCCGACGCCTGAAGTCCATGCCAGAAACCCTCCCCGTTGCCCGCCCAGGGGCGGACCAGGAGGCCGGGCCGCCGACACGCTCGCTCTTCGGCGAAATCCTCGACTGGATGCTGGCCCCGCTGCTGCTGCTCTGGCCGATGAGCATTGCGGTCACGTATCTGGTGGCCAAGTCCATCGCGAACGGCCCCTTCGACCGCGCCCTCGAATCCAGCGCCCTGGTTCTCGCCCAGCAGCTCAAGGAAGTGAAAGGCCGCGTGACGCTGCAGCTGCCGATGACCGCGCGCGAAATCCTGCGCGCCGACGAGGCCGACACCATCTACTACCAAGTGAGCACCGCCAAGGGCGAGCTGATCTCGGGCGACCGCGAGCTGCCCAAGCCCGAGGAAGACGAGGACCTCCTGCGCAACGGCCAGGTGGTGTTCCGCGACGACAAATTCAGCGGCAACGACATCCGCGTGGCCTACACCTATGTGGCCGCCGGCGGCCTGCTCCGGGAGGAGCCGGCCCTGGTGCAGGTGGCCGAGACGCTGGACAAGCGCACCCAGTTCGCCAACGAAATCATCAAGGGCGTGATCCTGCCGCAGTTTCTGACCCTGCCGCTGGCGGTGGTGCTGGCGTGGTTCGGCCTCACGCGCGGGCTGGCGCCCCTGCACGAACTGCAGCAGCGCATCCGCGATCGCCGCCCCGACGACACCAGCCCCATCGACGAACAGGCCGCGCCGCAGGAAATCATGCCATTGGTGGCTTCGTTCAACGATCTGCTCTCGCAGCTCGATCAGCTGCTCGCCGCGCAGAAGCGCTTTATCGCCGATGCTGCGCATCAGATGAAGACGCCGCTCGCCGGGCTGCAGATGCAGGCCGAACTCGCGCTGCGCGACCAGACGCCCGAGGAGCTGCGCCGCAGCCTGTCGCAGATCGGCGCGAGCTCCGAGCGCGCGGCGCACATGGTCAAGCAGCTGCTCTCGCTGGCGCGCATGGAGAACATGGCCGCGGCCGCCGCGAGCACGCCCATCGACCTCACCGGCCTGGCGCGCGAGACGGTGAAGGAATGGCTGCAGCCGGCCTTGGCCAAAGGCCTGGACCTGGGCTTCGAGGAGCCGGGCTAGCCGGTGGTGATCGGCGGCAACGCGGTGATGCTGCGCGAGATGCTCAACAACCTGATCGACAACGCCATCCGCTATACGCCCAAGAGCCCGCCGCTAGGCGGCAGCGTGACGGTGCGCATGCGCCGCCACCGCGACGCCGGCTTCGCGGTGCTGGAGGTGGAGGACTGCGGCCCCTGCATCCCGCTCGCCGAGCGCGGCAAGGTGATGCAGCGCTTCTACCGCATCCTCGGCAGCGAGGCCGAGGGCAGCGGACTGGGCCTGGCCATCGTCAAGGAGATCGTCGACCAGCATCATGGCGAAGTGGAAATCCTCGACCACGTCTACAGCATGGAGCCACGCCTCACGGGCACGCTGATCCGCATCACCTTCAGGCAAGCGGGCATGCGCGAGGACGCACACGGAGACACCGGATAACATCATGCCGACCGATGAAGCGCGCCACCGGCGTTGGCGGCGCAATCTGCTGCTGATCGCTCCGCTGATGGCGGTGTGGGCGGCGACGGTCTTCCTCGTCTGCTTCCCGCCCTCGAACGCGAGCATCGCGTATTGGATCGGCGCGCAGGACAGCGTGCTCGTCTACCTCGCGCTGGTCTGCGCCTACGTCTGGCTGATGAACCAGCCGGGGAAACAACAAAGCCCCTCGGGTAAACCCTGAAGCGTCACGCGCATTGCTGCACAGCACAGCAGATAAGAGCCTTCTTGTCAGAGATCAGTAAGTTTTCTTAAACACACTCGGCCCATCTTCAGGCCGGGCCGCGCCTGCGCTCGGGCTGTCGCTAAACGCTGAGCAGATGCTGGCGCGTGGCCTTCACCAGTTGCAGCTT